>PMOI01000012.1 GCA_003162475.1 Acidimicrobiaceae bacterium
CAACAGGGAACGGGGCAACGTCCTTGAACCGTGGGAACCCCGGCTTCTCCCCGGCCTTGCACCGTCGGAAGAACCCGTCAAAAGATTGGTGCAGGCGCATGAGGGTTCCCCGACAGACCGTTACGCCGAAGGCCAGGGTGTCGGGGCGGACTGAGCGAAGTTGGGTCAGTTCCTTGATCTGGTCGAAATAGGAGACCGAACGCTGGTTCCATTTCCAGGACCCCCGGCGTTCTTCGAGAGCGGCGTTGTAGAGCTCTCGCTGGAGTCCGCGTAGGCACTCAATCGCGGCCAGTTGCCGGCTCGTCGGCTGAAGGAGGAATTTGTAGGTCCGGTAGCGGGACACGCCCCGAAGGTATGGCCCCGGTGTAACGCCGAGTGGGCTTCAAAATGACCCACCCTCGGAATCGGCGCAGCTAGGTCGGCCAATCGGACCGCCCGGGCCTACTAGCTTCGGCCTGGTGGCGCTCGTGGTTCAAAAATATGGCGGGACCTCGGTCGGCGACGCCGATCGGATCCGCGCCGTGGCCGAGCACGTGGCCCGGACCAGGCGCGACGGGCACGAAGTCGTCGTGGTCGTGAGCGCCATGGGCAAGACGACCGACGACCTGATCCGCCTGGCCGGCGAGGTCAGCTCGACTCCATCACCGCGCGAGTACGACATGCTCGTCAGCGCGGGAGAGCGGGTGACGGCGCCCCTGTTGTGCATGGCGCTGGCCGACTTCGGTGTCTCGGCGGCCTCGTTCACCGGTAGCCAGGCCGGGATCATCACGACCACCGAGCACTCGCGGGCCAAGATCATCGAGGTCAAGGGCGACCGCATCCGCGAGGCCCTGGCCCAGGGCAAGGTCCCGGTTGTCGCCGGCTTCCAGGGCGTGTCCACCGACCGTGACGTCACGACGCTCGGCAGGGGCGGGTCGGACACGACGGCCGTCGCCCTGGCGGCGGCGCTCGGTGCGTCGATCTGCGAGATTTACACGGATGTCACCGGGGTGTTCAGCGCCGATCCCCGGATCGTCCCGACGGCGCGCCGGTTGCCCAAGGTCAGCTTCGACGAGATGCTGGAGATCGCCGCCACTGGCGGGCGGGTGCTGATGCTGCGATCCGTCGAGTTCGCCCGGCGCCATCGCGTGACCCTGCACGTCCGGTCCAGCTTCACCTGGGAGCCCGGGACCATCGTGACCGAGGAGGATTCGACCATGGAACAGGCCGTCGTCACCGCAGTCACCCACGACGCGACCGAGGCCAAGGTGACCGTGTCCGGAGTGCCGGACCGTCCGGGCGTCGCGGCGCGGCTGTTCCGCGCCCTGGCCGACCGCGCCATCAACGTCGACATGATCGTGCAGAACATCTCATCGCACGGGACGACCGACATCTCCTTCACGCTCCCGAAACTCGATCTTGCGACCGCGGTCGAGGTCTGCAACGGGTTGCAGGACGAGCTCGGGGCGTCCGGCGTGACGTCGGATGACGGGATCGCTCGGGTCTCGCTCATCGGAGCCGGCATGAAGACCCACCCAGGCGTGACCGCAACCATGTTCGAGACGCTCGGCGCCGACGGCATCAACATCGAGATGATCTCGACGTCGACGATCCGCATCTCGTGCGTGGTCCGGGCCGAGGACGTCGAGCGGGCCGTCCGTTCGCTGCACTCCGCCTTCGAGCTCGAATAGCCCCGGTCGGATCGGTCGGATCGGCCGCCCTAGGATTGGGCCGTGCGAGTCGGGGTATTCGGGGCAACAGGGCAGGTCGGGACCGTCATGCGGTCGGTCCTTGTCGAGCGGGCCTTTCCGGTCGACGACGTCCGATTCTTCGCCTCAGCCCGCTCGGCCGGTCGGTTGCTCCCGTGGGTCGGAGGCGAGGTTGCGGTCGAGGATGCGGCCACGGCCGACTTCGCCGGGATCGACATTGCGCTCTGTTCGACCGGCGCAACCGCGTCACGCGAGATTGCACCGAGGCTCGCCGCTGCCGGCGCCATCGTCATCGACAACACGTCGGCGTGGCGGATGGACCCCGACGTCCCGCTGGTTGTCTCGGAGGTCAACCCCGGTGCCCTGGCGTCGATCCCGAAGGGGATCGTCGCCAACCCCAACTGCACATTGATGGTCGCAATGCCCGTCCTCAAGCCGTTGCACGACGAGGCGGGCCTGCGACGACTCCTCGTCTCGTCCTACCAGGCCGTCTCGGGTGAGGGTCTGGCCGGGGTGACCGAGCTGGCCGACCAGCTGGCCAAGACGGCGCAGTCGACCGAGGACCTGGTGTTCAGCCCGAGCAAGGTCGACTTCCCCCGACCGAGCGTGTTCTCCGCTCCCATCGCGCACAACGTCCTTCCGTTGGCCGGCAGTCTTGTCGACGACGGCAGTGGCGAGACGGGAGAGGAGCAGAAGTTCCGCAACGAGACGCGGAAGATCCTCGAGATCCCCGACCTCTCGCTCACCTGCACCTGCGTGCGGGTGCCCGTGTTCACCGGCCACTCGGTCTCGATGGTCGCCGAGTTCGCCCGGCACATCTCGCCGGCCCGGGCGACCGAGGTGCTTTCGGCGGCTCCGGGGGTCCGGCTGTGCGACGTCCCCACGCCGCTCCAGGCCGCCGGCGGCGACGTCTCGCTTGTCGGCCGGATCCGGTCGGCCGACGGAGCACCGGACGTTCTGGCCCTCTTCGTGTCGGGTGACAACCTGCGCAAGGGTGCGGCGCTGAACGCGGTCCAGATCGCAGAGGCGCTGCTCAAGCTCCGCTTCTGACCGACCCCGCCGGGGGTCAGTCCGAGGCCACCGTCCCCGGATCGGGTCCGCCGCCAACCAGCGCCGCCATCCGGCGGGCGAGGCTCACCGCGTGGTCACCGAACCGCTCGTAGAAGCGGGCCACCATCGCGAGCTCGATCGCGACCGGTATCGGCATCGAACCGGCAACGATCTCTGCGGTCAGCGTGACGTGCAGGTCGTCCATCTCGTCGTCGAGGTCATCGACGAGGACGGCGCCCTCGACGGAACGCTCGGCGAACACCTCGGCGGTGCTGCGCCAGAGCATCGTGGCGACCTCACCCATGCGCTCGACGAGCCCCCGACAGCGCGCCGACATCTCGGCACCGAGGCCACGCGCGGCGCGTCGTGCGATGTGCTCGGCCAGGTCGCCGTTGCGCTCCAGGTCGGTCAACATCCGAAGCACCGCGATGAGCTCGCGGCGTTCCTCCACCGATCCGCCCCCCGATACGAGGCGCCCCTGGGCCAAGCCGGCGATGTCGTGGGTGAGCTTGTCGACCACCTCGTCCCGTTGCACCAGTTCCTTGGCCGCCTCGCGGTCGCCGGCGAGCAGCGCGTGGGTGGCTCCGGCGATCCCCTCGCCGACCAGGGCGAAGGCCTGCACGAACAGCCGGTCGATCTCGGCCAGAACGGGCTCGGCCAGGCCCTGGGTCGGGAAGAGCTGGCCCGGCGGGGTCTCCGGCACAGGTTCGCCGAAGCCGCCGGTCTGGGCTCGACGGGCCGATCCGAGGCGAAACACCATGCAATACGGTACCCGGCCATCGAACCGTCGATCCTGGTGCCTGCAGTTGCCGAGGCCAGGGACGGTCCCATGTGCCGTCACACCCCATCGGTACTCTGACCTCGTGGCGCCTGAAGGCCGGTTTGAACCGGCACACGCGGTTGTCTTCAGCTATCGGTGTGGTGACGCCGAGTGGGGGTTGGTATGACTGTCGGACTGCTGATCGGGCTCTTGGTGGGTCTGGGTGCTGGCATTGCGATCGGCTTGATGGCGCGCGCACGGCACGGCGACCATGCCGCGGCAGAGGCAAGGATCGCGGAGGGCCGGCTGGTCGACTCCCAGAGTGCCCTCAGTCGGGTGAGCGCCCAGTGCGACCAGGCCACGACCACGCTGGGCCAGATGCACGCCGACAACGCGCGGCTGTGTGCGGAGCTCGATCAGGCTCGCCGGGCCTCCGCCGAACGCACCCAAGCCTGGGAGGAAGACCGGGACCGGTTGGTCGGCACCTTCGCCCAGCTTTCGAGCGAAGCCCTGCGTACGAACACCGAGCAGTTCCTGACCATCGCCGAGTCGAAGTTGAAGGAAGCCAGCGACACCGCGAAGGGCGAGCTCGGACAGCGCCAGGAGGCGATCTCACAGCTCCTCGACCCGCTGAAGGATCTCCTCGGCCGCTACGAGTCCGGTCTCCGGCAGATGGAGCTCGAGCGCAAAGGGGCCTACACAGGCCTGACCGAGCAGGTGAAGCAGCTTGCCTCCTCGCAGGACCAGCTGAAAAAGGAGACGCAGAACCTTGTGACCGCGTTGCGGGCTCCTCAGACCCGGGGCCGTTGGGGCGAGATGCAGCTTCGCCGGGTCGTCGAGATGGCCGGGATGGTGAACCATTGCGACTTCGACGTCCAGGTGACGACCTCGGGTGAGGACGGACGTCTCCGCCCGGACATGGTCGTCCACCTTCCGGGCGGGGCTCACGTTGTCGTCGATGCGAAGGTACCGCTCGACGCGTTCCTCCGCGCCACCGAGGCCGAGGACGAAGAGACTCGGCAGGCTGCGCTCGTCGCCCACGCCCGGCAGCTGCGGACCCACGTCGACCAATTGTCCAAGCGCGAGTACTGGCGCCAGTTCGACCCGTCGCCGGACTACGTCGTCGCGTTCGTGCCCGGGGACCCGTTGCTCAACGCCGCGTTCGAACAGGACGGCACGCTGATCGAACACGCCATGGCGAATCGCGTGCTCATCACGACCCCGACAACCCTCATCGCGCTGCTTCGAGCGTTTGCCCAGGGCTGGCGGGACGAGGCGATGGCCGAGAATGCCCGGCTGGTCAAGGATCTCGGCACGGAGCTCTACGACCGGCTGCGGGTGCTCGGTGGGCATTTCGCCAAGATGCACCGGAGCCTCTCGGGAACGGTCGAAGCCTTCAACGACGCCGTCGGATCCCTCGAATCGCGCGTCCTCGTCACGGCGCGTCGTTTCCCCGATCTCTCGGTCGTGGGCCACGACGCCAAGGAGGTCGCCGAGCTGCGTCCGATCACCTCGACCCCGCGGTTGCCCCAAGCTCCCGAGTTGATCGAAGGCCTCGGCGAGGGCGACGGCCCGGTGGCCGCCCGGCCGATGCTCGACATCGTCGCAGGCACCGTCGAGGAGTTGCCCGGCATCAGCGACGTCGGCTGACCCAGCGGGCCTTGCTCAGGCCGCCCCCAGGACCTCCGCGATCGCCGATTCGAGACGCTCGCCTTCCAGGGATTCCTCCGTCGTCCCGTCCGGGGCCAGATAGCTGACGACCACTCGGTCGACACTCCGGCCGGTGGCCGCTTGCAACGCGTACGCATAGCTGGCCACCTGCAGCAGGTACTGAGCCGAGGACGATCGACCGGGCGCAGTCTTGAAGTCGACGACCAGCAATCCGGCATCGGTCTCGCTCACCAGGTCCGCGAACCCCTCCAGCACCGGGTGGTCCTCTGCGCGTTCGGGGCCCGGCGGCAGCGGGGCACCGAGTGCAAGCTCCTTCCAGTGTCGCCGGCGCGCGATCGATCGGATCAACGCCGATCCGATGGCACTGCGGACCAGGGCGAGGACGAGGCCCGATCCGGCGTCGGACAGTCGTTGCGATCGAGCCGCGGCCGCGACAATCCCACGATCCTCGTCGGTCAACTCGCCGGACGTCGGGAAGTCGATCTTGGACAGCGCGTCGTGTACCGCCCGACCGATCCGTTGCTGGGTGTCGAGGCCGTCGGGCATCGCGATGCGTTCGGTGGCCGCCCGGGAATGGGTTGTCTCGATGGGAGCATCGAGACCGCTGGCGGCCTTCTTTGACAACGCCGTCGCGGACCACGCCGGTTGGCGCGTCAGGTGATCGAGTAGCTCCTTGCGCTCGTGGGCCCACCGATCCTGCTCCGCCCACCAGTCGGATGCCGGGGGATGACCGAAGGGCGCCGGCTGCGGCGGCGTCCGGCTTGCCACCGCGGGCTCGAGGCGGTCCAAGCCGGCGATCGACTCGCAGACGGGGTGAAGGATTGCGGCCATGGCGTCGGTGCTCTTCTCCTTGTGGTTCAAGTCGATGACCAGGTGGTCGCGAGCCCTGGTCAGGGCCACGTAGAGCAATCGAAATCGCTCGGCCCGGTCGAGCCCCTTTTCGATGGAGCCGAGCGCCTCGTGCGATGGAGAACGAAAATCCACCGTGAACCGGAACCGCGGGACGCCGTGCGGATCGAACAGGAGGGACGACGGCAGGTTGGACGGTGGGCTGTCGAGCCCGGTGAGGACGACCACCGGGAACTCCAGGCCCTTCGCCCCGTGGACCGTCATCACCCGGACGGCGTCGTCGTCCGTCTCGGGTGGTCCGGGGGAGCTGGTCCAGCGTTCGGCCTCCTCGCTGAGATCAACCCAGTCCAAGAAGTCGCCCAGCGTCCCCTCCTTCCCCTCATCGAACGCGCGCACCTGGTCCAACACCCACCGAAGTCGGTGCCAGTGATCGCGGGGCCGCCGATGCACCAGGGCGAGCTCGAAGAAATGCAGTTCGGTGAGGATGAGCGAGATCAGCGCCGAGGGTTCCATCCACATCCGGCGGTCGTGGAGCGAGGCCAGCGCGCGCATCGCGCTTGCAACCGGATCGCCGGGGGGTGATCCGTCGGGGGTGGAGGCTCGTGGATCCCAGGACCCGCCGTTGCGGTAGTAGCGGACCAGGTCGTCGTCTCCGCACGCCAAGGCCGGCGTCCGCAGGGCGCCGACGACCGCGACCGGGTCGGCCGGATCGTTCACCGCGCGGGCGATTGCGAGGAGATCGCGGACGTCCTGGGAGCCCCACACCAGGGCCGCCCCCTCGAGGCGGTAGGGAATGTCCGCGGCGTCGAACGCCCGCTCGAGCACCGGGAGCGCGGTTCGGGTGGGGAGCAGGACCGCGATTTCCCGGTACTTGGCGCCGTGCAGCCCGTTTTCGTCCTCCACCGACCATGCGTTCTCGACGATGGATCGGACGACGGTTGCGACCTCGGCGGTGGATTCGACCCGGACGTCGCGAGCCAGACCTTCGGCGTGAGGACCGCCCAGCACCGCGACCGCCGGACCATCGCTCGGGCGGTCGCTGGCTTGGCGCACGGGTGACAGCGATCGGTGTGCATCGGCGTCGGGCCCCTTGCCCGCCGCACTCAGGCCCGCGAAGACCGCGTCGACGAAGGAGAGGATCGCGGGGACCGACCGGAAGTTGGATGTCAGTTCAAGTCGTTCGTCCATGTGCGCGGCGGCCGCCTCGAACTGGGCCACGTCGGCACGGCGGAACCGGTAGATCGACTGCTCAGGGTCACCGACCACGAACAGCCTGGCCACCTCGGGGCCGGTTCCGTCGGCGTCCCCGAGAAGGTGGGCCAACCGCGCCTGGAGTGGGTCCGTGTCCTGGAACTCGTCGATCAGGAGGCACCGATAGCGCTCTCGAACGGCACGACGAACGGATGCGTTCGACTCGACCAACCGGCACGACTCGACCAGGAGGTCATGGAACGTAAAGCGCCCTTCGGCCCGCCGTTCGACCGCCCCTTGCACCGCCCATTCGGCGATCCGCCAGGCCAGATCTGCGACGACCGACGTGCGGACCGCCGTCAACGTCTCCACCCGGGCCTGCTCGGCGGCGTTGCAGGCGTCGCGCACCTCGGAGATGTCCGGCCAGTTCCCCTGCTGCCCGGTCTTGCTGGCACCGAGGCTCTTCAGGTCGCCGAGCACGCTGATCACGCCGCCCTCGTCCCCCGAACCGACGAGGGGGCCGACGCGCCGGAGGGCGTCCGTCACGGTGGTCAGGAGGTGTTGGTGCAACTTGTCAGCGGCGTCGCTGCACTCGTGGACATGGGCGACGGCGCGTTCGAGGTGGCCGACCATCTTCTCGACGTCGACGCTCGGATTCGAGGCGTGCCGCCGATCGTTGGCCAGCGTCGCAAGGATGTTCGGGGTAAGTCGATCGTGATGATCGGCCATCTCGTGACCGATCTCCGAGAGCTGGCTCAGCCGGAGGCCGGCTGCGAGGCCCCGGATCATCGTCACCTTTGCCTCCGGGTCCTCGAGAAGCCCCGTCGTGAACGACTGCCACCTGGTCTTGTGATCGAGGTACTCGTTCGCCGAGTCGAGTACGTCCACGTTCGGTGGCAGCCCGGCTTCCAGCCAGTGTTCGGCCAGGATGCTCAGCGCGAAGGAGTGGATCGTGCAGATTGCCGCGTCGTCAACCTCGCTCGCCGCGCTGGACAGCCGATCGTCCGACTGAGCACGCTGGCTGAGCGTCGTCCGTATCCGCAGCCGAAGCTCCGCTGCGGCGGCCTCGGTGAAGGTGATCGCGGCGATCGACGACATGGGCAGGCCCTCGACGGCAACCAGAGAGACGATCCTCTCGATCACCAAGGTGGTCTTGCCACTTCCGGCCGCCGCGTCGACGATCAGCCGGCTGGTCAGATCGGACGCGATGCGACTCCGAACGCCCTCGTCGACCAGGTCCGTCGGGCCCACCCTGCTCACCTCCGCTTCGTGAGGTCGACCGGCAGCGCCCGGGCGAGCCCTCGAAGGGCCTCATCTGGCGGCTCACCCAGCGCGTTGACGGGGGCAACCTCTGGGGCTTCTCGCGCGAGGGCCCATCGGCGATCGCGATCCGTCGGGCAAAGCCGGTTGAAGTCGCAGTGGGTGCAGTGATCGAACGTGGGTCGTCGGTACCGGTACGTCTCGGGCCCCGGCACACCGGGGAACGCGCCGGCATCGATCCCGTCCACGATCTGGGCCAACACCTCGCGCAGACGACCGAGGAGCGGCTCGTCGACGTCGCAGAGCAGCGACCCCTGTTCCCGGTTCCACGAGGTGAGCCAATACCGAGCCTGAACCCTTCCGTGCCAGTTGAGGAACGCCTTCGCGGCCAGGGCATAGATCGGCAGCTGGAGCTTGGTCCCGGCAGCGACGGGATCCTTGATCAGGTCTCCCAGGGCGGCCTGGCGTCCGGTCTTGTAGTCGCTCACCAGGAGGGAATCGTTCGGCCCGATGTCGATGCGGTCGACGGCGCCACCGAACCGAAGTACCCGGCCATCGTCGAGTACGACCTCAACCGCCGCTGTTCGCTCAGTGGCGGCGTCGACCGATGCCCCCACGCGGTCGTCCGGCACGTCATCGGCGACCGCCTTGACGCCGAAGACGAGCTCGACCGCGCTCGGCTCGAGGGTGTCCTCTTCGAAGAATCGTCGAACCTCGCGCATGAGGTTTGCCTCTTCGACCTCGGCCATGAGCGGCGGGCCGCACCGGCCCTCGGCCCTGGCGGTCGAGAACTTGCTTTGCGCGATCTTGAGCAAACGATCGAGGTCCGCCGGGATCCCCTCGATGATCCGCTGGCCCACGTAGTCGGCGAGGATCTCGTGGATCAACGTTCCTCGGTCGCGCGGCTCCATCTGTTCGGTCAACTCGGGGCGGAAGGGGCTCTTGAGCCGCAGCTCTCGACTGAGCAGATAGCGGCGTGGACAACTCGCGTACTCCTCAAGTCGGGTCGGGGAGAGTTCTTCGGCGATCCCTCCGGCGAGGCCCGTCCCGACACGGCCCTCGAAACGGCTGAACCCGGGCATCAACGGGGCGCGGGCGGCCGCAACGCCGTGGCCGAGCGGGAGGAGTCCGCCCGCGCCCTCGACGGCCGGGTGGTGCTCGATTGGGATGCCCAGGGCCACGCTGCGGGCGAGATCGCCGAGGAGGCGGTCTGATCGAGACACGGGCACCGTCGCCGCACCCATGCCGGCCATGTCCGCATGGAACGACGGCACGGTCTGGGGCAGTTGCTCGCCCCCCAGCGCGCCGGTCGCGTCGAGCCAGCGGGAGCGGCTCTGATCCCGGCCGTTTCTCGGGTCTATCCGCGGCCAGCTGGCCACGACGCGGTCATCGGTCAATGCAACGACGGCGCGAACATCGTCGAGTAGCTCTGCTGCCCGCCGCGCCGGGGTTGGCCAGTCCGCATCGTCGAGATCGGGCTCCGTGATCAGGGAACGGAGCGATTGGGAACCAGGGAGGAACTGATCGGCCATGCCGACGATGTAGACACGGTCGAAGTTGAGACCTCGGGTCTGGCTGGGAGAGCCGACGAACAGGCCCGAGCCGACCGGTCCGGGCAGCCCGACCCGGTCCCCGACCTCGGGCAGGTCGGGTTGGTCCTCGGAACCGGGCAACGCGACCCCCGAGTCGTCGCGCACCGGGTGTGTGGCCAGCTCGTCCACGACGGCGCTGCTGAACGCGGCCAGGTCGCTGGCGGGAGCCACCTCGTCGAGGCCACCGAGCTCGTGCAGGACGTCACGGACTGCTTGTGCAGCTTTCACCTCGGTGGCCGGCCACGGCTCGGTCCGATCGGCCGGATCGAGGTGGAGGTCCAGTAGGCGCCGGGCCCAGCTGGCCCATTCAGACCACCGGGTCGCGGCGGGGGCCAACTCCTCGTCGAGTGTGTTCACAAACTGTTCCAGCGCGCGTGCCGAACCGCTCTCGCCGTCGGAGTGCGCGACGTGCAGATCTCTGGCCGTGCCGCCCTCGGCGAAGCGGGTCAGCCGGGTCTGCCACTGGTCGAGGCCCTCGACGACCCCGGCTCTCGCCGACACGTCGTCCCAACGGTTGACCGGAGCTCGAGATCCATCGGCACCGGTCGTTATGGGCGCGGTGGCCAACCAACGCATCACGTCGGCCCGACGCCATCTGCGCTCGGCCAGTTCCAGGAGACCGGCCAGGGCCCGGCCGGTGGCGCTCTGGGCCAGCGTCATCGGCGACGGCCCGGATGTGGCGATTCCGGCCATGGCCAGTTGCTGGTGCACCGTTCGGCGATATCGATCGAGAGGCGGATGGATGATGGCCTGGCGCCACAGTGGGACGCCGACCTCCGCGGCGGCGATGAGTTCCCGGGCGATGACACGCACCTCTTCGTCGGGGTCGCTGCACTCGACAACGCGAAAGATCGGCGCTTCCCAGTCGGTTTCTGCCTCGATGGTGGTGATTGGCACCCCGCTGCCTCGCAGGTGTTCGAGCACCGCCCGGTCGCGTCCTCGGCCCGGGCGCGGATACCAGAGCACGATGGCACCGAGGGTGGCCCGGTCGATGCCGGCCACGGCGGCCAGGTCAAGTGCCCGGCCCGGGTTCGTGAAGCCGTGGTCGCTCAGGTGCGCCTCGACGGCTTCGAGCGTGACGACGAGCGATGCGGCGCGGCCGCCATGCCCGGCCAAACGGGTCAGCAGGTCCGGTCCTGCTCGCCAAAGTTCGTTGAGCAGGCCGACCAGCTCCGCCCGAGCGTGGGGCATCCGGGCGAACGACGAGAACGGCGACGGGTGCGACATCAGGACCTGCCGCAATGCCTCATTGACCACCCGGGGAGCCGGGATACGTGCGGTCGGCCCGTCGTCGGAACGCCCAAGGTCGTTCGTGAGTTCGCCCCAGGTTCGGAACTGGACGTTGCAGATGCCGGTGCGACCGGCTACCGCCCGGCGGAGCTGGACCCGGGCGAAGGGGGAGGGCACGACAACGGTGACCGCCGCGAACGGGTCGTCGGCCTGATGTCCCGAGATAGCGGCACCCAGGCGGTCCAAGGGGGGGATGGTGTCAGGGTTTGCCACGAGCTGCGAGGCTACAGACCGGCTGTGACCTGCGTCGGAGCGCAAAGAGCTGGTTTCACAGGCGTACCCAGAGTGGCGGTTCCCAGGGATTTCCCAGGTGCTTCAGGCATGATGGTTGTTGCGATTTGATTGCGAAGTTCGCCTTCGCTGGCTCGCCGTCCAAGGCTCAGGGCCGGCCAACGTAAAAGGAGAGCATTCGATGAGAGTCCTCGTTCTCGGGGCTGACGGGTATCTCGGCTGGCCAACGGCTCTGCACCTCTCCCATCGTGGGCACGAGGTTGGGGTCGTGGACAACTTTGTCCGGCGCCAGTACGACTACGAGCTCGGCACCTCGAGCCTGGTGCCCATCGCCCACTTGCAACGCCGGGTGAAGGTGTGGGAGGAGATCTCGGGACTCAACATCGACTCGTTCATCGGCGATCTGACCGACGCCGCCTTCGTCGGCGAAACCCTGCAGACGTTCAAGCCCGACGCGATCGTGCACTTCGCCGAGCAGCGGTCGGCGCCGTACTCGATGATCGACCGGTCCCACGCCGTGTACACCCAGGTGAACAACGTGGTCGGCACGCTCAATCTGCTCTACGCGATCGCCGAGATCGACCCGAGCATCCATCTGGTCAAGCTGGGCACCATGGGGGAGTACGGAACCCCAAACATCGACATCGAAGAGGGTTTCATCGAGATCACCCACCGGGGACGCACCGACGTGCTGCCGTTCCCGAAGCAGCCCGGCTCCTACTACCACCTGTCCAAGGTGCACGACAGCCACAACATCATGTTCGCCTGTCGCATCTGGGGTCTGCGGTCGACCGACCTCAACCAGGGGATCGTCTATGGCCAGCAGACCGACGAGACCGATCTTCACCCCGACCTTGCAACCCGCTTTGACTATGACGGCGTGTTCGGGACCGTCCTCAACCGCTTCTGCACCCAGGCGGTGGTCGGCCACCCGTTGACCGTCTACGGGGCCGGAGGTCAGACCCGCGGGATGCTGGACATCCGCGACACCCTGGCCTGTGTCGAGCTCGCTGTGACCAACCCGGCCGAACAAGGCGAGTTCCGGGTGTTCAACCAGTTCACCGAGTCGTTTTCGATCCGCGAGCTGGCCGACAAGGTGGCCGAGGAGTTTCCCGGCAAGGTCGAGATAGCGATCGGCACGCCCAACCCGCGCGTCGAGAAGGAAGAGCACTACTACCGGGCCGCTCACACGAAGCTGCTCGACCTCGGGCTCGTGCCGCACCTGCTCAGCCGTTCGACGATTGCATCCATCCTCTCGGTCGTTGAACACAACCGGGATCGGATCGACATGGCGGCGATCGCACCCTCGGTGAACTGGCGCAACACCTCAGCCGGCATGCCGGTCTCGGACGACGCCAGGGTGGGTTCTCCCAGGTCGTAGGCGGGGCCACCCGGCCGCCGGTCCTCCCGAAGGGGTTGGGAGCCGCCACCGCAGTAGCGTCGAACGCCGATGTCGCCGGTACCCCGCCGCGATCTGACCCCTTTCGTCGTGGCACTCGTCGTGGCGGCGGTGGTTCTGTTTCTCCTGGTTGGCGGCCTCGCGTCCGTGGGTCGGTCGTCCGGGCCCTACCGCGCCACCATCAATGAGTCCTTCGGGGCCGAGGCGCGTCTGCTGATCGCCCAGTCGAACTCGGCGGGCGCCTCGCTCCGGGCCATCCTGATCGGGTCGAACGGTGACCTTTCCAGTCGGGTCGAGTTGTCCCAGGCCCTCGACGCGGTCGTCGCCGGCGCCAACTCGGTCGCGTCGGGCGCACGAGCCCTGGACGGGCCGGGGCCGGGCGGGCCCGTTGCCGAGAACTTCATCGGCGCCATGACGACCAGAGCGGAGGGCGTCGCCCGGTTCCGGGCGACCGTCGACGGTCTCCTCCGGCTGACGCCCGGTGCGGCGGTCGGATCGACCACGCCGCCATCGCCCTTCCCCCCGGCCGCGGTGTCGGCCACCCAGGCGGTGAGGAACGTCTCTTCGATCGGCCAGCTCCTCATCGGGGCGGACAGGTCCTACGCACTCGCCCGCAGGGAGTTCCGCGGCCTCCCGGGGGGCTCGGTCTTGCCAAAGTCGGTCTGGGTGAACGACCCCGTCGTCTGGAGCGCCGGGGCGGTCGAAACGACGGTCAACGAGCTGACGTCCAGCCTGTTGCCGCTGGTCGACGTCCGGCTGGTCGCCATCGACCTCAACCCGCCGATCCTCCCGCCGGTGCCGGCTGTCAGCGGGCAGCCGGCGGCGCCACCGCTCGCGCCGGGCGCGTCGCAGATCCCTCCGACCTGCAGCCTCTCGCTCACCGCGGTGGTCGCCAACGACGGGAACGTCGTCGCCACCAAGATCCCGGTGCAGGCGAGCGTCCAGCCCGTGACCGGGGGACCACCGTTCCCCGTCGGCGGGCGGGTGACCCTCGGGCCTGGCACGAGTGTGGCAGTGACCTTGCCGAGGATGCCGGTCACGCCCAACACCACCTACAACCTCTACGTCCGGGTGTACGCCCCGGCTGGCCAGTCGCGCTCGACGAGCCCAGAGGGGGCCACCATCGAGGTGGCGTCGTTCGGGTCGGCGAAGAGCGACGCCCGCTGTGCCCGCACCCCGGCCGCCGCGCCGTAGGATCGCCATGCCGGCGACATTGCCAAGGTCCAGGAGGAATCAGCGACGTGCCCGAGTCCATCACGATCACTGACAACCGGACCGGCGATGCCATCGAGATCCCGATCCTGAACGACGGGATCTCCGCCACGGAGTGGTCCAAGCTGCTGCCCGGGATCTGGTTCTACGACCCCGGCTTCATGGCCACTGCGGCGTGCGAGAGCGCGATCAGCTTCCTGGACGGCGACGTCGGGATCCTGCGCTATCGGGGTTACCCGATCGAGCAGCTGGCCGAGAATTCGACCTTCCTCGAGGTGGCGTACCTGCTCCTCCACGGCGAGCTCCCGAACGAGAGCGAGTTCGAGGCCTGGCAGCTCGACATCACGTACCACACGTTCATCCACGAGAACGTACGAAAGCGCTTCTTGGAGGGCTTCCACTACGACGCCCATCCGATGGGCATGCTCGTGTCGGCCGTCGCCGCGCTGTCGACCTTCTACCTCGACGCCAAGGAGATCTTCAATCGGGACTCCCGGCAGAAGCAGATCACCCGCCTCATCGCGAAGATGCCCACCCTCGCCGCCGCCGCCCACCGGTTCAGCGTCGGCATGCCGTTCGTCTATCCCGACAACTCGCTCGACTTCGCCTCCAACTTCCTCTCGATGATGTGGAAGGTCGCAGAGCCCCGGTTCGAGGCCGACCCGGTCCTGGCCCACGCCCTCGACGTGCTGTTCATCCTCCACGCCGACCACGAGCAGAACTGCTCGACAACCGCGATGCGGGTGGTCGGCTCGTCGCACGCCGACCCTTACTCGGCCACCGCGGCGGCGGCGGCGGCGCTCTACGGTCCCCGCCACGGTGGGGCCAACGAGCAGGTGATCAAGATGCTCATGGAGATCGGCCACATCGACAACATCCCCGCGTTCATCGCAGAGGTGAAGGGCGGCGGGGGGCGGCTCCAGGGCTTCGGACACCGCGTGTACAAGAGCTATGACCCCCGGGCCACGATCATCAAGCGCACTGCCGACGAGGTGTTCGGGGTCACCGGGAAGAACCCGCTGCTCGACATCGCGCTGAAGCTCGAGGAGATCGCGCTACAAGACGAGTACTTCTTGTCTCGCAAGCTGTACCCGAACGTCGACTTCTACTCCGGCCTCATCTACCAGGCCATGGGTTTCCCCCTCGAGATGTTCCCGGTGCTGTTCGCGATCCCGCGGACCGTCGGATGGCTGGCCCACTGGCAGGAGATGCTCGACCAGGACTCGAAGATCGCCCGGCCCCGGCAGCTCTACATCGGGCCGGACGCTCGGGACTACGTGGCGATCGCCAGCCGCTAACCCGCCGACTGGGCGCTCTGGGGTCCGAGGAACCGGACCAGGCCCTCTTGGGCCACCGAGATGACGAGTCGCCCCGGCCGGTCGAAGAAGAACCCCCGCGCCAGCCCCCGCGCGCCGGTCGCGATCGGAGAGTCCGTGTCGAAGAGGAGCCACTCGTCGGCCCGGAAGTCCTGATGGAACCACATGCAGTGGTCGAGGCTCGCGCCCATGAAGGAGCCGTCATCCCACTTGATCGAGTGGGGCTTCAGTATGGCGTCGAAGAGGCTCATGTCGCTGGCGTACGTCACGACACAGGCGTGGAGCAACGGGTCGTCCGGCAAGGTGCCGTCGGCCTTGATCCAGATCTGCTGGTGAGGATCCTTCGAGCGATTGGGACTCCAAGGAAGTTCACCCAGGAAGCGCTGGTCAATGGGGTGGTGTCGACTGAACCACTCGTTGACGTCACCGAACTCGCTCTGGACGCGATCGAAGAGTGAGTCCACGCTCTCGGGGCCGGGAACGTCGGGCATGGGGATCTGGTGTTCGATGCTGATCTCGTCGGTGTGAAAACTGGCCTGCATGTTGTAGATGGCCCGACCGTGCTGCACGGCCACGACGCGCCTCGTCGTGAAGCTCTTTCCGTCTCGTATACGGTCGACTTCGTAGAGAATCGGCGTGGTCGGGTCACCGGGACGCAGAAAGTACGAGTGCAAAGAGTGCACGCGACCTTGGTTCACCGTGCGACCCGCCGCCATCAGCGCTTGGGCCGCCACTTGACCGCCAAAGGTTCGTTGGCGCTCCTCCGTGGGGTTAATCCCACGGTAGACGTTCACCTCAATGGTTTCGAGGTCGAGCAGGTGGACGAGAAACTCGAGGGCCTCAGACATGAAACCATTGTTGCACCTGACGTCACCTGATCACGCCGGGCACGCCAAGTAGACTCCCTTCAATGATCGAACGAGTTCGCGCGTTGCTCGCGTGGTCACACACCCACCAGGGCAAGAAGATGGTTCGTTACGTTTTAGGTTCGGTTGTCGCCACCGGTGTCTCGTTCACTTCGATCGCGATCCTGTACGGCTTTCGAATCATTCCTGGCGTCATCTGGGCGACGTTGGCCGGTAACTTGATCGCGACGTTGCCCGCGTATCACCTGAATCGCACGTGGACCTGGGGCAAGCGCGGTCGCAGTCACTTTCGTAACGAGATCGTTCCCTTCTGGAGCATGTCCTTTCTCGGCATCTCCTTCTCGCAGCTCGGCGCGTTCTGGTCGCGGGCCGAAGTGCACTCGCACACCTGGAGCCACCTGGCGAACACGGCGCTCGTTACCGGCACGAACCTGGTGTGCTTCGGTGTCTTCTTCATGTTGAAGTTGATGGTCTTCAACAAGATCTTTCACGTCAACAAGCTCGATCTCATCGAAGAACATCTCACGCTGGAAGAGAAGTCCGCTCTCTAGACGTCGATCGCTTCGACACCTCATCGACCACCGCGAGAGAGAGAACGCCCGTCGCTTCTTGAGGGTTTGATACCCTGCGTTTCGCCAGAGCGAATGACGCACTTCGTAGTTGGGGCGGCGTACCGCCTCCATTGCGCCTTGTCGGGCCGAGTATGTTAGCAACGATGAAGTATTCGCCAGCCTCGGTGATGGAGTGGTCTCGCACCCACCAGGGCAAGAAAATGATTCGCTACACGTTGACCTCCGCCATCACGACCGCGGTGTCGTTCACCGCCGTTGCCGGCCTCTACGGCTTGCGAATCATTCCGAGCGTGATTTGGGCGACGCTCACGGGCAACATCATCGGAATGTTGCCGGCCTATCAGTTGAATCGCCGTTGGACGTGGGGTAAGAAGGGCCGTAGCCTCTTTCGACTCGAGGTCCTTCCGTTCTTGATCATGTCGGTACTCGGAATCGCCTTCGCTCAGCTCGGTGCGTGGTTCGCCAAAAATGAAGTGGCATCGCACCACTGGAGCCACCTGGCGAACACGGGCCTCGTCGCCGGTGTCAATTTGATCGCCTTCGCGGTGTTCTGGGTGTTGAAACTCATCGTCTTCAATCGGATCTTCCACACCCACCCGCTCGAATCGATGGACGAGCATCTCACCGTGGAGGAGAAGACCGCGATCTAGTCGCGGAAGTTCGTGAACTGCAGGGGCACGGCCAGGTCGGCCTCTTTGAAGACGGTGATGGCGCGCTGAAGGTCGTCGCGCTGTTTGCCGGTCACGCGGACGTGGTCACCCTGGATGGAAGAACTGAGGCTCTTCAGTCCCATGTCTTTCACGAGTTTGTTGATCTGCTTGCCGACGTCTTGGCTGATGCCCGCCTTCAGGGCCACCTTCTGGCGGGCACTGTTGTGACTGGCCTCTTCGATCTTTCCCGCGTCGAGTGTCTTCAGAGATACCGATCGCTTCACCATCTTCTCTTCGAGTAGTTGGTACAGCGCGCGCAGACGGTCCGCGGTGGTGGCACTGAGTGAGAGTTCCTTCTCTGAGAACTCGATGAGGGCGTCGGTGCCCTTGAAGTCGAAGCGGGTCGTGGCTTCACGGTTGGCTTGATCGACGGCGTTACGGACTTCTTGGAGGTCGACTTCGGAGACGACGTCAAAACTAGGCATAGTCAAATCGTAGAGCGTCGGCCGTGTTTGGCAGCGGGGTTGCCGCGGGCAGTAGAATTTCCGACGGGTCAGTGCCCGAGTGGCCAATGGGATCTGGCTGTAAACCAGACGGCTTAGCCTACGGGGGTTCAAATCCCTCCTGGCCCACCACGGTCAATCCTGCGTTAAGGGGGATTGACCACGTTCGACTTTGCGTTGGCGAATCGGCGAAGTACGGTGTCACTGATCGTGGCGAAGGGAGTTTCGTGGGTCGAGTGAAGTCGTGGGCGAGTGGCGTGCGACGCACTTACGAACGCGTCGCCACTCGCTTCGAGTCGGGAGTCGAGCTGCTCGAACACCGCTACACGCCACTCGGTCGGTTCACGCCCGGGCCCTTTGAGGGCTGGGGATTTCTTTGGCAACCCGCCGTGCTGGGTTTCGTGGCCCTGACGTCGATTCTCGCGGGCGTCTCGTTCACGAACTCGCCCTTCAAACTCAACATGGCGAACACGTGGTTCTTCGGCGAACCCTCGGCCAGTCAAGTCGGCGCGCCGAGTGTGACGAAGTACATCCTCTCGGTCGTGCTCGTCTACGGCGGTCTGTTGCTGTTGATGCGAGTGTGGCTGCGCCTGGCGGAAGTCATGAAGCTGCACGCTGGGGCCAGTTTGAAGAAGTTGTGGTGGATACTGGCACTGTGGTCGGTGCCGATGATCGTCGCACCGCCGCTCTTTTCGCGCGACGTCTTCAGTTACGCGGCCCAGGGTGAGATGACGAGTTATCACCTGAGTCCCTATCTCTACGGTCCCTTCACGTTGGGCTCGAGCCCGTACGTCCCGCCCGTCGATCAACTGTGGATTAATTCACCGGCACCCTACGGCCCCTTCTTTCTCTTCCTCGACGGAGCCATCGATCGAATCACGTCGCACCACGAACTCTGGACCGTTGCCGGGCTGCGCCTCTTGGAAGTGATCGCCGTCGCGATGATCGGTTACGGCGTCACCATCCTCGCCAAGGGTCTGGGGCGCGACCCGGGCGAGGCCTTCGTCTTGAGCGCGATGAACCCACTCGTGCTCCTGACCTTGATCGGCGGCGCGCACAACGACGCGATCATGACGGGCTTTCTCGTCGTCGGCCTGGCGCTCGCCGTGCAGCGACATCCGGTGTGGGCGCTGTTCTTCTGTTCCGTAGCCACCGCGATCAAGGCCCCGGCCGCGATCGGCTTGGCGTTCGTCGCCTGGACGTGGCTCGGACCCCAGGCCACGTTGAAACAGAAGATCCGCCCCTTCGCCATTGGCGGGGCCGTGGCCGCCGCCACGCTGCTCGTGACGTCGTTCATGGCCGGATTCGGATTCGGGTGGATCAATAATCTCTTGAGTAACGGCACGGTTCGCTCGTGGGCGGCCCCGGCGACGGCCGTCGGTATGGCGATCGGCAATATCCTTCACGCCGTTGGTTTGCATTCGGTCTCCATTGGCTCGGTGCTCTCGGTGACCAGGTTCTTCGGGTTCTTGGCCGCCGCGGTCCTCTCTTTGTGGCTGCTCTGGCACTGCGAGAAGCGCGGATGGGTGCGTTCGCTCGGACTGTCGCTCATTCTCTTCGTCGAACTCGGCGCCGTCGTGCAGCCCTGGTACCTCGCGTGGGGTCTCGTGGTGCTGGCCGCGAGCTACCAGGGCCGCGAGCACTTCTGGTTGTTACTGCTCTCGATCACCGGACCCTTCGTGGGACTGCCCGGTGGCCGTCAACTCTTGGCCGGACTCGTGCACTCCAATCCGCTGCTCATCGCCATCGCGGTGGCAATCCTCGGAGGCGTCTTGTTGTTGCCCATGGGACGTTGGACCCAGTGGTCGTGGCCCGAAAAAGAGCTCCTGGTGAGTGACGTCTCGGCCTAGGGGCGAAGATCGGGCATTACGTACTGGTACTCCACGACGTCGAGCCAGCGCCCGTGTTTACGTCCGACTTCGATCTCGGTCCCCACGAGCGTGAAGCCGCACTTCTCGTGGAGACGGATCGATCCGGTGTTCTCACCCACGATGCGCGCGATGAGCGAATGAAAACCCGACTCTTTCGCCGACGCGATCAGGTCATTTAAGAGTCGCTCGCCGACCCCGAGACCCCTGGCCCCGCGGTGCACGTAGACCGAGTTCTCGACGGTCGTGGCGTAGGCGGGACGCTCTCGAAAGGGGGAGAATGACGCGAAACCGAGGACCGGCTCGTCGCGGGCACCGCGTTCACCCACGTCGTCGTCGGTGCCTACCGCCACCAGGCACAGGTGCGTGGACTGGTGCTCGAGGATCCAGTCGCGCTGTTCCTCAAGGGATTTCGGCACGAGATCGAACGACACGCTCGCTTCGATGACCTCGGGGTTGAGAATGTTCATAAGGGCGCGGGCGTCGTCCACTTCGACCAGGCGCGTTCTCATAGGGGTCCAGGGTACCTGCCCATCAGTTGGAACGAAGGGGCTTTTACGGAGTACAATTTTCCTCCGCGACTTTTTTCGCAAACGCCCTCTTAGCTCAGTGGTAGAGCACTTCCATGGTAAGGAAGGGGTCGTCGGTTCAATCCCGACAGAGGGCTCGCCAGGCGGCGTAGCTCAGGTGGTCAGAGCACACGGCTCATAATCGTGTTGTCGCGGGTTCGAGTCCCGCCGCCGCTACCAGGCACAACGTAGGGCCCAGGCTGTACCAAGGAGAGAAGAATGGCAAAGAACGAAAAGCGCATCCAGGTGACCCTGGCGTGCGAGGACTGCAAGCGACGCAACTACATCACGACCAAGAACAAGATCAACGATCGTGAGCGCATTGAAATGAAGAAGTTCTGTCAGTGGGAGCGCAAGCACACGCTGCACAAGGAGACCCGTTAGGGGCACTCCCAAGCGGTGGTGGTAAGATTGACGTCCCTAGGGACACGTCCAATTTCTTGGCGCGTGGCCCCATAGGGCAGTGGCTCAATTGGTAGAGCACCGGTCTCCAAAACCGGTGGTTGGGGGTTCGAGTCCCTCCTGCCCTGCTCGAAGATGGTTTTCGATCGATGTAGTGAAGTACGAACGAGAGACGTGAGATGAACCGCGAACAAAAGCGCATGATGCAGCGACAAGGACAGGTGGGCGCCGACGGCGCCGCTTCGCCACGTCGCACGTCACAGCAGGACGTTCAACGCCGTCGCAACGACCGCGCGACCCCGCGCGAGTTCTTCCGTCAGATCCGTGAGGAGATGCGTCAAGTTTCGTGGCCCACGCGTCCCGAGGTCGTCAACTACACCTCCATTGTTTTCTTCGTCCTGGTCTTTATGACCTCGCTAATTTTTGGACTCGGACTTGGATTCTCCAAATTCGTCACGTTCCTCTTCGTCAAGTAGGCCCTCATGAGTGATCTCGAAACCCCCCTGGAAGACGCCGCCGACGTCGCGATCGACGAAGAGATTCTCGACGTCACGATCATCGACGACGAGGAGCCCGTCGTCGAGAGTGCCTACGACCGTCCTGGTCGCTGGTACATCGTGCACACCTTCGCCGGTCACGAACAAAAGGTGATCGGCGCGCTGAACAACATCGTCAAGAGCCGCGAGTTGAGCGAGTCCATCTACGAGATCTACCTGCCCGAAGAGGACGTCACCGAGTTCAAGTCCGGTAAGAAGGTCACCGTCTCGAAGCGCATGTTCCCGAGCTACCTCTTGATTCGCTGCGAGCCCGATCCCGAGATCTTCTACGTGATCGGTTCCACGCCGGGCGTGACGGGATTCGTCGGCGCGGAGAAGACCAAGCCGACGGCGTTGACGCGTCGCGAGGTCGACAACATCATTCGTCCCCACGTCGAGGGCGTCGAACAGCCCACCGCGAAGCGACGCATGCCCACGCACGAGTTCGAGGTCAACGACACGGTGCAGATCAAGACCGGTCCCTTCGCGACCTTCTCGGGTCACGTGGCGGAGATCAACGAAGACCAACTCAAGGTGAAGGTGTTGGTGGACATCTTTGGACGAGAGACCCCCGTGGAGCTCGACTTCACGCAGGTCACGAAGCTGTAAAGAACGCTAAGGAGAACGGCCATGGCCAAGAACGTTGTCGCAGTAGTAAAGATCCAGCTCGAAGCGGGCGGCGCCACGCCCGCGCCGCCGGTTGGTACCGCCCTCGGGCCCCACGGTGTGCAGACCATGGAGTTCTGCAAGCAGTACAACGCCGCCACCGAGTCGATGCGCGGCACGGTCATCCCGGTCGAGATCTCGATCTACGAGGACCGTACCTTCACTTTCATCTTGAAGACCCCACCGACGCCGGTCCTGCTTCGCCAGGCCGCCGGCATTGCCAAGGGCGCGAAACTCGCGGGACGTGAAGTCGTGGCCTCGGTGACGATGGACCAAGTCGAAGAGATCGCGAAGACCAAATTGAAGGACCTCAACACCGACGACGTCGAAATGGCCAAGCTCCAAGTGGCCGGTACGGCGCGCTCCATGGGCATCACGGTCGCGGGCTAGGAGAACAAAATGAAGCACGGTAAGAACTACAAAAACGCCCTCGCGCAAGTTGACCGCGAAGAGCTCTTGACGGTCACCGAAGCGCTCGACAAGGTGAAGAACCTCTCGACCGCGAAGTTCGACGAGACGGTCGAACTCGCCGTTCGCCTCGGTGTTGACCCTCGCAAGGCCGAGCAGATCGTGCGCGGCACGATCTCGTTGCCCTCGGGCACCGGCAAGACGAACCGCGTCGCGGTCTTCGCGTCCGGCGAAGCGGCCCAGGCCGCTCGTGACGCGGGCGCTGACGAAGTAGGCGCCGAAGACCTCGTGGCCAAGGTCGCCGGTGGCTTCCTCGACTTCGACGTCGCCATCGCCACGCCCGACCTCATGGGTCAAGTCGGTGGACTCGGTCGCGTGCTCGGTCCGCGTGGGCTGATGCCCAACCCCAAGACCGGAACCGTCACGATGGACGTCGCGAAGGCCGTCACCGAGTTCAAGGGTGGACGCGTCGAGTACCGCACCGACAAGATCGGCAACGTGCAGCTTCGCGCCGGCAAGGTCAGCTTCTCTCGTGACGACCTCGTTCGAAACGTCCAGGCCGTCATCGACGAGCTGGTGCGCGTAAAGCCCGCCAGCGCCAAGGGCCGCTACATCATGAGCATCACGGTCTCGTCGACCATGGGACCTGGCGTGAAGATCGACCCCACGCGCGTGCACGACGCCGACGAGGTCTTGACCTCGGCGTAGTCCTTTTGACGAAGCGACCGCTTCGTCACTACGCTTGTACCCTCGCACGAAGTCAGTGCCAAAGATTTATACAGAACGCCGAAGACATCCGGTGCACGAAAGTGCGTAAAGGACCAAGGTCCGCCTGACGAGGAGTTCGAGTTTCAGTGGAAACTCGTTCGCTTGGATGTCCGAGGCCCGTTACCGGGCGGCATCCGGTGAAGGAGTCACTATGAACAAAGTACGCACCGCCAAGGTCGCCACCGTCGACGAACTGAAGGCGAAGGTCGACGCCAGTTCAACGGCCGTCGTCACCGAGTATCGCGGCATGACCGTCGCCCAGATCTCGGCCCTTCGCCGTCAGCTCCGTTCGCTCGACGCCGACTACAAGGTCTTTAAGAACACGCTCGTTCGCCGCGCCATCGTCGGCACGTCCGTCGAGCCCCTCGACGAGTTCCTCATCGGCCCCACGGCTATTGCCTTCGTGAACGGTGATGTCTCGGCGGTCGCCAAGGCGCTGCGCGACTTCGCCAAGGCGACGCCCACCCTCGTCATCAAAGGTGGCGTCCTCGACGGGAAGGTGCTCTCGAAGGGTGACCTCACGGCGCTCGCCGATCTGCCCACGCGTGACGTCTTGCTCGCTCGCTTCGCGGGTCTCCTGGCCTCGCCGCTGTCGACGATGGCCGGTCTCTTGAAGGCCATCCCACAAAACTTCGCCTACGGCCTCTCGGCCTTGATCGACTCGAAGGGCGGCGTTGTCGTCACCCCCGAAGTCGTCGAGCCCGAAGTGGTCGCCGAGACTCCGGCCGGGGTCGAGGAAGCTGCTCCGGCAGCGAGCGACGACGCCGCGACTCCTGTCGCGGAGGTCGCGGACGAGGCCCCCGTGGCCGAGTCCGAACCCGACACCTCCGAGGCGTCGAGCGACGCCGCGAGCGAACCGGCCGAATAACCAACAACGTAGTAAGTAGAGAAAGGAATCACCATGGCTGCAACCCTGACCAAGGAGCAGATTCTCGACGGCATCGCGGAGCTTTCCGTCATCGAACTGAGCGAACTGCTCAAGGAGTTCGAGGAGAAGTTCGGCGTGACGGCCGCGGCCCCCGCGGCCGTTGCCGCGGCGCCCGCCGCTGGCGGCGCCGGCGACGATGCTGTTGCTGAAGAGAAGAGCGACTTCGACGTCATTTTGACGAGTGGTGGCGACAAGAAGATTCAGGTGATCAAGGAAGTGCGCGCACTTACCAGCCTGGGTCTAAAGGAAGCCAAGGACCTCGTGGACGGTGCTCCCAAGCCCGTGCTCGAAAAGGTCTCCAAGGCCGACGCCGACAAAGCAAAGGCTGCCCTCGAGGCCGCCGGCGCGACGGTGGAAGTCAAGTAGTTCCACGCAGTGTGAGAACCCCGGCCGGGCAACCGGTCGGGGTTTTTTCTTTGTTACGCACGAGTTCGCTCCTTTGCGGTGCGCCGCGGCGAACGAGTCTCTCTAGTTCGTCGACGCGGGAAGACGACGCGGGGTCCCCGGCTCTTGGGTGGGCATGGTCTGGGTCGCTGGTAGCGGGTACGCACCCTGATCGGTGCTGGTCTCGTTGATATCCCCGGGCGTGCAACCCTGCGCGCCCAGCGCCTCGGCTCGGTAGTGCGAGGTGGAGGGAAGCGGCGGGACATGGACGCTGGCGCTCTTCATGTGCAGCGTCGTCGAGAGGTCCCCGACGGTGGAACGTCGCCACGCGGAGATGTTGTTGGCTCGAATGCCAAAACGCGTCTCGAGAAACTTTATTTGCGACGTGTGGTCGAAGACGTCCGACGAGACGTAGCCACCTCGGCTGAACGGTGACACCACCAGCATCGGTACTCGAAAGCCGAGGCCCAGCGGTCCGCTGACGCCCTGCGCGTCGGGCGGGAGTGGGCTGACACTCAGATACTCCCCGGGCGTGCCCGGCGGGGCGAACGGGGGCGCGACGTGGTCGAAGAAGCCGTCGTTCTCGTCGTAGGTGACGAAAAGCACGGTCTTCGACCAGACCTTCTCGTTCGACGTCAAGGTCTTGAGCACGTTGTTGAGGAACCACGCCCCGTAGCCCGGCGCGCTCGGTGGATGTTCGTCGTAGCCGTTGGGCGTGACGATCCAAGAGACCTTAGGGAGTTGACCGGTCTTCACGTCGTGGCTGAACCCGGCGGGGTACGTGGGCAGAAAGGCTTTCTGGTAGAGCGGCGACGAGGGTCGTCGGTACTGCTTGAAGTAGGGGAGGATGGCGTCGCCGAAGCCGAGTTCGGGATTGCTCGGGACGAAACCTTGCCCCGGTGTCGTGTAGGTCTTCCACGAGACGCCGGCGTCTTCCAACAGTTCGGGCACGGTGGTCCAGTCCACGCTGAACAGCGCCCGCGACGTCGTCTCGGTCGTCAGCACCGGTCCTCCGTGTCGACCGCTTGGATCGATAGTCCCTGATAGAGCCATCAATCGGTTCGGGTGGGTCGGAGCCAGTATCGAGCAGTGGTACCGATCGCAGAGCGTGAACGCGTCGGCCAGCGCGTAATGGAAGGGGAGGTCGGCGCGGGTGTGGTAGCCCATCGTGAGCAGTCCCGAACTCGGTCCGTCGGACTGAGGAGCGGTGTGGGTCTTCACGAACGAGTCCATCGCCCCGTTGTTCCAACAGAGGTGTTGGGTTCGCCAACTGTGGTCGAGATCGTGGGTGCACTCGCCGAGGCCCGTCGACGTGTCCAGGTGGAAGGGCAGTACCTCGCCGAGTGGTGGTCGCGTCGTGTTCGCGGTGTAGGCCTGCGCGAAAGCGCCCAAGGAGCCGGCGGCGTGGTCGTCGAAGCCACGCGTCCCCTTGTAGCTTCCGAAATAGTGGTCGAACGACCTGTTTTCCTGCATCACGAAGACCACGTGCTCCACGGCCCCGAGGTCGGAACCGGCCGGCGTCGTCCTCTGCGCTCGAGCGACGGTCGACAGTGGGCTTCCGGCCGCAAGTACGCCGCCGCCCAGTGCTAGACCACCACTGAGAAAGTGACGGCGGTCGAAGATCGACTCGCTTGACGCGCGAGGCTGGGCACGGTTCACGGGACTCTTCTCTCTGCTCACCTTCGAGTCTTTCAGGTCGACGAGCGCGCTTCACGCACGTTCCGCCAGTCGAGAGAATCGCTCGCGTTGGGCCGATGACGACGCAAAGCGAGTAATTCCAAGGGATTTACGGGGTGCCCGCAGCCGGGGGGCGCGGGCCACTTTTCTTAGGTTCGAAAGACTTGACCTGGGCGTTGAACCTGCCTAGGGTGAGCGCAACCGATTTGAACGGCCGCGTTTCTCCAAAGAGGAGCGCCAGTTGCGCATTCTCTGGCGGAACCACTAGAGTTGAATGACCGTGTTCCTGCCCTCTATTTCGTCAACCCTTGACGCCGTTTTGTGCTTAGACCCGGCACGTATCTGTAGCCACTCACCCACTTACACGGAGGATGACCGTTGACGTCTCGGTCCACTAGCCCGGAGCGCTTTAACTTCTCGGCGTTGGGTGAAGCCCACCCACTGCCCAACCTTCTCGAAATCCAACGCGACAGCTTCGACTTATTCATGAAGCAGGGTCTGCGCGAAGCCTTCGAGGCAATCTCTCCCATCACCGACTTCACGGGTCGACTCTCGCTCGAACTCGAGTTCGATCCCGACGACGTGGACTTGAAGAGTCCTCCGAAGTTCACGGTCGAGGAGTGCCGTCAACGCGCCACCACGTACTCCCAGCCCATCTTCGTTCGCGCTCGCTTCTTGAACTCCGAGACCGGTGAGATCAAAGAGCAGACCGTCTTCATGGGTGACTTCCCGATCATGACCGAACAGGGAACGTTCATCATCAACGGCACCGAGCGTGTCGTCGTGTCCCAGCTCGTGCGTTCACCTGGCGTGCTGTTCCAGCCAGGCAAGGACGAGAAGGTTGCCTTCGAGGGAACCATTCACCCGAGTCGCGGCGAGTGGCTCCAAGTGGACTTGGAAGAGAAGAAGAACAAGTCCGCCAACGCCGGCGCGCGCATTGCTCGCAAGCGCCGCATCTCGATTTTCACGTTGCTGCGCGCCCTCGACATCTCAATGGACGAGAACTTCTTCGAGAAGTTCGTGGCGCACTTCGACTTTCTCGAGGACCAGTTCCACGTGGACTGGAAGAAGGCCCACCTCGAGATCTCCAAGCACATGGAGAAGTTCAACATCGAAGACACGCCCGACAACTTCCTGCGCGCGAGTCAAGAGACCGCGTGGCTCGAGATCTATCGTCGCGCGCGTCCCGGTGAAGTCCAGACCGTCGAAGCCGCTCGTCAATACTTCGAGGGCGCCTTCTTCTCAGAGAAGCGCTACGACCTGAGTCGCGTCGGCCGATACAAGCTCGACCGCAAGCTCGGTGACGAGGTCGCGAAGAACGTCGAACTCTTCGGCAACCTGCTCGAACTACCCAACGCCGACCTGCACGTGTTGTCGAAGGCCGAAGTGTTGGCCACGGCGACGTACCTGCTCAACTTGGCGCGCGACCGCACGGCCAAGGAGACCACATACCACATCGACGACCAGGACCACTTCGCGAACCGTCGTATTCGTAGCGTGGGTGAACTGATCCAGAACGCGCTGCGCACGGGTCTGTCTCGTATGGAGCGCGTCGTTCGTGAGCGCATGAACACCCAAGACGTCGAAGCCATCGCGCCCCAGACGCTGATCAACATCCGTCCCGTGATGTCGGCGATCAAGGAGTTCTTCGCGACGTCCCAGCTCAGTCAGTTCATGGACCAGAACAACCCGCTCTCGGGTCTCACCCACAAGCGCCGTCTTTCCGCGCTCGGGCCAGGCGGTCTGTCGCGTGAGCGCGCCGGACTCGAAGTTCGAGACGTCCACTCCTCGCACTACGGACGCATGTGTCCCATCGAGACGCCCGAAGGACCGAACGTCGGTCTCATCGGGTACCTCGCCACCTACGCGCGCATCAACGGCTACGGCTTCATCGAGACGCCGTACCGCGTCGTCGCGTCGGGCAAGGTCACCGGCGAGATCCGTTATTTCACCGCCGACGAAGAAGAGCGTTACGTCATCGCCCAGGCCAACACCGAAGTCGACGAGCACGGACAGATCAAGGCCGACCGCGTCCTCGTTCGTCGTGGTCCCGTTGGTACTGGCCTACGCGTGGGTTCGTCCAACAAGTCGTCTTCGACGACGTCGGAGATCGACTTCGTCAAGCCCGACGAAGTCGAACTGATGGACGTGTCCACCAAGCAGATCATCTCGGTCGCGACCTCGCTCATTCCCTTCGTCGAGCACGACGACGCGCAACGCGCGCTCATGGGCGCGAACATGCAAAAGCAGGCCGTGCCGCTCATCATGCCCGAGGCACCCTTCGTGGGTACCGGCATGGAAGCGCGCGCCGCGCTCGACTCTGGTGACGTGTTGATCGCCGAAGGCAACGGTGTCGTGAAGTCCGTATCGGGCGACCGCATCGTCGTCGAGTACGAGAAGGACGTCACCGACCGCTACGGCAAGGCCTTCGGTCGCAAGCAGTACAACCTCAACAAGTTCCGCCGTTCCAATCAGGACACGTCGATCAACCAGAAGCCTCTCGTCTTTGGTGGCGAGAACGTGAAGGCCGGCGACCTCTTGGCCGACGGCACCAGCACCAGCAACGGTGAGTTGGCTCTCGGTAAGAACCTGCTCGTGGCGTACATGCCGTGGGAGGGCTACAACTACGAAGACGCCATCATCTTGAACGAGCGCCTCGTGCGTGACGACGTGTTGACGTCGATCCACGTGAAGGAGTACGAGATCGACGCGCGCGACACCAAGCTCGGCGCCGAAGAGATCACTCGTGACATCCCGAACCTGCCCGACGACATCTTGGCCGACCTCGACGACCTCGGCATCGTGCGCATTGGCGCCGAGGTCCAGCCCGGCGACATCCTCGTCGGTAAGGTCACGCCGAAGGGTGAGACCGAGCAGTCACCCGAAGAGCGACTCCTACGCGCCATCTTCGGTGAGAAGGCTCGCGAAGTTCGCGACACTTCACTGAAGGTTCCTCACGGCGAATCCGGCAAGGTCATTGACGTCAAGGTCTACAGCCGCGACGAGGACCACGAGATGCAGCCCGGGGTCAACCAGTTGGTCAAGGTCTACGTCGCTCAGAAGCGCAAGATCTCCGAAGGCGACAAGCTCGCCGGACGTCACGGCAACAAGGGCGTCATCTCGAAGATCCTGCCCGAAGAGGACATGCCCTTCCTTTCCGACGGTACGCCGATCGACATCATCTTGAGTCCCCTCGGTGTGCCGAGTCGAATGAACGTCGGCCAGGTCCTCGAGAGTCACCTCGGCTACGCCGCTCGCCACGGTTGGGCCGGCATCGAGATGAACACGGCCGTGGGAACGTCTGGTCACGACGACCAGAAGGACCCCGCGACCCGTCCGTATCGCAAGACCCGTCCGCGTACCGAGCCCGCGGTCTACGTCGCCACGCCATCGTTCGACGGTGCGCACTGGGACGAGACCGACCGCGCGAAGGACAAGCCCACGATCCAGCAGACGTTCGAAACGTTGAACGTCGACGGCCAGAACGGCAAGCGCATGTTGTCGGGGGACAACGACGGCAAGGTCACCCTCTTCAACGGTCGCACCGGTGAGGCGTACGACAGTCCCATTTCGGTCGGCTACGCCTACATCTTGAAGCTCGCCCACATGGTCGACGACAAGATCCACGCGCGCTCGACCGGTCCGTACTCGATGATCACGGCCCAGCCACTTGGTGGTAAGGCGCAGTTCGGTGGTCAGCGCTTCGGTGAGATGGAAGTGTGGGCCCTCGAGGCCTACGGCGCCGCGTACGCGCTCCAGGAACTCTTGACCGTGAAGTCGGACGACATGAAGGGCCGCGAACGCGCCTACGAGGCGATCGTGAAGGGTCAGAACCTACCCGAGCCGGGAATCCCCGAGTCGTTCAAGGTTCTTATCAAGGAAATGCAGTCGCTCTGTTTGAACGTGGAGGTGCGCGACAAGGTCGGCGCCCACGTCGACCTAGCCGACACCGAAGAGGACTTCTTCTCGGTCACGCGCGAGTTGGGTATCGACATCAGTCGACCCGAGCGCGGCAGTGACGAAGAGGACGCCCGCCGAGCCGCCGAAAGGAAGTTGTCGTGAGTCCACTCGACGTAAACCAGTTCGATGAGATCTCCATTGGTCTCGCCACCGCGCAGAACATTCGTAGTTGGTCATCGGGCGAAGTAAAGAAGCCCGAGACGATCAACTACCGCACGCTTCGTCCCGAGAAGGACGGACTGTTCTGCGAGAAGATCTTCGGGCCACAGAAGGCCTGGGAGTGCGCCTGCGGCAAGTACAAGCGGGTCCGTTTTAAGGGCATCGTCTGTGAGCGCTGTGGTGTTGAAGTAACGAGTGACAAGGTGCGCCGCGAGCGCATGGGTCACATCGCGCTCTCCGCCCCGGTCGTGCACATCTGGTACCTGCGTGGTACCCGTTCGTGGTTGGCCTACCTCTTGATGGGCACCGCGCCCAAGGAAGAGTTGAAGGCCAAGCAGTTGGAGAAGGTCATCTACTTCGCCGCCCACATGGTCACCTTCGTCGACGTCGACCGTCGTCACGACGACCTCGGTGAGCTGCGCGTTGGTCTCAACGACGAAGTCCTCGAGATCGCCGAACGTGAAGTGAAGGCCCTCGACAACAAGCTCAAAGAGATCGAAGTCCGAGCCGCCAAGCTCGAAGCCGACGGCGCCAAAGAGTCAGAACTGCGCGCCTTGCAGCGCGGCACCGAGAAGGAACTCGACGGCGTGCGTTCACGCTTCGCCGAAGAGCGCGAACTCGCGAAGCAGGCCTTTGACACCTTCGAGGGTCTGCACTCACGTCAGATCATCGAAGATGAAGTGCTGTACCGCGAGATGGACTTTCGCTACGGCGAGTACTTCGAAGGCGGCATGGGTGCCGACGCGATCCTGCAACTGATCGACCGGATGAACCTCGACGACGAGGAGAAGGTCATGCGCGAGATGATCGACGCGAAGGACGGCCGCAAGCCGCTCAGCGCGCAGCGTCACGCCAAGTTCCTCAAGCGCCTCGCCATCGTGCAGTCCTTCAACCGTCGTGACGATCACGGTCACCGCTTGAACGACCCGCGCGCGATGATCCTCGAAGCCGTGCCGGTCATCCCTCCGGACCTTCGTCCGATGGTGCAGCTCGACGGTGGACGTTTCGCAACGTCGGACCTCAACGACCTGTACCGCCGCGTCATCAACCGCAACAACCGTCTGAAGCGTCTGCTCGATCTCGGCGCGCCCGACATCATCGTCAACAACGAGAAGCGCATGCTCCAAGAGGCCGTGGACGCACTGTTCGACAACGGACGTCGTGGACGCCCCGTCGCCGGGCAGAGTGGTCGACCCTTGAAGAGCCTCTCGGACATGTTGAAGGGTAAGCAAGGTCGTTTCCGTCAGAACCTGCTCGGAAAGCGCGTGGACTACTCGGGCCGTTCGGTCATCGTCGTTGGTCCCCAGCTGAAGCTCCACCAGTGTGGACTGCCCAAGATGATGGCCCTCGAACTCTTCAAGCCGTTCGTGATGAAGCGTCTCATCGAGACCCAGATGGCCCAGAACATCAAGAGCGCCAAGCGCATGGTCGAACGTCGCAAGACCGTCGTCTGGGACGTCCTCGAAGAGGTCATTCGAGAGCACCCGGTACTTTTGAACCGCGCGCCGACGTTGCACCGTCTCGGTATCCAGGCTTTCGAGCCGATCCTCGTCGACGGCAAGGCCATCCAGATCCACCCGCTCGTCTGTAAGGCGTTCAACGCTGACTTCGACGGTGACCAGATGGCCGTGCACGTACCACTCTCGGCCGAATCTCAGGCCGAGGCGCGCATCTTGATGCTCTCGACGAACAACATCTTCACCCCCGCGACGGGTCGTCCCATCACCGAGCCGGCCCAGGACATGGTCTACGGCGCGTACTACTTGACGCTGCCCATCGAAGAAGAAGTCGAGAACCCCAAGGTCTACCGTCACGTCTTCGAGATCGAGAACGCGGTTTCTGACCACCTGATCGGTCTTCGTGCGCCCATCCAGATTCGACCCCTCGAAGGATCGTCACTGGACACGCGCCTCGAGTCGGCCGGTGTTGAGGTGAAGGGCGCAGGACGATCACTGGTCACCACGCCCGGACGCGTCCTCTTCAACGAAGCGCTGCCCTTTGGATTCCGATACGTCAACGAGCTCATTGGCAAGAACGCGGTGCCGATCGGCACCATCGTGGAAGAGATCTCGGCGAGTTACTCCCGTCAGGAAGTGGCCGAGTCCCTCGACGCCATCAAGTCGCTGGGCTTTCGCTTCGCGACGAAGTCGGGTCTCACGATCTCCATCGACGACATCATCACGACCCCCGAAAAGGCCGCGATTCTCAACAAGTACGAGGAGCAGGCCGCCAAGGTCGAGACCAACTACCGCCGAGGCGTCATCGTCGACGACGAGCGTCGTCAGCAGGAGATCGAGATCTGGACTAACGCCAACAAGGAGGTCGGTGACGCCACCGACCGCGCCATGAACGCGATCCCCGACAACCCGATTCGCCAGATGGTCGACTCGGGCGCTCGTGGTAACTCCCAGCAGATCCGTCAGATCGCCGCGATGAAGGGCCTCGTGTCCAACCCGCGTGGTGAGATGATTCCTCGTCCGATCAAGTCCTCGTTCCGTGAAGGTCTTTCGGTCCTCGAGTACTTCATCTCGACGCACGGTACCCGCAAGGGTCTCGGCGACACGGCGCTTCGTACCGCGGACTCGGGTTACCTCACGCGTCGACTCGTCGACGTCGCCCAGGAACTGATCGTCAAGGAGTTCGACTGCCAGACGGGTCGAGGAATGTGGATAGAGCACGTCGCTCCCGACACCCGTGCGCAGCGCGCACACCTCGAGACCAAGCTCTGGGGCCGCGTCCTCGCTGAGGACGTCACGCTTTCGGACGGCTCACTCATAGCGGCCGGCACCATGTTGTTGATGGACGACGTCGAGCGACTTCGCGACGACGCCCAGATCAACCGCGTTCGTGTTCGCACCACTTTGACCTGTGATGCCATTCAAGGCGTGTGCGCCGCGTGTTACGGGCTCTCGCTCGCCACGCACCAGCTCGTCGAGCTCGGTGAAGCGGTCGGCGTCATTGCCGCGCAGTCCATTGGTGAGCCGGGAACCCAGCTCACCATGCGTACCTTCCACTCCGGTGGTGTGACCGAGAGCGACATCACGCACGGTCTGCCGCGCGTGGTAGAGCTCTTCGAAGCACGTACCCCCAAGGGTGCCGCCGCCGTGGCCGAGTTCTCGGGCACCGTGCGCGTCGAGCTCATTGGTCGTGAGCGCAAGGTCACGATGGTCGGCGACGAAGGTCAAGTGCAAGAAGAGTCGATCTCGATCGCTCGCCACCTCCTCATCGAGGACGGCCAAGAGGTCGAAGTCGGTACGCCGCTGCACGACGGGCCGCTCGATCCCAAGCTCATGATGAAGTTCCGTGGAACTCGCGAGACCCAGCAGTACTTGGTCGAAGAGGTCCAGAACGTCTACCGCGACCAGGGTGTGTCGATTCACGACAAGCACATCGAACTGATCGTGCGCCAGATGACCCGCCGCGTGCAGATCGTCGACGCCGGACTTTCGACGTGGCTCCCTGGAGCGCTCATCGACGTGAAGCTCTTCAACGACACCAACGACGAGCTCGAGGCCAGCGGCAAAGAGGCCGCGGACGGCCGAGCTCAGCTGATGGGTATCACGAAGGCCTCGCTCGCCACCGACTCGTGGCTCTCGGCCGCGTCGTTCCAAGAGACGACGCGCGTTCTGACCGAGGCCGCCATCGAAGGCAAGCGCGACAACCTCGTGGGTCTGAAAGAGAACATCATTATCGGTAAGTTGATTCCGGCCGGTTCGGGCCTTGAGTACTACAACCAGCGCGAACTCCGTCTCGACATGCCCGACGCTGAGCTGCTGCCCGCCTGGGCGCAGGTCAGTGACGACGACCTCGACCTCGCCAGTTTGCTCGGCGAGTTGAGCAGTGACGACTCCTTTAGTGCCGACTTGAGCGCTTTCCAGAACATCGGAACGGCCACCTACGACGAGTCGGCCCTACCGGAGAACGACGCCATCAACCCCGAGGATCAACTCGGCGGCCAGGCGCTCTAACGCGTAAGTTCACCGCCGCTCTCGCCGGGCGGTGGTGGGCTTGCCGTACGAAGGCAGTTTGTCGTAGGATTGACAGTCCGCGCTTGGGCATCGCTCCAGCGCCACGAGATTTACCAACAAGAGAGGTTCCGCGTGCCCACAATCGCACAGTTGGTCCGAAAGGGCCGACAGGACAAGGTTTCAAAGACGAAGACGCCGGCCCTGAAGGGGGCCCCGCAGCGCCGCGGCGTGTGCACCCGCGTGCACACCGTCACGCCCAAGAAGCCAAACTCCGCTCTTCGTAAGGTCGCGCGTGTGCGCCTGACGTCGGGCGTTGAAGTGACGGCCTACATCCCGGGCGTCGGTCACAACCTCCAAGAGCACTCCATCGTCCTCGTGCGCGGGGGTCGTGTGAAGGACCTTCCCGGTGTTCGTTACAAGATCATCCGCGGCGCGCTCGACACCTCCGGTGTCCGCGACCGCAAGCAGGCCCGTAGTCGTTACGGTGCCAAGAGGGAGAAATAATGCCTCGTAAAGGTCCAGCCGTACGTCGTGAGATCCCCGTTGACCCGATCTACAAGTCGGTCCTCGTCACGCAGGTCACGAACAAGATTCTTGAGCGCGGCAAGCGCACCATCGCCGAGCGCATCGTGTACTCGGCCCTCGAGCAGGTCGAGCAGAAGACGGGCACCGACCCGATCGCGACCCTGAAGCGCGGGTTAGAGAACGTGCGTCCCGAGCTCGAAGTTCGTAGCCGACGAGTCGGTGGAACCACGTACCAAGTGCCCGTCGAAGTTCGCCCGCGTCGTTCGACGACGCTCGCCATAAGATGGTTGACCGACTTCGCGAAGAAGCGTCGCGAGAAGACCATGGCCGACCGTTTGGCCAACGAGATCATCGACGCCAGCAACGGCGTGGGCGCGGCCGTCAAACGTCGTGAGGACATGGCCAAGATGGCCGAGTCCAACAAGGCTTTTGCTCACTATCGCTGGTAAATAAAGAGAGTTTGTAAGGAAATGACCGCACGCGAATACCCCCTGGAAAAAGTTCGCAACATTGGCATCATGGCGCACATCGACGCCGGTAAGACCACGACGACCGAGCGCATCTTGTTCTACACGGGCAAGAACTACAAGATCGGCGAGGTGCACGAAGGCGCCGCCACCATGGACTGGATGGTCCAAGAGCAAGAGCGTGGCATCACGATCACCTCGGCCGCCACGACCTGTTACTGGAACGGCAACCGCATCAACATCATCGACACCCCGGGCCACGTCGACTTCACCGTCGAAGTCGAGCGCTCACTACGAGTCCTCGACGGCGCCGTCGCGGTCTTTGACGCCGTCGCGGGCGTCGAGCCCCAGACCGAGACGGTCTGGCGCCAAGCCAACAAGTACAACGTGCCGCGCATCTGTTTCGTGAACAAGATGGACCGCGTCGGCGCGGACTTCTTTCGCTGCGTTGACATGATCGCGGACCGCCTCGACTGCGTCCCGGCCGTCATCCAACTTCCCGTCGGTGCCGAAGGTAACTACCAAGGCATCGTGGACCTCACGACGATGAAGGCAACGCTGTACCACGACGACAAGGGCGAAGAGCTCGACATCGTGGACGTGCCGGATGACCTGAAGGAACTCGCTGCTACGTATCACGCGAAGTTGCTCGATGTGCTCACCACCTTCGACGACGACCTCATGGAGAAAGTCCTCGGCGACGAGGACATTTCCTCCGACGACATCCGCCGCGCGTTGCGCCGCGGCACCCTCGAGGGACACTGCGTTCCGATCTTGAACGGCAGTGCCTTCAAGAACAAGGGCGTCCAGCCCATGCTCGACGCGGTCGTGGACTTCCTGCCCTCGCCGGTCGACCTGCCGCCCACCCAGGGCACCAAGCCCGGTAAGGAAGAGGTGTTGGAGCGCAAGCCCGCCGACGACGAGCCCTTCTCCGCGCTGGCCTTCAAGATCATGACCGACCCGTACGTCGGAAAACTCATCTACCTGCGTGTCTACTCGGGCACCCTGCAAAAGGGTGACACCGTCATCAACACCACGAAGGGCATGAAGCGCGAGCGCCTCGGGCGACTGCTGTTGATGCACGCGAACAACCGCGAAGACCTCGACACCATCCGCACCGGCGACATCGTCGCGGCCGTGGGCCTAAAGCAGGTCACGACCGGTGACACACTGAGCGACCCCGACCAGACGATCCAACTCGAGACCCTGACCTTTCCCGAGCCCGTTATCCACGTGGCCGTCGAACCCAAGACCAAGGTCGACCAGGAGAAGCTCGGAAAAGCGCTCTACGCGCTCTCCGAAGAAGACCCGACGTTCCGTGTGCGCACCGACATAGAGACCGGCCAGACCGTCATCTCGGGAATGGGCGAGTTGCACTTGGAGGTCCTCGTGGACCGCATGCTTCGTGAGTTCTCGGTCGACGCCAACGTCGGTAAGCCCCAGGTGGCCTACCGCGAGACCATCCGCAAGAAGGTCGAAAAGGTCGAAGAGAAGTACGTTCGCCAGACCGGCGGTAAGGGTCAGTACGGCCACGTCGTCATCACCGTCGAGCCCACGGGCCCCGGCGGCGGCTACGAGTTCCTCGACGAGACCTCGGGCGGCGTCATTCCCAAGGAGTACATCCAGCCGGTCAACCAGGGCATCACCGAGGCATTGACCGCGGGCGTGCTCGCGGGCTACCCCATGGTGGACTTACGTGTTCGCCTGACCTGGGGTAGCTACCACGACGTCGACTCCTCGGAGATGGCCTTCAAGATCGCGGGCTCCATCGCGGTGAAGAAGGCGACGCGCGCCGCGAGTCCCGTACTCCTCGAGCCCGTGATGAGCGTCGAGGTCGTCACTCCCGAGGACTACATGGGCGACGTCATTGGTGACCTTTCGTCTCGCCGTGGTCGCATCGAGGGCATGGAAGCCCTCGGCAATAACCAGGTGATTAAGGCGCTTGTCCCGCTGGCCGACATGTTCGGCTACGCTACTGACCTGCGTTCTCGCACTCAAGGGCGAGCGACGTACACCATGCAGTTCAATTCGTACGCGGAAGTACCTGACGCGATCGCCAAGGAGATCGTCGCCAGGGCCACCGGCGCGTAAGGAGCTGGGTAACCAGCGAAAACAGGTCCAAACCGTCGTCGGGGAGGGCCGAAACAAACCAGACCGATTCACCTAGAAGCGGTCACGAGAGAGAAAGTTAGTCCCCGACAATGGCAAAGCAGAAGTTCGAGCGCACTAAGCCGCACGTCAACATTGGAACCATGGGTCACATCGACCACGGCAAGACCACTCTTACCGCGGCGATCACCAAGGTCCTCTCCGAGCGCATCCCCGGAACCGCCTTCACCCCTTTCGACCAGATCGACAAGGCCCCTGAAGAGCGCCAGCGCGGCATCACCATCTCTATTGCCCACGTGGAGTACGAGACGGCTAACCGTCACTACGCCCACGTCGACATGCCCGGCCACGCCGACTACGTGAAGAACATGATCACCGGCGCCGCCCAGGTCGACGGCGCGATCCTCGTCGTGTCGGCCAACGACGGCCCCATGCCCCAGACCCGTGAGCACGTGTTGCTCGCTCGTCAGGTGGGTGTTCCCTACATCGTGGTGGCCCTCAACAAGGCCGACATGGTCGATGACGAAGAGCTCCTCGAGCTCGTCGAGATGGAAGTACGTGAGCTCCTTACGAGCTACGACTTCCCTGGTGATGACACGCCCATCGTGCGCGTCTCGGCCCTCAAGGCCCTCGAAGGCGACAAGGAGTGGGGCGACAAGATCATGGAGCTCATGGACGCGGTGGACAGTTACATCCCCGAGCCCGTGCGCGTCCTGGACAAGCCCTTCCTCATGTCGATCGAGGACGTCATGTCCATCACCGGTCGTGGCACCGTCGTCACCGGCAAGGTTGAGCAGGGCGTCGTCAAGGTCGGCGACGAAGTCGAGATCGTTGGTCTGCGTGACACGCAAAAGACGGTCGTGACGGGCATCGAGATGTTCCGCAAGCTCCTCGACGAGGGTCGCGCGGGCGACAACCTCGGGGCGCTCCTTCGCGGTACGAAGAAGGAAGACGTCGAGCGCGGTCAGGTTCTCTGCAAGCCAGGGACCATCACGCCGCACACCAACTTCGAGGCCGCGGTCTACGTCTTGACGAAGGAAGAGGGTGGCCGTCACAAGCCGTTCTTCGCGAACTACCGTCCGCAGTTCTACTTCCGTACGACCGACGTCACGGGTACCATCGAGCTGCCTTCGGGCACCGAAATGGTGATGCCCGGCGACAACACCGAAATGACCGTCACCCTCGGCAAGCCCATCGCGATGGAAGAGGGTCTCACCTTCTCGATTCGCGAAGGTGGCCGCACCGTTGGTTCCGGCCGCGTCACGAAGATCCTGAAGTAGGACTGGTCATGGCCGACAACCGACAGATGATTCGAATCCGATTGAAGGCCTTCGACCACGGCGTCTTGGACCAGTCCACCGCGAAGATCGTCCAGACGGTCGAGCGCACGAACGCTCGGGTGCAGGGCCCCGTGCCGCTGCCTACCGAGAAGCACCGTTACACGGTGGTTCGCGGGCCCCACAAGCACAAAGACAGCCGTGAGCACTTCGAAATGCGTATTCACAAGCGTCTTTTGGACATCGTGGACCACACGGCCAAGACGGTCGATTCGCTCCAGCGTCTCGACCTACCCGCGGGCGTGGACATCGAGATCAAGATTCGCCAGAACTAACGCCTCGGACCCCGTGGGCTTTGCGCCCACGGGGTCCGATGGTGTACGGTTAATAGCCCCATTCTTTGCGAATGAGGCGAACAACAGAAGTGTTCAGTTGCCATTTTTTGGAACGCTGAGCCAACCAGTCGAGCGCTCCGTTCGGGTTTTCATGGCCCGGCGGAGCGTCTGTATGTCGGCCCCGGTCGACGTAGAGAAAAGTAGAGGAAGAGGAAAACGTGGCGACCAAAGCGATCGTCGGCGAGAAGGTGGGCATGACCCAAGTCTGGGATGACCAGAACCGGGCGATACCGGTTACGGTCGTTCGGGTCAGTCCAGCGCGCGTCGTCCAGGTGAAGACCCCCGAAAAAGAGGGTTACTCGGCCGTGCAGGTCACGTGGGGCACACGCCGCACGTCGACGCTCACCAAACCCGAACTCGGTCACTACGAAAAGGCCGGCGTCACACCCGGTAAGAAGCTCGTCGAGCTTCGTCTCGACGACGTGACCGGCTACAGCGTCGGACAAGAGATCCTCGCCAACTCCTTTGAAAAGGGCGAGATGATCGACGCCACCGCCGTCTCCAAGGGCAAGGGCTTTGCCGGTGGCATGAAGCGCCACAACTTCAAGGGTCAAGGCGCCGCGCACGGTAACCACAAGCACCACCGCGCCCCCGGCTCCATTGGCGCCTGCGCGACACCAGGTCGAGTCTTCAAGGGCACGAAGATGGCTGGACGCATGGGTGGTTCCCAGGTCACGACCACCAACCTCGAAGTGATCTCGGTCGACGTCGAGCGTCATCTCGTCCTCGTGAAGGGTGCCGTACCCGGTCCTCGCGGTGGCGTTGTAGTACTGCGCACGTCGGTGAAGAACCCCATGAAGGCCGGAGGTAGCCGATGAGTGAGGTCTTTACCCTTCGTGGTCCGATCAAGAAGGACCGACCCGAGTTGTTGCAGCACTGGGTTACTCGTCGCTCTCTCGCTGGTGTCGAACTCGGACCAGTCGAACTCGAACCCACGTTCTTTGGCGTCACGCCCAACATGGCCGTGATGCACCAGGTCGTCAAGGCCCAACTCGCCGCCAAGCGATCGGGCACCCAGTCCACCAAGACCCGCAAGGAAGTGCGCGGTGGTGGCAAAAAGCCCTTCAACCAAAAGGGCACGGGTGGCGCTCGTCAGGGGACCATCCGCGCGCCGCACTATCCGGGTGGTGGCATCGCGCTCGGCCCGAAGCCTCGTAGCTACGAGCAGAAGACCCCGAAGAAGATGATTCGTCTCGCGCTCTACTCGGCGCTGTCGGACCGCGCGAGCATGGCGCGTATTGCGATCGTCGACAGCTTCGACGTCTGGAGTGAGCCCAAGACCAAGGACGCGATCACCGCGATGACCGCGCTCGGCCTCGAAGGCAAGATCCTCGTGGTGCTCGGTCGCGACGACGAGACCGCTATTCGCTCGTTCCGCAATCTCAAGAACATCAAGACCATCGACGCGGGCGAACTGAACGCCTACGACGTCCTCGACTGCGACTGGTTGCTCTTCACCGACGCCACGTTGCCTACTGCGAAAGTGATTGCCTGATGCGCGACGCCATGAACATCTTGATTCGCCCCGTGGTCTCGGAGAAGACCTACGCACTGATGGACACCGGCACCTACGTGTTCGTCGTCGACCCTCGGGCCACGAAGATCGACGTGCGTAACGCCGTCGAGCAGGCCTTCAACGTGAAGGTCACCAACGTCAACACCCTCAATCGCAAGGGCAAGAACACGCGTAACCGCCGCACCGGGGTTCGCGGCGCCAAGCCCAACACCAAGCGAGCCATCGTCACCTTGAAACAGGGTGACACGATCAACCTCTTCGACAACTAAGGAACACCATGGCACTTCGTCACCGCAAACCAACCAGCCCCGGTCGTCGCTTCCAGACGGTGTCGGACTTCGCTGAACTGACGACCTCGACGCCGGAGAAGTCCCTGCTCTCGGCCAAGCCCAAGACCGGGGGTCGCAACAACCACGGCCGCAAGACCTCGCGTCACCGCGGTGGTGGTCACAAGCAGCAGTACCGCATCATCGACTTCAAGCGCAACAAGGATCACATCCCCGCCAAGGTTGCCACCATTGAATACGACCCGAACCGCACGTGCCGCATTGCGTTGTTGCACTACGCCGACGGCGAGAAGCGTTACATCCTCGCGCCCAACGGCCTGAAGGTCGGCGAATACGTCGAGTCCGGTCCCAAGGCCGACATCCGCACCGGTAACTCGCTGCCGATGCGCTTCATCCCTACCGGTTCCACCGTGCACAACGTGGAGCTTCGCCCCGGCGGCGGGGGCAAGATGGCCCGCAGTGCCGGCATGGGCGTGCAGCTCGTCGCCAAGGACGGCGGCTTCGCGACGCTTCGACTTCCTTCGACGGAAATGCGCCGCGTGCCGATCGACTGTCGCGCGACGCTCGGCATCGTGGGCAACTCCGAGCACGAACTGATCAAGATCGGTAAGGCCGGTCGCAACCGCTGGAAGGGCATTCGTCCCCAGACCCGTGGTGTGGCGATGAACCCGGTCGACCACCCCTTGGGTGGTGGTGAGGGTAAGACCTCCGGTGGTCGTCACCCGGTCTCGCCGTGGGGTCAGCCTGAAGGTCGTACGCGTCTGCCAAAGACATCAGACGCGCTCATTATTCGACGCCGCCGTGGACGCGGCGCGCGGAGGTAGGTAGACAATGTCACGCAGCCTAAAAAAGGGTCCCTTCATCGACACCCACCTTTTGAAGAAGGTGGACGCCATGAACGCGGCCAACGAGAAGAAGGTCATCAAGACCTGGAGCCGTCGTTCGACGGTGATCCCTGACATGGTCGGTCACACCTTCGCCGTGCACGACGGACGTCGTCACGTGCCGGTCTTCGTGAACGAGTCGATGGTCGGCCACAAGCTCGGTGAGTTCGCTCCCACGCGCACGTTCAAGTTTCACGCGGGCCAGGAAAAGACGGGTAGGCGCTAATGACCGCTTCGAAGACCAACGAACGCCCCGGAACTCGCGCCACGCTGCGCGGCTTTCCGATGTCGGCGAGCAAGGCGCGCGTCGTACTCAACATCGTTCGCGGCGAAGACGTCAACACGGCCCGTGAGATCCTGGCTGGCACGACGCGCGAGGCCGCCGACGTGATCGGTAAGGTCCTCGCCTCGGCCGTCGCGAACGCCGTCAACAACGACGCTCAGGTCGTCGAAGAGCTCTTCATCTCGGCGGCCTACGCCGACGAGGGCGTCACCATGAAGCGATTCTCACCTCGCGCGCGTGGTCGTGCGGGCAAGATCTTCAAGCGCTCCACCCACATCACCGTGATCGTGTCGCGTATGGACGAAGAGCGCCTCGAGCGCATGCGCAGTGCGCGCACTGAGCAGGCCGCCGTGAGCCGTTCACGCCGCGTGGCCTCGTCACGTCGTCGTGCCGACCAGACCGCGAGTCTGAACAAGCGCGAAGCGGCCCACGAAGCGCAGGCCGAACTCGACGCCGCCGCCGAGATTGAGGCGACCAACGCCTCACTCGAAGCGACCGAGAGCAACGTGCCTGACAACGCCGTCGATGACGCCGGCACCGATGTGACCGACGTCGCCGCGATCAGTGACTACGACGACGAAACGCCGGCACCCGAGGTCGCCGACGAGAACGACGAAACGGTGTCCACCGACACTACGGAGGAGACCAACTAATGGGTCAGAAGGTAAACCCCTACGGTTTCCGTCTCGGAATCACGACGGACTGGAAGTCGCGCTGGTTCAAGGAGCGCGGATACAAGGACCTCGTCATCGAGGACTGGAAGATTCGCGACTACCTCACCCGCCAGCTCGAGAGCGCGGCCGTCTCGCGTATCGAGATCGAGCGCAACTCGGACCGCATTCGCGTCGACATCCACACCGCGCGACCGGGCATCGTCATCGGCCGTCGTGGCGCCGAAGCCGAGCGTCTGAAGAAAGACCTCGAGAAGATCACCGGTCAGAAGAACAAGATTTCTCTCAACATCCAAGAGATCAAGCAGCCCGAGCTTGACGCCGCGCTCATCGCCCAAGGCATCTGTGACCAGTTGCTTCGTCGCGTGGCTTTTCGCCGCGCCATGAAGCGCGGTATCCAGACGGTCCAAAAGGCCGGCGCCATGGGCGTGAAGATCCAAGCGTCGGGGCGCCTCGGTGGCGCCGAGATGTCACGCCGCGAGTCCTACCGTGAAGGCCGCGTTCCGTTGCACACATTGCGCGCCGACATCGACTACGGCTTTCGTGAAGCGCGCACCTCAACCGGTCGTGTTGGCGTGAAGGTCTGGATCTACAAGGGCGACATCTTGCCCTACCAATTGACCAACGACGAGAAGATCGTGCGCGAGGCCGCTATGGCGGCCGGCGACGCGGTGCCCGTTGGTTCCTCACCCACCACGCCCAAGGGTGTCGTTCGTGCCGGCGGCGGACGCCGTCGCGTGGAGGCCGAGCCCGTCAGCGACGACGCCGTGGTCGAAGAGATGCAGGGATCCGTGTCGGACAAGGTCGCCGAGTCGGCCGAACACGAGACGACCAACCAGATCCTCGACGACGTCCAGGACGACGCCGTCACGGACGCCCCCGTCGCGGACCTCTTGGGGTCCACGCCCGAAGTTGAGGCTCAACTGAGCGTCGAAGAAGAGATCGAGCGTCGTACCGCGTCGGACCACACCGACACGCCTCACTTTCGAAAGGACGCCGAGTAAGTATGTTGATGCCCCGCAAAGTAAAATACCGCAAGCAGATGCGCGGTCGTCGGGCCGGAATGGCCAAGGGTGGGGTCGATCTCAACTTTGGTGACTTCGGCATCCAGGCCCTCGAGTCCGGTTGGGTCACCGCTCGCCAGATCGAAGCGGCCCGTATCGCGATGACCCGTCACGTCAAGCGTGGTGGCAAGGTCTGGATCCGTGTCTTTCCCGACAAGCCCGTTACGCAGAAGCCCGCTGAGACCCGCATGGGTTCAGGCAAGGGCAATCCCGAATTCTGGGTCGCCGTCGTGAAGCCCGGCCGCATGTTGTTCGAACTCGGTGGTGTTGACGAGACCTTGGCGCGCGCCGCGATGGAACGCGCCATTCAAAAACTCCCCATCAAGGCGAAGTTCGTTATTCGTCCCGGGACCCACGGCACCCCGGAGGTGACGATCTAATGGCTAAGACCAAAGAACACGTCGCAGAGTTGCGTCGCTTGGGCGATGGTGAACTGCTCGGACGATTGGGCGAGGCCCGACGCGAGCTCTTCAACCTTCGTTTCCAGTTGGCGACCGGTCAGCTCGACAACTCGGCGCGCCTCGGCGCGGTGCGTAAAGACATCGCGCGCCTCTCGACGTTCATGCGTGAACGTGAGATCGCGGCCGCCGAAGCTCTAGAAGAAAGTGCAAAGTCATGAGTGACGAAACCACGAACGAAAACACTGAAGAGACCACGAACGACACCGCGGTAGAGACGACAAGCGAGACCCCGGTCGAGACCGTCGTTGAAGCCCCAGTTGAAGCCCCAGTTGAAGCCCCAGTTGAAGCCAAGGTCGCAACCAAGGTCGTAACCAAGGTCGCAACCAAGGTCGCAACCAAGGACGACGACTCCGACGATACCCGCGCCAACCCGCGCAAGGTTCGCGAAGGCATCGTCGTCTCGGACAAGATGGACTCGACGCTCGTCGTCGCGGTGAACGAGCGCGTGCGACACGCGCGTTACGGCAAGACCGTCCAGCGCACGAAAAAGCTCTACGTGCACGACGAGAAGAACGAAGCGAAGGTGGGCGACAAGGTTCGCGTGCAAGAGACCCGTCCGCTTTCGAAGCTCAAGCGCTGGCGCTTGACCGAGATCGTGGAGCGTGCTCGATGATTCAACAAGAGAGTCGCCTCAAGGTCGCCGACAACTCCGGAGCGAAAGAAGTCCTTTGCATCCGGGTGCTCGGTGGATCGCGTCGTCGCTACGCCTCGATCGGTGACGTCTTCATCGCTACCGTCAAGGACGCGATTCCCGGCGCCGCGGTGAAGAAGGGTGACGTGGTTCGCTGCGTCGTCGTTCGCACCGCCAAGGAGAAGCGTCGTCCCGACGGTTCCTACATCAAGTTCGACGAGAACGCCGCGGTGTTGATCAACGATCAACTCCAGCCACGCGGGACGCGCATCTTTGGTCCTGTTGGTCGCGAACTCCGCGACAAGAAGTTCATGCGCATCATTTCACTCGCGCCGGAGGTTTTGTAATGAAAATTCATAAGGGCGACGACGTGTTAGTCCTCACGGGCAAGTTCCGTGGACAGCGCGCCAACGTCGAAGAGGCCCTGCCCTCAGTCAACAAAGTGATCCTGGACAACCTCAACGTCGCCAAGCGCGCGACCAAGCAGTCGGGCTCGACCATGCAGGCCGGCATCATCGACAAGTTGATGCCGCTCAACGCCTCGAACGTCGCCGTGTGGTGTCCGAAGCACAAGGGTCCCGCGAAGATTAGCTACCAGGTCGTCGAAGAAAAGAAGGCTCGCGTCTGTCGCAAGTGTGGAGAGGTTCTATGAGCACGACTACCCGTCCACGTCTAAAGGTCCGCTACGACGAAGAGATTCGTCCCGCGCTGAAGGATGAACTCGGACTCGCGAACATCATGCAGGTGCCGCGTCTCGAGAAGATCGTCCTCAACTCGGGCGTCGGTCGCGCGACCCAGCAGGCCTCGTTGCTCGAGGGCGCCCAGCGCGACCTCGAACTCATCACCGGCCAAAAGCCCATCGTGACGCGCGCGAAGAAGTCGATCGCGAGCTTCAAGTTGCGCGAAGAACAGCCCATCGGCGTCAAGGTCACCCTGCGCGGCGACCGGGCGTGGGAGTTCTTTGACCGACTCCTCAGCATGGCCATCCCTCGTATCCGTGACTTCCGGGGCCTCTCACCGAAGTCCTTCGACGGACACGGCAACTACACCTTTGGTGTGAACGACCAGTTGATCTTCCCCGAGCTCGACTACGACAAGATCGACGCGCCGCGTGGCTTTGACATCACCATCGTCACCACGGCCGCGACCGATGAGCAGGGACGCGCGTTTTTGCGCGCCTACGGCTTCCCCTTCAAACAGGAGAATCGATAAGCATGGCGAAAAAAGCACTTCGCATCAAGCAGAAGCAGACTCCTAAGTTCTCCACGCGTGCCTACACGCGTTGCGAGCGCTGTGGACGACCGCGTTCGGTGTACCGCAAGTTCGGCCTCTGTCGAATCTGCCTGCGCATGATGGTTCACGCCGGTGAGATCCCCGGCGTCACGAAAGCAAGTTGGTAGGAGGACAGCTATGACAATGACTGACCCGATTGCCGACATGCTCACGCGTATCCGTAACGCCAACGCCGCGATGTTTGACAGCGTCAAGATGCCCAGTTCCAAGTTGAAGGAGAACTTGGCGAAGGTCTTGCAGAGGGAAGGCTTCATCTCGGGTTACACCGTGACGAAGTTGGAGAACAAGCCCGGCGCCCAGCTCGAGATCAACCTGAAGTACTCCGAAGACCGCAAGAAGACCATCATTGGTATCAAGCGTGTCTCCAAGCCCGGCCTTCGCATCTACAAGAAGTCCGACCAGATGCCCAAGGTCCTCGGTGGTGTGGGCGTGGCCGTCGTCTCGACGAGTCACGGCCTCATGACCGACCGCGAAGCCCGCAAGGCCAAGTTGGGCGGCGAGGTGCTCTGTTATGTGTGGTAACTCGATGACGAAAAAAGTGGAGGTTCACTGATGTCGCGAATTGGACGTAATCCCATCACCGTGCCGGCCAACGTGACGGTGAGCGTGGCGGGTGACGTGGTGACCGTGACGGGTCCCAACGCCACCATGACTCGCAACATCCCCGACGGCATCACCATGGCCCAAGACGGCGACACCTTGGTCGTCGATCGCCGTAATGACGAGACGACCTACAAGGCGCTGCACGGCCTCACGCGCACGCTGGTCTCCAACATGGTGACCGGCGTCACTGACGGCTGGAGCAAAGAGCTCGAGATCATCGGCGTGGGCTATCGCGCCGCCGCTGGCGGCACCGGCGTATTGAACCTGGCGCTCGGCTTCAGCCACCCCGTGACCTTCACGGCACCCGAGGGCGTGACCTTCGAGGTCCCGACGCCCACGCGCGTGATCATCAAGGGCGCGGACAAAGAGATCGTCGGACAGGTCGCCGCCAACATTCGCAAGCTTCGTAAACCCGAGCCCTACAAGGGCAAGGGCGTGCGCTACCTCGGTGAGCGAGTGGCGCGCAAGGCAGGAAAGGCCGCAAAGTAATGGCACGCACCACACGTGAACTCCGCCAACGTCGTCACCGTCGTCTACGCAAGACCCTCTCGGGAACGGCGGAGCGTCCGCGCGTCGCGGTGAGTCGCACCAACAAGCACATCTCGGCCCAGATCATCGACGACACCACGGGCCGCACTCTGGCCGCGGCCTCGTCGGTCGAAGGAGCATTGAAGAGCGCGACCGGTGGCAACATCGAAGGGGCGAAGGCGGTCGCGAATCTTCTCGCGACGCGCGCCAAAGAAGCCAACATCGCCACGGTGGTCTTTGACCGCGGTGGCTTCGACTACCACGGCCGAGTGGCGGCGTTCGCCGACGCCCTTCGTGCCGGTGGACTGGAGTTTTAATGAGCGAAGAAGTCTACGAAGAGCGCACCATCAAGGTGAATCGCGTGTCCAAGGTCGTCAAGGGTGGACGTCGGTTCTCCTTCACCGCCCTCATGGTGATCGGTGACGGCAACGGCAAGGTCGGACTCGGGTACGGCAAGGCGAAAGAAGCCGGACTCGCCGTGCAAAAGGGTATCGAGGAAGCGCGCAAGAACCTCTTCGACGTGCCCCTCGCCGGCTCGACCATCGTCTATCCCGTGATCGGCAGTTCGGGCGCGGGACGCGTTTTGATGAAGCCCGCGGCACCCGGTACCGGCGTCATCGCCGGCGGCGCCGCGCGCGCGATCCTCGAGATGGCGGGCGTGAAGGACATCATCGCGAAGTCCCTCGGCTCGTCGAACGGCATCAACGTCGCGCACGCGACGATTGAAGGTCTGAAGCAGTTGCGTCGTCCCGAGGAACTCGCCGCGCTACGCGACAAGCCGGCCGACGAGATCATTCCTTCGGGGACGCTGCGCGCGTACCGCGAACGCCAGCGCGAGAGCGACCTCTTCAAGGTCACGGAAGGCTAACCATGCAGTTGAAAGTCACCCAGATCCGTTCGGCCATCGCCACCAAGCCCAAGCACCGCGGGACGCTCCGCGCGCTCGGACTGAGGGGCATTGGCCAGTCCAACGTGCTGCCCGATCGTCCCGAGATTCACGGCATGATCGCTCGCGTGCCGCACCTGATCAAAGTAGAAGAGGTCAACGAATGAAGTTGCACGATCTCAAATCACCTGAAGGCTCCACCCACCGTCGCAAGATCGTCGGTCGCGGTATCGCGGGCAAGGGCGGCAAGACCGCCGGTCGCGGTACCAAGGGACAGAAGGCGCGTCGTCAGATTCCCGCGGGCTTCGAAGGTGGACAGCTTCCGCTGCTCCAGCGCATCCCGAAGCTGAAGGGATTCACGAACCCCTTTCGCGTCGAGTACACCCCAGTGAACCTCGACGCCCTCGTGGCGCTCGGCGTCAGCGAGATCAACCCCGACGTCCTCGTCGCGAATGGTCTCATGCGCAAGAAGGACCTCGTGAAGGTCCTCGGACGCGGCGAGATCGCGGGAGTCCTCAACGTCTCGGCGCACGGTTTTTCCGCCTCGGCGAAGGCCGCGATCGAAGGGGCTGGCGGGACCGTCACCGTTGTCGATCTACCCTTCTCCGTTCGACCGGCCGCGTCTGGTAACCAACACCAAAACCGTTAGGGTCAAAGAGTGTTTAAGCGACTTGGGAACATCTTTCGTGTACCGGACCTTCGCAACAAGGTGCTCTTCACGGTCGCGATCATCTGCCTCTACCAGTTAGGCGCCAACCTTCCCATCCCGGGCGTGAGTTGGTCCCAGGTTTTGAAGCTCCAGAGTGAAGCCGGCGCCAGTGGTGTGCTCGGTTTCTTGAACCTCTTCTCGGGTGGCGCGTTGACGCGTCTCGCGGTCTTCGGTCTCGGCGTCATGCCCTACATCACGAGTTCCATCGTGATCCAACTGCTCACGACCGTCATCCCCAAGCTCACCGAGTGGCGAGACCAGGGCGCCGTCGGACAGAAGAAGATAACCCAGACCACGAGGTATCTCACCATTGGACTGGCACTGCTGCAGTCGACGGGCCTCGTGTACGCCTTTCACGGCCACGACCAAGCGTTGCTCGGCTTCAACATCGACCTGATCCCGAGGTTCACCCTGTGGCTCGGACTCTTCATGGTCCTCGTCTTGACGGCCGGAACGGCCTTCGTGATGTGGCTCGCCGAGCTCATCACCCAGCGCGGCATCGGCCAAGGCATGTCGCTGTTGATCTTCGCGAACGTCGTCGCGGGACTTCCCTCGGGCGGTAAGGCCGTCTGGGCGGAGGGTGGCGCGTTCAAGTTCTTCATCATCTTCCTCGTCTCGATCGGACTCCTGGTTCTCATCGTCTTCATGGACAACGGCCAGCGGCGCATCCCGGTGACGTTCGCCCGGCGTGTCGTCGGGCGACGAGAGATGGGTGGCAACTCCACCTACATCCCGCTGAAGGTAAACCAGTCGGGCGTGATTCCGATCATCTTCGCCTCGTCGGTGCTCTATATCCCCGTCCTCATGTCGAACATCGTGCCGTGGGCGAGTTTCCAGAACTTCGTGCGCAACTCGCTCACTCCGACGAACTTCTTCTACATCACTTCGGACTTCGTGTTAATCCTCGCCTTCACGTTCTTCTACGTGTACATCGCCTTCGAACCCCACCAGCAAGCCGAGATGTTGCGCCAACAAGGTGGTTTCATTCCGGGAATCCGCCCGGGACTGCCGACCGAGAAGTACTTCGCGCGCATGCTGTCGCGCATTACCGTCGTGGGCGCCGTGTTCTTGGCGTCGGTGGCCGTGGTGCCCAGTATCTTGATGGCGCTGTGGAACATCAACCGCTTCCCGTACTACGGAACCACCTTGCTGATCGCCGTGGGTGTCTCACTCGAGACGATGCGTCAGATCGACAGCCAGCTGATGATGCGTAACTACGAAGGCTTCTTGAAGCGATAGCCATGACGGGACAACTCAATCTTGTCGTCCTAGGCAAACAGGGCGCGGGCAAAGGCACCCAAAGCCAGCGTCTGTGCGATCTGCACGGGCTGGCCCACATCTCCACGGGTGACATGCTTCGAGCCGCCGTGCAGGCCGGTACGCCTCTCGGTCGCGAGGTGCAGTCGGTGCTCGACTCGGGTCAACTGGTGTCGGACGATCTGGTGAACCAACTCGTGGCCGACCGCTTCCAAGAGCCCGACGCCGCCAAGGGCGCCGTGCTCGACGGTTTTCCGCGCACCACCTTTCAGGCTCAGGCGCTCGAACAGCTCTTGGGCGAGGGCGGGATCAAACTCTGCATCAGTATCGAGATCGCGAACGACCTCGTGATCCAGCGACTCTCCTCACGTCGGGTCTGTCAAGAGTGCGGCACTTCGTACAAGGACACCGACGTCGCGGCGATCTCGGGGACCTGCGAGGTCTGCGGCGGTGACGTCGTGCAGCGAAGTGACGACAAGCCCGAAGCCATTCAAAAGCGACTCGAGACCTTCGACCGTGACACCTTGCCCCTGCTGTCGTTCTACGAATCCAGAGGCAACCTCGTCAAGGTCAACGGCGACCAACTCGTCGAGAAGGTCGCCGCGGACATCGACGGGCTCATGCACGGACGAGGCCTCGCGTGATTCGAAAGAAGGACGAACTCGACAAGATGCGTAGGGCTGGCAAGGTCGTCGCCGAGATTCACGACGTGACGCGCGCCGCGATCCGCCCGGGCGTGACGACAATGGATCTCAACAACCTTGCCGCCGAGGTACTCGCCAAGCGCAACGCGCGATCGAACTTCCTCAACTACCACGGCTTTCCTGCCGTCATCTGCACCAGTCCCAACGACATGATCGTGCACGGCATCCCTGGTGACTACGAACTCCAAGAGGGCGACATCATCTCCATCGACGCGGGCGCCATCGTCGAGGGGTACCACGGCGACGCCGCCTACACCGCGGGCGTGGGTGAGGTCAGCGCCACCGCCAAGCGTCTCATGGAAGTGACCGAGCGATCACTGTGGGCCGGCATCGACAAGTTGGTCGTCGGAGGGCGCCTGCACGAAGTCGGTCGCGCCGTGCAAGAGGTCGCCGAGAAGGCCGGCTACTCCGTCGTGCGTGAGTACGTTGGTCACGCCATTGGCACCGAGATGCACGAGAGTCCCCAGGTGCCCAACTACTGGCCCGGGTCACCTGGTCCGACCCTGAAGGCCGGCATGGTTTATGCCGTCGAGCCCATGGTCAACGTTGGTTCGTACGAGACGTACGTGCTCGACGACGACTGGAGCGTCATGACCGAAGACGGCATGCTCTCGGCGCACTTCGAACACACCATCGCCGTCACCGAGAACGGGCCTGAAGTCTTCACTGTCGCCTAGGGGTGAAAGTTGCCACGGGGTGTTGGCTTCAAACGCACGCACGCGACGTAGAGAGGGACTACTCACCAACTTCGTAGAAACTCCTTTGCCGGGCTAACGTTTCGCGAATGCGCCGGTTCACTGAGATAGCAGCGACGTGCTCCCGACGTGTCGTCGCGTCGAGCACAATCGGCATGAGTGTCAGTCCCCAGACGCGGTCTCGTCGATGACGACCCGCATTTCTAAAGCAGCGAACGGCGCCTTCGCCTCGATTGCGGTACTGGCCACCGCGGCGCTACTTCCGTCGTTGAATAAGTCGATGTGGCGAGATGAAGGGGCTTCGCTCTACTCCGCCCACTTAAGTTGGACCGGGCTCTGGCAACAGTCCCGCGTCGTCGATCGGGTGCTGCTGTTCTACTACTCATTGCTCCACGTCTGGCTTCACGTTTTTCACGGCATCGAAGGGGCACGGTCACTTTCGCTCGTGGCTTTCGCGCTCACCGTGTATGTCGTAGCGCGCCTTGGGTACCGACTAGGCGGCTCGTGGTGCGGGGTGGCGGCTGGTGTGCTCACCGCGATCAACCCCTTGATGATTCGCGCGGCTCTCGAAGCGAGGCCCTACGCACTCGCCACACTCACGGCGACGCTCTCAGTGGCCGCACTTTTTCGATGGGTCCGGGGAGGGGAACGCCGCTGGATGTGGGTGTTCTGTTGCGCGTACATCACAACGTTGTTGCTGCAGATGTTCATGGTTTTGGCGCCAATAAGTGTGATCGCGGTGATCTTCATACTTAATCCTCAGGTTCTGCGCCTCCGCTGGCGGGGTGTAATTGCGCCGATAGGACTCGCGATCGTCGCAACATTTTCGTTCTTGTTCCTCGTTGTGAGCCAGCGCAGCCAGATCGCGTGGATTCCACCGATCGGAGCGAAGCAGTTGATCAAAGACCTGGTGGGACCCGCTTCGGGAATTGGTTCGGTCGGTGGGCAATATACCTACGTCGTCGTGATTGTGGTGCTCGTTCTCGCCACGACGATCTGGTGCGTTCGAGGGTGGAGGAGGGGTAGTTTTCGTCCTGATCGACGTCGGGTGGACAGTTTTATTGTCTGTCTTGCGTGGGCCGTGCTTCCAACGCTGGCGCTGATCATCATTTCATCCGTGAAGCCCATCTACGTCGATCGTTACGTGACCGCGTCGGTCCCCGGCATGGCACTATCGATCGGCATGCTCATCGTTGGTGCGAAGGGTGACACTGACGTTCACCCCACGTCGAGAACGCGATCGCGACCGCGAACGGTGGTGTGCGTGTCGGCAGTTGGAATCGCGGTGTGCACGCTCATCTTCAACTCGATTATTTTGAGCCGGACGACGACCGAAAACATCGAAGGCGTGACACATTACGTCGCCCTTCGTGCCGGATCGGACAGTGAAGTGGCGCTGCCTGATCACTCCTTGACCACCGGCGTCAACTACTACCTGCAATCGTTTCACGTCTCCGTTTCTGAGTGGCCGCAGTTGTTGAAACAACCCTTCGTCGAAGGGTTCGACTTAAGCGTAAATCGCCGGACCATTTCGACTGCTCCTCGCAACGTCTGGTTAGTGGACGACGGCAGCGTCCTCGGAACGAATCGATTCGTAGCCACGCTGGGTCGAGACGGCTACGTCCAACGAAAGGTGGAGTTCTTCTCCGGTGTCATTCCAATACGAGTCGTACACTTTGTTCGCACTGGTGCGGAGAGTTGATCAATCTAATTGGCACCAAGATGCTCGAGTTCGATCACCAATCCTGCTGGCAAGTCCAACGAGTGACTACTCGGCTCCGTCGCACCCCTTAGGAATCCGATTCCCACTCTTTTCATACAGATTTAAATGTTTTGACGCTGTCGCGTGTGAAGGGCTACTATCGCGATGAACCAAGGTCAAGCTCTCACGAGAGTGGTCCATTTACTGGGACCCGGCCAAGTTGGTTAACAAGCGGTGTCGGCCAACTTGATAGTTGTTCACTCGCTCTGGGTACGTTGAAGAGTCTTCGGAGGGAAGCTGGAATGTTTCATCAGAGTCGGCCTATCGGCACAGATCAAGAGATGACGTCGACGGGCAAATCACGTGCCGTGATAGCCGGTCTGTGGGCTTTAGCCGTCCTGGGCACTCTCGCGCTTGCCTATGAGCGGTACCACAGCAACGCGTGGGCCGTCCCAGGTGACTTCAGAAGTAGGGGCGATGATTTCTGGATCTTCTATCACGCGTCCCACTTGGTCGCTTCGGGGCTCAATCCCTACCACTTCGGCTTTGGCACTCGTGGTGACGGCTACGTCTACTCACCCTTGATCGCCCTCGTGCTCTGGCCGTTCCTTCACCTGGGGATCTCCACCGTGTGGCACCTTTGGCTCATTGCTTCGATAGCTTCCCTGGTGCTCGCGGTGCTGCTCGTTATGAAGGCGGAAGGTCCCCTTGAGCGCGATTGGCGTCGACCAGTCCTGTTCGGCATCATGATTGGGTCGATACTCCGATTCATGCCGACAACAGTGAACTTCAATAACGGGAATACGGACGCGTTCGTTCTCGTCTTCTTAGCGGCGTCAGTGTTGGCTTCGGAACGTGGTCGCTCGGCCACGTCCGGTGCGCTGTTGGCCTTCGGGGGCATCGTGAAAACCTGGCCGTGGGCGGTAGCGCTGATCTTCCTTCGCCGAGACTTCCCGCGTCGGTGGCGAACACTTATTGCCTTTTTGCTTACTTCGCTCATCGCCCCGATTCTGGCGCTGATTCTCGGTGGACCGTCGGAATTGGCGTCGTTGATCCGGGTCACCGTGAGCGCGAGCTCGCAACGACTCGTCAGCTGTTCAGTCTGGGGCGCACCGCAGGCTCTGTTCTCCAAGAGCGGGTTCGCTCAGCCACTGTTCGTATCGGCGCCACTACGGTGGATCACCACGTTGATTCTCGCCACGTGGGCGATAAGTATCCTCGTGCGATGCCTGCGCTGGAGCGACAGTACTCGTCTGAGTTTCTGGAACGTCGTCGGCTGCGTGCTGTTGTTGCTTCCCGTCTCACACGCTGACTACACGTTGCTCATCGTGCCAATCCTATGGATCTGGGTCGCGCGAGCCTTGGCGTTGAACACGCCGCGATCGCCTACGACGTATTTCGCCGGAGCCATGTGCCTGTGGTGGGTTGTGTTGTTTCCGACCTCGTTCTTCAACTGGCTGCCCTCGGCGTGGTCGGTGGACGTTGAGATCCCCTTCTTTGCCAATCTTCTCGCCGTGACCATTTCGGTCCTAGGAGATCACTACGTTCATCGTGAATCGGTCGATTCGCCGTCGACAACTCCCGACATCGTTGGGAGGAAGCGGCTCTTCGGCTCGACTTCGCCCCGTCAGCCAGCAACAACGGAGGCGTGACCACACAGCGGTAAGTGGTGGCCTCTTCCCGCGATAACACGGACGTGTCGAGGGGAATCTCCTCGCCTGATCCGGGATTCATGGAGTCGTAGCCTGCCCCCGAAGTCAGTCTGTCGCTCGTCCTCTGGGCCGTCGCCCTCGACGCGAACCCGTCGCCCCGGGACTGCTGTGCCTGGTCAGGCTGGGACGAACAGGCACGCCGAGGCGGTCCCTCGTCGGCTCCGTGTCGTTGCGGCTCGGGTCGGACTTGTTGCTCGTGAGGGCGCGTCGCCGAAATTGAAGGATGCCCCGGACGTCCTTTTTGGCAATCCCGCTAGAATTGAGGGTGGCCTTCTGGTCTGACGTGCAAACCCCCTTGACGTAAAAATGGCGCTGTTTTTGCGTTTTTGAGAAAATCCGGTAGAATAGTAAGCCGACCTTGAGGCATGACTTTGAGGTCTACCCGCGTGGGCGTTGTGCTCTCGCGCGCCCTGTAGTGACGTATATAAGGAGAAGGAACCTGAGTAAGCCAAAGGAAGACGCGTTCACCGTTGAGGGAACCGTCGTCGAGCCTCTACCCAACGCCATGTTTCGTGTCGAGCTCGAGAATGGTTACACCGTTCTCGCTCACAGTTCGGGGAAAATGCGCATGCACCGCATCCGTATTCTTCCCGGCGACAAGGTGCAAGTTGAGATCACGCCCTACGACATGACCCGCGGACGCATCACCTACCGCTACCGATAACTCACGTTCTTCGACATCGAGAAAGTATATAAATGAAAGTTCGCGCGAGCGTGAAACCCATCTGTGAGAAGTGCAAGGTCATTCGCCGGGCCGGGGTCGTTCGCGTGATCTGTGAAGCGAACCCGCGCCACAAGCAGCGTCAGGGTTAGGAGAAAACGATGGCTCGTATTGCTGGTGTTGACATTCCGCGCGACAAGCGCACGGTGATCGCACTCACCTATATCTTTGGCGTTGGTTCCACCATCGCACAACAAATCTGCGCCACGACGGGCATCAACGAGTCGACACGCGTGAAGGATCTCACCGAGAGTGAAGTCAATCAGCTGCGTACCTACATCGACCAGAACGTCACCGTCGAAGGTGACCTTCGTCGCGACGTCGCTCAGGACATCAAGCGCAAGATGGAGATCAACTCCCTTCAGGGCATCCGCCACCGCAAGGGTCTGCCCGTTCGCGGTCAGCGCACTCGCACCAACGCCCGCACTCGCAAAGGACCTAAGCGCACCGTCGCCGGTAAGAAGAAGGTAACGAAGTAATGGCTAAGCCAACCGCTGTTCGCAAGACCCGCAAGAAGGAACGAAAGAACGTCGCCTTCGGCGTCGCGCACATCAAGAGCTCGTTCAACAACACGATCGTCTCCATCACCGATCCCGAGGGCAACGTCTTGGCGTGGGCTTCGTCGGGTCAGGTTGGTTTCAAGGGGTCGCGTAAGTCAACGCCGTACGCCGCGCAGTTGGCCGCCGAGAAGTGCGCCCGCGCCGCGATGGAACACGGCGTGAAGAAGGTCGACGTGTTGGTGCGCGGTCCCGGCTCGGGTCGTGAGACCGCGATTCGCTCGATCGCCGCCGCCGGCATCGAAGTCGTGGCGATCAAAGACGTCACCCCACTGCCGCACAACGGATGTCGCCCCAAAAAGCGGCGTCGAGGTTAAGGAATAGTTATGGCTCGTTACACCGGACCCGTTTGTCGACTCTGTCGACGTGAGCGCACCAAGCTCTACCTAAAGGGTGAGCGCTGCTTTACCTTGAAGTGCCCCGTCGCCGAGAACTCGGACCGTCGCGTGCGCGCCTTTCCGCCCGGCATGCACGGTCGCGACCGTCAACGCCAGGGTTCGGAGTACTTGACCCAGTTACGCGAGAAGCAGAAGGCTCGTCGCATCTACGGCATCTTGGAAAAGCAGTTCCGTAACCTCTACGAAGAGGCGAACCGTCGCCCCGGCATGACCGGTGTGAACTTGCTGCAGTTCCTCGAGACCCGCCTCGACAACGTGACGTACCGCGCTGGATGGGGCGCGTCGCGCGCCCAGGCCCGCCAGCTCGTTCGCCACGGCCACGTCAGCATCGACGGCAAGCGCGTGGACATTCCTTCGTACCGGGTTCGTCCCGGTGAAGTCGTGACGTTGAAGGTCGCCACCCGCGAGAACTTCAACGTGAAGCGCAACCTCGACGTGCTGGACCGCAGCGTGCCCGGCTGGCTCGAAAAGGGCGAAAATGGCTTTAGCGTCACCGTGCGCGTCGTACCCCAGCGCGAGCAGATCGACGAGTCGATCCAAGAGCAACTCATCGTCGAGTTGTACTCCAAGTAACCGTTCTTTTTAAATACCCTAGGAGTCCCTATGTTGATTATCCAACGACCTACCATCGAAGCCCTCGGCGACGAAGTCAATAACCGTCAGTCCTTCGGCATTGGCCCACTCGACCCCGGCTTTGGCCACACGCTCGGCAACTCGCTGCGTCGCACCTTGTTGTCGTCGATTCCCGGTGCCGCCGCCACGCGCGTAAAGTTCGACGCCGTGTTGCACGAGTTCGGTGTCATCGAAGGCGTCAAGGAAGACGTCCAAGACATCACCTTGAACCTGAAGGACCTGCTCATTCGCGTGCACTCCGACGAGCCCGTGACGCTTCGCCTTGACAAGCGCGGCGAGGGTCAGGTCATCGCGTCCGACCTGTCCACGACGGCCGACGTCGAGATCTTGAACGGCGACCTGCACCTCGCGTACCTGACGACACCCAAGAGTGCCCTCACCTTCGAGCTCACCGTCGAGCGCGGCAAGGGCTACGTGGGTGCCGAAGGCAACAAGGGTTCGTCGACCATTGGCGTGATCCCCCTCGACGCGATCTTCTCACCCGTTCGTCGCGTGAGTTTCGAGATCGAGCCCGTCCGTGTCGAGCAGAGCAAGGACTTCGACCGCCTCGTCCTCGACATCGAGACCGACGGATCGATCTCACCTCGTGAAGCGCTGGCCTCGGCCGGCAAGACACTCGGCTCACTCGTTGAGCTGATCGCCAGCTTCGACGAAGAGGCACCCTCGCTCGAGCTCGGTGACGTGGGCAGCGCCCAGGCCGCCGCGAGTGAACTCGACATCCGCATCGAAGAGCTCGGTCTCACCGAGCGTTCGCGCAACTGCTTGAAGCGCGCGGGCATCAACACGATCGCCCAGCTCGTCAACGCCACCGAGCGCGACCTCACGTCGATCACCAACTTCGGCGCGACGTCGCTGAAGGACGTGAACGACCGTCTCGAAGAGCGCGGTCTTTCACTTCGAGTAGAGGACTAAGCATGCGCGGTACTCCAACCAAAGGCAAGCGCTTCGGTGGTAACTCGGCGCACCAGAAGGCGATGATGGGCAACCTCGTCGCCTCGATGATCGCCGCGGAGTCCATCGTCACGACCGAGGCCAAGGCCAAGGCACTTCGTCCGATCGTCGAAAAAGTCGTCACCGCCGCGAAGAACTCACCGGAGGGATCGGTCCACGCGCACCGTCGCGTCGTCGCGTTCATTCGCGACAAGGACATGACGCACAAGTTGTTCACCGAGATCGCGCCGCGCTACACGGACCGTCCCGGTGGCTACACGCGCATCTTGAAGCTCGGGCCGCGTCAGGGCGATAACGCCCCGATGGCGCGCATTGAATTCGTCTGATCCACCAGGCGCCACGCAACGCTGGCGCCTCGACCTGGCCTACGACGGCCAGGCCTTTAGTGGCTTCGCGTACCAACCTCAACACGACACGGTCGTGGGGCTCCTTCGCGCCATCCTTGCTAAGACGCTTCGCCTCGAGCACGAACCACTGATCGTGGGCGCTGGTCGCACCGACGCCGGCGTGCACGCTTTCAACCAGGTCGTCCACGTCGACCTCCCGGTCGTGACGAAGGTTCGCTCGCTCGAGAGCGAGCGCCTCATGACGTCGCTGAACAAACAACTTCGCGGTCGCGTGCAGATTCTGAGGGCCGAACCCGTTGAGAATGACTTCCACGCGCGCTTTTCGGCGACGTGGCGTGAGTATCGCTACCTGGTTCTCGAGTCGAAGCCACCCGGACTCGAGTCCACGAACGCCTGGGCTTGGTCCGTGGCCGGACCGCTCGACCTTCGCGCCATGAATCGAGTCGCGAAGGATGTGTTGGGCACGCACGATTTTCGAGCATTTTGCCGTCGACCGACCAATTCGAGCGCGGACGAGCCGCTTCTTCGAAGGGTATTGATAGCCCATTGGGAGCGATTGGAGGACGAGTGGGTGATGAGTCCGCGTCACGCGCCCGTGGTGCGCCTCACGATTCGCGCCCAGTCCTTCTGTCACAACATGGTGCGGTGCCTGGTCTCGACGATGGTCGCCGTTGGTCAGGGTGACCTGGACGTGGGCATCGTGCGCGAACGTCTCGAGAGCTTGAGCCGGTACCAACTCCCACAGGCGGCGCCGGCTGGCGGGCTCGCGCTCGTCGGTGTTGGCTACCCCGACTCGAAGTGATGGCCTAGTTCGCGTCTCGAACAAGAGCGAGCACGCTCGCGCGTATGGTGTGTGGCGAATCTCACGATCGATTTGTTACTCGACACCTACTCGTTGTGCGTGGCGTCGCTAACGCCCTAACATCGCCACACGGAGCCGTTAGGGAAGGTGCTCAGTGCTAGTCGACCAGATATCCACGCCCAAGCGGACCGATAATGTCGGGCGACGTTCGATGAGTGCTCTCGCGTGAGTGAACTGCTGTTCGTTCTGGGTGCAATCGTTTGCGTCATTGTCGGCGCCAACATACTGTTCGCTCTCGTTCTCCCACGTCGACCACGTGGCTTTGAGCGGATCTCACTCAAAGTAAATTCAATGGTTCGCCTCGCGTTCATTGGACTGTCCCAATTGGCTCGCCGCTACGAAGCGAAGGACGCCATCATGGCTCCGACGGGGCCGGTCTGTATCGTGGCCCAACTGGTCACGTGGGCCGGGGGCTTCATCGTTGGCTTCGCGTTGATGTTGTACTCGACGACGCACGGCCTCGCGAACGCGTTGCTCCAAGCGACGACGAGTCTATTCACGGTGGGAGCGATTCACTTGGGAGGCCCGACGAACGTCGCCCTCGACATCACGGCTGGCGCGACGTGGGTCGTGGTCGTGACGTTGCAGATCGCGTATCTGCCGAGTCTCTACGCTTCCTTCAATCGACGCGAAGGCTTGGTGGCTCTGCTCGAAAGTAGGTCGGGTGTCCCGGCGTGGGGCCCAGAGATCTTGATGCGACACCAGATCGTCGGCATCACCGACACCTTGCCCGACTTCTACGCCACGTGGGAGGAGTGGTCAGCGGATCTGGCCGAAAGTCACACGACGTACCCGGTCCTCCTCCTCTTTCGTTCTCCCGAGCCGTGGTACTCGTGGCTCGTGGGACTGCTCTCGGTACTCGACGCCGCGGCCATGCATCTTTCGCTAGCGCCGAATCGAGCGTCGTCACAGGCCCGACTCTGTCTTCGCATGGGCTTCACCGCACTTAATCGCATCGCCGTGACGCTCGGCTGGGACGTTGAATCCGACCCCGATCCTGCAGGCCCGATTGAGCTGACCTACGCGGAGTTCGAGGAGGCCGTAGGCATGATGCGAGAGACCGGGTTTGAAATGGAACGAAGTGCCGAGGAGGCGTGGCCCGACTTCGTTGGTTGGCGCGTGAACTACGAGAAAGTTGCGTACCGATTGGCGGCGCGCATCGTCGCGCCTCCGGCGCCGTGGTCGGGACAACGTCCGCATTTGCGACTGGCCACTGAGGCTCCCCACCGGCCACCGCAACGAACGCCGAGAGGTTTCTCTTCGGGTTCACCAAGCACTCGCTCGCTTCCCCTGAGTGGTGACGACGCATCGCCAACGAACTGATTCTTGAGGAGTCGGCGATCTTTTCGAGTCGGATAATCGGCGACAACAGTCGATCGGGACCCGACACCGACTAACTGTTGCTGACTGACGGCGCTTCAAACTATTAAGGGTGACGTCAGTGGAGATCGCCAGACTACGAAATCAGACTTTCCCACTCACTGCGTCCGCGCGTCAACAAGGCCGCCAGTTGGTCACTCGGCACGGGGCGCGAAAAGAGGAAGCCTTGACCAAGTTCGCAACCTAGGAGTCGCAGGCGCGCCAGTTGTGCCGGAGTCTCGATTCCTTCGGCGAGCATCGTGATGTCAAGTTTGTCACCCAACGTAATGATCGTCTCGAGGAGTGCGTCGTAGCGAAGACTTTCGTTTGAGGGTCGAACAAACGATTGATCGATCTTGATGACTCGTGGATGCAGCTCCGCAAGGTACGAAAGCGACGAGTAGCCGGTGCCAAAGTCGTCCAACGCGAAACTCACTCCATGTTCTTGGAGACGACGAATCACGTTCGTCGCCTCGCTCGCGTCGCGCAACAGGGCACTCTCAGTGATTTCGATAACGAGTCGCTCAGGCTCAATGCCGCTCGTCGTGAGCACGTCTTCGATCATCGAGACCATCTTGGGTTCATGGAACTGGTGCGCCGAGAGGTTGACCGTGACGTACGGTCGATGGCCAAGCGATCCGGTTGGTCCCCACGAGCTCGCCGCGGCGACTGCTTCGCGCAGTGCAAAGACGCCGAGTTCCAAAATGAGTCCACTCTGCTCAGCAAGAGGAATGAACACGCTCGGCGGCACCCACCCGCGATCGGGGTGCTGCCATCGCATCAGCGCTTCAAAGCCGACGATCTCATTGGCTGCGAGGTCGATGATCGGCTGGTAGTGCATTGACAGTTCTCCGAACTGCAGCGCGAGGTGCAGGTCTTGCACGAGCGCAAATCTACTGATCGCCTTTTGGTGCATATTGCGAGTGAAGATGGAGTATCGGCCCTTGCCCTGACGTTTGGCCTCGTAGAGCGCGACGTCGGCGTCGCGAGTGATCTCTTCGGGATCCGACCTCGATCCGTCCCAAACCACGACGCCAATACTCACGTGTTGCTCCACGTGCACACCCGACACCACGAAGGGTTCGGCAAAGACGTTTAGAAGACGTTTTGCAATCGTGGGAGCCTCTCCCGGCGACGTGAGGTCCTCCACTAAGTAGTGGAACTCATCGCCCCCAAAGCGACCGAGGGTCTCAGAGGGACCAAGGGATTCTTGGAAGCGACGTGTAATCGCGACGAGCAATTGGTCGCCTACCACGTGACCGTGAACGTCGTTTATCCCCTTAAAGTCGTCGAGGTCGAGCAAGAACACCGCACCCAAACCGCCTTGACGTGACGCCTTCGCGTGGGCCTGCGCGAGCCGATCTTCGAAGAGCACTCGATTGGCGAGGTCCGTCAAGGGATCGTGCAACGCCTGGTGCGAGAGCTGTTCGATGAGTGCGCGCTCCTCGGTGATGTCGCGTCCAGAAATGACGTAATAGAGGATCTCCCCGGATTCGTCACGAGCGGCGGACTTCGAGACTTCGGCGATGACGATTCGACCGTCCTTGCGCAGAAACCGCTTTACGTAGCGGTCAGGACCGGGGGCGCCTCGCACGAGGCGACGCTGAAGCTCTTCGCTAACGTCGCGGTCGTCGGGATATGTGAAGGGATTCGATTCTTCACTACGTAGTTCATCGCTCGATAAACCAGTCATTTGACAGAAAGCCTCATTGGCCGCGAACACTCGATCCGCGAGATCTACGAAGAGCATGGGGGCCAGGTTCTGCTCAAAGGCGATTCGAAAGCGCTGCTCGGACTCTCGTAGAAGAGTCTCCTTCTCTAAGAGTTGAGCGGCGTCACGAAGTCGCCCGATTCCGTAGGCCAGATCGTTGGCAAGTTCCCCTAGCAACGCGACTTCGTCCGGGCCAAAGGCGCCGGGCTCGCCCGCGTAGATCGTGAGCGAGCCGACCGTCTCGGCGCCGACGACCAGTTGAAACGAGCACCCGGTTCGTAGTCCGTACTTCTCAGCGGGTGCCTGCCACGCGGCGAGATGGTTCGCTTCGCGCAGGTCGGTGAGCACTTGGACGGTGCCGGTTCGAATAGCCAGTCCCGTCGGACCTTGACCGAACTCGTCGTCACCCCAACTCACTCGAACTTCGTCGAGATACTCCGTGCGGCCGGCGGCGACGACGGGACGCACCGTTTTTGCTTCATCGTGTTCCGCGTAGCCAACCCAGGCCAGTAAGTACGCGCCGGAGGCGACAATGGTTTGGCAGATGTCTGAAAGCAATTGCACTTCATCGGTGGCGCGAACCAAGACTTGATTGCCTTCGGTCAATGTCTGTAACGCGCGACTCAGATTCGTTCGATCCGTCACGTCGCGTGCGTTCACGACGATCCCCTGGATCGCCGGTTCATTCAGACAGTTTGTAAGGACGATCTCTAAGAAGCGCCATCCACCCGTGACCGTTGCGTAGCGATAGACAACCGGCCGACTCGTGCCGCCTTGTTGGACGACGCTGACAAAAGTCTTACGGGCCGCGTCCAGGTCGTCGGGATGGATGAATTCAAGGCCGCTCCTGCCGAGTCGATCTTGTGGGCCGTAGCCCGAGAACCTCTCATTGTTTGGGCTGACGAAGATCGTCCTCGCCTCGTCGTCGAGGACGGCGATCAAGTCGTTGGAGTTGGCCGCGAGCGTCCGGTACCACTCTTCGCGCGCCTCCAGCTGTGTCACGTACGCCCGTCGCTCGGAGACGTCGCGGCCGTTCACGATGATCCCGTCCACGTCGTCGTTGTCGAGACAGTTCGTCAAAATAATCTCGAGATCACGGATCTCACCATCGTCGGTCACGACTCTCACCGAATCGCTCACGGACGCCCCGGGTTTTCGAGCCAGTTCGAAGAAGGCACGCGTCACGCGCTTCGTGTCGTCAGGGTGGAGATATTTGAACGCTCGCGTACCGATGCTCTGCTCGAGCGAGATTCTGAACGTTTCAAGGGCAACGGGGTTGGCGTAGACGACGGTCCCGTTTCGATCGATGACGACAATGATGTCCGCCGAGCGGTGACCGACCTTTTCCAACATGGCGAAGCGCCTACTCGGCTCCGTGTGAGGAAGATCGAGAGCTGAGCGTGATTCCGGATCGAAAGCTGCTTCTTCCCCTCGAAACCCTGTCGTCGTCACGTTCGGCTTAGAGTCCCATTCAGATGTCATATTGACACTATACCATGCCATATAGACGCGCTACAATGGCATTATGGAGTCAAAGCCGAACGAGCGAGATCTGCCGACCATCGAAACAGGCGGGGAGAGCGGAGCGTCCGTCATCGCCCCTCGGCCCTCGCTGCGACAGGATTCACGCACCCGGGCGCAGGCACGCATTATTCAAGGCGCGCTGACTGCCGTGGCGGCGTGGGGACTGGACGCCACGATTGACCAAGTCGCTGACGCGGCGGGAGTGAGTCGGCGCACCGTGTTTCGTCACTTTACAAACCACGGTGAACTCATTCTCGCCACGTTGAACGAAATTGAACAGATCTTTGAAACGGAAGTGCCGGCGCCTCCGGCTCCGGAAGCCGACCTTGAAGGGTGGCTCACCGATGCGATTGTATCGATGCACGAACTTTCCCGACATCTCCTTGGCCGAGCGTTCTGGGATCTTCACACCGATCGACCGAATATCTCTCCTGAAGTCACGGTCAAAATCGCCACCACGATACCGCTGCGTCAGCGATACGCGGAAACGGTTGCCGCCGAGGCGTGGCGAGCATTGGATGGAGATGGTTCGCCGCCAACCTGGGTGATGGATGCGTTCTCGATGCACATCTCGGGATTCGCGACCAACGCGTTTCCCTCGAAGAGCGCGCAAGAGACCGGTCGCCTCAGCGCCCGAATCCTCTGGCTCGTGCTTACAAGTTCGCTCTACGAACAACGTCAGGACCGAGCGAACGCGAACTCGACGTCGTAGCTTTTCCATTGATTGAGCGACAAGAGTTGGAAGATTCACTGCGTGATCTCAATCAAGGCGCTGTCGAGGGCGGTGCGATTTTGGACCCGAGCGACTTCAAACAGAACTTGAATGGAACGAAGTGCGGAGGAGGCGTGTCCCGACTTCGGAGGCTGACCTATCAACTACGGAAAAGTTGCCTACCGATTAGCTGAACGCCTTGTCGCGCCTCCGGTGCCGTATTCGGGACAATGTCCGCACTTAGGACTGGCCACCGATGCACCGCACCGCCCCAGCAGCGCACACCGAGAAGGATTGCCTCGGGGACCTAATCTCCTCTCACTTCACTTCGACGGCGACCTCCCTTGGCACTAGCCACTTGCTGGGGCCGAGTTCGCAGCGAACGATTTTCGCCGACGTGTCTTCACGGAAAAGCTAAAGCTCGCTGTCCGACTGAGTTTTGGGCCAATGTTGTCAACCAATGGGCCTGTTTGGGGTTTACAATCCGTCTCATGACACCTCGCCGACGGAGGAGTATCGCCGCGTGGCTTCGTTTTTGCGTCATTGCCGCCACCGGTCTCAGTGTCATTCCGATACAGGCGGCGTCGGCGGCATCTGGTGCTTTCGAGTTCGATTCACCTTCCGGATTGGCCTTTGGCGGTGGTCATCTGTGGGTGACCAACGAGGCTGGTAACTCCGTCTCTGAGATCAATCCGTCGAACGGCTCGTGGATTGCGACCTTGAGCGGGAACAACTACGGATTCAATCATCCGACGGCGATCGTCCGCTCAGGATTGAACCTTTTCATCGCTAACGGGGCCGGCTCGGTGAGTGAGATTCGCGCCGACACTGGCGCCCTGGTTCGGGTAATAGCCGGACCCCAATTCCATTTCGTCAATCCGGTGGCAATTGAAGGGACCGGGCGATCCGTCTTGGTGCTTAATGCCGGTCGGTCCAACGAAGCGGGATCAATCACGGTGATCGATACGCGCACCGGTTCCCTGTTGCGAACAGTGTCGGGTTCCCGCTTCTCGTTTGCGGATCCCGTGGCGCTCGCTGTGTCAGGTCCTGACGTTTTCGTCGCAAACAAGAGTGGCAACTCCGTGACCGAAGTGAGCATCGCCCAAGGCCGATTGCTTCGTGTCGTCGCCGAGCAAGGGCTCAATGCTCCCGACGGGATCGCGGTCGGGGCCGGCCACGTTTGGGTGGCCGACCGCGGAAGCAACGCGGTTACCGAGCTCGCGGCTACAACAGGCGCCGTCATCGGCACTTACACCGACTCAGACGGTAGCTATGGATTCGGTTCCCCTTCAACGGTGATCGGTTCTGGTGGCAACATCTTCGTCGCGAGTCCCTTTGGTACGAGTCCGATGGTTACCAAGTTGTCTGCCTTGAATGGGCGGCCGAGTTGGTACATGTGTAACACCAACGGTCCGTACTACTTCAGTCGGCTCTCTGCTTTTGCCGTCTCCAGTGGGCAACTTTGGGTGGCCAGTCAATCCGGTGCGAACAGCGCGACACCGAGCGCGCGCACGGGATCACTCACTGAACTTTCTACGGGGAATGGCGCGCTGATCACCACCTTGCCGACGACTACGAATTCATCACCAACGACGACGTCGACAACGACGACGTCGACAACGACCACGTCGACTACAACGACGTCGCCCTGAGCGCTGTCGAGCCGACTCCTTGCACCCCGACGATCGAGTCGACGTCTTCACTGCGGATGAGCGATACGTTGCTGGCCGCGTTACGATTTCGGACGTGAGTGATTTGAAGGTCAACTTGGTGGAGACGCTCGACAGTCAGCGTGATCACGTCGTGGGTATTCTCGAAGGTCTTTCGGATGAACAACTTCGACGTCCTATTCTTCCCTCGGGTTGGAGTTGTCTCGCCATGGTGAAGCATTTGGCTCTTGGCGTTGAGCACTACTGGCTGCGCTGCATCGTGGCGGGCGAGTCACTCGACTTCTTCGCGCTGAACGCGCTGGATAACAAACGCGATTGGGACGTCGGGCCCAAGGAGACTGGCGAAGAGATCTTCAATCTCTACCGCGACGAGATACAGCGCGGCAACGCGATCATCGCGAAGACGCCGCTCGACACGCCGCCAGCCCAACGCGACGATTGGTGGGGGACGTTGCAGATTTCGGACTTGGAGTACATCCTTTTCCACATGATCACCGAGACGGCTTGTCACGCGGGGCACCTCGACGCGGCCCGCGAGCTTATTGACGGCCGCCAATGGATGGCCGAGTAACTCCCAGTGGCTGGTGAATGGCGGGAAAGTCGGCGTAGATACGCTGAATAGCCCTGGGGCGCCACGTTTGGCATCAATGTGCCGTTCGAGACGGTTTCTTGATCGTGGAGCCCAGAATCACCGAACTTGCTTAGCGGGGCTGAAATTTCGTAAGATGGGGAGCCCCTTCGGACCCCGTCGGGGCTGATCCGAAGATTTCGCTGAAGGAAGAACCTTGAAGACCTATTCACCAAAAACGAGTGAGTTGACGCGGGAGTGGCTTGTCATTGACGCCGAAGGCCTTATCCTCGGGCGCGTCGCCACCGTCGCCGCTTCTTTGCTCCGCGGCAAGCACCGCACCTTCTACGCTCCCCACGTCGACACCGGTGATTACGTCATCATCGTGAACGCCGACAAAGTGGTCGTCACCGCCAACAAGGCTGCGCAGAACTTCCACTATCACCACTCGGGTTACCCGGGCGGTCTGCGCGCGACGTCGTGGCAGACCTTGATGGATACGAACCCCACGAAGCTCGTCGCCGACGCCATTCGTGGCATGGTGCCCAAGAATCGTCTCGGTCGCGCGCAGATGGACAAACTGTTCGTCTACGCCGGCGCCGAGCATCCCCACGTGGCGCAAGCGCCAAAGAAGTTTGACACCTCGGCGATTCGCCGCGGTTAAGGAGCATTCGTGACCATTCCTCTGACTCAAACAACCGGCCGTCGTAAAGAGGCCGTCGCGCGCGTTCGTCTTCGTCCCGGTACCGGCACGATCACGATCAACTCTCGCGCCTTCGACAACTACTTCACTTCCGCGACCCACCGCCAGATGGTGATGGAGCCACTTCGTCTCATCGATGCCCAGCAGACCTACGACATCGACGCGACCATTGAAGGTGGCGGCGTGGCCGGTCAGGCCGGCGCCCTTCGCCTCGGCATCTCGCGCTCACTCTTGAAGCTCGATGAAGGTGTTCGTCCGTCGCTGAAGAAGGCCGGACTGCTCACGCGTGACTCGCGTAAGAAAGAGACCAAGAAGTACGGTCTCAAGAAGGCGCGCAAGGCTCCCCAGTACTCCAAGCGGTAATGGTCATGCCCGTGCGTTTTGGCACGGACGGCATTCGAGGTCGTGCGAGCGATGAGATCACCGTCGATCTGGCGTATCGCCTCGGACGAGCGGTGGCCAGCGTCTTTTCTGTTCCCGTCTTCGTGGGCTACGACACGCGTGAGAGTTCACCACCCCTCGCCGCCGCGGTCCTCGCGGGACTTCGTGACGGTGGGGCACTCGGCATAAATCTCGGCTACTTCACGACGCCCGGCGTCGCGGTCATTGCCCAACAGCGCGGCGGTGCTGGCGTGGTGGTGTCGGCCTCGCACAACCCCTACCACGACAATGGTCTGAAGGTCTTAGGGATCGGCGGCGCAAAACTCGATCACGCCACGGAAGCGGCCGTCGAAAGTGCGTTGAACGTCGCCGAGAGTCCAAGTACCGCAACCTTTTACGACGTCGCGATCGACGAAACGGCCGAGCACGACTACGTGACGCACTTGCGCAAACTCGCGCCCGCGGACCTCTCCACCCTCTCGCTGGTCGTGGACTGCGCGAACGGCGCGGCGTCGCACGTTGCTCGCGAGCTCTTCGCCTCCACGGGCGCGCAACTCATCACCATTCACGACCAACCCGACGGTCGCAACATCAACGAAGGCGCGGGCTCGACCCACGTCGAGAGCCTCGTCGAGGCCGTTCGCGTCGCCGGCGCGGACCTGGGCCTCGCCCTTGACGGCGACGCCGACCGTTTGATCGCGGTGGACTCCGAAGGGACCGTTCGAGACGGCGACGATCTCATGGTGCTCTTCGCCCTCGACCGCAAGGAACGTGGCGTACTCGGCGGTGGCCTCGTCGTCACGTCCATGAGCAACTTGGGTCTCTACCGCGCGCTCGAGGTGGCGGGCGTCGGGATCGAAGAGACCGACGTCGGCGACCGCAACGTGCTGATGGCGCTCGAAGAGAAGTCGTGGATCTTGGGCGGGGAGCAGTCGGGTCACGTCATCTTTCGCGACCTCGCCCCGACCGGTGACGGACTCCTGACGGGACTGCTCTTGGCCGAGCTACTCGTGCGACGAGGTTCGTTGGCTGAACTCGCGGGCGGCGCGTGGCGTCGCGTCCCCCAAGAGCTCTTCAGCGTGTCGGTCGAACACTTCAGTGACGACGAGGTCCAATCGCTCTTCAATGAACTCTTGGCGGTCTACGAAGTCGATCGAAACGATGTTCGACTCCTCGTACGACCGTCCGGAACGGAGCCGGTGGTTCGAATAATGATCGAGGCGTTGAACGCCGAGTTCGTCGAAGTCTTCACGGAACGGCTCAAATCGCTCTACGGTTCGTAGGACTTCACTCGAAAGCCGGGAAAAGTGTCCCGGGTAGGCTGGCCTCATGTGCGGCATCATCGGGGTCGTTGGATCCTCTGACACTCTAGAGACGCTCCTCGAGGGACTCGCCCGTTTGGAGTACCGCGGCTACGACTCGGCTGGCGTGGCGCTGGTGCGCCCCGGCGAGACCTGGCGGGCGCGAACCGCGGAGGGCACCGAGTCGGTGAAGGCCCTGCGTGAGGAGTGCGATCTCGCGCCGCTGGGCTTCTCGTCCGGCATCGGTCACACCCGATGGGCCACCCACGGCGGTCCCGAGACCATGAACGCCCACCCGCACCTCGACTGCTCCGGCAACATCGCCATCATCCACAACGGCATCATCGAGAATCACGCTGATCTCCAAGAGCAACTCGAGGCGCGCGGCCACGTCTTCAGTTCGGTTACCGACTCCGAAGTGCTCGCTCACCTCATTGAAGAGTCCCGCGCCAACGGATTCGAACTCATCGAGGCCGTGCGTCGAAGCCTGCTCGTGGTGCGTGGCGCCTTCGCCGTCGCGGCGATGGACGCCACCGAGCCCGACGTCATCGTCGCAGCGCGACGCATCTCGCCGCTCATCGTCGGCACCGCGCCGGGTGTGACCTATCTCGCGAGCGACATCCCCGCCATACTCGACCGTGCGACGGCGTTCTACGCCGTGAGTGACGACGAGATCGTTCGACTTGCCCCGGAGGGTTTTCGCGCGATCGACCTCGAGGGCGTGCCGGTGCACCTGCACCCCCTCGCCGTCGACTGGGACTTGGAGACGGCCGAAAAGGGTGGTCACGACGACTTCATGACCAAGGAGATCAACGAGCAGCCCGACGCCATCCGAACGACGCTGCTCGATCGTCGCCGTCGCGACGGCACGATCACCTTCGACGAACTGCGAGTCTCGGACGAAGAGCTTCGCGACGTGCGACGTGTGGTCATCGTCGCTGCGGGCACCTCGCACCACGCTGGCCTCGTTGCCAAGTACGCCATCGAGCGCTGGGCGAGGGTGAGCGTCGAGGTCGACATCGCCAGTGAGTATCGCTACCGCGACCCGATCGTCGAGATCGGCACGCTCGTGATTGGCATCTCGCAAAGTGGCGAGACCATCGACACGATTCAGGCGATTCGCGAAGCGAAACGTCGGGGCGCGCGTGTCATCGCTGTGACGAACATCGTGGACTCTTCGCTCGCGAGAGAGTCCGACGCCGTGATCTACACCCGTGCCGGACTCGAGGTGTCCGTCGCGTCCACCAAGGTCTTCCTCGCGCAAGTGGCCGCGCTCGAACTTCTGGCACTTCGCCTCGCCCAACTGCGAGACACCGTCCCCGCGAGCGACGTCGACGCACACTTTCTCGGCCTGAACGCCGTCGCGGAGCAGGTAGCAACCGTGCTCACTCGGCGCTCCAGTGTCGAGGACGTCGCCAAACAGCTCCTGGGCGCTCGCGACTTCTTCTTTCTCGGTCGCCACGTGGGTTTCCCAACGGCTCTCGAAGGGGCGTTGAAACTGAAGGAACTCTCGTATCTGCACGCGGAGGGTTACCCGGCCGGAGAACTGAAGCACGGACCGCTCGCCCTCATCGAGCCCGGCGTCGTGGTTGTCGCCGTCGTGACCGACCCGGCGATGCACGAGAAGATGTTGTCGAATTTGGCTGAAGTGAAGGCACGCGGCGCCACGGTGGTGGCGGTAGCGACGGACGACGACGAGTCGATTGCGGCAATCGCCGACTACGTGTTGCGCGTGCCCGCGACCGAGCCGATGTTCTCGCCAATGGTGGACGTCGTGCCGTTGCAACTCTTTGCTTACGCCATGGCACGAGGACTCGGTCGCAACATCGACCGTCCGCGGAACTTGGCGAAAACCGTGACGGTGGAGTAGTGACGACACGCAACGTCGGCGTCGACCTGGTGGACGTCGCACGATTCGCCTTGGCGCTCGAACGCCACCCCCGTCTCGCGGAGCGTCTCTTCACTGAAGGCGAACGACGTGACGCGAAGGCGCGGCCCGAACGGCTCGCGGCGCGCTTCGCCGCTAAGGAAGCGGTTCTGAAGACGTTTCGCGTCGGTATCGGCGCGGCGCCGTGGCGTTCCATTGAGGTGACGACGGACGACGCCGGCGCACCGAGCGTGTTGCTCCACGCGCCGGCCACGGAACTCGCCCGCGCGGCGGGCGTCGAGACCCTCCACCTTTCCATGACCCACACGAACGTGACGGCAGCCGCCTTCGTTGTTGGTTCGTCAACGAAAGACAACACCGGTGCCCGTTGAGGGAGTACGCCGTCCCGCGTGGGCGGAGATTTCGGCCTCGGCCATTGCCCACAACGTCCGCGCGTTGAAGTCCGTCATTGGTGACGCGTCGCTCTGCGCCGTCGTGAAGGCCAACGGCTACGGGCACGGCGCGCCCTTGGCCGCGACGGCCGCGCTCGACGGGGGAGCTGACAGCCTCGCGGTAGCGATCGTCGACGAAGGGATCGAACTTCGCGGCGCGGGCGTGTCGACGCCGATACTGTTGCTCGCCGAGATTCCACCGGAAACGATTCCCGACGCCCTGGCGAACGAACTGACCCTCACGATCGGCTCCTTTGAAGGCGCCCAGGCCGCCATCTCGTCGGCCGAGACGATCGGTGGACGACATCGCGTGCACCTGAAGGTCGACACCGGTATGCACCGCTTGGGCGTTGCGCCCGATGAAGTCGACGTCGTCGTCGACGCGCTCCTCGCCTCGCCGGCCATCGACCTCGAGGGTCTGTACACGCACTTCAGCGTGGCCGACGGATCGAGCGCCGAGGATCGAGCCTTTACGCGCGCGCAGATCAAGTCGTTCGACGGCGTGGTCGCGGCGTTGAGTGCTCGAGGCGTGTCGCCACGTGTCCTACACAGCGCGAACTCCGCTGGAGCGCTTGGCTACCCCGAGGCGCGTCGATCCATGGTTCGCGTGGGCTTATCGCTCTACGGGTATCTCCCGCAAGGGTGGCTCTCGGGCGCGCTCGAGGAGAAGAAGCAGAAACTCGAGGCAGCGCTGACCCTTCGCACGCAGGTCGTCGCGGTGCGACGCGTCGCCGCGGGCGAACGTCCGAGCTACGGGCGCAGCCGCGCGCTCGAACACGACGCCACGATTGCGACGGTGCCCTTCGGCTACGCCGACGGCTACCCCCGTCGACTCTTCGAGGCCGGTGCCGACGTCTTGATCAACAAAAAGCGCTACCCGCTCGCGGGCAACGTGACGATGGATCAACTGCTCGTCGACGTGGGTGACGACGTGGTCGCTCTCGGCGACGACGTCGTCCTCCTCGGGCGTCAAGGTGGCGAAGTGATCTCGGCTGAGGACTGGGCCAACTGGGCCAACACCATCACCTGGGAGATCCTCTGCGGAATCGGGGCCCGCGTGCCGCGGGTACTCGTGGAGTGAGTCGTGACGGAGTTCGAGGGGTTATCGACGTGCGTGCGCTGTGGTCTGTCGGCCACGCGCCAGCGGGTCGTCATTGGCTCAGGGCCGCTGACGGCGCGACTCATGATCGTGGGTGAAGCGCCTGGTCGCACTGAGGATGAGGGCGGTGCGCCGTTCATCGGGCGCAGTGGCAAATTGCTCTTCACGCTGCTGCACGAAGAGGTTGGCCTCACTCGAGAGGAGTGTTACGTCACGAACGTCGTCAAGTGCCGTCCGCCGGCGAACCGGACGCCAACGCCCAAGGAGATCGAGACGTGTCGACCGTGGCTCATTGAGCAGCTCGACCGGGTGTCGCCGCAATTCATCTTGACGCTCGGCAACACCGCGGGTCGCGCCATCTTCTCCTACCAGTCGGGAATTGGCCAGGTGCACGGACACGTCTTTCGCTCGGGTCAGATTCGAGGGGTTCCGACCTATCACCCGGCGGCGGCCCTGCGTGGTGGACCGAGCGTGGTCGACGTCATGCGCGGTGACCTCGGGGTCGTGCGACGCTTGCTGGAGAGCGCGTGAGTTGGCGACGATACTGCGCGACGGGCGAGGACACCAACGTGGCCGGTGAAGAGTTCGCGTTGGTCCTACGGCCAGGCGACGTCATTTTGCTCTCGGGTCAACTGGGCGCCGGTAAGACAACGTTCGCGCAGGGCGTCGCGCGTGGACTTGGCGTCGTCGAGCGCGTCACCAGTCCGACGTTCACCATGGTCCGCGAACACGAGTGCCTGAACGATCGAGGTATCTCGAAGCTGCACCACGCCGACGTCTACCGGGTCGGAAGTCTCGACGAGGTGGTGGACCTAGCGCTGGGCGAGTTGGTCGAGGAGTCCGCGGTCGCCCTCGTCGAGTGGGGGGAGATCGCGTCATCCGTCTTTGGTCTCGAGGTGATGAACGTCGACTTCTCGATAGACGAGAACGAAGGGCGCGCGCTCGAGGTCACGGGCGCACTGACCAACGGCCGGAACTCGGAACTCGACGCTTGGACGGAGCAGTGAACATCCTCGCCATCGAGACCGCGACGCCCGCGTGCGCGATGGCGCTACGAACGAGCGACGGTGTGGAGCTTTCGTTCGTCGTCGACGATGAACGCCATCACACCGAAGCCCTGACGCCCGGGATTCGTGATCTTCTCATTCAGGCGGGTATCACACCGAAGGCCATCGATCGCGTGGTCGTCGATCGAGGACCCGGACTCTTTACCGGACTTCGAGTGGGAATCGCGACCGCGATTGGCTTCGCTCTAGGCGCGAGCGCCGACCTCGTCGGCGTGACCTCGCTGGAACTCCTGGCCCACGGGGCGCTGCGTGGAGGCGTACGCGGCACGCTCGTCAGCGCCGTCGACGGTCGCCGTGGCGAAGTCTTCGTACAGACCTTCGAACTCGACGACGACGTCACGCCCGTGAGCGAGCCAATCGTGTCGATACCCCAGAGCGTGGCCGATGAGTGGACGAAGCGTGGTGACGCCGTGACGTTCACGGGCGACGGCGTCGCGCGCTACGAGACACTTTTCCTGCCACTCGCCGCCGGAGCGATCTTTGACCAACGAGTTCCTCCCGCGTTAGAGGCGCTGCGCCTCGGCCTCGATCGTCCCAAAGAGGCGCTGATCGTACCGTTGTACTTGCGAGAAGCGGACGCCGTGGCGAACTTTACGACACGCGAACGTTCCCAGTGAGTACGTGGACCATACGAGCGGCTGAGCGGCGTGACGTGCCCGAACTTCTCTCCATTGAGGTTGCACAGTTTCCTGAACCGTGGACGCGAACGATGTTGATCGACGAGATCTCGAACGTGGCGTCGCGCCGGTACACCGTCGCGATCGAGGACAAGACGATCGTCGGCTACCTGGGCGTCATGTACGTGATGGACGAACTGCACGTCAACACCATCGGCACGTTGCCCGGCCACGAGGGCCGCGGGATAGCGACGTCGTTGATGACCGAGGCGTGGGGCGTCGCGAAGGAACGAGGTGTTCAACGCGCCACGCTCGAAGTCGCCGTTTCCAATGCCCGAGCGCAAGAGCTCTACTTCCGCTTCGGATTCTCTCCGGTGGGGGTGCGAAAGAACTACTACGAGCGCACCAACGAAGACGCTCTCATCCTCTGGGCCGATCTCGCCTGAGCTCTATGACGCGCGCCCTACGCTGGCGTAGTGACGTTGGTCCTCGGCATTGAAACAAGTTGCGACGAAACGGCGGCCGCGGTCGTGGACGAGAACTTTCGCGTTCTCTCGTCGATTGTCGAGTCCTCGATCGACGAGCATCGCGCCTTTGGCGGGGTGGTGCCCGAACTGGCAGGTCGTGCGCACGTCACGACGATCGGCCCCGTCGTTCGCCGGGCTCTCGACGACGCCGGTCTCGACCCGAGTGAACCGGCGATCGCCGGTCTGGCCGTGACCAGTGGTCCGGGACTCATCGGATCGCTGTTGGTCGGGTTGTCGACGACGAAGGCGCTCTCGCTCGCCTGGGGTGTGCCGTACGTCGGGGTGAATCACCTCGAGGGTCATCTCTTCGCGCCACTCCTCGAGTCGAAGGATCTCGAGTGGCCCTTGATGACGCTGTTGGTGTCGGGAGGGCACAGTCTGATCGTTCGCCAGAGCGGACCCGGTCAGCACGAAGTGCTGGGCGAGACCATCGACGACGCCGCCGGCGAGGCGTACGACAAGGTCGCGCGCTGGCTGGGACTCGGTTATCCCGGAGGACCAGAGATTGACCGGTTGGCCAAGGACGGTCTGGCCGACGCGTTGAAACTTCCCGTGTCCATGATCGGCGACGACTTCGACCTCTCTTTTTCGGGCCTGAAGACCGCGGTGGTTCGCGCCACCGAAGCACATCGCGAGATCTCGCTCGAAGACGTCGCGGCGTCTTTCCAATCCGCGCTGTGCGAACAGTTACTACGAAAACTTCGCCAGTCGCTAGAACGTTTCGAAGTGCGCGGCGTCGCGCTCGCGGGCGGCGTGGCGGCGAACTCGGCGCTTCGAGCGGGCGTGACGCAACTGGCGAAGGAGTTCGGCCTCGAGTGCCACTTACCCACGATGGCCATGTGCACCGACAACGCCGCCATGGTCGCCGCCGCGGGTCTCTTTCGACTCTCTTCTGGCGTGCCCAGTCAGTTGAACCTCTCGGCTCGTCCCAACTGGCAACTGGCGGACGTGACGTGAGCGATCGTTGGGTGCCCCTGGACGTCGAAGACGTCGACGCGAATCCCTTCACGCAGTTTCAGCGCTGGTTCGCCGACGCGCAGGGTTTGATGCTCGAGCCCGAAGCGGTTGCACTCGCAACGGCGACGCCCGACGGATCTCCGAGCCTTCGGATGGTGCTGCTTCGCCATCACGACGAGAGTTCCTTTGGCTGGTACACCAACTACGAATCGCGTAAAGGCGGACAGTTGGAGGCGAACCCTCGTGCGGCGATCCTCTGGTACTGCGAGCCCTTGGGTCGACAGATCCGCGTTGAGGGCGACGTCGAGAAGATGACGTCAGGTGAGTCCGACGCGTACTTTGCGACGCGCGCTCGAGGTAGCCAGCTCGGCGCGCACGCGAGCCGCCAAAGCCAGCCGTTGGATAGGCGCGCGACGCTCGAAGGTCGAGTCGAGATGTTGGCCGCGCAGTTCGAGGGTCGTGACGTTCCGCGACCCGAGTACTGGGGAGGGTACCGTCTTACGCCGACACGTTTCGAGTTCTGGCAACATCGCGACGACCGACTCCACGATCGGGTCGTCTATCTTCACGACGAGTCGTCGTGGCGCCGCGAGCGTCAGTCGCCCTGAACCTCGAGCGAGCGCGCTCGACGGCTGGTTCGTAACTCGAGTGGGCCAATGACGAACACCGTCACTGTCGAGAACACACCGGCCAACTGAAAGACCGTCCTCGGTGAGAGTGTCGTGAGCAGCAGTCCACCAAGAGCCATCGAGCTGATCTCGGCGCTGGTGAACAGTGCGCCCGACGCGGCGAAGACCCGGCCGCGAAGTGACTCGGGCGTTTGAACGGCGAAGAGCGTCGAGAACGCCACGTTCACGACGCCCACGGCGACACCCGTCGCCGCCATGAGAGGAAAGACGTAAGCCACGTGCTCCACGAGACCGACGGCGCCGATCAACACGCCGATCGCGGCGATAGCCAGCAGTGACGTGCTCACGAGCACGAGCGGATCTTGTCTGAGGCGTTTCGACGCGAGAGATCCCACTACCGAGCCGACGCCAAAACTCGTTCCCGTGAGTCCGTAAAAGACGGCACTGGCGTGCAGCGTGCGCGTGATGAAAAAGACCTCGGCGACGTTGACGGCCCCGAGCGACAACATGAAGACGGTCACCGTCACCATGACGGGACGCAGCATCGGATCGGTGAAGATGAGTCGCACGCCCGCGCCAAGGTCGCGCTCGGGCTTGGTCTCGTGCGTTTCTAGAACCTTGGGTCGTCGGTCGGTGCGAAGCAGGAATGTGCCGACCCCAGCGAGAAGAAAGCTGAGCGCGTCGAAGTAGAGGGGCCAGCTTTGACCGGTGGCTCCGACCAACAGGCCGCCGAGGGCCGGACCCGCGGTGAGGGCGACACCTTGGAACGACTGGATAGTGGACTGAGCGACGACGACGTTTTCTTCACCACTCAAGGTCGGCACGAGCGCCGAGTAGCCCGGCAGCGAGAAGGCGACGCCGCAGGTGAGAAGCGCCATCAGCACGACGGTCACGAAGTTCCCATGCCACACGCCAATGCTCGCGCAGACGGCGGCTTCAGCGAGACAGAGCAGTGAGAGGAAGGTCTTCGCCGGCACGTGGTCGACCACGTAGCCCGCGACGGGCGCGAGGGCCACGAGTGGGAGGGCTGCCGCGATCGACAGCGCCGCGATCATCCAACCCTGGCCCCCGTGGGCGACGCGAAGATACAGCGTGATCAGGGCAATTGAGTCACCAAGTACCGAAACGCCTCTCAAAAGAGCAAGGAGGCGAAGGTCGCGTCGCTGTACCGCGGACATGGACATCGCCGAAGGTTAGAGCCGAAACGACGCTTCGTTGGCACTCGGTGCCGCTGGCTGCTAAATTGGCAGTCGCAAGTATCGAGTGCTAATTGCTCAGGAGGCAAGAAGAATGAAGTTGCACCCACTAGAAGACCGCATCGTCGTTCGTCCCAACAGCGCTGAGGCCACCACGGCTTCGGGCCTGGTGATTCCCGACACCGCCAAAGAGAAGCCCCAGCAGGGCGAAGTGCTCGCTACGGGTCCAGGTCGTCGTACCGACTCCACCGGCGAGATCATCCCGACCGGCGTTTCGATTGGCGACACCGTCGTCTACTCGAAGTACGGCGGCACCGAGATCACCGTCGACGGTGAGGATCTGCTGATTCTCTCCAGCCGCGACGTCCTCGCGACCGTTACCAAGTAGCCCGTGACGAGCTGGGCTCGTCACTCCCTCCGAATACGAAAGAAGACAAATGTCAAAGTTATTGAAGTTTGACGAGGACGCGCGACGCGGCCTCGAAGCGGGCGTCGACAAGTTAGCCGACGCCGTCAAGGTGACCCTCGGACCCAAGGGACGCAACGTCGTCTTGGGCAAGAAGTTCGGTGCTCCCACCATTACCAACGACGGGGTGTCGATTGCTCGCGAGATCGAGCTCGAAGACCCCTTTGAGAACATGGGCGCCCAACTGGTCAAAGAAGTTGCCACAAAGACCAACGACGTCGCCGGTGACGGCACGACGACGGCGACCGTGCTCGCTCAGGCACTCATCAAGGAAGGCCTACGTAACGTCGCGGCCGGCGCGAGCCCTTCGGGTCTAAAGCGCGGCATCGAAAAGGCCGTCAAGGCCGCCGTTGAGTCCATTGCCGAGCAGAGTCAAGAGGTCTCGGGTAAGACCCAGATCGCTCAGGTCGCCACGATCTCCGCTGCTGACGTCGCCATTGGTGAGGTCATCGCGGACGCCATCGACAAGGTCGGCAAGGACGGCACCGTCACGGTCGAGGAGTCGAACACCTTTGGTATCGAACTCGAGCTCACCGAAGGTATGCAGTTCGACAAGGGTTACCTATCGCCCTACTTCGTCACCGACGCCGAGCGTCAAGAAGCGGTACTCGAAGACGCCTTCATCCTCTACACGAGTAACAAGATCTCGGCCGTGCACGACCTCGTTCCGGTGCTCGAGAAGGTCATGCAAGCCGGTCGTCCATTGTTGATCATCGCTGAAGACGTCGAGGGCGAAGCACTCGCGACACTCGTGGTGAACAAGATCCGCGGGACGTTCACGTCGGTTGCCGTGAAGGCGCCAGGCTTTGGAGAACGTCGTAAGGCGATGCTCCAGGACATGGCGATTCTCACCGGTGGCACGGTCATCTCAGACGAGATTGGTTTGAAGCTCGACAGTGCGACCGTGGACCTGCTCGGCAAGGCTCGTCGCGTGGTCGTCACGAAGGACGCCACCACGTTGGTTGACGGCGGCGGTTCGAAGGAAGACGTCGCGGGTCGCGTCGCGCAACTGAAGCGCGAGATCGAAGACACGGACTCCGACTGGGACCGGGAGAAGCTCCAAGAGCGTCTCGCGAAGCTCGCCGGTGGTGTCGCCGTCGTGAAGGTTGGCGCGGCCACTGAAGTTGAGCTCAAAGAGAAGAAGCACCGCATCGAAGACGCACTCAGTGCCACGCGCGCCGCGATCGACGAGGGCATCGTCGCCGGTGGCGGTACCGCGCTCGTTCGAGCACGTGCCTCCGTTGACAAGCTCATCGAGACGTTGACCGGTGACGAGGCCACGGGTGCGCGCATTGTCGCGAACTCGCTGGCGTCGCCACTTCGTCACATCGCGCAAAACGCTGGTTACGAAGGTGCCGTCAAGGTACGTGAAGTCGCTGACGCGAAGGGTTCGGTTGGACTTAACGCCGAGACGGGCGTCCTCGAAGACCTCGTCAAGGCTGGCGTCATCGACCCGGCGAAGGTGACGCGCTCGGCGCTGCAGAACGCGGCGTCCATTGCGGCGCTCCTACTCACCACCGAGGCCATCGTGGCCGACAAGCCGGAGCCGGCTGGCGCGTCCATGGGTGACGGCGGTATGGGTGGTATGGGCGGAATGATGTAACGAGCAGTAACGGATCAAGCAAAACAGCCGGGCCATTGGCCCGGCTGTTTTGCTTTTCTTAGGGAGCTGCGCTGACGCGCGATGGTATTCTCCGAGCAGTCCTTCCCCGCGTCAGGGCTCGAAGAAGTGGCAACGTGACTTTCTTCCCTTTCGGTCAGAAGAGCGGGTGCCGCGGTGGTCGGACCGCACTACCAGGCTGCGTCTGGTCTGGAGCAGGAGGCGGGGCATGGCCGAGAGCGGTCGCATGCTGGACCTCGGATTCACACCCGAGCGTCTCCCCGAGGGTACCCACGCGTGCTTCTTGTTCAGCGATGAGGTCGAACGGCGAAGCGTGATTTACCCCTTTGTCCGAGCTGGTCTCAAGGATCTCGAAGACGTCTACTACTACGCTGACGCGCTCGCCACCGAGCTTTTGGAGCGAGCACTTGATGAGCAAACGACAGCGTTACTTTCACGCGATGAGCTCAGTCGGCTGAACGTGGCGAGTGCGATGGACATGTACTACCCGACCGGGGAGTTCGTGCCGCGGGCCACACTCGAGCTGTTACTACAGCTCTACGAGCTGAGTCGTTCGAGCGACGCCCGGGGATGTCGGACGGTGGGAGAGATGGCGTGGGCGCTGCGCGGAGTTCCCGGCTCCGATCAACTCGTTGAATACGAGGCGTCTATTAACACGCTCGTCGACACGATCCCACTCAACGTTCTCTGCGAGTACGACACCGAGCAGTTCGATGGCGAGACGATCTTCGAGATTCTCTGCGTCCATCCCCTGATGGTCATTCGGGGCCAGATCATGCGCAATCCCTACTTCTTGCCGTCCGAAGAGGTCGTGGGCGGTGCTCACCACGTTCGACGCGCGCGCGAGAGCGTGTCCCAGGACAACGTTCTCGGTCGACTCCTCTTGGTTCAACTGATACTCGCCGAACTACCCGATGAACTTCGTATCGCCGAGTTCACTCGCGGGGCTCTCCTGCAAGTTCCCGGCGTACGCGACGTGCACGTGTGCATGACCGGCTGCGTCATCCCTTCCGGAGAGCAGTGGGAGTCGGTGCGTCAGCGCTGCGTGCAAGCGAAGACCGATCCCAACTCCCTCGACGTGTCGGCGATCGAGCGAGAAACGGGAACGTCCGTCCTTCTCGTGCGAACGACCGCACGCCTTTTCGGCGTGGTACTGGTCGACGTCGACGACCCCGCGTTGTTCTCCCCCTATCAGGATTTTCTCGTCAACATCGCCAACGCCATCGCCATGGCGCTCGAAGCGAAGCGGGGTCAGGTCGAGTTACGAGCGTGGCCCGAGCGGGTGGCGAATCTCGAGCGACGACTCTGGCGCATCGCGCGTGAGTTCGAGGGCACCGGCGTGCTCGCGGGCGCCACCACGCCCGATCCCTACGACTTGCCCGGCGTCGCCGAGCTGTCGCCACGGCAATGGGAGGTCCTTACGAGGCTGTTACAAGGTGAACGGGTGCCGCGCATCGCCGAGGGCTTGTTCCTCAGCCAAAGTACGATCCGTAACCACCTCGCCGACATCTTCAAGAAACTTGGCGTGCACTCCCAGGAAGAGCTTCTCGACTTGTTTCGTGGTGCCAGAGGCGAATAGCGGTACTACTCGGTCGCCTCGACGGCGACGTGGGGAACCAATCGATCCAACCAGCGTGGCATCCACCAGTTCGCCTTGCCGATGTAGTGCATCAGCGCTGGTACGAGAACGGTTCGGATCACGAAGGCGTCAATCAAGACCGCACCCCCGAGGCCAATGCCGAACTCGGCGATGACCCGTTGTCCTCCGATGGCGAAGGAGAGAAAGACACAGATCATGACGAGCGCCGCCGCGGAGATGACGCGACCGGTGTTGGCCTGACCACGGATGATGGCCTCTTCGTTGTCCTTGGTGTTCAACCACTCCTCGTGCATTCGTGAGACCAAGAAGACCTGGTAGTCCATCGACAATCCAAAGAGGATCGCGATCATGATGATCGGTAAGAAGGACTCCACGGGCCCGGTGCCCGCGCCAAGCAGCGAGCTTCCCCAACCCCACTGAAAGACCGCGACGACGAGACCAAACGACGCGCCGACCGCGAGCAGGTTCATGAACGCCGCCACGACGGGCACGAGGACGCTTCGAAAGGCGACCATGAGGAGGAGACAGCCCAAGAGCACGATGACGCCGACGAAGAGGGGGAGCTTGCTCGTCAAGACCGCGGCGAAGTCCACGAAGATGGCCGTGATACCGCCGACGAAGATCGCGGTGTGCGACGTCGTCGTTGCTGCCGGAATGTACTTCGTTCGTATCGTCGAGATGAGGGCGGCGGTCTTCGCGTCTTGGGGGCTGGTCGTCGGGATGACGTTGATGATGCCGACGGTGCCCTTCGGATTCGTGATGAGGGGCTCGACGGCGGCGATGCCGGGCTTACTCTTCAATGAGGCGTCGAGGTTCTCCATCGCCGTCTTGTCGTTGGCGTTGGTGATAGCGCCCACGATGGTGAGGGGACCGTTGAAGCCCGGTCCGAATCCCTGCGCCAAGAGGTCGTAGGCCTGGCGTGTGGTCGAGTTCGCGGGGTCCGATCCCTGGTCGGAACTGCCGAGGTGGAGCGAGAAGAAGGGGATGATGAAAGTGATGATGATCGCGAGCGCCGCCACCGTAAGCACCCGTGGGTGACGCGAGACGAACTGCGACCATCGCTGCCACGGACCACTGACGACGATCGGTCCCGGACCGTTTTGGTCGAGGGACCTCCGTTCCTTTCGACTGAGGACGCGCTTCTTCTGAAAGGCCAAGAGCGACGGTAAGAGCGACACCGAAGCGAGCATGGTGATCAAGACAGTCAGCGACGCCGAGACCGCGACACCGTTCAAGAACGACAGACCGAGGATCAACATACCGAGGAGGGCAATGCAGACGGTCGAGCCCGCGAACAGTACGGCGCGGCCTGAAGTGTTGAGCGCCGTCGTCACCGCCTCTTCGACGCTGGCGCCACGTTTCAGTTCCTGGCGCGAGCGCGTGACGATGAAGAGCGCGTAGTCGATCCCGACGCCGAGGCCAATGAGCGAGCCCAGGATCGGGGCGAACTGCGCGATGGCCAGGACGTGACTGAGCAGGATGCCCCCCGCGAGCGCGATGCCGAGGGCGAAGAGGGCCACGCCGAGAGGTAGGAGCATGGCGAAGAACGACCCGAAGGCCAAGACCAACACGATGGCCGTCGCGATGAGACCGAAGGCCTCGAAGGGGCTGCCCTTGGTCGAGTTCAGATCACCGAATGCGTTGCCGCCGAATTGCACGTTGAGCGACCCCGATCGAATCGTTGAGGCTACCGTTTGCACAGCCTTGATCTGAGGGCTCGTCAGATGATTCGCGGACTTCGTGAAGTGCACGACCGCGTACGCGATAGTGCCGTCCTTCGAGACTTGGACCGATCCCAGACACGTGCCGCTGGGCAGCGTCTCGCTCGCGGCGAACGTGCCGGTACAAAACGGCGAGGTGACGGTGCCGACTTCGTGAAGTTTCTCGACTTTCTTCAACATCGCCTGGATGGTCGACTGGTGTGACGAGACCGAGCCGCCCTTTGACTGAAAGACGATCTGGTCGGCGTCACCGGACTGGGTAGGGAAGCCTTTTGTTAGGAGCGATTCGGCGTGGGTGGAGTTGGTGCCGGGAAGGCTGAAGGCGTTCGAGTACGCCGAACCGAGCGACTGGGAGACGACGTTGATGACGATGAAAAGTGCGATCCACGCGAAAAGGACGTACCAGCGATGGCGAACACAGAAGCGAGCAAGGGATTTCAAGGGGGAGTTCTCCAGGGGGAGTCGGGGGTCGTTTGTTACTTTTAGTACGTCAAACGCACCATAAGTGTAGAGGAAGAACGATGACGCCTAATGGCGAACGACCCGAGCGATTCGTTGGTCATCATTTCCCTCAAATCATCCCCGATCCCGACGACGTCGCGCCCGGTGCCCTCGCGCCCTGGTCGTCACTTCCCGCGACGGGCCGATCCGGCTTCACGTTGCGTCTCGTGCAAGCGAGTCTCGAGCGCGAGCATCGCCTGTTAGCGACCGACCCATTTCCGGACGAACCCGAGGAACTCTCCTTCGTCGCCGACGCGACACCGGCGCCGACAACGAGTCGTTCGGCGGTGCTGGTGGCGCTCTTCGAAGAAGAAGGCGAGACGTCGCTCGTTCTCACCCGACGCGCACTCTCCATGCGACATCACGGTGGTGAGATCGCCCTACCTGGGGGTCGAAGTGAAGACGCGGAGACTCCCGTCGAGACCGCGCTTCGAGAGGCAAGAGAGGAGATCGGACTCGATCCCCAGACGATTACACCCCTCGCCTGGCTGAGCCCGATCGTCAGCTTCGCGTCGCGTTCGTCGATCTGGCCGGTGGTCGGACTCTTGGAAGGGCGTCCCGAGTTCACGATCGACCCGGCCGAGGTCGATCGCGCCTTCACCGTGACGCTGGCAGAACTGGTCGCGGACGACGCCTTCGTTGAAGAGCGCTGGCGCCGAACCCTCCTTCGCCCCGGTGCCGACGCCGATGGCTACTTCCCGATCCACTTTTACAAGGTGCCCGGTGACGTCGTCTGGGGAGCGACGGCGCGCGTCTTGAGCGAACTGCTCAGTCTCGTCACCGGGGTCCCCTGGTCGGCGTAACGGGGACTGAGGTGACGAGCGTCCTAGTAGATTGGTAGAAACGCTCACTCAATTTGGGGTGTTTTCTATCGGAGGACTTCATGGCGGAAGTTGAGATCGGCATCTTCAAATCGGCGCGTCAGGCTTACGGCTTTGACGACATCGCGATCGTGCCCTCGCGGCGCACCCGCGACCCCGAAGACGTCGACATCTCGTGGCAGATCGACGCGTACAAGTTCGAACTTCCCGTGCTTGGTTCCGCGATGGACGGTGCCATCTCACCACTCACCGCCGTCGAGCTCGGACGCCTCGGTGGACTAGGTGTCTTGAACCTCGAGGGTCTGTGGACCCGTTACGAGGACCCGATGCCGCTCTTTGAAGAGATCCGTGAACTCGACGACGATAAGGCCACCGCTCGTATGCAGCAGATGTACTTAGAGCCCATCAAGCTCGAACTCGTCGCCGAGCGCATCAAGCAGATGAAGGATGCCGGCATCACGACGTCGGCGTCGGTGACGCCCGCGCGAACGTCGTGGATGTCCAAGACCATCGTCGACTCCGGACTCGACATCCTCGTCATCCAGGGCACCGTCGTCTCGGCCGAGCACGTCTCGAAGACGGCGGAACCTCTCAACTTGAAGAAGTTCATTCGTGACTTCGAAGTGCCCGTCATCGTGGGCGGCTGCGCGAGCTACCAAGCGGCGCTGCACCTCATGCGCACCGGAGCCGCCGGCGTCCTCGTCGGCGTCGGACCCGGCAACGCCTGCACGTCGCGAGCCGTACTCGGTATTGGCGTACCCCAGGCGACGGCTATCGCTGACGTCGCGGGCGCGCGAATGCGTCACCTCGACGAGACCGGCGTCTACGTCCACGTCATCGCCGACGGCGGCATGAGCAAGGGCGGCGATATCGCCAAGGCCATCGCGTGCGGCGCCGACGCCGTCATGGTCGGATCGCCACTCACCAGCGCGGTCGAAGCGCCGGCGCGTGGTTTCCACTGGGGCATGGCGACCTTTCACCCCACGTTGCCGCGTGGCACGCGCGTGCGCACCCAGGTGCGCGGCACGCTGAAGGAGATCCTCCTCGGACCAGCGCACGAGAACGACGGACGACTGAACCTTTTCGGTGCCCTTCGCACGTCGATGGCGACGTGTGGGTACGAGACCTTGAAAGAGTTCCAAAAGGCCGAAATCATGTTGGCGCCCTCACTCCAGACCGAAGGTAAGCAGATGCAGCGCTCCCAGGGCGTGGGCATGGGACATTGAACGACACCGTTCTCGTCGTCGACTTTGGCGCGCAGTACGCCCAACTGATTGCCCGCCGGGTCCGCGAGGCGCACGTTTTCTCCGAGATCGTGCCGAGCACGATCAGCGCCGCCGAGGTTCGAAAGAAGTCGCCGGGCGCCATCATTCTCTCCGGTGGTCCGAAGTCGGTCTACGCCGTGCCGGCGCCGACACTCGACCCCGCAATCTACGACCTCGGGATTCCGATCCTGGGCATCTGTTACGGCGCGCAACTCATGGCCCAACAGCTCGGCGGCGACGTCGCCAACACGGGCGTGGGTGAGTACGGTCGCACGACCCTGACTCGACACGGACCCACCGTGCTGATGACGAGTTGGCCCGAAACGACGACGACGTGGATGAGCCACGGTGACGCCATCGCGAGAGCACCCGAGGGCTTCGTCGTCACGGGCTCGACGCCCGAGGCGCCCGTGGCCGTGATGGAGGACGTGGTGCGTCGACTGCACGCCGTGCAGTTCCATCCCGAAGTCGCGCACACCGAGCACGGACAGGACCTGCTGGTGAACTTCTTGCACCACGTGGCGGTGATCCCTCCGACATGGACGAACTCGTCGATCATCGAAGATCAGGTCGCGGCGATCCGACGACAGGTCGGGTCGGAGAAAGTACTCTGCGCACTTTCTGGCGGCGTCGACTCGGCCGTCGCCGCGGCGCTCGTCACCAAGGCTGTGGGCGCGCAGTTGACCTGTGTGTTCGTCGACACCGGGCTCATGCGAAAGAACGAGGGAGACCAGATCGAAGAGACGTTCACTCGTCAGTTCGGCGTCGATCTCGTCCACGTCAAGGCTCAGGACCGGTTCTTCAGTGCGCTCGCGGGCGTGACCGACCCCGAGACCAAGCGCAAGATCATCGGCGAACTCTTCATCCGAGAGTTCGAGGAGGTCGCGCGCGACCTCGCCAAGGACGGTGACGGTCCTCGGTTTCTCGTCCAGGGAACGCTCTATCCCGACGTCATCGAATCGGGCTCGGGACACGCCGCGAACATCAAGAGCCATCACAACGTCGGCGGCCTTCCGGAGGATCTCTCCTTCGAACTCGTCGAACCCCTTCGTACCCTCTTCAAGGATGAAGTGCGCCGTGTCGGTGAGGAGTTGGGACTGCCGAGCGAGATCGTCTGGCGTCAACCGTTTCCCGGTCCCGGACTGGGCGTGCGCATCATCGGTGAAGTGACGCGTGAGCGCGCGGAGATTCTACGAAACGCTGACCACGTGGTCGTTGACGAGATCAAAAAGGCCGGTCTCTATCGCGAACTCTGGCAGAGTTTCGCGGTGTTACCCGCCGTGCGTACTGTGGGCGTTATGGGAGATGGACGAACGTACGCGTACCCCATCATCATCCGTGCGGTCACGAGCGACGACGCCATGACCGCCGATTGGGCCCGGCTGCCCTACGAGGTGATTGAGTCGATCGCGAACCGCTTGATCCGTGAGGTCGAGGGCGTCAATCGCGTCGCGCTCGACGTCACGAGCAAGCCACCAGGCACCATTGAGTGGGAGTGACGCGCGGCTCGTTCTCTGACGAGTCGCTGTGGGACAACGTTGCCGCCGATTCGCTGACTCGGCTCGACCCCGCGTCGCTACTCGAAGGTCTCACGTTGCCCCAAAGCGAAGCGGTGACGCAACGCGGCGGCCCACTCCTCGTCATCGCCGGCGCCGGTTCGGGTAAGACGCGCGTTCTGACCCGGCGAATCGCACACCTGCTCGCCACCGGCGACGCGCGGCCCTTCGAGATCATGGCCATCACGTTCACCAACAAGGCCGCCGACGAAATGCGTCGTCGCGTTGTCGACCTCGTTGGTGGCGAAGCCGATCGAATGTGGGTCTCGACGTTTCACTCGGCCTGTCTACGGATGCTTCGAGCGCACGCCGAAGTGCTCGGTTACGAGCGGGGCTTCACTATCTACGACGCCGGAGACGCCGAGACGGCCGTCGAGCGCATCATGAAGGAACTCAACCTCGACACCAAGCGTCTTCCTCCGCGCAGCGTCTCGGCCGCGATCTCGGCGGCGAAGAATGAGATGCTCTCGCCCGACGCCTACTTCGACACCTACGGCGACGACCCTCAGCGTCGACGCATCTCCGAGATCTACCAGCTCTACGCGAAGCGACTTCGCGTCGCCAACGCCATGGACTTCGACGACCTCTTGGTGAACGCGGTGCTAATGATGAAGACGGACCAGCACGTCCTTCGCTCGTACCAAGAGCGCTTCAAGTACCTCTTGGTGGACGAGTTTCAAGACACCAACGGGGTGCAGAACGAACTGGTCATGATGCTCGCCGCCGAGCATCGCAACCTCTGCGTGGTGGGCGACTCGGATCAGTCGATTTACCGCTTTCGCGCGGCTGACGTTCGCAACATCTTGCAGTTCGAGCTTCGCTTTCCCGACGCGCGGGTCATCCTGCTCGAACAGAACTTTCGCTCCACGCAGACGATCCTCGACGCCGCGAACGCCGTCATCGCTAGGAACGCGAGCCGGCACGCGAAGAACCTGTTCACCGACGGTGACGAGGGCGAGAAGATCCTCCTCTACCGGGCGGGCGACGAGTACGACGAGGGCCGCTGGGTGGCGAGCGAACTTCGCCGACTGCGTAGTGAACACGGTCTGGGTTGGAACGATCTGGCGGTCTTCTATCGAACCAACGCGCAAAGTCGGGTCTTGGAAGAGGAGATGCTTCGCGCGAACGTGCCGTATCGCGTTGTCTCGGGCATGCGCTTCTACGATCGCAAGGAGATCAAGAACGCACTCGCCTACGCGAGGCTTCTCGTCAATCCCAGAGACGAGGCCTCCGCCCGACGAGTGATCAACGAGCCCAAGCGCGGGGTGGGCGAAGCGGCGCAGGCCAAACTCGGCGCCTACGCCGCCGAGCACGGACTCTCGTTCGCCGAAGCGGCGCACTACGGCGCGGCCGCGGGTCTGAGCGGGCGAGCGCTCGCGGGCACGGCGAAGTTCTCCTTCATGCTCGACGAACTGAGGGCTCTGTCGAACGATCTCAGTCCGAGGGAGTTGATCGACGCGATCGTCCGTGAGTCGGGCATGGGCGACGCGCTGCGCGCCGAGGACACCGACGAGGCGTACTCGAGACTGGAGAACCTCGGTGAACTCGCGTCAGCCGCTGCGCAGTACGACACGTTGCTCGACTTCGTCGAACGCATGGCGCTCGTCGCGGACTCCGATCAACTCGGCAGCGGAGAGGGGGCCATCTCACTGATGACCTTGCACGTCGCGAAGGGTCTCGAGTTTCCCGGCGTCGTAGTCACTGGTCTCGAAGAGACGGTCTTTCCCCATCGTCGCGCGCTCTCCGACGACGCCGAACTCGAAGAGGAACGTCGACTCTTCTACGTCGGGGTCACGCGCGCCATGCGTTACTTGATCTTGACCCACGCCTGGAGTCGCACGATGTGGGGCCAACGTCTCGAAGCCATTGCCAGTCGGTTCCTCCAGGAGATACCGTCGGAACTCGTGACCGATCTCTCCTCCACGTTGCCCACGCGGCGCTCGAGTTTCTCCCTCGAGGACGACGGTTTCGTCGGTCGCAGCACCGACTTCACCCAGGGGCGGGCCTTCGGCACGGGCGCCGCGCCACCGGTTCGCTCCACGGGCGCCGAAAAGTTGGGCTTGGTGGTGGGCGAGCGCGTCGTGCACGACCGTTTTGGGCCGGGAGTGGTGGTTCGCGTCGAAGGCGAAGGCTCGCACGCGCGCGCCGCGGTGAACTTCGATGAGCACGGTACGAAACACCTCGTGCTCGCTATGACACCATTGCATCGTGCCTAAATCGTTCGTAAGAATATATTGGCCCCCCGAATGACTCCGTCACCCTTGGTGCGAGAATGGGAGACCATGAACTCACCGAGGCACGCGTATCGCCCACCGGTCGCGCCCAAGAATCGCCGCTACTCCGCCTTCGTCTACTGGCGACGTCGCTTCATGGTGGCCCTTCTGGTCGCGACGGTCGTCATCGTCGGGTACCTCGGGATAACTCTCGGCTTCGCCCTCGTGAACCCCTCCTACGGCGTCTCGATGCAGGCCCGTTTTGCGGAGTGGGGTCGTCAACACGGGCTCGGCCCCGAAGTGACCTGGGTCGAGACCGAGTACTACAAGTTGCATCCGGCCAAAGTGGGCGGCGCGCCACCGCTGACCGCCTTCGGTTCGGGCGCCACCGCCGTCAAGGTTGCCGCCGGGGGTCACCTCGCAGCACCCAAGACCATCCCGTCGCCCGCGGCCAAGCCACTGCCGGGCGAGGGCGTGTGGCACGTCGCGGGGCGCGAGACCGCCTCGGGCGTGCCAACGATGTACGAAGCGTTCGTGCGACCCGACGCCGTGCACACGAGTTACGTCGTTGGTGTCGTGTGGATGGACCCCACGTTGTTGCAAGCACAGCTCTACTCGGGCTCGTCCATTCCCGGCGGCGGACCCTACCCCTACACCGCGCCGATCACGGCCAAGAGTTCTGAGAACCTGGTCGCCGCTTTCAACGCGGGCTTCCTCATGCCCGACGCGAACGGGGGGTACTACACCGACGGCCGCACCATCCTCCCGCTGCGTAAGGGTGCGGCCTCGGTCGTCGTCTTCAAGGACGGGACCATGACCGTGGCGAAGTGGGGGACTGACGTGTCGATGTCGAGTCAGGTGGCGTCGGTGCGACAAAATCTCGACCTCATCGTGCAAAACGCCAAGCCCGTGCCGGGCCTCACCAACGCCAACGTCATGCACTGGGGCAAGACCCTCGGGGGCGGCTTCAACGTCTGGCGATCGGGTCTAGGCGTCACCAAGGACGGAGCCCTGATCTACGTCGGCGGACCGAGCCTGTCGATCTCGGACCTCGCGAACGTCCTGGTCCGTGCCGGCGCGGTGCGGGCCATGGAACTCGACATCAACACCGACTGGGTCCAGTTCTCCTCCTTCGCGGGTCCCCTCAACACGCCCATCAACGGAGGTAACGGCACCAGCCTCGAGATTGCCATGGCCGGCACGCCGTCGCGCTACTTCGCTACGTGGTGGACGCGCGACTTCTACACGATGACGTTGCGCGCGAAAGCGACGACGTCGTCCGCTGGTTGAAGGCGAAACTAGCGGTTGGTCACCTTGCGCCACAGGGGCGCCGGGAGGTGACGCAGGACGAAGAAGACGTAGCGCAGAAGTGGCGGACTCCAGATCACGTCGTCGTTGCTCGCCAGGCCGCGCATCACGTTCTCCGCCACCTCGTTCGCGCCAGTGGTGAAGGGTGGTTCGTCGGCCCCGACGGTCATCTTGGTACGCACGACGGCAGGTCGAAGGAGCTGCAACTTGACGCCCGTGCCCTCGAGGGACTGAGCGAGGCCGCTACAGATCCGGTCTAATCCGGCCTTGGCGCCGGAGTAGAGGTAGGTGCTCTCACGGACTCGGACCGCGGCGGCCGAACTCATCACGAGAATCCGGCCACTTCCTTGGGCGACGAGACGCTGGCGAATCTCGGCGAGCGCGGCCACCGGCCAGGTGACGTTCACCGTTATCATCTCGGCCGACTTGGCGGCGCTCTCCTGGTCCTCGGCTTGAACCCCGAGCAGTCCCACCGCGATGATCACCAGATCGACCTGATCGGCGACCTTGTCGAAGGCCTCGGACACGGTGCGTTCGGCGTTCGAGGGGTCGTTCGCGTCGAAGAGCACGGTGTCGGTCTTGGTGGCGCCGTACTCCTGGGCCTCGAGCGCCGCGGCGTTGAGGAGTTCTTGGTTCCTTCCCGCGAGTATCACGGTGTGCGCGCGCGCCGCGCAAAGTTTCTTCGTGATGGCGCGCGCGATGTCCGAGCTGCCACCGAAGATGACGACGTTCTGCGGTTGACCAAAGGCGTTTTCCATACTTACTTTCCTACTAGGTCGAGACGACGCGCGAGATCGCTCGTCAGTTGGTCGTTCGGATCGACGCGCGACTTCACCTTTCGAAACTCCTCGAGGCGGGGGTACATCGCGCGAACCTGGTCGGGCTTCAGTCGCGCGTCCTTGGCGAAGTAGACGCGCCCGGTCGCCGCCACGACCAACGCGTCGAGGTCGTCGAGTACGCCGGGAAGGGTGTCGCCGCCCACCGGCAGGTCGAGGGCCAACGTCCAACCCGAGAGCGGGAAGGACAGGGGCGAAGGGTTCCCCGGTCCGAAGCGCTTTAGGACCGCGAGAAAACTCGCGACGCGTGACTCCGAGAGCCGTTTGATCACGTCGACGACGGTGTCGCCCATGGCGTCGGGCACACAGAACTGATACTGCACGAAGCCCCGCTTGCCGTAGAGGAGGTTCCAGTTCGCGACGCCGTCGAGGGGGTAGAAGAAGGACGATAGCGACTGGGTCTCATCGAGCTCGTGTCGAGGCGCGGAACGGAACCAGGCCTCGTTGAAGGCACGTACTGACCAACGGTTCAAGAGACCGCGCGGCGCCTCGAAGGGGATCGTCACTTTGGGCTTGCGCGGACCCTTCAGCGCGACTTTCTTCACGGCCTCAATCGTGGCGTGGTCACCGCGCGTCAAGATGGCGCGCCCCATGTGGGCACCACGGGTCATGCAGTCAACCCAGGCAACTGAGTAGCGGTAGTCGGCGTCACCGGTCGCCATGGCGCTCATGACGCTCTCGAGATCGCCGTGTCGAGTGGTGTCGACGAGCATCTGGTTCGTTTCAATCGCCAGCATTTGGAGCGTCAGCGAGGTAACCACCCCGGTGAGGCCCATCGCGCCCATCGTGGCCCAGAAGAGTTCGGTGTCCTCGGTGCGCGACAGCGTGAAGGCGCCCTCGGGAGTGACCAGTCGCATCGAGAGGACGTGATTGGCTAGTGAACCGTCGACGTGATGGTTCTTGCCGTGCACGTCGGCGGCGAGCGCGCCGCCCATGGTGACCTGACGCGTACCGGGCGTGACGGGGACGAACCAGCCCTGGGGGATTGCGACCGCGAGCAGTTCGTCGAACGAGACGCCAGCCCCGAGCGTGACGACGCCCTCGTCGCTGATGGGCGAGATCGCGTCGAGTGCTCGATTGTCGAGCACGACGCCACCGCTGAGCTGCGCCGCGTCACCGTAGCTTCGTCCGAGCCCTCGCGCGATGAGTTGCTCGCCTGAGGCGAACTCGTTCAAGATCTCCTCTTCGTTACGGGGCGTTCGTAGGGTCACCACCGACGCGTTGGTACGTCCCCAGCCCGACAGTGTCGTCGGACTCACGAGTAGACCCCGAAGACCATCAGCGTCGCCCATATGACGATGAGCACTTGCACCGTGCGGTCTTGGATGACCAGGTCCTCGGGGGCGGCCCCGTTACCCGCTTCAACGGAGCGCAAGATGAACAGCACCGCGAAGACGACGGGCACCACACTCAAGCGAACTGGTAAGACGGCGTCCCGGTTTGACGAGAGGCCCGCGTGCGACGTGTCAAAGGCCCAGAGGCAGTAACCCGTGACGACCACCGTCGCGCACAGGGTCAGGGCCGAGTCGAGGAAACTGCTCGTGTACTCGGCGAGGACCTTGCGCGTCGTGCCCGCGCCGATCACCTTCAACTCGCTGTCGCGTTTACCCACGACGAGAAAGAGCGCGCCGAAGGAGATCACGACGAGAAACCAGGTGGAGACGAAGATGTGCGACGCCGCCGCGCCCGCGTAGGCCCGCAGAAAGTACCCGCTTGCGACGGCGCCCAGTTCGATGATCGCGAGAGTCTTCAGCCAGAAAATATAGGAAAGCGAGATCACCACGTACAGCCCGAGGACCACGTAGAGGTCCCCGGGACGCGAGATCGTCAGGGGCAGGAGGAAGCCGGCGACCAAGAGAACGACCGCCGACCAGGCGACGACGACGGCGCCGAGTTGGCCCGCCGCGATGGCCCGGAAACGCTTCGTCGGGTGCTCGCGGTCGGCCTCGACGTCACGAAGGTCGTTCAACAGGTAGAGACCCGACGCCACCAAGCAGAACGCGACAAAGGCCACGCCGGTGTGGAGAGCGACGTCGTGGTGCGCCAAGGTGCCGGCGGCGGCTGGCGCGATGATAATCAGACCGTTCTTCACCCACTGTCGCGGTCGCATCGCCGAGAACAACGCGCGCAGTGGACCTCGCTCTTTGGCAGCGTTGGTCGTCACGACTGACAACGCTAGTCGGGGGTTTTGTCTCGTTCGAGAGTCACGGACGTCCATTATTTGAGTGAGTGGTGGGGCCTCTATGCTGAACTACTGATGGAGCGCACGTACCGAGTCGTAGTCGCCAAACCCGGTCTCGACGGACACGATCGTGGCGCGAAGGTCATCGCGCGAACGCTGCGTGACGCGGGCTTCGAGGTCGTCTACACCGGACTGCACCAGACGCCCGAGCAGATCGTCCAGGCCGTTATCCAAGAAGACGCCGACGCGCTCGGACTCTCGCTCCTGTCGGGCGCCCACCTCGTGCTCGTCCCACGCGTGGTGCACCTTTTGAAGAGTCAAGGTCGTGAGGACGTCCTACTGGTCGTGGGTGGGATCATCCCCGACGACGACATTCCGGCCCTGGAAGCGGCTGGCGTGTCGAGGGTCTTCACCCCGGGCGCGTCGCTCGACGAGATCGGTTCGTGGCTCGAGACCACGTTGGACGCTCGCGAGCTGCAACACGGTTAAATAGTCGTTCGTTACCAGAAATCAAACGAAAGTAGAAGTGAATGGATCTCTTTGAGTATCAAGGCAAGCGGTACTTCGCGCGCCACGGCATCGCCGTTTCGCCCGGCGACGTGGCCGACACCGTCGACGAGGCCGTCGCCGTCGCCGAGCGTGTGGGCTACCCGGTCGTCGTGAAGGCACAAGTGAAGGTCGGTGGTCGCGGCAAAGCCGGGGGCGTGAAGCTCGCTAACAACGTCGACGAGGTTCGAGAGCACGCGGTCAACATCCTGGGTCTCGACATCAAGGGTCACGTCGTAAAGCGACTCTGGGTCGAGCGTTCGAGTGACATCGCGAAGGAGTACTACGCGTCGTTCACGCTGGACCGTCCCAACAAAACGCACCTCGGGATGCTGAGCGCCCAGGGTGGCGTCGAGATCGAAGTCGTCGCCGAGGAGAACCCCGAGGCCATTGCGTTCCTCTCGATTGATCCAGTGGAGGGTCTCACCCTCGCGACGGCTCGTCGCTGGGTCGCGGAAGCCGAACTCGACGACGTCGCGCGTGAGCAGTCGGCCGAACTACTCGTCAAGTTGTACGAGTGCTACACCCAGGGCGACTGTGACTTGGCGGAGATCAATCCGCTGATCCTCACGCCCGATAACAAGGTGCACGCGCTCGACGCCAAGGTGACTCTGGACGAGAACGCGTCGTACCGCCATCCCGAGTGGGAAGAGTTCCGCGGTGACGAGTTCGAGGACCCCAGAGAGAAGATGGCCAAGGAGAAGGGTCTTAACTACATCGGCCTCGATGGCACGGTGGGCATCATCGCCAACGGCGCGGGACTCGCCATGTCGACTCTCGACGTCGTCAACCAAGTCGGGGGCACCGCGGCGAACTTCTTGGACATAGGTGGTGGCGCGAACGCTGACGTCATGGCCGCCGCGCTCGAGGTCATCAACGCCGATCCCAAGGTGAAGTCGATCTTCGTCAATATCTTTGGCGGGATCACCCGCGTCGACGAAGTAGCCAAGGGCGTTCTCGAAGCGCTGAAGCGCGTCTCGATCAACTCGCCCATCGTGCTTCGACTCGACGGCACGAACGCCCTAGAGGGCCGCGCCCTGCTGGCACCGCACCTCAACGAAAACCTGATTACCGAACCAACCATGCTGGACGCCGCGCGACGCGCGGTGGCGCTGGCGAACTGAGGAAGAACGATGAGCATCTTTGTCGATGAGAACACCAAGGTCATTGTCCAGGGCCTCACCGGAAGTCAAGGGCGTTTCCACGGTCTGCGCAACCGTGACTACGGAACGAAGGTCGTGGGCGGCGTCACCCCCGGCAAGGGCGGCAGTGACGTTGACGGTATCCCGGTCTTTAACAGCGTCAAGGAAGCGGTTGACGCGACGGGCGCCACGGCGTCGTTCGTCGTAGTACCGCCGAAGTTCGCCTCCGACGCCATCATCGAAGCCGCGCAGGGTGGCATCACGTTCATCGTGTGTATCACCGAGGGCATTCCCGCGCACGACGAAGCATTGACCTATAACCGCCTCGTCGAGGAGTTTCCGGGCGTGCGACTGCTCGGACCGAACTGTCCGGGCATCATCAGCCCCGGCAAGTGCAACATCGGCATCACGTCGGGCGACATCGCGCTGGCCGGTGGGCCGGTGGGCATCGTGTCGCGTTCGGGCACGTTGACCTATCAAGCCCTGCACGAACTGAGCATGCAGGGAATTGGTCAGACGACGTGCGTGGGCATCGGGGGCGACCCGGTGCCGGGAACGAACTTCATTGACTGCCTCGCCGAGTTCGAGAAGGATCCCGAGACGAAGGCCGTGATGATGATCGGCGAGATCGGTGGCTCGGAAGAGGAGCGCGCCGCGGAGTGGATCAAGCTCAACATGACCAAGCCCGTCGTTGCCTACGTCGCGGGCGTGACCGCGCCGCCGGGACGAAAGATGGGCCACGCGGGCGCCATCATCTCGGGCTCGAAGGGCACCGCGCAGGCGAAGATGGACGCCCTGACGGCGGCCGGCGTCTACGTCTGTCAGAACCCCACCGAGGCCGGAGCGAAGATGGTCGAGATCGTCAGGGCGATGTAGCGCTTGGTCCCGGTTCGTCTCTGTGTACTGGTGTCGGGTTCGGGCACGATTCTCGAAGCCATGCTGAACGCGGGACTCGAGGTGACGCTCGTTGCCGCCGACCGACCGTGTCGCGGACTCGACGTTGCTCGCGCCGCGGGTATCACCGCGCTACTGATCGACCGCGAGAAGTTCGGTGGTTTCACTTCGTCCTTCGACCGCGAGGCCTACACCGAAGAGCTCACGCGACTCCTTAGTGAGGACCGCATCGATCTCGTCGCGATGGCGGGCTTTGGCACCATCGTGACCGGAACCTTTCACCGGGCCTTTCCCGGACGCGTCCTCAACACCCACCCCGCGCTGTTGCCCGACTTCAAGGGTTGGCACGCCGTTCGAGCGACGCTGGCGGCCGGGGTCAACGTGTCGGGCTGCACGGTGCACGTCGCGACCGAGGCGCTCGACGACGGACCGATACTCGCGCAGCGTCGCGTGGAGGTGTTCGCGGACGACGACGAGTCGTCGCTGCACGAGCGAATCAAGACGGTCGAACGAGCGCTCTATCCCGAGGTCATCGCTAGGGTGATGGCGTCACTCGCGCAGGGCTTCGAGCCCGAGAGCGTCGCCGGCACGATGGAGGAGAGTTAGATGCGAGCGTTGTTAAGCGTGTGGGATAAGACCGGGCTCGTCGAGTTCGCCCAGGGCCTCGACGCGCGCGGCGTCGAACTCGTGGCGTCGGGCGGCACGGCGAAGGCGCTACGCGACGCCGGCGTGGCGCATCTCGACGTCGCGGACGTCACCGGTTTTCCCGAGATGCTCGACGGTCGCGTGAAGACATTGCACCCACGGATTCACGCCGCTATCCTCGCCGACCTTGACAAACCCGAACACCGCGCCGCGTTGGCCGAACACGACATCACCGCGATCGACCTCGTGGTGTGCAATCTCTATCCCTTCACGTCGGATCCCTCGATCGAACTCATCGACATCGGCGGTCCGGCGATGGTGCGCGCCGCGGCGAAGAATCACGCCCACGTGGGCGTGCTCACGAGTCCTTCGCAGTATGCCTCGGTCCTCGAGGAGATCGTGACGACGGGGGCACTCTCGAACGCCACGCGCCACGCGCTCGCGCGCGCGGCCTTCGCCCACACCTCGGCGTACGACGCGCAGGTGGTCCGCTGGCTCGACCGCGGTGGGGTGCTCGGCCAGGCACCGAGTGACGTTGACGCCGTCGTGCCCGAGACACTCCATCTCTCTCTCGAGCGCGCCGAGGTGACGCGGTACGGTGAGAATCCCCACCAAATCGGGGCGCGCTACCGCTTCGCGGGCACGACGCCGTGGTGGGACGGTGTCACGAAACACGCCGGCAGCGCCTTGTCGTATCTCAACCTCTTCGACGCCGACGCCGCGTGGCGCCTCGTGCACGAACTGAGAGCCGACGCCCCGGGACTCGCGGCCGTGGCGATCATCAAGCACGCCAACGCGTCGGGCGCGGCTCTCGGATCTTCGTTGGCGGACGCGTTCGCCAAGGCCCTGGCCGCCGACCCGCAGAGCGCCTTCGGCGGCGTCGTCGCCGTCGACGGCGAGGTGGACGAATCATTGGCGACGCTCATCGCCGCTGGTCCCCAGGCCGATGTGATCATCGCGGCGGCCTTTACCAACGACGCCATTGCAACTCTCGTCACTCGGCGCAAGGCGACGCGTCTCTTAAGCGCCCCGGCGCCCGAGCCCCTCGGACTCTCAGTTCGCACGTTCGGCGACAGCGCGCTCGTGCAGAACGCGGACGAACTCGTCGTTCCCGTGGCCGAGTGGCGCTGCGTGACGGAGGCGACGCCGAGCGAGCAACAGCTTCAAGATCTCGCCGTTGCGTGGCGAGTGTGCGCGCGCACGACCTCCAACGCCATCGTCATCGCGAACAACGGCGTCGCGGTGGGCGTGGGCGCGGGACAACAGTCGCGCGTGGTTTCAGCTGGCATCGCGGTGACGAAGGCCGGCGACTTCGCCAAGGGCGCCGCCGCGGCGTCCGACGCGTTCTTTCCCTTTGCCGACGGGCTGGAGTCACTTACCGACGCGGGCGTGACGTCGGTGGTGCAACCCGGCGGCTCGGTGCGCGACGCCGAGGTTATCGACGCCGCGAACAAGGCCGGAATTGTCATGATGCTCACCGGCGAGCGTCACTTTCGTCACTAGGAGAGCAATGACCGCTGAACTATTGAACGGTGAACCAGTCGCCGCTCGGATCAAGATGGAGCTGACCGACCGCGTGCAGCGACTTGTCGCGGCGGGCCGCACGCCGGGACTCGGCACGATCCTCGTGGGTGACGACGTCTCGAGCGCGCGCTACGTCGAGATGAAGATCGAAGAGTGCGCCGAGATTGGTGTTCGATCCTACGATGAACACCTTCCTTCGACCGCTTCGCAAGGCGAGATCGAAGCGATCGTCGATCGATTCAACGACGATCCCAACGTGCACTCGATTCTTGTTCAACTTCCACTTCCCGAAGGAGTCAGCGAGGAAGAGGTGTTGCTACGCGTCAAGCCGGAGAAGGACGTGGACGGGCTGCATCCGACCAACCTTGGTCGACTCGTCATGGGCGCGCCAGGCCCGCTGCCGTGCACGCCGTACGGCATCGTTGAGCTACTCGCCGCCTACGACGTGCCGGTGGAGGGTAAGCACGTCGTCATCATCGGACGCGGCGTCACCATCGGGCGACCGCTCGCTCTTCTCCTGGCGATGCGCCGTCCCCACTGCAACGCGGCGGTCACCGTCGTGCACACCGGCGTCGAGGATTTGAGTGAGATTGTTCGTACGGGCGACGTCGTCGTCGCGGCGGCGGGAAGGGCCGGGCTCGTCACGCGCGACATGGTGAAGCCGGGTGCCGCCGTTGTGGGTGCGGGAACGACGTTCTTGGGACGAAAGCTCCTGAGCGACGTGGCCGATGACGTCAACGAAGTAGCGCGCTGGATCACGCCTCGTCTCGGTGGCGTGGGTCCGATGACTCGTGCCATGCTGTTACGCAACGCCGTGCTAGCCGCAGAGAAGGTCCGATGACGATAAAAGACAGCCGAGGTCGCGAGTTCGACCAACGTCCCTGGGGATCCTTCACCGTGCTTGATGACGAACTCTTCGATCACAAGGTAAAGCGCATCGTCGTCGCGCCGGGAAAGCGCCTCAGCTACCAACGCCACACTCGACGCGCCGAGCACTGGTTCGTCGTGAACGGCACGGCGACGGTCATCCTGGACGACGTCGAGCACGAGGTTCCCACCGGCGGCTCGATCGATATTGGACTCGCGCAGAAGCATCGTTGCGAGAATCGCGGAACCACGCCCGTGGTGTTCATCGAGGTCCAACACGGCACGTACTTCGGCGAGGACGACATCGAGCGAATCGAAGACGACTTCGGTCGCGCCAATTAGTTCCATGCGCGTTGATGAACTCCTAGCCGAGGGATTGACGCGTTCCTTCGAGTTCTTCCCGCCGAAGTCCGACGAAGAGAGCGCCGTCCTCGAGCAATCTCTGCTCGATCTTGATTCGCTCGGACCCTCCTTCGTCTCAGTGACGTACCGAGGGGGACGCGAGTCACGTCAACGTACCTTCGACCTCGTCACCGAGATCCAACGGGCCGGCCGCGTCACGGCGATGGCCCACTTGATCTGCGTTGGCCATCGACGTGACGAGATGCGCGACCTCTTGAAGAACTACCTCGACGCGGGTGTCAACAACGTCATGGCGCTCGGCGGCGACCTGCCCGAGGAACCCGCGCTCGCGTCGTCGGAGTTCACCTACGCGCTGGAACTCATTGAGCTCGTGCGTGAGGTGGGCGAGTTCTGTGTGGGCGTGGGCGCCCACCCCCAGGGTCACCCGCGATCGAAGGACTTGGCGACGGATCGCCTGCACCTCGCGAGGAAACTCGAAGCCGCCGACTTCGCCGTCACGCAGTTCTTCTTCGAGCCCGACGAGTGGGTCCGACTCGTTGGTGAACTCGCCGAACTCGGTGTCGAGAAGCCGATACTGCCGGGCATTATGCCCGTCACAACCTTGGGCGGCGTGCAGCGAATGGCCGCGATGGGCGCGAGCGTGCCCGCGTCGCTCGTCGAGCGTCTCGAGGTCGCGAACGCTCGCGGGGGAGCCCCGGCCGTTCGCGCCGAGGGAATCCTGGCCGCCACCGAACTCTGCGCACGACTCCTCGAATCCGGGGCGCCTGGACTGCACTTTTACACGCTGAACCGTTCCACCGCGACGCGTGAGATCTATCACGCGCTCTTCACCTAGGAGACCCGTCCCGGACGCTTTTTGGCCAAAGAGGGAGTACGAGAATCGCCGTAGGATGGGAACATGGCTGAGAAAATCACTATGAGTACAGAGGGCGTCTTGCACGTCCCGGACAATCCGATCATCCCTTACATCGAAGGTGACGGCATCGGAATCGACATCTGGCCCGCGGCACAACTCGTGCTCGACGCGGCCGCGAAGAAGCACGGCAAGACCATCGCGTGGAAGGAAGTGCTCGCTGGTCAAAAGGCCTTCGACGAGACCGGTAACTGGCTCCCCGAAGAGACCGTCGCCGACTTTCGTGAGCACATCATCGGCATCAAGGGTCCGCTGACGACGCCGATCGGCGGCGGTTTTCGTTCCCTCAACGTCGCGTTACGCCAGATCATGGACCTCTACGTGTGTCTGCGCCCCGTGCGCTGGTTCCAAGGCGTACCCTCGCCCATGAAGCGTCCCGAAGACGTCGACATGGTGATCTTTCGTGAGAACACCGAAGACGTCTACGCCGGTCTCGAACTCGAAGCCGGGAGCGCGGACGCAGAGAAGTTGCGGGTCTTCGTGAAAGAGTCCTTCGGTTGGGACGTTCGAGAGAACTCCAGCCTCGGCCTCAAGCCCATCTCCGAGTTCGGCTCCAAGCGCCTCATCCGCGCGGCGCTCAAGTACGCCGTGAGTCACGGACGCGAGTCCGTGATGTTGGTACACAAGGGCAACATCCAGAAGTACACCGAGGGTGCCTTCATGCGGTGGGGCTACGAATTGGTGAAAGAGGAGTTTGACGACGTGGCCGTTGGTTGGGACGACTGCAACGGCAAGCCCGGCTCGAAGATTCTCGTGAAGGACGTCATCGCCGACATCGCGTTCCAGCAGCTCTTGCTCCGTCCGAAGGAGTACGACGTCATCGCGACGACGAACCTCAACGGTGACTACATGTCCGACGCTTTGGCCGCCCAGGTCGGTGGCATCGGCATCGCGCCCGGGGCGAACATCAACTACGTCACCGGTCACGGTATCTTCGAAGCCACCCACGGCACGGCACCGAAGTACGCCGGCCAGGACAAGGTGAATCCCGGTTCAGTGTTGCTGTCGGGCGTGTTGATGTTCGAACACCTGGGCTGGACCGACGCCGCCAACGACATTGTCAGCGCACTCGAGGCGACTATCGCCGACAAGATCGTCACCTACGACTTCGCCCGTCTGATGGACGGGGCGACCGAAGTGAAGTGTTCGGAGTTCGGCGCGGCAATCGCCGAGCGTCTCTAAAACGTACGAAGGAGCATCATGACCACCCCCGTCCACGTCACCGTGACCGGCGCCGCCGGCCAGATTGGTTACTCACTGTTGTTTCGCATCGCCGCGGGCGCGCTGTTCGGTCCCGACACGCCCGTGATACTTCGACTTCTCGAGATCGAGCCCGCGATGAAGAGTCTCGACGGCGTCGTGATGGAACTCGACGACTGCGCGTTCCCCCTTCTCGCGGGCATCGAGGCGACGAGCAATCTCACCCACGCCTTCGACGGCGCGAACTGGGCACTCCTCGTGGGTTCCATTCCGCGAAAGGCCGGCATGGAGCGCAGTGACCTCTTGAACGTGAACGGCGGTATCTTCAAGCCCCAGGGTCGCGCGATCGCCGAGAACGCGGCGAGCGACGTACGCGTGCTCGTCGTGGGTAACCCGTGCAACACGAACTGTTTGATCGCTCGATCCAACGCGCCCGAAGTCCCGGCCGATCGCTGGTTCGCGATGACGCGTCTCGATCAGAACCGAGCCGAGACGCAGTTGGCGAAGAAGGCCGGTGTCGCGGTGAAGGATGTCAAGAACCTTGGCATTTGGGGCAATCACTCCGCCACGCAGTTTCCCGACTTCGCGAACGCGACGATCAACGGCAAGCAGGTGCCCGACGTCATCGACGATCACGCGTGGCTCCAGGGCAACTTCATCACGACGGTGCAAAAGCGCGGGGCTGCGGTCATTGAAGCGCGCGGACTCAGTTCCGCCGCGTCGGCGGCGAACGCCGCGATCGACACGGTCGTCAGTCTCGTGAACGCGACGGCCAACGACGACTGCGCGTCGGTGGGCGTAACGAGTGAGGGCGCGTACGGCGTTCCCGAAGGTTTGACCTTTGGCTTCCCGGTCGTGGCTGACGGCCAAGGTTCGTGGAAGGTCAAAGAGGGTTTTGAGCTCGATGATTTCGCTCACGAACGAATCAAGATCACCACCGACGAACTCGTGGGCGAGCGTGACGAAGTTCGCGCGCTCGGGTTGATTTAGAGGTCTCGCGACACGGTTCTGAACCAAGTCGCTCCATAGGTCGCGACGACGAGTCGCAATCCCAAAGGCCTTCTAGGCAGCCTTCTCTTCCTTAAGCGAAGCTGATGGAGCTATTTCCGAACTCTCCGGTCAGCCCGAGTGAGCCTGCAGTAGCCAGCCGATGAGTGGCACGAGGCCTTGAATGTCGCCGCGGACTTTAAAGCGACCTTCGCGTAAGGCGAGCGCGGTGTCGAGCTTGCCCGAGGTCAGCGCCTCCGCGTCTTTGAACGAGAGTCGAACCACGGCGTTCGCGGCTAGGTGATCACCCAACTCAGCGAAGGCGCCGTCAGCGCCGACGGTGAAGGTGAGTGCGTGAGGAGAAGAACTCGGTCCATCAGTGAGTTCGAGGACGACGCGAAAGACTGAAGAGGGGTCTTCTAAAGGAGCTGGGCCTGCGGCGGCGAGGTTGTCATTGAGCGCCGACATCCACGCGGCACTGAGAAACGACGCCATCTACTTAGGGAGCGGGCTGCACGGCGGCGTCGGCTGCCGACCGCTTCGGCTTGCGACGGATCTTTCGCCCAAGCCACGCTACGGGGTCGTAGTGGGCGTCGACGACGCGCTCCTTCAACGGGATGATCGCGTTGTCGGTGATCTTGATGTGCTCGGGGCAGACCTCGGTGCAGCACTTGGTGATGTTGCAGTAGCCGAGTCCCATGTCTTGACGAATGAGGTCGCGACGGTCGTTCTGGTCGAGGGGGTGCATCTCGAGTTCGGCGTAGCGGATGAAGAAGCGCGGACCGGCGTAATGCTCCTTGTTCTCTTCGTGGTCGCGGATGACGTGACAGACGTCTTGGCACATGAAGCACTCGATGCACTTACGAAACTCCTGGCCGCGTTCGACGTCCTCTTGGAACATGCGGTAGCCGCCCTCGGGCATGGGAGGGGGCATGAGGGCCGGCACCTTCGCCGCCTGCACGTAGTTGAACGAGACGTCGGTGACGAGGTCGCGAATGATAGGGAACGCCTTCATGGGCGTCACCGTGACGGGGCCCTTGGGCAACGTGTCCATGCGAGTCATGCACATCAGGCGCGGCTTACCGTTGACCTCTGCCGAACAGGAACCGCACTTGCCGGCCTTGCAGTTCCAACGACACGCCAGGTCGGGAGCGTCGGTGGCCTGGATGCGATGGATGACGTCGAGGACGACTTCGCCCTCGTTCTGTTCGAGGGTGTAGGTCTCGAAGTCGCCGCCGCTGGCGTCGCCTCGCCAGACTCGCATGGTTACTTCAGCCATTACAGGTCCTCCTCGAGTAGAGCCTTCAGCTCGGCGGGCATGATGAGAATCGACGACTCATGGACCGATACCGGGTCGTCCCAGTGGCCCCCGTCAGAACTCTGGGCGAAGTTGAGCTTGCCAAGTTCGGGGTCGGCGTTGGGGAAGTCCTCTCGAGTGTGGCCGCCGCGCGACTCCTTCCTTCGAAGGGCGCCGTTCGTTACGCACTTGGAGACGGTGATCATGCTCGGCAGGTCCGTCGCGAGGTTCCAACCCGGATTGTAGGCTCGGCCACCCTTCACGGAGACGTTCTTCACGCGCTCGGTGAACTTGTCGAGCTCGTCGATCGCCAAGTCGAGTTCACCGGCGTTTCGAATGATACCGACGTTGAGTTGCATCATCTCTTGGAGGTCGTGTTGGATGTCGTACGGGTTCTCACCGTTCGTTCGATCGAAGGGAGCCAACGCTTCGCTGATAGCGGCATCGACTTCACCCTGGTCGAAGGAGGTCGCCACGTCGCCCGCTTCGATGTACTCGGCCGCGCCGATGCCCGCGCGACGGCCGAAGACGACGAGGTCCGACAGTGAGTTGCCCCCGAGTCGATTGGCGCCATGCATCCCGCCGCCGACTTCGCCCGCCGCGAAGAGTCCCGGCACGACGGTGGCCTGCGAGTCCGCGTCGACCTGCACGCCGCCCATGAAGTAGTGGCACGTTGGACCGATCTCCATTGCCTCGCGCGTAATGTCCACGCCCGCGAGCTCCATGAACTGGTGGTACATCGAGGGCAGGCGACGACGGATGAACTCGGCCGAGCGGCGCGTCGCGATGTCGAGAAAGACACCACCGTGGGCACTGCCGCGACCGGCCTTGACTTCGGCGTTGATCGCGCGCGCGACTTCGTCACGGGGCAAGAGCTCGGGCGGACGGCGACCGGCGGTGTGGTCGTCGTACCACTTGTCGGCCTCTTCTTCTGACTCGGCCGTCTCGGCGCGGAACATCGGCGCGACGTAGTTGAACATGAAGCGTTCGCCGAGCGAGTTGCGCAGCACCCCGCCGTCACCGCGTACGCCCTCGGTGACGAGAAGTCCGCGCACGCTGAGCGGCCAGACCATGCCGGTCGGGTGGAACTGCACGCACTCCATGTCGATGAGCTTCGCGCCGGCCCACAGGGCCATCGCGTGGCCGTCGCCGGTGCTCTCCCACGAGTTCGACGTGAACTTCCAGGACTTACCGGCGCCGCCCGTCGCCAGGACGACGGTCTTGGCTTGGAAGGTGACGAACTCACCGGTCGCGCGCCAGTACCCGACGCAGCCAGCGACGCGCCCCTCGGCGTCGTGGACGAGTTGGAGGACCTTGCACTCCATGAAGACGTCGGTACCCATGGAGACGACTTTTTGCTGCAGGGTGCGGATCAGTTCCAGACCCGTACGGTCACCAACGTGGGCGAGGCGCGCGTAGCGGTGTCCGCCGAAGTCGCGCTGGAGGATCTTGCCGTCCTTGGTGCGGTCGAAGAGCGCGCCCCACTGCTCGAGTTCCCAGACGCGATCGGGCGCCTCTTTCGCGTGCAACTCGGCCATGCGGTAGTTGTTCAGGTATTTGCCCCCGCGCATGGTGTCACGAAAGTGGACCATCCAGTTGTCTTCGGGGTAGACGTTGCCCATAGCGGCCGCCATGCCGCCTTCGGCCATGACGGTGTGGGCCTTGCCGAGGAGGGACTTGGTGATGATGCCGACCTTGAGACCGCGCTGGCCCGCTTCGATGGCGGCGCGTAGCCCCGCGCCGCCGGCGCCGATGATCAGTACGTCGTACTCGTGGTGTTCGGTCGTTACGTCGGTCACGAAGGAGTCCTTAAATCTAGAAAAGCTTGTAGTCGGAGATGGCGCCCGAGGCGACGAGTCGCACGTAGACGTCGGTGAGGGCCACGAAGACGAGTGACGCCCACGCGAAGTTCATGTGCTTGGCGTTGAGCGGTGTCACGAACTTCCAAAACTTGTAGCGGATGGGGTGAGCCTTGAAACTTTTCACTTGACCACCACAGAGGTGGCGACAGGCGTGACACGACAGTGAGTACAGCCAGAGCAACGTGGCGTTCACGGTCAAGACGATCGTGCCGACGGTGACGCCCCAGCCGAGACCGGGTTGGCGAAACGCAAGGACTGCGTCGTAGGTGAGCAGAACGTTGAAGACAAGACCTGCGTAAAAAAAGTAACGGTGCAGGTTCTGCATCAGGAGCGGGAAACGCGTCTCGCCCGAGTAGGAGCCGTGCGCGTCGGCGACCGAGCAACTCGGTGGCGACCACCAAAACGCGCGATAGTAGCTGCGCCGGTAGTAGTAGCACGTCAGGCGAAAGCCCAACGGAAAGATCAAAATCAACAGCGCCGGCGACAAAGTCCAGGCGTTGACGGCGAAGGCGAACTTAGCTCCGGGCACACAACTGCCACCGATGCAGGGCGAGTAGAAGGGGCTGATCAGGTCGCGGTGCACGAGGGAGCCCACGTAGTAGTACTTGTTCTGAAAGGCCGCCCACGTCGAGTAGATGACGAAGGCCGTAAGGATGGCGACGGTCACGACGGGTTGGATCCACCAACGGTCCTTGCGCAGAGTCGGTTCGTCGGGACCGCCCCTCGTTCCCCCCAGCTGAACCTTCGTCGAACTCTCTAGGGCCGTCACAGACTCTCCTCGTTACTAGTTCTCTGGGTACCACACTGCAGATTCAATACTAGGCAGCTTCCGCGCTTTGCTAAAGACGCGCGAATGTCACGTCACCTCAAAAAAAAGATGAACGACGTCGAGAAAACTTCGACGAGTTCAACTGGCTAATGCGTACCCCCGCGACGACCTTCGGCCGTTCCTCCAAAGAGCGCCCAGACCACTAGACCGAGTCCGGGAATCAAGAACCAGATCCCAAAGACCAAAGCGAGCACGACGAAGAAGGCACCCATACCGAGGGTGAAGGGCCAGATGGACGTCCCGGGGAAGGCGCCCACGACGCCCGCTCCTTGGGCCTGGGTTGCGTTCGGGTCGTCTTCGGGGCGCGCGCGCATCCGCCGACTCCACCAGTAGTAGTAGCTACCCGGAACGAAGCAGAGCAACATACCGGCGAACATCATCACGCTGCCCGCGTTCTCGTGTCCCCAGTTCCAATAGACGACAGACATGACACCAAAGAAGAGCCCGAGGCTCAAAAGGACCTTCGCCTCGGTCCTCATGCGACCGGCACCTCGTCGTGGTGCTCGCCTTGGTGCTCGTGGTGGTGACCGTGCTCGGCCGCCGTGTGGCCGGGGTGGTTGTAGTCCCAGGTCGGACGTTCGGAGCGGATCTGGGGCAGGCGGTAGAAGTTGTGGTGCGGGGGAGGCGAGGTGGTGAACCACTCGAGCGTGTGAGCGTCCCACGGGTTGTCACCGGCCGGGTACTTCTTCCAGCTGTAGACGATGTTCACCATGAAGGCAACCGTCGAGATCCCGATCAGGATCGCGCCCACCGTCGAGACTTGGTTCAAGAACTGCCACCCCGGGTGCAGCGCGTAGGTGGCGACACGTCGCGGCATCCCGCGCAGACCGAGCAAGTACATCGGCAGCGTGAAGACCTGCGTGCCAATGAACAAGAACCAGAACTGGACCTTGCCAATGGTCTCGTTCAACAGGTAGCCGGTGATCTTCGGACCCCAGTAGTAAAGGCCGCCCATCGCGCCGAGCACCAACGCCATCACGATCGAGTGGAAGTGCGCGACCACGAAGTAGGTGTCGTGGGTGAAGAAGTCGAGCGGGGGACTCGCGAGGTAGATGCCCGTGAGTCCCCCAATGAGGAACGTGATGAGAAAGCCCACCGCCATCAACATGGCGGTGGAGAACCAGACTTCCCCTCGCCACATGGTGCCGATCCAGTTGAACATCTTGATGCCCGTCGGTACGGCGATCAAGAGACTCATGATGGAAAAGAAGGGCAACAGCACGACGCCCGTGGTGAACATGTGGTGCGCCCATACGCCGAGCGAGAGCGCGCCGATCGACAGCGTCGCGAAGACCATGCCCTTGTAACCAAAGACGGGCTTACGCGAGAAGACGGCGATGATCTCGGTGACCATGCCGAAGAACGGCAGGGCCAAAATATAGACCTCCGGATGGCCCCAGAACCAGAAAATATGCTGCCAGAGCACCGGCACCCCGCCGCCTTGGACCGAGAAGATGTGCGTGCCGAAGTGCCGGTCGCAGTAGAGCATGATGAGCCCGGCCGTCAAGACGGGGAAGGCGAGAAGAATCAGGATCGCCGTGATGAGGAGGTTCCACGTGAAGATCGGCATGCGGAACATCGTCATACCGGGCGCTCGTAGGTAGAAGATCGTCGCGCAGAGATTGACGCCGGTGAAGATTGCGGAGAACCCCGTGAGCAGTAGTCCGCCAATCCACAGGTCCGCGCCCGCGCCCGGCGTGTTGATCGAGTTCGACAACGGCGCGTAGGCGACCCAACCGAAGTTGGCGGCGCCACCGGCCACGAAGAAACCTGACAACATCGTGATCGAACCGGTCAGGTAGAGCCAATAACTCAGCGCGTTCAGTCGAGGAAAGGCCATGTCCGGCGCGCCGATCTGGATGGGCACGATGATGTTGGCCAGCGCGCCAAAGGCGAAGGGACCGACGAAGAGGTAGATCATGACCGAACCGTGCATGGTGAACAGCTCGTTGTACTGCGCGAAGGAGACGAGGGAGTTGTTGGACGTCGTGAGTTGAGCGCGAATGACCTCGGCCAACGCGCCACCGATCACCATCATGATGACCGCGGTGACGGTGTAGGACATGCCGATGACCTTGTGGTCGGTCGACGTCATCCACTTCAAGATGCCCGTGGGTCCGTGGTGCTCTTCGTGATCGTGGTCGTCGTGTTCGGTGGCGATGGGCGGATCGAGTACGTCAGTCATCAGTTGTTCCCCTCGCTCTTCGTGGACCTCGTCGGCACGTTCGACGAGGTCTGCTGCTTCGTGGCGGCCTGTGCCGCCAGCGCGGCGCTCACGCTGGCGTTACTCGTGAGCCAAGCGGCGTACTCGGACTGACTGACGACCTTCACACGAAAGACCATCAGTGAGTGGTACAACCCGCAGAGCTGCGTGCACTGCCCGTCGAACGTTCCGGTGTTCACGGCGCGAAGCGTGAACTGGTTCAACACTCCCGGCAGGGCGTAGCGCGAGAAGTTGAAGGCGTGCACGTAGAAGCCGTGAATGACGTCTGACGACGTCAGGTTGATGTGCACGTTGGTGTTGACGGGCATGACCATGACGGGGTCTTGGGTCGTCTGACCAACGACGACGACGTTCTGGCCAGGGTAGGTGAACTTCCAGCCCCACTGAAAGGCGTTGACGTTGATCGTGACGTTCGTCTTCGGGTTCGCGACCTCTTTGTTCTCGACGACCATGGTGGCGGCGAAGAGGCCCAACACGATGATGACGGGCACGATGGTGTACGTCATCTCGAGCGGGATGTGGTACTGACTCTGCTTGGGGATGCGATCGCTCTTGCGACGGTATTTGAAGACGGCCCAAAGAATGAGCAGCGTCGTAAATCCGCCGACGATCACGGCGCCGATGGAGAACCCTTGCCAGAGGTGGTACGTCGAGCGAGAACTGGTGGTCGCGCCGGGCGAGGCGCCAAAAGTTGGCACGGTGCAACCCGCGAGCGCGAGAGCGGCGATGGGGAGCGCAACAATACGTCGCACGCGGCGCCAGCGGCGTGACCGGTCGGAGTCTCCCTGCGGGGACAGGGCGGGTGGTTCCACGGAGAAAACCTTACTCATTTTTTAAGGTTGGTTGGCTCGCCAGGCGTTGGTATGGAGCGCGTTGTGTAACGGACCAACGACCCCTGCGCTCGCGGACTACTTCTCGTCCTCAGGTGTCTTCGTCTCCGAAGCATCGGTGGCCTTCGTCGTTCCCGAAGCCTTACCTTCCTTCAGACCCTTTTCAAACTCGTTCTTGGCGGAGCCGAGGTTCTTAGCCAGTTTGGGGATGGCCGCGCCGCCAAAGATGAGTACGGCGACGACGATGACCACAATCAAGAGATCCGGTCCAAAAATTTCACCAAAGAACACGGTCTACTCCTTTGACGTGCGTAAACCCCACAGTAGTTCGCTCCTCGAGGGGCACGACTACGCCGCCGCAGCCTCTCATCAGGTTCGGTAAGAATGAAGAGGTGACCTCAGCGCCTCGTGCGACGTCTCGTGACGCCTTGAGCGTCGCGATCACCGTGGGTACTTACGGTGTTGCCTTTGGGGCCGCCGGGATCGCCGCGGGATTCTCCGTCCTCCAGACCTGTCTCTTCTCCCTCCTCACCTTCACCGGCGCCAGTCAGTTCGCCGCCGTCGGGGTGATGGCGGCTGGTGGGGGCGCGGCGAGCGCCGTCGCCGCGGCGACCATGCTCGGCACGCGTAACGCGCTGTACGGACTCCAGATGGCCCCACTGGTGCGAGTGAAGGGTCTACGACGCGTAGCGGCGGCGCACCTCACCATCGACGAGTCGACCGGCGTCGCCCTCGCCCAGACGCCTCGCGGCACGCACGCCATGCGTAGGGGATTTTGGCTGACCGGCTTGGGCGTCTACCTCTTCTGGAATCTCTTCACGCTGCTCGGCGCGCTCGGCGCGAAAGCACTCGGCAGTCCGGCCTCGTGGGGACTCGACGCCGCGGTGCCGGCGGCGTTCTTGGGACTACTCTGGCCGCGTCTCACCACTACGTACCTGCGCGTCGTCGCCGCCTCGTCCATGGTCTTCGCGTTGCTCGTCACGCCCTGGTTACCCGCGGGACTGCCGATTATCGCCAGCGCGCTCGTCGCCGTGGTCTGTGGATGGCGCGAACGATGAGTACCTCGACTGCCTGGATCGTGCTCGGGGCGACGAGCGTGTTGTGCTTTGGCGTGAAACTACTCGGCTACTACATCCCCGAGGGCTGGCTCGCTCATCCGCGCTTGCAACGCGTGAACGCCCTCGTACCGATCTCGCTCCTGAGTGCACTCGTCGTCGCCGAGGGACTCGTGGTCAAGACCCACGTCGTGCTCGACCACCGTCTGGCCGGTCTCGCGGTGGCGCTCGCGGCGCTCTTCGCGAAGGCGCCCTTTCCCGTCGTCGTGGCGTCCGCGGCGATTACCTCAGCGCTGGTGTACCACCTGCACTAACCGGTGAGTGCGACGCCGAGCACCAGCGCGGCGAGTGTCCCGATCATGCCCACGCCAGCGAAGACGCCCTTCGCCTTGGGTGATGCGGCTCTCGTGTGCAAGAAGGCGCCCAGTCCCGCGACGATCACGCAGAACATCTTGATGCCGAAGACCATGTTCCAGCTCGACGTCGCTGACGAACCCATCGCCGCGACGTTCCACACGCCCGTCGCGATCAAGAGTCCGTAGGCCGGCCACGTGAACCTCGCGAAGGCTCTGGCCACTTTGCCGGGCGCGTCGTGCGAGATCCCACGCAGTGTCACGACGAGACCGGCGAGTACCAACTGACCGCCGACCCAGACGCACGCGCCCAGCACGTGCAAACTAAGACGAACGATGGTCCACGCGTTGGCGAGTTGTGCGTGATGCGTCACGACAGCGCTCATCTACTTACCCTGCCAGTTCGCGTCGCGCTTCTCGGCGAACGCAGTCGCGCCCTCCATGGCGTCGGCGCTGAAGCCGATCATCGCGAAGGCCTCGTCGTTCACGACCCACGCCTCAGCCTCGGTGAGTTCACCGACGCGGCGCATCACGTCTTTGGACGTGCGAACGGCCAACGGCGCGTTTTTCGCGATGCGCTCGGCGAGGGCGATGGCGACGTCGAGGACGACGTCACCGTGCACGACGTGATTGACGAGACCGAGTTCGTAGGCGCGCGCGGCGCTGATGGGATCGGCCGTGAGAGCCAGCTCGAAAGCGATGGTGAGCGGAACGCGCTTGGGTAGACGAATCAGCCCGCCCGCACCAGCGACGAGTCCGCGCGACGCTTCGGGGATGCCAAACATCGCGTGATCGGCGGCGACCACCATGTCGCAACTGATCATCATCTCGAAACCGCCCGCGAGCGCCGATCCGTTCGCCGCCGCGATCAAGGGCTTGGGGAAGTCGCGCTTGGTCAGACCGGCGAATCCCTTTTCGGTGATGGGGAACTCGCCCGTGGCGAAGGCCTTCAAGTCCATGCCCGCGGAGAAGGCCTTATCGCCCGCGCCGGTCAGCACCACGACCCAGACGTCGTCGTCCGTTTCGCACTCGTCGAGGGCGTCACTGAGGGCGAGGGCCGTCGCGCGGTTGATGGCGTTGCGCGCCTCGGGTCGGTTAATGGTGAGTAGTTCAATGTGTCCACGGCGTTCGCGCAGTACTTCATCGGCCATCGGGCCTCCTTCAAAGGGCCCTCGCGGGCTTCGTTCGAAACGCTAGTTGACGTCTGTCTTTGTTGTGCGTGCGAAACTGAGGTCGTGACCTTGCGAGCTCGACTCTTCGTAACGCTCGAGGGCTACGCGGTGGAGGGTGGCTTCGATCGTGCCGGCGAGCCGATGACCTGTTACGCGCCGACGATCGGACTGGGCCGTCACGTGGGCCCGGGCGCCGCGGACGATCTCTGGCGCCACTACGAGAAGGTCCTCGACTTCGTACCGACCCTCGGATTCGCCGGCGTTCGACTCACCGTCGAGTGGGCGCGCGTCGAGCCGCGCCAAGGCGAGTACGACGAAGAGGCGCTTCGTCGCTACCTCGACGTCGTTCGCTACGCTCGCTCGCTCGGACTGGACGTCACGATCGCCCTGGTGGACGCCGTGTGGCCCTCGTGGCTCGGTCAAGAGGCGTGGCTCTTGCCCTGGGTCGTGCCCCACGTACTCGCCCATGCGAGAAGAGTGGTCGAAACGTTCGCGAACGACGTCACGGGCGTCGTCGCCTTCACCCAGCCCGACGAACTCGTCACTCGAGGCTTCCTCGCGGGTACGGCGCCTCCGTGGCGTCGAAGTGCCTTGACCGATGCTGCTTTCGCCAACGCGCAGATCGAGGGACTCGTCAGCGCCCTCGCCACCGACGAGATCGTCGGTCCACGACTGGTGCGCACGAGTGCCGTGACGTCGCTCGACGTCGCGCCTGAGGACTTGCTAGAGGCGCGACGTTCACTCGACGTCGAAGAGATCTACGTACGATCGTTGTTGCGTGGGAGTGGCCCCACCAGCGCGGGCGCGGGGCTGCTCGCGCTGCACGGCAACGAGTGGCGCGTGAACGCTCCCGAGGAGTTACTCAGCGCTCTGCGCTGAATCGCCATCGGGGTGCTCGTCGGTCCACTCTCGCTCGACGCCGGCTTCGCGACGCTTCTTTCTGTAGTGCAGCCCGACGACCAACCCGATCACGATGACGAGGATTCCGATGCCGGCCCAGCCGGAGTACTTCAAGATTGAACCGAGCGCACTACCGGCGAAGTAGCCGAGCAACGTATACGTCACTCCCCAGATGAGGGCGCCTGCGGCGTTGGCCATGAGAAACCGGCGATAGCTCAGCCGACTCATGCCGGCGAGTCCCGGCATGACCGCGCGAAGGAACGCCGTGAAACGTCCCACAAACACGTAGGTGGCGCCGCGACGACGTAGCCCATCGAGCGCGCGTTCGAGTGCGGCGTGTCGACTGCGCATGAAGGGAAGTTCGATGAGACGATGACCGTAGCGTTTGCCGATTTCGAAGCCCAACGAGTCGCCGACGATGGCGGCGACGACGACAAGGATCGCGACGGTTACAACGTTGACGCGGCCCTGACTCGCGACCACGCCCGCCACGATCACCGAGGTTTCGCCAGGTAGAACGAATCCGATAAAGAAAGCGGCCTCGCCAAAGACAAGTAGAGCCACGAGAACGTAGACAAGTCCCGGCGAGATGCTGTGCAACTTCTCGGTCAGAAACGTAGCGATGGTCGCGTTCAGCATCTCTCCATTGTGGTTGATAAATCTTGAGTAAGAGTGCCCGGTTGCCGGACTACGGGCGAAACCGCTGTGGCACCATAGTGACGTGCCACAACCACCACGTGCCGACGGGCACGATCACCCGGCGCGTTCGCCACACGTTCGACCTCCGGTCGGGGCGAAGGCGCTGAGCGAATGGTCCCTCCTTCCGCTACGACTCTTCCTCGGTGTCACCTTTACCTTCGCCGGTCTTCAGAAGTTGGCCAATCCCAACTTCTTCGACGCCAAGAGCCCAATTTCTATTCAGTCCCAACTCATCGCGGCGGCACACACGAGTCCCATTCACGCCTTGGTGTCCTCTCTCGAAGGTGCCGCGGTCTTCGTCGGTGTACTGATCGCGGTGGGCGAAGTGGCCGTCGGACTAGGCACCTTGTTCGGACTCTTCACTCGCGTGGCCGCCCTCGGCGGCCTCCTACTATCTCTCTCGCTCTTCTTGACGGTGAGCTTTCACGCTTCTCCCTTCTTCACTGGCGCGGACATCGTGTTCTTCTTCGCCTGGTTGCCCTTCATCGTGGCGGGCGGGGGTACACAACTCTCGTTGGACGCGTGGATCAAGCAGCGCGTGGCGAAAGAGCACCAACGCCCGTCGCCCGCGCTCGTGCCCATTGCCTTCGCGCAGGTGCAGAGCCTCTGCGGCAACTACGAACACGGCAACTGCAAAGCTCGTGCGGGTCTGGCCTGTGACGCGGCGGCGTGCCCGGTGTTGCTGATGGAGGAGACGTCACCGACCGTTTTGACCACAGCTCATGGCGCCGATCGCCGAGCTGTCGTGCTCGGCGGCGCACTCGCGGCCGCAGTGGGAACGTCGGTCGTTATCGCGGCCACAGCCGCGGCGGTCACGGGTCGATTGATCGACGGCGCGCCCAAGCCCTCGGGTCAAGGGAACCAAGTCGCGCCAATCACGACTTCGACAACCACGACTTCGACAACCACGACGACGACGCCCACGACGGCGACGACCTCATCCCAGGCGGCGGGGCCGACGACGACGACGCAACCCGCGCCCAAGGGTCAGCTTCTCGGCGCGGCCAGTCAAGTACCGAAGAATGAAGCTGCGAGTTTCACGATCCCCAACAGCGGTGATCCCGGCATCGTGATCCACACTGAGACGGGTGAGTTCGTGGGCTACGACGCGGTCTGCCCGCACGCGGGATGCACCGTGGGCTACTCGAACGTCGCCAAAGTCATCGTCTGTCCCTGTCACGGATCGGAGTTTCAAGTGATCAACGGCGACGTCATCGTGGGGCCGGCGCCGCACGGACTAACGAAGTTGAAGATTGTCGAAGGGGCCAACGGTAACCTCTACCTCCAATGAATGAACAACCTCTCCGAGTCCTCGTTATCGAAGACGACTACGACCTTGCAAGCGCGGTGGCGGGTCTTTTGGTCGACGAAGGATTCGCCGTCGTGCAGCGTCACGACGGCGAAACGGGCTTCGAGGAAGCGCTGCACGGGGGCTTCGACGTCATCGTGCTCGACATCATGTTGCCCCGGCGCAGCGGATTTCGGGTGTGCCAGGATCTTCGAGCCGCGGGAATGCAGACCCCACTCTTGATGTTGACCGCCAAGGAGGGGGACTGGGACGAGGTCGAAGGACTAGACGTCGGGGCCGACGACTTCTTGCGAAAGCCCTTTGAGCGCGCGGTTTTCATGGCGCGAGTGCACGCGCTGCTTCGACGTCAAGATCGGGGCCGACCCCAGGCGCTCACGCTCGGGATGGTCTCATTGGATCCGATGAGCCGCCACGTCACGTCGCACGGACGACGCGTGACCCTGACGCCGCGCGAGTTCTCCCTGTTGGAGTTCTTCATGAGTCGATCGAAGATCACGCACACCAAGCTGGAGATCTTGAGCGCGGTGTGGGGCAGTGATTTCGATGGCGATCCGAACATCGTCGAGGTCTACGTGGGTTACTTGCGACGAAAGATCGACGTGTTGAGCGAACCGTCGATCATTCATACCGTGCGCGGCGTCGGCTACTGCGCGCGAGACTCGTAATGGCCCGAGGTCGTCAGCTCTCGATTCGAGCTCGCCTCACGCTCATCTTCGTTCTCGCGATCACCGTCATCTTGACCTTCACCGGGGTCGCGCTCGTCAACCTGGTACACCGATCACTGCTCAATCAGGCGACCAATCAGATCGACTCGGTGATCGAACAGACCCAGCAGCGTCTGGGCGACGCGACTATCTCATCGAAGCGGGTGATCAGCCTCGCCACCGTCGGCGACGTCGTGGTGCAAGTCACCAACTACGAAGACTCCCGGGTGTGGGCGGCCAGTTCGGCCATTGAGAACGCTCCCGTGCTCGCTCGACCCGTCACTGACGCGGCGAAGCCCAGCGGCCTCACCTTCTCGTTCATCCACGACGCCGGCACCGAGGCGACGCTCCCGGAGTTGAGTTCGGGCGAGGTGTCGACGATCACCACGACGAACGGGCCGGCCCTCATCTTTGGCTTCGTGTACGGCGGCGCCATCGAGCACAGTGTCCGGGTACTCCTGGTCAGCCTCTTGATCTCCTTCCCGCTGTTGCTGTTGATGTCGGGGGGACTGATCTGGCTCGGTATCGGCCTCGCGCTCGCGCCCGTTGAGTCCATTCGCCGTCGCGTCGACGCGATCGCCGCCGAGGACTTGACCGAACGCGTACCCGTCACCGGTGGTGACGACGAAATCGCCCGAATGGCACGAACGGTGAACGCGATGTTGGACCGTCTGGAGTCGGCGTCGAAATTTCAACAGGAGTTCGTCTCGAACGCCAGCCACGAACTGCGCAGTCCCTTGACGACGTTGCTCGCCACCACCGAACGGGCCACCAGCGACCCCACCAACACCAACTGGACCGAGGTCGCCGACGTCATCATGCGTGAAGGTCGCCGACTCGACGGCATCATCGGCGATCTCTTCTGGTTGGCACGACACGATGAGGATCACACGCTTACTGAACGAGAAGACGTCGACTTCGACGATCTGCTCTACGAAGAGGCGACGCGCGTTCGCTCCATGAGCGACCTGGTGGTGGACACGTCGGCGGTCCATCCCACGCGCGTCGTTGGTAATCAGGCGATGTTGAAGCGAATGATTCGAAACGTGGTCGACAACGCCATGCGCTACGCCCAGAGCGAACTGTGCTTCGAGGCACGCTACGACGGCGACGAGGCGGTCGTGGTCGTCAGTGACGACGGCGAAGGCATCGACGTCGCGTCGAGTGCGCGCTTGTTCGAGCGCTTCACACGCGCCGACTCGGCCCGCAGTCGCCAGTCCGGCGGTACGGGACTGGGCCTCGCGATCGTCACCGAAATCGTCATCCGTCACGGTGGATCGGCCCGGTTCGTCAAAGTGGATGGTGGCTCGACGATCGAACTGCGTGTTCGCAGTGATGGACAGCGCCTGCTCCCCTAGGCGCCGCTTTCTTGAGAGGGAATTAGAGTCATTCCTATGGACGCCGACGAGCTCGCGACACTCACTGCCGATCCAATTCAGACGCTCGGCATGAGCTTCTACTTCGATCCCCTGACGGGCGAGCGCGCGAAGGAGCACGGACTCAACATCTTCGAGTTCTACGGTCTCGGGCGAGCTGGCACGCTGGGCGACGTCGACACGCCCACCGTGTTCAAGGCCTTCACTTTCTTCAATCAGCCGACGATCGATTTTCTGTGGACCCGGGCGAAGTCCAAAGCTGATCCCGTCACCGCCGCCGCCGACTACCTCCTCGCGGCCTACGCCTTCGCCGATCGAACCTTCGGCGGTATCGACTTGACGGTGTTGGCGCGTTTCGCCTCGGCGGCGCGAAAGGTCGTCGACGCCGAGCCCCGTGGGGTCTGTCCGCTAGTGGACGGCTACAAGAAGTTTCGCGCGCCGGCCGACCCGGTGCACGCGGCGTACCTGGGCACGATCTTCCTTCGAGAACTTCGTGGCGGCGTGCACATTCACGCGGTCAACGAAGTCGGCCTCACGCCACTGGTTGCGTGTTACCTCCAAGACCCCGGCCTCTTCACCCTGCACGGCTACCAGGCCGACGAAGTGCCCGACGTCACCGATGAGCTTGAAGGAAAGAAGGTCCAAGCCGAAGAGGTGACCAGCGCCGCAATGCAGAAGTGTTTCGACGTGCTCAGTGACGTCGAACGCGAGGCGCTCGCCGCGGGCACGCGCGCAATGTTCGACGCGCTACAAAATCCGGTTCCCGTCACTCGGTAGTCCTATGGCACACCGACACGCGCTGGGCACGACGCGCGATCGACTGTTGACCATACTCATCACGGGCGCGGTGCTCGAGGTCGTCTGGACTGTCTATCTAGGGTGGCGACTGCCTCGCAACCACATCGCGTACCACTGGGACGTCGCGTGGGTGGGACTGGACGTCGCCGAGATTTTGATGCTCGCCGGTGCGGCGTGGGCCGCGTGGCGCCGTCGCGCGGTACTCATCTTGTTCTCGATCGCGTCGGCGACGCTCTTGCTTCTCGACGCGTGGTTTGACGTCACGACGTCGGGCAAAAAAGGTTTTGATGGGAGCCTCGCGGTGGCCATCATCATCGAGGTTCCTTCGGCGCTGGCGTTGCTCTGGGTCGCTCGACGATCGGCTCACGCACTGCTCACCACGCAGTTCACGCGCGACCACCTCGCCGAGACGCCGCTACGCCAAATCCCGCTGACACCAAAGAGTGAAGACTAGTAGTGCACGCCCTCGAGGTCGAGGAGGAAACGTTTCACCTCATCGCCACCGCCGTAGCCACCGAGTCCCGTCGACGACACCACGCGGTGACAGGGAACGACAACGGGCCAGGGGTTCGCGTGATTCGCGTTACCGACGGCGCGTGACGCGAGCGGTCGATCGACGCTCACGGCGACGTCACCGTAGGTGCGAACTTCACCGTAGGGAATAGCCGTGAGGGCCCCCCAGACGTCGCGCTGAAAGTCCGTCGCGCTCACGGAGGCCAACGAAACCTCGAATCGACGCCGCGTGCCGTTGAAGTACTCCTCGAGCTGTTTCGCGACGTTCGCTACCGCGCGCGGCGGCGTTCCCTTCGACGAACGACGGCGCTGATTCGGTAGGTAGATGGCCGTGACGGCCTCGGCCGTTCCTTCGACGGCCCACGGGCCGACCGGTGAGGGGACGTTGGTGACGAAAGTTTCCATGGTGCCGTTCTACTTCGTGGGTGTACGGTCTCGACGGTGGAGACCCTTGTGGCGGAAAACAACGGCGTACGACTGCAGGTGAACCTCCACGGGGAAGGCCCGACGGCCCTCTTGTTGCACGGCTGGCCGGACACCTCGGCGCTGTGGGATGACGTCGTGCCCGAACTGGTGGACGCCGGCTACCGGGTCGCGGTGCCGGATCTGCGCGGGTGTGGTCAAAGTGACAAACCGCGCGACGTGGCGGACTACAAGATGCACCACCTCGTGGGTGACGTCGCCAGCATCGCGAAGGGACTCGGCGACGAGAAGGTCACGTTGGTCGGCCACGATTGGGGAGCGAATCTGGCCTGGGCCGTTGCGGCGTATCGGCCCGAGCTCGTCGAACGACTTTGCGTCGTGTCAGTTGGTCACCCTACGGCGTTCTGCTCGGCCGGACTCGAGCAACAGGTCAAGAGTTGGTACACGTTGCTCTTCTACTTCGAAGGTCTGGGGGAGGCGTTTCTGAGAAAGGGCGACTACGAGGTCATGCGCCGCTGGCTCGGTCATCCTCGCGCTGACGACGTCATTCGAGAGCTTGAACGCGACGGTCAGATGACGACGCACTTGATGTGGTACCGAGCGAACCTGGCGCCCGACACGTTCGTCGCGGACCCTCCGACGTTGCCGCCCATTGACGTTCCGGTCCTCGGTCTCTGGTCGAGTGGCGACCTCGCCTTGAGCGAACGTCAGATGAAGAACTCGGCGTCGTACTGCACGAAGGGCTTCACCTACGTCCGTTTCGAAGGTCAAGGCCACTGGCTGCCACTCGAAGCGCCTCGTGAACTTAGCCACGAGGTACTCGAATTCTGTTCAGCCCATAGCTAGGTCTGTCGAACTCGTGGGACGAGGCTGGTAGAACAATGGAGTGAAAATTGCGCTCTTTAAAGAGTCGCGCCCCGGTGAAACCCGTGTCGCGCTGACGCCCGACGCGGTGAAGACCCTTGTGACCGATGATTGGCAGGTCGAAGTCGAGCGTAACGCCGGCGAACTGGCGCACTTCAGCGACGAAAGCTACGTCACGGCCGGCGCCACGGTCGTCGACGTCGCCTCGGGTGACGTGAACCTGCGCGTGAACGCGCCCACTGTCGATGAGGCGTCTCGCCTCGCCGAAGGCTCGCTGCACCTTTCATTCCTCTCGCCACTCCTGCAACTCGACGTCGTCAAGGCCCTGAACGACCGTAAGGTCACCGTTCTCTCCTTCGACCTCCTGCCACGAATATCTCGCGCGCAGTACATGGACGCGTTGTCCTCGCAGGCCACCGTGTCGGGATATCGAGCCGCTCTCGCCGGCGCCACGCACCTCGATCGTTTCTTTCCCCTGCTCACGACCGCGGCGGGCACGATTCGTCCGGCGAAGGTCCTCGTGATGGGCGTGGGTGTCGCCGGTCTGCAGTCGATTGCGACAGCGAAGCGCCTCGGCGCCAGGGTTCGCGCGTACGACGTGCGCTCGGCCGCGAAGGAAGAGGCCGAGTCCGCGGGCGCGACCTTCGTTCAACTCGGCGTCACCGCCGACGCGGCCGGAGGGTACGCGCGCGAGTTGACCGACGAAGAGCGCCAGCAACAACAAGCGGCGCTCCTCAACGAGGTCGCGGCGTCAGACGTGATCATCACGACGGCGGCGGTACCCGGTCGTAAGTCCCCGATACTCGTGACGACCGCGATGGTCGAGGCCATGGCCGAGGGGTCGCTCATCATCGACATGGCCGCCGACGGCGGCGGGAACTGTGAACTGACGAAGGTGGGCGAAGTCGTGGAACATCACGGGGTGCGCGTGGTAGGTCTGGCGAACCCGCCCTCGGAGATGGGAACGCACGCGAGCTTCCTCTACTCGAACAACGTCCTCAAGTTGCTCGGACTCTTCGGTTCGAAGGGTGAGTTGAGTCCCGACTGGAACGATGAGGTCGTCATCGGCGTCACCGTCGCGAGAAACGGCGAAGTGAATCACGCGCCCACGGCTGAGGCGCTCGGCGTGGCTCACGTGGCCATCACGCCTGAAGTGAAGGAGACCCCATGACCAACGTCTTGCTGCAGTACGCCACCGTCTTAGTGCTGACCGCCTTCGTTGGTACCGAGATCATCGCAAAGGTGCCGAGCATTTTGCACACGCCTCTCATGAGCGGATCGAACGCCATTCACGGCGTCATCATCGTTGGCTCGATGCTCATCCTCGGTTCGGCCAACACGAACCTCGAAGAGGTCTTGGGTTTCCTCGCGGTGATACTCGCGACACTCAACGTCGTCGGTGGCTTTGTTGTCACCGACCGCATGCTCGAGATGTTCAAGGGTCGCAAGCCCCAGCCCAAGCCCAAGGCGAAATCCGACGAGGTCGCTTCATGAGTCGTGGGACCCTGATTGACCTTATTTACCTGTTCTCCGCGACGACGTTCTTGGTCGCGCTGAAGGGGCTAGGCAGTCCCAAACGGGCTCGATACGGGAATGCCGTCGCGGCCTTTGGGATGCTGGTCGCGATCGTGGCGACCTTCTTCAAGTACGTCGACGGGCACGCGCTGCACCACGTGTGGCTCATCTTGCTCGCCATGTTTATTGGCACGATCATCGCTGTGCCGACGGCGCGCTTCGTGGAGATGACGGCGATGCCCCAACTGGTGGCCATCTTCAACGGCGTCGGCGGCGGGGCCGCGTCGTTGGTGTCGATCACTGAGTTCGTGCACATCAAGTCCACCAACCCCGCGACGTACGTCACCTTGGAGGTCCTGCTCGGCGTCTTGATCGGTACGGTGTCCTTCGCGGGTTCGGCGATCGCGTTCGCCAAGTTGCAAGAGCTCATGACCGGCCGTCCCGTCACGTATCCCGGTCAGCAGATCATCAACGCCATCGTGGGCGTCGTCGCGCTCGCTTTGATCGTGACGATCCTGGTCCAGGGTTCGACGTTGCTGCTTTGGGTCCTCTTGATCGTGGCCTTCGTGCTCGGCGTCGCCTTCGTCTTGCCGATTGGCGGCGCGGACGTGCCAGTACTGATTTCACTGCTCAACGCCTTCACCGGTCTCGCCGTGGCGGCGTCGGGCTTCACGCTCGGGTCAAACTTGTTGATCGTCGCTGGCACCCTGGTGGGCGCCTCGGGTATCTTGCTCACGCGTCTCATGAGTAAGGCCATGGGTCGGAGTCTTTCGAACGTCCTCTTCTCGGCCTTCGGTTCGAACATCACGGCCACCGGTGCCAGCAGCGTCGAAGGGCGCAGCGTTCGATCGGGTTCGCCCGAGGACATTGGCGTGCTCCTCGGGTTCGCGAGCAAGGTCGTGATCATCCCCGGCTACGGACTCGCCGTCGCCCAGGCCCAACACGTGCTTCGTGAACTCGCCGATGAGCTCGAGGGCAAGGGTGTTGAAGTCTTCTACGCCATTCACCCGGTCGCCGGACGGATGCCCGGACACATGAACGTGCTGCTCGCCGAGGCCAACGTGCCCTACGAGGACCTGCTCGAAATGGACGAGGCGAATTCGGAACTCGCAACGGCCGACGTGGCGCTCGTCGTGGGCGCCAACGACACCGTCAATCCGGCCGCCACCAACGACCCGGCGTCGCCGATCTACGGCATGCCGATCATCCACGCCGACCTCGCCGAGAACGTGATCTTCTTGAAGCGTTCGATGCGTCCGGGATTCGCCGGTATCGACAACGAGTTGCTCTACAACCCGAAGACACTCCTCGTCTTTGGTGACGCGAAGGACACGCTGACCAAGGTCGTCGCCGTCGTCAAGGCTTCGTAGCCCTCGTCGCTACGCGCCCAGGCGCGCGAGTTCGTTAAGTTGTGTGTCGCTCAGAGCCGTGACCGCGGCCACGTTGGCTTGGATCTGCTCGGGCGAACTCGCGCCGGCGATGACCGACGAGACACGGGGATGGCTCAAAAGCCACGAGAAGGCGAGCGAGAGGATGGGCACGTCGATGCTGTCGGCGTAGGTGAGTAGTGACCCGACGCGCTGTTGGAACTCATCGCTCAGCCAGTGCGCGCTGCGCTCGGGCGCCATGAGCGCGAGGCGCGTTCCCTCTGGCAACGGTTCTCCCGGGCGCACCTTTCCCGTCAGTAACCCGTTCGCGAGTGGGTAGAAGGGCAAGAAGCCGAGGCCCAATTCGTCACAGGCCTCGAGTACGCCGTCGCGCTCGGGACTGCGATCGAGCAACGAGTACTGGTTCTGCACCGAAACGAACGCGGGCCTGTCGCCGGCGGCTGCTTTCGCCTCGCGAAGTTGTTCCACGGTGAAGTTCGAGCAGCCGATCTCGCGCACCTTGCCCGCGGCCACTAACTCACGCAACGCGCCGAGCGTCTCGGCGATTGGCACCGTGACGTCGGGGTAGTGCAACTGGTAGAGGTCGATGTAGTCGGTGCCGAGACGTCGGAGCGAGTCCTCGCACGCCGCGCGCACGTAGTCGGGGCTCGCGCCCACGTGCGCGTCGTCGATGGGCATGCCGAACTTCGTGGCGATGACGACGTCGCCGCGTCGCTGCCCCAGCGCCTCGCCGAGGAAGATTTCAGACTTCGTCGCGCCGTAGATGTCGGCGGTGTCAAAGAAGTTGACGCCCGCGTCGAGAGCCCCGTTGACGACGCGGGTTGCGCCTTCTTGATCGAGTCGAGCTCCGAAGTTGTTGCATCCAAGACCGACTTCTGAGACTCGTAGGGAACCGAGTGAGCGCTGTTGCATAACCGTCCTTTGTCACGGACGAGCATAGGCACGCCGACGCGGCCGAGTGCCGCGACAAAGCGCCTCAACTACGATGAGTGAGAAGGAGGGCACGTGAAAGTAACGGTTGATTACGATCTTTGTACGTCCAACGCGGTCTGCATGGGTATCGCCCCCGAGATCTTCGAAGTGCGCGACGACGGCTTTCTCTACGTCTTGAATGAGAATCCCGGACCCGAGTTCGACGAACGTCTTCGCCAGGCCGTCGCGGGCTGTCCCAACGGCGCCATCTCCATTGAGGAGTAGCTGGTGAGCGGTCCCCGGGTTCGATTCGCGCCGTCGCCCACGGGCTACTTCCACGTGGGTTCGGCACGCTCGGCACTCTTCAACTGGTTCGTCGCGCGCCAGGACCCCGAAGGCGTCTTTATCTTGCGCGTCGAGGACACCGACGAGAGTCGCAATCGCGAAGAGTGGGTCGAAGGCATCTACTCGGCGATGAATTGGTTAGGACTCACCCTCGACGAAGGTCCCTTTCGCCAGAGTGACAACGCCGCCGCGCACGACAGCGCCGCGCAACTCCTTCGACGAAGTGGCTACCTCTACTACTGTGACTGCACTTTCGCCGAGCTCGAAACGCGTAAGGGTCCCGGCGCCACGCCGGGGTACGACGGTTTCTGTCGCGAGCGCGGGTTGGAACGTGGTCCCACGACGGCGTTACGTTTTCGAACGCCCCGCGAGGGCGTGACGATCGTTCGCGACCTCATTCGCGGCGACGTCGAGTTCGTCAACAACTTGATCGACGACTTCGTCGTCGTGAAGTCTTCTGGCGCTGTGCTCTACGCGCTCGCGAACGTCACCGACGACCGACACGATCGCATCACGCACGTCATTAGAGGCGAAGAGCACCTCGCGAACGCGCCAAAGCAGATGATGCTCTGGGAGGCCCTGAACGCGGCGACCGGCGACGAGGTGGCGCTCGCGTTCTACGCCCACTTACCCCTGCTCGTGAACGAACAGCGAAAGAAACTCTCGAAGCGTAAGGACCCCGTCGCCACCGAGTCCTACCGCGACCAGGGGTACCTCCCCGAGGCGTTCGTGAACTACTTGGCCTTGCTCGGCTGGAGCCCGCGCGGCGACGAGGAGATCGTCGCGCTCTCGACCCTCATCGAACAGTTCCGTCTCGCCGACGTCTCACACTCGCCGGCGTTCTTCGATGTGAAGAAGTTGACGCACATGAACGGCGAGTACCTGCGTGCGCTCAGTCTCGACGAGTTCATCGACCGCAGCGCACCTTGGGTGGCGCCGTGGTCGAGTGCGTGGCAGCCCAGTGACCGTGAGCCCCCGTGGCGCGAAGATCAATTCGACCAGCACCTCTACGGTCTCGTCGCCCACTTGGTGCAAGAGCGCGTCGCGACCTTCGCCGAGATTCCCTCGATGGTGGCGTTCTTCTTTCTCGACGAGCCAACGCTCGACGAGGCGAGTTTCGCGAAGGTCATCGTCAACGATCCGCTCGGTCGTGATCTCCTTCGTGGCGCGGTGCAACGATTCGAACGGCTCGCGTCGTGGGACGCCGCGAGCCTGCACGACGCGACGTTGGCGCTGGGCGAAGAGATGGGCCTCGCGCTTCGAAAGTCGCAGGCGCCGATTCGTTGTGCCGTGACTGGAAGCCTGGTCGGGCCGCCGCTCTTCGAATCGCTCGAACTCCTCGGTCGCGAGAAGACCCTTAGGCGCCTTCGCGTTGCGTTGGAGCGCGTGTGATCTTTGGTCCGATCAAGTTGGTGCTGCGACTCGTCAGCCTCTTCTTGACGGTGCTCGTCCTCTACTTCGCGGTGACCTTCGTGCAGATCTGGTGGCGCGGACACGAGCACTCGAGTGCCTCGGCGCAAGCGATACTCGTCTTCGGAACCACCGAGGACAACGGCAAGGCGTCGCCGGAATTGAAAGCACGCCTCGATCAAGCCCTCTCGCTGTACCGCGCGGGCAAGGCGCCGTGGATCGTCGTGACCGGGGGCAATCTCCCTGGCGACGTCTACACCGAAGCGGGCGTGTCGGCTACGTACCTCGAGAACCATGACGTGACGCCGACTCGCGTCATAGAAGGCGCTGGCAACGACACCTGGCAGAACGTCCAGACGGTCATGTCGAAGTTGAAGAAACACCACATCACGACGGTCATCACCGTGACCGATCCCTTTCACGAATTTCGGGCCATGGCGATCGCCTCGTCACACGGGCTCACGCCCTACCCTTCGCCGGTTCGCGACTCGCCCACGATCAAGCACCAGCTGTGGCGTTACTACCTGAAAGAGACCCTCGAGGTCGGCGTGGGCCGCGTCGTGGGCTTCGGGCGACTGAGTTCGTGGACGACCACGGCGAGCAAGATCCACGTGCACGGTGTCCACGTTCCGAAGATCCACCTGCCGTCTGGCAACTGAGAAGGCGACTCAGATAAGATTGCCGAGCCCTTCGGGGGTGGTGTAATTGGCAACACAACTGGTTCTGGTCCAGTTATTCAGGGTTCGAGTCCTTGCCCCCGAGCGAATGAGTCAGCGGTCACGTTGGTTTTTTTCATGGTCCCATCGTCTAGTGGCCTAGGACATCACCCTCTCAAGGTGGAGGCACGGGTTCGAATCCCGTTGGGACTGCCAGTTTTCCGATTCAGTAGCGCTCTTCGTAGTGGTCTCGCCGTTGCGATCATGCAGTGCACAAAGAAACACGAATCTTATGGGTTCAAAACCTTCGGACCTCGGGTCTGAGCCACGAGCTGCGGCCCGGTGATGTCCTTCGCAACGCAACCGCGTCGTTTCAGCCAATGCCCACTTTCGTTGGGACTTACTCGATGGTGGCGTCGCCGCTGTCACTTTCGAAAGGCAGGTCCTCGGCGAACCAGGCCATCATGCCTCCCGAGAGATTGACGACGTCAAAGCCGTTCTCTCCCAGATACGTCGCAGCGCGCAGGGAGCGACCTCCCGAGCGACACGTGCAGATTATGAGGCGATCACGCGGGAGCTCGTCGAGGTGGTCGGGCAGTTCCGCGAGTGGGATGAGCGACGCCATGGGTGCGTGTCCGGCTTCCCACTCGTTCTCTTCGCGCACGTCGAGCAAGATGGCGTCTCCATCGAGGAGTTCGAACGCTTCACTGGCACTGACTTCGTTGATCGACATGGGAATCCTGATCCTTTTCCTCGTAGTTTTGGCGTCCTTTACGGCCTTACTTTTTGAATCTACACGGTGCCAACTGGCCGACTCCGGCGAAAGTGCCCCCGTTAGGCTGGCGGGGTGTTAGAAGAGGCAGTCTCGATAATGAGTGGCAACGAACTCGTAGCGCGACTCGAAGATCCGCTTCTCTACCTCATCGACGTGAGAGAGCCCGACGAAGTGGCGGAGTGGCGAATTCCTGGTGCGCACAATATTCCCCTTGCGTCACTGCACTCTCGTATCGCCGAGGTGCCACTCGACAAGGACCTGGTGCTGGTCTGCGCCAAGGGGACCAGAGCACAGGAAGGAGCCGAACTCCTCGCCGCAGAGGGCATCTCGAGTCGCGTTCTCGATGGGGGCATGGCAACGTGGGGCTCAACCTACGACCAGGTCGAGGACGACTTCGCTGGCGCCACGGTGGTTCAACTTCGTCGTCGTGGCAAGGGGTGCCTGTCGTACGTGATCGGCGCGGGCTCGAACGCCGTGGTCATCGACCCCTCACGCGAGATTCGCCAATATATAGAGGTGGCGCGCCACCACGGCTGGGCGATCACCCACGTCCTCGACACCCATCTTCACGCCGACCACCTGAGCGGTGTTCGGGCCCTCGCTGGTGAAAGTGGCGCCGCGTTGTGGCTCAATCCCGCCGATCACTTTCATTTTGACTTCGAGCCCCTCGCTGACGGCAAGTCCCTTGAACTGAAGCCTGGCGTGGATCTGCGGGTCTCATCGGTCAGCGTGCCCGGGCACACCGAGGGCTCGACCATGTACCAACTAGGCGAACAGGCGATTTTTACTGGCGACACCCTCTTTCTGGAGAGTGTCGGGCGCCCAGACTTGGCCGATCAGGCCGAAGCCTTCGCCCATCACCTCTTTAAGAGCCTTCACGAGCGCGTTTTGCCATTGAACGACGAAATTACCGTGTTTCCCGCACATTTTGGCCCCGGCGTCGAGGTTCACGCTGGCCAGTTCGTTGCCAGCACCCTCGGGTCGCTGCGCAACGTTTTGGCACCTTTGGCCCTCGACGAGGACGATTTCGTCAATTGGGCACTAGCAAACGTCAAGGACCGGCCCGGGAACTATCAGCAGATTGTTCGCATCAACGTGGGTCAAGCCGAGATCGACGGCAACGCCGAGGAATTGGAGATGGGCCCCAATCGCTGCGCGATCGCGTAAGGGTCGAAAGTCGCGCACGACTCCACCGACTTCGACGTCGCCTTAAAGATGATGAACGCGCGCTCCAGACCATTCGCACGTATATCAACACTGTCAACTCGTATTGGTCAACCATCCACGTGACGCGAGACGCTGTCGATCAGTGATCGATCTTCGTGTGCGCGATTTCGTTGTGCGCACCGTTGATTCTGAAAAAAGTTTGACCAAATTACTGACGAAAAGTCGCGCAGAATCGCTAAATCATTGGCTTACAATATGGTTACGATTTTTTCCGGCCTCAACGAACACGTCATCGACAAACGTGAACGATATTTTTTCACCCCTCTGACCAGGTTTCTTGAGCACGTTTCAAAATTGTGTTTCTCTATATTGATTGTCCTAAGAATTTCCTAGCCTCTTCGCCTTGTCTGCGTGCTTTACCTATACTTGGTCATAAGGAAACGGCCGTGTCATGTCACGAGGCGCAACCTTGTGAGTTATATCGTTGTGCCGCATGATCTAAAAATTAAAGGTTGACGAAGTTCGACCCTTATGAATGGAGTGAATTGACCATGAATAATCCACGACGGATACAACGACACTTGGTAAAGGCACTTGCTGCCGGCGCCGTGCTCGTTGCTGCCGCCTTGCCACTCGCCATCTCTGGTGTGGCTAGCGCTGCGACGGCTCCGACTCTTACCGCGATAGCGTTTACGCCTCACGGCGCCACGCCAAACGCCACTGGCGCTGACGTTGCGTCGGGGACTGCGACGTTCACCGGTTCTGGCTTCGCGAACAACGGTGCCACCAACAACACGTTGGTTGCTACGTGCTCCGCCGGCACATTGGTTTTCAGTTCGGTTGCTGAAACCTCAGCCACTACTGGAACCGCCAGTTTCGTGACGACCGGTACAGCCGCGGCGACATGCAATGTCGTCCTGACTGACGGAAATGGTGTGGCTACTTCTGTAACGGACGCGGCCAACCTTGACGCTATTCCGACCATCAGTTTGATCAGCCCGAATAAGGTCTGGGAAGCGACTGCTCCCACAACGGTGACCATCACCGGAACCGGCTTCGTGACGGGAGCAACCGTTGCGATCACGAACAATGTTGACGGAACGGCTTTGACGTCGTCGGTCACCTCGGTGAGCGCGACCTCGATCGTCCTGAGCGTCACGCCAACGAACCCATCAGGTGGCGCTGCTGCTACGCCCGGTGCGTTCGGCGTGGTCGTGTCGAACACTGACGGTGGCACTTCAACCGCCGGAGCGTTCACTGTCGGCAACGGCCTTGAGAACGTGACTCCGTCGGCAGAATCGGCAATTGGTTCTTACACGGTCGCCTTGCTGGGCTCAGGCTTTCAGTACGGTGCGACAGTCTCGCTCAGCACGTACAGCACCCCCGGCGTTGCCGGCGGTACGTACACCGCTGACGGGGGAGCTTGCCTCGCGGACATCACTAACGCAACGGTTAGCGGCATTAGCAATGCGCTTGCTACCACGATTACCAGCCCAACCGCGGGTACGATCACGGTTCCGATCACGGCTGTGACCGCTGCCGACTGTGCTTTGACGCTGACCAACACCGGTGCTGGCAACAATGCCATCGGCTACCAGCTTCTGACCGCCTTCGGTGTCGGCCAGGCGAATGCCGTGGCACCTGTTATCACTTCGTCAAACTCGACCACGCCCATTACGGTTGGCTCGCCTGCAACAACGGTGACGTTGACCGGTTCGGGCTTCAGCTCGTACTCCACAGTCGGTGCGGCCCCCGCTACTGGCGTTGCCTACACGGCCGCGAACGGTGCTGCCGGTTCCACGTTGACGTTTAACGCTACGGTTTCGTCGGGCGTATTCGCTGGCGCCGTTCCCGTTACCGTCAGTAACGGTGCCGGTTCCACGACGTTCACTCCGGCCATTACGGTTGCTGGTCCTGCGATCACCTCGCAGGCGCCAAACCTCGTCGTCGGTGCACCAATCGGAGCCACCGTTGTTCTGACAGGTACGGGATTCTCTAACACCACCACTGGTACTGCAAGCGGCGCGGGTATGACCGGCACCGTGAGCTACGCCAGCGCGACGACTCTGAACCTGGTAGTTACGGGTTCGCCAACCGGCACGACCGGTGGCGTTGTGAACGTCAGTACGGTTACAGGCACCGGCACGGTAAACGCGGCAACGTTCTCGCTTACCATTGATGCGCCTCCACTTGTGGTAAGTGCTGTCACCTACGCGACCGGAGCCGGCAGTGATGTCGGTGTTGGCGCTACGGCGGCGACGGTGTACATCCACGGATCGGGCTTCTCACCTGGTGCCACTGTTACCGCGTTTGTCAATGGTGCTGGCGTTGCTGACCCGAACGTGACCGCCACGGTTACGGCTATCACCCCGACTCAGATCACAGCGACAGTCGCGATCAAGGGGCCTGACGCCAACACTGCAGTTGGCTACACGGTCACGAACACTGATGGTGGCGCCGTAAAGGTTGCGGCGTTTGCTTACCCGATCTTCATCGGCCAAGGTCCGACAATCACCGCTGTCTCGCCCACCCCGGTTCTCGCTAGTGCGACGAACGCCGTTACCATCACCGGTACCGGCTTCCAAGCTGGCGCGGTCGTGAGCCCGACGTCGAATGGCACCTGTGGAGCTGCAACGGTCGTGTCGGCAACGTCGATCACGGCTTCTTGCACCTTTGGTGTTGCTCAGACGGTTGCTGTCAGCCTGGTTGTGACGAACACTGATGGTGGCTCTGCTACCTCAGCGGTTGTCCTGCCCGCGGTGACGTCGACGAAGCCTGCGACGTTCCACGTCACGGGTGCGCACGGTTACGCGGTTCCTGGTAAGACATCGACGATGACGATCTCTGGTACGGGCTTCTATGGCCAGCCAAGGATCACCAGCAGCGCTGCCGGTACGAGGGTCACTGTGTCGAAGGACACTGGTCACTTGTTGACCATTCGTGTGACGACCAAGGCTGGAACCAAGCACCGCACGTACACGTTCACCATTCGCTTGGCGAACGGTAAGACGGGTCGTGCGAACTACTCAGTCAAGTAGTAACTTCACTCCAAGCAGTAACTAAGGAAGGCCCCCTCGAAAGAGGGGGCCTTCCTTAGTTCTCAAATTGTTTCGTTCACGTCTGATCAAAATTCATTGCCGCAATGTGTTATGGATTCTTGCGCAGAGTTTGTTGAAAAGTCGACAATTCATGAAGCGACCCCGATGGACAGCGTTTCGCTCGTCCGTGCGCGAATTATGTGACGCACTCCCAAAAAATCCGCGAACTGTAACATAACGGCAAAGGGAATCTTCTACCTCCTTACCTATGCTGTCCTTAGTACCCATAAGGCACATGTTTAGGTGTTCGATCCTGACGGGCAGTGCAAAAGGTGGAAATCCAATGAAGAGCTTAGTGAACCGTAAAGTAGGTCGCAGGTCCATTCGTTCCATGGCGAAGGCCATCGCGGCCATCGGGGCGACGTCGGCCCTCATGGTGTCAGGTCTGGCGTTCGTCGCCGTTTCCCCGGCGTCGGCCGCGGCAGGTACGCATTTAGTCTTCACGACCACCCCCGCATCGGGCACTGCCGGAGTGGCCCTTTCAAACATTGTTGTGACCGTGGAAGATGGAGGGGGTAATCCTGCAACGGGTACGGGCGCGTCCGACACCATTGCGCTGACTTCGTCGTGCACGATTAATAGTGGCACGACCACCCAGACCGCGAGTTCGGCCGTGGCGACCTTCACTGGCATCATCATTGATACGGCTGGTTCTTGTACTCTCACCGCGACGGACACGCTTGCACCCGATGACACATTCACTCCGGTGGTGAGCGCAGCAATTCCAATTGCTGCTAACACGGCAAACAAGATTGCGTACACGACCGGTCCCCCCACCGCTGCCACCATTGGTGTGTCGTTGACTACTTTTAAGGTGTCGGTAGAAGACTCCCACGGCAACGTCATCACGACAGGGGTGGGCGCTCTTGACACTGTCGCGATCGCGACATCGTCAGCCGGATGCACACTGGCCGGGACCGACACAGTTACCGCTGCCGCCGGCGTGGCTACTTTTGGTGCCGTCAGTTTCTCAGCGGGCACGAGCTGCACCCTTACCGCGACGGACACACTTTCACCTGACAACGCATTCACCGCGGTGACGAGCGGCGCGATCAACGTGGTGTCGAATACACCTACTGGACTTGGCTTCACGACCGAGCCTGCAACCTCCGTTGCGGCGTCAACGGTTCTACCTTCCTTCGCTGTGTCAGTCGAGGCGAGTAACGGCGTCGCCCTTTCAGGGGGGGTTGGTGCTGCCGACGTCATCGTCTTGACGTCAGCGTGTGCGTTGACGGGAACTACGTCCGTGGCTGCGATAAACGACGTCGCGACGTTCACCGGGGTCACGATCAAGACCGGAAGCACCTGCCAGTTGGTAGCGACAGATTCGACGAGGACGCTGGCAATCGCGACGAGCAGGGTGATATTGGTGACCGCGGGTGCGGCGACTCAGGTCGTCTTTACGACTGCACCGCCGACCACGGAAACGACCCCCTCAACGATACTGGCGACCTTTCGGGCTTCGGTTGAAGACGCCAACGGGAACGTAGTGACCACGGGCACCGGATCATCGGACACAATCGCGATCACGTCGACATGCACGCTTGGAGGAACCACGACGGCAGCGGCCGTCGCCGGTGTCGCGACGTTCAGCGCCCTCAGCATCAACGCGACGGGCGCCTGCGTACTCACCGCAACGGACTCCTCCAGAACACTCACCGTCGCGACACACACCACGTCGGTCGGCACGCCCCAGGCGGCGGTGACGGTACGAACCCTTAAAGGAGCCGCGGGCACCGCACTGAGGCTTTCGATCAGTGGAGGAACAGGCACCGGTGCGGTGACCTGGACGCTGGCGACTGGTTCGTCGGCCGGTTGCACCTTGTCGGGGAATTCACTCACCGCCAGGCGCGCGGGCGCGTGCACCGTGACCGCGACGAAGGCCGGTGACACTACGTACATTGGTGCGTCCTCGCCAGCCACGAAAGTGACGTTCGTTCTACCTTTCAAGGCCTACCGTGTCATCGGCGCGCTGTTCTCTGGCAGGACGACGACGGCGACGATTACGGGCTCGGGCTTTTACGGACGACCCAAGGTCATCAGTAACGTCTCGGGTATCTCGACGAGAGTCATCCGCGACACCGGCCGCACGCTTGTTGTTGTCATCTTTGTGGGTGGCGGCGTAAGGCCCGGTGTACATGCTTTCACCATTCTCTTGGCGAACGGCAAGCGCACTTCTGTGAGGTACAGCCTGCGCTAGACGGAACCATCGTCGTTCTCACGAATGCCCNNGGGCATTCGTGAGAACGACGATGTGAACGAAAAGCTCTCAATTTGTCGAGTGAATCAGGCGTCTCGTAGCGTCCAGGTTGTGCCATCAGGGCCGTCTTGGACGTCAATGCCGGCCTCGAGGAGAGCGTCTCGAAGTTCGTCGGCGAGATCGTACTGGGCGTTCGCGCGAGCGTTGACGCGGGCGCTCAGGATTCCTTCGACAAGCGAAGTGGGATCGATGAAGCCCTCGCCGCCGGTGCTGGCGAGTTGGACGAGTTGCGCCAATGCCTCGAGTCCCGACTCGCCGCCTTTGGTGGCGAGTTCACCCAAGGCCACTGGTCCGTTCGCCGACGTCGTTGGTGTGCTCGGCTCTGGCTGACGACGAGTGGGAGCGAGAGAGCGAAGGGCCTCGAGACTCGTCGTTGTGGCGTTGGCGAGCACCGTGGTCTCGCCCTTCAAGCGCCAGTAGCCGTTCGATCGACCTCTCACGGTCACGGTGTTGTTGGTGAGATCAAGGATCAACGCCGTGTGTTCGTCCACACCAAGGGTGGCGACACCGTCAGGTAGTTTGCTCTCTAGTTCAAGGAGTCGTTTCTCGCCGAGATAGCAGAACCGGGTGTCGTAGTTACCCCCCTCGTTGTTGTCGAAGTGGGGGATCACGACGCAGTTAAGACCAATCGCCGCGAGAATGTTCAGTCCTACGCGCCACTCGGGCCCCTCGACGCCGACCTTATAGACCTCGTAGATGGGCGCCGTGAAGGCCCCGAGGGTGAGCGCCGCCGCGGAGGCGAAACAGAGCGTGCCCCCGTGCTCGAGCACGTCGAGCAGGTCGTCGCCAAAGTGCAGTGGGTACCACTGGGCGAGCGCGTAAGTGGGACTCCCGGGCCCGGCGAAGACGTAGTTGGCTTGGCGCACTTGCTGTTTGAAGAGCGTGCGTTCGAGTTCGCTGGCTTTGTCGTACGAGGAGAAGTGCAGCGTCGTGAGCTTGGTCTGTAGCGAGATGTTGAAGTACTCTTCGAGCTTTTGGCTCATCTGGGGAACGTTCAATTGGAAGCCGTAGGCGGTGTCGAGATTGACCGCGTCGAGCGACGTGAAAGCAGCGAGGATCTCGCGGTGCACCTTGGTCATTCCCGGTGCCGTCTCACCTGAACCGAGTAACGCGAGGACGCCGCTGGACATTTCGCCAGCGTATCGTGACGGCCGCCCGGGAGAACGGGAGAATCGCTAGGTTGGTGACGTGAGCGGTGTTGTCATCCAGTTTCGCGAGCGTACCCGCGCCAACGTCTCCATCCCCATGATGCTCTGGGCACTGACGATGACGGTCGTGCTCTTCATTGAGGTGGTCGCGCCGTCGTCGGGCATCACGTGGCTCGGTTTCGGTGTCTCGGCGCTACTCGGCGTCTACCTCGGCTGGCGCCGTCGGGTGGGCGCGGTGATCGTGGCGCCCTTGGTGAGTTGGCTCTTCGCGTGGTTCCCCTTGGAGATCGCCTGCATGATCCACTTCGGCATTCTCAAGGGTTTCTTCGTCGGACTGTTGATGATCACCTTCGGGTGGATCGGCATTGGTTTCGTGGAGTTCGCGTGGCTGGGAATGGTGGCGCTGTTGGTGAGGGCGATCCGGGGATCCTCGGGTCGTGACGCCGTCGTCATCATGGGACCCGACGAGCGCCCCTAGGGCGACGCTGCGGTGACCTCGCGGAGGTCACCGAGACGTCTAGGAGATGATGCCGGGATTCGCCGTGCTGAACATCTGATGGGCACTTCGCAGCCAGTCGTCCTGGTTGTACCAGTTGGAGGAGAGGCCGTGGAAGGCCCGGCTGAGCATCTGTCCCTCGAAGAACAGCGCCCACTGGCGGGCCGTGAGTTCCTGGCTCAGGTGCCCTCCGTCGAGGAGGTCCTGGTAGATGACGTCAGAGCGTTCGAGGTAGCGGCCGTAGAGCTCGAGAAAGCCCGGTCTGATGCTCGGTCGCGACAGTGCCGTCGCCGAGACGCGAAAGAACATCTGGCGATGACGGTTGAGATGCTCTTGGTAGTCGGCGTCGATCAGAAGGTTGAACAGCGCGTTGACGAAGGAACCCGTGGACAGCGAGTGCGACGCCGACAACGCGAGGTTCTCGATGATCTCGTCGGTGACGTGGCCGAAGATGTGCAACAGCGACGCGTTGATGAGTCCTTGGCGCGAGCCGAAGTGTCCGTAGATGACGCTCGTGCTGAGATTCGTCTCCTTGCAGATGTCCAGGATGCGAAGTTCGCTCTCGTCTTCGTCCCAGAGTCGACGCGACGTGGCTTCGATGAGTACGTCACTTGTGGAGTAGTCGCTTGGGGGATCAACCATCATTCGAAATTACTCGGTCGTGTCCGTGCTTGTACTTCACATGAACAAGATTCTCTGCGTTCGAATGGGCCGAACTCGATAGACGATCGCGCGAGCGAGGCACATGGCGAAGTGTTCGTCACGCGCCACCGGCGAGTCGGCGCCACTCATCGAGGGGAGCCGCTTGGCGATCGTGGCCGAGCACTTGGAGACAGACGTGATCGGCGCCAGCTTCTCTGTGCGCGTTGACGCTCGCGTGCACGGCGTCTTCGTCACCGTGGGCAACGATGGCGTCACAGAGCCGGTTCGATCCCCCGCGAACGAAGTCCTCGTCATCGAAGCCGAGGCGACGCCAACTGTTCTGGTAGTTCTCGAGCCCGGTGTAGAACGCCAAGTGCTCGTGAGCGCGTCGCAGGAACTCTTCACGACTCTGTCCGAGGACGACCGACTGCTCGACACCTAAGAACTTGTCACCCAAGAGCGCTCGCGCTCGCTGGGTGTGTTCGGGTGTCACCAAGTAGGGCAGCGCGCCGTCGGTGAGGTTCGCCGCGAGCGTGAGCATCTTGGGACCTAGCGCCGCGAGGACGCGCGCGACGCGCGTCGCGCCCTCCTCGGCGATCATGGGGGCCTTGTCCATGGCGAGGAGGAACTCCTCCATGACGCTGAGGGGTGCCGCGTACTCGTGACCGCGTAGACGCTGGACCAGCGGCTCGTGACTGACGCCCAGTCCCAGCACGAAACGGTCGTCGTAGGCGGCGGTGAGCGTCTTCGCCCCATTTGCGGCGGTGACGGCGTCGCGTCCCCAGATGTTGGCAATGCCGGTTGCCACCACGAGCGACGACGTCGACGAGAGTAGGAGTGACGCGTTGGTGAATGCCTCTCGACCCCACGCCTCGGGAACCCAGAGCGCTCGGTAGCCGAGTGCTTCGAGCTCAGCGGCCATCTCGGCGCTCTGGCGAGGAGCGAGTGCGTCGAGCGTCATTGTCCAGAGTCCGAGCGTTCCTCGCAGTTTCTCCAGCGCAGTGGGCCAGGTTGACACGGTGTCGAGCATAGGACGGCACGTCAGCGAGAAGAGCGGTCAGAATAAAGAGATGGCCTACTTCGTCGCGCTCGCCAGCGCCTTCTTGGTCCTGTCGGCGGCCACGGCGCTACGACCAGGTCGCCGGGGTCTCTTCGCGGCGCTCGCCTACCCCGTGGGCTGGGCGGCCGGTGAACTAGCGGGCCAGGGAATCTTCGTCCAGGGACTGTTGATCGGGCTGCTCTGGTGGTGGGGGTGGCCGAAAACGCACTGGCTCGGCGTGCTCGTCTTGGTCATCGCGTGCGTCGCGGTCGTTGAGAACCTCGCGTTGATCCTCATCCTCTTCCTGTCACGAGCCATTGTCCGACGAGCCATGGAGTCCGCGCCCGATCGCCCGATGCAGATCCCGCGCGCGAACGACGACGTCTTTGGCCGGTGGTGGCGCACGGCGCTGCTCATCCCCTTTCATCCGCGCGACATGCAGCTCCACCGCAACCTCGTCTACGGACCACTCGATCGTCATCGTCTCGACGTGTGGCGTCTCTCCACCACGCCCACGGACGCTCCCGTCATCTACTACCTGCACGGTGGCGCGTGGACCTTCGGGGACAAACGTGAACAGGGTCGTCCGATGTTGCACGAGTTCGTCCGTCGTGGCTGGATCGTGGTCGCGAGCAACTACCGACTCGCGCCACGCTTTCCCTGGCCCGCGCAGATCGAAGACGCCACCCGGGCGCTCGGTTGGATCAAGAAGAACATCGCGACCTACGGCGGTGACCCCGACCGGGTCGTCGTCGCGGGCGGATCGGCCGGCGGCCACTTGGCGTCGCTGGTCACGCTCAGCACCAAGGACCCGACGTGGCGCCCCCCGGAGATGAGCGACGTCACGGACTGGTCGGTGCGCGGCGCGCTCTCGTTCTACGGTGTGCTCGAGATGACCGGCGACGAAGCGCACTGGCGAGGACTCGGCCGGGGCATCCGTCTGTTGTTAGAGCGTCGCGTGGTGCAGCTTCCCTACGAGGGTCACGAGGAGCTCTACCTCGCGCTCTCGCCCTACGAGCTCATCAAGCCCGACTCGCCGCCGTTCTTCGTCGTCCAGGGAGTGAACGACACGCTCGTGGAGGTGAACGTCGCGCGCGCCTTCGTCGCGAAGTACCGCAGCGTGGCCTTCGCGCCGGTCTACTACGTCGAACTTCCCTTCACCCAACACGCCTTCGACGTCACCGCGAGTCCACGAACCTCGGCGACGACGCGCGCGGCCGTCGCCTTCGCGGAGTCGGTCGTGACCGCGCGCCCGACGCTGACGCCACAACTCGTCGCGAACTATCAAGTGCCCCCGACGCGCCTCCTCGTGCGCGTTGACGACACCACGTGGCTCGACGCCAAGGAAGCGGCGTCGCTCGTCGGTCCGTTCTTCGTCGTCACGTCGGACAACCCGTACTCCCAAGTGTTGAGTAGCGAAGAGAACGAGGCTCGTCGCGTCGCGCTACGCGCCTTTCTCCGAGGCCGCGGCGTTGACTACCTCGAGACGTTGGGCGTCGACCCCCAGGTTCGCTGGCCCGACGAAGCGGGCGTGGCGTTGCGCGATCTCTCGCGCGAGGACGTTGGTGCGCTCACGCGCGCCTGGGACCAGTTCGCCTTCTACGAGGTCAACGAGGACGCGGTCGTCGTGCGTGACGCCGCGTCGGACGTGGCGTTGGCCTAGCTCGACGCGAGCGTTATCTCAAAGCTCGCGTCGCTCGCGTCGTTCACGACCAGCTCGAGCACGTTGCCGGCGGCGACGAGGTCGTTCGCGCTCGCGCGTAGCGCCACGGCGAACTCCTCGGGAGCGTTGACGACGAAACGGGCGACTTGCGCGCGTTGCGAGACCTTGGCGGTGCTCTTCTCACGGCGGATGGCTTCGAGCGCGTCACAGACTGGCCGGTAGATCGATCCCGGGTCGACGGAGAGCGTGCCGAGTTCCTCGACGCTCGGCCACGCGGCGAGGTGCACCGAGTCGTCGTGCCACCAGTTCCACACCTCTTCAGTGACGTAGGGCAGGATCGGGGCGAAGAGACGCTGCAGGACCGACAGGGCGATCATCAACGTCGCGCGAGCCGACGTCGTGTCGATGGCGTCGCCTTCACCGTACGCGCGGGTCTTCACGAGTTCGAGGTAGTTGTCACAGAACGACCAGAAGAACGACTCGGTGCGCTCGAGCACGCGCGCGTAGTCGTAGTGCTCGAAGGACGTCGTCGCCTCTCGTATCAACTCGCCGAGAAGAGCCAACAGGTCGCGGTCGAGCGGCGCCGTGACGTCACGGGGACTGAACGTCGTCGTGTCCTCGAGGCGACCCAACACGAACTTCGAGGCGTTCAAGATCTTGATCGAGAGTCGCCGTCCGATCTTCATCTGGGCCTCGTCGACGGCGGTGTCGGTGCCGGGACGACCCGAGGCGGCCCAGTAGCGCAGGGCGTCGGCCCCGTGTTGCTCGAGGAGCGGTAGTGGCGTGACGACGTTGCCCACGGATTTGCTCATCTTCTTTCGATTGGGGTCGAGCACCCAGCCCGAGAGCAGGGCGTTCGTAAAGGGCAGGCTGTTGTGCTGGAGATGACTGCGCACGACCGTGGAGAACAGCCACGTGCGAATGATCTCGTGTCCCTGCAGGCGAAGGTCCATCGGGTAGACGTGCTCGAAGAGTTCCGTCCCCCAGTGACCGGCGATCTCGGGAGAGAGCGAGCTCGTGGCCCAGGTGTCCATCACGTCAGGGTCGCCCGCGAAGCCGAGCGGCTGGTTGCGCTGCGCCTCGTCGTACCCGTCGGGCACGTCACTCGACGGGTCGAGGGGCAACTGGTCGAGTGCGGGCACGATGGGTGAGTCGAAGTCGATCTCGCCGTTCGCGTCGACGGGGTACCACGCGGGAAAGGGCACGCCGAAGAATCGCTGGCGAGAGATGTTCCAGTCGACGTTGAGACCCTCGACCCACGAGCGATAACGGTGCTTCATGAAGTCCGGATACCAGTGGAGCTCTTCACCGCGGCGAAGGAGTGCTTCACGGTTCTCGAGGGTCCTGACGAACCACTGGCGTGAGGTGACGATCTCGAGGGGTCGTTCGCCGCGCTCGTAGAACTTCACCGGGTGGGTGATCTGACGGAGTTCTCCGACGAGGTCGCCCGAGGTGCGAAGCGCGTCGACGATGGTGGCGCGCGCCTGGTTGACGGTCCGGCCCTCGATCTCGGCGTAGAGGGCGTTGGCGGCGGCGGGCTCCAACGACGGGAAGTCCTCGCTGCCGAAGGTCGCGGGGAGGAACCGACCGTCTCGCCCGATCAACGCACGCGTCGGAAGGCTCAGTTCGCGCCACCACGTGACGTCGGTGGTGTCGCCAAACGTACAGATCATGGCGATGCCCGATCCCTTCTCGGGGTCGGCGAGCTCGTGCGCGAGGATGGGCACTTCGACCTTGAAGAGCGGCGTGACGACGTTCGAATTGAAGAGACCCTTGAAGCGCTCGTCCTCGGGGTGCGCGACGAGCGCGACGCAACTCGCGAGCATCTCGGGGCGGGTGGTCTCGATGTCGATGGCGCCCTTACCGTCAGCGCGCTGAAAGGACACCCGATGGTAGGTGCCGGGTCGTTCGCGGTCCTCGAGCTCGGCCTGGGAGACGGCTGTTCGAAAGTCGATGTCCCATAAGGTCGGCGCGACGTTGGAGTAGACCTCGCCTCGCGCCAGCATCTCCAAGAACCCGCGCTGGGAGATGGCCTGGGCTTCGCGCGAGATCGTCGTGTACTCGAGCGACCAGTCGACGCTGATGCCGAGGTAGCGCCACAGGCGTTTGAAGGCCTCCTCGTCGACGGCCGTCAAAAGGTGACACAGTTCGACGAAGTTCCGTCGGGATATGGAGATCTTCTTCTCGGCGGCCTTCTCGGGCGCGACGAAGTGGGGGTCGTAGGGGAGCGTCGGGTCACAGCGCACCCCATAGAAGTTCTCGACGCGCCGCTCGGTGGGCAGCCCGTTGTCGTCCCAGCCCATGGGGTAGAAGACGTCCTTGCCGCGCATGCGCCAGAACCTGGCCACGACGTCGCCCTGGGTGTAGCTAAAGACGTGGCCGATGTGCAGCTCACCCGAGACGGTAGGGGGAGGGGTGTCGATACTGAAGACCGTCTCGCGGGTCGCCCCGCGGTCGAACCGGTAGGTGGACTCCTCCTCCCAACGGGCGAGCCACGTTGCTTCCAGGCCGTCGACGGAGGGCTTTTCCGGCACGGCGTGGGCGAAGGGCGTGGAAGCGTCAGTCATGGTTGGCGTAGTTTAGAACAGTGATTCGCCTCTATGACACGGCTCGCGGCGAGGTCCGCGACCTCAGCCTGCGCAGTCCCGGGCGCGTGTCGATGTACGTCTGTGGCCCCACGGTCGATAATCTCCCCCACCTGGGTCACGGGCGTTTCACGCTGGTCTGGGACGTGGCGAGGCGCTGGTTCACCTTCCAGGGACTGAGCGTCCACTACGTGATGAACATCACCGACGTGGACGACAAGATAATTGCGCGCGCGAGTCGCGAGTCGCGCAGTGAGAACGCCGTCGTCACCCAGTACGAAGCAGAGTGGTGGGGCGCCATGGACCGCTTGGGCGTCGCGCGTCCCGACGACACGCCCCACGCGACGCACTACGTCGATGAGATGGTCGAACTGATCGCGTCGTTCCTCGAGCGCGACGTCGCGTACGTCACCAGTGACGGGGTCTACTTCGACGTCTCGTCGGTGCCGGACTATGGCCTTTTGGCTGGTCAACCCCTGGAAAGCCTACGGGTGGGCGCGCGAGTCGAAGGGAACGACGAAAAGCGCTCGCCCCTCGACTTTGCCCTGTGGAAGAACGCCAAGCCCGACGAGCCGCGTTGGCCCGCGCCCTTCGGCGATGGCCGACCCGGCTGGCACACCGAATGTGTCGTCATGTCGCTCGACCTCCTCGGTGAGAGCTTTGACCTGCACTGTGGTGGCCTCGACCTGAAGTTCCCCCACCACGAGAACGAACGGGCCCAGGCTGAAGCCGCGCACAAGACGTTCGCGCGACACTGGGCCCACAACGGCTGGGTCATGGTGGGCGACGAAAAGATGAGTAAGTCGCTCGGCAACTTCACGTCGTTGACCGAACTTCTTGAAATGACCGATCCACGGGCCTATCGACTCTTGGTCCTTCGATCGCACTACCGTTCGCCAATCGACGTGAAGCCCTCGACGATCGCGGACGCGGAACGCGCCCTCGATCGACTCGACTCGTTGGCGCGCCGGTTCGGGCTTCCCGTGCTCGCGGGCGAGAACCTGGAACTGGCCTCGTCGCACGCGTGGGAGGACGAATCACTGGAGCTCTTCGAACGCGTCGCGACGCTCATGAACGATGACCTCAACACGCCCAGCGCCGTGGCCGAACTCTTCGACGCCCTGAGTAGCGCCAACGTCATGGCCGACGAGGGCCACGAGGCGTCCGCTCGACGACTGGCCCAGTCCGTGAGCGCCCTCTTTGGTGCCCTCGGACTCTCGCTCCTCGCGGGTAGCCACGTCGTGGACGAGGTCACGCAAAGGCTCGTTCTTCAGCGCGACGCCGCCCGAGTGGCAAGAAACTGGGCTGAGGCTGACCTTTTGCGTGACGAGCTCGTCGAAAGGGGCTGGATCGTGGAAGATGGGGCTTCGGGCACTCTTATACGCCGTCCATAAATCCTCTTGTTCTCTCAGGCCCTGACCAAGTAGCGTTATCCCTGAGGTTGCCGTTGTGGTTCCCTCCCAAAACCGGAGTTCCGGAAGTAAAAGTAATAAGGAGGCCCACAGTGGCTGCAGGAACCGTCAAGTGGTTCAACGACGAAAAGGGTTGGGGATTCATCGCTGTCGATGGCCAACCAGACGTCTTTGTTCACTACTCGGAGATTCAAGGTGACGGGCGAAAGACGCTCGTCGAAGGCCAGGCCGTCGAGTTCGACATCGAACCCGGCGATCGTGGCCCGTTAGCTAAGCGCGTCATTCTTAACTAACGACCATTTCTTCGTTGTAAACAGCCGCCGCCTTCGGGCGGCGGCTGTTTTTTGTGTGCTGGCCTCCTCTACGGTACGTTTGGTTACTACCAAGTAACTTCTTCGATCCCCAAGGTGCGACATGAGCGATTTTTCGATGCAACTCAACGAGGACCAGATCACCCTGCGTGACTGGCTGCACGGTTTCGCCGAGCAGCAGATGCGACCCATCGCCGCCGAGTGGGACGAGCGCGAAGAGACACCGTGGCCCTTTATCCAAGAGGCCGCCAAACTCGGCGTGTACGGCCTCGACTTCTTGATGAACGCCATCAGCGACAAGACCGGCCTTTCGTTCATGATCGCCCTTGAAGAGCTCGCCTGGGGCGACGCCGGCCTGTGCATGTCAATCATGGGTACCACCTTGGGCGTGGCGGCGATCGTCGCCAACGGCACGCCCGAACAGCAGATGGAGTGGGTGCCGCGCTGTTTCGGTACACCCGACGACATCAAACTTGCCGCCTTCGCCGTCTCCGAGCCCGACGCCGGCAGTGACGTCTCGTCACTTCGTACGCGCGCGATCTACGACGAAGCACACGACGAGTGGATCTTGAACGGCACGAAGACCTGGATCTCCAACGGCGGCATAGCCAACATTCACGTCATCGTGGCCTCGGTCGACCCGAAGCTCGGCAGTCGGGGCCAGGCCTCGTTCATCGTGCCCGAAGGCACGCCGGGTATCAGCATGGGTCAGAAGTTCAAGAAGATGGGTATCCGCGCGAGCCACACCGCCGAGGTCATCCTCGAGAACTGTCGAGTACCGGGTGCGTGTCTGCTCGGTGGCAAGGAGAAGCTGGACGAGAAGTTGGCGCGCGTTCGAGAGGGTAAGCGCGCGTCGGGCCAGGCCGCGATGGCGACCTTTGAGGCCACGAGGCCGGCCGTGGGCGCCCAGGCGCTCGGAATCGCGCGCGCGGCGTACGAGTACGCGCTCGACTACGCCAAGGAACGCAAGCAGTTCGGCCGAGCGATCATCGAGAATCAAGCAATCGCCTTCAAACTGGCCAACATGAAGGTGAGCATCGACGCGTCACGCCTCCTCATCTGGCGCGCCAGTTGGATGGCCGCGACGCACCAACCTTTCACCAGTGGTGAGGGTTCGATGTCCAAACTCTTCGCAAGCGAGACGGCCGTCAAAGTGACCGAGGAAGCGATCCAGATCCTCGGAGGGTACGGCTACGTGCGCGACTATCCGGTAGAGCGCTGGCACCGTGACTCGAAGATCTACACGATCTTCGAAGGAACCAGCGAGATCCAGCGTCTCATCATCGCGCGAGCGATCTCGGGTGTACAGATTCGCTAGCGGCTCGATTTCGTACGGCGATGGCTTCGTCTCTCAAGTTGGTGACACTCTGCACGGGTAACGTCGCGCGGTCGGTGATGTTGGGCTTCATGTTCGAGAGCCTCGCCGAAGCCGGCGGGTTCGACTGGACCGTTCGAACGGCCGGCACCCACGTCGTTGAAGGAAGTGCGATGAGTTCGCGCACGAGGGACGCAATGCTGGCCCTCAGCGACATGGGCGAACACCACTACGGCGCTCACCGAAGCCACCAACTCTCGGGTGACGACGTGTCGTGGTCGGACGCGATCTTGACGAGCGAAGCGAGTCACGTCAACTTCGTCCGGATGAACTTTCCCGAAGCCGCGTCCAAGACGGTGTTATTTCACCAGTTCGTGCGCGAAGCGCCGCTCGATCTCAGCTTTGATGAGCAACTGCGCTTCGTCGCGTCTCGTGCGCCACTCCCAGCTTTTGACGTCGACGATCCCGCTGGAGGGGACCAGGCGACTTACGACGCGTGCGCGTCGAAACTCTGGGAACTGGCGCAGGTCTTTTCGACGATCGTGAGCGACGATGAGCGTTAGTCGAGTTCGACGGAGCGCAGTCCGCCCCAGGCGAGCGTGGCACTTCGTGACGCGAGACGCTCAGCGACGCCGGGCGTCGGCGTGGGCCAGCCCTTTCCCTCTTGTTGAATGAGCCACGCCGTCGCGGCACCTTCAGCGATACCCACGACGCCCGCGGCGAGTTGGCGGCGGTGGTCGGGCTTGATGCGAACGGCGATGAGTGGCTCGAGGAACGAGACGAGGCCGAGTTCGACGGCTCGAAGGTCGCCCTTGGTTTCGCCCTCGTGCGAGTGGATGAAGAGAATGCGAAAGGCGTCGGTCTCGCTCACGACCATCTCGAAGTAGACGCGAAAGGCGACTTCGATCTTCGTTCGAGGTGAATCCACCGCGGCGACGGCGTCACGCAGCGAGGTGAGGAGTTTCTGCGCGGTCTGGTTCACTATTTCGCGATAGAGCTCGGTCTTGGACTCGAAGTACTGGTAGAGGATGGGCTTCGTGAAGCCAGCCTCCTTGGCGATGTCGTCCATCGTGGTCGCCTGAAAACCGCGCTCGGCGAAGATGGACCTCGCGACGAGCAGCAGTTGATCGCGACGCTCGGCGTGAGGCGTGCGTTCGCTCTGGGAAGATCGCTCGTCATTGATGACCATCAACGAGAGCCTAGTTGGGTTCCTTTAACGCCTAACGCGCTCAGGAGCGGGGTCAAGCGAGCGCGAAGGTGCGCCACGTTGAAGTGCGCGCGGGCGATGGCGACGTTGTGATCAAAGAGTTCGTCGTCGGGATTCTTAAGAAAGTTCTCGACGCCGATGACGTCGTCGAGCCCGAAGAAGCGAAAACCAAATGATTCAATCTCACGCAAGACCGGGTACGGGTAGACGGCGAGCGCTCGGCGGTGCGTCACGGATTCGAGGACGGGATTACCGAAGCCCTCCCAGGTCGAAGGCATCACCACGACGTCCGAAGCGCCGTAGGCGTCGTGCACGTCGAACCCTTCAGGCAGCCCTCGAATGACTCGAACGCGTGACGTGGCGATGAGCGCGTCGAGCGATGGGCCGTAGCCGTCCTCGGCCGGGCCGAGCAGCCAGATGACGGCGCCGAGGGCTTCAGCGAACGCGAAGGCGCCCTCGACGTTCTTGCGCGGAATCGCGCGCGTGGGCACCAAGGCAACGCGCTCGTTCGTCACGCCCAGGGCTCGGCGCGTCGCGTCGCGACGCCCTGCGGGCGGATCGCAGTCAAAGGAGTTTCGAATAGTGGTCGCGTGAACACCGCGCGCTTCGAGTTCACGTCGTGAGAGGTCGTTGATCGTCACGTGGCGCCAATGGGATCGATCGCGTGGTGTGTCGTCGTCTCGCCACTGCTCTCGTTGCCAAGCCAGGTCGTGATGGTGAAAGAGCGCTCGGTGATGCTCGAGTGCCTGATAGAGCACGTCTCGCGCCGCGACGTTTAGGGGGAGTGAGACGAAGTTCTCAACTACAACGAGTTCGGCGTCACCGAGGATACGCGCCACGTCACTGAGTCGCGGCGCGCTCGTCGCTCGTATCGCGAGCTCGGGCATGATCGCGTCGGCGCGACCTTCTCCCGCGAGGGTCGTCACGTGGTGGCCCATTGCCTCGAAGGCGTCGATCCACTTGGCGGCTTCAATACTCACGCCGTCAGTGCCGCCCAGGCGGAAACTCACGACAACGAGGTGGGCCACGCGCCAAGGCTAGGACGAGGGGTGATATTTAGTCCCAGTAGTAGAGTTGGTCGCGGTGGTGACGCTCGTCGGTGCCCAAGCTGTGGAGGAAATGCGGTGGCCAAACGCGCATTGATTACGGGCATTACAGGTCAAGACGGCTCCTACTTGGCCGAACTGCTCCTCGCGCAGGGCTACGAAGTCATTGGTCTCATGCGGCGGAGTTCCACGGTCAATATCGAGCGCATCAGTCACATCCAAGAGCGCCTGACGTTGGTGTCCGGCGACTTGATGGACGAAGTGTCGCTCATCAACGTGTTGCGCGACTACCGCCCGAGCGAGGTCTACAACCTCGCCGCCCAGAGTTTTGTCCAAGCCTCGTGGGCCCAGCCGGTCTTGACCGGTGAGGCGACCGCGCTCGGCGTCACGCGAATGCTCGACGCGATTCGCATCGTGGACCCCGAGATTCGTTTCTACCAGGCCAGCTCGTCGGAGATGTTCGGCAAGGTCCGCACTGTGCCCCAGGACGAGAGCACGTCGCTCTACCCGCGAAGCCCCTACGGGGTCGCGAAGGTCTACGGACACTGGATCACGGTGAACTACCGCGAGAGCTACCACCTGCACGCCTCGAGCGGGATTCTCTTCAACCACGAGTCACCTCGTCGAGGCATCGAGTTCGTCACGCGAAAAGTCACCCACGGCGTGGCGCGGATCAAGGCCGGACTCGACAGCGAGCTGCGCCTCGGGAACCTCGACGCGCAACGTGACTGGGGTTACGCCGAGGACTACGTGCGCGCGATGTGGCTGATGCTCCAGCGTGACGAGCCCGACGACTTCGTCGTCGCCACGGGCAAGACCCACACGGTGCGCGAACTCTGCGAGGTCGCCTTCGCCATCACCGGACTGAACTACGAAGAGTTCGTCACCGTCGACCAGGCCTTCATCCGGCCCGCCGAAGTCGATCTACTCGTCGGAGACGCCACCAAGGCGCACGAGGTCCTTGGTTGGAAGTGTGAGACGGACTTTTACGCGTTGGTCGAGATGATGGTCGAGGCGGACCTCAAAGCGATCCAGCGTTGACCTTCTTTGATGAGTAGTCCCTCGCCCGAAGTCACTCTTCGTGACGCGGTCGTGCTCGTCGGTGGCTTTCCTCTCCTCAGTGGGGTCAACCTCGACCTCGCTCCTTCCTCGCTCACCGTCGTTACCGGCGCGAACGGCGCCGGCAAGACCAGCTTGTTACGACTTCTCGCGGGACTGGTCACGCTCTCGAGCGGCGCCGGCGTCGTCGCCGGCGTCGACCTGAAAGGTGACCTACGGGAACTTCGCCGACGGGTCGGTTGGCTTGGACACGAAGGCTCGTTCTACGACGACCTCAGCGCGAGTGAGAATCTCGTCTTCGCGGCGAAAGCGCTCGCGCGCCCGACGGGTGAGGTCGCGAGCGTCCTCGAACGTGTGGGACTCTCCAGTCGAGCGGCGACGAGCGCGAAGCAGTTGAGCGCCGGTCAGCGCCGTCGACTCGGCCTCGCGTGGTTGCTCCTTCGTCGTCCCGCGTTGTGGCTGCTCGACGAGCCGTACGCCTCGCTCGACGACGACGGGAGAACGTTCTTCGACCAACTCATCGGTGACGTTGTCGACAGTGGCGCGACGGTGGTCGTGAGCGCGCACGATCCTCTTCGATCAAGAACGCTCGCACCACGCACGATCACGCTGGCGGGCGGCCTCGTCGTGGCCGACCGATCGTGATTCGCACCGCTTGGTTGGTCGCCGTGAAGGACCTGCGCATCGAACAACGTAGTCGAGTGCTGCTCTGGCAGGTGTTGCCCTTTGGTGTCATGGCGCTCGTGCTGAGTGGCCTCGCGCTGGGTCCAACGCACGCCGGTCACTCGAGCGCGGGGCCGGGACTGTTCTATTTGGTGATGTTGCTCGTGGCGCTGCTCATGATCAACCGCAGCCAAGTCATCGAGGGTTCGCCCGGCACCCGGGCGTCGGTGGCGACCTTGGGACTCGACCCCGCGGGTGTCTTCTTGGGCAAGGCACTCGCGCTGGCGGTCGAGCTGTGGCTCACGGGCCTGGTACTGCTCGGTGGCGCGGTGCTGGTCCTGCACACGGCGCTCGCGGGGACGTTGTCGGCGCTACCCAGCGTCGTCGTGACGCTCGGGGCGCTCGCGGCCGCGGGCACGCTCTACGGCGCGCTCACTGGTGGGGGACAGGGACCGGTGACGCTGTTACCGGTACTGTCACTCCCGGCCTTCGCGCCGCTACTGATCGCTGGCGAACGCTCGTTCAGCGCCGCGCTCCACGGCGGCGCACTCTGGCGATGGTGGCTAATTTCCCTCGTCGCTCTGGTCGCCTACCTGGGCATCGGCATTCTGCTTTACGGTGTTCTGGAGGAATCATGATGAAACTGCTCTCCCAACGCCTACTCGGACCGGTCACGCTTGTTTTGCTGGCTTTAACATTCTGGCTCGGTCTCTGGGTCACCCCACCCGACAAGGTCCAAGGCAATCTCGCTCGACTTCTCTACGTTCACCCGGCCGTCGCCTGGGTGGCGCTCTACCTCTCCTTTGGCACGGCGACCATCGCGAGTGCGCTCTACCTCTGGAAGCGTTCACGTTCGGTCGTGATGGACCGGGTTGCACACTGCGCCATGGAGGTCAGCCTCGTCTTCATTATCTTGACGCTCATCACGGGTTCCATCTGGGGACGTCCAGCCTGGGGTGTGTGGTGGGCGTGGGACGCACGACTGACGTCGACGGCGATCCTCGGCGTCTTCGCCGTTGGGTACTTGGCCCTTCGTCGAGCGAACGACGACTTCGAGTTGCAGGCCCGTCGTAGTGCGGTCGTGGCCATCCTCGCCGCGATCAACGTGCCGATCATTCACTTCTCGGTGCAGTGGTGGAAGACCCTGCACCAGGGCGCGTCGGTCTTCACGCCGGGCGGGAACTTCAAAGTGCACGGCATCATGCTCACGACGTTGTTCATAAGTCTCGCCGCCTTCACCCTGCTCTTCTTCTGGCTGTTACGCGAACGGTACCGAGTGGAAGTGTTGCGCGAAGAGCGCCAGCGCGTGTCGCTCGACGAGGCGCTCGCGCAACGGCGTCGTGAGGGAGTTCACTGATGGGCTACGTCGTGGCGGGCTACGCCTTCGCCTTTGGGGGGTTAGCGCTGTACGCGCTGTCAATCTGGTGGCGAGGACGACGTGCCCAGCGCTGAGATAACGCTCGATCTCACCCCCGTCGACGCACCACCCTCGAAACGCCGAGGGCGGTGGCGCACGATTGGCGTCCTTGTCGTCCTCGCCCTCGCGGTGTTGGCGCTCCTGAGCCAAGGGTTACTTCACTCGCTCAACTACTTCGAGACGATTCCCCAAGCCATGGGTTCGCGCGCCAAACTCGGCACCGAGACGATACGACTCGAGGGCGTCGTGAAACGCCACAGCATTAGCCGCACGTCGAGCGGCGCGTCGTTCGAGATGACCGGAGGCGGCAAGGCGGTCTTCGTCAACGCGCACGGCTCACCGCCCCAACTCTTCCAGGCCAACATCCCCGTGGTCGTCGTTGGCCACTTCACGAATTCGACGTCGGACTCGTTCTACGGCACGCAGATCTTGGTGAAGCACACGGCGTCGTACATCGCGGCGCATCCCAAGCGCGTGAAGGCCCCCAACGGGACGGTTCGATGACCCTGACGTGGCTCGGTCGGGTCGCACTGTATATCTGCTTCGTCGGCGCGCTGGGTGGCGTGATCGAGCAGATCGCCGCCCTACGCCACCAACGAGCGTCGCGCGCGCTCTGGTGGGCGGGGCTGTCGCTCTTCGGCATCGTCGCGGCCGTTGCGGTGATGGAGTTCGCGCTCGTCACCCACAACTTCTCACTCGCCTACGTGGCAGAGAACAACGCCACCTTCACGCCGCTGCTCTACTCCATCACGGGTATGTGGTCGGCTCTCGAGGGTTCACTCATGTTGTGGGTCCTCCTGCAGTCGGCCGTGACCTTGGGCGTTCTGTACTTCTATCGCCGTGACGCGGCCGACGCGGTGGTTCGTTGGGCGGGGATGGTGCTCTTTTGCGTTGGCGGGTTCTTCACGCTGCTCATGATGGGCCCGGCCGATCCCTTCATCCACAACGCCGCGCTCGTGCACCAGGGCGCCGGTCCGAACGCTTTGTTACAGGACAATCCGCTGGTCGCCATCCATCCACCACTCCTCTACTTGGGTTTCGTCGGCTTCAGTGTCCCCTTCGCCTTCGCGATTGCGATGCTCATCACCGGACGCGTCCAAGATCGTTGGCCCCTCGAGCAACGTCGCTGGACCGTGCTGGCCTGGGGATCGTTATCACTCGGCATCGTGCTCGGCGCGTGGTGGAGCTATCAAGTACTCGGCTGGGGCGGCTTTTGGGGTTGGGACCCGGTGGAGAACGCTGCCCTCTTGCCCTGGTTGACCGCGACGGCCTACATCCACTCGGTGATCGTCCAAGACCGACGTGGTCTCTTTCGGGTGTGGAACCTCTCGCTCGCGGTCGCGACGTTCGCGCTGACGATCCTCGGGACGTTCTTCACTCGTTCAGGCGTCCTCGTGAGCGTGCACGCGTTCTCGTCGAGCACGCTCGGGCCTATCTTGATCACCTTCTTCTTCTTGATCGTCGTTCTGGGCGCCGGTCTTCTCGCGTGGCGCGGCGACCGACTGCGAGCGCCAGTCGGCGTCGATCATCCCCTCTCGCGCGAGGGGCTCTTCGTCGCGAACAACATCCTCTTCGTGGGCTTCGCGATCGTGGTTTTGCTGGGCACGGTCTTTCCACTGCTCTACCAAGCCATCAACGGCACGCAGGTCACCGTGGGCACGCCGTACTTCGCCTCGGTGGCCGCGCCGGTCGCGGTGGTGCTGTTGGTACTCATGGCGGTAGCCCCGCTGGTCAGCTGGCGAAGTGCCGACGCCAAGGTCCTCTGGGGACGCACTCGCGTAAGTGCCTGGGCCGGTATCGTGGCCGTCGCTCTCCTTCTCGTCTTCGACGTACGACGTCCGGCGGAAGTGGTCGCGGTCTTTCTCTCGGTGCTCGCGGCCGGCGCGGCACTGCGCACGCTTCGCGGCTCGCTCGTGGCGGCGATCCGACGCGGGTCGTGGCGTAGCGTGCTTCGCGCGCCAGCGACCGGCGGAATGATCGTGCACCTGGGCGTCGTGATCTTGGCCCTCGGCATCGTGACCTCGACGACGTACGTCACGCGCGCCGAAGTGACGCTCGCCTCCGGCCAGAGCACCGTCGTTGACGGCCAGCTGGTTCTCTTCTCGGGCTTTCACGCCGTGAACGACGCACTCAAATCCGCAACCCAGTTGAAGGTCACCGTGGACGGACACGAACTGCGTCCGTCCATCACGACGTACCACGGCCGGGGCGGCACGACGGTCGGCACGCCAGCCATTGACTCGAACTTCGCGCGCGACGTCTACGTCACCTTCGACGCCGTTGGCGGCAACGGTTCCACCTCGGGCGCGCAGGTGCAGGACAATCTGCCGTCGGGCTCGGTCGTGCTGGGCGTCACCGTCGAGCCGTTGCTCGCGTGGTTGTGGTTGGGTGGACTGACCATTGGTCTCGGTAGTGCGCTGTCGTTCTTTCGCCGTCGCTACGGCGACGAGGCGTCGTCGTGAAACGCTCCGTCATGGTGAGCGCGCTGGCGGCGATCGTCGTCGTGGTGGCGTTGTCACTCTTCTTGGCGACGCGTCACCCGATAGTGAACGCCACGAACACCCAGAGTCCTCTGCTGGGTAAGAGAGCGCCGGCCCTCTCGGGCGCACGACTCGGCGGCGGGTCCGCGCTCAATATTGAGAGTGACCGCGGCAAGGTCGTCGTCGTGAACTTCTGGGCGTCGTGGTGCGGCCCCTGCGTGACGGAAGCACCGAACCTGTCGACGTTCGCCTGGCAGGAGAGAAACCGGGGCGTCGTCGTGCTGGGCGTGGTCTTTAACGACTCGCTCAGTGCCGCCGAGGCCTTCGCCACCCACTACGGATCGCTCTATCCCTCGGTGGTGGACTCGGGCGGCGTCATCGCCAATCGCTACGGCGTCACCGCGCCGCCCACCACGTTCATCATCAACGCGAAGGGCGTCGTCGCGGCGACGCTGATCGGACCGGTGAGCACGCGACAGCTGGAAGAGGCCGTGGCCAAAGTGAAGGCGTGACCATACTTCGATCCTTCGTTCTATGGTGCGTGGCGTTCGTCGCGGTCGTAACCTTTGCCGTGGTGCTGAACCCTCACGGCTCGAACGCGAGCGCGCGGATCGCTCACTTGGAAACGTTGGTGCGCTGTCCGTCGTGCGACGATCTCTCGGTAGCGGTGAGTAACGCCACGTCGGCGATCGCCGTGCGTCACGAGATCGCGACCAAGGTGCACGAAGGACAGTCCGACGACAAGATCTTGACGTCGCTCGAATCGGCCTACGGCACGTCGATCTTGCTGAGTCCGCCCACGTCGGGTCTCGGCGTCCTGCTCTGGGTCGTGCCGCTCCTCGGACTCGTGATCCTCGTCGCGAGCGCGATTCGACTGACGAGGCGACGTTGAAGCGAAGCGAGCAGCAGATCCGTGACGAGATCACGCTGCGCGAGGCCTCACTGGCCGACGCTCGTCGAGAGCTCGAAGCGGGCGAACTGACCAGACTGCAAGCCGCCACCATCGAGGCCCGTGAAGAGGTCGCGCTTCGTCGGGCCTATGAGGAACTCGCTGAGGCGACGGACGAGAACACGCGAAAGCGTCCGGCGCGCCGTCGCCGACCCTGGATCCTCCTCGCGGGACTCGGATGTTTTTTGGTGGCCGTCATCGTCGTGCTGTACTCCTCACTCTCGGTGCGACAGGCGGGTAACTCCGTCACCGGCAACGTGTCGCTCGGAAAGGCCCAACAAGTCACGCAGTTACTCGGCGAAGCCGAGGCGGACGTCGCCAACGGCAACGTCCTCGCGGCGCTCTCCGCCTACCAAGAAGTGTTGACACTCAGTCCGAAGAACGTGGCGGCGTTGACGCAGATCGGCTGGCTGGACTTCTCGGCCGGGAGTTCGAACACGAACCCCACGCTCGTGGCACTCGGCATAAAGGACCTTCGTCAGGCCATCACCTACGCGCCGCGAAACCCCGCACCACGTCTCTACTACGCCATCGTCGCGGACTCGACCCCGGGCAACGTGGCTCTCGCCAAGAGTGAGTTCAAGGTCTTTCTCGCCTTGAAGCCCTCGTCGGCACAGCTCGCCATCGCGCGACCGTTTCTTTTACAACTAAAACTCCCGACCTCGTAGAACTCGCGGTCTAGGCGTCGACGTCGACCGGCACGACGACGGGTGCCGAGTGCCTTCTCGCCGAAGCCACGTAGTAGAGCGTGCCGACGATGAGAACGAACGCGAGCACGGTGTAGAGGATGGGGATCTTGTTAAGCCAGTGCAGGCCGAGGTTGAGCAGTCCGTTGGTCTGGTTGGGTTCGGGGTTGCTCGCGGCTCGGGGCCAGGCGAAGTTGACGAGCATGCTGCCGCCCCACGCCAGCGCCAGGATGTTCACGAACATTCCCCAGCGGCCCAACTTGAACGGTGCGTGCACCTTCGGCCAGCCGTGCGTCCTCGCCCACAGGATCGCGATGTTGCCGAGGAAGTACGACAGGTAGATCATCGCCGTCGCGGCGATAGCCACGATGCCGGCACCGGCGTACTTGAGCATGGGTATGGCAGCGACGACGGCCACCGCGATGCACGACCAGATCGGCGTGCGCAGCTTCGGGTGAACTCGGGCGAGGTGGCGAGAAGCGGGGAGTCGATTGTCGCGAGCCATGCCGAAGCACAGGCGCACCGTCGCGGCCATGATCGCCATGCAGCACACGAAGATGGCGGCGGTGACAACGAGAAGGTAGACGGTCGCCCAGAACTTGGAGAAGTTGGCGTCGATGATCTGGGCCGGTCCCCATCCAGCCTTGATGGCCGTGGAGAGATTCGGGATGGCCATCAACAACGCCACGAGGAATATGCCACCAATGACGAACGCGCCACCGACGGACATCAACACCGCTTGGGGAGCGCGACGACGGGGGTCGTGGGTCTCCTCGGACAACGTGGACGCGGTGTCGAAACCGTAGATCACGAACAGGCTCATGAACATCGCCGCGAAGAAGGCCGGCAACGTGACGTGGATTCCTCCACTGTTGGTCACCACGGAGATGGACTGGTGGTGGTGGACGATGAGCATGATGATCGCGAAGACCACCATGCCGATGATCTCGAAGAAGACCCCGGTGTTGTTGACGGTGGCGACGAGCTTGACGCTGAAGATATTGAGGATGGTTATCACGACGAGCGTGATGGCGGCTACCCAAATCTGATCGTGGAGGGCACCCGCGTTCACGTGCCAGCCCATGTTGTCGAGCGCGGGAAGCACGGTGAGCGGAATGGTCACCACGACGGCGGTCACGGTGAGGATGCCGGCGAAGATGTAGATCCACCCGGTGAACCAGGCGAAGGGACGACCCGCTAAGTACTTGGTCCACTGGAACACGGATCCGGCGACCGGATAGTGACTGGAGACCTCGGCGAAGTTGAGCGCGACGATGATCTGGCCGAGCGCCACGATGGGCCAGGACCAGATGAAGACGCCACCCAAGGTGATGAGTCCGAAGGAGAACAGCGTAAAGATACCGGTCGACGGTGAGATGTAACTGAAGGCCGCGGCGAAGGAACTGAAGAGCCCGAGCGTGCGGTGCAGTTCTTGTTTGTAACCAAAGGACGCGAGATCTTGAGCGTCCGAGCTGTCGGTTGCTGAGTACGCTGGCGCTATGGCGCCGACTGCGGATGTTGAACCGTCTGATTCCATTGTGACTCTCCCCTTGACGTGATCGCGTAGTCGAACTGGCTACGTCAGACCGGCAACAGCGTTGTTCGGCTCTCTCGGAACACTCGGGGTGTAAGGGCACAGCGCACGGGGAACGCACTGGGTTGCCTCGCCACCCAGGTACCACCACGGGTTCTCGTCACGGCGCCAATGAACCACACTGTGGTCCGTGACTCGTCCCCCTGAACGGACTCTACGAAGTGTCTAGTTGCCGTCGACCGTTAAGTTAGCCACGGCCTCAACACTTGTCAATTACCTCGTGGTCGCCGCACGTGACGACGAAATTGAGGTCGGTGTACCCTCTCAAGAGCGTGGGGGTGGCACGTTCTCCTCACAGATTGATTGAGGGAGTGGTATCAGTGTCGTCGTCTCAAGCACCGATGGCGGATCGTGCGCGTGTTGTCGTCATCGGCGGCGGCATCGGCGGCTGCTCGATTCTGTACTGGCTCGCTCGTCTCGGGCTCAGCGACGCCGTCCTGGTCGAGCGCTCGCAACTGACCAGCGGCTCGACGTTCCACTCGGCCGGTCTCGTCGGTCAGTTGCGCGGATCGCTCAGCTTGACGCGGATGATGATGAACTCGGTTGAGCTGTACCGAACCCTCGGCGATGAAGTTGACCTCGAGACCGGCTGGCGAGAAGTGGGCTCACTGCGACTGGCGTCCTCGATTGAGCACATGGAAGAGCTTCAACGTCAATCGGACTGGGCGGAGACGTTCGGCCTGCCGTTTCACCTCATCTCGGCCAACGAAGCGCAGGAACGCTTCCCGGTCATGACGACCGACGGCGTCTTCGGCGCGGCCTATCTACCGACCGATGGTTTCCTTGACCCGAGCCAAGTCACCATGGCTCTTGCCAAGGGAGCGCGCCAACGAGGGGCGACGATCCATACCGACACCCGGGTCACGGGCGTACGTGTCGAGCGGGGTCGCGTCACGGGCGTCGAGACGAGTCGTGGTCTCATCGAGTGTGAGGTGGTGGTGAACGCGGGCGGCATCTACGCCCACGAGATTGGACGCCTCGCGGGTGTGCACGTGCCGATCATTCCAATGGCGCATCAGTACGTGATCACGAAGGACGCGGGGCTACCGCGCGACATGCCCACCATGCGCGACCCCGGGCGTCTCGTCTACTACCGCGGCGAGAGCGGCGGACTGGTCGCAGGGGGCTACGAACGCAACCCCGAACCGTGGGGTCTCGGCGGGATCGCGAGTGACTTCAACAGCCAACTCTTGAGCGAGGACTGGGACCGTTTCGCCGACATCATGGAAGCGGCAGCGCTTCGTGTGCCGAGCCTCGCGAACGCGGAGGTGGTGAAACTCATCAACGGTCCCGAGGCCTTCACGCCCGATGGTGAGTTCATTCTGGGTCCGACGCAGGTCGAAGGATTCTGGGTAGCCGCCGGTTTCTGTGCGCACGGTATCGCGGGGTCGGGCGGGATGGGCCAACTCATGGCTGAGTGGATCATCAACGGTCAGCCTGGTCTCGACACGTGGGAGATGGACTCGCGGCGCTTCGGCCCTCAGTACCGCAGCCGTGACTACGCGCTGAAGCGCACCTACGAGGTGTACGCGACGTACTACGACGTGAAGTTCCCCGGTCACGAACGCCAAGCAGGACGGCCACTTCGCGTCCCTCCGGCCTACCCGCGTCTCGTCGCGTTGGACGCGTCGTTCGGCGAGAAGGGCGGCTGGGAGCGCGTCAACTGGTTCGAGTCGAACGCGAAGGACGGCGATGAATCACTGCGTCCCGGCGGGTGGGCCGGACGACTGTGGTCCCCGGCCATTGGTGCCGAACATCACGCGTGTCGCGAGCGAGCCGCGTTGTTCGATGAGACGTCGTTCTCCAAGTTGGAAGTGAGGGGTCCTGGCGCCGCCGACTTCTTAGAGAGACTTTGCGCCAATCGAGTCGCCAAAGCACCGGGTTCCTTGACGTACACCCAACTGTTGAATCCGCGCGGCGGCGTGGAGTGCGACCTGACAGTGACGAGACTCGACGAGGAGCGCTTTCGACTCGTGACGGGGACGGCCTTCGGCAACCACGACCGCGCGTGGATTAAGTCCCAAGTACACGCGAACGATCGTGTCGTCGTTGAGGACGTCACGTCGCAGTTCGCGTGTTTCGCACTGTGGGGCCCGCTCGCTCGAGAGATACTCCAGTCCGTCACCGAGACCGACTGCTCGAACGACGCCTTCGGTTACATGAAGGCTCGCGACCTGAATGTTGGTGCCGTGCCGTGTCTCGCTCAACGCGTGACCTTCGTGGGCGAGTTGGGTTGGGAGATCTACTGTCCGTCGGAGTACGCGCTCGCACTTTGGGACACGTTGATGACTGCGGGAAAGCCGCACGGTTTGACGCCCGGTGGCTACAAGGCGATCGAGTCCCTTCGACTCGAGAAGGGCTATCGCGTGTGGGGGAGTGACGTCACTTCCATCGACACTCCATTCGAGGCGGGTCTCGGCTTTGCCGTGCGGATGGACAAGGGCGACTTCATCGGTCGTGATGCCCTGGAAACGGCCGGCGCGCCTACCCGACGTCTCGTCGGACTCGTCCTCGACGATCCCCGAGTCGTCGCGCTTGGTTCGGAGCCGGTGCGCGTCGACGGGCGTGTCGTTGGACGAGTCACGAGCGCCGGCTACGGCTACACCGTGGGGCACTCCATTGCGTACGCGTACCTGCCTACGGGCGACGTCGACGAGGGCCGGCGCGTCGACGTCGTCATCTTCGGTCAAGTGATCGGTGCTCGGGTGGTGACCGAAGCGCTCTTCGATCCGACGAATGCCCGCGTACGTAGTTAGTCGAGACCGCGATCGAGTTCGGGCTCGCTACTCGGCAACGTCGATGCGGCGTGGAGCGTTTCGTCGAGATCCATCGCACCGAGTAGTACCTCGTAGCGGTTGCTTCGCTCTTGGCAGTAGGCACCAAAGTCGACGTCCAGCGTGGAGACCGCGAGCTGTACAACCCCCCACATGGCCTCGCGCAGTTCCGAGACCAACTTCATCAACGCGAGGACGGCGAGCAGCGAGTCGTCACAGCGTCCGAAGTAGCGCGTGAGGAGTATGACGTCGGACGTCAGTGGGAAGTCGTGATTGGTCGAGAAGTTGGCGAGGTCGAAGAAGGGGTCGCCCATACCGGCGTACTCCCAATCGAGAATGCGCACTTCGCCGTCGTAAAGGAAGTTGCCGTTCAGTAGGTCGTTGTGGCAAAAGGCGGATGGCCGAAAGGGTCGAACGCTGCCGATCCGGTCAAGCACGGAGTGAGCCGCAGGGTAATTGAAAGGCTCGTCAACGCCACGAGAAAGTGCGATGTCGTGATACCGGCCAATTATCGAGAACGGATCGAATGACGTGTGAATTTTTCCCGCCACGTGGATTCGTCTCAAGGTCGCCGTGACGGCGCCCAGCATTTCGTCGCTGGCCATCTCGGTAAAGGGAATGGGTCGCCCCGGAAGAAACTCTGTGACCATCCAACCTTCGTGCTCGGACCGCGCGTGTATCTCAGGTGCGATGCCCAAGGATGAAGCCAGCACGTTGGCCGCGGTTTCGCCTCGTCGGTCAATGCCGAGTAATTCAGTGTTCTCGCCCGCGACGCGCAAGACCAAGCGTTCATCTCCGAAGGAGACCAAGTAGTTGGCGTTGGTGATGCCGCCGGGCAACGGCTCGAGACGAACGTCACGACCAGGCCAGAGTCGCTCGAGCAACAGGTCGATGACGTCGGTCATGCGCTGATGGTACAGCGTCGAAGCTATTCGATCACGTAAAGGGTCGGCATCGCAAACGACGTCGCGACCGGGCAATGGGTTCGCCAGGTACTACTCGAGCCGTTCTCAGTGTGGCGACTTAGACCGTTACTCGACAGGTGTCGTCACCGAGTGCCTTTGACGTCAACGTGACGTTGGTGCGCTCGGCACCGAGTCCTTCGAGCATGCCGGCGATGAGCCCGCGATCGACCGCGCAGAGAACGGGATGGTGCTGAGCGGCTGAGCCGAAGGGACAGTTGTCCGACACGACCGAACTCGCAGCGTCGTCACCCTCGACACGAGCGCTAAATCCGTGAGCGGTTAAGAGTCCCGCGATGGAGACCATGGCGGTCTTCACCGATCGCGTGGAGTCACCCGTGCCCATGGCCTCAACCAGGGTGTGACCGTATTCGATGCCTACGTCGTGGGCCATCGCCTCAGAGGCGTCGGGCCCGAGTCGTTCGAGGGCCATCTCTAGGAGTGCGACCAACAGAGCGTCGCGGCGAACGGATCCCTCCATCATCACGGACTCGTCGAGGGTGCGGTAACCCTTGGCGGGTCGACCGACGGTGGTCTTGGGTACGTTGTCGAAGGTGACGTACCCACCCTCGGTCAAGCGTTCGAGATGGTGGCGAATGACGTTCGCGTGTACGTCACAGTGCAGCGCTAACTCACCCGCCGTCGCGCCGGGATTGTTACGCAGGTAGAAGTAAACCTTGCGACGGGTGCTGTCACCAAAGGAGTGGGTGAGGCTGGTGACGGTAGCCGTAAACAGTGCCGGATCGAGGTCGTTCTCGTTGGGCGTGCTCACAGACAGAAGTTTACGGGTGAAGCGCCCAAGAGCGACGGTATTGTCAAAGGGCCCATCTAAAGGACTCCCTTGACGCCTGACCCCCTCCTTCGCAGTGACCTCGCCGCGATTCGTGAACCGCAACTGGTGCGAACGCTGGCCGAGTTGGGTTTCCTCGGCGAAGTAGACGAGAGCGGCGACGCGATACGTGTCGAACTCGTGCTGCCGGTAACGAATTGGCCGCACCTCGAAACGTTGCGCGAGGCCGTGCTCGAACGAGCGCCCGGCGCCGACGTTGTCGTTCGCACCATGAACGACGACGAGCGACTGGCGCTGCGCAACTTTCTCCGGGGTGCGATGACGGCTGACGCGGGGCCCGGCGATCACGACCACGGCGACTCCTCCCCGCGCTTTCTCGACAAGCTCTCGAAAACCCGCGTGCTCGGCATCTCGTCGGGAAAGGGTGGCGTTGGTAAGTCCTCGGTCACCGTGAACCTCGCGATCGCGCTGGCGCAAGCGGGTCACTCGGTTGGTGTCCTCGACGCCGACGTGTACGGCTTCTCGCTGCCCAAGATGCTTGGCGCGACGAACGACCCCATCGTGCTCGGCGACACCGTGATACCAACCTTGGTGCACGGCGTGCGCTGTCTGTCGATGGGTTACTTCGTCGACGACGCGCAGCCCGTCATCTGGCGCGGTCCCATGTTGCACAAGGCCATCGAACAACTCGTCACCGAAGCGTGGTGGGACGAGCCGGACTTCTTGTTGATCGACATGCCGCCCGGAACGGGTGACGTGGCACTGACGCTGTCGGAGATCTTGCCGCGCATTGAGATGTACGTCGTCACGACCCCGCAGGCTGCCGCCCAACGTGTCGCTCAGCGTTCGGCCTACGCCGCGCGAAAGCTCAAGCTGTCGGTTCGAGGCGTCATCGAGAACATGAGTTGGTTCACCGGCGATGACGGCAAGCGTTACGAGATCTTTGGCGCGGGCGGGGGAGAGCAACTGGCGCGCGAACTGGGCATCACGTTGCTCGCTCAGATCCCACTCGAGTCCGCGGTGCGCCGCGGCGGCGACGAGGGTGAACCCGTCGTCGTCACCGATCGCGAGAGCGAGGCCGCGAAGGCTTTTATCGAGCTCGCGTCGCGAGTCTCGCTGCAAGGTCCTTCGCGCGTCTATCGTCAGGAACTCAAGCTGGTGTAGCGAGTCGAGGGGGAGCAATGGAGTTAGACGGTAAGACCGCGGTCATCACGGGCGGGGCAAGTGGGATCGGACTCGCGACCGCCAAGCAGTTCGCCGCCGCCCACGTCAATCTCGTTCTCGGCGACATCGAAGAGGCGACCCTGCAAGAGGTTGTCGACGATCTTCGAAGCGACGGCGCCCACGTCATTGGCCTTCGCACCGACGTTTCCGTTGAGGAGGACGTCATCGCGCTACGCGACGCCGCGCTCGCGGAGTTCGGCGCGGCGCACGTGGTCTTTAACAACGCCGGCGTCGCGGCCGGTGGTGCGGCCATCGGCACGCCGACGGCGATCTGGAACTGGCTCTTGAGTGTGAATCTCGACGGCGTCATTCACGGGCTCAACGCCTTCGTGCCGCTCTTCTTAGAGCAGAACGTCGGTCACGTCGTGAACACCGCCTCGCTCGCCGGGCTAGGTGGCGCGCCCGGCATGGGTTCATACTGCGCGAGCAAGTTTGCCGTCGTCGGTCTCTCGGAGTCGCTGTTTCAAGAGTTACTCCTCAGCGGCAAAGACGTCGGCGTCTCGGTCCTGTGCCCCGGTTTCGTGAAGACCCGCATTCACGAGTCCGAACGCAACATGCCTAACGAGCTCGTGAGTTACAACGAAGATCCCGTCGCGCGCATGATCGCCGACGCGGCCACGACCGCCGTCAACGCCGGCATCGACGCGGCCGTCGTCGCCGCGGCCGTTGAAAACGCCGTTCGAACGAACAAGTTTTGGATTCTGCCCCACGAACGCTCGGCACTTCGCACCACGGAACTGCGTCTCGAATGGATGCGCGGCGGTCCGCCGATGAGGTTCGACCTTATGGGAGCGACGCAGCCTTAGCGGTCGATGCCACTCGGCAGTCGTTCGGAGTCCCAGCCGAGAAGGTTGATGGCGCTCTGACAGGCGTAACGGTCGGTCATACCCGCCACGTACGCGACGGCTTCGTGCAGAGCATCCGCTGCGTTATCAATTTCGCCGCCGCGCGCGGCGACGTCGGGAATCAACGAGGGATTAACGCTGTAGTACTCGACGAGACCGCGCATCATGTCCACGACTGCCGACGCTTGTTGGCGCGACGCCGCGCGCAAGTAGATCGACTCGTAGTTGAAGGCTCGAAAGGCGGCGAGCGCTTCGGCGTGGTAGGCGTCCATGCCAATGACGCCCGTCGCAAGGATGGTTCGGATCATGGCGTTGATGAAGGCGCCGAGTTGTTCACGTCGACGTACTCCGCAGCGCTCGCGAACGAGGGCCGGTAAGTCGTCGACGACGACGATGCCCACCGCGACGGCGTCTTCAAAGTCGTGACAGACGTAGGCCACGCGGTCGGCCCAGGAGACGACCTCGCCTTCGGGCGTGCTCGGCGCCGGTCGAGACCACGAGTGGTTTCGAATGCCGTCCAGTGTTTCGACGCAGAGATTGAGAGCCAGGAGTGACACGTCCGCGCCCCACGTGGCGTGATCGAAGCCGCCCTTGACGAAGGGCTCGAGCGCCTCTTCGCTCGCGTGGCCGCCGGGGCCGTGACCACAGTCGTGACCGAGGGCGATCGCCTCGGTCAGGGCGACGTTCAGACCGAGTGGGCGGGCGATGCTGGTGGCGACCTGTGCGACTTCCAAGGCGTGGGTGAGACGCGTTCGCGTGTGATCGTCGGGAAAAATGAAGACTTGGGTTTTTCCGGCGAGTCGACGAAAAGCACTCGAGTGAAGGATTCGGTCGCGATCTCGTTCGAAGCAGGTACGAAATTCGTCGGGCTCTTCCTCGCTGACGCGATTACCGCCGCCCTCACTTCTCGTGGCGCCTGCCGTCATGAGCGCGTCAAGGAGTTCCTCACGTTGGTGAAGGGGGCCGGCGAGTGAGGGTCGATCGACACCGAGTGGGCCAAGCGAGGCCTTCGAATCCTTGTGCGCGACGGTCACGTCGTCGTTCGCGCCCTCGTAACCGCCCATCGTCGCGGCCCAGCGCCGCGCGCGCTCGGAGGTGGGTTCATCGCTCACGTCTCTCATCTTGCCCCAGCGCCGTAACATGGGTGAGAAATCAACGTTTCAGAGGAGTCTCATGGATATTCGAATTGGCATCGTGCAGTCAATGAAGGAGATTGACGTCGAACTGCCCACTGACGCTGACCGGGACAAGATCATGAAAGAAATCGAAGCGGCGCTGAGCAGCGAAAAGGTCCTCTGGCTCACCGATCGCAAAGGTCGCCGTGTGGGCGTCCCCGCCAGCCGAATTGCGTACGTGGAACTCGGAACGCCCGCGAGCGACCGGGTCGTAGGATTCGGCGCGGCCTAACTCTTCGTGATTGACTACCACCTGCACCTCTGGCCCCACTCGGAGTCTTCGGTGTGGTTTCGCCTGGATCAAATCGCCCAATACTGCGACGAGGCGGCTCGACACGGCGTCAACGAACTGGCCCTCACCGAGCACGCGCACCGCTTCGTCGACGTGGCCTCGGTCATCGGTCCGTTCTGGCAGCGCTACGGACACGAACCAACGAGTCGCACGATGGCCGAGTACTGGGACTTTCACGCGCGCAACTCCCTCGAAGAGTACGTGGCGCTCGCGCAACTGGCGAAGGACGAAGGTCTCCCAGTAAAGATCGGGCTCGAGGTCGACTACTACAAGGATCAGATGGACGTCGTGTCGGAACTGTTCGCGCAGTACCCCTTCGACGTGCTCATTGGTTCGGTGCACTGGCTCGGGACGTGGCACCTCGACGACTACGAAAGCGAGGTCGACCTGCACGAGTGGAGCGTGCGCGGCGTCGATCAAAGTTGGAAGGAGTACGCCACGGCACTGGATGAGCTCTGTGCCGCGAACGCCGTCGACGTTCTCGCGCACCCCGATCTCATCAAGGTTGCTGGCTACTACGCGAAGAGCCCCGGCGAGTACTGGGACGCGATGGCCGAGTCGGCGGCGAACGTCGACGTCTCGCTCGAGTGTTCCTCCGCCGGGTGGAGCAAGCCCGTCGCAGAACAGTACCCGGCCGAAGGATTCCTCGACCGACTCGTGGCGAAGGGCGTGACGTTCACCACGGCCTCGGACGCGCACGGTTTGGAGCGCGTTGGTGAGCGCGCGGACGACCTGGCGACGCTCCTCGAGTCGCGTGGCGTCCACGAGTTGGCGTCGTACACCAATCGCCAACGCCAGATGATCCCTCTGCGAGTGAGCTAGTGGCCACGCTCGCCGAGCTCGCAACCCAGAGAACGCGCCTCGACGAGCCCTCGATCGATCACCTCATCCGATTCATCGCGTCGTGGTCCCTCCTCGCGGACCTCGCGTTCTCCGACATGCTCCTCATGACCAAGGTCGACGAGACCCACCGTGACGACGAGTACTTCGTGGTCGTAGGTCAGATGCGCCCCAACAACCGCTCGACGTCGATCAACGACGACCTCGTCGGGACAACACATCGAGCGGGGAACTGGCCGCTGGTCCGTCAGGCCTTCGAGTACGGCAAGCGCGTGGTGGGCGAGGCGAACATTGACGACGTCGACGACCACGTCCCGGTGTGGTGCGTCCCCGTGCGTTACAACGGCGTCGTCGTCGCGGTCATGGTCCGACTCCAGGGTCGGCTTCGCGGCTCGGCCTCGCTCTTCGAGGGCCAGTACCTCTCGGTCTTCGAGCGGCTCTGCGACATGGTGTCCGCGTCGACGTTCCCTTACCGCGAAGACACCGTGGCCGGTCCGGGACTACCGCGCGTGGGTGACGGCGTTATCTTGATCGACGGGCTCGGCCGCGTCGAGTTCGCGACCCCGAACGCGGTGAACGCGTTGCACCGCCTCGGCGTCTACACGTCCTCCGAGGGAAAGACGCTGCACGAACTCGGCGTGCAGGCCCGAGCCATCGAGCGCTCGTTGGAGTTCGCCATTCCGACACTCGAAGAGATCGATCGCGGTCACGACGTCGCCATTCTCTTTCACGGCGTGCCCCTCATCGAGGACCAGGTCGTCACCGGCGTCTTAACCCTCGTGCGCGACGTGTCCGACCTGCGTCAACTCAACCGACTCGTGTTGAACAAAGAGGCGGCCGTGCGCGAGGTTCACCACCGCGTGAAGAACAATTTGCAGACCATCTCATCGCTCCTGCGCTTGCAGGCGCGCCGAAGTGATGAACCCGAGACGAGGACGGCGTTGCACGAGGCCGAGCGTCGTGTTCGCTCGATCGCCGTCGTGCACGAAGTGCTCTCGCGAGAACCGGGTGAAGAAGTGGTCTTCGACGAGATCGTTCGATCACTCGTCCTGCTCGTCGAAGACACGGTCTTGGCGTTGCACCCGGTGGAGATAGTGGTGAACGGGGAATTGGGCGTCCTCTCCACCGACCTCGCGACACCCTTGGCCGTGGCCCTGGCCGAACTCCTCACCAACGCCGTCGAGCACGCCTTCACCGACTTTGGCGGCACGGACAACGACCACGTGGGCGTCGTGACCCTGAATTTGTACCAAGAGGAAGGTAACGCCGTCGCGGAAATCCGCGACAACGGTCGCGGTCTACGAGATGACTTCTCGCTCGACGTGCCTACGAGCCTGGGTCTGTCGATCGTGCGCGACCTGATCCGCGTGCAACTGTACGGTGAGATCGAGATGCGATCAGTGGCGGCCGTGGACGGCGGTGGCACGTTCGTACGTGTCGTGGTGCCGCTGAGCGCGCGTCTCTAGCTGGCGTTCGACGCGCGCCGACGCGCAGCGAGCCACTGCTTACGAAGCTTGCGACGCTCGTCCTCGGTCGTGCCACCCCACACGCCCGATTCTTGATTCGTCGCTAAAGCAAACTCGAGACAGGACTTTTGGGCGTCGCAGTGGTCGCAGACGCGCTTCGCGGACTCAATTTGGTCGGTCGCCATTCCGGTCGTACCAACGGGGAAAAACAGTTCTGGTTCGGTGTCTCGACACGCGGCGACTGAACGCCATTCGGTGTCGTCCCACGCGTGGGTGCGATTCCAGATTAACGACATGACAAATCCTTTGACTTTGGGGGGACGTAGCGTTCGGTGCTAAAGAACACGTACGTTGAAGGGAAATTCTACTGAAAACGGCCTCGAAAAACAAGGGGTTCTTAGGGTATTTCGGTCCTTTGTGGCCTGGAACTACCTGGTCAAGTGGCAGACTTTCACCGTGACCGTGGTCTTCGCCCATCGTGGAGCGCACCTCAACGAGCGTGAGAACACGCTGGAGGCCTTTCGTGAGGCGATTCGCCTCGGGGTGGCTGGCGTCGAGCTCGACGTGCGAAGAACCGCAGACGGGGCTCTCGTGGTCCATCACGACCCCTTCGTCGACGGTGTGGCCATTGGCCACTCTGCGGTCCGCGATCTACCCTCCTACATTCCCTCGCTCGACGAGGCCATGGAGGTCCTGCGCGGCACCACGGTCAACGTCGAGATCAAGAACTCCAGGGGTCCCAAGGAGCCGACGTACGACGAAACCGGTTCGATCGTCTACCAGGTTCTGGACTACCTGCACGAGGCCGACCTGGCCCCGTCCGTGATTCTCTCGTGCTTCGACGTACGGACCTGCGCGCAGGCACGTAGCTACGATCTGGAGCTTCGAGTCGCCTGGTTGGTCTGGGACGTACCATTGCCCTCGGCCCTCACCGAGGCGCACGTCTTGGGCTTCGACGCGGTGAACCCCTACTTCTCGTTGGTGACGGAAGAGTCCATGGACCTGGCGAACCAGCTCGGCCTCTCGATCAACGCGTGGACCGTTAACGCGCCCGGCGACATCCAAGCCCTGGCGGCTCTCGGCGTTTCCAGCGTCATCACCGACCAGCCGGCTTTGGCGATGAAACTCCTCGCCTCGCCGTCGTCCTGATCGGCGATCTACGGTGATGGCCTAGATTATTGGCCATGAACATCGTCGTCTGCGTAAAGCAGATACCCGACCCCGCTGCACCCCAGTCGTTCGACGCGTCGAACAATCTGAACCGAGCGGGCAAGCTCATCCTCGACGAGGCCGACACCTACGGCGTCGAGATGGCCCTTCAGTTGGTCGACAAGGCCGGCGGCGGTGAAGTGACCGTGGTCTCGATGGGTTCGGGCGCTGACGTGGCGGGACTTCGTAACGCACTCGCCATGGGCGCCACCAAGGCCGTCATCGTGAGTGACGAAAGCCTGCGCGGCAGTGACGCTCTTTCGACCGCCAAAGTCCTCGCCGCGGTCATTGCCCGTCAGCCCTTCGACCTCGTGTTGGCCGCCACCGAGTCGTCCGACGGGTACACCGGCACGACACCGGTCCAGCTCGCAGAGCTGCTCGGCCTTCCTTCGATCACCTTCGCCAAAGCGGTGAGCATTGAGGGTACGACACTCAAGGTCAGTCGTCAGACCGAGGCCGGCTACGACGAAGTCACCGCTCCGTTGCCTGCCCTCGTCACCGTGACGGCCGGCGTCGTCGAGCCTCGCTACGCCTCCTTCAAGGGCATCATGGCGGCGAAGTCCAAGCCCCTTGAAGTGCTCTCGGTGAGCGATCTCGGTCTCGACGGTCAAGTAGGCGCCGTGGGCGCACGCGAAGCAATCGTCGCGGTTGAGACGGCCGAGACCCGTCAGGCCGGCGAGAAGTACGTTGACGAGGGTGACGGCGCCCAAAAGGTCGTCGCGTTCCTCGAAGCAATCAAGGTTCTCTAGGAGTAACTGATGGCACTTTCGACTCTCTGGGTTCTCGCCGAGCCGTCCAACGGATCGTTCACGACGACCTCGCTCGAACTGCTCACGCACGCGCGCTCACTCGCAACCGACGTCGTCGCCATCACCTGGGGCGACGGTGGCCAACTCGGAGCCGTGGCCGGTGAGTACGGCGCGAGCACGCTCTACGACGTGGGAGACCTCGCGGGCGCGTTGCCCGGTGTGCCGGTCGCCGCTGCGATTCAGGCGCTCTGTGAGAGTGGCGCGCCCGACGCGTTGCTCATTCCCACCAGTTACGACGGACGCGACGTCGCCGGACGACTCTCGGCGCGTCTCGATCGTCCGGTGTTGACCAACGTGACCGGTATTAGCGACGAGGGCGGCCTCGTTACCGAACACCCCGTCTTTGGTGGTTCGTTGACCGTGAAGGCAAAGTTCACCGGTCCCGGCCCGGGCATTGTCGTGGTGCGCGCGAAGTCCTTCGTCGCGGAGCCCTCGGGCGCTTCGCCTGCGACCGTCGTCGCGGCACCCGCCGGCGACACCGGCGCGACCGCTAGCGCGGTCATCGCGACGTCACACGTCGAAGAGCGCACGGGTCCCAAGCTCGAAGAGGCGACGGTCGTGGTCTCGGGTGGGCGCGGACTGGGCGAAGCCGGTGCGTACGCCATGATCGAAGAGGTGGCGAAGTTGCTCAACGGCGCCGCGGGAGCGAGTCGCGCGATCGTCGACGCCGGATGGGTGCCCTACTCGCACCAGGTCGGCCAGACCGGTAAGACCGTGAAGCCGCTCGTCTACCTCGCCTGTGGCATTTCGGGCGCCACGCAACACATGGTGGGCATGAAGGGCTCGAAGAACATCGTTGCGATCAACAAGGACGCCGACGCCCCGATCTTTCAGATTGCCGACCTGGGTATTGTGGGCGACGTGCACAAGGTCCTGCCCGCTCTCATCGACGCGCTGAAAGCGCGCAGTTAACCCACCACCAGGTACGTGAGACCAACGGAACTGACGCGTGGTGCTCGTCCACATCTAGAGCACACGCTGGGTCCCGCGATCCTATGAGAGGTAGCCGCCAGAGCGCGCAGGCGCGGCGCTGGTGGACCATGGCGGTACTGAGCCTCGCGCAGTTGATGGTCCTCTTGGACGCGACGGTGATCAACATTGCGCTGCCGCGCGCGCAGACGGACCTGCACTTCTCGTCGGGCAACCGTCAGTGGATCATTACCGCCTACGCGTTGGCCTTCGGATCGCTGCTCATGCTGGGCGGGCGCCTCAGCGATCTCTGGGGACGGCGCAACGCGCTGTACGTGGGCCTCGCCGGGTTCGCCCTCGCCTCGGCGTTGGGCGGGTTGGCGCACAGTTTCACCATGTTGGTCACCGCGCGCGCCATCCAGGGAGTCTTCGGCGCGCTCCTCGCCCCGGCGGCGCTCGCGACGCTGAGCGTGACGTTCAACGAACCCAAAGAGCGCGCCAAGGCGTTCGCGATGTACGGCGTCATCGGGGGATCGGGTGCGGCCGTGGGTCTCCTGCTCGGGGGAGCCCTGACCCAATGGGCGTCGTGGCGATGGTGTCTCTTCATCAACCTGTTCTTCGCAGCAATCGCGTTGGTGGGCGTCGCACTCTTCGTCGAGGGTGGAAGAAGTGAACAGCGCGCGCGTCTCGACGTGCTCGGCACGGTGCTCGCCAGTGCGGGACTCTTCTTCGTGGTGTACGGCTTCAGCCACGCGGTGACCTCGAGTTGGTCGAGCCCGGCGACGTGGGGTGCGCTGGTCGTGGGCGTGATACTGATCGCGCTCTTCGTACTCTGGCAACAGCACTCGAAGGATCCCTTGTTGCCACTTCGCATCATGGCCAATCGCACCCGAGCGGGTTCGCTCGTCGCGCTCCTTCTTACGAGTATGGGACTCTTCGCCGTCTTTCTCCTCCTCGCGTACTACCTCGAAGATTCGCTGGGCTATTCGCCGCTTCGTGCAGGCGTTGCCTTCATGCCCATCGTGATAGCCATCTCCCTGTCGGCTGCGTTCGCCAGCGCGCGACTGCTCTCGAAGGTGGGGCCGAGACCCCTGGTGCCCACGGGCATGATCCTGTCGGCTATGGGCATGGTGCTCTTCACGCGCCTCACGCCCTACTCCGACTACTGGGGCCACGTGTTGCCAGGACTGATTCTGCTGGGTCTCGGACTTGGTCTCATCTTCGCCCCGGCGATCGCGAGCGCGACGGCCGGCATCGAGCGTCGCGACGTGGGAGCGGCGTCGGCGATGGTCAACACGATCCAACAGATCGGTGGCTCTATCGGGACGGCACTACTCAACACCATCGCCGTGACCGTGGCGACCCGGATGCTCGCGCACGAAAAAGGCCCGACGATCGCCCTACAACGAAGCGCGACGCTGCACGGTTACTCGGTGGCCTTTTGGTGGTCGGCGGGCTTCTTTGCGATCGGCGCCGTCCTCACGCTCTTCATGCTCGAGTCGGGTACTCCCGTGTACGAGAACGAACTCGCGCCCGCGACCTAGATCAACGGCCAAGGGTAGGGAGGCCAGTCCGAGGTCTCGTCGGGTTCGGGATAGAGCGCGTTCTCGAAGAGTCCGTGCGCGCGAAGCTGAGCGAGCGCGAGTTCACTCGGATTGAGCCAGTTAGCCACGTCGCCCGTCTCGCCGTTGGCGAAGCGGTGTACGCGCGCTAAGAGGTGTTCCTCGACGGCGAGGCCGGCGTACTCCCAGATGACCGTGCGCAGTTTGTCCTCTTCGTGAAAGCAGAGTCCGTTGTCGATCGCCCACAGGCGCGTCTCGTCGTAGAGGACGTGACCCGCTTTGCGATCGGCGTTGTTGGCAATGACGTCGAAGGCAGCGAGGCGTGCGAACCAGTCTTGGAACTCGGGTCGTTCACGAAGGGTGAAGTAGTGATCTTCGAGATTGTCCTCGACCCACCACTGGAAGGAGCCCGGACCGAAGGGCGCGTCGTCGCGGCCGACCGTCGTGGGAACGAGGTCGGTGCCGAGTTGGGCGTCGAGTTCGTACGCCGCGACCTCGCGTCGCCACAACCCGTCGGGAAAGTCCCACAGCGGCCGCTCGCCGGCCTCGGACTTGTAGCAGGCGAGGGCGCTCACGCCGTCCAGGGTGACCGTCACCAGCAGAGCTTGATTCGACGAGCCCGCGACACGTCCTTGGACCTCGACCTCGCCTCGACTGAGGAGCGTGCGCTGTTCGTCGCGGGTCATGACGGGCTAACGGATCGGGGGACGGTGCCCGTTCGTGCGCGGACAGTCGTGGCCCTTGGGGTCCAGAGGTCCCCCGCAGAGTGGACAGAGCGGTCGACCGGCTTCAACTAGTCGCACGATCGCAATGGCGAGTCCCGCCGCCCATTCGCGCGTGAGACGCACGCTCAGCGACGAGTCCTCTTCGACTGACTCCATCGTGACGTCGATGGCCTGCGCCTCTTCGTCGAGCGAGACCGCGATGTCTCCGGCGACGAAGTCCGACTCGTATTCGGCTTCGAGGGTGAAGTCGTCGGGCAGGTGACCGGGGCGACCGAGTTCGCCCACGACTTGGCTGATCCACTCCGCGAGCGCCGCGAGTTGGATCTTCTCGCACTTGATGATGGCGAGACGTCGGCCCTCACGGACCTGGAAGAGGAAGAGACGGTTGCCCACGTCGCCTCGAACACCCACCATGATCTTGTCGGGTTCGTTGAAGACGTAGTTCATGACGGGCTGAGTCCTTTGAGCGATCCGGTGTTGTTGACACAGAGCACGATGGGCGTCGAGTCGGTGAAGGTGATGGCGCTGAGTGAACACGGTGAGATCACCGTGCGCTGGAAGAGGTCGAGGGGCACCCCTTGGGCGTACGTGACGGCGGCCTTGATGGGATCGGCGTGCGAGACGACGACAATGGTTCGATTGCGGTGGCGTTTCGCCAGTCGCTCCAGCGTCGACCAGATCCGCTGTTGCATCTCGCTGAAGGACTCTCCATCGGGGAAACGAAACGTGCTCGGCGCGTTCTGTACGGCCCGCCACTCGACGCGACGACTCAGCGTGGCGAGTTTCTTTCCCGTCCAGGTGCCGAAGTCGCACTCGAGCAGTCCCCGGTCAGTTAGGGGGCGAAGACGAAGCGCCTTGGCGATCGGTAGTGAGGTCTCCTTCGCGCGTTCGAGGGGCGAGGTGAAGATCGCCGTGGGTTTGCGGGGCATCTCCTTGATTCGTTCGGCGAGTTCGTTGGCCTGGGCTTGGCCCATGTCGGAGAGGTGCAGTCCCGGTGCTCGTCCCGGGAGAATCGAGCCCGTGGTCGCGGTCGTGCCGTGACGAACGAGCAAGATGGTCGTGAAGGTTGGTCGAACGGTCACTGCGCGGATGCCTAGCCCGACGTGACGGGTAGGCGACGGGGACCGGGGACCGCCGTGTCGGGCCAACGCTTGCGTGACACCCTGGCGAGCTTGTGCAACAGCGCGACCGCGCCGGGGTCGTCGTCGCCCGGGCGGGTCTCGATGAGTCCCTTCTCCTTCATGGTGCTCAAGAGCTCGCGTCCGAGGTCGGTACGCACGATGACGAGGGTCCAGTCGCCGAAGGCACCGATACCCCCCGTCGAGAGATCGGCGTGCTCGGCCGCGAAGTCGGGGCAGTGCGTGCAGCCTTCGCGGGTGTACGCGTGGGCTTCCTTCAGAGGAATCTCGTAAAAGCCCCCGTCTTTGGTCCAGAGTTGAAAGACGCCCTTGATGTTCATCTTGGTGATGTCGGCACGTTTGATGTTGTACTTGGCTTCGAAGAGTTCTTCAAAGATCGAGTCGTCGAAGGTCTTAGAGCAGAGCAGTCCAATGGTCAGACTCAGCCGTCGCGCGACCTTGCCGGCTTTGCGCGCCTGCATTGCTCCCGGCGCGGAGGCCATGCAGCCCATGCCCACCAGCGCGATGCGCTCGGCGCCACCTTCGACGGCCTCTTCGTACGCGAGGAGGTTGGCGCTGTAGGTGTAGCGCGACTTGGCCGTGGCGAGGACGTCCTCTCTGGTGCGCGCCACCATCGGCACCGCGCGCCACGTGGATCCGTCGCCCTCGAGGCCACTGACGAGCGCGGCGTCGACGACGTCGTTCTCGAGGGCGTAGACCAAGAGTGCCGAGACGAAACCGCCATCTTGTCCGTTCTCGACGAGCGACTCGTCAGTCGCTCGAGCGAGCAACACGTCGCCAATGCCCCAGACTTCGTCGTCGGTGCGCTCGCGCGCGAAACGCTGGGTGTCGATCTCGCTCTCCCAGTTGCGAAAACGTGGACAGGCCCTCGTGCACATGGTGCAGCCCTTCTGTCCGTGCGTGCAGTCGTCGGGTCCGCCGTCGAGGTCGAGGTGAAAGGGTTTGTACACGCCGTTGTCGGTCTCGTACTCGAGCACGGGGTGGGGACAGGCGATGACGCAGGCGGCGCATCCCGTGCACAGGCCCGAGGTCACGACTTCGCTAAAGAGCTCTCGCCACTGCGGTTTCTCTACGGCCACAGAACAACCTTAGTTTGGAAGATTGAAACGACGTCCGCCGGTACGCTTCGACACGTGCCCGAAATTCTCGAAGTGGAGTCGTACCGCCAACTAGCGAGCCGCGTGGTGGGTTCGACCATCACGCGCGGCTGGGCCGACGTCTACCTCGCGAAAAAACTTCACTCACCGTCGTCGTGGGCTCGCTCGGTGAAGAATCTGACGGTGACCGGCACTTCACGAAGGGGCAAGTTGTTGCTCCTCGAGACGAACGGACCAACGCTCGGCGTGCGCTTTGGTATGACCGGCGTGCTCCTGCTCGACGGTGAAGCCGGCATCGAGGGACTCTTCTACGGGCCGCATGAATATCAGTCGAAGTGGCTGCGTGGGGGACTCGAGTTCGACGACGGTCGAAAGCTCGTCGTGCACGATCCGCGACGCCTCGCTCGCTTCGAGATCAGCCCCGACCTCGCTCGACTCGGTCCCGACGCCTTGACGCTGACGAGAAAACAGTTCGATCAACTCCTGCGCGTCGAGCGCGGCGACGGACCGGCGATCAAGGCGCGCCTGCTCGACCAGTCTCGCGTCGCGGGGGTGGGCAATCTTCTCGGTGATGAGATGTTGTTTCGCGCGGGCATCGATCCAAGGACGCCGTCGGCAACGCTGAGTGCCGACGAACGCAGTCGCCTCTTCAAGGCTTTTCGCCAAACGATGACGTCGTTACAGCGTCGAGGCGGCTCACATTTAGGCGATCACATGGACGCGCGGTTCCCTGGCGGACTGTGCCCGAACGACGGCGGGACGATGGTGTTGGCGACGATCGGGGGACGCACCACCTACTGGTGTTCCACCCATCAGCGGTAGCCTCGCCAGGGCCGCCTTACAAAGTCGATAAGAATAGGACGATGCAATCCTTCGTACAAAGTTATGGCTACTGGGCCTTGCTCCTGTTGTCGATCGCGGAGTCGGCCTGTGTGCCCATTCCCTCCGAGGTGACCTTCGTCGTGGCGGGCGCGCTCTGCACGGCGGCGGTGACTGGTCACGTACAGTTCTCTCTCTGGGCCGTCATTCTCATCGGCACGATTGGTTCGGTCATTGGCTCGCAGGTTGCCTACGAAGTCGGTCGGTCGGCCGGACGCACCGTCGTGGATCGATGGGGCAAGTGGATCCTGCTGAGCCACAAGGACCTCGACACGTCCGAGCGTTGGTTCGCCAAGTACGGCGCGCCGACGGTATTGATCGGGCGAGTCTTGCCGGTCGTGCGAAGCGTCATCTCCGTGCCGGCCGGTATCGCCGAGATGAAGCGTGGTCCCTTCGTCGTGCTGACCGCTATCGGTTCCGCCGCCTGGGTTGCGCTCCTAAGCGCCCTTGGTTACGCCGCGGGCAAGAACTGGCACCGTGTCGAAAAGGACTTTCACGCGGCACAGACGCCGACCATCGCCGTCATTGTCGTGCTGATCATCGTAGCCGTCGTGCTTCGCGTACGTTCGATGCGCCGCTACAACGCCAGCTAGTTCGACAGCGTCGCGAGAACCCGGGCGGCGTGTCCGTCCGCGCGAACACCGTAGAAGGCGTGTTCGATGACGCCGGTGGGCCCGATGACGAAGGTCGAGCGAATAACGCCCATTATTTTTTTACCGTAATTCATCTTTTCGCCGTACGCCCCGTAGGTGGCCATGACGGTCTTCTCGGGATCGCTGAGCAGAGAGAAATTGAGGCCGTACTTCTTCTTGAACGCGACGTGCTTCTCGGCGCCGTCGGGTGAGACGCCAAAGACGAGGACGCCCAACTTCGTAAAGGCCGCGAACTCGTCGTTGAACTGACAGGCCTCCTTGGTGCACCCGGGAGTGTCGTCGGCCGGGTAGAAGTAGAGCACGAGCCGATTGCCGAGGTAGTCCTTCAGCGAGACCGTCTCTCCGTGCTCGTCTTTCAACGTGAAGCCCGGTGCCTTGGTACCCACTTCGAGTCGCGCCACGGTTCTCCTATCGATTGACGAGCTGATCTCTCACGTAGACTAGAGGCGAGCTCGAAGAAAGAGCTCGGGCCCACTTCTTACGTACGCCGGTTACGGGTCCAGCCGAGAAACGACCCGTGAATTACGTGAGTAGTGAAACTGTGGAGTCCGTCACCCGTGGCGAAGACTCCTACGCCACCAACAAGACCTTCAAAGATCTCCTGGTATCGCCCGAACTCGTGGCGGTCCTGACCGCTCAGGGCATCACCACGGCTTTCCCGATCCAAGCAATGACGATCTCCGACGCCCTCGCAGGACGAGATGTCTGCGGCAAGGCGAAGACCGGTTCAGGTAAGACCTTGGGCTTTGGACTACCGATGTTGCAACGCCTCTCGGCCGACCCGACGTTGGGCGTCGAGAACGGCCAACCCGCAAGGCCTCGCGGACTCGTGTTGTTGCCGACGCGCGAACTGGCCGTGCAGGTCTATGAGGTCCTTCGTCCTCTCGGCGCGGCGCTCGGTCTGCACGTCGCTGCCGTGTACGGTGGCGCGGACATCGAACGTCAGATCAAGTCCCTGCGTAAGGGCTGCGACGTCATCATCGCCACACCGGGACGACTCATCGACCTCGGTGACCGCGGCGAGGTAAACGTGGAGAGTCTCGACGTCCTCGTCCTCGACGAGGCCGACCGCATGGCCGACATGGGCTTCATGCCTCAAGTCGAGTGGGTACTGCGCCGTATCGCGACGCGACCCCACCAGACCCTGCTCTTCTCCGCGACGCTCGACGGCGCCATCGACCGACTCGTCAAGCGCTATCTCACCGATCCCGTCTTTCACGAGGTCATGAGTGACACCCAGACGGTGTCGCGCATGGTGCACCACTTCTTGCAGGTCCACCAGATGGACCGCGTCAAGGTGGCGGCGACCATCTGTAACTCCTTCGATAAGACGATCATCTTCTGTCGCACCAAGCGCGGCGCCGACCGACTCGTCGAGCAGTTGCAAAAAGAAGGCGTCAACGCCGCCGCCATCCACGGCGACCTTCGCCAGAGCCAACGCGAGAAGGCGCTGGCGGACTTTCAGGCGGAGAAGCTGCCCGTGTTGGTCGCGACCGACGTCGCCGCGCGCGGTCTTCACATTGACGGCGTCGACTGCGTGATGCACTTCGACCCACCGGAGGATCAAAAGGCGTACTTGCACCGCTCCGGGCGCACCGCGCGCGCGGGCTCGACGGGTGTTGTGGTGTCGCTCCTGCTCTGGAATCAAGCGATCGACGCGGAGGTCATCATGCGTCGACTGAACTTGAAGCGTCCGATCATCGAGATTTTCTCGAACGACCCTCACCTGAAGGACCTCGCCAACTGGGATCCCACGGTCAAAGATTCGCTGTCTTGAGGATTTAGTTCCCCTCATCTCTGACGATTTTCGCTCCGAGGGTGTCCGAAAACGGGTCCCAACGATGAAAGACTCTGTCATATGAGCAAAAAGCGTCTACCCGTCTACTCATACGATAAATCGATTAAACGCGCGCTCGTCGTCGTCGCGCACCCCGATGACGTGGATTTCGGTTTCGCGGGCACGGTCGCCTGGCTTACCAACCGCGGCGTCGACGTCGCCTACTGCCTCGTCACTTCGGGCGATGCCGGGGGCGACGAATCCTCCGATACGCGTGAAGACCGCATCGCAACTCGAGAGGCCGAACAGACCGAAGCCGCCAAAGAGGTCGGCGTCACGAACCTCACGTTCTTGCACTGGCCCGACGGACGCGTGGAGACGACCATGGCGCTTCGTCGCGAGATCGCGCGCGTGATTCGCACGCACCGGCCGAACCTCGTGATCACCCAGAGTCCCGAGCGCAACTACGAACGCATCTTCTCGAGTCATCCCGATCACATGGCGACGGGTGAAGCGACGTTGCGCGCGGTGTACCCCGACGCGCGCAATCCCCACGCCTTCCCCGAACTCGTTCGAGAGGGTTTCAAGCCCTACACCGTGGACGAAGTGTGGCTGGGCGGCGTAGCTCCCACGATGATCGTCGACATCACCAAGACCTTCAATCAGAAGTACGCGGCGCTGAGTAAGCACGTCAGTCAAGTTGGTCACCGCAAGGGTCTCAAGAAGATGCTGAAGTCGTGGTCGAGGATGACGGCCAAGCGCGCCGGTATGAAGAAGGGCAAACTCGGCGAAGGTTTCAAGGTCGTCGCGACTAACTAATCGCCGCGCGCCCTCGCCGTAGGGTGGACTGATGGCGCCTTCGGAGTCAAAGGGTACGAATTCACGCACGCCGATCGGCCTGCATGAACCAGCGCGCGGCCTGGGCGACACCTTTCGCGGTGTCACCCGTGAGAACTTCCCCGGACAGATGCTCGCTGGCGTAACCCTGCTCGCCATCGCGGTCCCCGAGCAACTCGCGACGTCGCAGCTCGCGGGCGTGCCCGCGTTCATCGCGATGATCGCCTTCATCACCGCGACGCTCGTCTTCGTCGTCTTTGGTTCGAACCCCATCATGTCGGTCGGGGCCGATTCGACGATTGCGCCCCTCTTCGCCGTGGTGCTGCTTCGTCTTGCGCCCGTCTCGACGACCTTGTACTTCGAACTCGTCGCGGCCACGGCCGTCATCACAGGACTGGTCGTTCTGGGTGTGGGGCTGATGCGTCTCGGGTGGATCGCGGACTTTCTCTCGCTGCCCATTGTCAGTGGATTTCTCAGTGGCATTGGGGTCATCATCATCGTGCACCAGTTGCCGAGCGCTCTCGGCGTTTCTTCGGGTGGCACGTCCGTACTCCAACGCCTCGACTCCATCTCGCACCTTCTCGGCCACGTCAGTGCCTGGTCGGTGGTGCTCGCGCTCGCCACGCTGGCCGTCTTACTGGTGGGCGAGAAGATCAGTGCGCGGATGCCCTGGGCGCTCGGCGCGATTGGCGTCGCGACGGTCCTCACGGCGACGCTGTCATTTAGTCGTCACGGCGTCAAACAATTGGGCGCGGTGAACGTTGGACTTCCGACGTGGCGCCTCCACTGGCTGTCGGGGAGCCAGTGGGGGGTCGTCCTGACGACGGTGGTGACGTTGGTAATCGTGATCCTCAGTCAAACGTCCGCGACGACGCGAACCTCGTCGGACGATCTCGGCGTCGCGTCGGACATCAGTCGTGACTTCGTAGGAGTCGGGCTCGCGAACGTCGCGGCCGGACTGGTCGGCGCGTTCCCGGTGAACGCGTCGCCCGCTCGAACGACAGTGTCGCGGTTGGCGGGCGGACGAACGAAACTCGTCGGCCTTACCGCGGCGCTGTTGGCGATCGCGCTCTCGCCGCTTGGACACTACGCGCGTACCATTCCCCTCGCTGCCCTCGCGGGCGTCTTGTTCTTCGTCGCCGCACGGCTCATCAAGATCAACCAATTGGCCAAGATCTGGCGTGCCAGTCGCGTGGAGTTTCTCTTCGCAGTGATTTCGGCCCTTGGGGTCATCTTGATCGGCGTCGAACAGGGTCTCGCGATCGCGGTGGGCCTCGCGATTCTCGACCAGACCTGGCGATCGGCACGTCCGCGCATGATCACGATGGGCCGACGCGAGGGAACGACGAGTTGGGAGCCACTCGGTGCCCCGGGTGTCGTGCCCGTCGATCACGTCCTCACGGTTCTCTTCGACAACCAACTGTTCTTCGCGAACGCGGGCAACTTTCGCCGCGAAATGCACCAACTTATGGCGAAGTATCCCGAGACTAAGCACGTGGTCGTTGACGCGGTCGCGATCGCCGACATCGACTTCACGGGTCTGACGATCCTCGGCCAAGTCATGAACGACTTGACGAAGGACGGTGTCTCGCTCTCCATGGCGAGGGCAAACGACCAGTTGAAGGGCGCTCTGGCGAACTCGTTTGACCCGGCCCTGCGCGGAATCGAAATGTTTGCCAACGTCGATGGCGCCGTGGAGGGCGCAGCCACCGCCGCGCCGTAGGGAAGTCACGCCGAATTGAGTCGAGCTACGCGGGCGTCGAGCGAGCAACGTCAATCGTTTCGTGTTTAGACTTGACCGGGCCGAATGGGGGTTCGAGAAGTGGACTTGACTTTGTTGCCGTCGAAGAAAGGTGTGGTCGTGCGTCGCCTACGTAGTGGCTCTTGGAAGGCGCGAGCGATCGTGCCCCTCGTCGCTCTCGTCGCCAGCTCACTGTTCCTGGCTGGGTGCGGCCACAGTGCAACGAGCGCCACGTGTACCACGAAGCAGTTGATCGCGGCCGCCGGGCAGGGTTACAAGAATCTCCCTCCGTCGCATGACAACGACGCCGGCCAGGGACGTATCCCGGACTCACACCCCGACGCGGACATCGACGCTAACCAGAGAGCGGCGCTCTGCAAGGTCTACAAGAGTGAGAAGCACTTGTCCGGGTGACGGCGGCGACGTTGCTCGCGGTGCGGTGCGCTTAGGCCGAAGCGAGTTGGCGTAACACGAAGTTGAGCACGCCCCCGTGGCGGTAGTACTCCGCTTCGGTGGGAGTGTCGATACGTAGGCGAACTTCGAAGTTGGCAACGTCGCCGTTCTCGCGCGTCACGCTGACGTTCACTCGAGGCACGGTCTCACCGAGGTTGAGTGGCGTCAGACCCGTGATCGAGAAGATCTCGGTGCCGACCAAGTCGTGTGTCGCCGAACTCTCTCCGGGCAAGAACTGCAGGGGCAGGACGCCCATCCCCACGAGGTTCGAGCGGTGAATGCGCTCGAAACTCTCGACGAGAACAGCGCGCACGCCGAGCAGTTTCGTACCCTTGGCGGCCCAGTCGCGACTCGAACCGCTGCCGTACTCTTTGCCACCGAGAATGACGAGCGGAGTGCCCTCGTCGGCGTAAGCCATCGCCGCGTCGAAGATCGACATCGGGGTACCTTCGGGGAGTTTGATCGTCACTCCACCTTCGGTGCCGGGCGCCATCAGGTTGCGCAAGCGAATGTTGGCGAACGTGCCGCGCATCATGACCTGGTGGTTGCCCCGACGAGTGCCGTAACTGTTGAAGTCCTGGGGATCGACGCCAGCGTCGATCAGGTAGCGTCCGGCGGGACCGTTGGCGCGAATGTTCCCGGCGGGCGAGATGTGGTCGGTCGTCACCGAGTCACCGAGCTTCGCCAAGACCCTGGCGTCCAGCACGTCTTCGACGACACCGGGCTCCATGGTCAGTCCCTCGAAGTAGGGGGGCAACTTGACGTAGGTCGACTTCTGGTCCCAGCGGTAGGTCTCCTCGTTGGTCGTGGGAACCGCCTGCCAGCGGTCGTCACCACCGAAGGCGCTGGCGTAGCGGGTCTTGAACATCTCGGGCGTGATGGACGCACGCACCGCGGCGGCGACGTCGGCGTCGCTCGGCCAAAGATCGCTCAAGAAGACCGGCGTGCCCGAGGGGTCGATGCCCAAGGGTTCACTCGAGAGGTCGATGTCAATCGTGCCGGCGAGCGCGTAGGCGACGACTAGGGGAGGACTCGCGAGATAGTTCTGCTTGACGTCGGGGTGAATGCGACCTTCGAAGTTACGGTTTCCCGACAGCACCGACACGACCGAGAGGTCGTGTTCGTTCACGGCCTCTGAGACACCCGCGAGGAGAGGACCGGTGTTGCCTATGCAGGTCGTACAGCCGTAGCCCGCGAGGTAAAAACCCAACGCGTCGAGGGGTTCGATCAGCTCAGCACGTTCGAGGTAGTCGGTGACGACGCGACTCCCCGGAGCGAGGGACGTCTTGACCCATGGCTTCACGCTCAATCCGCGCTCAACGGCCTTCTTCGCGACGAGTCCGGCCGCCACGAGGACGGCGGGGTTCGACGTGTTGGTACACGACGTGATCGCCGCAACCGTGACGGCGCCGTCACGTAGGTGCTCGGCCGCCTCGACGCCTTGCACCTCAATGGGCTCACGACCGAGGGCGTCGAGGAACGCGCCGCGTGTTCCGGAGAGAGAGACCCGATCCTGAGGACGCTTGGGTCCAGCCAAGCTAGGCTCCACGGTCGCCAGGTCGAGTTCGACGTACTCCGAGTACACCGGCTCGGGCGCGTGTTCGTGGTGCCAGACGCCCTGAGCCTTCGCGTAGGCCTCGACGAGCGCGAGCTGTGCGCTGGGGCGCCCGGTAAAGGCGAGATAGTCGAGCGTGACTTGGTCGATCGGAAAGATCGTGCACGTCGCGCCGTATTCGGGCGACATGTTGCCAATGGTGGCTCGCGTTTCGAGCGAAAGTGACTTCACGCCCGGTCCGTAGGCTTCGACGAACTTTCCGACGACGCCCTTTCCGCGTAGGAGTTGGGTGATAGTGAGTACGACGTCGGTCGCGGTGACGCCCTCGCGTGTCGCGCCCACGATGCGAAGTCCTACGACCGGCGGGATCAACATCGACGCCGGTTGGCCAAGCATGCCCGCTTCGGCTTCGATACCGCCAACGCCCCAGCCGAGGACACCGAGACCGTTGACCATGGTGGTGTGCGAGTCAGTGCCGACCACGGTGTCGAGGTAGGCAACGCCCTCGAGTTCGAAGACGACTTTGGCGAGGTGCTCGAGGTTGACCTGGTGACAGATACCCATGCCCGGGGGCACGACGCGGAACTGCTGAAAGGAACTCTGGGCCCACTTCAAGAATGTGTAGCGTTCGGCGTTTCGTTCGTACTCGATGGCCACGTTCTCGTCGTAGCTCGACGCGGTGCCGGTCCTTTCAAGAATGACCGAGTGGTCAATGACGAGTTCGACCGGTACGAGCGGGTTGATTCGTTTGGCTTCACCGCCCAGGGCGATGATGGCGTCGCGCATGGCCGCGAGGTCGACCACGGCTGGCACGCCCGTGAGGTCTTGCATCAAGACGCGCGCTGGTGTGAAGGCGATCTCTCGCGCGTCGTCGCCGGCCGCCTCGCCGTGCGAAGAGGGGGTGTCGGCCCAGCGGGCGAGTGCTTCGATATCGCTCGCGGTGACTTTCACGCCGTCCTCGTGGCGCAATAGGTTCTCGAGCAACACCTTGATGGAGTAGGGCAGACGCTCAACACCAAAGTCTTTTAAGCCGTCGGACTGGAGTGAAAAAAAGGTGAGTGAGCGACCCTCGACGTCAAGGGTGCTCTTCGCGTTGAAGGAGTTCAAGGAGGAGGTCATCTCCCCATTCTGCCGTCTTTTCGCGTAGTCGGTTCAACCCGTTCTCCTACGCGCCAATGGTTGGATTGAACGACAGCGCGAAGCGATCTCCGGGGCGTTCCCTCCGGTCTCCTTCGGCGCGGTAGCGCGCCGGGCACGACAACGGACGATGGTCCGCTCGTTCGGTGCCCTTCTCAGCAGTCGCGCGTGCGCGCGCTCAACTCGACCATCTTTCGAAGAAGTGCGTCCTCGTCCTTGTTCGCGGCCAAAGTCTTGGCTGTCGCCAACGACGTCGTGTTCACCTTCGTCGACGCGCTCAACGGCGTGGGTCCGAGCACGAGAAGACTTTCGAGCGCTCGGGTGTACGCACTCGAAACGATCCCGTGGAAGCAACCAATAGAGGAGCGTGCTCCTTTGACGTTTTCGAGCACGTAGTGATAGACGCCGTCGGGGTACCCGGGTACGGGCGAGAAGACTCCGTTGCACGCGTCGAGCGACGATACTCGAACCGTCGCGCCGTTCATCGCGACGTTGTCGTAGATGCCGTAGCCGTCAAAGGCGTAGCCGAGGATTACCGGTTTCCTCGCCGAGGGGTTGTCTTCAACGACGGCCAGCGTTGAAGTCCCGCCGGTCGAGGTCACTGACTTCACCCTCGGTTTGCCACCGGTGGCAAAGGACACCAAGCAGGTGGGAAGGCCGTGGTAGTGGTACTGACCCCCGGGTCCGGGGTGGCCGTCGCAATCGTCGAGAAACGAGGCCGTTGCGCCGTGGACCGTCGCGACGAAGTTGTCGCTGGTGGCGACCGTCGAGTGGTTCGCTTCGTACGGATTGTAGAGAGCGGCGCCGTCGAGCAGGAAGCCAATGGGTCCTTGGTTGGTCGTCGTCACCGACGAGCTGTAGCGAGGCGTGAGCGGCAGTGTGTAGTTGTAGTTCTGGTCCTTGAGAACAGAGGCCGAAGACACGACGTTCGCTCCAGCCGCGCTCACGGCGAGGGGATTGGATGGCACGGCGTAGTTCGTGGCGAGAAACTCCGACGCGGGGAGACCGCTGGACGTGAAGGTCCACGACCCGTTAGCGAGCGAGACCTTGACGTTCGTGGTCCAGGCGACTCTCTCCAAAGCGGCGACCTCGCTCTGGGCGCTGCGAGCGGTGAGACGCGTCGTGACCGTGGTGGCGCTCGCCACCGTTGGCAAGGTGACGGCGACGAGTGTGAGTACGGAGCTCCCCAGTATCCGCAACCGACGTGTGCTGGATCGCACGTTCGTTTGTCTCCTTCGAAGTAAAGAATAAATCGTAGCTTTCGAGGGCGCGCCGCCTCGTCGCCGAGCGTGTCAGGTGAGGCTTCTCCAAGTGCGAGACTTACTGAGTGACATCGACCTACGAAACGCTGCTTGGGCGACTGCAGGTGGCCTTTGACGCCGTGGAGTCGGGCGCCGATCCCGCGCTGAGGACGTCAGATCGAGGCGACTACCAGGCCAACGGAGTTATGGCGCTTGCGAAACGCCTCGGAAGGCCGCCTCGCGACGTGGCAGATGAGATTTTGGGCGTTGCCCAGCTCAAAGACGTCGCGGACGTGGAGATTGCCGGACCGGGCTTTTTGAACTTGACGCTTCGTTCCACCTTTCTCGACGAACAACTTCGCGCAATGGCGACCGATTCGCGACTTGGTGTCGCTGGGGTGACGAGCCCAAAGCGGGTCATCATCGACTACTCGGCGCCCAACGTGGCCAAGGAGATGCACGTAGGTAACCTTCGATCCACCGTGATCGGCGACGCGCTGGCGCGAATGTCCCGTTTTGCTGGACATGACGTCGTGGCGAGAAATCACGTCGGCGACTGGGGAACAAACTTTGGGATGCTGATTGAGCACCTGCTCGACCGTGGAGAGGATCGCGTCGGCGCCACTCTCTCCATTGGCGACCTCGACGTCTTCTATAAGGAAGCGCGCGTGAAGTTTGATGCGGACAGCGGATTCAAGGAGCGAAGTCGCCTTCGTGTTGTCGCCCTGCAGGGTGGCGATCCCGAGACGTTGCGTCTCTGGCACGTCCTGGTCGATGAGTCCCTCGCGTACTTCAATGAGGTCTACACCAAACTCGACGTCACGCTGAAGCCGAGCGACGTCGTGGGCGAGTCGTACTACAACGAGATGCTCGAGGGTGTCGTTCAAGACCTCGACGAATTGGGATTACTCGTGGAGAGCGAAGGCGCGCTGTGCGTCTTTCCCCCGGGTTTCCAAAACCGCGAAGGCGAACCGCTGCCGCTCATCGTGCGAAAAAGCGACGACGGCTTCGGCTACGCCGCCAGTGATCTCGCGGCGTTGCGCGATCGGGTGGCGACGCTGCACGGTGACGAGCTGTTGTACGTCGTGGGCGCACCTCAGGCACAACATTTGGAGATGGTCTTTGCGGTGGCTCGTCTCGCTCATTGGCTACCCGAGACGGTGCGCTGTGAGCAAGTGGCCTTTGGCAACGTCCTCGGGCCCGATCACAAGATGTTCAAGTCACGAGCCGGCGAGACGGTCAAGCTCGTGCGTCTCTTGGACGAGGCGATCGAGCGCGCCTACGTCATCCTCGACGAGCGCGGCACCGATCTCGACGGAGACGCCAAACTCCATCTCGCCGAGCAGATCGCGCGCGCGGCCATCAAGTACGCCGACCTCTCCACCGAGCGTCAGCACGACTACGTCTTCGATCTCGATCGGATGATCGCCTTCGAAGGGGACACCGGTCCTTACCTGCAGTACGCGCACGCGCGACTGCGTTCGATCTTTCGTCGCCTGGGCGAGCCGTGGCAGCCCGGCGACGCGCACTTCGCACTCGAGGCCAAGGCCGAACGCGAGTTAGCACTCGGCCTTTTGCGACTACCCGAGTCGTTCAACTCGTCGCTCTCGAGTCTGCAACCCCACCGGCTCTGTACGTACCTATTCGACGTCGCCCAACGTTTCACGTCGTTCTATGACGCCTGTCCCGTGCTCTCGGCCGAGGGGGCGCTACGTGAAGAGCGCCTGGCGCTCTGCGATCTCACGGCGAGGACGCTGAAACTGGGACTTGGCGTCTTAGGAATCGACGCTCCCGAGCGGATGTAACTGTCGGGTCTTCGAGCCACTCGCTAGAGTTCGTTCCACGGCGAAACGCCTCGGTACAACTTGGGGGAACGTATGCAGGTAAAGGCTTCAATCGTCACTGAACTAAACGGTCCCTGGCACGCCGAGACCATCGAGATCGACGAGCCACACGCCTACGAAGTGAAGGTCAAGATGTCCTTCGCCGGTATGTGTCACTCCGACGAGCACATTCGAACCGGCGACATGGCACCCGGTGAGGCCATCGTCGAGATGCTCACCGGACGCACGTCGATGTACCCCGTGATCGGTGGACACGAGGGGTCGGGAGTCGTCGAGTCCGTCGGGGCGAACGTCACGTCGCTCGCTCCCGGTGACCACGTGGCCGTGTCGTTCGTGCCTTCGTGCGGTCGCTGCGAATACTGCGTGTCGGGTCGCCCGTACATCTGCGACCTCGGGGCACACACCTTGGTGGGACCGATGATCTCGGATGGTACGTGGCGTCACCACCTCGGTGAGGTGGGACTCAATCGCGTGTGTCAACTCGGTACGTTCGCTGAGTACATCGTCGTGCACGAAGCGTCACTGATTCGAATCGAGCCCTGGTACGACTTACGCGCGGCGGCGTTGATTTCGTGCGGAATCTCGACGGGCTTCGGCTCGGCGGTGAACCGTGGTGGCACGAAGCCCGGCGACACGGTGGCAGTGATCGGCTGCGGCGGTGTGGGATCTGGTGCGGTACAGGGCGCCGTGCACGCCGGGGCGCGGGCCGTCATCGCGATCGACACGGACCAGTCGAAGATCGATCGCGCCCTCAAGATCGGTGCCACGCACGGGTGCACGACGACGACCGACGCGGCCTTTACGATCTTGCCCGATCTCACGATGGGGAAGAACTGTGATGTCGTGATCATCACCGTGGGCGTGTTGACGGGCGAGTTGATCGAGCAAGCTCGATCGATCACGGCCAAAGGCGGTGTCATCGTTGCCGTCTCCATCGCGCCGTACGCTCAACAGACAGTGGATCTGAACGTCTTCATGTTCTCGATGATGAATCAAGAGCTTCGTGGGACGATCTTTGGTTCCGAGGCGCCGAGACTTCAAGTTCCTCGACTGCTTCGCCTGCACCACGAAGGAAAGCTTCATGTGGACGACCTCATCACCCAGGAGTACTCGCTCGACGACGTGCAACAGGGCTACGACGACTTGGCTTCGGGCAAGAACGTCCGAGGCGTCGTTCGCTTCTAGTAGATCGCGTCGCTCGAGCAGTGAATCACAGTTCGGCGTTCACGACTTCGACGGACGAATCTGTCGAAGTCGGATAACTCAACGCCATCAAGAAAAAGCCAATCGCGATGGTAATCGTGCCGAGACCGTAACCCCAGGTGCTGGCCGTTGCCCAAGAAATACTCGGAGAAGTGGTGAGGTAGATCACGATGTTCGTCGAGAGAAGTAGCGCTTGCAGTGCGAGTCCTAGATACGCCTTTCGAATGAGAGACAGTTGATCTGGCCTCTCGGCGAAGATTCGCGATAGAAACCACCACGCGACAATGGCGGTGAACGACGCGAACACCGTAGAAAAAGTGTCGACGTCTTCTCTCCAACTCTGCTGAAAGTATTGGCTTGAGATCTGCCACACGATGTCGATCGTCGTGCCAACGAAGATGATGGAATATCCCCAGATGATCAGGTTTCTTGCCATTTGTCGTCGAGTGCTCTGCATCTCCTCAATTTACTCTTCGCTTTTGTGTAACCGACTTACTGACTAGCGTCGCCATGATGTGGGAAGTGGCTCGACGTGCCCGTCGCGGTTTGTCGTTCCGAAAGTCCAGGTCCTTCAAAGCGGCACGCTGGGCCTGCCGTTGGCAAGCGTTCGCAATCAAAACGTCGTGACCCTCCTCTACCATTGGCAAATGATGATCGAGGAGTTGAGCGAAGCCGACGAGAACGCGGCGACGACGCTCTGGGCGGAGGCCGGGCTCACCCGGGCGTGGAACGACGCTGCGACGGACTTTCATCGAGCCCGAGACGGTTCGACGTCTGCCGTGTTAGGTCTACGTGATGACGGTGAGATCGTGGGGACCGTCATGGTCGGTTTCGACGGTCACCGAGGGTGGATCTACTACCTCGCGGTGATGCCTCAACGACAGCGTCAAGGTCTCGGCAGAGTCCTCATGTCCGCCGCTGAAGGCTGGCTGCAGGCGAAGGGCGCGACGAAAGTCCAGTTGATGGTGCGAAGCGAGAACGAGTACGCCCTCGGTTTCTACCAGCGGATTGACTACGAAGAAGCGCCAGTCGTCGTGCTGTCTCGTTGGCTAGACATCAAGCGCTGAGCACGACCCGTCACGCGTAGTGAGGATGCCGTGACGTCAGTACGACTAGCGAACACTTACGCCGGCGAGGTGGCGTCCGTGCTCCGACGCCAAGAGCTCGGCGTTCTGGCGCAACTCTTTGGCAAGGTCCTTGAACTCATCCAACGCGGGGTTGACGCCGGCGAGAGTGAATTCGTTCTCAACAACTCGCAGGTCGAGTCCCAAGACGTCGTCGAGAATTCGGCGGTACCAACCAGTGGCGTGATCCCAACCTTCGCGAGGCGTTCCCGGCCCGTACGCGCCGCCGCGCACGACGACGAGTACAGCGGGCTTTCCCGCGAGGAGACGCTCAGGTGCGCCGCCGGAGATACGCGGATCGGTCAAGACGATGTCGACCCAGGCCTTGAAGTGCTGTGAGACACCAAAATTGTAGAGCGGTATGGCGAAGAGCAGCGCCTCAGCCTCGAGGAGTTCGTCGGCGAGGGTCGCCGCGAGCGTGGCGGCCTCGCGCTGGTCCGCGCTGCGATCGGCTTCGTCGATATACGCCGCGGACACGGCGAGGGGCCACGCGGTGGACGGCAGGGGTTCGATCCCCACCGAGCGGCGCGTCACCTTTGCGTCGGGCTGACCTTCACGCCACGTGCCCTCTACGATGTCAGCGATTGCCCGGCTGACGGATCCTTCTTGGCGGATACTGGCGTCGAGTCGAAAGAGTGACATTGGGGCTCCTGAATTGGGGGGACTTCTACTATATAGGTTACTTCGAATAAAGAAGTCGCTTATTATAAGAAAGTTACTGGTAACCTGGGCTGAGTGAAATCATCCACCGGCGAGCACCTCGAAACGCAAGGAAAGTCAAGCGGTCCCTGTGTCGAAGCGGTGACGGCGTGCGATGAGGCATTGGTGCGGGCGTTTCGATTTCTCGGGAAGCGTTGGAGTGGCGTCATTCTCGGTACGTTGGCCAACGGGCCCGTGGGATTCGCCGAACTGGGTCGACGTGTCGAGGGAATCAGTGACTCCGTCCTCGCCGAGCGTCTGAGTGACCTGCAGGTGAGCGGTCTGATCGTTCGCGACGTCCAGCCAGGGCCACCGGTGTCGGTCACCTACGCCCTCGCTCCGGCGGGTGCCGCGCTCCTCCCAGCCATGCACGAACTGAGTGTGTGGGCGACGGGGAACCTGCCCGGCGCTGAAGCGCGGTCGTAAGTCTTCGCCTCATTGCGGTTGCGATGATCGCGACGACGTTGCGCGAACGTCTCGAGCACCGTACGTCTTGTCGGTTGTCGTTTGTTCAATCTCTTAGGGTGCCAGCCAATTTTTCTACGGGCGAAGAGGCGGTGCGACGACGCCATATCAATCGTGATCCGAGAGTGAGTGGTTCCTTCGTCCCGCGGCCCGAGTTCGCCGTCACGGTTCGCGGTGTTGCGACGGAGGTGGACCACCACCTCGATGACGTGGTCGAGTTCAAAGGAGCGCTCCTCGCCACCTTCGTTCCGCTGTTTGGTGCCGGCTTTGCCGACTTCGTCGAGAGTCCGCCCACGTACTACCGCGTTGACGTCGAGAAGATCTACTGCTACTCGCGTCCGAACGAAACCGATCACTAATGACACGACCTCGCACGAGCCGATGCAATGTCGTCGTGGTACGGCGTCATTCTCGGTGCGGAACTCGATCGTTGTCGGCGATGAACGCGCTGTCTGCTTGAAGTGAAGGGGTGGAACCAAGTGGACGAATGGTTCTGATCGGTGAAGATGACGTGAGAGGATGTCGGGATGCCTGCGTCGATTCAGATTCCAACGTTGGCTGGTCAGAGCGTGCGTCTCGAGCCAATGACCATGGATCACGTCGAGGGCTTGCTGGCGGCCGCCAACGAAGATCGTTCGACGTACCTCTTCACGAAGATACCCCAGTCAAATGACGACATGGCGGTTTACGTTGCCGACCTGCTCAGTCAATGGGAGCTAGGCGAGGCGATCCCCTTCGTTCAATTCGCCCTCGAGGACGAACGCGTCGTGGGCGCCACCCGATTCATGACGATTCGAAGAGACTTTTCAAATGAATCGCCCTACGCCGTTGAGATAGGCGGGACATGGCTCTCGGGTTCGGCGCAACGAACGGCCATCAATACTGAGGCGAAATTACTGCTCTTGGAGTACGCCTTTTCGACGTTCAAGGTCGCGAGAGTCGACCTGAAGACCGACGCGCGAAACGATCGATCACGTGCAGCGATCCTGCGACTCGGCGCGACGTACGAAGGAGTTCTTCGAAGTTTTCAACCATCCATGGCTGCGGGTGAGGAAGGCCTTTTCAGGGATACGGCGATGTACTCCATCATCAGCGAAGAATGGCCCGGAGTACTCGAGAGCCTCCACTGGCAGATGTCGCGTCACTAGTCACGACCACAACGAGGCTCGTGGGGGCTACGAACCACGCTTGACATCATTTGAAGTGAACACGCACTTACGTTTTCGAACGTCGTTGAAGCAGGTGGCGCCACTGCTCCATCATCTGAACCGTTGCGTGGGCCACTCGTTCCTTGCGTTCATCCGATGACGTCGTGAGTCCCATGACTTCTCTGTAGTTCATGGAGGACTTCGTCACGCTCGGCGTGAGCGTACGAAAGGACTTCGTCTGCCAGGCGCCCTGGGCGACACCAACGCCGTAGGCGAGGTCGTCGGCCACGCCGAGGGGGATGTCGGTGACGTGAGGACGGTGGTGGCGCCATCGCCACGCCGTGCCCACCGCGAAGAGGATCAGCGCGCGCGTGCGTAGTCGTGGATGCAGCGCCGCCAGCAGTAGCGCGCCACCAAACGTTCGGACGACACCGCGAGCGAGTGGACCACCGGCGCGAACCATGTTTCGAGTCACTACTTCGCTCGCTACGGCGCCTGGGTCGTCGGCTGTCTCGAAGTTTTTCGCGTGTGCGTGGTTTCGCGCGGCTCGAACTATCCGTCCACCGATCGAAGGTCGTCCCGCGAGTACCGAAGTCCACGCGAGGAGCGTCCACGCGTCGCTACGAAAAGGCGCGAGTCGCGCGCCGTGACGCTTCGCGAGTTCGCCACTGGACGCGCCGTAGCGCTGGCGCTGCAGCCACCAAGCTCGCCACGACGAACGAGCGCGGTGCGTCACGACGACCGCCGCCTCGTATCGAATGAGCCAACCCTGGTCGTGGAGTCGCCAGACGAAGTCAACGTCTTCACCAACGCGCAGCGCTTCGTCAAAGCCCTCGCCGAACGCCGTTCGGCGCACCATCAGACACGCACTCGGCACGTACCCCACGGGGCCACCGGGTACGACGAGGCCGCTTCGTTCCCCCATGTCGAGAGGACTGAAGTGCCGTTCGAACTTCTCTCTGATCGATGGTCCCTCGGGGCCTTGAACGCGCGGTGCCGTCACCGCGACGAGGGGATCGCTGAACGCGGTGCAAAGCCGTTGGGCGACCTCACGTGGGCTCTCCATCGACACGTCAGTGTCAATGAACCAGAGGAGCGGCCGATCAGTGGCGAGTACGGCGGCGTTTCGCGCGCGCGAGGGTCCCTCGTTCTCTCGAAGGCGCAACAGCGTGGCGTGAAAGTCCTTGGCGCACGCCGCCACGTCACCAGTATCACGTGAGCCGTCGTCGACGATCGTGACGTGGAACCCTTCGAGTTCCGCGAGTAAGCGTCGAAGTGATCCGTCATCATTGAAGACCGGAACGATGACGTCGATCTCCTCGACGTTCAGGTCACGGACGAAGTGAGGGTGCAGCAGTCCCTGTTGCACCAGCGTGCGCGCGAGGCGCTCTTCACCGGGGCGAACGAATCCGCCGTACTGCCAGCGCTGCGCCACGGCCCGTGAAGCGCCGGCCAAGCGCAGGAGTCGCCAAGGACTTCCGCCGCTGACGAGGTCGCGGTCGAGAAAGGTCGCGTGCTCGTCTAGGGACACCCGCGTGCCTTCGGGAATAGGGGACTCGACGGGTGAGAGAGCCTGTGGCAGAAGAGTGCTCACGTTGGGAGTCTTTCACGTGTGGACCAGGGGTGGTCTTCAGAGCGGTCAGAATGGATGGGTTCGAGGAGAAACCGTGACACCAGAGACGTTGATCAAAGAAGCCACGACCGACGAGATCGAAGAAGTTGAAGAGTTGTTGGTGGAGGAAGTCTCCATCGACGGACTCTGCGGCGTCTACTAAGCCGTGTCGCTAACGATGGTGGACGCCTTCGACGCGTCACGTTATTGGCAGCTCAGCGAGATGGTCTCGCTGCGTGACGAAGAGTTCGGGGCGTTGGCCTACCACCACGTCAACCGACGACTCGTCTTCTTGAAATCGCGGGAACTCGTCGACGTCGTTCGCCGACTCGGTGACTACGAGAGCGCGAACGAAGCACTAGGCGCGATCGTCGCTCCTGACCAACACGACCGCTACGTGGCGGCCCTCGCGACACTCCAAAAGGCAGCGTTGATCAATGGGCGCTGAGTCGTCACTGCGCAGCCGCTTCGAACGTGGGCTCGCGGCGCCTATCTGTCTCACGTGGGAGCTCACCTACGCGTGCAACCTCGCGTGCACGCACTGTCTCTCCTCGTCGGGACGGCGCGATCCACGTGAGCTCACGACCGCTGAGGCGAAGGCTCTGATTGACGAGATCGCCGCGATGCAGATCTTCTACGTCAACGTCGGCGGCGGCGAGCCAATGATCCGCCGGGACTTCTTCGAACTCGTCGAACACGCGGTGAATCAACACGTGGGCGTCAAGTTCTCGACCAACGGGACGAGAATTGATCGAGACGCTGCAAAACGCCTCGCGGGCATTGACTATCTCGACATCCAGATCTCGATCGACGGCGTCGACGCCCTGACCAGTGATCGGATCCGCGGCGCCGGAAGTTACGACGCCGCGCGTCGAGCGATGGACAATCTTCGTGACGCCGACTTCGGTCAGTTCAAGATCTCCGTCGTCATGACCAAGGAGAACGTCGAGCAGCTCGATGACTTCGAGGTGCTCGCGAAGTCCTACGGCGCCGAACTGCGACTGACGCGTCTTCGACCTTCGGGTCGCGGCGTCGAGGTATGGAACGAACTCCATCCCACGCTCGAGCAAAATCGAGGGCTCTACCGATGGCTCCTCGAGCGGCCCAACGTCTTGACGGGTGACTCGTTCTTTCATCTCTCGGCACTCGGTAGCCCCCTCGAGGGACTCAACCTCTGTGGCGCTGGCCGGGTCGTCTGTCTCATCGATCCCGTCGGTGACGTCTACGCCTGTCCTTTCGTCATCCACGACGAGTTTCTGGCTGGCAATGTTCGCGACGCGGGTTTCGCTTCGGTGTGGACCAACAGCGAACTGTTCCGGTCCCTACGCGAACCGGGCAGTGCCGGCGCGTGCGCGTCGTGTGGTTCGTTCGACGCGTGTCGCGGCGGCTGCATGGCCGCGAAGTTCTTCACCGGTCTCGAGATGTCCGATCCCGATCCCGAGTGCGTCTTTGGACACGGCGAAGCGGCCCTCGCGGCGAAGCGCGTTTTGATTCGACCAATCTCCTCAGCCGACCACTCGAGGAAGGTCCCCGTCACGCTGTCCGCGCGCTAGAGCGACGGAGCCGCGAAACACCTCAGGTAGTCTCGCGTTGAGTCGTAACGGGGGATAGATGGCAAGTTCGTGGTTCGAGACCGTGGCGATCGCGCAGCGTCGTGCCGAGAAGCGCCTTCCCAAATCGGTCTACGCCGCCCTCGTCGCGGGATCGGAAAAGGGGCTCTCTTCGAGCGACAACCTGGCGTCGTTCGACCAGTTGGGATTCGCCCCGCACGTCGCCGGCCTCTCCAACGAACGCTCGATGGCCACCACCATCATGGGTCAATCAGTGTCGATGCCGGTGATCATCTCGCCCACGGGCGTGCAGGCCGTCCACCCCGAGGGCGAAGTCGCGGTCGCGCGTGCGGCGAAGAGTCGCGGCGTCGCGATGGGACTCAGTTCGTTCGCGAGTCGGTCCGTCGAAGACGTCTGCGCCGTCAACGATCAAGTGCTCTTCCAGATGTACTGGTCGGGCGATCGCGACACCATGGTCCAACGACTCGAGCGCGCGAAGAGCGCCGGCGCGAAGGGGGTCATCCTCACCCTCGACTGGTCCTTCGCCAACGGGCGCGATTGGGGTAGTCCCTGGATTCCCGACAAGATCGACATGAAGGCCATCGTGAAGCTCGCGCCAGAAGTACTCGCACGACCAAGTTGGCTCTGGTCGTTCGCTAAGACCGGTCACCTGCCCACCCTCACCACGCCCAACATGGCCGCGCCGGGTGAGGATCCGCCGACCTTCTTTGGTGCGTACTACGAATGGATGCAGAGCACCTTGCCGAGTTGGTCAGACGTGGCGTGGTTACGCGAACAGTGGACTGGCCCCTTCATGGTGAAAGGTGTCAGCCGCGTGGACGACGCCAAACGTGTCGTCGACTTGGGCGCGAGCGCTCTGTCGGTGTCGAATCACGGCGGCAACAACCTCGACGGCACGCCGGCGCCGCTTCGTTCGCTTCCCGGCGTGGTCGACGCCGTCGGCGATCAGATCGAGGTGCTGCTCGACGGCGGTGTGCGGCGCGGTAGCGACGTCGTAAAGGCGCTGGCACTCGGCGCGAACGCCGTCATGATCGGACGCGCCTACCTGTGGGGTCTCGCTGCGGCGGGACAAGGCGGCGTCGAAAATGTCCTCGACGTGTTGCGTGGCGGGATTGACTCGGCTCTCCTCGGACTGGGGAAGTCCGACGTCAAGGAGCTCGATCGAACGGACGTCGTCGCGCCCATCGACTTCTTTCGAAAGCTCGGCTGATGAGTCGCGTCGCCATCGTCACCGGCGCCGCGCGCGGCATTGGCGCGGCCACGGTGGACGCGCTCGTGAACGAGAACTATCGCGTCGTTGCGGTCGATCGCTGTCGCGACATCTCCGACGTCCCCTACGCGATGGCCACGCGCGCCGATCTCGACGTCGTGGTACGCCGTCACGGTGACGCGGTCCTCGGTCTGGTCGGAGACGTTCGCAGTGCCACCGACATGCAGCTCGCGGTGGAGACGGCAACGCGACACTTCGGTCGACTCGACGCGGCCGTCGCGTGCGCGGGCGTGTTGGGCGCGGGCGGACCGTTGTGGGAGATCAGCGACGCGGCGTGGGATGCCGTCTGGTCGGTGAACGTACTCGGCACGCGGCGACTGATCGAGGCCGCCGCGCCGAAGCTCATCTCGAACGGCAAAGAGGCGCACGGAAGGATCGTCGCAGTGGCGTCGGCGGCGGGAAGCACGGGTCTCTTGCACCTCGCGCCGTACACCGCCGCCAAACACGCGGTCGTGGGACTGATCCGTGGCGTGGCGATGGACCTCGCGCCCTACGGTGTCACCGCGAACGCCGTGAGTCCCGGCTCGACGCGCACCGCGATCTTGGAGGCATCGGCGAAGGTCTACGGGCTCGAGAACGTCGAAGCGTTCGCCGCACAGCAACCGATCGGACGTCTCCTTGAGCCGTCCGAGATCGCCGCGGCCATTGTCTGGCTGTGCTCGTCGGCGTCGTCGGCGATCACCGGTGCCGACATCGCCGTCGATGGGGGCATGACCGTCTCCTAGCGACGGTGTCCCGCGCGCCCCCTTTGTCCTAGTGAGATTATGCAACGCGATTACTGAAGAGCCCCTTGCCACAAATCTGTGGCGGGTGTACAGTCCGCCGAGATGCGCTTTGATCCCCCGGCTCCGTTTGGTCGCACTACGCAGGTTTAGCGAATTGCGAAACAGGGACCCGCATCTTTGAAAAGATGGGTGGGAGAAATGCGCAACAAAACGGTTGACGTCGTCGTACGAGGCTTTCGATCATCTCTACTTCTGAGTTGTGTCGTACTTCTCATCGTTGGTGGGCAGCTTGTCAATGCCGCCCACGCGAATGCTGACACGGGTGGCCTCGTGACCCTGTCGGGGATCGTCACCGACGCAACCGGAGCGCCGGTGCCGGGCACGACGGTGGGGTTTGGCGGCGAGAGCACGGTCACGGGCGCGGACGGCTCCTACGTCTTGAACGTGCCGCCGAACTCCTCGAGCCCGATGAGCTTTAGTTACGACGCGGCGCCCGCGCCGTTCAGTTCCCTTTCAACGTTGGTGGAGGCTCCGTTAACCGTCGGATCCCAAGACGTCGTGGAGGATTTCGTGTGGCCGGCCGAGACGGCGATTCAGGTCAGCGTCACAGACGCGGATTCGAATCCCGTCGTCGGAGTAACGGTGAACGCGCCCTCAAATGCACTCGTCCGAGAAACCCTGTCGGACGGAACCACCGTGATCGAGGTCCGGGCCTCCGCGGGGGGCGGCTCTCAAAACTGCACGACCGATAGCAACGGCCAGTGCACGGTCGAGGGTGTCGTCGGCTCGAGCCCCTACATCACTTCGTCATACCAGCCTCCGCCCGGTGGCTCGAACTACCCGAGCTACAGCGCCGGCGAGGGAGAAGTCATCGCCGTCAATCCCTTGACCGGAGTCGCCGACGTCACCCTTCAGTTCTCCAACATGTCGATTCAAGAATCAGACGGAGCAGTAACGGGCGCCGTCTATGTATCTTCTCCGACCGGGACAACCGTCTCGAACGTGTCGACTACTCCGATTGCGAACAATACGTTGCCCTCGGGCGCTACGGTCCTCACGGGGTCGCTGTCGTACACGGTGAGTGGACTCACACCCGGAGCCAGTATCGACGTCACGTTACAGTTACCGCCCGGGAGTGATCCGACCGCCGTCTTCAAGTACCAGAATGGCTCGTACGTTGATCTCTCGTCGATCGCCACGATCTCAGGGGACACGATCACCCTCCATCTCACTGACGGTGGACTCGGCGACGCCGACGGCGTCGCGAACGGGACCATCGTGGACCCCGTCATACCAGTTCTCCTGAACCGCCCGAACGCTCCCACGATCACCCAGGTGTCTGGAGGAAACGGTTCCGCCTCGGTGGCCTTTACGGCACCAACCATGGATGGTGGAAGCTCGATTCTGGATTACACGGCCACGTGCGTGTCAAGCGATGGAGGCGTGACGGGCTCAGCGACCGGAAGTGCCAGCCCACTCATGGTCACGGGGCTTACGAACGGTGACACCTACACGTGCTCCGTTATGGCACGCACAGTGGTGGGCTCGAGTTCGCCTTCTACGGCGTCGAGTTCGTTTTCGCTTCTTACTCCACAATCGATCACCTTTAGTGCCCCATTGACAGGCACAGTGGGACATTATGCGACGCTCTCGGCGACGGGCGGAGGATCCGGCAGCCCTGTGGTGTTCACCACGGATGCGACGAGTGGAGTTGGAGTCTGCAACGTTTCGGGGGCGAACGGCACGACGCTGAAGTACACCTCAGTTGGCAACTGCGTGATCGACGCCAATCAGCTTGGTAACACCACCTACGCGCCCGCGACCACCGTCATCCATTCGATCAAGGTAGGTAAAGCTCAGTTGATCAACTTCGGTGACCTTTCCAACAAGACATTGGCGCAGTCGCCGGTCAGTGTGCACGCCACCGCCTCGTCGGGGTTGACCGTGACCTTCACGACGACGACGCCAGCGGTGTGTACCGCGGGTGGGACTAACGGGACCAGTATCACTTTGGTCGGGGCTGGCACTTGCATCGTGCAGGCAAATCAACTTGGCAACGCCACGTACAACCCTGCGCCACCGGTGAACCAGAGCTTCAAGGTGTCGAAAGCCTCCCAGACGATCAACTTCGGTGACCTTTCCAACAAGACATTGGCGCAGTCGTCGGTCAGTGTGCACGCCACCGCCTCGTCGGGGTTGACCGTGACCTTCACGTCGACGACGCCAACGGTGTGCACCGCGAGTGGGACCAGCGGGGCCACTATCACCTTGGTCGCGGCTGGCACGTGCACCGTGCAAGCCAGTCAACTTGGCAACGCCACGTACAACCCTGCGCCACCGGTGTACCAGAGCTTCAAAGTGTTGAAGCATTAGACGATGGCACCGAGAGTGACGGGTCGGAGTACGCGCGGGTTGTCAAGGACAGTTGGTGCGTCAAGCAGTACGAAGAAGTGCTGATACCAAACTGACCAACACCCGAGTTTCGAGCCGAAGGCCGCGTGACGGTAGGCTCGCTCGTGGCTTATTGTCACCGTAAATAGTCGTGAGGTCCTAATTGAGCGAATTCGTAGCGCCAGGTCGTGTCGTCATTCTCGGATGTGGATCCGTGGCCCAGTGCCTGCTCCCGCTCCTACTTGATCGCTTCAACATCGATCCGACCTCAGTCACCGTGCTTGAGAGTCGTGACAATCGCGCTCGAATCGCTTCGTCGCTCGAACGAGGGGTCCACTACCGGCAGTGGGAGATCGATCCGGAGAACCTCAACGCCACGCTCGACGGTCTGCTCGGCGACAGTGACCTCCTCATCGACCTTGCGTGGAACATTGGACTCACTGAGTTGCTCGACTGGTGCCGTGACCACAACGTTCGCTACCTCAACACGTCGGTCGAAGTCTGGGATCCCTACGACGATCCCGCGAGCGTGTCGCCCCAGGAGCGAACGCTCTACTGGCGACACATGGCGCTGCGACGTCAGATCGCCCGCTGGGGCTCGAACGACGGTCCCTCGGCCGTGGTCGAACACGGCGCGAATCCCGGCCTGGTGAGCCACTTCACCAAGCAGGCCCTCAGTGAAATCGCCGAGGCGGTATTGCGCGACGGTTTTCTCGCCGACAAGCACGACGCGATCAGGGAGTCACTCGCGACACAGCGCTTCAACGTATTGGCGCAGTTGCTCGAAGTCAAGGCGATCCACATCGCTGAGCGCGACACGCAAATCTCGGATCGACCGAAAGAAGTCGGCGAGTTCGTGAACACGTGGAGCGTCGACGGCTTCTACGAAGAGGGCGTGGCGCCGGCCGAGATGGGCTGGGGGACGCACGAAAAGACTCTGCCGACGCTCGGAAGAACGCACGAAGGTGAAGGACCCCGCAATCAGATCTGCTTCGCCCAGATGGCGCACAAGACGTTGGTTCGTTCGACGGTGGCCTCTGGACCCATCGTCGGTATGGTCATTCGCCACGGCGAAGCCTTCACCATCTGTGACCACCTCACCGTCTGGGACGGTGACACCGCGGTCTATCGTCCCACCGTCCACTACGCGTACTGCCCTTCGGACGTCGCGTGGGCGAGCTTCGTCGAGCTCGAGGGCAACGACTACGCCTACCCCGAGCGTCAACGCATCATGAACGACGAGATCGTGTCGGGTCGAGACGAGCTCGGCGTCCTCGTCATGGGTCACCCGTACAAATCATGGTGGACCGGCATGCAGACGACGATCGAAGAAGCCCGCTCCGTTGCACCACATCAGAGCGCGACGACCATTCAAGTAGCGGCGTCGATCCTTGGCGCGCTGCAGTGGATGCTTTCGTCACCACTCGAGGGCGTTCGCGTGCCTGACGAACTGCCGTGGCGCGACGTGCTCGACGTGGCGATGCCCTACGTGGGTTCACTGTGGTCGGGGCCTGTCGACTGGGATCCGGTATCAACGCACACCGACTGGTTCGATCGATGGACGGGGCGCGAACTCGACACTGACGATCCCTGGCAGTTCTCAAACTTCCTCGTCTCCTAGGTTCTTCGCGAACGACTGATCACCAAGCGATTTAAGAACTCGTGATGGTGCCGACGTAGGGTGGTGTCGGGAATTCCTACGAGAGGAGACCCATGGCGTCTAACTATTCGCCCGGAGCAACGGTGCTCGGGGCAATCGGATCAACTCCGCTCATTCAGGTCGACGGCATCTTCGTCAAGCTCGAGTACCTCAATCCCTCGGGATCGATCAAGGCCCGCATGGCTCGCTACATCATCGAACGAGCCGAGCGCGAAGGTCTCTTGAATCCCGGCGACACCATCGTCGAAGCGTCGAGCGGCAACACGGGCAACGCGATGAGCATGGTCGCGGCCGTCTTGGGCTACAAGATGCTCGTCGTGATGCCCGAAGGACTGAGCCCCGAACGTGCCGCGATCTCGCTGGCCTTCGGCGCCGAGATGCTGCGTGTCGGCACGTTCCACGTCAACGAGGCGCTCGATGAAGCCAGTCGACTCGGCGATCAACCGGGCTACTTCGCACCCCACCAGTTCGAGTCGGAGTGGAACGTCGAGGAGAACCGTACGTGGCTCGGCCCTGAGATACTCGACCAGCTGCCCGAGGGAAGTGCCCCCGACGCCTTTGTCATGGGTGTGGGCACGGGTGGCACGCTGATCGGCGTCGGACAGGCCTTTCGCGACGTGAACCCCGAAGTCCTGATCGTCGCGCTCGAGCCGAGCGAGTCCTGCACGATCCAGTGCGGCGACACGGGACTGCACCGCATCGAAGGCATCGCCGACGGGTTCATCCCGACGATCTACCAACGTCACCAATCACTCGTCGATCGAGTGATGGCCGTGCACAGCGACGACGCGGTCAGCGAGATGCGCCGGCTCGCGCGCGAACACGGTCTCCTCGTCGGACCAAGTTCGGGCGCCAACATGGTCGCGGCGCGACGACTACGCGACGAGTTACCCGCCTCGTCGCTCGTCGTGAGCATCCTCTGTGATGAAGGGGAGAAGTACCTCAGCGAGTACTTCATTCCCGCCGTGTCCACGCCCGAGTGATCGTTGACCTACGACACGTCCGTTTCGACTACAACGGTGTGACGTAGGCGCCGTGGATGCCGCCGTCAACGAGGAACGTCGAGGCGTTGACGAACGAGGAGTCGTCGCTCGCGAGAAAGAGCACGGCGCTCGCGATCTCCTCGGGTTCGGCGAAGCGTCCCGCAGGTACGTGAACGAGACGCCTTGCCGCGCGCTCGGGGTCTTTCGCGAAAAGCTCTTGGAGAAGGGGCGTGTTGACGGGACCCGGACAGAGCGCGTTCACGCGGATTCCCTGGCGGGCGAACTGCACACCGAGTTCGCGCGACATCGAAAGGACCCCACCCTTTGAGGCGGTGTAGGAGATCTGTGAGGTCGCCGAACCCAAGACGGCCACGAAGGACGCGGTGTTGATGATCGAACCGCCGCCGCGCTCGAGCAACAGCGGAATCCCGTACTTGCAACAGAGGTAGACCGACGTCAGGTTCACGTCTTGCACGCGTTTCCAGGCGTCGAGGTCGGTCGTGAGAATCGAGTCGTCATCGGCCGGAGAGATGCCCGCGTTGTTGAAGAGAATGTCGACGCCGCCGTAGGTCTCGACGACCTTCGCGTACATCTCTTTCACGCTCGTTTCGTCCGCGACGTTGACCTTAACGAATGTGCCGCCGATCGCGTTCGCCAGGGCCGAGCCTTCGAACTCGGCGAGGTCGGCGACGACGACCTTGGCGCCTTCGGCACTAAAGCGAAGGGCCGTCGCGCGTCCAATGCCGCTCGCGGCGCCCGTGATGATCGCGACCTTGTCGTCAAGACGTCCCATTAACTTTCCTCCGTTGAAATAAACACATTCTTCTCTTCACTAAATCCGAGTAACGCGTCGGGGCCGAGTTCTCGACCAAGTCCCGACTGCTTGAAACCGCCAAAAGGCGTTGAGTAGCGCACCGACGAGTTCGAGTTCACTGAGAGCGCTCCGGTCTCGACGCCTCGGGCTACACGCAGAGCGCGACCGATGTCGCGACTCCAGATCGAACCCGAAAGTCCAAACGGGCTTTCGTTCGCGATCTCGATCGCTTCCGCCTCGTCGCTAAATCGAACGACCGACACGACTGGTCCGAAGATCTCCTCTTGGAAAGCTCGGCTCGTCGTGTCCTTCGTCTCGAGGACCGTCGGCGCCATCCAGTAGCCCGGCCCTTCGGGCGCGCTGCCTCGAAAGGCAACCTCGGTCTCGGTCACGTAGTCGCGCACGGAATCGCGTTGCGCCGCGGTGATGAGTGGCCCCATCTCGCTCGACTCGCTCGCGGGGTCGAGAACCTTCACGCCCTTCACGGCTGGCTCGAAGAGCTCCATGAAACGCTCGTAGGCCGACGCTTGGACGAGGAGACGTGAGCGTGCGCAGCAGTCTTGGCCCGCGTTGTCAAAGACGGCGTAGGGCGCGCTGGCGGCGGCTTTTTCGAGGTCGGCGTCGGCGAAGATGATGTTGGCGCTCTTGCCACCGAGCTCTAACGTGACGCGCTTCACCTGCTCGGCGCAGCCCTCCATGATGCGCCGTCCCACCGCGTTCGATCCCGTGAAGCAGACCTTGCGAATCGCGGGGTGGGTGACGAAACGATTCCCGACCATGGCGCCGTCACCGGTCACGACTTGAAAGACGCCTTCGGGGATGCCGGCCTCAAGCGCGAGTTCACCGAGGCGTAGCGCGGTGAGTGGTGTGAGCGTGGCGGGTTTGAGGACCACGGTGTTTCCCGCCGCGAGTGCTGGCGCAAGTCCCCAGCCGGCGATGGGCATGGGAAAGTTCCACGGCACGATGATGCCCACGACACCCAGCGGTTCGTAGAACGTGAGGTCGACGCCTCCTGCGACCGGAATCTGACGCCCCGAGTGCCGCTCGGGCGCACCGGAGTAGTACATGAGAACGTCGCGAACGTTACCCGCCTCCCAGCGGGCGTTCGAGATGGTGTGACCGGCGTTGGCGACCTCGAGTTGGGCGAGCTCTTCGACGTGATCGTCCACGACGTCGGCGAAGCGGCGAAGGAGTCGAGCGCGATCGACGGGCGCGACCTTTTTCCACGCGGGCGCGACCGCGGCCGCGCGCTCGATGGCACGGTTGGTCTCATCGAGATCGTGGACCGCGACCGACGCGATCTCTTGTTCGGTCGCGGGGTTGATGACGCGTTGCTCGGTACTCATAGTCGTTCGAATCCTCGGTAGCGTTCCCAGTCGGTGACGGCGGCGTCGTACGCGGCAACTTCCACGCGCGCGGCGTGAGTGTAGTGGTCCACGACCTCGTCGGAAAATGCTTCGCGCGCCGCCGTGCTGTGATCGAAGAGCTCCAATGCTTCGTGCAGCGCGGTGGGAACGCGCGCTGCGTCGGCGACGTACGCGTTGCCTTCGAAGGCCTCGGGCATGGGCAAGGACTCTTCGACACCTCGAAGTCCCGCGGCGACGAGCGCCGCAACCGCGAGGTAGGGATTGACGTCGCCGCCGGGAATGCGACACTCGACGCGAATCGACGAGCCGTGCCCCACGACGCGAAACGAGCACGTCCGATTGTCGAGTCCCCACAAAAGAGCTGTCGGAGCGAAGGAACCCTCAACGAATCGTTTATAGCTGTTGATGTTCGGCGCCAAGAAGAGGGAGAACTCCCTGGCGTACGCGAGCTGTCCGGCCAAGAAGTGTTCGAATACTTCCGAGAACCCGTGCGCCTTGTCACCGGCGAAGACGGGCGTGCCATCGTCCTCACGCAGCGAGAGATGAACGTGGCAGGAGTTACCTTCGCGCTCGTTGAACTTAGCCATGAACGTCAGACTGCATTCCTCTTGCGACGCGATCTCCTTGGCGCCCAACTTGAACAGTCCGTGTTCGTCGCACTTGTCGATGAGTTCGGCGAACTTAAAGGCAATCTCGTGTTGTCCGAAGTTGCACTCGCCCTTCAGTGATTCGACGATCATCCCGGCGTCGCGCATCGAGCGCCGAATTCGCCCGAGCAGCGGCTCAATCCGTGACGTTCCCTGCAGGGAGTAGTCAACGTTGTAAAGATTGGCGGGGGTGAGATCGCGATAGCCCGAACGCCACGCCTCTTCGTAGGTGTCGTCGAAGACGATGAACTCGAGTTCAGTCCCGGTAAAGCCGGTCCAACCACGTTCAGCGAGTCGCTCGACCTGCTTCTTCAGAATCTGGCGCGGTGACACCATGACGGGCTCACCTTCCACCGTCTCGACGTCGGCGAAGATAATCACGGTTTTCTCGTGCCACGGAACCCGGCGGATTGATGAGAAATCGGCGCTAAACGCCAGGTCACCGTAGCCACGCTCCCAGGACGTCAAGGCGAAGCCGTCCACGGTGTTCATGTCCACGTCGGAGGCGAGCAAGTAACTACAACCTTCCACGGCACCGTCGATGAGTTCGTCAGCAAAGAAACGTGCGTCGAGCCGTTTGCCCTGGAGCCGCCCTTGCATATCGGTGATCGCCAAGATCACGGTGTCGATTTCGTCACTGCGGATGAGATTCACGAGTTCATCACGAGAGAACCGGCCCGGGGTTGAAGAACTCATACTCGTCTCCTCGATTCAGCAGTGGTGGCAATGGTAGCCGTGCCTTCAGGTCTCCTCACCGAGAACGTGGGCGTTCGCGTCGCGCTGCATCGTGCGACGCGACCTTGGAAAATGCGACGACAAATATCATCCGCTACGCCGTCTGTACGGGTAGGCCGAACAGGCAGTCATCTCACCTCGGTGCGAGTTACGTGACAACGCAACCCGCGAAGGTCAGTGGCGTTCACGTAAGTCCAGACGAGAGGATTAATTCGACTCGGCGGGCGAATCGACCACGTATTGAACGAGAGAGTTCACTCAGCGAGGTGGAGAATCGGCGCGCCGATCGACGAATGATGGTGGCTTGCGGAAGTCGTCTCCGCCGGTCAAAAATCCGTTTTCTTATTTGCGAATGACCTAACAAAACCGTATGCTCGCCCGAACTGCACTAACGACACGGGGGGGTTGTTGTACATGGATGATCAGCTGAGCGCTTCTTCGAAATCGGAGTCGTCGGATACCGAGCGACTCCATCAATTGGGTTACGCCCAGGAGTTGCATCGAGGACTCAGTCGGTTCTCTAACTTCGCAATTTCGTTCACCATCATTTCGATCCTGTCGGGCTGTCTGACGCTCTTCAGTTACGGACTGACCCATGGTGGTCCTCCCACCATGATCTGGGGTTGGGCCATCGTCGGCGGACTGGTCCTCTTAGCGGGCCTCTCGATGGCAGAAATTTGCTCAGCCTTCCCGACGGCGGGCGGTCTTTACTATTGGTCGGCCAAATTGGCGCCGGGTAAAAGCGGTCCGGCGTGGTCGTGGTTTACCGGATGGTTCAACCTTCTGGGCCAAGTTGCGGTGACGGCGGGCATCACGTTCGGGTGCGGATACTCCATCGGAGAGTTCATCTACCTCGTTTCGGGCAACGCGCTTTGGACCGATAACCGCCACGTGGTGCTCCTCACCGCCGCGCTGCTTCTGATCCAAGGTCTGATCAACACCTTCGGAGTCAACATCGTCTCGCTGTTCAACCGGGTCTCCGTGTGGTGGCACCTCACGGGCGTGGCCGTCATCGTCGCGCTTCTCTTCATTGCGCCCCACTCGCACTCTCACCAGAGTGGAAGTTTCCTCTTTGGGTCGGGGGGCTTTGACGCGTTCAAGGGGCTGTCGGGATTTGCAGTTCCGTTCTACGTCTTCCTGCTCGGATTGCTGGTCGCCCAGTACACCTTTACGGGGTATGACGCGTCGGCCCACGTGACCGAAGAGACCATTGACGCTGCAGTCTCGGGCCCCAAAGGAATTGTGACCTCGATCTGGGTCTCCTGGATCGCCGGATTCATTCTTTTGATCGGCGTCAGCGTGGCCATCCCGCATTTCGTCCACGGCTTCTCGGTCAACATCGCCGGAACGAAGTACACGAGTTATGCGCAGTTTTCGGGCGGGGTTCCGTGGGGCAACGTCTTCGTCTATGCCACGGGCAAGGTGATTGGCGAGCTCTTGGTACTGGTCGTGATCGGAGCCCAGTTTTTCTGTGGTATCGCATCCATCACCGCCAACTCTCGAATGATCTACGCCTTCTCCCGAGACGGCGCGGTGCCTGGCTCGAACTACTGGCACCACGTCAGCAAGCGCAGGCGCGTTCCCGTGCGCTCGGCCTGGTTTGGTGCGGTGGGTGCATTTATTCTGACCGCTCCCGCGTTGCTCCCTGGCTCGAGTGGATCGACGGCCTACGCCGCGGTGACGTCAATCGCAGTCATTGGTCTCTACGTGGCCTATCTCATCCCGGTCTTCTTGCGGCGAATTAACGGGAGCGCGTTCACCCCAGGACCGTGGAAACTCGGTAAGTGGGGCCCCGTATTCGGTTGGATCGCCATTGTCTGGGTGGTCTTTATCTGCATTCTTTTCATGCTCCCGACGGTCAAGCCGATCAACGCCGACACCTTTAACTACACCCCCGTCGCTGTGGTAGCGGTCATCGGCTTCGCCGGGATCTACTACGCGGTCTCCGCTCGTAAGTGGTTCAAGGGACCGAGGATTCAAGGTTCGGCGGAAGAGCTCGCCGAGATCGAGCGCGAGCTCAGCAATTAGCTGTAGCGAGTCTTCACTGGGGGGCACGCCCGTGGAATGAAGAAACGTGGCGCCACGAAAGTGGCGCCACTTTCCTTTGTAGGGCACGTCATTCTCATTGCCTCGCGAGTCCAAATTCGAACGGCTTCGATCCGACGTGTTGCGGTAGTGTCGTGGGTGCCTCGTGGCAGCGAAGTTGGTGCGATTCCAACGCTGTCCCGCAACTGTAAGTGACCTCTTTGGAGACCATGAAGCCAGGTCGCCTGCTGCGAGGAGATGTGAAAAACAGCTCTCGAGGCAAGGAGCGGTTGTTCGGATATCCATCCGTCGCCACACCACTTCGACGGAAAAGGAGATATCCATGAATAAGTCCCTGCGATTAACATTCGCGCTTTCCCTTGGCCTCGTGGCGCTGCCGTTTATCAGCGCCACGAACGCCCTCGTTGCGGGTGCGTCGAGTACGCCCCAGTGTGTCGTGTCGATGTCGCCTACGGCGACCGAGACACTTTTCGCCATCGGGGCCGGCAAGCAAGTCCAAGCGGTCGACACCGACTCGAACTATCCGACGTCGGGCCTGCCGAAGAAGCGAATCAACGCCCTCAATCCCAGCGTCGAGTCAGTGGCGGGCATCTGCAAGGTCACCAAAGCTCACCCGTCGGCCAAACCCGATCTCGTGATCATCGCCTACGACGCGAACGATATCCAACAGAAGTTGACGGGACTTGGTGTCAAGGTCATTACTGAAGGCGCACCATCCACGCTGATCGGTGCGTACCAGCAGATCACCCAGCTCGGCAAGATCACCGGTCACGCGAGCAACGCCGCCAAGATCGTGACCAATCTAAAGACCACGATCGCTAAGGACATCGCGTCGGTTCCTAAGGATCCGAGCAAGGTCGTCACCACCTACTACGAACTCGACCCCACGTACTACTCAGTCGCGAGTAACACGTTCGTGGGTTCGTTGCTGAAATCACTGGGCGTCGTCAATATCGCCGACGCGAAGTCGACGTCGGCCGACGCGGGTTACCCCCAGTTGAGCGCGGAGTACGTTTTGAGCGCGAACCCCAAGTTGATCTTCCTCGCTGACACGGTCTGCTGTCACGTCAATCAGGCGGCGGTCGCGGCACGCACAGGATTCTCTACCGTCAGTGCCGTCGTGAACAACCACGTGGTCGGCCTCAACGACGACATCGCCTCACGCTGGGGACCACGCCTGGGCATCTTGATGAACCAGCTGACGGCGGGCGTCAAGGCCACGTTGTCGGACTCGGCCGTCTGGAAGTAAGAGGTTGACGGCCAACCCACCGACCGGGCGCCGAGTGGCGCTCGTCGCCGTCGCGACGATTATCGCGCTCGTGGCGGCGGTGGTCTGTGGGTTGGTCGTTGGTCCTACGTCGATCGCCACGACGCGAGTCCTTGGTGACGTCTTGTCCCGCGTCGGCCTCGGTCACAGCACCTTGACGCCACTGCAGTCGCTGATTATCTGGCAAGTACGCGCACCGCGCATGGTCCTCGGACTCTTAGCCGGCGCGATGCTCGCCGTTGCGGGGGGCACCTACCAGGGCGTCTTTCGAAATCCACTGGCTGACCCGTACCTCCTGGGTGTCGCCGCCGGCGCCGGTCTCGGCGCGACGATCGCCATCGTGGACGTTGGCGGTGGTCTCGCGACGCCAAGTTGGACGCCACTTCTGGCCTTCGGCGGTGCGATGATCGCGGTCATCGTGACGTGGGTGATCGGGGGACGAGGTCTTCGCTCGAGCACCTCGACGTTGATCTTGGCTGGCGTCGCGGTGGCGTCGCTGTTCACGAGTACCCAGACGTTTCTACAACAACAGTCGTCGACGAACTCCATCGCCCGGGTCTACATCTGGTTACTCGGTTCCCTCGCGAGCGCCAGTTGGAGTTCGGTGACATTGGTCCTTCCCTACGTCATCGTGTGCGTCGTGATCTGCGTCGCGGCGGGACAGGCCCTCGACGTGATGAGCGTGGGCGAAGACGAGTCGCGCTCACTCGGGCTACCGGTTCGACGTGTTCGCTTTATCGTCATCGCGGCGTCATCACTCGGTACCGCGGCCATCGTGTCGGCCGTCGGACTCATTGGTTTCGTGGGCATCATCGTTCCCCACATCGTTCGTTTACTCGTCGGCACCTCGTACCGAAGGATTTTGCCGATCTCGGTGGTCTTTGGCGCGGCGTTCCTCGTCTTCGCGGACACCATCGCGAGAACCGTGATGGCGCCCTCGGAGTTGCCGCTCGGTGTCGTCACCGCGATCGTCGGCGCGCCAGTATTCGTCCTTATCTTGAGTCTTCGACGTCAGATGGTCACGTGAGCACGCTTGAAATCAACGAACTGAGCGTCCGCGCGGGCTCGACCGCGCTCATCAGCGACATCACGCTGAACGTCGAAGCGGGCACGTGGTGCACGATCGTGGGACCCAACGGTGCGGGCAAGACCACGCTGGTCGAAACGATCGCCGGACTCCGCCGCCCCTCGAAGGGAACGGTGTCGATCGCTGGAGAACTGGTGAGTTCGATGAGCGAGCGCGAGCGGGCGTTACGCGTCGCCCTCGTCACGCAACACCCGACCGTTCCTTCGGGGATGAGCGTTCGCGACTACGTGGCGCTCGGGCGAACGGCCTATCACGGACTACTGCGGGCGCCGAGCGCCGGCGATCGTCAGGCTGTGGCGGACGTGTTAGCCCGGCTCTCGCTTGACGAGTACGCGAATCGAGACGTCGTCACCCTCTCGGGCGGCGAACGTCAACGGATGGTGCTCGCGCGAGCCTTGGCCCAAGCGACGATGGTCATGGTGCTCGACGAACCCATCACGGGGCTCGATCTGCGCCACCAGATCACCATGCTCGATCTCCTGCAGAAGGAGGTCCGCGAATGCGGTCTCACGGTGATCGCAACTCTCCACGACCTCACCCTCGCCGGTCAGTTCGCCGATCGACTCGTCCTGCTCGATCACGGACGATTAGTCCTCGACGGCCCTTCGGGCGAGGTCGTTCGCAGCCAGGAACTCGCGGACTGTTACGGCATGAAGCTTCGCGTTATCGACGTGGACGGCGCCGACGTGGTGATTCCAGTTCGTCGCTAATTGTTCACGAGGTCCTCGCAGTCGGGTTACTTCGCGGTAGCACTTCGCGTGAATGCGGTGAAAACGAATTTATTTGATGTCGCGCATCTCGTAGACTTAGTAAAAGAAACGAAGGGAATCCCGTGCGGCGCACGCGAATCGTAGCGACAATTGGCCCGGCTTCTGACTCGGATGAGGTTCTGAAGGAACTCGTAAAGGCTGGTGTGGACGTCTTTCGTCTGTCCTTCGCCCACGGCGACATCCCCTCGTGCCTCGAACGACTGCGTCGTATTCGTGCTATCGCGCCCGATCTCGCCATCATGGTGGACATTCCGGGGCCGAAGATTCGTGCCGGATCCTTTGGAACTCTGCCCGTCGCGTTGATCGTTGGAGATGAGATCGAGCTGGCCGAAGCTTTCGGTGAAGAGTCGACCGCACGACGCATCACGGTCGAACGCGAGAACGTCCTCGAACAGCTCAAAGAGGGCGACAAGGTGCACATTGGTGACGGCGGCGTCTCACTCGAGATAACTCGTCTCGCGTCGCCCGTCACCGCGCGCGTCACGTCAGGTGGCTCGGTCATGGGCAAGCCCGGACTTTCCTTGCCGTCGTCGATCATGAACGATCGACTACCCACCGACGACGATCGCGCTCGCTTGGAAGCATTGCGCGATGAGGAGTTCGAGATCCTCGCCGTTTCCTTCGTTCGATCAGGCTTCGACGTTGAGTCGGTGCGCGCGGTGTTAAAGCGCGACGACGTGATGATCATGTCCAAGATTGAGACCGTCGAAGGTATCGAGAACCTGAACGAGATCATCGAGCACTCCGACTCGATCATGGTGGCCCGTGGTGACCTCGGTGTCCGTCTACCAATTGAAGAGGTTCCCCACCTTCAAAAGGAGATGGTTCGCTTAGGTATCCGTTACGCCCGCCCCGTCGTCGTGGCGACCCAGATGCTCGAATCGATGACGCACTCGCAAGTGCCCACGCGTGCGGAAGTCACCGACGTCGCCAACGCGGTGCTCGACGGCGCGAGCGCGGTCATGTTGAGTGGTGAAACGGCCATCGGCGACGACCCCGTCGCCGTCGTCCTCACCATGGACCGAATCGTGCGTCGGGCCGAGGAGTCGTTCCCCTACGCGGCGTGGGGGGCCGGCCTTGGCGTGCAGCGCCTGTCCGCCTCGAGTACCCAGTCGTCGAGGGTGACGGCGGCCATTACCGGCGCCGCCTGGCGCGCGGCGATGGATGAAGACGCGGTCGCGATCGTCGCCTGTACTCGTTCGGGTATGACGGCTCGTGCGATCTCTCGCTTTCGCCCACCCATGCCCATCGTGGCGATCACGCCGAGTGCGTCAACCGCCCGTCAGATGCGCGGTTCCTGGGGAATTCAAGAGATCGTCATCTCCCCGGCCCAAGATATCGACACGCTCTGCGAGGTGGCGATCGCGGAGTTGAAGAGGTGCGGCATTGCCAACACCGGCGACGCGCTCGTGTTGATGGCGGGATCCGAGTCGGGCGGCACCGCGATTACTGACACCGTGCGGATGATCATCGTCCCCTAGGGACCGTTTGCTTTCGCACTACGCGTTCGACTGGGTTTGCTCCACCGCGCGTAATCGGTCTATTCGTTCCCGTAGGGGCGGATGAGACGTAGGGCGTAGAGAGTGGGGGATTGACGCCCATCGCCACGGTGATCGTACGTAGACGAGGTCGCGGCTCTCTTCAACGAGACGGTATGCCAACGTGAGGCCTCGAATCGTGGCCTCCGGTTCACCCGTCGTCGCACCCTGAGCACCACATCGGGGGTCAGGACACAATCGTGGCATCGATCTTCTCAACGTTCACTCGGAAAGTCCGACTGTACAAGGGTTTTTGTTAACTCGCGCGAAATCAAAGTTGTTTGAATCGCTGGTATCACTGTGATATACCAAGAACGTTATTCCAGTTGTTTACTACTAACGGTCAAGTTTGGGGAGAACTATGGAAGGAAAGACGGAGTCTCATTCAACATTGAAGGTCCATTCGCTGCAACGTGGAGTGTTGAGCGTGCCCAACGGCATCGCTCTCGCTGCGGCGGCAATGGCACCGGTGTTGGCGGTGGTGCTGAACGCGCCGGCGGCCGCACCGCAAGCGGGCGAGGCGCTCCCGCTTTCGTTCCTCGTGGCGTTCGTCGCGTGCCTCTTCATTGGCAACAACGTCGTTCAATTCTCGAGGAAGCTTCCGTCGGCTGGCTCGTTCTATACGTTCAACACGTACGGATTGGGACGAACCGCCGGCTTCTTCACGGGCTGGCTGTTCGCCATCGGTTACGGAATTCTTGCGCCAGGACTCTTTGACGCGTTCGGATCCTTTCTGCACGATTACCTGCTGTCGACCTTCAATGCCAACGTCCCGTGGTGGCTGTGCAGTCTCTTCGGACTCGTCATCGTCCTCGGCCTTTCGTTGCGCAGCATCAGGGCTTCGGTGCGCGTCGACCTGACACTGCTCGTCATGGAAGTCATCATCTTCCTGACGCTGGCGATCGTCGCGATCTTCAACGCCGGTGGCGGCAATACGGTGAAGGCGTTCGTTCCGAGTTCTTCGCCCCACGGTGTTTCCGGCGTCGGGCTCGGCGTGGTCTTTGGCATCCTGTCCTTCATTGGATTCGACGCCGCGGCGACGCTCGGTGAGGAGACGAAGAATCCCAAGCGCAACATTCCGATCGCGGTCGGGGGAGCACTCGTCGCAGTCGGCATCTTCTACGTCTTCGTCATGTACGCGCTCACCGCTGGGTATCACCTGAACAACCCCGCACAGATGGCGCAGTTCCTGAAGGACCCGAATCCTTTCGTGACGCTGGCCCACCGATACACGTCGTGGCTGCTGCAGCCCGTCGAGCTCGCGGCAGTTGCGGGACTATTCAGTTGCTTCTTGGCTATTCACAACACGACCGTGCGCGTGATGTACTCAATGGGCAGAGACAAGGTCATTCCCTCGGTGATGGGTCGAGTCCACCAGAAGTGGTTCTCGCCGCACATCGCGATCCTCTCGCTCGCCGCGTTCACCGTGGCCGTCGGCATTGGTACCGGCCTCTGGCTCGGACCAGGAGCAACGGGTGCCTACGGATTCACGGGGTCCATTGGCACGGTCGCGATCGTTCTGGTCTACGGGGCAAGTAGTTTCGCCCTCATCCGGTACTTTTGGGCACTCCCCGAGCGAAACGTCGTCAAGCACATCATCCTGCCGTTGCTGGGCGTCGTGGCCTTCCTCTATCCGCTGTGGTCGGTCGCCAAGCCCGGCCAGTCGTGGCCGTACAACTTGGTCTTCTGGATCGTCATCGGGTGGATCGTCGTTGGAATTGGCTTGTACGGTTACTTCCGTCGCACCGCGCCAGAGAGAATCGCCGCGCTCGGCACCTTCGTCGCCGACGATGAACTTCTGGCGGAAGTGGAACATCACGGCAGCGGGGTCGATTGAACGTCGTCCTTATCTATCCGCTCATAAATTGACAGGGAGTCAACGTAATGATTGTTGTTGAAGGAAAGTCGATTTACACCGAGCCGTATGAGTTGGTGGACCCAACTCATACGGCTCTGGTGTTGGTTGACATGCAGAGAGACTTTGCCGAACCGGACGGTGCATTTGGTCAATTGGGCGTGGACCTTTCCGCGTACGGCCAACTTCGGACGAATCTTTCGGGACTTCTCGAGTCCGCTCGCTCGGCGCAGGTCATGGTGGTGCACATTCAGATGACGACGTTGCCACGGCGCATGAGCGATTCTCCAGCGCAGATCCGGTTCAACATGCGTATGCACGAAAGTTTCCGTCGAAGTGGGCCGCCGCTTCGTTACACCGTGGTCGGAAGCGTCGGGCACCAGTTCCTCGAAGAGTTCGGTCCCCGAGAAGGCGAATTCGTTGTGCAAAAGTCTCGCTCAAGTGCGTTTTGGGGAACGAATCTCGATCAGCTCTTGGAGAGCAACGGAGTCACGTCGGTCGTCGTCACCGGACTGACAACGGAGGGCTGTGTTGAATCGACGGCCCGCGACGCGCAGTTCAACGACTACTTCGTCGTCATCGCGCCTGAGTGCGTGGCCAGTGACGACCCCGCCCAGCACGACGCCTCCATGTTGTTGATGAGGAATCGCTTCGACATCATTTCGCAGGCGGATATCGAATCCGTTTGGTTGAAGTCGCGCCCTCAACGCGCCAACTCGCCGGAGCGACACCACACCATTTCGACGTCCGGGGCGCAGTGATGACCGACGGAGGAAAGTTGGACGGGCGGTTCGCCGTGGTCACGGGTGGCGCGTCGGGAATTGGTGCCGCCATCGCAATTGCGTTTGCCCGCGAAGGAGCCGCGGTGGCGCTCGTGGACCAAGCGACTCGCGAAGACGCCGCCGACGTGATGGAAGCGGTACGCGAGTACGGTCACGAGGTCTTCTTCCACCAGACGGACGTCTCATCGGCTGACGAAGTCGAATCGATGGCGGGCGCGGTGCTCGCGAAATTCGGCCAGGTTGACGTATTAGTGAACTGCGCTGGCATCTTTACCGAACGACGAGTCGAGAACATGCCCATCGAGGACTGGGATCGAGTACTCAACGTCAACCTCCGTGGGACGTTCCTCTGCACGCGATTCCTTCTCAATCAGATGCTCGAGCGCGGATGGGGGCGGATCATCAACATCGCGTCGCAGCTGGGCCAGATCGGTGGCGTCGAAGCCGCTCACTACTCCGCCAGTAAGGCCGGCGTGATCGGATTCACGAAGTCACTCGCTCGAGAGGTCGGGGCGAGGGGCGTACTCGTGAACGCCATCGCACCCGGTCCGATCGAAACGCCGATGTTGGCGGGCGAGACCGAGCAGTGGCGCTCGAGGAAACTCCAAGAGCTACCGATTGGCCGCTTCGGCACCGTGAACGAAGTAACGCCGACGGCAGTGTTGCTCGCCTCCGACGAAGGTTCGTACTATTTGGGTCAGACGTTGGGACCGAACGGTGGGGACGTGATGCTGTGAGGTGGCGAACCGAAGACTTGCGGAAAAGTTCAATGGACGCCACGTCATGACGAGCCAAGAGATAATCGAAGCGGCCAAAGCCGCGGGCGTAGAGCTCGTCCGCTTTGAGTACTGTGACGCCAGCGGTGTCGCGAGGACCAAGACCGTGCACGTCTCACAGTTGGCGCACAAACTCGTCGAAGGCGTGGGACTGACGCGCGCGCAGATGTCGATCAACATGCTTGAGGACGTCATTCCGATTGCCGGCATGGAGGCGGTGGGCGAGATTCGCCTGGTGCCCGATCTCGACACCTTCAGCGTCTTGCCGTGGGTACCCGCAAGCGCGTCGATCTTGTGCGATCAGTTAGGCCACGATCGATTGAACTGGGGGGCCTGTCCTCGTTCGTTCCTAAAAGAAATGATCGCTCGAGCGGCGAAGCACGGCATCGTCGTGCAGGCTTCGTTCGAGAACGAGTACTACGTGGCGAGTTACGACAACGGAGAGTTCGTGCCGTTTGACTTTCCCGGTCACGCGCCGGTGTACAGCCCGATTGGCCACGATATGGTGGCCGACTTGATGATCGAGACGATCCTCGCGCTGCAGTCCCAGGGCATGATCATCGAGCAAGCGATCAACGAATACGGTGCTGGCCAGCAAGAGATTGCGATTCGTTACAGTGACGCCCTTCGCTGTGCTGACAACCAGATGAAGTTCCGTGACACGGTTCGAGGAGTCGCGCTTCGTCACGATCTCTTCGCGAGTTTCGCGCCGAAGCCCTTTCCCGACGAGATCGGAAGCGGAGCACACATTCACTTCAGTCTCTGGGACGTTCAAGGTGAGCGCAACCTGCTCTACGACGCGAACGCCGATCACTGCCTTTCCAGTCTCGGTCGACACTTCATCGCGGGAGTGACCGAGCACCTTCCGGCGCTGGTGGCTTTGACCGCGCCAAGTTACAACTCGTATCGCCGACTGCAGCCGAACGCGTGGTCATCGGCGACCACCGCCTGGGGTTTTGACAACAAGGAAGCGGCGCTGCGCGTGACCTCGCCGTTCTTCGAACGTGAAGAGCAAAGTTTTAACATCGAGTTCAAGCCTTCGGACGCGAGCGCGAACCCGTACCTCTCACTTGGAGGACTTATCGCTTGTGGACTGGACGGCATCGAGCGTGAACTTGACCCTGGTGAACCCAGTCAGCGTAATCCCGTCGACCTGACGCCAGAGGAACTGGAACAAGGAAACGTTCGACCGCTGCCCACGTCGATGTCGAACGCTCTCGACGAGTTCGAGAAGGATGAACTCTTGAAGGATGCCTTCGGGGACCTTCTCTTTCGCTGTTACCTAGGGGTGCGGCGAGCAGAGGACGCAACCTTCTCGGCCAACGACGAGGCCTTCGAAATCCTCAATCACTTTTACCGGTTCTAACGGTGTCTACTGCTCTGGATTCGTTCGACCTATCTGAGATCGCCATCGTCGATAATCACTGTCACCCAGTGGAACGCGAACAGGCGCATCGAGACGTCGTGGCGTGGCGACGATACTTCACCGAGTCCGAGGACGCCGGGCCAGAGAATCACCTCGTCACCGAAAGTGCGTACTACCAACGGCTCCTTCGCGCCATGGCCGAGTACTACGACGTCGAAGTCGATGAGTCCAGCGTGCTCGCGGTCCGTGCGGCCTTAAGTACACCTGAGTTAGTGCAGCGTCTCTTCGCGGAGGCGTCGATCAGTGGGGTCGTCGTGGATTTGGGATACCCGTCTCCAGAGATGAGTTTCTCGCGAGACGAGTTCGTGGGGGCGACCAACACGGACTACGGCGGTCTGTTGCGACTCGAACTGTTGTTCCAACAGCGCCTCAGCGAGTTGACGACGCTGAATGACGTGCAGGAGAAGATCCGTGATGACTTGACGGATCTTCGCGCTTCTGGCTACGTAGGACTCAAGTCCATCGCGGGTTACCGCACGGGCCTTGCTATCGAGCGGTGGTCTACAGAGGATGTCGCGTCGTCGTTCGCCGACGCCCAGCGAGAGGTCCGAGCAACAGGATCGGTTCGATTAGGCCATAAACCCCTTTTGGACTCTCTCTTGCACGTGGCTTTGGCGCAAGCGACGCTCGACGAACTTCCGGTCCAGTTCCACGTGGGCTACGGCGACCATGATGTCGATCTGCGCACGGCGTCGCCCCTGCTCCTTCGTTCGTTGATGGAAGACCCCGCCTACGCCGCGTTACCCATTGTTCTGCTGCATGGTTGCTGGCCCTACTTTCGAGAGGGAGCGTTTCTCGCCTCGATATACCCAAGGGTCTTTCTCGACGTCTCGTACGGCATTCCTTTTCTCGGTGCTCTGGAACTTAGGAGCATCACGCAAGCGGTCCTTGGAACGGCCCCCTTTGGGAAGATCATGTACAGCTCCGACGGAGCCCGGGTACCCGAGATCTTCTGGCTCTCCGCGTTCGACGGCCGTCGGATTCTCTCCTCAGTGCTCGGTGAGATGGTCGGAGAGGGCGACCTCGGGGCATCGAACGTGCTGAACGTCGCTGAACAGATTCTCGCCACCAACGCGCAGCGCCTCTACGGCCTGGGTTCGATTCGCTAGGAAGATCGCTATGGAATACCTCACTGGTCGTCGAGCGCTCGTCACCGGAGCGGGCGGAGCTATTGGTCGCGCCACGAGCCTCACGTTCGCGCGCGAAGGCTGTCGCGTCGCGGCCCTGGACATCTCGCGCGACGCGGTTCTAGAGACGGTTGGATTGATCGAGGAGGCCGGTGGAGAAGCTGTCGCCATCGTGGCCGACGTCGCGGATGAAGCTCAAGTTCACGCAGCCGTCAACACCGCCGTCGAGGCGCTAGGAGGTCTTGACGCGATTTTCAACAACGCTGGGATAATGCCCCACCAAGACGGGTCCCTCCTCGAAGCGGACGCGGACCTTTGGGACCTCATTTTCAACGTCAACGTTCGGGGCACCGTCAACGTCTCGAAGTGGGCAACGCCCCACGTGGTGTCAGCGGGAGGTGGTTCGATCCTCAACATGTCGTCGTTCTTGGCGTACCTCGGCTGTTCGAATCCCCAAGACGCCTACACGGCGAGCAAGGGAGCGATTGCCGCGATGACGAGGGCTCTCGCGGTACAACTGGGCCCCCAGCACGTGCGAGTGAACGCGCTCGCCCCGGGGCCGATCTCGACACCGCACGTCGAGGCTTTTTTCTCCGAACCAGAAGAACGGGCGATCCGATTGGCCCGCTACCCACTTGGACGATTTGGATCGGTTCAGGACGTCGCGGAGTTAGCGTGTTTTCTGTCGTCTGATGCTTCGTCGTGGATCACGGGTCAAGTCGTGGTGATCGACGGCGGAGCGTCGGTTAACTATGTGTAAGCGTGGAAAGAGAAGTGAAACCTGATGTGTCGTTTGCTTGGCTTCGTCGCCCAGTCGCCCCGGTCGTTACGTGAACTCTTGGGCGATTCGTACGACTCGTTCGAACAGTTTTCCTGTGATCTTCACGACGACGGATGGGGGATCGCGTGGCTTGACGGATCGCAGATTCAAGTCCAGAAAGAGCCCGTGCCCGCGCACACGAGTGAGCGGTACCGCTCGCTCGCGGACCAGCCCTTCGAGGCCGCCCTTATTCACTATCGTTGGGCCACGCAGTCGCTCGAAGTCGAGTTCGGCAATACTCATCCCTTCAGAGCCGATACCGTCGCCTTCGCCCATAACGGATCCGTGTCACCCCCCAGTTCGCTCGACGATCTCATCTCGGCGCCCTTCGGCGCTGATCTCGAAGGAACGACCGATTCCGAGCGTTACTTTCGAGCGGTCCTCAGCGCGTCGCGCGACACCACGCTTGAAGAGGGTCTGCGTCGCGCGATAACGGAGATCGCGGGGAGTTTGAACTACTCGAGTCTGAACGCGCTGATGTTGACGCCCGACGCACTGTACGCCGCGTGCTTCTTCTCGCCGACTTCGCTGTCGAACGATCTCCCGGAGGACTACTACGACATGCACTATCTCGCGAGCGAAGGGTCAGTCGTCGTCGCCTCGAGTGGATGGGACCACGGTGACTGGACCCCGCTCGTCAACGGGAGCTTGTTGCGTATCACGCGGGCCACCGGTGAAGTCAACGTCTCGCCCCTTTCGACGAGTGTTCCCTCGACATGAGCACAGGGGCCGCGTCAAATCTCGTGCCGCTGAGGGCGAGCGACGTCGCGTACGAACGACTGCGCGAGATGATTCTCGATCTGCGCCTCGCTCCAGGCGAGGTCCTCAACGAGCTCTCCCTTTCGAGCATGATTGGCATCGGTCGCATGCCCGTTCGTGAGGCGCTCCAACGACTTTCGAGCGACCGATTCGTCGTGGCGCTGCCGCGTCGAGGGACGGTCGTGTCCTCGATGACGATGGTGGACGTCGCTCACCTCTACGAAGCCCGTGAGGCCGTGGAGTGCGGCATTGCGCGCGTCGTCGTACGACGTATCACCGATGATCAGATTCGTGAACTTCGAACGCTGGTCGAACGAGCCGACGAGGCACGTGGCGTCTTTGACGCCGAGCGTTTTCTCCTCGATGACCTGCGGATACACCGGTTCGTCATCGGCATGATGGACAACGCACTTTTGCACGACGCGGCGGACTCGCTCCTTCTTCATAACTTGAGATTTTGGCGGAGTTTCTTCCAGTCGCGGCTCCCCCAAGGTGACACCATGTTGAGTCACCGTGACCTGCTCATGGCGTTCGAAAATCGCGACGGTGACGCCGCCGAGGAGGCGACCCGCGCCCATATCGAAGGTGCTCGTCAACTGTTGGTCACACTCTTTGACGGGAACTAGTTCGTTCACTCGTAACGTGTGATTGGCTGAGAGAAAAGGTGTCGTGACAGACGAGGGATTAACGATTAGTGACGTGCTGTGCACGCCGGGTCAGTCGGGCTTCTTCTTTGACGACCAGATGGCCATTCGCGCCGGTGCGTCCCATGAGGGATTCGATTACCAGGGTGCACCCCAGACGGAGGGCTTCTCGCGGATTCGCCAGCCCGGTGAGTCGGTCTCGGTCATGTTGTTGCTGAGTGACGGGGAGGTCGCCGTGGGCGACTGCGTGACCGTTCAGTATCCCGGGGCCGGAGGGCGCGACCCACTCTTTCGCTCGAAAGACGTCATCGCCACGATCGACGCTCACGTTCGGCCGCTGCTGGTCGGTGCGTCGCTCGACAACTTTCGTGCCTTGGCGAAACGGGTTGACGAACTCTTGATTGAAGGAAGGTCGATGCCTTCGGCCATTCGATACGGCGTGACGCAAGCGGTCTTAGACGGGGTCGCGCGATCGAAGAAGCTCACGATGGCCGAAGTCATTCGCGACGAGTACGACACCGGCGTGGTGATCGCCCCGGTGGCGATGTTCGCTCAATCGGGCGATGACCGCTACGCCAACGTTGAGAAGATGATCCTCAAAGAAGTTGACGTAATGCCCCACGGCCTCATCAATGACGCGGCGACGAAGGTTGGACACAACGGGGAGATCTTTCGTGATTTCGTCCAGTGGGTTCACGATCGAATACTGGCGCTTCGAACACGATCCGACTACGCGCCGCTCTTACACTTCGACTGTTACGGCACGATCGGCGAAGTGTTCCACGGCGATCCAACGGCGATCGCCTCATACTTGGCCGAACTCGCCGAGGTGGCCGCGCCCTTCCAGCTTCGCCTCGAGCACCCTCTCGACGCCGGCAACCGAGAGGCTCAGATCGTGGCGATGGCCCAGCTTCGCCGTGAACTGAGGGAGCGATCCATCAACGTGCAACTTGTCGTTGACGAGTGGTGTAACACGATTGAGGACATCAAGGCGTTCGTCGCGGGCGAGTCGGCCGACGTGATCCACGTCAAGATGCCCGATCTGGGCGGTATCAACAACACGATCGAGGCCCTTTTGTACGTTCGAGCCCACGGACTTCGTGCGTACTGCGGAGGCAGTTGCACCGAAACTGACCAGTCGGCGCGGATAAGTGCCAACGTGGCGATGGCCTGCGGCGCCGACCAGGTCTTGGCCAAGCCCGGTATGGGCGTCGACGAAGGCCTTCAAGTCGTCGGCAATGAGATGACCCGGGTGACGGCTCTCGTAGAGTTTCGTGAACGCTCTGGCGGATGGGCGAAGAACCCGTGAGACACGTCGTGACGGATCCACTCGGCAGACGGGCGACGACCACGTCCACCCGTTGAAAATCAGCCGCCGGACACGTCTTTCAGTTCGGCGAGCGACTCGCGGATGAGGTGGGGAAAATCTCGTTGGTTGGCCTCGTTGATCCAACGTTCGAACGCGACCTTGAAGACGACGATCCCCGCCTCGGCCGCGAGAGTCGCGGCTAGATCGTTGACACCGCGCTGGCGAAGTGCTTCGGCCATCGCCGAGGCGAGGGCGGCGAGTTTGATGAGCTCGCGCTCTTGGAGTTCGGCGTTCGCGGAAATGACGGCCTGGCGCTGGAGGGCCCGTTCACGACGCTCTTGGAGGAGGGCGCCGGCAGATTCCAGGGCCGCGGCGATCGCGGCGATCGGCGTGGCGGAGTCTGGGGCGCTGGCGACAGAACTCACGAGGAGCTCCTTCAACGCCTCTGAACCCCAAAACAAGACTTCGCGTTTGTCCGCGAAGTGGCGGAAGAACGTTCGCTCGCTGAGTCCAGCTCGCTTGGCGATCTCCGCCACCGTGGTCTGTTCAAAACCGTGCTCGAGGTAGAGGCTCATTGCCGCCAGCTCGAGCCGTCCACGTGCGTTTGGCTCCCAGCGACCCATGCCCCGATCGTACTTGATGACAGTGTGTGACATTACCTGCTACAGTGATGTCAGCGAATGACATCGCACCTGCTCGCGTAAGTCCTTTCGCGAGGAGAACGGCTACCTGGAGGTTTTTATGCGCGTTTTTGTTACCGGTGCGTCCGGCTGGATCGGCTCCGCCGTCGTTCCTGAGCTCATCGGTGCTGGTCATCACGTCGTCGGGCTCGCGCGCTCAGACGACTCGGCCGAAGCACTCATCGCCGCCGGCGCCGAGGTTCACCGCGGCACGCTTGACGACCTCGACAGCCTTCGAAATGCCGCGAGCGCGTCGGACGGCGTGATCCACCTCGCTTTCAAGCACGACCTCGCCTTCACGGGTGACTTTCTGGGGGCTGCCGACGCTGATCGTCTCGCCGTCGAGACCATCGGTGACGCGCTCGCGGGAAGTGATCGACCAATGGTTATAGCCTCCGGAACCCTCGGGCTCGCCCCGGGTCGAGTGGCGACCGAACTTGATGGACACGATGACACCCCAGCGAGGGTCGCCTTGGGCGAGGGTCCGCGAACTCGTTGGGCGACCGCTGAGTTCGTTCTCTCACTCGCTTCGCGCGGTGTCCGCTCGTCAATCATGCGACTGCCTCCGACGAATCACGGCGACGGCGATAACGGTTTCATCGCGACCGTGGTGGCCATCGCGCGCGACAAGGGCGTCTCTGGTTACATCGGCGACGGCACTAATCGATGGCCCGCCGTACACCGACTGGACTCCGCGCGCCTCTTTCGCTTGGCGCTCGAAGAGGCGCCCATGGGATCGACGCTGCACGCCGTCGCGGACGAGGGCGTGCCCATCCGCGACATCGCCGACGTCATCGGTCGGCATCTCGAGCTGCCCGTGGTCTCCGTTGCTCCTGAGGACGCCGGGGCGCATTTCTCCTGGCTCGCCCCCTTCCTCGCGCTCGACGCTCCAGCCTCCAGCGCGCTGACCCGCGAACTGTTGGACTGGCAGCCATTGCAGCCGGGCCTTCTCGACGACCTCAACGAGGGCCACTACTTCGGCATCTGATCAGCTGTCGGATCGTACGAGATCGAACCGCGTGGCGCAGGTTTGAACTTCTTCTCTTGGGTGCCCCCGGCAGGAGTCGAACCTGCGCACATGGCTTCGGAGGCCAATGCTCTATCCGCTGAGCTACGAGGGCGGCGCGCTCAGCCTACTTCCACCATCTGAAAGAGCCTCTTTGGTTTTGAATTCAGGACCGTCGCCCAGAGACGTTCATGCGTACGAAACTGTCAATCGTCGCGTAGCGCCGTTGGCGGTGCCCCACCCGATCGAGCCCGCGTCATCGTCGAACGCGAGGAGTACGTTGCGTAACTTGTCGTCGCCCAACACAGCGACTGTGCTGGAACCGTCACTACGCTTCGCCGACAGGGCGCCCGCCGGGTACGTCGATCTGCAGGGGCTGCATCTCGTAGGGCAGCAACTGTTGGCTTCGAACGTGGTGAGCTATCTCACTCATCGTGGCCACCCATACGTCGCGCGTTGCAATCGCTTCGGCCATCACGCGACCGAGGGCTTCGGCCCTGGCAGGTCGGCCCGAAAGGAAAGGGTGGGACGTATGAACGAAACAGCCACCCTCTTCGCGCATCGCCGTTAGATCGAGCAGCCACATCTCTTCGGTCTTGGCGGGGCTCTCGATGAGGCCGCTCCCGAACGCATCGGGAATGTAGCAGTACTGCTCCCAGTCGTCGAAGCCCCAACAGATGGGAATCTCCACGATGCTGGCCGAACGACCGTCGACCTTGAGTTCGTACGGCGCGTCGCCGTTCATGAGACTGCTGTCGTAGAGGAAATTTCGATCGTGCAACAGTCGTGGCGAGCGATAGTTCAGTTCCCACATGGGAGCTCGATAGCCAAGAGGGCGTACGCCCGCGACCTCAGCTAAGGCATCCAAGCCACGTTCGAGGTACTCGACTTCGGTGGCTTCGTCGACGCCCCCGAGCGGCTCGTGGAGGTAGCCATGGTGGGCGATCTCGTGACCCTCGGCCACGATGGATCGAACGACGTCGGGGTAGCGATGTGCCGTGTAGCCCGGCACGAAAAACGTCGATCGCACCCCGAGACGACTGAGGAGTCGCAGTAAGCGCGGCACCCCTACGAGGGGTCCGTACTCCTGGTGACTCATGACACTCATCCGCGACGCGGAACCCGGCACTGCGATGAGGACGGCCGCCTCGGCGTCAAGGTCAAAGGTGAAACTGGCCGCCGCGCGAAAACCTTCGGGCCACGCGGTGCAGAACTGAGGTGAGAGTTCGGTCATAGGGCGAAGAGCGAAAGGAACTCGTACGCCAAGTTGGCTGCAGCGATACCGGTGATCTCGGCGTGATCGTACGCGGGCGCGACCTCAACGATGTCGGCGCCAACCAACTGAGCGCCAGCAAAGCCTCGAATCAACCGGAAGAGTTCACGACTACTCAGTCCAGCACTCTCCGGTGTCCCCGTGGCGGGGGCGAACGCGGGGTCCAGCACGTCGATGTCAATCGATATATAGGTCGGCCGGTCACCGATGTGTTCGCGGAGCCGTTCAATGGTGACGTCGATACCCACCTTGTCAATGTCGACGCAACTGAAGATCTGAAATCCCATGCCCTTGTCGTCGACCAGGTCCGTCCGGTCGTACAGTGAACCTCTAATACCGACGTGGGCGCTAGAACCCGGCACGAATAGACCCTCTTCCGACGCACGGCGAAACGGCGTCCCGTGCGTGTACGCGGCCCCGAAATAACTCGGCCACGTATCGAGGTGCGCGTCAAAGTGGACGAGTGCCACGGGCCCGTGCGCGTGGTTCATCGCTCGGAGCAACGGCAACGTGACGGTGTGGTCACCGCCGAGGCTCACGAGACGCTGACCACCCGCAATCAAAGAAGAAGCTCCCTGCTCGATCTCGCCGACTGCCTGCACGATGTCAAAGGGATTCGCGACCAAATCACCGGCGTCCACGACCTGCTGGGCGCCGAACGGATTGGCATCGAGAGATGGATTGTAGGGCCGTAACAGTCGCGACGATTGACGGATATGAGCCGGACCAAATCGGGCGCCCGGTCGATACGTGACGCCACTGTCGAACGGGATCCCCACGACGGCGACGTCGTAACGCTCGACGTCCTCCAATCGGGGAAGTCGAGCAAAGGTACTAAGGCCCGCGTAACGCGGAACCTCGAGCCCGTTGACCTGGCCGACGACCGTCGATCCAACGTCGCCGTCGGCCGATTCGTCTCTCTTCGTCACGATCTATCTCTCTACTTTGTTGGCGACATCTCCGTCAATGCTGTGATGGAGTACCGGCTCTTCGACGTCGAGGTGGTCGCCGTCTCGCCGTGACGAGTATCTCACGAGACACTCTTCACTTCGCCTCGCCACGACGCGCCCGCAGCGTCCTTCATGCGCACCCCATCGACGAACTCGGGTTCACGGCCGGGCCACTGCAGTGTGGTCGTGCTCGCTGGCGTCGTGGCCACAATCCGTCCACGAGAGATGACGTGCGAAGGTCGGACCTGGCGACGCACGAGATCGAACGTGTCGAGGGCGGGGAGCAGCAGTAGATTCGCGGGCTTACCTTCATCAATGCCGTAGCGATCCATAACGTTCAACGTCGCGGCCGCTCGATCGGTCACCATGCGATAGCACTCCACGATTTCATCGGGTGAGGTCATTTGGGTGGCGTGAGCCCCCACCAGCGCAATCTGAATTGGATTGGCGGTACCGAGTGGATACCAAGGATCCATGATGTCGTCGTGTCCAAAGGCGACGTTGACACCAGCGGCGAGCATCTCCTTCACTTGCGTGAGTCCTCGTCGTTTTGGATAGCCGTCGAAGCGTCCCTGTAAGTGCAAGTTGATCAGTGGATTACTCACCAGGTTGATCCCCGAACGTAGCAAGATTCTCTGGAGTTTGTAACTGTAGGCCGGACCGTAGGACCCCATGGCCGTCGTATGGCTCGCCGTAACTTTGTCACGAAGTCCACTGCGAAGAGCTTGCGTTGCCAGGACTTCAATGAAGCGTGACTGTTCGTCATCGATCTCATCGCAGTGCGCGTCCACGAGGAGTCCATGGCGTAGCGCTACGTCGACGGCGTACTCAATTGAACGAACGCCGTCCTCGCGCGTGTCCTCGAAGTGCGGAATCGCGCCAATCGCGTCGACCCCACGTCGAGCCGCCTCCTCGAGGAGTTCCCTGCCGTTGGGAAAGGACTCGATGCCCTCCTGAGGGAAGGCCACCAGTTGCAGGTCGATGACGTCACGCATCTGATCTCGAAGTTCGATCAAAGCGTCGAGTGCGACGAACGAAGGATCGGTCACGTCGACGTGGCTACGGACATGCAGGACGCCGTTAGCTACGTACCATCGAAGTACCTCGGACACCCGGTCCGTGACGTCCTCACGGGTTAATGACTTCTTGCGTTCCGCCCAGCAGGCAATGCCTTCCCACAAGGTCCCGCTCAGATTCCATCGAGGTTCGCCCGCCGTCAACGCGGTGTCGAGATGGACGTGCGGCTCTACGTAGGGTGGCGACGCGAGCGTGCCGCGAGCTTCAATGACGGTTCTCGCCGTTATTGCTTCAGACGTGGTCGGTTGAATCTTGACGATCACGCCACCATCACAGTGAATATCGACGAATTCTGAAGTCGCGGCGTCAATAAGGCGCGCTTCGCGAATCAACAGATCAATCAAACTTCCCCCTCAGTCCGCGGTGTGCACGGAACTGGCTCAGCCTAGGTCGCCATCGCGTTGGTGTCGCGGCTGCTCTTCGTAGCCACGTACCGCAAGAGTGCGTAGACCGCACCGCCAACGACGAAGCCCACGGGGAAGGCGAGGTCGCCTCCGTGGAGCCACCTAGATGTCGCGAAACCAACGAGGAGCGACGTGTTCATAAAGGGGATAGCGGCAAGAAAGCCCACGATCAGCGAGATCAACGCATCCCAACGCGTGTGCAGCGAGTTGAATTCGACGATGTCACTAACGTCCATGATGGCCCGGTGGCGCCACCAGTCGACGATCTGGATTGCCGCGAACGGCGTCACCCAGTAGGTCGCGAAGAGTAGGACGTTTTGGAACTTGGTCGCGAGCGTGCCCGTGTTCAGCCACAAGGTGAGGAAGAACGCGGCGGCCGTCACGATGACTGCGATGTAGGGTCGCTTGATCCGCGCACCCGCGGCTTGGAGAGCGAGCGATCCGGAGTAGTCGTTCATCGCGTTCACCGAAACCGTCCCGATCCAGATGGCGATGAGAGCGAGCCCACCCAACACCCCGCCGCCCAACAAGTGTTGGATTCCTCCGGACGTAGCGTTTACCACGAGTGACGCCGCCGCGAGACCAAGGATCTCGATCCATATGGACGAAAGCGATACACCCGCGAGCGAGAGCCAGAAGATCTTCTGACGTGACGTGTCTTGTTTCATGTACCGGCTGTAGTCCGAGGCGTACGCGCCCCACGAAATGACGAAACTCGCAGAAATCGTCGTCATAAGAATGAAGCCGCCGACCAGAGTGGCGCCGTGGGCGGTTGCCGGCGCGTGCCAGTTTCCGATGCTGGCTAGCTTCACGGTGATAGCGACGAACATCGCACCCAAGACGAACGACATCCACTTTTGAAACAGGTGCATCACCTCGTACCCGAAGAGTCCGAGGACGCCCTGCATGACCAACACGATTAAGAGTCCTAGCCAGAAGGGGACGTGGATCAAGATGTGAATTGCCTGGGCTCCGAAGATTGCGTTAATCGCGTCCCAGGCGATCGTCGACATCCATTGCAAGACTCCGGGGACCACGACGGTCTTTCCAAACGTCAATCGCGCGAGTGGAATCTGACCCACGCCAGTAACGGGCCCCCACGTACTCATCGTTGCAACGAGGAGACCTCCAAGGACCGTGCCGATCACGATGCTCACCACGCCCAGCCAGAATCCGACGCCTATGAAACTGGCCGTACCCAAGGTTCCAATGAAGAATCCGGCCGGAACCAAGTTCGGAGTAAACCACACCGTGAAGACGCGGTGCAAACGTCCGTATCGGTTGTGCTGTGGAATCGGCGCCATGCCGTGCATTTCGAGAGATGTTTCTCCTTCTTGCGATGGCATCGAGCCTTCATAAATACTGTTCTTATCGATTGTCATGTTCCCCCCTGGGACCAGTTAGTTCGCACGTTCGCCACTCCGATCTCACGTCTCAGGCGCGAGTACCGGTTACCCCTATTTCTGGAACTACTGCTCGGTCAATTTTGTCCACTTCCTTATGTTGACTCTTTGAAGTTAAGCATTAAATACTCCTGATGACACTCTTTAAGCACGCCTCGACAGTTCCGTCGCGATCGAGTGGCCTCAATTGGCGTACGAACCGGTCAACTTCAAGCTCGCTACGTTCGGTTCGTGGCGCGAGGTGCGTTTCGTAGCACCGAATATCGTGAATCGAAAGACGTTTCTGTCGTTTTTGGACTCAGTGGCGTGATTGCCTGCATCGTCGAGATTGTGCCAGACGTACGCGGCAAGGACCCCGGGTTCGGTTCGCAACTTCTAATGTTTACCTATGAGTATTGAACCAATTCTCGCGACGCTCTTTGCCGACACCGCGACGTTGCACGAAAGCGGCGTATCCGTGGGCGGAGTCGATCTGCGCGAACTCGCCACGAGGTACGGGACGCCGCTTTTCGTCTACGACGAGGAGACGCTTCGCGCACGTTGTCGCGAGGCCGCTGGTGCCTTTGACGACGGCGTTGCCTTCGCGTCGAAGAGTTTTCTCTGCGGAGCCATGGCGCGCCTCGCCTTCGAGGAGGGGCTCTGCGTGGACGTGGCGACCGGCGGCGAGCTCGACATCGTGTTGCGCTCGGGCGTGCCGGCGAGTCGCGTCATTATGCACGGCAATAACAAATCTCGCGAGGAGATCGCCCACGCTCTTGCCGCGGGAGTGCACCGCTTGGTGGTCGACAACTTCGACGAGATCGAACAACTGCGCCAAATGGTCAACCCCGAACAACCGCTCAACGCACTCGTCCGCGTCACGCCCGGCGTCGAAGCACATACGCACGAGTACGTGCGCACCGGCCAAGAGGACACCAAGTTCGGCTTCTCCGTCTCGAACGGTGACGCTCGAAGGGCCATCACCGAGTTGCGCGCGATTCCCGGACTTCGCCTCCATGGCGTGCACGCCCACATTGGCTCGCAGATCTTTGAGGTGGATGGTTTTCGCGAGTCGATGTCCGTGCTGGCTGCCTTCACGCGCGACGACGACTTCGACGAACTCTGTATTGGCGGAGGGCTCGGCGTGGCGTACGTGGCGGGCGAGTCCGCGCCGTCAATCAACGAGTGGGCCGAATCGATACGCGACGCGGCGCGCGAAGGCGGACTTCGCGCAGACCTGCGGATTCTCGCCGAGCCCGGGCGCGCCATCGTGGCCCAAGCGGGCGTGACGATCTACTCCGTAGGCGTCGTCAAGCCCGTTACGCAGCGCATCTACATGGCGGTCGACGGGGGGATGAGCGACAATCCCCGTCCCGTGCTCTACGGCTCGGGCTACGAAGCTTTCGACGTCGATCTGCCCCTGGCGCCTCGTCCCCAAGTGGTTCGTCTCGTGGGTAAACACTGCGAAAGTGGGGACGTCTTGATTGACGAGGCGTACCTTCCGGCGCAAACGAAGGCCGGCAGTCTCGTCGCGACGCCGGTGACGGGTGCGTACGGCTACTCCATGGCGTCGAACTACAACCGGGTGCCACGTCCCGCGGTCGTCTTCGTTCGTGATGGGCAAGCGCACGAGGTCCTTCGACGTGAGACCTTCGACGACCTCGCACGACTCGAAGTGTGAAAACGAACCCGCGCCAAGCGTGGGTTAGCCTTGTTTGATGGAGAGACCGGTCGTGAGAGTCGGCGTGATCGGCGGTGGTTTCGTCGGCACGGCCCTCGTGCAACTCCTCACGGACCCCGCTCGTCACGCGGCTCTCGTCGACGGCGCGACGGCTCCCTTGGAACTCGTGGGCGTTGCGGTGCGCGACAAGAAAAGGCCTCATCCCGGCATTGACGACGCCCTCCTCACCACCGACGTCGACGCACTCATCGCGAACGACCTCGACGTGCTGGTCGAAGTGGCCGGCGGCGTGGAACCGTGTCGCACGTACCTCGAATCGGCGCTGAAATTGGGCGTCTCGGTGGTTACCGCCAACAAGGCGCTCATGGCCGAGAGTGGTACGCAGTTGGCCCAACTCGCCAACGAAAACGGCGCCGATCTCTTCTACGAGGCGGCCGTGGGCGGAGCGATCCCCATCCTTCGAGCGTTGCGCAGTTCACTCGCGGGCGAACGTATTAATCGGGTCATGGGCATCGTGAACGGCACCACCAACTACATCCTCACGAAGATGACGAGCGAGGGGAGTGACTACGAGAGCGCTCTCGCCGAGGCTCAGTCTCTCGGTTACGCCGAAGCTGACCCGAGCGCTGACGTCGAGGGCTTCGACGCTGCGGCAAAGGTTCAGATACTCTCCACGCTCGCCTTCGGCACGCGTCTCAGTGGCGAAGAGATCGACCGCGAGGGCATCACTGGCATTCGCGCGCTCGACGTCGAGTTTGCGCGTCGCTCGGGCTACGTCATCAAACTTCTCGGCGTCGCCGAGCGCGTCGGCGACTCTGGCGTCTCGCGTCGAGCGCACCCGGCGATGGTTCCGATTCGTCACCCCCTCGCCTCGGTGAACGGCGCGATGAACGCAGTCTTCATAGAGGGCGTGAAGAGCGGCCCGCTGATGTGGCTCGGTCAAGGCGCGGGCGGCGAACCCACCGCCACGGCCGTCCTCGGTGACGTCCTCGACGCGGCGAGAAATCGGGTCAGCGGTCGCCACGATATTCCCTTCAGTGGTGACACGTCGCTGCACTACGTTCCGGGCGGTGCATTGTCGAGCGTGTTCTACCTCAGCGTCGACGTGCTTGACCGTCCGGGGGTGTTGGCGGAAGTCGCCGGCGTCTTTGGCCGACACGACGTCTCGATTCGCTCCATGGAACAAGAGGGCTTTGGCGACGAGGCCCGACTCTCGTTCCTGACGCACCACGCGATCAGCGCCGACGTCTTCGCCACGGTTGAGGAGTTGGCAGGGTCCGATTCGGTGGAGTCCGTGGGCGCGTGCATTCGAGTTATCGACGGGAGTTTCGAGTGACGGGTTGGCAGGGACTACTGAAGGAGTACGCCGAATGGCTCGATCTCGACGGCATTGACGACGTCGTCACACTGCACGAGGGGAACACGCCGCTGCTGCACGCCGATCGACTCTCGGAGCGGCTCGAAGCCGACGTCTGGTTGAAGTGTGAGGGAATGAACCCCTCGGGATCGTTCAAAGACCGTGGCATGACCATGGCGATCACCAAGGCGAAGGCGCAGGGTGCGAAGACCGTGATCTGTGGCTCGACCGGCAACACGTCCGCCGCGGCCGCGGCCTACGCCGCGAAGGCTGACATGGACTGCGTGGTCCTCGTACCTGAGGGAAAGATCTCGCTCGGCAAACTCGCGCAGGCCATCATCTACGGCGCGCAGGTCTTGCAGATTCGTGGCAACTTCGACCAGGCCCTCAACTTGGCGCGTGAACTGACTCAACACCTACCCATCACCATCGTGAACTCCATCAACCCTGACCGCATCGAAGGACAAAAGACCGGTGCCTTCGAGATTGTCGACGTCTTGGGAAAGGCCCCGGACATCCTGTCGATTCCCGTGGGGAACGCCGGGAACATCACCGCCTACTGGCGGGGCTTCACGCAGTACCACTTCGCTCAACGATGTTCGACGCTTCCCAAGATGTGGGGATTCCAAGCGGCCGGTGCCGCGCCAATCGTGCTCGGTCATCCCGTTGAAAACCCCGAGACTATCGCCACGGCCATACGTATTGGCAACCCCGCGAGTTGGGTGCCGGCCCTCGAAGTGATCCACGAGTCCCTCGGTGACATCCGCGCCGTTACCGACGAAGAGATTCTTGACGCCTATCACTACGTCGCACGACACGAGTCCGTATTCTGTGAACCAGCGTCGGCTGCGTCAGTGGCGGGACTGTTGAAGTTTGGCGTCCCCAAGGGTTCGACGGTGGTGTGCGTCTTGACGGGCAACGGTCTAAAGGATCCGGACACGGCCGTGGGATCGAGCGCGTCGCCCGACGTGGTGGACGCTTCACTGAGTGCACTCTTGGCCAAGTTGTCGTAACTGTTTACATTGTTCGTGTCGTCGGCTACACTGTTAGTTGTCGTCCGTTCGGTTGTACCGGCGTAAGGAATCTTCTCCGAGACGACATTTCCCGATTTTCTTCTCCACCCGACGTATCGTTGCGGGCGGCGTGAAAGGATCATGCATGGCTATTAAGCCTTCTCCAGACCGTTCGGATCTCGAGTCCAAAACTCGCGAAGATCTCCAGACGATCGCCAAAGTAAAGGGCGTTGAGGCTTCGACCCGCGCCACCAAAGCCGCACTCATCGAGGCCATCATGGGCGAAGCGCCCGAGGTCTCCAGTGCACCGACGACCCGCGCGGTGCGCTCTCGTCGCACCGTGGCCACCCCCGACGATGACTTCGAAAACATCCTCGTTGAGTTCGACGCCGACACCACGGTCGAAAAGACGGTCCAAAGCGAGCCCCCTGTTTCCGAGGCCGTCGCGCCGTCGGAGCGGCCCACGGCTCGTCAATTCACCCAGACGCGGCCCGAGCGTCAGCCCCGGGAGTTCTCAAACGACACCAACAATCGCAGTCGTCGCAACCGTCGTAATCGAAACGGTCGCGAGCGTTTCGCGGGTGACTCGATGCCCAACGCCGATCAGCCCTACGCGGGCGACCTCGTCGAAGTCGAAGGTCTGCTCGATCTGCGCGACGACGGCTACGGCTTCTTGCGCACCAAGGGTTACCACGCGTCACCCAACGACGTCTACGTCTCCATCAACCAGGTTCGTCGCTACCACCTTCGCAAGGGCGACACCATCGTCGGCGGGTTTCGGCCGGCCGCTTCGAACGAGAAGTACCCGGCGCTGCTGCGCGTCGACACCGTCGCCGGTGTCGACCCTGAAGTCGCGCGGCTTCGTCCTCGCTTCGAGGACTTGACACCGCTCTTCCCTGACGAGAAGTTGAACCTCGAAACCAACGAGGGCAAGCTCGACCTCACCCCGCGGATCGTCGACCTCTTAGCGCCTATTGGCAAGGGCCAGCGCGGGCTCATCGTCTCACCCCCCAAGGCCGGTAAGACGACGATCATGAAGCAGATCGCCCAGTCGATCGAAGTGAACAATCCCGAGGTCCACTTGATGGTGCTCCTCGTGGACGAACGCCCCGAAGAGGTCACCGACATCCGTCGAAGCGTCCAGGGTGAAGTCATCTCATCGACATTCGACCGTCCGGCCGAGGAGCACACCCACGTGGCCGAGCTCTGCATCGAGCGCGCGAAGCGTCTCGTCGAGCAGGGCCGCGACGTCGTGATCATCCTCGACGGCATCACGCGTCTCGCGCGCGCCTACAACTTGGCCGCGCCCGCGACCGGGCGCATCATGTCCGGTGGCGTGGACTCGGGCGCCCTGTACCCGCCGAAGAAGTTCTTCGGTGCGGCGCGCAACATCGAAGAAGGGGGATCGCTCACCATTCTCGCGAGTGCCCTCGTCGAAACGGGTTCGAAGATGGACGAAGTTATCTTCGAAGAGTTCAAGGGAACCGGCAACATGGAACTTCGCCTCGACCGTCGTTTGGCCGAGCGTCGCCTCTACCCGGCCATTGACGTGAACGGCTCGTCCACCAGAAAAGAAGAACTGCTCTTCAGCCGTGAGGCCCTGCCCCAGGTGTGGAAGCTGCGCCGCGTCTTGAACGGTCTGGCCGCCGAGGGTCGCGACGCCGCGGGACTCGAACTCCTGATCGACAAGCTCAAATCCACCAAATCCAATGACGAGTTCCTGGCGGAGATCGGCCGGGGCCCGGCGCCGACCAACTAATTTCCCGCTAAACTCACTCTTCGCACGAAGGAGCATCATGAAGCCAGATATCCACCCCACTTACGGAGAAGCAAGCGTTACCTGCTCGTGCGGCAACACCTTTACGACCGAGTCGACCAAGTCGTCGATCCGCATTGAGCTCTGCAACGAGTGCCACCCCTTCTTTACCGGCAAGCAGAAGCTCGTCGACACCGGTGGCCGCGTCGAGCGCTTCCAGCGCCGTTACGCACAGAAGACGAAGGCGCGCGCGCCGAAGGCTTAGGTCCTCGAGCGCTCAGCGAGTTTTGTGCGCTCCCTCGACGAGACGCTGAACGTCCTTCAGGGTGAGTTTCACTCCGTAGAGGTGCAACTCTCCGAACCTGACGTCGCCAGCGACCTCACGCGTCTGCGTGATCTATCGCGCCGCCACAAAGAGCTCAGTGAGATCAACGCCGCCTGGGTCGACCTCCAAGGTGCCCGCGACGACCTCGCCACGGCTCGTGAGATGTTCAACGAGAGCGAGGGCGCCGATCGCGAGTCCTGGCGTGAAGAGGTCAACGCCGCCGATGAGCGCATCGCCGCGCTCGGCCTCGAACTCGAAACACTCCTGCTTCCTCACGACCCCAACGAAGGGCGAAGCGTCATCTTGGAGATCCGCGGCGCTGAAGGTGGCGAGGAGGCCAATCTCTTTGCCGCGGACTTGGCCGAGATGTACCGCCGGTACGCGGCGTTGCGCGGTTGGAAGCTCGGGGTCATCGAAGAGCGCGAATCCGAGCAGGGCGGTCTCGACGAGGCGATCTACCTCATCAAGGGCGACGACGCGTGGGCGCGCCTCGAGTTCGAAGCGGGCGTGCACCGCGTGCAGCGTGTTCCGGTCACCGAAGCCAAGGGTCGCGTGCACACGTCGTCCGCGACGGTGTCAGTACTGCCCGAGGCGGAAGAGGTCGACGTGGACATCAACACCAACGACCTCAAGATTGACGTCTATCGCTCGTCGGGCCCCGGTGGCCAGAGTGTGAACACGACCGACTCGGCCGTGCGCATCACCCACTTGCCCACGGGCATCGTGGTCTCGATGCAGGACGAGAAGAGTCAGATCCAGAATCGAGCGAAGGCCCTCATCGTGTTGCGCGCTCGGCTCTTGAAGGCCGCCCAGGACGCCCAAGCCAGTGAACTTGGTGATCTCAAACGCTCGCAGTTGGGTAGTGGTGGACGAAGCGAGAAGATTCGCACTTATAACTTCAAGGAGAACCGGGTGACCGATCACCGGATCAACTTGACGAACTATTCGCTCGACGCGGTACTCGCGGGCGACCTCGATCCCTACGTCGACGCGCTCTTGGCGGACAAGCGAGCGCGCCAGTTGGCCGAGAGTGACGGACGCTAACGCCAAGTCCGTGACCGAGCTCGTCAAAAGCGGTCTCGACCGGCGAGAAGCTCGCTGGCTCGTCGAAGAGTTCGGCTCGAACGACGGGGCCCTTCAAGAGGCCGCTCGCCGACGTCGTCGTGGTGAGCCTCTGCAGTACGTCATTGGTCACTGGCCCTTTCGTTCACTCGACCTCGACGTCGACGAACGAGTCCTCATCCCGCGTCCCGAGAGCGAAGAACTCGTCTCCGTGGCGCTTACTGAGCTCTTGCGCGCTGAAATGAGCGAGCCGGTCATCATGGATCTCGGCAGTGGATCGGGCGCCATCGGATTAGCCCTCCTCGACGAACTCCGCACGCGCGGCGTCGCGGCGACGTTGGTCGCCGTCGACGAGTCGCTCGACGCGCTCGCGCTAGCGAAGCGAAACGCGCTCAAGCACGATCTGCGCGCGGTGACGTTCGTACACTCGTCGTGGTTCGACGACGTGGACCCGTGGCTGCGCGCTCGCGTCGATCTCATCGTCGCGAACCCTCCCTACGTGGGTGACGAGGAGTTCGCCGAACTCGACCCGGTCCTTCGCTACGAGCCAAGGAGCGCCATCGTGTCGCCCGACTCACGGGGCGTGACGGGCTTCGCCGATCTCGAGATCATCATCGCGCAAGCCACCACGTGGTTACGGCCCGGCGGCGTACTGGTCTGTGAACACGCCAACACGCACCGTGACGCGGTCGTCGCTGCGGCCCGGTCGGCGGGCTTTACCGACGTGAAAGACCTCGATGACCTGGCCGGTCATCCTCGGATCCTGGTCGCGCGCCGATGAGCGTCGTCGATCGCGACGAGGCCGTACGCCTTTTGAACGCGGGTGGGGTAGTGGCCGTGCCGACCGACACGGTCTACGGGCTCGCGGCGTCACTGGAGCATGACGACGCCATCGCCCACATTTTTTCTATGAAGCACCGTCCAAGCGCCGTGGCGCTCCCGGTGCTCGTGGGCGCGACCTCGTCGATTGAGGGCTTAGGCGTCACGTGGCTACCCATCGCGCGAACGCTCAGTGACGCGTTCTGGCCCGGCGCGTTGACCATCGTGGTGGACGTTCCGCGAGAACTGGCGCGCCGCGTCGGCAGCGGCGAGGACACGGTTGGTTTTCGTCTGCCCGATGACGAACTCTTACGTGAAGTGTTGACTCTGACGGGACCGCTCGTCGTATCGAGCGCCAACGAACACGGTGAGCCACCGTGTCACAGTGTCGATGAAGTACTCGCGATCTTTGGCGAATCCGAAACACTGAAGGCCATCCTCGACGGAGGAGAGCGCGTCGGGGACGTCTCGACGGTCATCCAAGTTCACGAGAGCGAGTGGAAGATTCTTCGCCACGGCGCCGTCAACGCCGACGACGTGGCGCGACTTCTCGCGTAGGCACGGCGCGTACTACCGACCAGGTTCGTCAGTCGATAGTCTTCTCACCCACGACGCGGGTCGCTTCTCCAAGTACGCGTTCATCCCTTCACGTGCTTCGTCACTGTGAAAGAGTTCGGCCGAAAGTTGGGCTGTCCAGGCAAATGCCTCATCCTCGGACATCGACGCGACCGAGGTGGTGAGTTGTTTCGCGACGGCCAGAGCGTGCGGCTCGCCCGCGAGGAGGTCGTTCACGATGGCACTGATCTCGTCGTCAATCTCCTCGGAGGGAACGGCCTTGTTGATGAGTCCCATTCGCGCCGCATCGCCGGCGGCGAAGCGATTCCCGCGAAGGAAGGCACTCTGCGCGTCGGCGAGACGCATCTTGGGTAGGCACACGACGGAGATGATGGCTGGCACGACGCCGATACGGACCTCGGTGAAGCCGAATTTCGCTGAGTCGATGGCGACCGAGACGTCCATGACCGCCGCGAGTCCAACACCCCCCGCGACGCAGTGACCCGCGAGGCGTCCGACGAAGGGTTTGGGCGAGTGTCGAATTCGCAAGAAGATCTCGCTCATCTCGACGAGGTCCTCGCTCTTCGTGTCGCCGGGCGTCGAGCGTTCGGCCAAGTTCGCGCCGGCACAGAACGTCGAACCTCGATTCGTAACGACGACGACGCGCACGTCCGTGTTGCTCTCCGCTTCGTCGATCGCGGCCATGAGCTCACGCAGGAGTTGAACACTGAGAGCGTTGCGACGCTCTTGGTCGTCGAGTGTGATCGTCATGACGTTCTCGACGATGGTCGTCTCTACTAGGTTCACTGGACGCTCCTTGGCTGTGGTCCGTCACTCGCGGCGCCCGCGAACGCCTGAGCCCTCACCAACCAGTGATGGCCGAGTTCCCCTGTGACGAGTGACGTGTCGTCGACGTGTCGTCGTTGGGTCACGACGAGACAGAACTCCTCGGCCGGTCCTTTGACAGTGTCCTCGGCGTCGTCGCGACCCCACGTCCAGAGATCGCCTGAAGGATTGGTGAGTTCGAGTCGGACGTCACCCCTGGGAAGTTCATCGCCGTGCACGTGGTACGACCACTTTCTCGTGATGAAGCCGAGTTGGGCGACGTGGCGCAGTCGGTCCGTCGCGCTTCGTTCGACGTTCAAGGCGTCCGCGACGTCGGTGCCGTGCGCCCACGTCTCCATGAGACGAGCGCCAAGGAAGGATCTCGCGCTCATGGACGGTCCGTACCAGGGAACTCTCGTCTCGTCGTGAAGTGAGAGAGCCGCCGAAGCGAGGACGCCCCTCGCGCGACGCCACGTTGCGAGCTGCTCATTCGTCGAGAGCTCTCGAAACGCGCCGAGCGTGAACTCGTCCATTCCTTCTCGCGTCGCGCCCGCGACGAGTTCTTCGATCCCTACGCGAAAGGCTTCGGGGTCAGTGATCGCCGCCGCGGCGCTGGTGTCGAAGTACGTCAAGTGGCCGATCTGGTCGGTGACACTCCATCCGGGACTCGGTGTCGCTCGGCGCCACTCGTCATCGGAGATGGCTTCGACGATCTCGTCGAGCGCGTCTTGTTCTTCGATGAGATCACGACGTAGTGTGTCCAACTCGCTCGACCTCTCGACGGTGAACTCTTGATTCGTCACGGGGAATCGAGGAGCGCGATCGGGATCGCCACGAAGCGGCTGCGAAGCCACTCGCCAAGACCCTTGGCCTGGGCGTCTTGGCGGGTGGAGGCGGCGACGCCCTCGTCGAGAAGGTCGTGCACGACGAAGTTGAGTGAGCGAAGCGCCGGTAGTCGATAGCGATCGATGACCAGCGGTGCGGTCTCGGGCAAGAGTCGGCGAATCTCCTCGGTCGAGAGAAAGGCGTCGAGCCACGCCCACGACTCGTCACTGCGAGCGAAGATCCCAAGATTGGCGTGACCCCCCTTGTCACCCGACCGAGTACCAAAGAGGATGCCGAGCGGTGCCATCGTCGTAGGACCACTAACGACGACGCCGTCGGCATCAGCGTCGACGACGACCTCGCGGCTGGTGGTCGGCGCGACCGAGTCGACCGTTGTTCGCTTTCCGCCCAAGATCGTCACGTACTGGGGCACGAGATTGCTCGGCACGACGGCCGGGCGGTACACGCCGAACGTGGAACCCGCGGACGGGCTCGCACCGGGGATGAAGAATCCGGGAATGCTCGCCAGCGCGAGCTCGACGACGGCGTCGGCGACGGCGCGGCCTACTTTTCGTTCGTCACGGTCCTTCAAAGTAAGACGCCAGGAGGCGACCGCCTCTTCGTTCGTCGCGGGGTCGGGCTTGTCGCTTCGCACGAGTCTCGTCGTGACACTCTGAAAGTCACTGGGCGCAAACGGACAGGCCAGCCAGAACGCCTCTTCGACCAGATGGGCTTTTTGTTCGATGTCGAGACCCGTCAGCGCTACGTTCAGATCCTTGCGGTAACCCCCGATCTCGTTCATCGCCACCTTCAGCGTCGACGGCGGTGTTTCACCCTTTGTTCCGCTGATGCGTACGCGGTCCTTCGCGATCTGCTCGAGGCGAATCGTGTCGAAGCGGGCCGACACGTCGGGGCCGAGGTACGAAGGTCCACCGATCTCGTAGAGCAACTGAGACGTGACGGTACCCACCGAGACTTCGCCGCCGGTGCCGTCGTGTTTGCCAACGACGGACGACCCGTCCTCGGCGACCTCGACCCAGGGAAAGCCGACTCTCGCCATACCCGGCACTTCGCGGAAGAACGAGTAGTTCCCGCCGGTCACCTGCGCGCCGCACTCGATCACGTGGCCCGCCACGACGCCGCCCGCGAGGGCGTCGAAGTCATCGCGGCGCCACTGGTGGTGCCAGGCTGCGGGACCACAGACGAGCGCCGCGTCGGTCACGCGACCGGTGACGACGATGTCGGCCCCCATCGATAACGCCTCGACAATGCCAAAACAGCCGAGGTAGGCGTTGGCGGTGATGAAGCGCGAGACGTCACCCACCGGCTCGCCGGTTTCGAAGTGCGCCAGATCGACGCCCGCTCGCTGTAGTTCTTCCAGTCGTCCCAAGAGGTTGTCGCCGTTGACGTACGCGATGACGGGTGCAAGACCGAGCGTGGCGGCGACGGCGGCGACGGCCTCGGCGCAGTGCTCGGGGTCCAGTCCGCCGGCGTTGGAGACGACTTTGATGCCCCGATCCAAACAGGTTCCCATGACCTGCTCCATCTGGGTCACGAAGGTTCGGGCGTACCCGACGCCCGGATTCTTCGCTTGCGTTCTCGCCAAGATGAGCATGGTCAACTCGGCTAACCAGTCACCCGTCAAGACGTCGATGGGACCGCCGTCGACCATCTCCTTTGCGGCCGAGAGACGATCACCGAAGAATCCCGAACAGTTCGCGATTCGTAGGGGTGTCGCCATCGTTAGTCCTCGTTCGAGGAGTCGTCGGGTTCGAAAGTGAGAAGCGCCGCACCGTTGTCGACTTGCTGGCCCTTGGTGACCAGGACCTCGCCCACGGTTCCCGTGCTCGGCGCACTTATGACGTGCTCCATCTTCATCGCCTCCATCACGACCAACGTCGCACCAGCGTTGACGTGTTCTCCGACGCTGACGCGAACGTCGAGAATGAGTCCGGGCATCGGCGCGTTGAGACCGCCGGGTGGGGCCTCGCTGTGCTGGACCTCAAAACGCGGGACGATCTTGAACGCCACGGTGCCGCGAAGGACCTGTACGAAGAGATTCTCGCCCGCCCTCGTCACGCGCGACGTCGTGCGATACCCGTTGAGTTCGAGGTCGATTGCCGACTCGCTCCAGTGATGGATCCGTGCCGAACCGTGCACCCCGAGATCGAACGATCCGTCGCGACGTGACGCGTAGTCGAGGTCCATCTGTTGGTGACCGAAGCGTAGCGACGTGCGCTGGCGCGGTAAGCGGGCGTTGCGCCAACCGCTGGGCACCTGTTGAAGGACCGGCGCGTTCGCTCGTTGCTCGCCTTGAAGCCAAAGTGCACCGGCGCTCGCCGCCGCGACCAACTCCTCCTCGCAGAAGAGAAGTCCGCGAGGGGGATCGAAGCGTTCGATGAAGTCGGTCGTCGTGTCGCCCGCCAGAAAGTGTTCGCTGCGAAGGGTGGCCACCAGGAAGTCCCGATTCGTCGTCACCCCGCCGAGGTGCAGGCGCTCGAGGGCCCGCGCGAGGGTCGCGGCGGCTTCGACGCGGGTGGGGGCGTGCGCGACGACCTTGGCGAGAAGGGGGTCGAACGCCACGGTGACGACCGAACCTCTTTCGACGCCGCTCTCCCAGCGCACCGAGGGCTCGCGCGGCGTTTCGAAAGCGAAGAGCGTGCCCGTCGCCGGTAGGAATCCCACACTCGGGTCCTCCGCACAAAGACGGACTTCGATGGCGCTGCCGGAGAAGTGCACGTCGTCTTGCCCGTAGCCGAGACGCTCGCCTTGAGCGACGCGCAGTTGCTCTCTCACGAGATCGATACCGGTCACTTCTTCGGTGACCGGATGCTCCACTTGGAGACGCGTGTTCACCTCGAGGAAGTAGAAGTCGTGCGTCGCGTCATCGACGAGGAACTCAACGGTCCCCGCGGACTTATAGCCAATCGCTCGGGCGAGATTGAGCGCCGCGTTACCCATGGCGCGACGTAAATCGTCGTCGACGATCGGTGAAGGTGATTCCTCGATCAGTTTCTGATGGCGACGCTGTATCGAACAGTCACGCTCGCCCAAGTGCACGAGGTTGCCGTAACGGTCGCCAAGTATCTGGATTTCGACGTGGCGCGACGACGCGACGTAGCGCTCGAGAAAAATCCGATCGTCACCGAAACCGCTCTTCGCCTCACGTCGGGCAGCCGCGACGGCTTCGTCGAGTTGTGAGGCGTCGGTCACGACGCGCATTCCCTTGCCGCCGCCTCCGGCGACGGCCTTGACCATGAGGGGGTAGCCAATGGACGAGGCGTCGTTCGGGTCCTCACTCGACGCGAGGACCGGGACGCCCGCTCGAACGGCGAGCTTCTTCGCCGCGATCTTGTCACCCATGGCGTCGATGACTCGGGGCGAGGGGCCAATCCACACGAGACCCGCCGCCTCCACGTTCGCCGCGAACTCGCCGTTCTCGGAGAGAAATCCGTACCCGGGGTGAATGGCTTCGACGCTGCTCATCTTCGCGGCCGCAAGGATGGCGTCGCCGTCGAGATAGCTGGTGGTGAGGCGCATCGCTACGTCGGCTTCGCGTACGTAGGGCGCGTCGGTGTCGGCGTCGACGTACACCGCGACGCAACGTAGTCCCAAGGCCCGCGCGCCACGAATGACGCGTCGCGCGATCTCGCCGCGATTGGCCACCATGATGGTCGAGAAGGTCACAGTCGAAAGACTCCGTAACTGGTCGCGCCCTCGACGGGACGACTGCGAACGACCGAGAGACAGAAACCGAGCACGGTGCGGGTGTCGCGCGGATCGATGATGCCGTCGTCACTGACAGCGCCCGTCGCCGCGAGGGCGAGTGAACCCTTTTCCTGCGACGCCTCGACCATGGCCACGATCTTGGCGTCTTCGGCTTCGTCGAAGGGAAGTCCTTTACGTTCGGCCTGAGCGCGGCGCACTTGGGACATCACCCCCGCGATCTGCTTGGGCCCCATGACCGCGACCTTCGCCGTGGGCCAGAGGAAGGTGAAGCGATTGTTGAATGCGCGCCCGGACATCCCGTAGGTCCCCGCGCCGTACGAAGATCCGATGATTACCGTCAAGTGCGGCACCGTCGAGTTCGTGACCGCGTTCAACATCTGCGACCCCTTCTTGATGATGCCGTCGGCTTCGGCTTCCTTGCCCACCATGTAACCCGTGATGTTCTGGAAGAAGACAAGGGGAACGTCGATCTGATTGCAGAGTTGAACGAACTGGCCAGCCTTTTCTGCGGCGTGGGGGTGGATGACCCCGTTGTTGCCGAGAATTCCAATCGGGTAGCCGTGGATGCTCGACCAGCCACAGACGAGTGTCGAGCCGTAGCGAGTCTTGAACTCTTCGAAGCGCGATCCGTCGACGACGCGCGCGATCACGTCGCGCACGTCGACGCTCTGGCGAAGGTCGCGACTCACGATGCCGAGTAGCTCTTCGGGGTCGTGAACTGGTTCGTCGCTCCCGAGTGAAGGACCCGGACCCTTCTTTCGCCAGTTCAGGTGCGACACCACTTCGCGGCAGAGACGAATCGCGTCCATCTCGTCCTCGGCGAAGTAGTCACCGAGTCCCGAGACTTCGGCGTGCATGAGTGCGCCGCCCAGTGTCTCGTCGTCGGACTCTTCGCCCGTGGCCATCTTCACGAGTGGGGGACCGGCGAGGAAGATCTTCGACTGGTCCTTGACGAGAATGTTGTAGTCCGAAAGACCGGGTTGGTACGCGCCCCCCGCGGTCGATGATCCAAAGACCACGCTGACGGTGGGCACGCGCATCTTGGAGAGTTCGATCAGGTCGTAGAAGAATCGTCCACTTTCGGCGAAGTGGCCTGTCTGCATGCGTCCCCCGCCTCCGCTGCCCACGCGCAGGTCCGCGCCCGCCGACTCGACGAAACTGACGTAGGGGATCTGATTGTCACGCGCAATCTCCAAGGCGCGCATCCACTTCTTCGCCGAGTACAAGGTGAGCGCGCCACCGAGGACCGAAGGGTCGTTGGCCATGATGAGGCACTCCGTGCCGGCGATGACCCCGATGCCCACCACCATGCCGCCGCCGACGGTGTAGTCCGAGTCGTAACCGGCGAGCGCCGAGATTTCAAGAAATGCAGAGTCCGGATCGAGCACGTTGGCGATGCGTTCACGCACGGGCAACTTGCCCCTCGAGCGCATCCGCTCCATGGCTTTTTCGCCCCCACCGGCTGCGGCTTCGTCGAGAAGATGGTCGATGACGCCGAGCTGTTCGAGCATGTCGGCGCGGTTCTTTTTGAAGGGTTCTGACGACGTGTCGAGCGTCGAGGCGAGCGGCGGCGCGAGCAGAACGTGCTTCATGCGCAAATCCTAGTGACGCCTTGAATGTGGATACTTTGGCACGCCAATGGTCCGCGACTGACGCGGTTGACGTCGACAAGAGTTCTCCTCGCGCACCGTGACTTCGTCAGTGATTAGTGAAGTAGTACGGGTATGGTGGAGTCAATGCGCATCGCTATGGGTTCAGATCACGCCGGTTACGACCTCAAGACCCTTCTCAAGACCACGCTGATCGACTGGGGCCACGACGTGCTCGATCTCGGTACCGACAGTGCCAACGAACCCGTTGACTACCCCGACTTTGGCGCGGCGGTCGGACGAGCGGTGGTCTCTGGAGAAGCCGAACTTGGCGTCGCCTGTTGTGGCTCGGGCATCGGCATCGCGATCGCCGCCAACAAGATTCCGGGTGTTCGAGCGGCCGTGGTGCACGACGTCACCTCGGGCCATTTGTCGCGTGAGCACAACCACGCCAACGTCCTCTGCATGGGTGGACGCCTCATGGGAACGGTCGTTGCCGTTGAGACAATGCAGGCGTGGCTGAACGCCACGCCGCAGGCGCGCCACGAAGGCCGGATTGAAAAGCTACGCAATCTCGATTACGAGTTAGCGCACGAGGAGAAGTAGTTACGTGGGATCATCGCCCTTAGACGCCTGGATTGCCAACGACGACGAGATCACCTCGCTCTTGGCGGCGGAGTGGAATCGTCAGACCACGACCGTGCAACTCATCGCGAGCGAGAACTTCGCGTCACCCTCGGTATTAGCCGCGGCCGGATCGATTCTCACCAACAAGTACGCCGAGGGCTATCCCGGACGTCGTTACTACGGCGGTAACTACGTCGTCGACGAGATCGAGGACCTGGCCCGGCGACGCCTGACTGCGCTCTTCGGGGCCGATCACGCCAATGTCCAGTCCCACAGTGGCGCCAACGCCAACGTCGCAGTGTACGAAGCGCTGCTGGACGCGGGCGACACGATCCTCGCGATGCGCCTCGATCAGGGCGGGCACCTCACCCACGGATCACCGGCGTCCATCACTTCGAAGTTTTGGAAGTTCGTCTCCTACGGCGTGACGCCACGCTCGGACGATCCGACACAGCCCGGCGAGCAGATTGACTTCGACAACGTCCGCGAACTCGCGCAGCAGCACCGACCGAAACTGATCGTCGCCGGCGCGACGGCCTACGCCCGACGGATCGATCCGGCGCCGTTTCGAGAGATTGCTGACGAAGTGGGCGCGATGTTGATGTTCGACTCAGCGCACGTCGCTGGACTCATCGCGGGCGGTTCGCACCCGAACCCCGTGCCCTACGCCGACGTCGTGACGTTTACGACGCACAAAACGCTTCGCGGTCCGCGGGGGGGCGCCATTGTCTGTCGTGAAGAGCACGCGAAGAAGATCGACTCGGCGGTCTTCCCCGGTCAGCAGGGTGGTCCCCTCGAGCACGTCATCGCCGCCAAGGCGGTGGCCTTTAAGGAAGCGAGCCAGCCAAATTTCTCCGTGTACACCGAGCAGATCGTCGCGAACGCCAAGGCGTTTGCTCGCGCGCTCGCGAACGAGGGTTTCCGCTTGGTGTCGGGGGGCACGGAGAATCACATGGTGCTGTTGGACTTGCGCGACTTTGACGCGGAGCTCACCGGAAAAGTCGCCCAGGAGGTCCTCGATCGCGCTGGCATCACGACCAATCGCAACACGATTCCGGACGACCCGCGCAGCCCCTTCGTGACGTCGGGTCTCCGTGTCGGCACGGCCGCGGAAACAACCGCAGGTATGAAGGAGAGTGAGTTCGAGATCATCGCGTCGCTGATGTCTCGAGCACTTCGCAAGCGTGACGACGAAGACGCACTCGTTGAAGTACGCAACGACATCGCGGCTCTTTGTGCCAACTTCAACCCGTACGCGAACTTTACGAAGTAGTTCATGGGCAATATTGCCGCGTACCTCGCCGTCATCGTGGTGGGGGCAGTCGTCACCTTGATCGCGAACAAACCCGCGCGCGCGATCTCGCTGCGCGTGGGGTACACCGCTCTACCCGACGAACGTAAGGTCCACAGCAAGGAGACCCCCTACGGTGGCGGGGGCGCGATGCTCGTCGGCTTCTGTATTGCCCTGCTCTTCGCCTTCCTGATTCCCTCACTGCGCAGCGTGATCACGTCGTCGCACGAGATGCTTGGCGTCTTACTCGCGACGGGCGTGATCTTCGTCGTTGGCGTCGTCGACGACTTCCGTGAGATGAGCGCGCCGGCGAAGGTGGCCGGGCAGTTCCTCGCCGCCTCGATTCTCTACTTCAGCGGTGCCACGATGTACCAACTCAAACTGCCCTTCGCGGGCTTCGTTGTCTTAGGACCTTCGATTTTGCCGTTGATCACGGCGCTGTGGGTCTTCGCCCTTTCGAACGCCGTGAATCTCATTGACGGACTGGATGGACTGGCGGCCGGCATTGTCGGCATCGCGTCGGGGACGCTCTGTCTGTACGGACTGCGCCTTGAGCGACTCGGTCTTTTGCCCGTGACGAACGTCGGACCACTCATCGCGGCGCTGACCTGTGGGATCTGTTTTGGCTTCCTGCGCGATAATTTTCATCCCGCGAAACTCTTCATGGGAGACGCGGGCGCGTTGATGCTTGGTCTTCTCATGAGTGCCTCGACCATGGTGATTGGTGGGCGAACCCCTCCGGCCAGCGGCGTGACGTTCTTCTTCTTCGCGCCCCTCCTGATCCCGGTCTTCATCCTCGGCGTTCCGCTCGTCGACGCCGTCTGGGCCTTCGCGCGTCGAACAGCCTCGGGTCAGGGCTTTCATACGCCCGACAAGAACCACATTCACCACCGTCTCATGCGGCTCGGCCATGGGCATCGTCGAACCGTCATCATTCTCTGGGCCTGGACCGCGCTGCTCTGCGGATTCGTGTTGCTGCCGCTCTTCGACACCCGGGCCAACGTGTTCATCCCTCTCGGCGTTGCGGTCCTCGTCATCGCCCTCTTCACTTGGTTCAGCCCTCTTCGTTGGCGCCTGCGACGTCGTCGTGAGGAGGCGGACGTCGCCGACGAAGTCGTCTCCCCGTGAGTGGAACTGGCGACGGGGGACCTTCGGGCGACTCGGACCAGGAGAAATCAACGACGAAGAACCTGCCCGGCGTCGCGGCCTTCGCGACCATGGGCACGACGATCGCGAGTTGCCTCGCCGTCGGCGTCGTGTTGGGGCTCTGGGCCGACCACGCCTGGGGTAGCGCTCCGTGGGGTCTGTTATTGGGGATAGTGTTAGGAACGGTCGCGGCCGTGGCGAGCGTAATACAGCTCGTTCGGCGCTTCCTCTAAAATTGACCGTCCGTGCTAGAAAACCTGCCCGCAAATACCCTCCCACGTCTCCTGCGCCGAACCACCCTGTCGGCGATCGCGGTTGGCGTTGTGGGCTTCATCGTCGCCATTTTCGTCGCGCCGCCCCTTGGCGCCTTGGGCGTCGCACTCGGCGTGGGCCTCGCGATCCTCAATCTTCGATTCCTTGACTCCCAGGCTGCCAACGTTGAGCTACGAGGCGAACAAAGTACGAAGGCCGTTCGTCGACAGATCGGCGGCAAGACGACCCTGCGACTGGCCGCGGTGACAGTGCTCATCCTCGGCGCCGTGTTTCTAAACGCTCCCTTGGGAATCGGTATTGTGTCAGGGCTTGTTCTTTATCAAATCGTCTTCGTCATGAACGTACTGCGTGTCATGGCGAACCAGGGAGGCATGTAGTGGGAATGTTGATGGCGTCAGGGAATATCAGTGTCGGCGTGCACCCTCAGGTGCACGTCTTCGGTCTTACGATCGACACCGATATCGTCACGTCGACACTCCTCGCTGCGGCGATTCTGCTCTACATGGGTTTTCGCGTGCGGGCCAAGGTCACCGACGGCGTGCCCGGCAAGTTGCAGCTCATGTGGGAGCTTCTCGTAGAGCAGGTCAACGACCTCGCCGACTCCGCGATCGGGCCCAAGGGCCGACGATTCGTCCCCATTGCCGTCACGTTGTTTCTCTTCATCCTGATCTGCAACTGGATCGGCTTCATTCCCTCCGCTTTGCACCCGGGATCGTCGGCCGAGATCCTGCCCGCGCCCACGAGCGACGTCAACCTGCCCCTCGCGATGGCGCTCTTCGTGATCGTCTGGGTGCACATCGAATCGTTTCGAGCACGTGGTTTCCGTGGCTACTTCCGTCACTACAGAGAGCCCTACCTGGCGTTGACCCCCATCAACGTCATCGAAGAGATCACCAAGCCCATCACCTTGACCTTCCGTCTCTTTGGCAACTTGTTCTCGGGTGGCCTCATGATTGCGGTCATGGTCTCGTTGTTGCCCATCTTCGTCTCGCCGCTCGGCGAACTCGTCTGGAAGCCCTTCGACCTCTTTATCGGGCTCATCCAGGCGTACATCTTCATGTTGTTGACGGTTCTGTACTTCGCCTTCGCCACGAGTCACGAAGAACACGAACCCGTCTTAGAGCCCTCGCATTAACTAACCCAGGAGGAAATGATTAATGGCAAATACAGACAGCGTCGCTAGTGCGGTACGCATCGCGGGTGCCCTCGTTGGTGGCGGTCTCGCCCTCGGCGGTGGCGCTATCGGTGCGGCGATCGGTGACGGTTTGGCCGGTAGCCAGACCATCGCGGCCATCGCACGCCAGCCCGAGATCGAAAACAAGGCACGTCAGTACTTCTTCTTGACAGTGGGTCTGGTGGAGGCCATGTACTTCATCAACCTTTTGTTCATGGTCGTCTTCGTTTACGTCTTCGAGAAGCACTAATTCGGTCGTGACGCTCCAACGTTGGAGCGTCACGAGTGTTGAACACTAAGAAAGAAGGTCTCACGAGATGATTGCGACGTCAATCTTCCTGCTGCCCAACGGTACGTTCGTCGTCGAACTGCTGGTGGTGGCGGTCATATTGTTCCTCATGACGAAGTACATCTTGCCGCCACTCAATCGAGCGATGGAGGGGCGCCAGGAGAAGATTCGTAGCGCCCTCGCGGCGGCTGACGCCGCACGGGCCGAAGCGGCGGCCGCGGACGACGAGCGTGCCAAGGTGCTCGTCGAGGCGCGCGAGCAGGCTCGAGTCATCGTCGCGGGCGCACAAGAGACCTCGGACCGTCTAAAGGCCGAAGCGGGTGGTCGCGCCCAGGTGGAGTACGACCGCATCGTCGCCACGGCTCAAAGTGAAGTCATCGCCGCACGCCAACACGCCGTTGACGAAGCGTCGGGTCGCATTGGCGAGATCGTCTTTGACCTGGTCGCCAAGATCGTCGGACGAGAAGTCGACCAGAGTACGCACGACGACCTCGTGCGTGAAGCCGTCGCCGCGCTCAACGCCGAAGCCACCAAGGGATCGAACCACTAGCCATGCTGCCCAAGCTAGAAGGATTCGCCGCCGCCCTGCTGGGCCGACTCGACGCGACCGTGCTCGCCACGGTGGTCAGCGACCTTGACGCGCTCGAATCGACCGTACAGACGCGCGGCGACCTCAGTGCCGTGTTAACCGACACGTCGATCTCGAACGTGGCGCGCGGCCAAGTGCTGCGCGACCTTTTGACCGGCAAAGTCAGTCCCGAAGCCCTGCGCCTGAGCGTGTACGCCGCCGAGTCAGTCCCGGCGCAAGAAGTGCCACGTTCCGTGGACGAGTTGGCTCACGTCGCGCGCACCCTTCTCGAAAGTGGCGCCTTCCACCACCCGGGTTTGGGTCTGCTCGACGCACGTCGACGCGTCGCAGGATTTGCCGACGCCCTGCTCGACGAGACCGACACCGAGAACTTCTCCTCCATTGAAGACGACCTCTTTCGCTGGGCCCGCACGGTCGAGGGGAACGCCGAACTGCGCCACCTCCTGCTGGACCGCGACGCACCGATCGAGGCTCGTCTCGGCCTCACCAGCCAACTCCTCGAGGGCAAAGTCAATCCCGTGTCGCTGTCGCTCGCGCAGTTCACGATCCAAGGCGGTCGGCCCCGCGACGTCGTGGGCACGCTCGACTTTCTCGTGAACTACGTCGCGCAGTCGCGCGACTGGCGCGTCGCGCGCGTGCACACGGCTCGCTCGCTCAACGAGGCCAGTCAGAGCGAACTCGTTGGATCGCTCAGCGCCTTGACGGGCAAGAGCGTTGAACTACAGATCGCCGAAGAGCCTGACTTACTGGGCGGCGTACTCGTCGAGATTGGCGACCTGCGCCTCGACGCCACCACTCGAGGTCGACTGGGCGCGCTGCGCGACGCCGTTGCCTCGGGTCGAATCCTCGAATCCGCTGTAAATCGAAATGACTAGGAAAAGGAATGCTTGATGACTGAGCTCACTATTAGTGCTAGCGAGATCACTGAGGCACTGCGTAAGCACGTGACCGACTTCAACCCGGCCGTCGAGGCCGAGCAGGTCGGACGCGTCGTCGAGGTTGGTGACGGCATCGCGCGCGTGTCGGGACTGCCGTCGGCGAAGGTGAACGAACTGCTCGAGTTCGAAGACGGCACGGTCGGACTCGCGATGAACCTCGACGAGGAGACCATCGGTGCCGTCGTGCTCGGCTCGGTCGACAAGATCGAAGAAGAGCAGGTCGTTCGTTCGACGGGTCGGATCCTCTCGATGCCCGTCGGTGACGCACTACTCGGGCGCGTCGTGAACGCGCTCGGCGAGCCCATCGACGGCAAGGGACCACTCGTCAACCCCAAGCAGCGCCGTATGGAGATCCAGGCTCCGGGCATCACGGGCCGCCAGCCCGTTGGCGAGCCCCTGCAGACCGGCATCAAGGCCATCGACGCCATGACGCCCATCGGCCGCGGCCAGCGCGAGCTCATCATCGGTGACCGTAAGACCGGTAAGACCACCGTCGCCATCGACACCATCTTGAACCAGAAGGGCCAAGGGGTGAAGTGCATCTACGTCGCCATTGGTCAGAAGAACTCATCGGTGGCCCAGACCGTGAAGACCCTCGAGGACTTCGGCGCCTTCGAGTACACCGTCGTCGTCGTGGCCGGCGCCGGTGACCCGGCTCCGTTCAAGTTCCTGGCGCCCTACGCCGGTTGCGCCATTGGTCAAGAGTGGATGGACGCGGGCGAGCACGCGCTCGTCGTCTACGACGACCTCTCGAAGCAGGCCGAGGCCTATCGCCAGATCTCGCTGTTGCTTCGTCGACCACCGGGTCGCGAGGCCTACCCCGGCGACGTGTTCTATCTGCACAGTCGTCTCCTCGAGCGCGCCGCGAAGTTGAGCGACGAACTGGGCGGGGGATCGCTGACCGCGCTGCCGATCATCGAAACCAAGGCGGGCGACATCTCGGCCTACATTCCGACGAACGTCATCTCGATCACCGACGGCCAGATCTTCCTCGAGACCGACCTCTTCAATGCCGGCATCCGCCCGGCCATGAACGCCGGCATATCCGTCTCGCGCGTCGGCGGCGCCGCGCAGACCGACATCATCAAGAAACTGGGCGGCGGCATTCGTCTCGCGCTCGCGCAGTATCGCGAGCTCGCGGCTTTTTCGCAGTTCGCCTCCGACCTCGACGAAGCCACCCGCCGCCAGCTCGAGCGCGGTCAGCGCGTTACGGAGCTGATGAAGCAGAAGCAGTACGCGCCGATGTCGGTCGCGCAGATGGCCCTGTCGATCTTCGCCGTCAACAATGGCTTCATGGACAAGGTACCGATCAACAAGGTGGTGGATTTCGAGGCTGCCCTGCAGGACTTTGCCAAATCCAGCTACGCCGCACTGCTCGAGGGCATCAACGCGACGCCCAAGCTCACCAAGGAGAACGAGGCGGCGCTGAAAAAGTGCATCGAGGATTTCATCGCGACGAGCAGCTACTGACGTCATGCCTGGCACCAAGGAAATCCGCAACAAGATCGCGAGTGTGAAGAGCACTCAGAAGATCACCAAGGCCATGCAGATGGTGGCCACGAGCAAGATGCGCCGCGCGCAGGAGCGCATGAAACTGGCGCGCCCGTACGCCGCCAAGATCCGCGCCGTGATCGGACACCTGAACGAGGCGAATCCCGACTACCGCCATCCGTTCCTGGTGGAGCGCGAGCCGAAATCGATTGGCATCATCGTGATCTCAACCGACCGCGGCCTGGCCGGCGGCCTGAACGCCAATCTTTTCAAACAGACCCTGCTCCTGGTGCGCGAATGGCAGGAGAAGGGCGTGCAGGTGAGTCTCTGCCTGATTGGCGGCAAGGGCCTCACCTTCTTCCGGCGCCTGGGCCTGCCGATTCTCGACAACGTGAGCGGACTGGGCGACAAGCCGCACGTCAAGGATCTCATCGGCACCGTGAAGGTCATGCTCGATGCGTATCGCGAAGCAAAAATCGACCGGCTGTTTCTGTTGAACTCCCAGTTCGTCAACACGATGACGCAGAAGCCGCACGTCGAGCAGCTCCTGCCCGTCGAGACGATTGACGCCGCCGACCTCGCCGAGCACTGGGACTACATCTACGAGCCCGAGGCCTCCGCCATACTCGAGGGCCTGCTGATGCGCTACATCGAGTCGCAGGTGTACCGCGGCGCGGTGGAGAACGTGGCATCCGAAATGGCTGCACGCATGGTCGCCATGGGCGCGGCTTCCGACAATGCCGGCGAGCTCATCAGCGAGCTGCAGCTGGTCTACAACAAGGCGCGCCAGGCCGCGATCACCAAGGAACTGGCGGAGATCGTCGGCGGCGCCGCAGCGGTTTGAGGAACGACAACATGGCAATGGGCAAGATTACGCAGATCATCGGGGCCGTCATCGACGTCGAGTTCCCCCGGGAATCGATTCCGCACGTGTATGAGGCGCTGAAGTTGAAGGAAAAGGACGTCAATCTCACCCTCGAGGTGCAGCAGCTCCTCGGCGACGGCATCGTGCGCACGATTGCGATGGGTCCCTCTGAGGGCCTGAAGCGGGGACTCGCCGTCGAGGCGACGGGCGGTCCCATCATGGTGCCCGTGGGTCAGGCAACCCTCGGGCGCATCATGGACGTGCTCGGCGTGCCACAGGACAACCGCGGGCCGGTGAACGCCAAAGAGCACCTGCCGATCCACCGTCCGGCGCCCGCTTTCGATGAGCAGACGGGCGGCCAGGACCTGCTCGTGACCGGCATCAAGGTGATTGATCTTCTGGTGCCCTTCGCCAAGGGCGGCAAGATCGGCCTTTTCGGTGGCGCAGGCGTCGGCAAGACCGTCAACATGCTCGAGCTCATCAACAATATCGCGAAGCAGTACAGCGGCTTGTCGGTGTTCGCAGGTGTCGGTGAGCGCACGCGCGAGGGCAATGACTTCTACCACGAGATGGCCGAATCCGGCGTCATCGATCTCAAGAACCTCGCGAATTCCAAGGTCGCGATGGTGTACGGCCAGATGAACGAGCCGCCCGGCAACCGGCTGCGTGTGGGCCTGACGGGCCTTACGATGGCCGAATACTTCCGCGATGAGGTGCGCGAGGACGGCGGCAAGGGGCGCGACGTGCTGTTTTTCGTCGACAACATCTATCGCTACACGCTCGCCGGCACTGAAGTGTCGGCGCTCCTCGGCCGCATGCCCTCGGCGGTCGGCTATCAGCCGACCCTTGCGGAGGAAATGGGCGTGCTGCAGGAGCGCATCACTTCGACCAAGACAGGCTCGATCACCTCGATTCAGGCCGTCTACGTTCCAGCCGACGATCTCACCGACCCGTCGCCGGCCACGACGTTCGCCCACCTCGACGCCACCGTCGTGCTGTCGCGCCAGATCGCATCGCTCGGCATCTATCCGGCGGTCGATCCGCTCGACTCCACGAGCCGGCAGCTCGATCCGCTCGTCATCGGCGACGAGCACTACAATACCGCGCGCGGCGTGCAGGCAGTGCTGCAGCGCTATAAGGAGCTGCAGGACATCATTGCGATTCTCGGTATGGACGAGCTGTCGCAGGAGGACAAATTAAGCGTGTTCCGCGCCCGCAAGATCCAGCGCTTCCTGTCGCAGCCCTTCAACGTCGCCAAGGTCTTCACCGGTCAGGACGGCAAGATCGTGCCGCTGAAGGACACGATCCGCGGCTTCAAGGGGATTATCGCCGGCGAATACGACAGCCTGCCCGAGCAGGCCTTCTACATGGTCGGCGGTATCGAAGAAGCCGTCGAGAAAGCAAAAACGCTGCAGTGATGGCCGACAGCGCGCACACCATTCACGTCGACGTCGTCAGTGCCGAGGGCGAAATCTTCTCGGGGCCTGCCGAGATGGTGTTCGCGCCCGGCAGCGAGGGCGAGCTCGGCATCACGCCGCGGCATGCTCCGCTTCTTACGCTCCTGAAGGCGGGTGAGGTGCGCGTGAAGACGGCCGAAGGCGAGCACTCGATCTACGTCGGCGGCGGTGCGCTCGAGGTGCAGCCCAACAAGGTGACGGTCCTGGCCGATACCGCCGTGCGCGCCAAGGACCTCGATGAGGCCGCCGCGCTGGCTGCCAAACAGCGCGCCGAAGAGGCGCTTGCCGGCAGTGTCGACAAGATCGACCAGGCCCAGGCGCTGGCGGAATTGGCGCGTGTCGCCGCGCAGCTCAGAATGATCCAGCGGCTGCGCAAGACCCGGGGTTGAGGGAGCGCATGCCGCTTTCGGTCCTCATCCTCGCAGCCGGTCAGGGCAAGCGGATGAACTCCGAATGGCCGAAAGTTCTGCAGCCGCTCGCCGGGCGCGCGCTTCTCAAGCATGTGATCGACACGGCACGGCAGCTGCGACCCGACGCGATCCACGTGGTCTACGGGCACGGCGCCGAGCAGGTGCGCGAGGCATTCAAAGCCGAAGCGCTTTCCTGGGTGTTGCAGGAGCGCCAGTTTGGAACCGGTCACGCCGTGCTGCAGGCGCTGCCGCGCATACCGGATGGCCATACCGTGCTGGTGCTGTACGGCGACGTGCCGCTCATCCGCCGCGACACGCTCGAAGGATTACTCAAGCTCGCCGGCCCGAAGACGCTTGCGGTCCTCACCGTCATGCTTGCCGATCCCGGCGGCTACGGCCGCATCCTGCGCGATGCACGCGGGCGCATCCGTAAGATTGTCGAGCACAAGGACGCCTCAAAGCGGGAGCTGCGCGTGCGCGAATCGAACACGGGCATTATTGCCGCGCCCGCGAAACTGCTGAAAAAATGGCTGGCGCTCGTGAACAACAACAATGCGCAGGGCGAGTACTACCTTACCGATATCGCCGCCATCGCGACCCGCGAGAAATTCAATGTCGTGCCGCAGCTCGCGCTCACGGAAGCCGAGGTGCTCGGTGTCAACGACAAGGTACAGCTGGCGCAGGTCGAGGCGGCCTATCGTCGCGAGCGGGCGCAGGAGCTGATGCTCTCGGGAGTGACGGTCATCGATCCGCAGCGGCTCGACATCCGCGGCACGGTGACCGCCGGCCGCGACGTGCAGCTCGACGTCAACGTGATTCTGGAAGGCAAAGTCAAGCTCGGCGATCGGGTGTGGATCGGCCCCAACTGCGTCGTTCGCGATACCGCGATCGGCGCCGACACGCGCATCTTTGCCAACTGTGTTCTCGACAATGCCGTCATTGGTCCGTCCTGCAGCATCGGGCCCTTTGCGCGCCTGCGCCCCGGGGCGGCGCTGGGGCGCGGCGTGCACATCGGCAATTTCGTGGAAGTGAAGAACGCCAAGATCGGCGACGGCAGCAAAGCCAATCATCTGACCTATCTTGGCGATGCGCTGATCGGCAAGGACGTGAACGTAGGTGCGGGCACGATCACGTGCAACTACGACGGCGTCAACAAGTCGCAGACGCGCATCGAGGACGGGGTGTTCATCGGTTCCGGCAGCATGCTGGTAGCGCCGGTGCGGATCGGCGCCCGCGCCACCATCGGCGCCGGATCGACGATCACGGAGGATGCGCCCGCGGATAAGCTCACTCTCGGACGCAGCCGGCAGGTATCCATCGACAGCTGGGCGCGGCCGGCGAAGCGCAAAAAAAGCTAAGCTGCCATCCGCGGCGCGCGGCACCGCGCGCAATAGGGAGCTCAATCCAAGGCCGATGGCTAGCATCCTCACGGAGTCGCGCAGCAGGACGATGCGCCTGTGGCATTTGCCGGCGGCGGCTCTATGGGCGCTCGCTGCCGGCGGCCTGCCGGCAATGGCGGCCGAAGATCCGCCGCCGCCGGAGGCGTCTTCCGCGCCCGCCGCAGCTCCCGATACGACTCTGCCCACTGCAGCGCCTGCCGCTGCTGCGACGCCCGCCGAGCCCGCGACTGAGGCCTCGGCCCTGAAGGCGTCGGAGCGCTCGGAATTTCACGGCAGCTTTGAGCTCGATAATCAGTACTCCAGCGGTACCGATCCGCTGCGCGCAACGCTGGCTCTCAGCTACAGCAATTTGTTCAGCAAGCTCGATGAATTGGCCGCGGCGTACCAGGTTGCGCCGCAGGATGCCAAGCAGGTGGGCATCTTCGCCGCCAACTACGCCTCGCATCCGCTCCCCGAGGGTCTGCAGCCTTCGGTCTATTTCATCGACGCCAACACGAACGCGCCGACTGAAGCGAGCGGCGGCGTGCTCGGCAAAGGCCAGGTGCTCGGATTTCGCCTCAGCCATGCGCTCGGCGCCGCCAGCCTGGCGACGCAGTCGCTCACGCTGGCATTGGAATACAAACATTTTCGCAACACGCTCCCGGCCGAGGACGGCGTGCTCTCGATGACGCCGGTATCCTATTTGAACCTGTCGCTCGCCTACGCCGGCAGCTGGAGCAATACGCATCGCGATGCCTCCCTCTCCGTGTCGGCAAATTTCGGGCCGCACGGGGGCGGCAACTCCGAGAATGCGTATGCGGACGGCGACTTTCATGCGCGCTCGGATTATTTCTATGTGCGCGCGGACGGCGCGGTGCTGGCGGCACTGCCCAAGGGCCTGCGGCTCTACCTACGAGCTGCCGGGCAGTACTCCGCGCGCTCGCTGATTATCGATGAGGACTATCCCGTCGCCGGCATCGATGGCGTGCGCGGCTATCTGGAGGCGGAAGTGCTCGGCGACCGGGCGTTGAAGGGCACCGTGCAGCTGCAGTCGCCCACGTGGCAGCGCGGCACACGCCAGATCGGCGATGGGTTTTTCTACTTCGATGCCGCGGTCGCGGACATGCTGCAGGTTCTGCCGGGCGAGATGACGCATGTGCACCCGCGCAGCTGGGGATTTGGCGTGGATGTATTTCCCTGGAAACACTTCACGGGTGCGCTCGTGTGGGCGCGGCCCCTGGTGAGCGCGTATGCCACGCAGGCAGGCGAATCGCGGCTCCTGTTCCTGGTGCGCGGCTCGTTCTAGAGACGCGCGTCGCTGCGGTGCGGGCGCCTGCCCTGCTGAGCAGGTTGGGAGGAAGCGTGGACGCTGTCTTGGCCATTGCGCTGGGATGCGACTTCGGTCACGCTTAAATCCGTAAAATCAGTCCATTAGACCCAATATGGGGCAAACTGCCCGTCACACCGGAAAGTGCGGGTTTGCCGCCTCCCCGATAACATTACGAGACAAACTTCATGTGCGGAATCGTCGGAGCGATCGCCGAGCGCAACATCGTCCCCATCCTGATGGAAGGACTTCGCCGGCTCGAATATCGCGGCTATGACTCGGCGGGCATTGCCGTGCTCAACGGCACGCAGCACCTGAAGCGCCTGCGCACGGTCGGCAAGGTGAAGATGCTCCAGGAGGCCCTCGAGCAGACGCCGACGTACGGCAATCTCGGCATTGCGCATACGCGCTGGGCGACGCACGGCGTGCCGAGCGAGAGGAACGCGCATCCGCATATCTCGCGCGACGGCCTCGCCATCGTCCACAACGGCATCATCGAGAATCACGACGAGCTGCGCGCCGACCTCGAGCGCCTCGGCTACAGCTTCACCTCGGAGACCGATACCGAGGTGATCGCGCACCGCATTCATTACCACCTGGCGACCGTCGACGATCTTTTCAAAGCGGTGCGCGCCACCGTTGCCGAGCTCGAAGGCGCGTATGCACTCGCCGTGGTCAGCGAACATGACCCTGACCGGATCATCCTCGCGCGCGAGGGCTGCCCGGTCGTAATCGGCCTAGGCACTGATGAAAACTTTGTCGCCTCCGACGTGGCCGCGCTGCTCTCGGTGACGCGCCGCTTTGTCTTCCTTGAAGAAGGTGATGTCGCGGAGATCCGCCGTACCGCAGTACGCATCATCAATCGCGAGGGCAACAGCGTCGAACGCCCGATTCGCGAAAGTGAGTTGAGTGCCGACTCGGCAGAAAAGGGCCTGTACCGGCACTTCATGCTGAAGGAAATCCATGAGCAGCCGAGCGCGGTGGCGGATACGCTCCAGGAGCGCGTCGCCAATGGCCGGCTTCTGGAGGCCGCATTCGGACCGGCGGCCACCGGTGTGTTCAAGCGCACGCGGCATGTCCATATCGTCGCCTGCGGAACCAGTTACCACGCCGGCGTCGTCGCGCGTTACGTCATCGAGCAGATCTGCAAACTGCCCTGCTCGGTCGAGATCGCCAGCGAATACCGCTATCGCAATCCCGTGGTGCCCGCGGATTCGCTGTTTGTGACGATCTCGCAATCGGGCGAGACCGCCGACACGCTCGCAGCACTGCGACTTGCCAAGCAGGCGGGCTATCTCTCGTCGCTTGCCATCTGCAATGTGCCGGAGAGCTCGCTCGTGCGCGAATCCGAGCTCGTCATGCTGACGCGCGCGGGCCCTGAAATCGGCGTCGCCTCCACCAAGGCGTTTACCACGCAGCTCACGGCGCTCGGGATGCTGGTGATTGCGCTCGCCAAGCACAATAGCGCCGATGCCGAGCGCGAGCGCGGCCTCGTCACGCGGCTCATCGAGCTGCCGTCGCTGATCGACAAGACCCTGGCGCTCGACGGCGTCATCGAAAAACTCGCCAAGCGCTTTGCCGATAAGAGCCACGCGCTGTTCCTGGGCCGCGGCGCGCTCTATCCGATCGCCATGGAAGGGGCCCTCAAGCTCAAAGAGATCTCCTACATTCATGCCGAAGGCTATCCCGCCGGCGAGCTCAAACACGGGCCGCTTGCGCTCGTTGATGCCGACATGCCGGTGATCGCGGTGGCGCCGAACAACGATCTGTTGGAGAAGCTCAAATCGAACCTGATGGAGGTGCGCGCGCGCGGCGGCGAGCTCATCGTATTCGCCGATCCGGAATCCGGCTTTACGCCAAGCGACGGCGTCACCGTCATCCAGATGCCCAAGCACGTGACCTATTTCCAGGCACCGATCGTCTATACGATTCCTCTGCAGCTCCTGGCCTACCACGTCGCGATACTGCGTGGCACGGACGTCGATCAGCCGCGCAACCTCGCCAAGAGCGTGACCGTCGAATAAAGAGGAGGAGCGCGGCAGGCCGTGGGCCCGCGAGGTCTGCGCCGGCGAGCCTCTCGGACCGTGAAGATGGCCTGATCAGCGAGGAAGCGCTGAGCGCTTCAAGGCATCGGAGTCCTTGCAGCCCGAGTGCTGATCCTACTGCAGCGTGGCAGACGCATCTTCCAGTATCGCTACCGCGGCCTTCTCCGCGACCATCATGGTTGGTGCATTGATATTCCCCGATGTCACATTGGGGAATATGGATGCATCCACGATTCGCAAGGCCTCGACTCCGTGCACCTTCAGGCGGTCCGACACGACCGACGTGAGCGGATTGCGCCCCATGGCGCACGAGCCGCACAGATGATAGATGGAGCCCGCCTCGGCCCGAAAATATTGCAGCATCTCCTCTGCGCTCCGTACCGCGTTTCCGGGCTTCACTTCTGCAAGCGTAATCGCCTTCAGCGCCGGCGCCTGCATGAGTTTGCGCACCAGGACGCTGCCGTGAATCACGTCGTCGATGTCTTTCTGAGTTGCCAGGTAGTTCGGCCGAATCAATGGCGCGTCGCTCACGCTATTTGACGCGATTTCCACGGTACCGCGGCTGGTGGGGCGGCAGGGCGAGAAGGCGAGCAGAAATCCTGAGTACGGTTCGGGGCGCAGCGAGGCGATGCGGCCCTTCGGAATCTCGTAGGAGAGCGGGTTAAAGTAGAGCTGGATGTTCGGGTACTCCTGCGTGTCGGTGCTTTTCAAGAAGGCGCCGGCCTGATTGACGCTCAGCGATATCGGGCCCTTGCGGGTCAAGAGATACTGCAGCCCGACCCGCACCTTTCCGGCCCACGTGCCATAGGCGTCGTTCAGCGTCCTTTGGTTCGCCTTGAAGAAATAGCTGACGCACAGGTGATCCTGCAGGTTCTGCCCGACCGCGGGCGCATGGCGGACGACGGCGATGCCGTGCTTGGCGAGTAACGCCTGGTCAGCGACGCCGGAGAGCTGCAGCAGCTTTGGAGTGTCGACCGCTCCGGCCGACAGGATGACTTCCCGCGCCGCATAGCATTGCCGCGCCTCCCCGTTCTGCCGCACGGCAACTCCGATCGCTCTTTTCCTGTCATCGAAGAGGATTTTCTCGGCAAGGCAATGGCGTTCAACTCTCAGCTGCGGCCGTTGCAGCGCCGGCCGCAGATAGGCGCGACTGCTCGAATCGCGCAGACCCTTGCGGGTATTGATGTCATAGATGCCGGCGCCTTCGAGCGAGGCGCCGTTGAAATCGTCGTTGCGCACATAACCCAGGCTTGCGCAGCCCTCCAAGAACGCCGCGCAGATCCGATGTGCGCCGCTCTTCATCTGTGTGATGTGGATGGGGCCCGCGGCGTTGTGGAACTCTGTATTACCGAGCGGGTGGGCCTCGAGCCTCTTGTAGTACGGCAGCACATCGTCAAAGGACCAGCCGGCGTTGCCATTTGCGGCCCAGTCCGTGAAGTCCTGCCTTTGCCCGCGGACGTAAATGAGCGCATTAATTGACCCGCTGCCCCCCAGCACCTTGCCACGCGGACAATAGATCGCGCGATTGCCGAGCGCTGCCTCCGGCTGCGAGTAGTACATCCAGTTGCAACTACTATTGTAGTAAGTGTTGAGGAATCCAATGGGGATCCGGAAGCGCAGCGCATCATCGCTGCCCCCGGCTTCCAACAACAAAACGGAGAATCTGCCGGAGTCCGTCAGGCGGCTGGCAAGAATGCAGCCGGCGGAGCCCGCTCCTACAATGATGTAATCGTAAGTCACGCGCAGCAGGCTGCTTGCCGATTAGTGCAGCAGACGGCCTCCCAGGTCGTAGGCGTCGGCGGACACAATCTTGACGTCTGCCCAGTCGCCCGCCTGCAGGCCGCGGGCGCTCTTGATGCGCACCACGCCGTCGATTTCAGGCGCGTCCGCCTCACTGCGCGCAATCGCGCTGCCGCCTTCGACCGAATCAACGAGCACGCGCATGCGACTGCCGACGCGGCGTTTGAGGCGTGCCGCGCTGATGGCGCTGGCTTTTTCCATGAAGCGCGCGTAACGCTCCTCCTGAAGCGGCGCGGGCACGTGGTCGGGCAGCGCGTTCGCGCGCGCACCCTCGACGGGCGAATATTTGAAACAGCCCACGCGATCGAGCTGCGCCGCGTCCAGCCAGTCGAGCAGCTCGCCGAACTCGGCCTCGGTCTCGCCCGGAAAACCAACGATGAAAGTGCTGCGAATCACGAGATCTGGGCATTGCGCGCGCCATGAGCGGATACGCGCCAAGGTGTCCTCGGCATGCGCCGGGCGCCGCATGCGCATCAACACGCTGGGACTGCCGTGCTGAAACGGCACATCGAGATAGGGCAGAACGCGGCGCTGCGCGAGCAGCGGAATGACGGCGTCGACGTGCGGATAGGGATAGACATAGTGCAGGCGCACCCACGCGCCGAGCGCGCCCAGACCGCGTGCGAGATCAATGAAGCGCGTCTGATATTCACCATCGCGCCATGTCGCGGATCGATAGTGCAGGTCGGCGCCATAGGCGCTGGTGTCCTGCGAGATGACCAACAGTTCCTTCACGCCCGCAGCCACGAGCCGCTCGGCCTCGCGCAGCACCGCGTCGATGGGCCGGCTTGCGAGCCGGCCGCGCATGGAGGGGATGATGCAGAAGCTGCAGCGGTTATTGCAGCCTTCGGAGATCTTCAGATACGCATAATGCCGCGGCGTCAGTCGAATACCCGGAGGCGGCAGCAGATCGAGGAACGGATCGTGGCGCGGCGGCACGTGCTCGTGCACGGCGTGCATCACGTCCTCGTAGGCGTGCGGCCCGGTCACCTTCAGAACGCGCGGGTGCCGCGCCAGAATACGCTCCGGTCGGGCACCGAGGCAGCCGGTGACGATGACGCGCCCGTTCTTCTCCAACGCCTCGCCAATCGCATCCAAAGACTCGTCAATGGCCGCGTCGATGAAGCCGCAGGTGTTGACCACCACGACGTCGGCGGCGTCGTAGCTGGGGGAAATCTCGTAACCCTCGGCGCGCAGGCGCGTCAGGATGCGCTCCGAATCGACGAGCGCCTTGGGGCAGCCGAGGCTTACGAATCCGACTTTCGGTGCGCGGTCCAAGTCCATTCCATGTGCGCGTGCAGCACGCTGCGCGCGGCGTTGCAAAAGGGCCGCTATGCTAACGGGGGCGCGCGCCGGGCGCACGGTTATCGGCGGGACGTCGCAGTTCGCGCTCAGTGCACGCCGGCGCGCGCCCTATTTCAGGAGCCCTGCCGCACGCTGCGCAGTATGAAGAAGAGGGCCAAAGCCACCAGAGGGATCAGCAGCCATGGCCACACCGCGGGACGCCGCTCGCCAGGTGCGCGCGAGAGGCTTCCTTCGGACGATGGCTTGGCCATCGCGAGGTCACCGCGAGTAGGTCGCCGTGATCTGCGCCTCGCCCAGCGCGCCGGCATGCACATTGAAGGCGATGAAGGCGGCAGAGGCGTCGGCCGGCACGTCGAGTTTCGGCACCTTCAAGGCGTAGAGGCGGAAATGATAGTGGTGCAGCTTTCCGGGCGGCGGGCAGGGGCCGCCATAGGCATACGTGCCGAAGTCGGTTCGTCCCTGCAGCGCGCCGGATGGCAGCAATTTGGACTTCGGATCGCCTGCTCCAGCCGGCAACGAGTTCACGCTGGCGGGGATATTGTAAACCACCCAGTGCCACCAGCCGCTGCCGGTGGGTGCGTCGGGATCATGCACGAGAAGGGCGAAGCTCTGCGTCCCCTCTGGCGCGTGGCTCCAATTCAACGCGGGCGATATGTTTTGCCCGGTGCAGCCGAAGGAGCTGAAAATCTGCGCCACCGCCATCTTGCGCGCCTGGGCGATATCGGGGCTTGTCAGTGTCAAGCCGCTGGTCGGCTTCGCCTCATCAGCGCCGTACACGGCCGACGTCACCACTAAAGCACTCGCCATCAATGCCGCTCGCCACATGCTGCTCTCCCGTTTTCCCGCGGTGGACGCGCATTTTGACGCACCGCGCACCGATCTCGCAAACCCATCGCCCCTCGTGCATAGTCGCGCAGAGCCTGCATGCATGTCCTGTTTGCCTGTTGAGGGTGGGCTTCGGCCATGGCGAAAATACTCGGAATCGCGGGAAGCCTGCGCCGCGCGTCCTTCAATGCAGCGCTGCTGCGCGCGGCGGTGGAGCTTGCACCTGCCGCTACGACGATCGAAATCGCCTCGATCCGCGGGATTCCGCTCTACGACGCCGACGTCGAGGAGCAGGGCCTTCCCGCGGCAGTGGTCGAGCTCAAGGAAAAGATCGTCGCGGCGGATGCCCTGTTACTCGTCACTCCCGAGTACAACAATTCCATTCCCGGAGTGTTCAAGAATGTCATCGACTGGCTATCCCGGCCGTCTGCAGATGCGGCGCGCGTGTTTGCCAATCGCCATGTGACCCTCATCGGAGCGTCCCCTGGCAGATTTGGCACCGTTCAGTCGCAGCGCTCCTGGTTGCCGGTGCTGCGCACCCTGCGCATGCGCCCGTACTTCGGCATCCCGCTCTACGTCTCGGGCGCGGCGGATGTGTTCGATGGCGACGGCCGGCTCATTGATGCCGGCGTTCGCAAGGGCCTGCAGCAGCTGCTCAAGGATTTCGTGCAGGTGATCGGCTGACGCGCATCAGGCGCAGCGCTCGCGCCGCACGCGCTCGCTCGCAGCGGGATACTTGGCAAGCGCGGCGGCCGGACGGATCGGCCGGCGCACGAGTTCGCCGGCGCAGTTCGGACATTTGCCGTTCAGGATGCCGCGCGCGCAGTCGCTGCAGAAGGTGCACTCGAACGAGCAAATCATTGCGTGCGCAGAATCGGCCGGCAGGTCGCGGTCACAACATTCGCAGTTTGGACGCAGTTGCAGCATGGCGAGCCCCTCCTCAACAGTGACCCGGCAGATGCTACACCGCCGTTCTTTGCCGCGGGCAGATCCCGCAGCGATGCGCTTCGATCGCGACTACTACCGGCGCTATTATCTAAACCCGCGCACGGCGGTCATTTCGCGCGCCGAGATGCGCGCCCGGGCACGCCTCATTGCCGCATATGCGTTGCACATCGGCTTGCCGGTGCGGCGCATTCTCGACGCCGGCTGCGGCACGGGCGCCATGCGCAGCACCCTGCTGCGCCGCTTGCCACGGTCGATCTACGTGGGGCTCGAGACGAGCGAGTACCTCTGCCGGCGCTTCGGCTGGGAGCAGGGATTGATTGAGGCGTATCAAGCGCAGGCGCCCTTCGACCTCGTCGTGTGCTACGACGTGCTGCAGTACCTCGACGACAAACGCGCCGGCGCCGCGCTGGCCAATTTCGCGCGGCTGTGCCGTGGCGTCCTGTATTGCACGGTATTGACCCGTCAGGACTGGCTGCACAACTGCGATCGCAAGCGCACCGATGCGAACGTCTATCTGCGCGCGGGCGCGTGGTATCGCGCGCGCCTGCGGCGCGGCTTCCGCGAGATCGGCGCCGGCTTCTGGGTGCGACGCGGCGCGCCGCTTACGATATGGGAACTCGAGACGACCGGTCGCTAACATGAGCAAGGAGAATGCAGATGTCGCAGTATTCCGCAAGGATCAGCTGGCAGCGCGGCGCCGCCAGTTTTATTGACAATCAGTACAGCCGCGCCCATTCCTGGCAGTTTGACGGCGGCATCGAAGTGCCGGCATCCGCCTCGCCGCACGTCGTCGCCGTGCCCATGTCGCTCGAGGCCGCGGTCGATCCGGAGGAGGCGTTCGTCGCAGCGCTCGCGAGCTGCCACATGCTTTGGTTTCTGTCGCTCGCGGCGGCACAGCGCTTCTGCGTCGACCGCTATGTGGATGATGCCGTGGGCGTCCTTGGCAAGAACGCCGCGGGCAAGGTCGCGATGACCACGGTGACTCTCAGACCGCGGGTCGAGTTCTCCGGAGAGCAGCGACCGACGCGCGTGGCCTTCGAGGCCTTGCACCATAAAGCGCATGACAAATGTTTCATCGCCAACTCGGTAACGAGTGAGGTGCGCTGCGAGCCCGCCTTCGAGTGAGCGGTGGCGGCTGCCTTCAAGGATCATTTCTCCCGCCTCGCGGCGACCTACGCGAGCTATCGGCCGCGCTATCCGGCCGCGCTCTTTGATTATCTTGCGAAGTCCTGCCGGCGGCGCGAATTGGCCTGGGACTGCGCCTGCGGCAGCGCTCAGGCGACGCTTGATCTCGCGCAGCGCTTCGATGCCGTGCTCGCGACCGACGCGAGCGCCGCGCAGCTCGCAGCAGCGCCCGCGCATCCGAAGGTGCGCTATCGCGTGGCGCCGGCCGAAGCGAGCGGCCTTGCGGCGGCATCGGCGGACTTGGTGACCGTGGCGCAGGCCCTGCACTGGTTTGAGCTTGCGTCCTTCTATGCCGAGGTGGATCGCGTGCTCGTCCGGCGCGGTGTGCTCGCGGCTTGGACTTACGGCGTACTGCACCTGGACGACGCGCGCATCGACCGGGTGATACAGGAATTTTACGGTAATACGCTCAAGGTCTATTGGCCCCCTGAACGGCAGCTCGTCGAAAGCGGCTATCGCACGTTGCCGTTTGTCTTTGCGGAGATGAAGCCGCCGACGTTTGCGATGCGCGAAGACTGGACGCTGCCGCAGCTCATCGGCTACATCCGCAGCTGGTCGGCGACTGCGCGCTATTTCGAGCGCAATGCGCTGGATGCGGCGGCGGCGCTGGAGACAAGACTGACGCCCGCATGGGGCGATCCGCAGGCGGCGCGGCGGATCAGCTGGCCGTTGAGCCTGCGGATCAGTATGAAGCCCTAGAGCGGTTTCGCTCGGCGTGACGCAACGCTATTCTCTCCACGATGAGCGTTGCGCCGATTGTTGAATTCAGCGGGCGGGTCGACTGCCGTCGCGATGGCCGCGCACCGCTCGGCCTCATTCTATCCGGACACACGGCACATCATCCGCAAGAACTCGTGCGCTTGTCTTTTGCCGGCGCGGCTCCCGAGGATCTTCCGCAAACTCTCGACGACGCGGCAGTCGCGCGCGTGAGCGAAGCAAGCTTCTGCATTACGAGCGGCGCGCGCTCCTGGATGATCCGCGCCCGCGCCGCGCACCTGCATCGGGAAGTCGCGCGCGAATTTTACCAGGCGCTGCCCGCGCTTCCGGACCGCTGGACGCAGCGTCTCTTCTGGCGGATCGTATTCGTTCTCGCGGTGAGTTCCGTCGGGCGCTGGCTCCTCGGAGCCCGTAGCCGCCGTTGACAGAATATCTGGAGATCCCATGCAGCTGATGTCGTATGTCGTCACCTTCCTAGCCGGCGTGCTGCTCACGGTTCAAGTGGGCCTCAACTCGACTCTGGGGCGTGCGGTTGGCAATGTGCGCTTCGCCATCCTCATGAACTTCCTCGTCGGCTCCGTGGGACTCCTCATCTACTTTGCCGCAGCGGGCGGCGGCTTGCCGACCCGGAGCGGCCTCGCCGCCGCACCGGCATGGGCGTGGTTCGGCGGCTTACTCGGCGCGTGCTATGTCGCCGTGGCGACGCTGGCCGGCCCGCGCATCGGCGCCGCGGCGCTTCTGGCGCTGACCGTGCTCGGGCAGCTGCTCGCCTCGCTACTTGTCGATCAGTTCGGCTGGCTCGGCTTTCCTTTGCAACCGATTTCGCTCACCAAGCTCGCTGGAGCAGCCTTGCTGCTCGGTGGCGTGGGGCTGATCGTGCGCTAGGCGCGCCGCAAAACCTGTCACGACTGAGAATCACCGACGGGCCGGGCAGATCGCTCTTGCGCCTGATCAGTTACAGGCGCCGTCGCGAGGGCTTGATCAGGATGCACGCTACGCGGCGCGATCTCCTCGGCAACAACCGCGTCGATGCAGGCTGACATTCTGCGTGCGTGGTGGCTGTCCCGTGCGCTTGCTACGAGGTGGGCGAGCCCATCTCGATGACCGCTGTCGGGGCGATGGGCACGCGATGCGTGCCAAGCAAATTGGCATAGATCCCCGTTTGCGTGTGAAACGCCTGCGTCCAGGTGAACTGCCGCAGCACTCGTTCACGCGCCACTCGGCCGACCGCGGTGACATCGCGCTCGTAGAGCGCCACAATTGCTTCGGCCATGCTGCTGGCACTGCCCGGCTCGGCGAGCATCCCCACGGACGCATCGACGAGTTCGGGAATCGCGCTGGCGCGCGCGGCGACGACCGGAAGTCCGCAGGCCATCGCCTCGAGAATCACGAGACCGAATGTCTCCTTCGTTCCGGCATGCACTAGGGCATCGGCGGAGGCGAGCCACTGGGCAAGCTCGATGCTGTCGCGGCGGTACGGAATGAGCGAGATATTCGACATGGGGCGCGCTGCGCGCTCCCCGCCGATCATCAGCAGATGGTACGGATGCCCGAGGCTTGCAAACGCCTGCAGCAGCACCGGCAGGTTCTTTTCCTGCGCGAAGCGTCCCGCATAGACGAGGACCCGGGTTTCTGCAGGCAGTCCGAGACTGGCGCGCAGATCCAGGGTTGCGCGCGCGGGACAGAATATCTCCGTGTCCACGCCGAGCGGCTGATGCATGGTGTGGCGGACGCCGAGGGCGTTTAGAAAGTCGCACATTGAGCGGCTCGGCGCGAACACCACATCGCAGCGCTCGTAGAACCAGCGCACGTAGTGGCCGAGCGTGCGCTCGCTCAGGCT
>PMOI01000015.1 GCA_003162475.1 Acidimicrobiaceae bacterium
CACGAGCACGCCTCGCTCGATCTCTTAGAGCGCGCCACGGTGCCCGAGCACGAGTGGGCGAAGATGCTGCGCACCCTCGTGAGCCACCGCAATATTCACGAGGCCGTCTTTGTCTCGACGTGCCTGCGCACCGAAGTCGTCGCCGTCATCGACCGCTTTCACGGCGCCATTGATGAGATCACTGAGACGTTGGCCGAAACGACAGGACTCGCGAAGACCGAGTTCGAGGACCGATTGACGGTCAACTTCGAGCACGACGTCGCGACCCATCTCTTCAGCGTCGCCGCGGGGCTCAAATCCGTGGTGCCCGGTGAGTTCGAGATTCTCGGTCAACTACGCCGCGCGCTTGAACTGGCCGTCGAAGAGCAGTGTGCCGGCAGCGAAGTAACCGACATCTTCCAGCGCGCCATCGCCTCTGGGCGTCGCGTGCGCTCAGAGACGGCAATTTCCAGAGGAACGACGAGTTTCGCCCAGGCCGCCGCGTCCGCCGCGATCGACGAGCTCGGTGGCGAGTTGGCCGACGCCCACGTGGTCGTGCTCGGCGCCGGTCAGATGGCGAGCGGCGTCGTGAAGAGCTTGCTGGCCGCCAAGCCGAAGTTGGCAAAGTTGACCATTCTCAATCGAACGCACGAGCGCGCAGAGTCACTTCGAAGCGACGTCAACGACGAGCGAGTCTTCGTTGACGCCCTCGAGAACGCCGAGAGCCACCTACGCGGCACCCGGCTCGTGGTGAGTGCCCTCGAGGTCTCCGCGCCGGTTCTCGCTCGAGCGCACTTCGTTGCCTACGAAGGCGAGATGTTGATCGTCGATCTCGGTGTGCCGCGCGCGGTCGCCAGTGACGTCAACGATTTAGCCAACGTTCGCCGCATCGACATCAGTGACCTTCGCGAACGCGTCGAGCGCGCACTTGGTGACCGCCGCGAAGCCATCGACGCGGCAGAGCTCATTGTCACCGAGGACGTCGAGCGGTTCTTGAGCGAGCAGCGCGCCCGAGGCGCCGCCGTTATCGTTCGAGAACTTCGCGACCACTTCGACGAAGTCGTCTCCGGAGAGATCGCACGACGTGGTCATGACCTCGAAGACCTCACGAGCGAACAGCGTGAGACCGTCGTCTCACTTGTTCGTTCCGTCGTGGCGAAGATCGCACACCGTCCCACCGTCGCCCTCAAAGAGGCCGCCGGCACCGACCAGGGGACCCGACTCAGTGAGGCCACGCGCAACCTCTTCGACCTATGACGCTTCGTCTCGCGACGCGCCGCTCGCCTCTAGCCCTGATTCAAGCGCGTTACGTACAAGGACGCCTTGCCGAACAGGGTGTCGAGAGCGAGTTGGTCTTGATGGAGACCAAGGGTGACCGCGAATCGGGTGCCGATATCGCGGCCATGGGTGGTGAAGGTCTCTTCGCTGTGGAAATTCAATACGCACTCCTGAACGGCGAAGCCGACGTCGCGGTGCACAGTGCCAAGGATCTTCCAAGCTCGACGCCCGAAGGGCTCGCGCTCGTCAGCGTGCCCGAGCGCCGTGACGCCGCCGACGTGCTCGTGGGCCGTTCGCTGGCCGGACTTGGTCCAGGGGCAACCGTCGCGACGGGTTCGCCTCGTCGTCGCGCGTTGCTGCTCGAACGACGACCGGATCTGCGGGTCATCGGATTGCGCGGCAACATGGCCAAGCGACTCGATACCGCAGGAAAGAACGGTGTCGACGCCATCGTCGCCGCGATGGCGGCAATCGAGCGACTCGAGGACGTCGATATTGTCAGTGAACGACTCGATCCCACGTGGTTCGTTCCCCAGGTCGGCCAAGGCGCGCTCGGCTTAGAGGCACGCGTCGACGACGACGAAGTCCGCGAGATCCTGCGCAGTATCAATGACGAATTTGCGTTCAAAGCTGTCGTCGCCGAGCGCGCGTTCTTAGAGGAACTTGGTGCGGGCTGTGCGATTCCAGCTGGCGCGAATGCCGACGTGGACGGCGAGACGGTGACGTTGCGTGGCGTCATGATCGCGCCTGACGGCTCCAAGAGCGTTCGCGCCGAACTGACGGGCACCGATCCTCATCAATTGGGCAGTGACCTCGCACGGATACTTCGTGACGACATGAGTGGCGGAGCGCTACTGGGCTGGGAGTCGTAAGGCTCGTGCGCGTCGTGGTGACGCGTGAAGCGGGTTACAACGACGCGCTGACGTCGTGGTTGCCCGAGGGTGTCACCGTCAACGAGGTTCCCGTCACGACGACGCGGTTCTATGACGGCGATGAAGTTCTTACGACCCTTCGAGCGAGCGAACACTACGGATCGTTTCGCGCGCTCTTCGTCACCAGCGCCCGCAGTGCTCTCTACGTGGCCCTGGCGCGAGAGGGACTGAGGGACGGCGGTTCGGTGCTCAGCGTCGGATCGTCCACGGCGCGAGCTCTCGAGAGTGAAGACGTCGAGGTCGCCGTCGTGGGTGAGGGCGGCGCACTCGATCTCGCCCCCACGATCACCGAGGGACCGGTGCTCCTCCTCGGGGCTGCCTCGATGCGTGACGAACTGTCGGAGGCGCTGAAGGATCGAGGTGTCGAGGTCACGACGCTCGCCTGTTACGAGACGTTGCCTGCCGTCTTGACCAGCGACGACGAGGGCTTCTTGCGCGACGCGGACGTGGTCTTCATCGGCGCGCCCTCGGCGTGGCTCGTCGCGAAGACGTTCGTCTCCGCCACCGCGTGGGTGGTCGTGCCGGGCGCGACCACGGCACAAGCGGTGCGCCGCCAGCACGAACGCGTGATCGAAGGATGGGGTCCAGAACTGCGAGAACATTTACTCGGTCTTTAGCCCAGGCCTGGAAAGGTCTTGCAGACCGAGGAATAGGCTTGGACCGTGTTTCCCGCCCAGCGCCCCCGGCGCCTTCGTCGCACGCCCGCCATTCGTCGACTCGTGGCGGAAACGAGCCTCTCACCCAGTGATTTCGTGGCCCCCCTCTTCGTCGCCGAGGGTTTGAGCGAACCTAAGCCCATCCTCTCGTTGCCCGGACACTTCCAGCACACGCTCTCATCACTGCACGACGAAGTGAAGGCGCTCGCCAGCGCGGGCGTCAGTGGCGTCATCCTCTTTGGCGTACCCGAGACCAAGGACGAGTTCGGCAGTGCCGCCTGGGATCCCAAGGGCGTCGCCCAAGTGGCCCTTCGATCACTGCGTGATTCATTCGGCGACGACATCGTCCTCATGGCCGATCTCTGTCTCGACGAATACACCAGCCATGGCCACTGTGGGGTGTTACGAACGGACGGCACCGTAGACAACGACGCCACCCTCGAGCTCTACGCTCGCGTCGCGGTGGCTCAAGCCGAAGCCGGCGCGGCCGTCGTCGCACCGAGCGGCATGATGGACGGCCAGGTCGCCGCTATTCGCAGCGCCCTCGACGAAGCCAGCTACGACGAGACGATCATCCTCGCGTACGCGGCGAAGTACGCGAGCGGACTTTACGGACCCTTTCGTGAGGCGGTGGGCGTCGAGATCGAAGGCGGCGGCGACCGCAAGGCCTACCAGCAGGACTCGAGGAATCGACGCGAAGCGCTGCGCGAGGCGCGCGCCGACGTCGAACAAGGTGCGGACATCGTGATGGTGAAGCCCGCCATGACGTATCTCGACATCGTCAGCGATCTGCGTCGTGAACTCGACGTGCCGCTCTGTGCGTACCACGTCAGTGGCGAGTACGCCATGGTGAAGGCCGCCGACGCCAACGGGTGGATCGACGGCACGGCCGTCGCGATCGAACAACTGACGGCCGTTCGTCGCGCGGGCGCGGACTTTGTCTTGACCTACTTCGCTCGAGAACTCGCCGAGGAGCTAAGTCGTTGAGCTCGAATGAGACGTGGTTCGAACGAGCTGAAGTCGTGATTCCCGGTGGCGTGGACTCACCCGTGCGGTCCTTCCGCTCGGTGGGCGGTACGCCCTACACCGTCGCCAGTGGCGAGGGTGCCGAAGTCGTCGACGTCGAAGGAAATCGATACCTCGACTACGTCCAGTCCTACGGCGCGTCCTTACTCGGTCACGCGCACCCGACGATCGTTTCAGTACTGCGAGACGCCGCCACGAAGGGCACGACCTTTGGCGCGCCGACGCCCGGCGAGGTCCTACTCGCCGAGGCGATGACGACGCGCGTTCGTGGTCTCGAGCAGGTGCGCCTCGTCTCATCTGGAACCGAAGCGGTCATGAGTGCCGTACGACTCGCGAGAGGTTTCACCGGGCGCGACAAGGTCGTGAAGTTCGACGGCTGCTACCACGGTCACTCGGACGCCCTGCTCGTCGCGGGCGGCAGCGGCGTCGCCCAGATGGGTCTTCCCGGTTCGGCTGGCGTCACGGCGGGTGCCGTGGCGGACACCATCGTGGCGCCGTACAACGAAGTGCCGACGTTGGACGACAGCGTTGCCGCCGTACTGGTCGAGCCGGTCGCGGCGAACATGAACCTCGTCGCGCCACTGCCCGGTTTTCTTGAAGGACTGCGAGCAGAGTGCGACCGCGTAGGGGCGCTACTCATCTTCGATGAGGTGATTACGGGCTTTCGCTTGGCCCAAGGCGGCGCCGAAGAGTACTTCGGGGTCACGCCGGACCTGTGGTGCTTTGGCAAGGTCATCGGCGGGGGACTTCCCGTCGGTGCGTTCGGAGGATCGAAGCGGGTCCTGGCGTCGCTGTCACCCCTCGGCCCCGTCTACCAAGCGGGCACCTTGTCGGGCAATCCTTTGGCCACTGCGGCCGGCGTCGCGGTCCTCGAGCACGTGACGCCAGACGACCTCGCCATACTGAGTGGACGCGTGACGAACTTCGCCAGCGAACTCCAAGAAGCGATTCGTGGCGAAGGGCTCTTCGCGTCGACGCCCAGTGTCGGCGCCTTGATGGGCCTCTACCTCGCCGACGAGGAGTTCAGCGCACCAACGAACTTCACGCAAGCGAAGGTACTCTGCGAGAACGGACTGTATCGAAAGTTCTTTCACGAAATGTTGGATCGTGGTGTCGCGTTGGCGCCCGGCGCGTACGAAATACTCTTCGTGTCGCTCGCGCACACGAGAGCTGATTTGGAACGAACGGTCGCCATCGCCGCCGACGCGGCACGAGCGGTACGGTCGTGACGAATCTGCGCAGCGAAGACTGGTCGGTACGGCCGTCGTTCGTGGCGAACGGTCCAACTTCGCCGGTGGTGCTGCTCGCGGACGACTTTGGGCTCACGCAACTCGCGGGGATTCCGGCCGTCGCGTGGCAGACCCCGTGGAGCGAACTGACGAACCTCGAACTCGTTCGTTTTTCTCACCAAATGGCCCTCTTTGGAACCGTGGGTGGTGTTCGTTACTGCTGGCGCCACCGTGAACTTACGGACTTTGAATCCATCCAGGCGGTTGTGCTCGAGCATGGTGGGACCGTCACGCATCGCAAGCGTCGCGCCGGCGTGCTCACGATCGTCGCCATCGTGGTGCTGGCCAGTTTCGCCGGCGGTATCGCGTCGTGGTTCAACCGGGGCAGTGGCGCCGCGAAAGAACTCGCCGACGCGAAGGCCGTCAACATCACCTTGAAGGACCTGCCGAGTAATTGGTATTCGACGACGCAGTCGGTGTTGAACGATCTCGTCCCGCCCGCGGGCACGGTCTACACGTCGACGACCACGCCCACGACCGCGCCCGCAAAGAAATCAGCGTTCAGCGTCGCCGCGGGCGTCTTTCAGACCTGTCTCGGCGTCACGAACAAGAACGACCGCGTCTACGGAGCGGCCGGTCAACAGGCTGACTTCCAAGTTTCGTCGCCGGTCTTCACCACGAACTCTCTCGGAGGCATCGAGGTCGCGTCCACCTCGCAGTACTACAAGACGACGAGCATGGTCGCTAAGGACACCAAAGAGATGTCGAAGAAGAACTTTGGCGAGTGCATGGTCGATTCGAGCGCGGCGCTCATACTTACCGGCGCCGGCGTCAAGAACTCCGGGACTCCGGACGCTACGAACTGGACGCCAGCGACCTTCACGAAGGGCTGGACGCGCGGTGGCGTGGTCGCGATCACCGTGCCCAGCGTGGTGTCCAAGTTGCAACTGGTAGAAGCAGTCATCACGAACGGTCACTACGAGATCACGTTGAGCGCCCTCGTGGGATCGTTCGCCAAAGCGAAGGGCACACTGAACACCCTCGTCAACACGCTGCTCTCGCGCACGACGACCTCGACGTCGAAAGCTGTCTAGTTCAGCGCTTTGGTCTTCGCGGACTCGCCAAAGACCATGTCCCAGGCCTGATCGGGAATAGCGTTCGCCAGACGCGAGACGGCGCGGTAACCAATTTCGGCGGGACCCTTGTCGTCATTACTCATCAAGTTCGCCATGACCGCCAACAGTTCTCGCATCACGGGCGCCACGCGTAGTCCGGTGCCGACGCAGGCCGCCAGGATCTTCGGCTCGGAGATCAGTCGCACGAAACCACGCGCCACTTTGAAGTAGTCGCCGTAGGCGGCTTGGAGACGCTCGTCGTAGAGACGCAGCGTCGTGGGGTCGTTGGCGAGCAGTGCTTCACCGAGGACCGACGCCGCGAGACGTCCCGACTCGTAGCCGTAAGCAATGCCCTCACCGTTGAAGGGATTGACCATGCCCGTGGCGTCACCGATGGTGAGGGTGTTCGCCCCCACGCGTGGTCCGATCGAAAGTCCCATGGGTAGACGTCCGCCCGTCGGTGGCCCGAGACACGTGTCGTCGTTGAGACCCCACTCGTCAGCCACTTGCGCGACGAAGTACTCCTGGAGCTTGGTGGTGTTGACGCCCCTCCACGCGCCGCCCGTCGACAGCAGTCCCACACCCACGTTGACCCGACCGTCTCCTAAGGGGAAGATCCACCCGTAGCCGGGAACGACCTCGCCGTTGGTGTCGCGGATGTCGAGGTGCGAGTCAATCCACGGTTCGGCGTGGCGATCACTCGTGTAGTACCCGCGTAGCGCCATGCCCATGGGCCACTCGCGATTGCGCGTGACGCCGAGTTCTCGACCCAGGCGCGAGTTCTGTCCGTCAGCGATCACGAGGTAGCGACCTCGAATCTCAGCGGTCTCTCCGGTGTCCTTATCCTTCACGACGACGCCCGACGCGCCCACCAAACCACCGTCGATGCCGGGGGTCGGCTCGAGCAGGTCCAGGGCCTCGGCGCCGTTCAGCACGTCGGCGCCGTATTTTTCGGCGTTTTCGGCGACGAGGCCGTCGAGATTGAATCGCGTGATGGTGTAGCCGTAGTTGGGAAATATCGGGTGCTCGGGCCAGTTCATCTCGAGTGACGCGCCAAAGCCAAAGGCTCGAAGTCCCTTGTACTGGTGTCCGTTCGCGGCGACAATTCCCTCGAGGCCCATCTCGCTCAGTTGATAGACCGAGCGCGGCGTCAGTCCGTCGCCACAGGTTTTCTCGCGAGGAAAGTGTTTCTTCTCGATAAGACAGACCGACCAACCGGCCTGGGCCAGCCAGTACGCGCACGCCGAACCCGACGGTCCGCCGCCGACGATGACGACGTCGTAAGTCCTCGGTTTGGCGACGACGTCACGCAAGGTTTTCACGCGACAATCCTACGTCGTGGCCAAAGCGTCCCATTCGACAAAAGGATCCCGCGCGACCTGGTAGAAATGATGGACGTGGACCAGTACTTACCAATACTGGGGCTGCTCATACTCGGAGTGCTGTTCGCGTCGGGCTCGTTTGTAGCGTCGGGATTACTGGCGCCGCACAAACGCCCAACGGACGCGAAGCTCGCGCCGTACGAGTGTGGGATTGTCCCCGAGATCGAACCGCCCCAGCGCTTTCCAGTGCGGTTCTACCTCGTCGCAATGATCTTCGTCATCTTCGACATCGAAGTCGTCTTCATGTACCCCTTCGCCGTCGTCTTTCGCCAGCTTCGAGGCTTCGGGCTCATCGAAGTGTTGGTCTTCTCGCTGGCCGTCTTTGCGGCGTTGCTCTTTCTGGTCGCCGAAGGCGCGCTCACCTGGGGACCGGTCAAGCACCTGGTGCCCGGCATGCCGTCGCGTACGAGTTCCTCGACCATCGTGCGTATTGGCGCCGACGAAAAAGAAGTCGCGTAGTGGCGTTCGAAGATCTCCAGCACAACTTCCTGACGGGCCAAGTCGAAGATTTGGTGCGCTGGGCCCGTCGCGCCTCGGTGTGGCCCGCGACCTTCGGGCTCGCGTGCTGCGCGATCGAGATGATGGCCGCCGGCGCCGCGGACTACGACCTCGCGCGCTACGGCATGGAGGTCTTTCGCAACTCGCCGCGCCAAGCCGACCTCATGATCGTGGCCGGGCGCGTGTCACAGAAGATGGCACCCGTTCTTCGCCAGGTCTACGACCAGATGATGGAGCCCAAGTGGGTCATCTCCATGGGGGTCTGCGCGTCGACCGGTGGACTCTTCAACAACTACGCCATTGTCCAGGGTGTCGACCAGATCGTCCCCGTCGACGTCTACGCCCCGGGGTGCCCACCCAGCCCCGAGACCCTGATGCACGCCATTTTGACGCTCCACGAGCAGATCCGTACCGGCGAGATCCTTCAGCGCCGCAGCGAGGGTCGCCCCACGCACGTAGAAGCCCAGTCGAACGTCTGGACGCCGGAAGTCCCCGTGGCCGTAAGGGTGGGAACGCCGAAGTGATCCCGCTTCCCCTTACGGCCCCCCCAGGCGTCGTTACCGCCGACGTGTTGGCGAGCGACCTCGGTTGCTTCCCGACGCTCGAGGAGTACGTCCCCTTGGTGAGCGCCTTCAAGGACGACGGCTTCGAGATGTGTGTCGATCTCTGTGGTGTTGACTACCTCGAACACCTGGATCGTCCGATGCCCGACTTCGTCATCCCCACGCGCTTCGAGATCGTCGTCAACCTGCTCAGCCTGTCGAAGAAGCAGCGCGTGCGTATTCGCGTGCAGGCCGGTAACAACGACCCGACCGTCGACACGCTCTTCGATCTCTATCCCGGCACTGAAGCCATGGAGCGCGAAGCGTTCGACCTCTACGGCGTCCTCTTCAACGGTCACCCCGACCTGACGCGCATCTTGATGCCCGAAGACTGGGAGGGTCACCCCCTTCGTAAGGACTACGCCGTTGGCAAGATTCCCGTGCAGTTCAAGGAAGCGCCAGGTCCCCGGTGAGCGATCCCACGATCCGCGTCGCTGAGCGCGTCGAGCTCTTGGCCGCCGAGACCTCCGAGGGCGCGCAGGGTCTCCAAGCCCACAGGGTCACGGACACCGACGAACTCGGTCGCGAGGTCGGTGCCGTCCTTCGCACGAGTGGGCTGACGCTCGACCCCAACGACGTCGACTTCGATCGTCGCGACGACGAGACGATGATCATCAACATGGGTCCGGCGCACCCATCGACGCACGGGGTTCTTCGCCTCATGCTCGAGCTCGACGGTGAGTTCGTCCTTCGCACCAAGCCCGTCATTGGCTACCTGCACACGGGCATGGAGAAGACCGGCGAAGTGCTCAGTTACGTCCAAGGCGGCACCAACGTGACGCGCATGGACTACGTCAGCCCCATCTCGAACGAACTGGGCTACTCCATGGCCGTGGAGAAGCTCCTGAACATCGAAGTACCTGATCGGGCTATCTGGATTCGCATGATGATGGCCGAGCTCAATCGCGTCGCGTCGCACCTCGTCTGGTTGGCGACGAACGGCATGGACTTAGGCGCGACCTCGATGATGATCTACGGCTTTCGTGAGCGCGAACTGGTGCTGGCCTTCTTCGAGAAGACCGCCGGACTGCGGATGAACCTCAACTACGTGCGACCCGGTGGCGTCGCGGCGGATCTGCCCGACGGCTGGGAAGACGACGTTTTGGTGATCTGCGACACGATCTACGAGCGCACGTTCGAGTACGACGAACTCCTGACCGGACAGCCCATCTTTCGCGGTCGCATGATCGGCGTCGCGCCGATCACGGCCGAAGAGGCGTTGGCCTTGGGCGTGACCGGGCCGTTGCTTCGCTCAACCGGCGTGCCGTGGGACCTGCGTCGTTCGATGCCGTACCTCGCGTACGACGAAGTTGACTTCGACGTCATCGTCGGCACCTTCGGCGACAACTTCGATCGGTACGCCATTCGTCTCAACGAGATCCGCGAATCGGTGCGCATCGTGCGCCAGTGCATTGAGAAGATGCCGAGCGGCGACTACCGCAGCCAAGACCCCAAAGTGACACCGCCGCCACGCGCTCGCATCGACGAGTCGATGGAGGCGTTGATCCACCACTTCAAACTCTTCACCGAGGGATTCCACGTTCCGGCCGGCGAGGTCTACAGCGCCATCGAGTCTCCACGCGGCGAACTCGGTTGCTACCTCGTCGCCGACGGCGGACCAAAGCCCTACCGCATCCACGTGCGCGCACCGAGCTTCGTCAACATGCAGGCCGTGCCGCTCTTGATGCGTGGCGGATCGGTCTCGGACGCCATCACCGTGATCTCGTCGGTGGACCCCATCATGGGTGAGGTGGACCGATGAGTCACCTTCGCGTCGACCTGCGCCAACGCGCCGAAGAGCTGGTCGCCCTGTACCCACGCCCGCGCTCGGCGATGTTGCCGCTGCTGCACCTCGCGCAAGAACAAGACGGTTACGTCAGTCCCGAGGGCATCGCCGAAGTCGCCGAGTTGACCGGCACGACGACGGCCGACGTTCGAGGCACCGCGGCCTTCTACGACATGTTCCACTTAGAGCCCGTTGGCAAGTACGTCGTCGGGGTCTGCACCAACATCGCCTGTCTCTTGGCCGGGGGACTCGAACTGCTCGATCACGCGAGCTCGACCTTGGGTTGCGCCGTCGGTTCAACGTCGGATGATGGACTCTTTACTTTGGAAGAGACCGAATGTCTCGCCGACTGCAACTTCGCGCCCTGCGTGCAGGTGAACCACCGCTTCGTTCGCACGACGACCCCGGAGACCTTCGACGCCCTCGTCAGTGAGCTGCGCGACGGACGTCGCGATCACGACATCCCCACGCACGGCACGCTGCTGCGCGTTCGCCGCGCTGGTGGTCTGCACGCGCCCAAGAACGAGATCGCCCAACAGCGCGAAGAGGCGAAGGTCGCTCGCGACAAGCGTGCCGAGGAGAAGAAGTAGTGGCAACGCTCGAAGCTCCCCGCATCGTCACCGCACGTATTGACTACGACGACTCGTACACGATGGCGCGTTTTCTCGCGACCGGTGGCTACGAAGGTCTTCGTAAGGCGCTGACGATGTTCCCGGAAGACGTCGCGCTCGAAGTCGACGAGGCGTCGCTGCTCGGTCGCGGCGGCGCGGGCTTCCCGGCCGGTCGCAAGTGGTCGATGTTGCGCAGAGCGCCCGTCTCGTACCTCGTCGTGAACGGCGACGAATCAGAGCCCGCGACGTTCAAGGACCACCTCCTGCTCGAGCGTGATCCGAACGGGATCATCGAGGGCATCATCATCTCGGCGTACGCGTTGCAGGTCAGCCAAGTGTTCTTCTTCGTGCGCGGTGAGTTCGCGCTCGGACTCGAGCGCGTGCAGCAGGCCGTCAACGACGCCTACGAGCACGGCGCGCTCGGCTCGAAGATCTTCGGGTCGAACTTCTCACTCGACATCGTCGTGCATCCGGGTGCCGGCGCCTACATCTGCGGTGACGAGACGGCGCTCTTGGAAGCCCTCGAGGGCAAGCGCGGGTTCCCTCGCATCAAGCCCCCGTTCTTTCCCGCGGTGAACGGACTCTACGGTGAGCCCACGGTGGTCAACAACGTCGAGACCATGGCCAACATTCCCTGGATCGTCTTGAACGGTGGCGAGGCCTTCGCGGCGCTCGGGGCGGGTCGCTCCAAGGGCACGCGGCTCTTCGCCCTCGCGGGCCGGGTGAAGAATCCTGGCGTCTTCGAAGTGGAGATGGTGAAGAACACCTTTCGCGATCTGATCTACGACCCCGCGCTCGGCGGGGGACTACTGGACGGCCACACGATCAAGGCCTTCATTCCCGGTGGCGTCTCGGCACCGTGGTTCGGGCCCGACATGTTGGACACGCCGCTCGGCCAAGACGAAGTGGGCGAAAAGGGCTCGATGCTCGGCTCGGGCTCGGTGGTCGTCTTCGACGACACCACGTGCGTCGTGCGCGCGTCGTGGCGCATCACGAAGTTCTTCGCGAAGGAATCGTGTGGTCAGTGCACGCCGTGCCGTGAAGGTTCGGGATGGATCGAACGCATCATGTACCGGATGGAGAACGGGGGCGGTCGCATGGAAGACCTTGAACTCTTGCTCGATCTCTGTGACAACATCGCGCCCGGCGGCGGTTGGCCGCCGCAGCAGACGACCATCTGTCCGCTCGGCCCCTCCATCCCTTCTTCGGTCACCGGAGCGATTTCAATGTTCCGCGATGAATTCATCCAACACGTCCATAAGGGAGGATGCCCCTTTGACTGACGTCAAGTCCAGCGTGACTATCTCCGTGAACGGGCGAAGCCTCGAGGCCGCGCCCGGTGAGTTGCTGATCGAAGCGGCTGAGCGCGCAGGCCACTACGTGCCGCGCTTCTGTTACCACCCGCGCATGGAGCCGGTGGGCATGTGTCGGATGTGCCTCGTTGAAGTCGAAGGACCTCGCGGCGCGACGCTGCAGCCCGCCTGCTACCTCAAGGTGCAAGACGGTATGACGGTTGTCACCGACTCGGAAAAAGTGAAGAAGGCCCAAGACGGCGTCTTGGAGTTCTTGCTCGCCAACCACCCGCTCGACTGTCCGGTCTGCGACAAGGGTGGCGAATGCCCTCTCCAGGACCAGACCCTCGCGCACGGCTCGGGCGAGACGCGCTTCATCGAGGAGAAGCGCCACTTCGTCAAGCCCATTGAAATCGGCGAGCTAGTGCTGCTCGACCGCGAGCGCTGCATCCAGTGCGCGCGGTGCACGCGCTTCAGTGCCGAGGTTTCTGGCGACACCGAGATCGCTTTCTCCGGTCGCGGTGACCAGATCGAAGTCGCGCCGTCGCCGACTGAGCCTTTCGATTCGACGTTCTCGGGCAACACCGTGCAGATCTGCCCGGTCGGAGCCCTCACCGCGAAGCCGTACCGCTTCAGCGCGCGTCCCTGGGACCTCGAGCAGGTCGAGAGCACGTGCACGACCTGTGCCGTTGGTTGTCGCGTCGCCGTGCAGTCGTCGGGCAACCGACTCACGCGCGTCCTCGGGGTCGACAGCGAGCCCGTCAACCACGGGTGGCTCTGTGACAAGGGTCGCTTCACGCTCGACTCGATCGACGGAAACGAAGAGTCGCTCGATCCACTCAGCGCGTCGACGCGTCTACGTGAACCACTCGTGCGCGTGAACGGCGAACTCATCGCGACGACCTGGGGCAGCGCGCTTAATCGTGCGGCTGCGATCCTGCAGGACGCCGCGAAGAGTCCGAACGGCGTCGGTGCCATTGGCGGCGCGGCCCTCACCAACGAGGGAGCCTTCGCGTGGGAGCGTTTCGTTCGCGGCGTGCTCGGGAGCAACCACCTCGACGCGCAGTACGACGACGGACTGGACGGCGCGCTGCTGCAGTCCCTTCCGAAAGCCACCATCGACGAGGCGGCCAACGCGCGCGTCGTCGTGACCCTGACCGGTGATCTTCGCGAAGAACTCCCCGTCCTCTTCTTGCGTCTGCGCGAGAACTTCATCAAGCGTCAGAACGCACTCGTCGAGTTCGCCTTCGCCTCGAGTGGGCTGCACTCGCTCGCGACGGTCTCGATGCCCGTTCGCCCGGGCGAGGCTCACCTTGTCGCCGAGGCCCTCACCCGCAGTGACGGCAGTCTTTTGAAGGGTTCGAACGTCACCGAGACCGAGCTCAACGAGACTCGCCGTCTCCTCGGAGAAAGTGGCGAAGGTGTCGTCTTCATCGTCGGACGTCCCAACGTCGCCGAAGACGCGGGCGTCATCGAGAGCGCAGTCCGCGTGCTCGCGGAGAAGTTCACGTCGGCGACGTTCCTGCCGGCCCTTCGTAGGTCCAACGTCATGGGCGCGCTTGATATGGGCTTCGGACCGAAGCTTCGTCCCGGACGCGGCTACGTGAACGACGATGGTCGAACCACACTCGAACAACTCGAGGCACTACGAAGTGGCGAACAAAAGGCCGTGTTGCTGCTCGGATGTCTCCTCGGCAACGTGCTCGACGTCGAAGGCGCCAGCGCGGCTCTCGAGGCCGCGAGCGTCGTCGTCGTGTCGGGACACGGGGGTAAGACCCTCGAGTACGCCGACGTCGTTCTTCCCGCCGCGGTTCAACACGAACGCCAGGGCACGGTCACCAATATCGAAGGTCGCGTGACGGCCGTCACGGCGAAGATCGTCGCGCCCGGCTCCGCATGGTCCGACGTCGCCATCGCGAGTGAACTGGCTGAAGAGTGTGGCCAGAGTCTCGGACTTGCCTCCGAGGTCCAGTGCGCCAAGGTCATCGAGGAGACGGTTGGCTACCCCGCACTCAGCGTCTTGAACGACGCCTCGGACGAAGGCTCCGTGGCGGGTCGCACCAAAGAGCGCGTCGAGCGTCGACCCCTCGACCCCATGGCCTTTCCTGGTATCCGGTCCACGAACACGGCCGGACTCGCGGAGTTCGCCGGCGCCGTCGTTGAAGAGAGCGTCAGCGCGTCGTCGTCACCGGTTAGTGCCACGTTGTCCGTCGTCTCGGCCGGTCGCGGTGTCGAGGTACCAGCATTCGACGCCTACTCGTTGGTCCTCAACGTCTCACGTCGCCTGTACGACCACGGCGTCGCGGTGCAAGGTTCGCCCGCGCTCTCGAACCTCGTCGCGAAATCGACGGCGTACGTCAATCACTTCGACCTCGACCGGCTCGGTCTCGCGACCGGCGACGTCGTTGAGGTCTCCAGCCCCACGGTCACGCTGAACCTTCCCGTCGCCTTGAGCGACGCGACGCCGCGTGGCACGATCAACGTGGCCTTCGCCTCGGTTGATGAGAACGGTGACGACGTCGCGTCACGCATCCTCGTCGACCCCTCGAGTGCCATCACCCAAGTGCGCTTGGAGACCAAATGAACGCGCTCTCGACGGTCGATCCGCTCTTCACCCACGGCGTGAACGGTTGGGGCGTCGTGGTCCTCATCGTGGCGATCAAGGTACTCGTTGGTTTCGGCGCACTTATGGGTTCGGTGACGCTCATGATCTGGTTCGAGCGCAAGGCGATCTCGGACATGCAGAGCCGCATCGGACCTCAGCGCTGGGGACCCTTCGGTATCTTGCAGACCTTGGCCGACGGCATCAAGCTGTTCTTCAAGGAAGACCTCGTCCCGGCTGAAGCCGACCGCTTCGTCTTCAAACTCGCGCCCTACCTCGCCCTCGTGCCCGCGGTCATCACCTTCGCCATCGTGCCGGTGGGCGGGACCTTACACATCGCCGGTCACGTCGTCATGCTCCAGATCGCCAACCCGCCGATGGGCATCTTGTTGTTGCTCGCGATGTCGGGCATCTCGGTCTACGGCGTGATGCTCGCTGGTTGGGCGTCAGGCTCGAAGTACCCGCTCATCTCGTCAGTGCGCGCGAGTGCCCAGATGATCAGTTACGAAGCCGCGCTTGGCATCACGATCGTCACCATCGTGCTGGTGACCGGTTCGCTTTCGACGCACGACATCGTCACCTCCCAGGGACACTGGATCTGGCACTGGAACGTCATTCGCTTGGGCGTCGTCCCCTTCATCATCTTCTGGATGGCCATCACGGCCGAACTGGGGCGCCCACCGTTCGACGTCGTCGAAGCGGATAGTGAACTCGTCGGTGGCTTTAATACCGAGTACTCGTCGATTCGTTTTGCGCTGTTCTACATGGCCGAGTTCATGAACACGATCACCATGTCGGCGATCATCGTGACGCTCTTCTTCGGCGGTCCGGCCGGATGGATCCCGAACATCTCGCACCTGCGCTGGGTGTTCCCGATCATCTGGTTCGTGCTGAAGACCGTCATCTTCTGTTTCTGTTACATCTGGTTCCGCGCGGCGTTGCCACGGTTTCGCTACGACCAGGTCATGGACCTCGGCTGGAAGCGTCTCATTCCTCTCAGTCTCGGTTGGATGCTCATCGTGGCGGGATTTCTCCTGCGCCCGGCCTACGGTTTCATCATGGCGGCGATGGTGATGATCGCTTCGATCGTGCTGGGCAGGGCCTTCGTGCTCGGCCAGACCCGAGAGACCGGTGCCGACGCCATTCTTCCCATCGTTGGTCAACGACCGCTGCCGCCTGAGGTGCTGCGGTCGTGGAGTGAGCGAGAGGAGGAGTAGTGGCTGGACCTCTCGACTTCTTTGGTGGCTTCAAGCTTACCTTCCAACACCTCGCTCGACCTCCCGTCACGATCAGCTACCCCGAGGAGAAGCGTCCGAAACAGCCGCGTCAACACGGGCGCCACGTCCTCAACCGTTACGAAGACGGCATGGAGAAGTGCATTGGCTGCGAGCTGTGTGCTGGCGCGTGCCCGGTCAACTGCATTTACGTGCGCGGTCTCGACAACCCGCCCGATCACCCGGTCAGTCCCGGTGAGCGCTATGGCTACGTCTACGAGATCAACTACTTGCGCTGCATCCACTGTGACCTCTGCGTGGAGGCCTGCCCGACTCAGGCCATCACCGAGACCAAGATGTTCGAGTTCTCCTTCACCAATCGCGCTGACGCCATCTACACCAAGGCCGAACTCGTCGTTGACGACCACGGATTCCCGAAGCACTTGCCCTGGGAGGACTGGCGCGAAGGCGAAGCCGAGATGACCGGCGGCTGGATGCGCGCGACCTCTCCCTCCGGTGACGCGTCCTACGAGGGCGTCGTGCAGTGGACCGGCGACCTCGGCAACGGGGTGCGCGCACCCGAAGCCGGTCAATCCGACAATCGCGACGACGAAGCCACGGGATCGAAGCAACTTCGCCGCGCGTTCTTCCGTCACCTCCAACCTGAAGACGTCAACGAGGACCAGCGTGGTCTGGCGGGAATGCTCACGCAGGCGCGCAAGAAGATGCCCAAGCGCTTCGGGGGGAGTCGCTGATGCTGGCTACGACCTACGCAGTCCCGGCCATCTTGGTGTTCGTCACCTCCGCGCTGCTCATTCTCGTCGGTGCCCTCGGCGTCATCTCGGTGAAGAATCCGGTGCACGCCGCGATCTGTCTCATCATGACGCTTTTTGGCGTGGCCGTTGCCTTCGTCGCTCAATCCGCGGACTTCTTGGCAGCCGTGCAGATCATCGTCTACGCCGGGGCCATCGTCGTGTTGTTCTTGTTCGTCATCATGTTCCTCGGCGTCGACCGCAACATGCAGGTGAGCGTCGAGCCCCTCGTTGGTCAGCGCGCCTTCGCCGGCGCCGGCGTCGTGATCACGGTCGCCGGGCTCATCACCTTGATGGCGACGTCGCACTGGGTGACCGGCGCGACCTCGGTGTCGGGGTCTGCGCTCGCGACCGGCCAGGGGAACGTCAAACAACTCGGCACGGCGGTCTTCACGACGTACCTCTTCGCCTTCGAAGCAACGGCCGCGTTGTTGATCATCGCCGTCGTCGGTGCGGTACTGCTCGCGCGTCGCGAACGCGCCACGACCAACGAAGAGGTGTCGGCATGAACGTTCCCGCCGCCTGGTATCTCGTCTTGGCCGCGGTGCTCTTCGGCATCGGGGCCTTTGGCCTCCTCACTCGTCGTAGCGCCCTCATCATGTTCATGTGCGTGGAGTTGATGTTGAACGCGGTGAACCTCACGTTCGTGACGTTCTCGAGGACGCTCTCGGACATCTCCGGCCAGGCCAGCGTCTTCTTCGTCATGGTCGTCGCGGCGGCGGAAGTGACCGTGGGCCTCGGTATCGTGGTTGCGGTCTTTCGGCGTCGCTCTTCCACGTCGGTCGACGAGCTGTCAGAGCTGAAGGGCTGAGATGGCGCACGTCGTAACGCTGCTGCTCCTGATGCCGCTCGTGGGTTATCTCGTCGTGCTCTTGAACGGCACAAGTCTTAAGGAGCGCTACGTCGGCGCCGTCGCGACCGGCGTCGTGGCGCTCAGTTTCGTCTTCGCCGTCGTGGCGTTCGTGCTGGTCTTGCATCGCTCGAATCGCGAAGTCACCGTTCATCTCTTCGACTGGATTACCGTGGGCACCCTGCACGTGCCGGCCGCTCTTCTGGTCGACCCACTCTCAGTGACTATGTGTCTCTTCGTCACCGGCATCTCCGCGCTGATTCACCTTTACTCCATTGGTTACATGCGCGGCGAGAAGGACTACCGCAAGTTCTTCTTGTACATGAACCTCTTCGTCTTCTCCATGCTTATCCTCGTACTCGCGAACAATCTCCTGCTCACCTTCGTGGGCTGGGAGGGTGTGGGGGTCTGTTCCTACTGGCTCGTGAGCTACTACTTCACGAAGGACGCGGCCGCGTCCGCCGGGAAGAAGGCCTTCCTCTACAATCGCGTCGGCGACGTCGGACTCCTCATCGCGATGTTCCTGATCTTCGGCCACACGCACACCTTGACGTACCTCAACGTCTTTCACGTCGCCGGCACGTTCTCGCCGACCGTCGCCACGTTGACGGTGCTGGCGTTGCTCCTCGCCGCAACCGGCAAGAGTGCGCAGATCCCACTCTTCAACTGGCTGCCCGACGCCATGGAGGGCCCGACGCCGGTCTCGGCGCTCATCCACGCCGCGACCATGGTGACCGCTGGTGTGTACCTGCTCGTTCGAATGTCACCGGTACTTACGATGTCGCCCGACGGGCGAGCGACCATCGCCATCATCGGCGGTGCCACGGCGTTCGTCGCCGCGACGATCGCCACGGCCCAGAAGGACATCAAGAAGGTCCTCGCCTTTTCGACGGTCTCGCAGATTGGCTACATGGTCATGGCCGTTGGGGTCGGCGCGTACTCCGCCGCCATCTTCTTGATGGTGGCCCACGCCTTCTACAAGGCGTTGCTGTTCCTCGGCGCTGGTTCGGTCATTCACTCACTCAACGGAGAGCAGGACCTACGAAAGATGGGTGGACTGGCGAAGTACTTGCCGCTCACGTTCCCGACGTTCCTCGTCGCGTGGCTCTCGATCTCGGGCATTCCACCCTTCTCGGGGTTCTTCGCCAAGGGCGACGTCCTCACGAAGGTCTTCGAACACAACAAGGCCCTTTGGGTGCTCGGGGTGGTGACGGCAATCCTGACCGCGTACTACATGACTCGTCTCTTCGTCCTGACGTTTCGCGGGACCGAGCGCTTCCGTGAAGTGACGAAGGGTCACGACCCCCACGAGTCGCCGTGGGTAATGACGTTGCCCCTCGTCGTCCTCGCCGTCCTCGCGGCGCTGGGCGGACTGCTCAACCTGCCCTGGGCGCACTCGAGTTCACTCGCGGGCTTTCTCGACCCCACGTTCGGCTTCGTGCCGGCGGTGTCCTCGTCGAGCACGATCGCCCAGTGGGGCCTCGCGCTCGTCGACGTGGTCGCGGCGGTCCTCGGTCTCCTCGCGGCGTACTCCATCTGGCGAGGCGTCTCGGAGTCTCCCCGTTTCGAGTCCCCGTTCTTTGAGCACGTCTGGCACTGGGACGACTTCTACGACGACGTCATTGGTCGCCCGCTCACGCGCGCCGCGCAGTACAGCGACGACGTCATTGAACCCAAGGTCATCGACGGAGCCGTCACGGGTGTCGCGGTCGCGACGAGGCGCAGCGCCGAGGGACTTCGAAAGATTCAGTCGGGCTTCGTGCGTCAGTACGCGCTCGCGATGGTGCTCGGTGTCGCCGTCATCATCGTCTATCTCGTCGCAAGGGTCCACTAACGATGCATTCGTCGATCTATCTCCTCTTGCTCATCGTCGTGCCCCTCGCCGGGGCGCTCGCGGCGGCCCTCGTGCGAAAGGTCCAAGGCCTCGCCTACGCGCTCGGGGTCGGCACGGCGCTCGTGGAGATGGCGCTGGCGCTCATCGTCGCCTTCCTCTACAACCCCCACGTGAAGAACGCGCAGACGTACGACTTCGTGACGCGCCACGTCCTGTCGGCGCCCTTCGGACTTGCCTACGACGTCGCGGTTGACGGTATCTCGCTGCTCATGGTTGTGTTGACGGCGTTGGTGTTGTTGCTGGCGCTGCTGGGATCACGCGACAAGCGCCGTGAGGCGGCCTTCGTAGGTTGGCTCTTGGCGTTGACGTCGTTCACGATGGCGAGCTTTCTCAGCCACGACGTCCTCGAGTTCTTCATCTTCTTCGAGCTGACCCTCGTGCCGAGTTACTTCATCATCGCCGGGTGGGGCGGAGCTCAGCGCGCCAAGGCCGCGCTGAAGTTCTTCATCTACACCTTCAGCGGTTCGGCGTTCCTCTTGATTGGCATCTTGTACCTGGGCTTCGCGCACCAGCACCAAACGACGGGCGTCCTGACCTTCTCCTACAGTGCGCTGCAATCGACCGGCATGACCCACAGCACGGCGGTGTGGCTCTTCATCGCCTTCGCGATCGCCTTCGCCGTCAAGTCCCCGATCTGGCCCTTTCACACGTGGTCGCCGATCACCTACGCCGAAGCGCCGACGGGTGGCTCGATCGAGCTCTCGGCGTTGCTCGCGAAACTCGGTTCGTACGGACTGCTGCGCTTCGCCGTTGGTCTCTTTCCCTTGGCGCTGCCGACCATGCGTCCCATCGTGTTGACACTGGCCGTCATTAGCATCTTGTACGGCTCGCTGATCGCGTGCGCAACGCCGGACCTGAAGCGCCTGGTGGCCTACTCGTCGGTGGCCCAATTGGGCTTCATCACGCTCGGAATCATGACCGGTTCGAAGATCGCCATGGTGGGTGCCGTGTTGTTGATGTTCAACCACGGCGTCATCACGATCGGCTTCTTCCTCATCATTGGATTCATCGAACGGCGTCGCGGCTCGTACCAGATCAAGGACCTGACGGGCCTGCAGGGTCCCGCCCCCGTGATGGCGGCGTTGTTCACCATCGTCATGATGGCCTCGATTGGGCTACCGGGTCTTTCGGGTTTCGTGAGTGAGTACTTGATCCTCATCGGCACCTTCGGCACCCACGCCTGGTGGGGTGCGATCGCCACGACCGGCGTCCTCGCCGCCGCCGCGTACCTGCTGTGGGCCTACCAACGCGTCTTTCACGGTCGCGCCGAAGGCGCCAACGCGTCGATCACTGACCTCAACTTTAAAGAGCGCTGGGTACTTGTGCCAGTCGTCGTCCTGATCCTCGCGCTCGGTGTGTTTCCGAAGCCGGTGCTTGATCGGATCAGTCCTTCGGTGCAAGTGCTTATCCATCACGTCGCCCCCGCGGGAGTGAACAAGTGAACCTCCTCGCGACCACCACGCTCGTCGTCCCGAGCATCCACTACCTAGCCTTACTGCCCGTCCTGACGTTCTTTGGGGCTTCGTTGGTGTTGCTCCTCATGAGTGCGCTCGTGAACACCAAGGTCACCATCAACTGGGCCACGGGCATCACGGTCGCGACCGCGATCGCCACCCTCGTCTACGCCTTCTTCCAGTGGTCGTACATTGCGCATCATGGCTCGACGACGACCGTGGCGCACGCCATCGTCCTCGACGGGTTCTCCGTCATCGGCAACGTCGTCATCGCGGTGAGTCTCTTGCTCTCGGCCCTCGTCGCGCACGACTGGGCGAAGCGCGAACGCGTCGCCGGCGCGGACTTTCACATCCTGGCGCTCGCCTCGAGTGCCGGCGCGCTTCTCATGGTCCAGGCGAACGACTTGATCGTCATCTTCCTCGGTCTCGAGATCCTCTCGATTGGCCTCTACGTGTTGGTCGGCTTCGATCGCCACCGCGCCACCTCGGCCGAAGCGGCGTTGAAGTACTTCCTGCTTGGCGGCTTCGCGTCGGCGATCTTCATCTACGGCGCGGCACTCGTGTATGGCGCGACCGGTTCGACGAACCTTTCGTCCATCTCGTACTTCCTGGGCAACAACGTCGTGCTTCGTCCGGGACTGCTGTACGCCGGGGGAGCGCTGCTCCTCATTGGCTTTGCCTTCAAGGTCGCCGCCGTGCCCTTTCACGCGTGGTCACCCGACGTGTACGAGGGCGCTCCCACGCCCGTCACGGGCGTCATGGCCTCCATCGTCAAAGTGGGGGCCTTCGCGGCACTGTTGCGCGTACTGATTTCGGCTCTCGGCACCCAGCTCGACACCTGGCGCCCGATTCTTTTCGTCTTGGTGATCCTCACCTGCGTCGTGGGCGCGAGCGTTGCCTTGGTGCAGCGCAACGTGAAGCGTCTGCTCGCGTACTCCTCGATCAACCAGGCCGGCTTCATGTTGCTCGGTGTCTGGTCGGGCAGCGCCCGCGGCGTCGCCTCGACGCTCTTTTACGTGATGACTTACGCGCCGGTTGTCGTGGCGACCTTCGCGGTCGTGACGCTCATTGGAGGAACCGGCGACGACCTGCACTCGATTGACCACTACCGAGGCTTGGCACGACGCCAACCGTGGCTCGGTGGCGCGTTGGCCGTGTTGCTGTTCAGCCAACTGGGCGCACCGCTCACGGTGGGCTTCTATGCCAAGTACTCGGTACTCGCCGCGACCATCGACTCAGGCGGCGGCGCGCTCGCGCTGGTGGCGATCCTGTCGGCAGCGATCGCGGCCTTCTTCTACCTCCGCTGGATCCTCGCCCTCTACGCCGACGACGACGTCGAAGGCACGCGTGTCCACGTGCCACTCTTCACCGGCAAGGTCGTCGCCGTTGGTGTCATCGTCGCGATCCTCTTCGGTGTCTGGCCCGGACCGCTCGCGACGTGGTGTCAACACGCCACGATGCTCTTCTTGCCGTGAACCGCGTCGCGATCGCCACGTGCCTCGGTGCTGTCGACCCCGACAATCCACTCGTCTTGGCAGCACTGTCCGCTGCGGGCGTGCACGCCGACGTGGTCGTCTGGGACGACCCGTCCGTCGTCTGGGACCGCTACGACCTCGTCGTGCTTCGCTCCACCTGGGACTACTCGCAACGCCGCGGTGAGTTCCTCAGCTGGGCGAAGACCGTCAAGCACCTGGCCAATCCTTACGGGGTCGTCGAGTACTCGACCGACAAGCACTACTTGGCTGACCTCGAGGGCCACGGACTGAAGATCGTCCCCTCGCACTTCTGCAACGTCGGCAAGAAACCGCGCTTCTTCGACCACGACTTCGTCGTGAAGCCTTGCGTCGGCGCTGGATCGATGAACGCCGCTCGCTACCACGCGGATGAACACGACGCGGCGCTAGCCCACGTGAAGTCCCTGCACGCTGCTGGTCGCGACGTCCTCATCCAGCCCTACGTCGACTCCGTGGACTCACTCGGCGAACGCGCACTCATCTTCATCGACGGCAAGTTCTCGCACGCATTATCGAAGGGTCCGATGCTGAACGTCACCGAACTCGACCGCAGTCAACTCTTTCGCCGCGACCAGATGTCAGAAGTCATCGCTGAACCCGACGCGATTCTCTACGGCGAGAAGGTCCTTACCGCGAAGGGCTTCGATCACCTTCTCTACGCGCGCGTCGACCTCGTAAAGATTGACGACCACTGGGCCATCATGGAACTTGAACTGGTCGAACCGTCACTTTTCTTCACTTTCGAAGAAGGCGCGGCGACGTTACTGGCGCAGGCCATCGCAAAACGGGTTCACTGACGCGAGGCCACATTGGCGAGTGTCGACCTGGACCACGGCTTCGCTTCAACAGTCGTTGAAGCAACGCGCGCGCGATGGTGGGCTGCTATTCTCGCCGTGAGCGACCAGGGCTTTTATATTACAACGGGCCTGACGGTCGATCTCGTCTAGGGCATTAGTCGACTCACCGAGCGAAGGAAGAATTGGGCCAAATGTCCGTAGAAGAGATCACGCGGGAAGAGACGATTAAGCGAGCGAAGCTTTTGAGCGCCGTGTCCTATGACGTCAGTTTGGACTTGACTTGCGGCGACGAGGTCTTCGGGTCCGTGTCGGTGATCACGTTTCAATGCTCGACACCTGGCGCGTCAACGTACGTGGACTTGATCGCGCGAGGGGTCAGTGAGATCGTTCTGAACGGCGTGGCGATGGAGCCCGCGACTGCCTGGGCGCATGGACGAATTGCCTTGTCGGGGCTCTTAGAGCACAACGAGGTACGAATCGTGGCCGACTGCTTATACGCGAACGACGGCACGGCAATGCACCGCTCCGTCGACGCGGCGGACGGGAAAGTTTACGTGTACACCGCCCTCGAGCCCGCCGACGCGCGCCGGGTGTACGCGAACTTTGAGCAGCCTGACTTGAAGGCCACGTTCACGCATCACGTCACCGCGCCGGCGCACTGGACCGTGTTCTCAAACCAGCCGACGCCCGAACCCACGCCAGTTGCTGAAGGCACCGCGGTGTGGGACTTTGCGCCGACGCCACGAATCTCGACGTACCTCACCACGGTGGTGGCGGGCGAGTACGAGGTAGTGCGCGATTCGCACACCACTGTGACGGGTCGCGTCATTCCGCTCGCCCTGGCCTGTCGCGCGTCCTTCGCTGATCACCTTGACGCCGAAGAATTGTTCGAGCTTACGAAACGTGGCCTTGACTTTTTTACCAAACTGTTCGGGACCGACTACCCGTTCTTGAAGTACGACCAGGTCTTCGTGGCGGAGTTCGACAGCGCCGTGGAGAACGTTGGCTGCGTGGTCATCTCCGAGGAGCTGCTGTTTCGCTCTCGAGTGACTGACGTGATGTACGAGAGGCGCACCAACACCCTCCTGCATGAAATGGCCCACATGTGGTTCGGCGACTTGGTGACAATGCAGTGGTGGGACGACCTGTGGCTCAATGAGTCGTTCGCGGAGTTCTGTGCCACCCTGGCGTGCGCTGAGGCAACTCGGTTCACTGACGCGTGGGCGACGTTTGCCTACTCCCGTAAGACGTGGGGGTTCACGCAAGACCAGTTGCCCACGACCCACCCGATCGCGGCGTACGTACCGACGGTGACCGAGGCGGAGTCGAACTTCGACGGAATCAGTTACGCCAAAGGCGCGTCAGTGCTCAAGCAGTTGGTTGCTTACGTTGGTAGGGATAACTTCTTTGCCGCGATCAAGGGCTACCTCGATCGCCACGCGTGGGGCAACACGACGCTTGCCGACCTGCTGCAGGCGTTAGAGGCGGGGTCGGGCAAGAGCCTGTCGTCGTGGTCGAAGGCGTGGCTGGAAACCGCCGGTCCGAACACGCTCCGTAGCGAGTTCGAGGTCGACGAACAGGGAGCGTTCACCTCCTTCGCGGTGCTGCAGGAGGCTACAGCGAGCCACCCGACGCTGCGACCGCATCAGATATCGATCGGCTTGTACGAACGCGAAGGCGGTGCGCTGCGACGTACTCGTCGCGTGGAGGTAGAAGTGACGGGTGCACGCGCCGGCGTGCCTGAACTCGTTGGCGTGCGACAGCCAGACCTCATCGTGATCAACGATGACGACTCCGGCTACGCCATCGTCCGCTTCGATCCCCGGTCGCTCGACACGTTGACCCGATCCATCGGGGAGCTGACGGACCCGCTGGCGCGCGCCGTGTGCTGGGTTGCGGCACTCGACATGGCGCAGCAGGCGGAACTCTCGGTGCGCGCGTTCGTGCAGATGGTGTCGACCGGAATGGAAAGAGAACCGTCGGTCTCCGTCGTGCAGACGTTGCACCATGAGACCGCACAGGTGATCGCGAACTTCGCCGACCCGCTGCGGGTGCCGGAAATCAAGGAGCAGCTCGCCACGGTCGCGGTGCGACTGCTCTTTGCGGCTGAACCGGTCAGCGATCATCAACTGGCCTGGGCAGAGCTGCTGGGATGGACCGCAACGTCCGAAGAGCAAGTTGAACTGATCGCCTCTTTACTGGACTCGAGCACCGAGGTCCCTGGCCTCGTCATAGATACCGAGCTTCGCTGGACGCTGCTCGGTCGGCTCGCGACTATTGGCACGGCAGCGGACGCCGATATCGACGCCGAGCTCGAACGCGACCCCACTGACTCGGGCGAGCGCCGTGCGGCAACCTGTCGAGCTTCCATACCGGACGCTGCCCACAAAGAAGCCGCGTGGAAACTGTTGGCGCAGTCCGAGGTGCTCGGCGTCCAAGGCGTTCTCGACGTCGCTGAGGGCTTCACGCAGACCGAGCACGCGGAGCTTCTGGCCCCGTACGTGCGACGCTACTTCGACGTCCTCGAAGACCTCTGGTCATCCCATGGTGACCACTTCAGAGTCGTGCTAAGTCAAGCGCTGTTCCCGATCACGGCACCCCCGCATGAGCTGATCGAGCAGATCGATTCATTCCTCGCAGCGGGGCAACTCGACCGCGGCCTGGTACGGGTCCTGGTTGAATTTCGCGACGTCGCCGAACGAGCGATTCGCTCGCGCGCACTGAGCGCCTGAAGATGAGTTAGGCACCTCGGCGCGCGTCGGCGTCGAGGTGCCTAACTTGCGTAACGGGTTAACTCCAAGACCTTCGCAATACGCGCACGACGGTGCGATCGAGTCAACCGCTACGGAGTCCGTGGGATTCAAAATGGTAGGGTAGCGCTTGACGAAGAGCGGATCCGCAAGCGATTGTTCTGTGTCGCGCAATGTCAACGATGTCAGCACGCGTTTTCGGTGAAGCGGAAGTACCCGTCAGGAGTTGAGTTTCGTGTCAACAACGCCCGTTCTTGAGGTAAGCGGACTGGAGATGCATTTTCCGCTACGGCGGTCTGGCCTCTCCGTCGTTCGGGGACGGGCCGCCGAAGCAGTCCGGGCGGTCGATGGCGTCAACTTCACGATCGAACGTGGAGAGTCCGTTGGTTTAGTTGGAGAGTCCGGGTGCGGAAAATCGACGTTGGGTAGATGCATCGTCGGTCTCTACAAAAGTACCGCCGGTGAGGTGCGCCTCAACGGTGTCCCCGTGGTGGCCAGCAAAGGACAGCGGAACGCCAACCCTCGAGTCGCTCAGATCATCTTTCAAGACCCCTATTCGTCATTGAATCCGCGCATGACGGTCCAACAAGCGCTGATGGAAGCGCTTCACGTTCATAAAACGGTCACACGCCAGGACGCCGAACGGCGGTGCTCAGAGCTCTTGGATCTCGTTCGACTCAGTTCACGGGTGGCCGAGGCGTATCCGAGACAGCTGTCGGGCGGTCAGCGCCAACGTGTCAGTATCGCAAGGGCCTTGGCGGTAGAGCCTGAGCTGCTGGTGGCTGATGAACCGGTCTCGGCCCTGGACGTGTCAGTCCAAGCCACGGTGCTCAATCTGCTGGCCGATTTGCGTAAGGAACTCGGCCTCACGCTCCTGCTCATTGCCCACAACATGGCCGTTGTCCGACACGTCTGTGACCGAACGATGGTCATGTATCTCGGGCGCATTATCGAGACTGGTCCCACCGAACGCCTTATCGCCGACCCGCAGCACCCCTACACCCGGGCGCTCCTCACCGCGATTCCCCGTCTTACCCCGGGGCACCGCTCCGAAACGCCCGCACTGCTCGGGGATCCCCCGAGTCCTATTCGACTGCCAGTGGGCTGTCGTTTCAATCCCCGATGCTCTCAGGTCGCAAGCATCTGCCACGAAACGGAACCCAATCTCATCTTCGGCGCCGGTGAAGATGCCGACCGCGCGGCGGCATGCCATTTCGCGTGGACCGATCCTGTAGCGCCGACGACCGTCAGCGAAGCACCCTCGAGCCAATAACCGGATCGGCGTGCGCCGCGTCCCTACAACTGTTCGAGTGGATGCAAGAAGTGGCACGGTCGCCGTCGGTGAACAGCAGAGGAAACTCACCAGTGGCGCAATCTTCTTGTGCAAATTCGCAGCGGGCGCGGAAGCGACATCCATCGGGCGGCTGCGCCAGGTTGGGTGGAATGCCCGGAATAGATTCGAGCACGGACTTCACGTTGTCGAAGTCGGGCACGGCTCGAAGGAGACCAAGCGTGTAAGGGTGCGTGGGGTCAGCCAACACCGATGCCACGGAACCGATCTCGACAATCTCCGCCGCGTACATCACCGCTACGTTCTGACAGATCTGTGAGACGACGGCGAGGTCGTGGGACACGAAGATCATGCCGATCCCCGTCGACTCTTGCAGTTGGAGCAGCAGCTTCAAAATCTGATCTTGAATGGTTACGTCAAGCGCGGTGGTTGGCTCATCACATAAGAGCAGTTGCGGCTCGCAGGCAAGCGCCATGGCGATCATGACACGCTGTCGCATCCCGCCCGAGAGCTCGCTGGGGTAGGCCCTTAGGCGCCTCACCGCGTCGGGGATGCCAACTTGTTGCATCAGCTCCACCGCTCGCTGTCGTCCCGCCTTCTTTGTGAATCCAAGATGGGCAATCGGTCCTTCTGCGATCTGTTCACCAACTTGCATTACGGGGTTGAGTGCCGTCATCGGCTCCTGGAAGATCATGCCGATCGAGCGCCCACGCACATCGCGCATCTCCTTCTCGTCGAGCGAGAGAAGGTCAGTCCCCTGAAACACGATCTGACCACCCGTGACCAGCCCACCGCGAGGAAGCAATCCGATCAGCGTTCGCAGCATCATGCTCTTGCCACACCCTGATTCGCCGACGATTCCCAAGGTCTCACCTTGAGCGAGATCGAACGATACGTTCGCCACCGGATGCACGGTCTCGCGGCGCGTGGAGAGCTCGACGCGAAGATTCTTCACAGACAACAGCGGGTCGGTCACGCTACTCCACCCGCAAGCGGTCCGCGATGCCGTCGCCGAGTAGGGACAGCCCAATACCGATCACCACCACGATGATGCCGGGGAACGTGGCGAGCTCCCAGTGGGTCGTGATGAACTGCTGCCCGTCTGACATCATCGAGCCCCACTCTGCGGTCGGCGGCGGGACCCCGAGCCCCAAGAAGCCAAGAGTGACAATCGTCAGGATCGTGAAGACCACATCGGACATCGAGTACACGATCGCCTGGGTAATGCAGTTTGGGATGAGGTGGCGCAGCATGATCCGGGTGTGCTTGTAACCGAGCGCGGCGGCGGCGAGGACGAACTCGTGTTTTTTCATGGCGACGATCTCTCTTCGGATGATCCACGTGTAGGACACCCAGTCGGTCGCGATGATGGCGATGTAGATGCTCTTGGTACCGGGCCCGAGAATGAACACCAGTGCGATCACGAGGACAAAGAACGGAAACGCGAGGATCACGTCGACCACGCGCATCACTATCACGTCAACCCAGCCACCGAAGTACCCCGCGAGGCAGCCGATCGCCGTACCCAGCACAAAGGACGCAAGTACGGCCAAGAACGCGATCTCGAGATCCACACGCCCCCCGTAGAGCAACCGAGTCCACTGATCACGGCCCAGCTCGTCGGTGCCAAGTAGATGGTGCAGCGAAGGTCCGAGCAACGCTTGAGTTGGATTCAACGCTGTCGGCGAGTAGCTCGTGATGAGAGGCGCTGCGAGAACCAGGCCGATGATGACGAACAGGATGACAGATCCCGCGACGAGATTTGGAGAGACCCGCCGCGAGCCGCGGCCGCGTTGCAGATCGTCCGACGTGAGCGGAAGCGGTATCGAAGTCAACCGGGACACCTTTATTCGAACCTAACCCGTGGGTCAACGGTTGAGTGGAGCACGTCCGTGCCGAGGTTCGTGAGAATCACCGCGAGCGCCAAGAGGAACGTAATACCTTGCACGACCGGGAAGTCACGGCGAAAGATGGAATTGACCATGAGCGCCCCTACTCCCGGCAGGGCAAACACCGACTCAACCACGAGCGTCCCACTGATCAGGAACGCAATCTGAAGTCCCAGGATGTTGAGGCTTGACGCGAGTGAGTTTCGAATCGCGTGGCGAACGAGCACTCGGTACTCAGGGATGCCCTTGGAACGAGCCGTGGTCACGTAATCCGCGTCGAAGGCGTCGATGAGGCTCGATCTCAGACTTCGGATCAACAGCGGAGCGATACCCAGGGAAAGGGTGAGACTGGGCAGGAACATCGAATCGAGATGACCAACGAACCCCGCGTGGAGGCCGGCGACCGGGAAGAGATGAGACTTGAGGCCGAACAGCAGGATCAACATAATGGCGATCCACGCCGACGGCATACCCATGCCAACCAGCGGGATTGCTCGCACGGCCTGGTCTGCAACACGATTGCGGTGAGTGGCGGCAAGGACGGCAAGTGGCACGGCAATCACGACCGAAAGTACGACCGCGTACACGATGAGCTCAAGTGTCACCAACGAGGCTCGCAAGATCAGCCCCGTCGCTGAGGCGCCATAGAAGAGCGAGGTGCCAAAATTACCGCGCACAATGCGCGACAGGAAGCGCCAATACTGTTCGTACAAAGGTCTGTTCAGACCCCACTCTCGATGAAGGGCGGCGACTGCTTTGGGAGTCGCCCGAATCCCCAGCATGGTCACCGCGGGGTCACCCGGAATGAGGTGGATCATGAAGAATGTAACGAGCGTGACCCCGAATGCGGTCGGCAGCATGAGCAGAAGGCGTCTTCTGATGTACATGCCACGTGTCACAATGCGTACTCCTATGCGTGTTCGAATCGATCCCGCCGCGACTTCCTACTCGCGCGCGGAGATCACTAACTGAGCCAGACCTTTTCGAGGTGATAGGCGCCGGTCGGTGGGATGTCGAAACCCTTGACGGTGGACTGCTCCGCGTACGGGAAGGGGCTGTAGTAGAGCATCACGAAGGGACAGGCCTCCGCCGTCATGGTTTGGATCTCGTTGTAGATCTTGGCCCGTTGCGCCGGAGCGATCGTATTCTCCGATTCGTGCACGAGCTTCAAGAGCTCGGGGTTGTTGTAAAACGTGTAGGCGTCATAGATCCCGCCGTAGGCTTCACCGACCGCCGCCGGCACGTTCTCGTCCGGGTCACTGATATCGAGGGTTCCTATGGCGGGCGACATGTCGTAGTTGCCCGCAGAAACCAGCGCCGCGAGGGTGCTCGGGTCGTAGGACTGAATAGCGACGTCGATGCCGATGACTTTGAGGTTCGCCTGAACAATCTGGGCGATGGTGCCATTGAGCTCATCGCCCGCTGCGACGGCGTACGTCGTCGAAAATCCCTTCGGGTACTTTGACAGCGCAATTTCCTTCTTGGCCGTTTTGGGGTCGTACCAGAGCTTGGGCGTATTCGCGTAGTAGTAGGCCCAGGACGGAGAGAAGAACGACGCTGCCGGCGTACCGTGTCCAAAGAGGACATCCTTGATGATCGATTTGCGGTCGACGGCGTAAGAGATGGCTCGACGAACGTGGAGATCCTTGAATTGCGGCTTCTTCTGGCTCATCCCAAACGAGGAGACCGCGGTGGACTTAAAGAGTTTGACATTGACTCCGGGCGTACTTTTAAGCGCCGCAACGGATGAGTAGGGCGGGGCCTCCATGATGTCGGTTTGACCACCCTTTAACTGGACAAGTCGCGTGTTGTCGTCGGGGATCGTCAAGAACGTGACGGAGTCGAGGTACGGCTTGCCCGCTTGCCAGTAGTGCGGATTGCGCTTGAGCAACATCTGCTGGCCCTTGGTCCAGGACTCCATGATGAACGGTCCCGTCCCGATCGGGTGAGCGAAGAACTCCGCGTCGGTCATTCCGCGAAGCCCGCTGGGCAGGATTGCGTTCGAATACATGGACATGTCGCCCGCCAGCGGCCCCCACGGGTGCGAGGTATGGATGACGACCGTTGAGGCATTCGGCGTGTCGATCGCGGTCACCGCGGCGAGGATGTACGCGTTCGGCCCCTTTAAGGCCCGCTCGAGGGTGAAGCGAACGTCCGTGGAGTCGAGCGGCCGACCGTCGGAGAACTTGACACCGGGGCGCAGGTGAAAAGTCCACGTGAGCTGGTCGGAGGACAGCTCGTAGTGGGTAGCGAGCCACGGAATTTCCGAGTGTCCGCTCGCGGTCACGTCGTAGAGGCAGTCGTACAGGCAGAGGACCGTCCAAATTGACTCGGTATCGATTGCCGCGCTGGGATCAATTGTTTGTGGGTCCGCAACTCTGGCAAAGGTTAGGTTGCCACCGCGGCGCGCCGTGGCGGCACCAGCAAAAGGAACGTCCGCCAGCAATGTGCCGAACGCCGACGCCCCACCAAGAGCAGCGCCTCCCGCGGCCATTGTTTTGAGAAAATTTCGCCGCGATACCGAATTCTGGATTGCGGTTTGTTCAGCGTTTGCCCTGACGTTCATAGGCCTGGCTCCTTTGTCAAGTCCAAGGGACGTGGATAAAGAACTTCAATGGAATGTTGTACGCGTGGTGCTCACGACATGGTAGCGAATGCGAATGATCCGAGTAGGGTCCTGGCGCGACTCCTTCATGTCCGGAGGATTAATCCTTTGTCGATCTCACGCTTCGCGCTCGTCGATCGTAGGAGAGAACGGGCCCGAGGAGGTCGAAGACCGTACGACACCTGACTCCAATCGACGTTTGGCTCCCTGAGAAGAAACTCAACCGCACGCATTTACGTTCGAGAAGAACCGTCAAGTCCGATGTGCAAGACGTCGGCGAGAAGTCCGTAGGCCGTGTCGGGAAGTCGCGGCTCACTGCTACTGATCGTGATTGGTTGCAACAGTCGGGATTCAAAGCGAACGCCTAAGGAGGTGCCAGTGAGTGCAAAGAACACACTCTCGGGGCCGATTTCACAGACTTCCACCGTTGCTCGAACACCATGATCAGACGTTTTCGACTGAAGGGTCGACATACTCACGAGGCGCTTGCCACGCGCTCGCGCGTCGATTGCCGCTGCGGCAAGGTCCTCACCAATCGGCGTGCGTTCGACGTCCTCGACGTGAATCGGCTCGTCCCATAGAGCGGCCGACAGCGCACACAACTTGACGGCGGCATCCCAGCCGTCTAGGTCAAACCGCGGATCGTCTTCGAGGATTCCGAGCGCCTCCGCTCGCTGGATTGCCTCAGAGAAGTTACGCCCTTCACTGAGAGCGTCGAGGACAACGTCGCTCGTCGAATTTAGAAGTCCCGTGACCGCGGTGACCGATACGCCCGGGAGCGTTCGTTCGATCAAACTAAATACCGGCATACCGTCGGCAACCGCCGATTCGTATCGATACTGCAATCCGTGACGACCGGCCAGCTCCTTTAGTTCACGCAGGCCATGAGCCACCGGACCCTTGTTGGCACTAGCGACGCTGCGACCTGCTTCCAGTGCGGCACGGATAATCGCGATCCCGACCGCCCCCGTGAAGGGCTCCAGCGGCGTCGTCTCGACGACGAGGTCGGCGGGGCAATTTGCAACGAACGCGGTGGACTCTTCGAAGGGTCCGTGTGGAGACTCGTCGTTCGCTCGTTGCAGCGCACGACGTAGATCGACGCCCGACGGGTCGGCGACGGAACCAAAGCGCGCTGTGCAAATTCCGGTCACGACGAGATCGAGACCAGTCTCCGATTGCAAGCGATCGTGCTCGCTAAGTATCAACTCTGCGAAGGCGCGTCCAACCTTTCCGAACCCTACGAGACAAAGGCGGATCTTTTGCTGCTGCATCCCGGACTACGCCGCTGAGATGAGGAGGCCAAGCTGCTCGACGCAGCGTTGGATTTCCCTTTCGGTGTTGTAGTGCATGAGGCCGAGTCGCAGCAGTCCCTCCTCGAGATCAAGACCGAGATGTTCGACGATGCCCTGGGCATAGAAATTGCCGTTCCACGTGTAGATACCTTTCGTTCCCAGAGCACGTGAGAGCAACGCAGGACGCTTTCCTTCGACAACAAGGCCAAACGTTCCGACGCGCTGGCTGGGATCTGCGTCTTGCACTCCGGTCAGACGTACGTTCGGCAGTTCTCGCAGTGCGCCAATCAACTGATCGGCAATCTCGGTCTCTCGGCTCTGGATCGCGCTGTACGCGGAATCAAGGCGTCCCTTGAGGTCATCTCCCTCGCCCAACGAGGCAAGGTAGTCAACCGCGGCGACAAACCCCGCGATGTTCTCATGTAGCTGTGTTCCCGTTTCGAACCGGTGGCCGGGCGGCTTCGAACCGGCCGGCCGTACCCTTTCTGCCGGAAGAGTCTCGGCGAGGTCGGTGCGCATCCAGGACATCCCCAGGTGCGGACCAAAGTATTTGTACGGAGAACATAACAACACGTCACAACCCAGCGCTTCGACGTCAATGCGACGGTGTGGCGCGTAGGCAACGGCGTCCGCCCACGCCAGAGCGCCCACGTCGTGGGCCAGCTTTGAGATCTCGGGGGCTGGCGTCAACGTTCCAACGGCGTTGGAAGCGAGACAGAAGGCAACGACTTTTGTCCTATCGCTCAACTTTGACTTCAGGTCCGCCAGATCCAGATTCAAGTCTTTCGTCACGCCGACTTGGCGGACCACGAGGCCTCGGTCTTCCGCCATCAAAAGCCACGGCGCCACGTTGGCGTCGTGGTCGAGCACGGTGGTAATGATTTCGTCGCCCGGCTTCAACGTTCTCCCGAACGCGCGAATCAAGTTGAAGTTCAACGTTGTCATGTTCGGACCGAAGGTAATGCCGTCAGACGAGCCGCCCACGAACGTCGCACCATAGGACCGAGCTTTCGCAAACAGCTCATCGGTCTTCGTTGACGTCTCAAACTCTCCCTCGATATTTGCGTTACTACTCGACAAGTAGTCGGTCATAGCCTCGATGACCGACCTTGGAACTTGCGTGCCGCCAGGTCCGTCAAAAAACACGGCGGGTTCGCCACCGACGGACGGTCGATTCAGCGCAGGAAACTGCGCTCGCACTGCGTCCACATCAATTCTCTGTACTGGCATCCGTCGCATCCCCTTTGGTGCTCTTTCGGCGAGTCGTAGCACGCCTCTTTTTATGTAGCGGTCGTTTCCGCCACCGGTCAACTACCTTGTCACAGTCGAACTGACTACCGCGACGCCAAGCGCTATTTCACAGTGACTTCTTTCGAGCCTAGGAGACGGGACGCACCGAGGAAGTCTGGCGCGCCACGCAATGGCTCAGTGCGAGGCCGCCTTGTCTACTTCTCTGGCGGCGGCGAGCACTTCTTCGGGCACGATCGTGGCCGGGCGATTGGACGGGTCGTTTACGAGGAACCGACCGAGCACCGGCAACTCCGTGAGGTTCTCCGCGCGAAGGATCGCCGCTACGACGGGGACGAAACTCTCCGCCGCCGGGTAGACGACGTGACGCGGTAACCAGGTGGGCTGATATTTCGAGTTAAACGTCCACAGCGACTCGATGGGTAATATCCCCGAGAGTCGTTTGAGGGCCCATCGTTCGACTCTCGTGAAGGTGCCCTCACCGCGTTCACCTTCCAACACTGATCGAAAAGCAGCGAAGTTGAGGCTGAGCCCCTGCGCGCCCTGTTCACGTAGGTGCTCGATCGTCGAACAGAGTGCGAAGTCGACCAGGCCGTTGGGGTGTTCACCGGGGTCGCGACGCATAAGGTCGAGCGAGTAACCCTGGATTGCCGGCGAGGGAACGAACTGACAGACCGCGACGGGCTTGCCGTTCGGGTCGTAGACGACGGTGAGTAGTAGCCCCTTGTCCTTTGGGTCGAAGAGTCGGCCGAGCATCATGGAGAAGCCCCGCTCGCCGCCGCCTCGACGAAGTAGTGAGATCAACTCAACGATCTCACTGACGCGCGAGGGTTCGATCTTCGCGGGGTCGAAGAACTCGACGGTGTAGCCGTGGCGAACGAGACGGGTGCAGGCTTGACGCAGACCCTTCATCTTCTGCCCGGCGAGCGTGAAGTGCTGACAGTCCACGATGGCTTCGTCACCGATGTAGAGGTAGTGCATGCCCGCGGCGTGGTAGATCGGCAACCACTCTTCGCCCGCCGCCATGATGCCAATGGTCCAGCCCCTCGACTCGGCGAAGTCGCGAAAGGCGCTCAGGACCTCGGTGCGCTCGGCGTTGGGTCCAATGGGGTCGGGCGAGATCAGCGCCACGCCGCCGTAGACGGCGTAGGCGACGAGGGAGTCACGAAAGAGGAAGATCTGCTTGTCGTCGCGCAGCGCGAAGTAGTCGAGTGTTCCCCGGCCGTGTCGTCGCACGATGTCCCTGGCGCGAAGTTCCGCGATCCGTCGCTCGGTGGAACCCGCCGACGTCGAGAGTCTTCGGTCGACGACGGGACGCGTGAGGAAGTAGAGGGCGGAAATGACGAGGGAGACACCGATGGCGAGCAGCGTCGGCGTGACGAAGTCACCGATGCGATCGGGCAACATGATGTCGCTCTGACCGGCCAGACGCTCGATACACGCCATCACGATCACGCCCAGTTTGGGGAGTTGGTGGTGGCGCCCCGCGGCTTCGATGCCGATCGTCGCTCCCGCGACCGCGACGAGGGCCACGAGACCGAGGCGCGGTAACGCGTTCGCCGCGCTCGAGCGATCCGTGGTGGCGCCGAAGAAGCGACGTTGACCGACCAAGACGAGCAGAATGGCCGCGGCGACCAGCAACGAAACGATGGTTCCTCCACGCAGGACGTGCGCGACGATGGTGATCGAGAGCAACGAGACGGAGAGGAACCACGACCGACGTTGACCACGACGAAGGCCCCTCGAGAGCATGATCATCGCGATGCCGGCCACCGCGGTGAGGGCGGCGGCCTCTTTCGCGACCTCGAGAGGAAGGAACGACAACACCAAGTGCAGGTGACTTCGCAGTGGTCGCACGGTGGTGACCGCGATGTTGATCAAGCCGTCGAGGAAGATCAGCCCCGCGGCGAGTCGGCGAATGACGCGTTGGCGTCGCTGGTCGCGGAGTCGCTCGACGCTGACGGGAAAAGGACTGCCACTGGGCCAGGAGGCGAGGGTCGTCGTCACCGTCGACGGAGCGGGCTGTGTGTTCGTCCCCGCAACTAGACGTTCGAGCAGGGACCCTCGACGCCGCGGCGATTCGCCAGCGAAGAGCCGGACCTGGACAGTACTCGCTGCTTCGATTTCGACGACGCCGAGCCGGTCGAAGGAGCTGAACACTGGGGGAAGACCGAAACGACCGTGTCGCTCTACCAGCACCGTCCTCGAGGGCCCGGGCGTCGCGCACACGCCGTTATCGAGAAAGGCCAGGGCCGGCCGCGACGCGCCACCGACGATGGCGCCGGCCCCGCCACGCTCGGCGACGCGCCGAGCGAACTCAAGGGCGCCGACGTCGCCGACCTTGGTCAACGTCAGAGGATCGCTCTGGGCGTCACTTCGAAGGCCATGCTCACCACGAGCGCTGCGGTCGAAACGTCGTCGCACGATGGCCCCGGCCATGGCCGCGATGAAGGTTTCTATGAGGGCGATGAGGACGAGTTCGAAGAGCAGATTCGTCCAGAACGTCGTCGAGTGGATCAGGTGCAAGCTGTAGTGGTGATCAGTGAAGTGACCAATGACGGCCCGGCCCACACCCCAGAGATCGAGCAACGCGAGGACGAGAATCGGGAACCAGACCCACGCGCCGAGGCGCCGGTACAACACTCTCGACGACACGAATCGTTCCAGCCCCTCGGGATCTTCGAGCCGATCGGCGTCGGCGCGGTCGCCGCGGTCAACGGGAGTGACGTCGAGGTCGTAGGTGCCAGCCGCAACGGCGAGGTCGCGCACACCATGAGCCGTGGCGATGTGGAGCATGAGGTCGCTCGCGATGATGACTCCCAGATCATGGAGTTGCGCTTGTGCTCGTTCGTTCTCGCGTAGTTCGTGATCGTCACAGCCCGGGAGCACGAAGAGTCGGTGACTCGGGTTGGCGCAAAATGCCTCGAACTCGCGACGAACTTCGGGCAGGGCCGCCAGGGTCGCTTCGATGAACTTCGCTAAGTCCGAGGTCGAATCGGGGTGAAAGAGGTTGCCCGCTATGACGACGACCGCCGCGTCGTCGATATCGCCGAGAAGGTTCAGAAACTCGTTGACGGGTCGGCTGCTTACGTCCGTCGTGGGCGACAGCGAGAGGTCGCTCACCACATAAACGTGATGACCGTAGGGGACCGGAATGGTACGTCGTTCAGTCCCTGCCACGAGGTCTAGTCTCGCAGACATCACCAGTGGCTCAGGCCGCGATGACCAAAACACCTATGACACAGGAAAGCCCTCACGACAACTGGCACTGGCGCGAGACGCCCCTCAAGCCCGGGCGAGCGGTGATATTTGATATAGACGGCGTACTCGCCGACGCCGCCGGGCGTCAGCACTACCTCGACTGGGGTGATTGGCGCAGCTTCTTCGACGCGGTCGGTGACGATCCGATTATTGAAGAGATCGAGCGGCTTCTCGAGCTGCTCGACTCCTCGCTTGCGGTCATCCTCGTGACGGGCCGGCCACGCAGAGTTCAAGCCCCCACCGTGGCGTGGCTCGAGCACTACAAGCTTCGTTGGGATCTGCTCATCATGCGCGAGTACGGCGACTACTCGGGCGTTGACCGCTTCAAGCGCCTGACGCTCCATCAACTCATTACCGACGGATTTAATGTGCGCCTGGCGCTCGACGACGACCCGAAGAACCACGCTATGTACGTCAGTGAGGGCGTGCCGTGCATCTACATCCACTCGGGGTACTACCTGTGATCGATAGAGCTCTGGTAAACGATTCGTCGAGCGTGAGGAGTCGTGGTCGAGATCCTTTCGGTATCGAATCACTCCAAGATCTCCGCGACGGGTTTGATTGAATCTCGTTCGGGTGTTACTGGTCCCCGCGAACGCGACTTCGAACTCAGCCTTTGACCCAGGGCACGATCATCGAGGTCAGGCGAGATCGAATCGATCCAGATTCATGACCTTGACCCAAGCAGCCACAAAGTCTCGCTCGAACTTCTGCTGCGCGTCATCGGACGCGTAGACCTCCGCAATCGCGCGAAGTTGGGAGTTCGAACCGAAGACGAGGTCGGCGCGACTCGCAAGCCACTTGAGTTCACCGGTTTCGCGATCGCGACCCTCGAACACGTCCTCGGAGGGCGACGTTGGCTTCCACACGGTGCCCATGTCGAGCAAGTTCACGAAAAAATCGTTGGTCAATGCTTCGGGCCGCGTCGTAAACACGCCGAGTTCGGTCATTTCGAAGTTCGCGTTGAGCACTCGCATACCACCGAGCAGCACCGTCATCTCGGGCGCACTCAGTGTCAACAGACGAGCCCGATCCAATAGCAGGTCCTCGGCCGTGCGGCGCTGACCGTGTCCAAGGAAGTTGCGGAACCCGTCCGTGGTCGGCTCGAGTACGGCGAAGGCCTCGACGTCAGTGAGCTCCTGCTCGGCGTCGGTGCGCCCTGGGGCAAAGGGGACCTGCACGTCGCGCCCGGCGACCTTGGCCGCTTGTTCGACGCCAGCGCTGCCGCCGAGCACGATGAGGTCAGCCAGCGAGACCGCCTTGCCATCAGTGCGTGCACCGTTGAACTCCTTTTGAATCCCTTCGAGCGTACGCAGCACTTTCGCCAGCTCGACTGGATTGTTGACCGCCCAATCCTTCTGCGGCGCAAGGCGAAGACGTGCTCCGTTAGCTCCGCCACGCTTGTCGGTGCCGCGAAACGTCGACGCCGAAGCCCAGGCGGTCGACACCAACTGGGCGGTGGTCAGGCCTGACCCGAGCAGCGTGGCCTTAAGTTCAGCAATCTCTCGGGTCCCGATCAATTCGTGCGTGACGTCGGGGATCGGATCTTGCCACAACTCATGCTCGTTGGGTACCCACGGGCCGAGGTAGCGCGAACGCGGCCCCATGTCGCGGTGCGTCAACTTGAACCACGCCTTCGCGAACGCGTCGGCGAACTCTTCGGGGTTCTCGTGAAAACGCTTCGAGATCGCCTCGTAGATCGGGTCGACGCGCAGAGCGAGGTCCGTCGTCAACATCGTGGGGGCGTGGCTCTTCGACGTGTCGTAGGCGTCTGGCACCGTGCCAGCCCCGGCGCCGTCCTTGGGCTTCCACTGGAAGGCGCCGGCCGGACTCTTAACTAACTCCCACTCGAAGTCGAAGAGCGTGTCGAAGAAGGTGTTATCCCACGTGAGGGGAGTAGAGGTCCATGCTCCCTCGAGTCCACTGCCGATCGCGTCGTGGCCCACGCCTGTTCCATAGCTGCTCTTCCAGCCAAGTCCCAGTTCTTCAATGCCGGCGGCTTCGGGTTCGCGTCCCACGTGGGGGAGGGCCTCCGCGGCACCGTGGGTCTTGCCAAAGGTGTGGCCGCCGGCGATGAGCGCGACGGTCTCCACGTCATCCATCGCCATGCGCTTGAAGGTCTCGCGGATGTCTCGGGCAGAGAGGAGGGGGTCGGGGTTGCCGTTCGGACCTTCGGGATTCACGTAGATGAGGCCCATCTGCACGGCGCCGAGGGGATCGGCCAGATCGCGGTCACCGCTGTAGCGCTCGTCGCCGAGCCAGGTGGTCTCGGGACCCCAGTTGATGTCCTCTTCTGGTTCCCAGATGTCCACACGTCCGCCGGCGAAACCAAAGGTCTTGAACCCCATGGACTCCAGTGCGCAGTTACCGGTGAAGACAAACAAGTCCGCCCACGAGATCCTTTGTCCGTACTTCTCCTTGATTGGCCAGAGCAGTCGGCGCGCTTTATCGAGGTTGACGTTGTCGGGCCAGCTGTTGAGGGGCGCGAAACGTTGCGCGCCCGACCCGGCGCCGCCGCGGCCATCGCCAACACGGTACGTGCCCGCACTGTGCCACGCCATGCGGATGAACATCGGCGCGTAGCTGCCGTAGTCGGCCGGCCACCAAGGCTGTGAGTCCGTCATGAGAGCGATGACGTCCTTTTTGAGGGCGCCGAGGTCAAGTGTCTTGAACTCTTCGGCGTAGTCGAAACTCTCGTCCAGCGGATTGGCAGTTCGCGAGTTTTGGTGGAGGATCCTCAGGTTCAACTGATTCGGCCACCACTTCTCGCTCGGAAGGCTTCCACTCAGTTGCGTGAACGCGCCACCCGCGACCGGGCACTTGCTCACGTTGTTCACGTTTTCTTCTTGGATTAGGGGATCAATGTCAGTCATTGGTGCCGTCACTTTCAGGTTCTAATTGGTGAGATGGAATTTTTCGGGCGAAGGTTCTGCGCTGGCTTCGGCGTTCAACCCTAGATGTGTCGAAGCGCGTCGCCGTGAGGCCCTCCGCTTGACACTGCGGACATATGCCCCAGTACGCGACGTCGGCTTCGTCGATCTCGTAGCCGTTGTCGTCGGACGCGGTAAGACAAGGCGCTGCACCGACGGCGCAGTCGACGTCGACGAGACGACCGCAGGCGCGACAGATGAGGTGATGGTGGTTGTCATCGACGCGATCTTCGTAGCGAGCGGGTGACCCTACGGGCTGGATCCGTCGAATGAGGCCCTTGTCGGCGAGGACGCCGAGGGCGTCGTAAACGGCTTGACGCGAGATCGCGCCGATCTCGATTTCGGCCACCCGGGTTACGTCTTCGGCCGAGATGTGGGGTTGTCCCGACACTGCCCGCAGCACGGCCAATCGCTGGGCCGTCACCTGTATGCCGTGTTGGCGCAGTAGGTCGGCCGGACTAGAGATCACAATGGCAGACTATATCAATATCTGGAATGAGTCCAGTATCAAGACAACGTCGGTATGGATCACCCCGGGAAAGTGGGACACAGAATCCCCTGAGAGGATTGGTGCATGTCCGGAAAAACCCGATACTCACCCGAGCTGCGTGAACGAGCCACGAGGATGTTTCAAGAACCCCGCGAGGACTACCCGTCCGAGTGGCCGATGATATTCGTGCTGCACGGTACGAAGGAAATTAACTCAGGAGAACACCACCACTATCTCCAACTCGTTAGATTCCTCGCTGCGGGCAATTTCATTGACTCCGCCGCGAACACGTAGAAAGTAATGATGACGAAACGAAAGAACATCGCTGATGCGAGCAGCGTCACGATGACGACTGCGATCTTCGGTGCCTCTGACGGTGTCGTGGCCACCATGGCGTTAATCCTCGCCACCATGACACATGGGCGAAAGGTCGTTATCGCTGCGGTGATCGGACTGTTCATTGCAGAAGGACTTGGGATGGCGGCCAGTCAGTTTCTGTCAGATCCGAAGCGCAACCTCCGACAAGCGCTGATAATGGGCGTGGCAACGTCGTTGACAATCGTCGTGCCGGGCGTGCCGTGGACCTTCGCGTCGGGAAGTGTGGCCGTGATCTCCTCTTGTGTCATTGCACTAATCTTCGCTGGGTTCATCGCGTACGCACGAAAAGGTGGTTGGGCGACCTGGCTACAGACTTACGGCGTCCTCGTCGGTGTCGGCGCGATTGCGGCTCTCGCGGGGCATTTTTCGTGATTGAGAGACTGAGTCGAGTACTGATTGGCGTTCGCATCGTCTGTTGCGCCGGCAACGGGCGCGGCGTCGTTAGTCGCGGGGCCCTCGACTATTCCTGACGATTCGAAGTCTCGCTCCGATCCGTGCAAGATTGAAGGTCGACCGATTCAATCTTCTCTAGGAACTACGGTGCAGAAATGGTTGCCTTCAGACCGAAGTGGAAGCGCGGCCAAGACCTAGCTCTCATTTCATTGATGATTGTGGTAGTTCGGGTACTGGCGGCTCTCGTCGCGGCCCAGATTGGGAGTTCCTTCATAGCGAGGGGCTCTAGACAACCAGTAGTACCGAATTCGCTCATTTCCGCGTTCACTAAATGGGACGCCGGTTGGTACATCAGGGTTGCGGAGCATGGCTATCCGTCACTCAGGTCTCACGCCTTCTACCCGGCGTACCCAATCCTGATCCGAGCGTTCTCGACGGTGTTTGGCTACGCCGGAGGTGCTCTCGCGGTGGCGTGGATTGCGGCCGTCTTCGCGGTCTGGGGTGTGATCGACGTTGCTCGCCGATTCGCGTCTCCGGAGACGTCATTGATGGTCGGCGCGCTTTTCGCGTGGAATCCGGCGTCGATCTTCCTGGTTGCCGGCTATCCAGAGGGTCTCCTCGTTGCCGCAATGATATGGAGTCTTCGCTTTGCCCTTGATAGAAAATGGTGGCGAGCAGCGGTGCTCGCGGGGGCCGCCAGTTGCATCCTGCCTCAAGGCACCGTCTCTGCTCTGGTGGTCGTAGTGGCCGTGATCTTGTCCGAGCCCCGACGGCGAAGGATTCTACGGGCATTCTTGTTTGGGGCGGTCGGCGAAGTCGGCCTGGTTTGCTTGATTATCTACGGCTGGATCACCACGGGCAACCCCCTGGTGAATGAGAAAGCCGAGAAGCTGGGATGGCACAACCAATTTACGTACCCGTTTCACGTGGTGCTTCGACAGTTGGTCATGATTGCAAATTCACCTGCGTCCCAACAAGTTCGAAGTGTCTACGTGCTCAACGCGTGTGCGGGAATCTTCGCCGGGGCGATGGCCGCAATTGGGATCTACCTATGCTGGCGTGACCGGAGACTCATCTTGCCCGCTGTTCTTTTGGCACTTGGTGTCTTGATATCGGTGATCACGATTGACATCGGTGTCGACTCCACCGCCAGATTTGTCTTATTCCAAGCGCCTCTCTACGTGATCGGGGCGGTATGCATCGACAAGTTCCCCAAACACCTAAGGCTTCCCTTGGCAGTGAACGTTCTTGTGGTCTCGTCAATGTTGGCTGTTCTCTACGGCGCCATGTTCAATTTTGGATGGTGGCTGACGTAATCGGGGGACTCTGCAGCACTGATCGAAATATCATCGCGGTGTCTCATCACGCCCATGCAGGAATTTTCTCAGGGCGCTGTAGTAAATCCTGATCGACAGTGGGGACTACCGAAGGTCAAGATGTCAACTAAACCTGCGACCGTGCTTCCACCGCAAAAGCAATTGATTGACATTCTCACGAGAGTTGCAAAAACCACAGGCGTAGAGGTCATCCTGGGACCTCGTTCACCCGCGAAATAGCTCTTAGAAGTGGGGAGGATTCGTTGCCTTCAAGTTTGTCGCGACGTAGCGTGAGCCGCCAATGGAAGGTGGCATTCTTGTCGCGTCGGGTCTCCGACACCACAGATTTGGAACTAGCGTGTAGCCCGACTTCTTCGAGAGCCCAGGGTTTCCTTATGTGTTCGATGTGCCGTTGACGCCTGACGCCGGGACACCATTCAGCGTCAGTACCACGTCCTGTTCAACCGACGGCACACCAGCATCTGAGGCCGATGTGGTCAGTTCCAACGTGCCCACCGCTCGACAGTCGGTGTCACTTACGCAGTACAACGGATAGTCGCTCGCGTACTGAAGCGATGCGTTAGGTGGCGCCGGTAGTGGTTCTGCGGTCCACGTAAGACCTCCATTACTGGTCGCGAGCATGACCGCTTGGTCGGGCACGTAAGGGCAACTTCCGTTGCATTCACTCTCAATCAAATGAGCGGAAGCCCAGCACTGTGTGTCGGTCGGACAGGAGATCGAGTCAAAGCTCATGGGAACAGACGCGTTTAGTGACGCCAGTCCGGTCGCCGGAGTCGCCGACCACGTCAGACCCCCGTCGTTCGTCACCAATTCGCCACTCGCCACTAGATAACCCTTGCTGTCATCACTTGACTCGATAGACACGCAGTGACTGTCGTTAGAACACGACATGAGGCCTGACGTCGCAGTCATTGAGGGCGCCGCAGCCGACGCCCACGTTGCGCCGCCGTCAGTGCTGTAGATCATCGACGCCAACTCTTGGCTGTTTGGTCCGAATCCTTCAGTACCGGTAGCGACGCAGCGTCCATTTGAAAAACAGTCGAGTGCTGGTTGAGCATATTCACTTGGAAAGAACGATGGTGGCAACGCCGCCGCCGTCCAACTCTGGCCTCCGTCAGCAGTGAAGTACGCGGTGGGCGTGGGGGCGGTAGTTGTTTGCACCATGCCAATCGTGGCGCACTTTTGCGTCGACGCACACGACAGGAACACCGGCAGTTCGTTGAGTCCCGGCATGGGCAGTGACGTCCAACTCACCCCGCCGTCGGTGGTCGTATACAGAGATGGATGCGTCTTCGTGTTTGGTACGTCGCCCACCACCATGCAGGTGGTGGCCGTTGGACATGAGAATCCATAGAAATAGGTTGTGTCTCCAGGTGCCAACGACTGTTGCCAACTCGCACCTCCGTCATGGGTAACTGAAATCACGCTGTGAGAGTTCTCGTGAAGGTTTTTTATGTAAGTACCGGATGAGTAGCAGGTGCTCGACGTCGGGCACGTGAGCTGCACGGTGAACTGTTGAGTTGTGGGGAGAGGCCCGGAGGCCGAACTCGCCTGCCAACCCGGTTGAGTGATGTAACCGGCGAGGCTCCATGCCCCGTGAGTCGGCGTCGTGACGCTCGGCGTGGTGTTCTTTCGGGGTGGGCTTGAGTGGCCAAAAGCAAGAGGTACAGCAATCGCAGTAACAACGAGAACGGCCAGCACTGTCAATATCGCTGGTTTCTTGACTTGACCATGTGACAGGGAAATGACTCGACGCGTGGTCGATTCATGCGTGCTCGAAATCCTGGTAGCGCTCTCGATCGTGGACGAGCCCGAAATCATTAGAGCGTCGAGCGAGTTGGGATCTGGGATGCGAACCTCGAGCGCCGGGTCGGCGTCGAAAAGTAATGATTCAATGTTCATGGCAATTGCTCCTTTGATGTGATCGGTATCGATGGGGTATCTTTGGAAAAATTCGTCGCCGGTGATGTGAAGCCCAATTTGGTTTCGAGTCGAGCCTTCGCCTTCTTAATGCGTAACGCGACGGCGTTCGCCGAGCATCCGAGGACAGACGCTGCTTCGATATGGCTAAGTCCATCCCAGTAAACGAGGAGTATGACCTCTCGATCGGGGGGTCGAAGTTCTTGGAGCGCCGCTCGCACTCGGAGATGAATCGGGTCCGCTGCGGTTTCTAGAAGCTCAACTCGATTGGGCTGGGCCCCGAGGTGAGAGAGCAGCCGGAGTCGGCGCGACCAACGACGATGATGTTCGAGCAGGCAATTGTGGGCAACGCCAAAGAGCCAGAGACGATCCTGGGGGGCTGGGGGAAGGTCGCTAATTCGACGCCAAGCTGTGGCGAATACCTCTGACACGACGTCTGGAACGTCCGAAGACGAGTGAGGAACGCGTCGATAAACATAGGCGTAGATGGTCTTGTAGTTAGCCTGGTAGAGATCCTCAAACTTCGCTTGAGCTTCCCGAGAAGCCGGAGACGTCACCATCTGTACTTCCTAGGCGAATTCATACTCACTACATGTCGTCAATGCGAATGAATCTGTCCACTAAGTCATAATTTCTTCATTTCGAAGACGATTTCCGTCGAGCGTGGCTTGTGACTCGGGTCGCCAGAACGGGCAACATCGCCCTACGTAATCTCCAATCCCGCTATAACTCGCAGCTCGCCTTTCAATTGTCAGTCGGAAACCTCACGCGTCAGCGCTCAATCCGAGTGAGTAAGTTGGACGTCACTCTCGACGCCGGGACTCGACGAACTGGTGGCATTCCTGTGGTGTCGGGTCTCCGACGTCACTACCTAGTGGAGGTAGAGAGGTTCGCTATCGAGGGGAGGGCCCTCGGCGAGTCAACTCGTCACCCGGTGGCGTAACGCCTTCACCGTCCCGGTGGCTACCGCGACAGCGCCGGTGAGGGCTGGGATCAGGAACAGGGCGGTGCGCAGTGTCGTCAATGACGCGATCTCGCCAATCAGGACGGGTCCAACGACGAAACCGGCCCAACCAAAGCCAGCGACCGCGGCCACGGCACTTCCGGAGTTCACGTTGACCACCGCTCCGGCCGCACTGAGGACCATCGGGACGACTCCTCCTAGTCCGGCGCCGAGCAGGGCGAACCCGAACAGCACACTCAACGGACGGGCGATGACGAGACCGACGGCGATTCCGAGTGCGCCGATTGCGGCGAGAAGCGGCAGCAGGCGATGGGCGGCGAACCTGGTGAACAGTCGATTGCCGCAGAGCCGCACTGCGAGCATGGCGAACGAATAGGCGGCATAGGCAAGTCCGGCGACCAGGGGGATGGTGTGCAGTGAGTTGCGGAGATAGACGGCGCCCCAATCGGCCGCCGCGCCTTCACACAGCATGTCGGCGAAAGCGATGCTGGCGAGCACAATGACTGCTCCCTGAAGCACGCCCCTGCGCCCGTCTGCCGCTCGCTCTGAAGATTCGGAATCACTAACCGCTCGTCGGTCGGGGATCATTCGGGTCGAAAGCCAACTGACGACAACGAGGCAAGGAACCGATAGGACAAGCAGTTGCTCGCTCAGTGAGACCCCCAGCCCCACCGCAGCCGCGCCGGTGACTGCTCCGACGAGAGAGCCGGTGCTCCACGAGCCGTGGAAACCCGGCAACAACACGCGACCCGAGAATCGCTCGACCGTGATTGCTTGGGTGTTCATTGACACGTCGAGCATCCCTTGAAAAAAGCCCCAGAGGAGGAACGCGACAAAGAATGTCCCGAACGAACCAGTGAGCCCGATGAAAGGACCTGAGACGCAGTAGCCGACGAGGGTAACGAGCACCATCCGCCGGCTTCCAACTTTCGGCAAGAGGCGGGCTGCCAACACCATCGCGAGGATTGAACCGATGGGAGCTCCGATCAAGGCGATCCCGAGTTGGCCATTGCTCAGGCCGAGGTGCTGTTTCAACTGCGGAATGTGGGCCGTCCAGGAGGCGAACAGGAAGCCGTGTACGAAGAACACGGCGATGACGGCTAAACGCGGCCACCGGTCCGGCGAGGTTGGCGCCGCTCGTTGGTTCGGATCCGGGATCAGCGTCAGACGCACCGGACGTCGACGCCAGCGTTCCGCAACTCGTCCACGACCTGCTGGTTGGCTCCGGTATCGGTAAGGACGATGTCGATGTCGTCGAGATCGCAGACGTGGCCGAACGCCACTCGGCCGAGCTTCGAAGAGTCCGCTACGGCGATGACCCGCTGCGACGCTTTGGCGGCGTAGCGCTTCACTGCCGTCTCGGCGAGAAGGTGCGTCGTGATGCCGGCCCTGGCGTCGATGCCGCACGGGCCCATAACGAATGTGTCGAACCGGAGCTGCGAAAAAGAATGTTCAGTAAGCCCTCCCGTCAAGGACAGTTCGCCTGGACGGACCTCACCTCCCGGGAGGAGAAGATTGATGCCTGGACACTCGTGCAACTCAAAAATGGGTCTGAGAGCGAGTGGCATGACGGTCATTCGCCGGCTGCGAAGTGCGCGAGCGACTTCCATCGCGGTAGTCCCACCGTCGAGGATGACGGTCTCCCCATCGGAGAGGAGACTGGCGGCAGCACCGCCTATCGCCGCCTTGGCTTCGCGAGACTCGAGGGCGCGAACGCCGTAAGGGGTCTCTTCGGCACTGAGGAAAACGCTCGCCGCTCCTCCGTGCACGCGGCGCAGGCCTCCACTGCGCTCCAGCGACTCGAGGTCACGCCGCACGGTCATCTCAGAGCAATCGAGTACCGCGGCCAGCTCCCCGACCAACACCGGACTGCGTTCACGGAGGGCCTGCATGATCATCTGATGGCGAGATTGCACATCCATGATGTTCAAACTAACATATAAATTGTGAGTTCTCACACACCTGCTCGGATTCCGCCGATCGAGGCAGTGGTCTTCGATGTGGGCGGGGTCCTGCTCGATTGGAACCCTCGGCACCTCTACCGCAAGTTGATCGCGGACGAGGCGCAGATGGAGTGGTTCCTCGAAGAGGTCTGTTCGCCGGCCTGGCACGCCCCCCACGACCGGGGCGTCTCGACTGCGGTGTCATGCGCGGAGCTCGCCTCTCGGTACCCCGAATATTCCGAACTCATCTGGGCATGGTCCCGGCGCAGCGAGGAGATGATCAGAGGTGTCGTAACGGGAACGGTGGAGGTCCTCCGTGAGTTGAAAGAAGCCGGGCTGCCCTGCTACGCGCTCACCAACATGGAAGCGGAAACGTATCCGCTCCGCCTTCGGCGGTTCCCGTTCCTTCGATGGTTTGACGGCACGGTCGTTTCCGGTCGGGAAGGAATCGCAAAGCCGGATCCAGCCATCTTCACACGATTGCTCGACCGTTTTGGCCTGATGGCCGAGACGATGTTGATGATTGATGACACGGAGGAGAACCTCTATGCCGCCAGCAAGCTGGGGATGCAGACCGCCCAGTTCCGCTCGTCCCGCGAACTCCTGACGCAACTCGAGTCCGCCGGCTTAGGTCAATCTCTCGCACCACACAAGTAAAGATGGCGACCCGATTGCCGAGCGCGATCGTCTCGGCACGCGACGGCGCTAGTCAAGGCGCCAATGAGAGGTTGCAGATCTGTCACGTCGGGTCTCCGACACCAAAAATCTGCGATCATCGCGGAATCAGTAAATTCCTACGATACGCAACGTCCGATCGTGTCGATGAAGTTTGCGAATGTAGTGATACAGGGAGCGCACCCTAGTTCGCCATTTCTTGTCCCAGGACAGTCGCTCTCGATTGCGTTGAACGTATAGTCAAGTCGTGCTCGTAAGTATGATCTTCGGTCCTGACCTACTAGTCGTCTTGTTCGTTCTTATTTTTCTCTTGGGCTTTCTCGGAATCTCCATTTGGGCGATTGTTGATGTGTCTTCACACTCGAAGGAGGATTTTGATTCTGCGGGCTCTTCGAAGACCGCCTGGATCATTGTGATCTCCGTTTTCACGGTTTTTTATGGATGCGGCTCGTTGATCGCTATTTACTACCTGCTCGTAGTAAGACCGAAGGTTCTAAGGGTCGAGGGTCAAGCTCTCGACGGAGGAGTTGCCGCTCGCAGAAGCGATGCGAGGACCACAGGGCTGTTCTGTGAAAATTGTGGAACTCCGTTTAGTGCCCAAGGAAAGTTTTGTTCTAGTTGCGGAATGGCCAACTTGAGTTGAGCCAGTCTTCGTAGCTAGTACGAGCGCGCGCGTTACTCCCATTGCGTAATGCGCCAGTCGGATTGTGGGCGTCGGCTCTCCGACACCAACAATCTCCGAGTGGCTAAAGCTCCTACGTAGCGCAGTCATGTGCAGGGTGCAATTGTGTCGATGCAATTTGCAGGTGCAGTGATACAGGGAGAGCACCCGTGCCTCAGAGAAAAATTGAAGCCCTTTCGGTAAACTCGGTGGATGCTGCCCGCCTGTCGGCGGAGCTGACCCCAACAAGAAGCGGTTCAGTAGTGACGAGAGGGAAGTCGTAATGAGAAAATGGGGCACTCAAGAGATTCTGGGAGCCCTCACATCACTTGACGAAACCGCTCTACCGGATGATTTCATTGACGTTCGGACGGCGGAATACAGGCCTCTTCGCTATCCAGAGCGTTTACTCTCACCGACGCTACCGGCGGCTCAGGTTGTGTGGTCGATTACGTTGAGATCACTCGACACTGTGTTCGACGAGGTTGCGTCCGAGATTGAGGGCTGGGGCCTCGATGCGATCCATTGGTGGGTATCGAGCGCAACGCGTCCCCTCGATACCGAGGCATATTTACGAGCTCGTGGCGGAGTCTTGAGCGACTCCTACCAGATCTTGGCCCGTGAACTTGGTGACGACACAGTAGAGAGTTCTCCCTCAAAGGAGATAAGCGTCGAACTCGTCCGTGATGAGCGATCCCTCCGAGATGCGATTGCCGTCGAAACTGAGGGTTGGGGCAGATCGTTGCCAGACGAGCAGGCAACAGGTGTTCGACTTAGTGAGGCTCTCCATAATCTCGAAACGTCTACCGAGTTTCAGTTCGTGGCCTATGTAGACGGTCAGCCGGCTTCGACTGGCTATTGCATAATCGACGGCGAAATCGGAAGGCTCTACGGTGCGGTCACGTTGCCAGAATTTCGATCACGTGGCTGTTATCAAGCCGTGCTCTCCTCCCGCTTACGTCAGGCCCGTGATTTTGGTGCGACAATCGCGGTGACTCGAGGGCGACCTCTTACGTCTGGTCGCATCTTGATGAAAGCTGGCTTTACAGTTCACAATCTCGAAAACTGTTACCGCTTGTCCATCAGTTGAGTGCGTTTCTTCCGCCCCCATCGCAAACCGACACCACCGGACAAGACGAATCAAAGAACAATGACAAGGCCTAACTTGTGACGCCATAGCTCAGTCACCAATTTCCCAAGTGGAGATCCGCCACTCGGAGATTGTTGACGTCGGGTCTCCGGCTAGAACCCTCGCGCTGACGATTCAGATAGGCGAATCGGTGAACCAACTCGAAGGTCTTCCCGTCGCTTAACTCGCTCTTACTCCGGCCACGCACTCTGTTCAATTACATTCACGAAGTCGGTCCGAATGAATCCTGGTGAAAAGTGGGCGAGAACGTCGGCGTTCACGGTGCCGAAAGTTGTGTCGGGTCGATCGTGAAAGCCGTTTGTGAAGGCCTCGAGGATCTGTGATTTGAAGTTTGGCCTAGGGTGCACCGCGACAACAGCCTGGATCGCCGCTTGATCTAGATCCTCGTAACCGATGCCGAGAACATCGGTCTCAACGCCAGCAGTTACGAGCGCCACTTCGGGTTCCATGTGTTCAGGGATGCCAGGTGTCGTGTGAAGGGCAATAGCGGACCACACCCGGTGTTGCGACTCCTCAGCGATGCCGTGGTCCTTGAGGAAACGTCGCGCCTCGTCAGCACCATCAACTTCAAAGCGTTGACTCGTCGTTCGGTAACGATCAGTGAGCCCGAGGTCGTGAAACATCGCTCCCACGTACAGCAGTTCCGGGTCCGGGTACAAGCCACGGCGTTGGCCCTGAAGCATGCCGAACAGATAGACCCGGCGCGAGTGATGAAAGAGCAGCGCGGGACTGACGTCCCGCACGAGTTCCGTGGCCTGGACGACCAAGTCACTGTCGGGAATTTCAACGCCGGCGATAATTTCAATCATCTCGACTCCTCACTTTGCGTGGCTGAGTCACTCCACCATGATTCGCAGATTAGTTGCGTGCTGAAAGTGTTTAGACAGCTATTTGAGCTCACGGAAGTTCGAGAGATCTCACCTGATCAGCGAGTTTTGAGTGTGGCTGCGTCAGCGTTTGGAGGTCTTGGCGAACCGCGTTGGGACCGTGGATGTTCGCGTCTGCGTGCGCTCGAAGGAATAGGCAACCGAGACCAAACGTAACCAAGTTAGAGGCCGCCAGTTCGGGATATTGACGTCGACACTTTAAACGCTGTTCAGTCTGTTCGAACCTCGTGACTCATCATTTCGAGAACCTCTCGGGCCGCTCGCCGACCGGATCCGATGCTCGCGGGAATACCGACGCCGTCGTAGGCGTTGCCCGCGAGGGCAACGGAGAACTTGGCACTCGCGCCACGCGCCCGTTGAACGCGTTCTTCGTGGCCGACAACGTACTGAGGCAGTCCGAGTGGCCATCGTTGAACCAGCGATTCAGAAGGCTCAGCGAAGTGGGGGAGCAGTATCTCGAGCTCACTACGCACGCGATGCGTTAGCTCCTCGTCGGTCAACTCGAGCCAGCGACTGTCGTCGCTTCGTCCCACGTGCGCGCGCAGTAAGACGTCGCGATCTCGACGAAGGTGGGGCCACTTTCGATCGAGGAACGTGACCGCGGTCACCATCATCGATCCCTCTCCGGCCCAGGGTGTCTTAAGAGGAACGAGAATGCCCGTGCCGTGGGGCGGCAACGATATCTTGTCGTCCGTCACGGCGAAGGTAACCATCGCCGCTCCGGCGCTCTCGATCTGTCGGAGTTCATCGATCGCCGGGTCGAGTGAACCAAGGAGCGCACCGACCACGGGCGCGGGTGTCGCGAGGATGACCGCGTTCGCCGGCGTCGTGGTGGTGAGCGTGTCCACTTCCCAGGGATAGTCACCAGCGGGCGTTCGACGCAGTGCGTTGACGGAGACGCCGTGGCGAAGGACGACGCCACGCCCCTGAAGTCGCGTCGCGAGTTCACTCGGAAGCGACCCGGCTCCGCCTCTGAGCGAATAGAAGACCGGGTCACTTGTCGCCGAGTCACCTTTAGTCCCTGCGTTCAGCGGACTCGGTGGACGAAGCGCCTTCATGAGCGAACCGCCCTTCTTCGCGGCGTCGAAGAGTGCGGGGAAAACGGACTTCGCGGAGAGTTCGTCGATACGCCCCGCTTGGATGCCGCCGATCATGGGCTCGATGAACTGGTAACTGAGCTCACGACCGAGCTTGGTGTGCACGATCTCACCAACGGTCGCGTCGTCACCAATCAGCATTCTCTTCGGCGAGAGCACGTCACGCCGTGCCGCGAGTCGAGCCTTCCACGACAGACCCTTGAAGTGCAGAATGGCTTGAAGATCCGTGGGTACGCCGAGGACGAGACCCTTTGGGAGTTCGTGCAAGTCGCCCCGCGACCAAAGCCACGCGCCGCTCGAGTCGATCGCTTCGAGCTCTTCGCCTAGTCCGAGTTCTCTGACGAGCGCTACGGCTTCGGGTCGCCTCGCCAAGAACCCGTCGGCTCCGAGATCGATCGTGCGTCCGGCGAAGTTCGTCGTGGCGAGGGATCCTCCGAAACGTTCGCTCGCTTCGATCACTTCAACGCGCGGCGTCGATTCGTTGGGTCCCGTCTCGCCTCCCGAGAGCTCCCACGCGGCCGCGAGTCCGCTAATTCCTCCGCCGACCACGACGACGGAGGCGCGGCTCACGTACCAACGGCTGTTCTGATGACGCCGGCGAGCACAGCCATGAACGCGGGGTCGTCGTTGAGCGACGCCGTGCGCACGAGATTGAGCCCCACTTCACGCGCGACGCTCTGGGCCTCGATGTCGATGTCGAAGAGCACCTCGAGATGGTCCGACACGAAGCCAATGGGACACGACACCACGTCGGTGAACCCCTGTTTGCGCTTTTCGCGAAGCGACACCAAAATGTCGGGTCCGAGCCAGGGATCCGCCGTGCGTCCCGCGGACTGCCACGCCACGTCAAATGAGCTAACGCCCGCGATCGCCGCCGCCAGGACGGCGCTCTCTTTCAGTTGTTCGGGGTACGTGTCGCCGAGTTCGACGACCTTCTCGGGTAGCGAGTGCGCGCTGAAGATGACCTCGGTCGTTTCGTGACGCGAGGCCGGAATAGTGGCCAACGCGTCACTGACTCGCTCGGCGATGAGATTCAGAAAGCCCGGTGCGTCGTACCAGGCGCCGATCGCGATGAACGAAACGTCGTCACCGAGCGTCGTTCGCGCGCGACTCATGTACTGCTCGGTCGACAGCGACGACGAGTGTGGCGCGAGGACGATGCCCACGACCTTGGTGAACCCGTCGCGTCGAAACGACTCCGCCGCGTCTTCGAGGAGCGGTGGTTCGAACTTCGAGCCGTAGCGCACATCGAAAGCGCCGGGAGCGTCGGTCTCGAGCGCGGTGGCGATCCCCGCGACCTGTGCGGCGGTTCGTTCGCTGAGCGGCGACGTGCCACCAATGGCCAAGTAACGACGGGTGAGATCGGCGAGAAGTTCGGGCGTCGGAGGGCTACCTCGTCGAATTCGTGTGTAGAAGGGTTCGATGCCTTCGGGCGACGACGGCGTGCCGTGGGCCATGACGAGAACACCGGTCTTCATTTCACTCCCGCCCTTCCCTCGTCGTGCACGACGCGTACGACCGCTTCGAGGACCGCGGGGTCCGTCGTCGGCAGCACGCCGTGTCCCAAGTTAAAGATATGTCCCGCCTCAATTCCGGCCTTGGCAATGACTTCGCGCGCTGCCTCGATGGCCAGATCTTCGCCGCCGAGACAGCGCGCGGGATCGAGATTGCCCTGAACGGGCTTGTCGCCCACACGCCGGCGACCTTCGTCGAGATCGACGTGCCAGTCAATACCCACGACGGTGCTCTCGGCACTGCTCATGAGACCCAAGAGCTCGCCGGTCCCGACGCCGAAGAGAATCGTCGGCACCTCGAGGTCCGCAACGCCGTCGAGGACGCGCTTCGTCGCCGGCAGTGCGAAGCGCGCGTACTCTTCGCGCGTGAGCGATCCGGCCCAGGAGTCGAAGAGTTGGATCGCGCGCGCCCCGTGGTTGATCTGTGCGCGAAGGAAGCTGATGGTGATATCGACGAGTCGATCGAGGAGTTGATCGAAGAGCGCGGGTTCCGCGTGCATCATCGTCTTGATGACCGCGAACTCTCGGGTCGGTGCGCCTTCGACGAGGTAGCTCGCCACGGTGAAGGGTGCGCCGGCGAAACCAATGAGGGGCGTGTTGGTCTCTTTGAGTTGTTCGACCACGAGATCGACAGTTTTGGTCACGTGGCTGATGTCGTCATCGCTCAAATCACGCAGACGAGCCAAGTCGGACGTGCTCTTGAACGGTGCACTAATAACCGGACCACGACGAGGCACGACGTCCACGCCAAAGCCAATGGCGTGATAGGGGACGACAATGTCGGAGAAGAGGATGGCGGCGTCCACGCCGTAACGTCGAACTGGTTGCATCGTGACTTCACACGCCAGCTCGGGACTGGCGATGGCCTCGAGGATCGAACCCGTAGCGCGCAGGTCTCGGTACTCCGGTAGGGACCGACCGGCCTGGCGCATGAACCACACCGGCACGTGGTCGACGGACTCGCCACGACAGGCCCTTAGGAAAACTGGCTCTTTCACGACGCTCCTTTGCCTCCACCAATCTACGCGAGGGCGCCTCCCTATTGGCTTACGAAGGTGTGTCTCACTTCCTCTAGACTTGTTTCTTCCCGATTTTGGGAATGGGAGAGAGGTCGTCAATGGCGCACGAGCGTGAGATAGCCGAGGAACAAGAGTTCCTCGATCTCGCCTTAGGGGCACTCGATCACATGCGTCAAGGCGCGCGATCGCTGCGTGACAGCGCGGCGGTGGCGAACATGCGCGGTGCCGGTGACCTCGTAGAACGCGACGTCGTGATGGGAACGGCGCTGCATCGCCTCGACCAACTCGCCATAGGCGACCAGTCGCTCTTCTTCGGTCGCATTGACTACCAGGCCAACGGTGACGGCACCGGCGACACGTACCACGTGGGCCGCCTCGCCGTCTCTGACGAAGCGCTCAATCCATTAGTGATCGACTGGCGCGCCCCTGTCGCCGAAGCGTTCTATCGCGCCACCGGCGTCGAGCCGCTCGGCCTCTCGCGGCGCCGTCACGTCGCCATTCGAGCCAACGAAGTCTCGGGCGTCGAGGACGAGTACTTCGCCGACGCCAACGGCGAACTTGATCTACCCGAGGACGAAGTTCGCTCCGCCACCGAAGAAGGTCTCGTCGACGGCGGTATGGCGCTCGGAGGGCCCGGCGCGTTGCTCGCGGCACTCGGACGCGCGCGTACCGGTCGTATGGGCGACATCATCGCCACGATCCAAGGTGAACAGGACCAGATCATTCGCAGTCCGTTGGCGGGCGTGCTCCTCGTCCAGGGCGGTCCCGGCACCGGAAAGACCGCCGTGGCGTTGCACCGCGCGGCGTACCTTCTCTTCACGTACCGCGCCACGCTCGAGCGCCAGGGCGTCTTGGTCGTAGGACCAAACCCACTCTTCCTCAACTACATCGAGAACGTGTTGCCGTCGCTGGGCGAGTCGGGCGTCACCTTGTCCACCATTGCGGGGCTCGTCACGAACGTCGAAGTCCGTGGCGTCGACCCCGAAGAGGTGGACCAGTTGAAGGGCGACCTACGCATGGCGAAGGTCCTCGCGCGTGCTCTAGTCACGCGCGAGCGTGCGCTGCGCGCCGACGTCGAGATCCCCGTCGGGCGTGCCATCGTGCTGCTGCGTGCTCGCTACTCCGAAGAGGTCGTGGAACGCGCTCGCCGACGCCCGGGTAATCACAACCAACGGCGCTCGGCTGTCGGTCGTGAGTTGGCGACCCGCTTGGCCCATGAGTACCGCGACCGCTTCGTGCACGACGACTCAGAAGAGGTCAACGCGGTCGGCGAGTTGGCCGACCTCATTCGCAATACTCCTCAGTTCAAAGAGGCCCTGCAGAGGATCTGGCCGAGATTGTCGGGCCAGGAGCTCTTGCACGACCTTCTCGGCGCGCCGGCTCTTTTGAAGTCGGCCGGCAAGGGCGTCTTGAGCGACGAGGAGATCGAGCTGCTGTATCGCCCGAGGTTCACGTCGTCCGATGAGATCGCCTGGACCAAGGCCGACGCCGCGTTGATCGACGAGGCGAGAGTCCTCGTGGGACCGCGCCGTCGACCGAGGCCGGTCCTTAAACCCAATGATCCAGGCGTTCTCGCGGGCGTCGACCTCGACGCGTATTCAGGAGTTCACCGCGCGGCGGCGTTGCGTGAAGCGCAGCGACTGGCCGTTGTCCAGTCCCAAGAGCTCGACGAGGCGGAGTTCGTCACCTACGGCCACATCGTGGTCGACGAAGCCCAAGATCTCTCGCCCATGGAGCTTCGCGTCCTGAAGCGCCGCGACCTCACCGGTTCGATGACCATCGTCGGTGACATGGGTCAGGCAACGACGGCCTCGTCGTCGGCCTCGTGGGATGTGTTGTTGGACGTGCTCGCGCCGCGTCGTACGCCATCGCGCGTCGATCTCACGGTGAGCTATCGGACCCCCGAAGAGGTGTTGAACTTCGCGGCGGCAACACTCATGGCCGCGACCCCGGACCTCGAGCCCCCACGCCCCGTGCGTCGCGCGGGAGCGCTCCCGATCGTCAAAGAAGTGAGCGAACACGAGTTCAATAACGCGCTCGTCGAACTGACAAAACAAGAGATCGAGTCCGTTGCGCCTGGCCGCGTAGCGGTCATCGTGACGAGGACACGAGTGGACGAAATCGTGACCGTGTTGCGTGACGGTGGCCTCGAAGCGATCGATCCGCGAGACCAGGAATCCAAGGGACTTTCGGCTGATCTGGTGGTACTCGCGGCCGAGGGCGCGAACGGTCTCGAGTTCGACGCCGTCGTGGTTGTTGAGCCTGGTCAGATTGCGAATCGTGGTTCCAAGAGCGAAACGGGCGTCACACCTCGCGGCCTACGCACCCTCTACGTGGCGTTGACGCGCCCGACGAGGCGCTTGGCGATTGTCGCGTGCAAGGAACTTCCCGCCACGATTCGTTAGGTCGAATCGCGTGAAGCGTCCCAGCGGGGTCGTGATTTCTACTAGAAAGGTAGGCGTGAGTCAGGCAGTTTCCCCCAATAGCCTGGCGAAGCAAGAGAAGATTGTTCACGATCGACCGCCGATGTTGGCGATTGGCGTGATGATTTGGCTCGGTTCCGAGCTGATGTTCTTCTCGGGACTCTTCGCCGCCCTGTTTACCATCCGAGCGCACCTCGCCGCGTGGCCGCCCGTCGGCACGCACCTCGACGTGTTGCAGTCAGGGATCTTCACGCTCGTGCTCATCGCGTCGTCGTTCACGATGCAACGAGCCGTGTGGTTGGTCGAGCATCGTCACCGTGGCGCCGCCCGTAACTGGGTCATCGCCACGATCATCATGGGTGCCCTCTTCGTTGGCAATCAGGCCTACGAGTGGACGCACCTCACGACGCGTTGGTACACCAACTCCTACGGCTCGGTCTTCTTCATCACCACTGGTCTGCACGGACTGCACGTGTTCTTAGGACTCGTGGCGATGTCGTTCCTCTTGTATCGCATGCGCGGTCGTGAAGGTGACCCCGGAGAACTCGCCACCTTCCAAGGCGTGAGTTACTACTGGCACTTCGTCGACGTCATCTGGATCGGGCTCTACTCAGCCCTCTTCTTGTTGAAGTAGGTGGGTGTGAACTCATCCCTCTTTCGGCGCGTCCCGCTCATCGTCGCCTCCGGCGCGTTCGTGGCCGCACCGCTCCTACTCTTCGCGGGGTCCGCGAACGCCTCGAACAACATCCTCCAGACCACGCGCAAGAACGCCGGCACGCCGAACTCGACGATCGTCGTGAAGAACAAGAGTGGCACCGTCATCAAGTACGGCAACAAGTACATCACCTACAAGGCGCCGTCGTCGAAGTTGGACACGCTCGGCCAGGCACTCTTCATGGAGAACTGCGCGTCGTGCCACGGTAGCGAGGCGGACGGCGTGCCCGCGAACGGCACGAATGGTGCGTACCCGGATCTCGTCGGACTCGGACCCGCGACGATCACCTTTTGGATCGACTCGGGACGCATGCCGGCGAAGAACGTCGCCGCCATCCAGGCGCGACGTGGCCAACCGGCGCTCACTTCGACCCAGGCGGTTGCCATCGCGGCGTGGGTGAACTCTCTCTTGCCCGGCTATCCCGACATCCCGACGCCTCATCTGAAGAACGCGAACGTCGCCGATGGCGCCGCACTCTTCGCGCTCAACTGCGCGTCGTGTCACACGATTGAAGGGGACGGCGACGCGCTCGCCGCGAGCACCTTCTCGCCGTCACTTCGCAACATCCCGGCCTTCCAGGTGGTCGAGGCCATCCGCACGGGCCCGGGCAACATGCCGCGCTTCACGGGGAACTTGAGCGACCAGCAAGTGGCCGACATCACGAAGTACGTCACGACGGAGATCCAACACCCGAACAACCCCGGTGGCTTCGGTCTCGGGGGACTCGGCCCGGTGGCCGAGGGCTTTGTGGGACTCCTGGTGGGGCTCGGGCTGTTGATGCTCGTTTGTTACTGGATTGGGGATCGCTCATGAGCGACCTGGAAGAGCACCGCACGCCCGTCTCGTTGAACGGCCTCAGTGAGGACGACCTGCGCCTGCAGCCGCTGGCGAAGAATCCCCAGACCGTCGAGCGCGTCATCGCCGTGACCTTCCTCTTCGGCACCCTGTTCGTGGCGGCCTTTGGAGCCAGTTTCTGGGTGAACGCCAAGCCTTGGATTCTCGGCGCGACGATGGGTGCGGGACTCTTCTTGTTGGGCGTCGGACTCGTCGCGTGGGGCAAGTACCTCATGCCGAGAGGTCCGTTCGTCGAAGAGCGCCACACGTTGGCCAACTCCGACGCCGATCGCGAGGCCTTCGCCGCGGCCATCGTCGAACGAGGCGGCAGCGTCGTCAAGCGTCGAAAGATGCTCGCGGGCATCCTCGGCGGCGGCATGGGCATCTTTGGCATCGTGGCGCTCTTTCCGTTGCTGCGAAGCCTCGGTCCACTGCCGAAGGGCACCCTCTTTCACACCGACTGGCGGAAGGGTTCCTACGCCGTCGACCAGACCGGACGACGCGTCAACGTGGGGGACCTCGCCATCGGATCCATCGTGACCGTCTTTCCCGAAGGTACCGAGAACTCCGATCGCGGCCAGGCAGTCGATCAGACGGTCCTCATTCGCATCTCCAACCAGAACTTCACGACCCAAAAGGGTCGTGAGACCTGGGGGCCAATGGGTTACGTCGCCTACTCCAAACTCTGTACGCACCTGGGCTGTCCGGTGGGCCTCTACGAACAGCAGTTGCAACTTCTCGTTTGTCCTTGCCACCAATCAATGTTCAACGTCACCAACGGTGCCATCCCGCAGTTCGGACCGGCACCGCGGCCCCTGCCGCAGTTGCCGCTCTACATCGACTCCAACGGCAACATTCGCGCCCAGGCCGACTACGACCAGCCCGTCGGGCCGGGATTCTTCGAGCGGCACCGGGTCACGGGGAGCAAGCTTTGAGCGACGCGTCCGCCACCAACAAGCGCGCGCAGCGCGAAGCCGCGGGACCCTACGGCAAGATCGGCCAGACCCTCAACGAGCTGGACGACCGCCTGGGCATCGCCAAGGGCGGCCGCACGTTCATGGACAAGATCTTCCCCGATCACTGGTCTTTCATGCTCGGGGAGATCGCGCTCTATTCGTTCGTGATCCTTCTCGTCACCGGAGTTTTCTTGACGCTGTATTTCGTGCCAAGCGTCGCGACGGTGATCTACCACGGTCCGTACAAACCTATGGATGGTCAACGTGTGACCGAGGCCTGGGACTCGACGATGAACATATCGTTCACGGTGCGCGGCGGGCTCTTGATGCGTCAGATGCACCACTGGGCGTGCGACATCTTCGTCGGTGCCATCGTCGTGCACATGGCGCGCGTCTTCTTCACGGGCGCCTTCCGTAAGCCCCGCGAACTCAACTGGACGATCGGTCTGACGCTGTTGATCCTCGCGATCGGCAACGGCTTCCTCGGTTACTCACTGCCTGACGACCTGGTCTCGGGTACCGGCATTCGCATCGCGTACTCGATCATGGAGTCGATCCCCTTCGTCGGCTCCTACCTCGCGTTCTGGGTCTTCGGCGGCAACTTCCCCGGCACGGCGACCATTCCGCGCTTCTTCATTCTTCACGTGTTGATCTTGCCCCTGGTGATCCTCGGACTCGTCGGCGGCCACCTCTTCTTGCTGGTTCGACAAAAGCACACTCAGTTCCCAGGCAAGGGTCGCACCGAAAAGAACGTCGTGGGCTCGCCAATGTTCCCGGTCTTCATCGCGAAGACCACCGGCTTCCTCTTCATCGTGGGCGGCATCACGGCACTCCTCGGTGCGTTCGCCCAGATCAACCCGATCTGGCAGTTCGGACCCTACGACGCCGCGCGAATCTCCTACGCCGTACAGCCCGACTGGTACATGGGCTTTCTCGACGGAGCGCTGCGAATATGGCCCTCCTGGTCGTTCATGGGCTTCGGCCATACGATCCCGCTCGAAGTTTTCATCCCGGCCGTCATCCTCCCGGGCATCATCTTCAACGTCGCCTACCTCTGGCCGTTGTTGGAGCGCAAGTTCACCAAGGACAACGAGATCCACCACCTCTTGGACCGACCGAGTGATCGGCCCAAGCGCACCGCCTTCGGCGTGGCCGTGTTGGTGTTTCTCGCGATGCTGCACATCGCGAGTTCCACCGACGTCATCGCCAACTTCTTCCACCTTTCGCTCGAGTCGACGCTGTGGGGGATGCGCATCCTCGTGATCGTCACGCCGATCATTGCCTACCCGCTCGCCTACAAGATCTGCAAGGAGATGCAGAGCTATCGGGGCGGTGGCAAGCGCAAGACCCCCAACATCGTTTCGCGCACCGCCGAAGGGGAGTACGTCGCCACACCCACGCCGGCCTACGGCGAGGACGTGGGTCACGAACTCGACGCGACACCGGTGCCCACGTACATCGAGGTCGAGCCCGACGAGCCTGTCGAGAGTGGTGTGAGGACCGTCGACCGCTAGAGCGAATCGACGAGGTGGCTCGCCACGCGAGTTCATCGATGGAGATATCCGACTCAACACCCATGCCTAACATGGGCTCTGTGGCAACGACGCACGACTCCAAGTGGCCCTCGGCGGCCACGTTGCTGCACGCAGGTCCCGTCGAGGGCCGGCGCAACGTTGCACTGCTCGGGGTGTCCACCTACGCGACCTCGGTGTCGATGCGATCGGCTTCGAGCACGCCGGCCGCCATTCGAGAAGCGCTCACGCGCTTTTCGACGTGGTCGTTTGAAGATCACGTCGACCTCACCGAGTCCGTCGTACTCGTCGACCACGGCGACGTCGACGACCCTGACGAAGAGGGGGGGAGCGAGCGCGTCGCCGCCGCTCTCGCGGCCATCGACGCGAACACCGAACTCACGGTCGTGCTCGGAGGGGACAACGCCGCGACCTGGCACGCGCTGCGCGCGCTGGCGAGTGAATCAATGGGCGACTACGGACTGATTACGCTCGACGCGCACTTGGACATGCGCGAGGGACGCTCCAATGGCTCGCCCGTTCGCCAACTTCTCGACGAAGGGCTCGATCCCCTTCGCGTCGTCCAAGTCGGACTCGGTGACTTCTCAAACTCCGCCGCGTACGCCCGCCACGCTCTCGCCGCGGGGGTGACGATCATCGGACGCGACGCGTTTCGTCACGAGGACGTCGCCGTGATCGCCCGGCGCGCGCTCGAGATAGCGGGCGCGGACGGTCGCAAGGTCTACGTCGACGTCGACCTCGACGTGGCCGATCAAGCCGTCGTGCCGGGATGTCCCGCCGCGGCGCCCGGGGGACTGAGCGCTGACGAGCTTCGTCGTTTCGTGCGCGAGGTGACGTCGTCGAGGTCCGTCGTCGCGATCGACTTCACGGAGATCGACGCCGAACAAGACAGCATCGACCGAAGAACCGTTCGTCTGGCGGCACTCTTAGTACTCGAGGCGCTCGCGGGCGTGCAAAGGAGAACGGCGTGACCGTGTTCGTAGGACTTGAACCTCTCTCGAGGGCGCAGTTGATAGCCGTCGCGCGCCGCTACGAGCCCGTCGCCCTCAGTCGCGAAGTACTGGAGCGTCTCACGCGTCAACGAGGGGCGATCGACGTGCTCGTCGACAGCGGCGCACCGATCTACGGCCTCTCGACGGGCTTTGGTTCCCTCGCGACGACGTCAATCTCGCCAGAGCGACGTCGAGACCTCCAACGATCGTTAATTCGCTCACACGCCGCGGGCGTGGGACCAGAAGTTGAGACCGAGGTCGTTCGAGCGATGATGGTGTCGCGTCTCACCAATCTCTGCAGTGGCGTGTCGGGTGTTCGCACCACGACCGCCGAGGCGTACGCCGCACTGTTGAACGCGGGCATCACGCCCATCGTGCACGAGTTCGGATCACTGGGATGCTCAGGCGACCTCGCGCCGCTCGCGCACGTCGCGCTGGCGTTGATGGGCGAGGGTGACGTTCGTGACGCCGGGGGCGCGCGTCGCCGCGCGGCGGACGCGCTCGCCGACGCGGGGCTCAGCCCGGTCGAACTCGCCGAAAAGGAGGGACTCGCCCTCATCAACGGCACCGACGGCATGTTGGGACAGCTCGTGTTGGCCCTCGACGACGGTATGGCGCTGATGCAACAGATAGACCTGGCGGCGGCGATGTCGATCCAGGCCCTTCGCGGCACGAATCGCGTGTTCCTCGCCGAGATCCACGCCCTACGACCCCATCCCGGTCAACTCGCGAGTGCGCAGAACCTAATGGCGCTCCTCAGTGACTCCGAGATCGTCGACGCCCATCTCGACGACTTCTCTCAGGTGCAAGACGCCTACTCACTTCGCTGCGCCCCTCAAGTGCACGGGGCGGCGCGCGACACGTTCAGCTACGCCGCCGGCGTCGCCGACATCGAGTTGGCCGCGGCGATCGACAACCCCTCGGTACTGGCCGACGGATCACTGGTGTCGAACGGCAACTTTCACGGCGCGCCCGTTGGCTACGCGCTCGACTTTCTGGCCATTGCCCTCGCCGACGTGGCGTCGATGTCCGAGCGCCGCACCGACCGGATGCTCGACGAGAACCGCAGCTACGGCCTGCCCCCGTTCCTCGCGCACGAGGCGGGCGTGGACTCGGGTCTCATGATCGCCCAGTACGCCCAGGCCGCACTGGTGACCGAGATGAAGCGTCTCGCCTCACCGGCCAGCGTCGACTCCATTCCCTCGTCAGGTATGCAAGAAGATCACGTCTCGATGGGTTGGCACGCCGCGAGGAAACTTCGTAAAGCGCTCGACGCCTTTCGTGACGTCGTGGCGATCGAACTGCTCGCGAGCGCGCGCGCCCTGGCGCTTCGAGCGCCGTTAACCCCCTCACCGGTGACGCAAGCGATTGCCGAGCGCGTGAACGCGCGCTCGGGGGGACCGGGTCACGACCGCTGGCTCTCGCCCGAGATCGCTGCCGTCTCCGAGCTCGTCGCGAACCGCGAACTACTCGAGACGGCGTCGCGTTTCGTGACGTTGCGTTAGGCGAAGGAGACTTCATGGAAGGTGCGCGACCCGTTCGAGCCGCGAGAGGCACGTCCATCAGCGCTCTCGGCTGGCCCCAAGAGGCCGCGCTGCGCATGTTGCAGAACAACCTCGATCCCGAGGTCGCTGAGCGCCCCGATGATCTCGTCGTCTACGGCGGCACGGGTCGCGCGGCGCGCGACTGGCGCAGTTTCGATGCGCTCATCCGCACGCTCACGACCCTGAAGGCCGACGAGACCATGCTGGTCCAGTCCGGTCGGCCCGTCGGTGTCCTGCAGACCCACGAGTGGGCGCCGCGCGTGTTGATCGCGAACTCGAACCTGGTGCCGGACTGGGCGACGTGGCCCGAGTTTCGTCGACTCGAAGCACTGGGTCTCACCATGTACGGCCAGATGACCGCGGGCTCGTGGATCTATATCGGTACGCAAGGAATCCTGCAAGGGACCTACGAGACCTTCGCGGCCATTGCCGTCAAGCGCTTCAACGGTACGTTGGCGGGCACGCTGACGCTGACCAGCGGCGCCGGTGGGATGGGCGGCGCGCAGCCACTCGCCGTCACGATGAACGACGGGGTATGCCTCTGCGTGGACGTCGATCCCAGCCGTTTGCAACGCCGTGTCGATCAGCGCTACTTGGACGAGTGGACGGACGACCTCGACGAGGCGCTCGCGCGAGTAGCCCAGTCAAAGAAGGACCGCGAGGCGCTGAGCGTAGGACTCCTCGGCAACGCCGCGACGATACTGCCGGAGATCCTTCGTCGTGGCGTCGAGGTCGACATCGTCACCGACCAGACGTCCGCCCACGATCCGTTGAGCTATCTGCCCGAGGGCATCGACCTCGGTGACTGGTCCGACTATGCCGAGAAGAAACCCGAAGAGTTCACCGACCGTGCACGCGAATCCATCGTGCGCCACGTCGAGGCGATGGTCGGCTTCATGGACGAGGGCGCCGAGGTCTTCGACTACGGCAACTCGCTGCGCGGTGAGGCCCAACTTGGTGGCTACGCGCGAGCCTTCGACTACCCGGGCTTCGTGCCGGCGTACATCCGTCCGCTGTTCTGTGAAGGAAAGGGACCCTTTCGCTGGGCGGCGCTGTCGGGTGATCCCGCTGACATCGCCGCGACCGACCAGGCCGTGCTCGACCTCTTTCCCGAGAACGATCTTCTTCGTCGCTGGATCACGAAGGCCCAAGACCGCGTGGCCTTCCAGGGACTGCCGGCGCGCATCTGCTGGCTGGGTTACGGCGAACGCGACCAGGCGGGTGTGGCCTTCAACGAACTCGTGGCCTCGGGTGCGGTGAAGGCACCCCTCGTCATTGGACGCGATCACCTCGACAGTGGTTCGGTCGCTTCTCCGTACCGCGAGACCGAGTCCATGCTCGATGGTTCGGACGCCATTGCGGACTGGCCACTCCTCAACGCACTCGTGAACACGGCGTCGGGTGCGTCGTGGGTGTCCATCCATCACGGCGGGGGTGTCGGCATCGGTCGTTCCATTCACGCGGGCCAGGTGTGCGTCGCCGACGGCACCGCGTTGGCGGGCGAGAAGCTCCGCCGAGTGCTGACGAACGACCCGGCGATGGGCGTGCTTCGCCACGTGGACGCCGGTTACGACATCGCCGACGAAACGGCCGAGAAGACGGGTCTGCGCGTCCCCATGCGCGAGAGCTGATGACCACGCGCGTCGTTCGACACGTGAGCGAGTTGACGACGAACGATCCCACGCTCGGTGACTACAGCGCGCTCGGCCGACTTTTTGATGCGGCCTTCGTCGTGGATGACGACCAGGTGCTCTGGGTCGGGCCCGACGCCGAGGCGCCCGACGCTGACGAGGAGATCGACGCATCAAATCGCGCGGTGGTGCCGGGCTTCGTTGACTCGCACACTCACCTCGTCTTCGCCGGCGAACGCAGCGACGAGTTCGAGGCGCGCATGGCGGGCGTGCACTACGACGGTGGGGGAATTGCGCGCACCGTCGCCTCAACGAGAGCGGCCACGTTCGATGAACTTCGTCGCGGCACGCGTACACGCGTCGCCGAGATGTTCGCCGGGGGCGTAACGACCGTAGAGATCAAGTCCGGCTACGAGTTAACGACGGTCGGCGAGACGCGTGCACTCGAGGTGGCCAGTGCGTTCAGCGAAGAAGTGACCTGGCTGGGCGCGCACGTCGTGCCATCGGAATTCACGAACAACCGGGACGGTTACGTCGAGCTCTTGACCTCGTCGATGCTCGATTCGTGCGCGCCGCACGCCAAGTGGGCTGACGTCTTTTGCGACCGAGGAGCGTTCAGCGTCGACGAGGCGCGCGAGGTGCTGACCCACGCGCGAGCGAAGGGTCTCGCCCCTCGTCTACACGCCAACCAACTGGCTCATAGTGGCGCAATTGCTCTCGCGGTCGATCTCGACTGCGCCAGTGTCGATCACTGTACGTACCTCGACGACCACGACATCGATCTCTTGAGTGCGTCGGCGACCGTCGCGACGTTGCTCCCGGGTGCGGAGTTCTCGACGCGTTCGCCCTACCCGTCCGCTCGTCGCTTGCTCGACGCCGGGGTGAGCGTGGCGCTCGCGACGGACTGCAACCCGGGATCGTCCTACGTGACGAGCATGGCCTTCGTAATCGCGTTGGCGGTGCGTGAGATGGCCATGAGTGTCGACGAGGCGCTCTACGCGGCGACCAAAGGCGGCGCGCTGGCGCTGCGTCGTGACGACGTCGGTCACCTTGGTGTGGGCGCGCGCGCCGACTTTGCGTTGCTCGACGCCCCGCGCGCGGCGCACCTGGCCTACCGACCCGGCGCCAACGTGGTCGAGAGGACCTTCAGCCCCACGACGTTGAGGGACTGACGATTTAAAGAATCGAACGAATGGCTACGACGCCTTGTCAACCCTGATATCACCCGACACCGTGTTGACCTTGATGAAGAGCACGTCCTCGTCGCTCGTCGCGTCGCCCTTGGCGTCGAGATCGATGTTTGAACCGAGATCTCCCGACACGGTGTTGCCGTTGACGTCAACGACGAGGCCCCGTTGCACGCCGACGTGCACGTCACCCGAGACGACCTTGACGACGACGTTGCCGGGGCGATCCACCGAGAGGTCGACGTCACCCGAGGCGCTGGCGATATTGGTCTTCGTTGCCGCGCCGTCACAACGAACGTCGCCCGAGGCGCTGCGGCATTTGAGGACGTCGAGCACGTTGCCCGTACGAACGTCGCCCGATGCGGTCTTGACGTCGAGCGTGCGGCACGAGTCGAGAGCACTCACGTCACCTGAGGCGCTTGCCACGTCGACGTCATCGAAGGGACCCTCCAGCGAGGAGTCCCCCGATATGGTCTTGATCTCCAAGGACGAGTCGTGGGGAAGCACGACGAACACGTCGAGGTCGGAACTGCCAAAGTCGAACCACGACCTGGCGGAACCTCGCACGCCCCGGAACGACCCGGAGAAGGTTCCCGGTTGTGACTCGATCTCCAACAGGTTGCTCGTGGTGTCGAAGCGGACGACCGCGAGCTCGAGGAGATGTTCGAACTTCGACGAACTCGCGCGAAGCGTCACCTCGAGTTGGTTACCCTCGATCGAGCGAACCCGCACGTCCCCGCTCTTCGTGGCGATCTTGACCAGCACAGGTCCAGTTGGGGAGAACGTCTCGGTCCTTTCGTGACCGGACCCGCGTGGCCAAAGAGCATCGCCTTGGTTGGCGTTGCTCGCGGCGTTTGATTCGTTGGTCATGTTGACTTCCCTTCGTTGATTCGTGACGACGATCCTCTCCGCGGCCTTCGCGGGGAAGTACAACAGTTGGCTCGGCGCCTCAAGGGAGGCGTCGTCCGGTGACGAGCGCTCACCCCCGCAGGTCTCGAAGTTCAACGTGTCGTGTCGGGCTCGGCGGTACGACACGTCGAGCGTCGTGACGGGTAGTCGGGGAGCAAGGTATCTCATGGCGCACGTGGATCTTCGATTTAGGCGCGGCCCTTGCCGCGCAGCTGACGTTTTCCAACGACGAACGAACCAGAAGGATCGCTTCGGACCGATCGCTCGAGTGAGCGCACGATCCACGAGTTGACGGACGACCCTACGTCGGTCGCGAGATTCTCGATGTTCTCTTTCAGATCGTCGGTGAGTCGTAGCGCGATGCGCGCCGAGTAGTCACCCGTGGGAGGGGTTGTCTCAGGGCTGACGGGAACGAGGCGTGTGAGGCGCACCGCGTCACCCTCGAAGCTCAACGTGAGTGGTGCGCCGTCGTGGAGATTGAACTCCTGTACGAGGTCGTTGAGAGCGTCCAGGAAATGCTTTTGCATCGCTGGCTCGAGTGCGGCGCCGAGTCGTTCGACGACGGACGCCGTCTCGGGGCCTGCGATATCGGCCAAGTTCTTGAAGTCACCGCGAATACTCTCTACAAAGTCCGATATCAACATGATGCGAATATAACATCATTATGATATCAATGTCAACGGCTCAGCAAGAATTCCCTTTCCACAACGGATTTCGTGGCCCGTCGACCTTCAAATGACCGAGACGTTGCGGTTGGAAGAGGTCGCGCCGAGCTTCACGTTCGGAGAGTTGCCGGGGTCTTGCGTGACGAGGAAGCGATTGCGCACGATGGCGCCGTCGTGCGGTGAGTCAGCTTCGGGTTTCGATGCCCGCAAGGATGATGTCGACAAGGCGTTGGAGACTCGTGTCATCAATGCCGCTCGGACCGGCCGCGTGGCAACTCCCCATGACCAAGTTCAATATGTCCTTGGTGCCGACGTCGGCTCGAACCGCGCCCTCGTCGACGGCGCGTTGACGAAGAGAGTCAACGCGCGCCATGAGTACTTCGAACGTGTCAGAGAAGCGCGCCTTGATGTCAATGCCGGCTTGGCCGAGCGCGTCGAAGAGATCCTTTTTCTCTGATGACTGGTGTGCGAATTCGCGCAAGAACGAGCAGAGACCCTCCTGCGCGTTGGGATTCTTCACGCACTCGTCGGCCGTTGCGAGGAGACTCGTGAGACGCGTCATGACGATCGCTTCGTAGAGGGCTTCCTTCGTGGGGAAGTGGCGATACAAGGTCCCGATACCAACACCCGCGCGTTCGGCAACGATGTCGATCGGGACCATGACGCCGTCGAGGGCAAATATCTCCTCAGCCGCCTGGAGTATCTTCTCGTGGTTTCTCGCGGCGTCGGCGCGCATGGGGCGTGGCTCGATTAACGCTGAAACGGCTGGTGGCGCTGTCTGTACCGCGCTTGACGCCCCGTGAGCGCCCCGGTCATCCTCAGTCATGAGTCCTCCAAACGGCGTTGTTGACAAACGGAACCATCGTTACTATAGTGGGATTTATCCGGAACCGTAGTTCCGATTCAATCCGGTCTGCGTTCAGAGTATTCGCAGTATCTCAGTAATTCAGCCCCCCGCAGTATCAGTCATACCAGAAAGAAGAGAAATATGACCACTGAAGTCATGAATAGCGGTGCTCCTCTTGAGGAGGCGGTACCGGATCCCAAGCGCTATTGGACCCTCGCCATTATTGCGATCGCCCAACTCATCATCGTGCTCGACGCCACGGTCGTCGTGGTGGCGTTGCCCAGCGCGCAACGCGCCCTGCACATCTCTGTCGCGAACCGACAGTGGGTGATGAGTGCCTACACCCTCGCGTTCGGAAGTTTCCTACTTCTCGGTGGGCGCATTGCCGACTACCTGGGGCGTCGACGCGTTTTCGTGATTGGACTCATCGGATTTGGACTCGCGTCGGGCATCGCAGGATTCGCACCGAACCAGGCCATGCTTTTCGGAGCGCGCGCTATCCAGGGTGCCTTCGGTGCCCTTATGGCGCCAGCGGCACTGTCCTTGTTGACGGTGACCTTTACGGAGGCGCGCGAGCGCGCGCGAGCGTTCGGTGTCTACGGTGCGATCGCCGGCGGCGGCGCTGCTCTTGGCCTCGTGCTCGGTGGCGTGCTGACCCAGTACGCCTCGTGGCGCTGGACGCTCTTGATCAACGTGCCCATCGCGCTCTTCGCCGCCGTCGCGGCCACACTGGTGATACGAGAAAGTCGAGTGGAGACCCGCCACGGCTACGACCTACCCGGCGCGCTGACCTCGACGGTGGGACTCTTCCTCCTCGTCTACGGCTTCACGATGGTCGCGTCACACGGTTGGGGATCGACGTTGACGGTGTCCTTGTTGACCGGCGCAGTGTTGTTCCTTGTGGCTTTCGTACTCATCGAACTGCGCTCCACGCATCCGTTGCTACCGCTGAAGGTCGTCCTCGATCGCCGGCGCGGTGGATCATTCCTCGCGTCGCTGTTAGTCGGGATGGCCATGCTCGGGACGTTCTTGTTTCTCACCTACTTCTTGCAGGGGACCTTGGGCTACAGCGCGCTGAAGACGGGCTTCGCCTTCCTGCCGTTCTCGGCGGGCATCATCGCGGGCGCGGGCGTCTCAAGTCGACTCCTACCGCGAACCGGACCGAGGGGACTACTGGTCACCGGTCTGTCATTGGCGACCTTGGGACTGCTCTGGTTCTCACGGCTCACGCCGAGCAGCTCGTACGTGACGCACGTCTTGGTGGGTGAGATCCTCGTGAGTATCGGCATGGGAATTACGTTCGTGCCAATGAACAGCACCTCGCTCTTTGGTGTCGACGAAGAGAACGCTGGCGTCGCGAGTGCGCTCGTCAACACCACCCAACAGGTTGGTGGTGCTCTGGGCACCGCGCTCTTGAACACCATTGCGGCGTCGGCCACGGTGAGTTACTTGGCGCTTCGCGTTCACAATGCTTCGACGCGCAGTGCGGGTGCAGTCCACGGTTACACGACGGCCTTTGAAGTGAGTGCGGCGTTGGTCGCGTCAGCGGCCGTCGTCGCGGGACTCTTGATTGGCGGAAAACATCAACACGTCGACGTCGAGGGTGACACTGGCACGTTGAGTGTCGCGTCGGAGAGCCAGTTCGCTCTGGAGTGAGCGGCCCCTCGTGTGGTCTTACGTTGACGGCGGTGCCTCGAGGGGCACCGCCGTTTGCTCGTCAGGTTCCACGTCGCGCCGTTCGAGCGCGGCGTTGAGTTCTCCGCCCGTCAAGATCGCGAGACCCGTCAGGTAGAGCCAAAAGATGAGGATGGCGACGCCCGCGAACGCGCCGTACGTATTGCCGTAGGAACCGAAACTCGAGGTGTAAAAGGAGAAGCCCCACGAGACGAGCGCCCAGAGGATCGTCGCGACGAGCGCGCCGGGACTGAACCAACGCCAGCGCGCGCGAGGACGATTGGGCGCCACGAAGTAGAGAAAGGCCATCAAGAGATTCATCAGGCCGAGCGCGATGAGAAAGCGCAGTATCGTCCACACGGCGCTAAAGGCAGTGCCTCCGATTGGCGCCGTGTGCTTGATGACGTTTCCCAACTGCGGGCCGAAGATGATCAACGCGGACGCGGCACTTCCGAGCACGGTCGCGCCGATGAGCAGTGGTATCGCCACGATGCGCTTGGCGAAGAACGAGCGGTCCAGGGGAACGTCGTAGGCCATGTCCAGTCCTTCTTCGACGATCACCATGCCTGACGTCGCACTCCACAACGCCACCACGCACGCCACGACGGTGGTGATGAGGTCGGCGCGGGTACGTTGCGTGGCGTGCGAGATTGCGCCGGTGAAGACCTGCGCCGCGCCTGCGGGAAGTGATTTGGTCACGCCGTGCAGAAGGTTGAGCACGAAGCTGCGCGACACCGTGACCAGGGTGGCGATACCTAAGAGGGCGATGATGATCGGAAAGATGGCGAGGAACCAGCGGTACGCGAACGCGCCCGCGGCGATGTTGACGCGATTCATCTTCATGTGCGCCAAGGTCGAACGCACGGTGGCGCTCCAGCGCCGCGCACGCGCTGCCTCGTCACTTTTCAAAAGGGTTTCTTCCCATTCTCGCGTGGACGGGGTGGGGTGAGACATTAGAAGGAAACTCCACCCGTGGCGAAGAGCACGACGGACGCCACCGCCATGATTGCGCACGTGAGCCAACCGAGGATATTGGCGGCGTGACCATTGACGTAGTCACCCATGAGACGACGGTTGTTCGAGACGATCATGACGATGATGAGCAGGGGAGCCGCGATAACGCCATTGATCACCGCGACGAAGACCAAGAGCTTGATGGGGTTAACGTGCAAGAGGCTGAGCGCCGTGCCACCCAGTGTTCCCACACCCACAAGGCAGTAGAACAGCGGCGCTTCTCGAATGGTCTTGGAGAATCCCCAGTCCTTTCCGATGAGGCCCGAGAGTCCAACCGATCCCGACGCGGCGAGTACGGGCACGGTGAGAAGACCACTCCCGATAAAGCCGAGCGCGAAGATGACGCTGGACAACTTCCCGGCGAAGGGCTTGAGCGAGCTCGCCGCTTGGGCGGCACTTTGGATATTGGTCACGCCGTGAACGTGGAGCGTTTCCCCGGTCGCGGCGATGATCGCGAACATCACGATGTTGGAGAACGCCATACCGGTGAAGACGTCGACTCGACTCGTACGCTGCTTGAGCTTCGCTCGATAATGACTCCTCGTCTTGAGCGGCGCGGGATTGTCACCTCCCTCTCGTTCATCGCGCATCTCTTCCAGACGGTTGGCGCTTTGCCAGAAGAAGAGATACGGCGAGATCGTGGTGCCGAGGATGGCGACCAGTAACGCGATGTAGGCCTTGTTGAATTGCACGTGGGGGATAACGGTGTAGGCGAGGACTCGAAACCAGTTGTGCGTGACGATCACCGCGACGACGATGTAGACCAACAGCGCCGCGGCCAACGCCTTGAAGACAATGGTGATGCGGGCGAACGATCCCTTCACGACGAGGACGGAGATGAGTACGCCCGAGACCAGAGCCCAGACCCACGTTGGTCCAGCCCTGAGAAGGGTCATTCCCGAACCAATGGCGACCAAGTCGGCAGCGATGTTCAACGTGTTGGCGATGATGAGTATGGAAAGTAGGACCGCGATGATGGCCTTTCCAAATCGCTCGAAGCGATCGGCCGCGAGTTCTCCGAGGCCTCTTCCCGTCGCGAGGGCCGTCCGGTCACATATCTCTTGGACCGCGACCATGAGAGGAAAGGAGAGAAGGGCGGCCCACAGGAACGACAGTCCGTACTTCGATCCGGCTTGGGCGTAGGTGGCGATGCCCGAAGGGTCATCGTCAGAGGCACCGGTAATGAGCCCGGGACCGGCGGCGCGTACGTACAGAAGCCACTTTGCACCAGTCTTAGGGGATCGACCTTTTGACTTTCCCTTACGCGCCATAGTCATAGGATTTTAAGTCAACGTCTCTCTGACTTGCGTTTATGTGCGGTACGCAATAATCACGGGGCTCGGGCCTGCTTCAAGTTGAAACGGACACACGTGCGGCGATCTGTTTAGGAAACCTTCAATTCCCACTGAACTAGTGATGAACGGTTCTCAGTCCAAGAGTCGAGGAGATGGAATCCGAATCGTTGCTCTCGGAAGTGGAGCGGGGAACAATCGTCTTGACGCCACTTCATATTTCGTCACTCAAGTCCCCACATCTGGTCGAGTGTGGGTCGCTCAGTGGCGAGCACGGGCTCAATATCGGTCACACCGTCAACGTCAGGCGCCTGTGTCGCACTCGCTGTGGTCGTCGTGGTGCGAAGCAAGTCCGCCTTCAGTTCGTCGGACCGCGCCATGAGTTTCAATTCGTGGTCATCTGGCGCTTGCCGTCTTACAAATCGTTTCATGGGTCTTTTCCGTTCTCGGTAGTCATTTCGTACTGCACGTACATCACATTTGTTTCGGGCCGCGCGAACTGGGTGGGAGCGGGCGCCCAGTTCGCGTCAGGTAACGGCGGTCTTCATTCCGTCCTACTGATCTCGAGCAGCTCGTGTACGAACGCCTCGAGTTGTCGAAGCAGTTCGAGTGACGTAAGAGGTTGCGCAGACATTTGAACCGAGCTGTCTCCTCGATGGGTTACGCCGCGCGTCTTGTCGACGTTGCTCTTCGATGTATCGCCGTCGACAGGGATTAGGGGGAGGCGCGTAATCCCTGTCGACGGGCGGTCCGTTGTGTCCCTCGAGTGGACAATCGATCTATTCCTTGAGAGCATCCTTGACCTTCTCTCCGGCCTGCTTCATGTTGCCCACCACCTGATCGGATCTCCCGTCGGCTTCGAGGTGCTCATCGCCGGCAGTCTTCCCAGCGATTTCCTTCACCTTGCCCTTGGCAACTCGAGCGGTGTTCCGCGCCTTGTCTCTTTTTCCCATTAGTCGTTCCTTTCTCCTGTCTCCTGGAGAGGCGAATGCCCTTCAGGTACCGCAAGCCCTTGCGATTCTTCGTGTCGAATCAACCAACAGTGGTCCGAACTACTAGAGAACTCAGACGCGCGACGCCCCCTGTCGTAAGAGGGCGTGGCCCTTTGTGGGACTTTGTTAGTCGGACTGTTCATGGACCGAACTCGAATTTCCCTGGGCGTTGACGACCTGACGATCGAAGGAGTGGCTGCTCGAACGCAAGGGGCCGCGTGACACGGCGAAAACGATCGTCGACGCGACGAAACCAATGGCCCCGACGATCATGAGAATTATCCCGACCGTCGAGAGGCGAAAACCCGTTCCTTGATAGGTGACGGCCCAATACATGATTGCGCCAACGGCGGTTGTGATGGCGCTAAGCACCATTCCTGGAAGTCCCACCACGCACCTTCTTCCGACATCCCGACAAGTTGTCAGGAAAGAGGAAAGCTGGGTCTAGACGTCCTTGTATCGGAGCGTAACACTTTGGCGGAGACGATTATTGACACATTTCTAACTACATCTGGGCTTCTTTTCAATCGTCGTACGCGCTGACAATACGACTCTAAATGCCCGGTTTTCAACACATTTCAACCGATCTGACGTCTTGAAGGCTCCCGATCCTGACATCTTGAGAGCACGCGATACCGAGAGGTTCTAAGGGGAAACTCACGTTGACGGCGTACTTCCGTTCGTGGTCGTAGTGCCATGAGGTGAACGGCGTCTTCATTTCTATTTCGTTGGGTCAGTCGAAGTTTGGCGCTGAGGGACCATCCAGTCACGCTGTCTGTCAGTCGGACGGAAGGAGAACGTAAATTCTCCCTTGCTATGCCGCCAAAAGCTCACGTTCGTCTAAGAAGGCCCACCACGCCTCACCCACTAGACGCGCGGCGGCACCGACCTCAGTTTCGTCAGGCTCGAGCGACGAAAGGGCATCCATCGTCCACGCTGCGTGATCTTCTTCGATTGTTCCGTGCACCGTCCAGAAGGTCACCGCATTGCTCGAAGCGTTGAAGTATTTGACGAGACCGTCGGCTTTTGATTCCGCGATCGCCGATCCTTGGTACTCGTAGGCCAAGAGACCGGCCAGCGCCGCCACCGGGCTTTGCTTCAGGACGTCGTCGTACGACGTCACCAACGTCTTCATCGCTGGAGATATTGGCGCGCTCGAAGCGCCGTAGAAGTTGGCGAACACTTCGAACAGTTCAAGATGGCTCGGTTCCGACACCTCGTCTCGGTAGTTGTCGAGTACCGAGTCTCGGGCAAGTCCCTCGGGCAGCTGTTCGCTCAGGCTCAAGAGGAACGTGGGCAGCATTGTCTCGAAGTAGCGATACTGCTCGGCGTAGCTCGTGAGCTCGCCTTCGTTCAGATCGCCAGCTTCCCAGCGACGGTAGAACGGATGATCCAACAACTGGCGGTGAGCGAGGGCGGCATCGAGGGTTTCACGTAGTTGGGTTTTCATAGGTTGAAAGTATCACCTGGCGTGATCAAGGATTTGTGGGATGAAGAAGTTTCACCACCGTCGACGCAGATCGGGTCCGACCAGGGAAGCAGTTCGTGGTCGGCGGCGCCGATCCCCCTTGGAGTGGATCTCGCCAACCTCAGTCGCTAACGACCGTCGGGTTGAATCCAAAGAAAAGACCTGAACCAACGACACCCGGAACCGAGTTCAGTTGCGAGTCGAGGTCCGCGCTCACGTCTTCAAACTTGACGTCCAGGATCAGGTTGCCCCTCTCGGTAATGACCGGACCGTCTTTTGCGTCAGACATGCGCAGATCCGATGAGAGAACGTGGAACGACCCGTCCAGTTGAGACCGAACCAGGTTGAACGACTCTGGAATGATTTCCAGCGGAACCGCGACGTTACGTCCGAGTCGATCAACTCTCTTCGATTGATCGACGACGACGAACCGATCGAGTGAACTCGCCATGATCAGTTTCTCTCGGACCATGGCGCCACCTCGTCCTTTGATCATGTTGCGTGCGTCATCAATCTCATCCGCCCCATCAAACGACCATTCGGGACGGCTCTGAAGAAGGCTGGACGTTGCGACGTGCAGTTCACGGCACTCCATCTCCATCTCCAACGACGTCGCTACGGCGGTGAAGTGCCATCCGTGTTGTTCGGCGCGACCGGCGAGAGCGCGAAGGGTCAAAACACTCGTCGATCCACTTCCCACGCCCACGACGTCGCCGTCACGTAGTCGATCAGCCATCTTTTGGGCGATACGCGTCTTCGCGTCGTAGTTCGTGATGTCCGACCACGACCCAGCGTGACCTACTCCTGAGGTTTTCCATTCCATTTTCGTGCTTTCGATTACCCTCGCGCCTAGAAAAAAACGATACGCGAACGCACGCGCACTTGCCCAACAGAGTTCGGGACCGCGTTGGCAACGATCACCACGTGGGCCATCCTGAGGGAAGGGGACCGGGTGGTCCGAAGGGTTGAGGGAGACCGGGTCGTGCGCCGAGAGCCTGCAGCAGCGAACTGAAGTTCAAGCCGTAGGCGGTCGTATTCTTTCCGTTGTACTCAAGGTGGCCCGCGGCCTGTTCCGGCGAAGCGGGCGGATCGGCCCAACCAGTCTCAAGGCAGGTTTTCGCGTCGTGCACGACGCCCACGACGGTTGTCGCGGTCACGTGTTCGCCTATCACCACGTTGGGCGTGACGTTCTCGGCGACGTAGACGAAGCGACCCTTCGCCGGGCCACTCGTCAACCGATAGGAAATGAACACGCCGCTCGGCCAACCCGGGTCGAAGAGGTTCTCGACGATGCCGTTGCCCAGTGCGTAGATCGGTCCGGACGCGCAGTAGTCGACCCCTTGGTCGATCTCTTGAGGGAGGAGTGACGTGAGTGACCGCAGAGGATTGAGGTAACCGTCAAGTGGCGTCACGTCGAGTGCTACGTAGTAGCCACCCGTCACGGGGTCAACCGCGATTGCGCTCGCGAGTCCACCGTCGGGCATCGCGTTCGAAGCTTTTATGGAGCCGTGCAGCGCAGCGCCGTACCCGTCGACCTCACCGTTCGCCCGCAGGACGTAGTAGCCCGATCCACTGGTCGTGGCAGCGATTGCGCTGGTTGGAACTCCGTCGTACTTTCCGTGAGCTTCCGCGAGGGGTGAACCATCGTTGGGCGCGTCAAAGTTAACGATGTCGCCGGTCGAGGTCGCGATCCAGTAGCCGCCCGTCGTGGGATCGACCGCCAGGGCGACCGCGAGCACCGGAGCGATCGTCCGGTAGAAGAGGTGACCGGCGAGCGAGCCGTGACCCTTGACGCCGTACGCGTAAACGGCGCCGTTGGCGCGAAGCACGAAGTAGCCCGACCCGTCGAGTGCGGCCGCGATGGCGACGGCGGCCGGGTGCTGACCCCATCCTCCAGGAGGGACGAGGGTCTCGCCGTGAAAGGGAGCGTTGAAGCCCTGCACCTTTCCGTTCGACGCCACGATCCAGTAGCCCCCCGTCGTCGAGTCGAGCGCGATGCCCGTGGCGGTGATACCGGGCGGGAGGCTTCCAACAGAAAGCGAGCCGTAGTTGGTAGCACCGTAAGCGTCGACGGTTCCGTCCGCGCGAAGGACGTAGTAGCCCTTCGCGTCCGTGGTAGCCACGACGGCGACGACGGACGGACTCGTCGCCGTCGGGGCGCCCTCGTAGGGCGCGTCAAACGCGACCACCGCCGACGGAGATGAGGTTGAAGCTCCTTCGGACGTGATTGGCGAAAGGACGCCGAGTGAAACGACCACGAAGGCGAAAAGGAGCACGACGAATGACGAACGGCGAGCGAGCACCGAACAACGCGCGTAGAGCGAGAACCGATTTACCATCTGCTGTCCTTCGAGAGTCGAGTCTCCCGCAAGTCTTATGCGATATCTGGTCCATCATCGAAAAATGACCCGATCTCCAATTCGCCGCACGATGCGGCCCGTCGAAGAACCTCGAAGCATCCGAATCCAACGTGGCAAGAATCGTCCGAACTGGTACCGGAAGGGTTGGGCCAGTCGGGTGTCGAACCCGGCACCTCGAGACGTTCCTATATAGCTACGCGCTCCTCGTACTCTTCGAGGTATTGATTAACCGGACGGGTTAAGCCGTAGTGTTCACGAAGCGTGCGCCCCGTGTACTCACTTCGAAACAGTCTGCGCGAGCGAAGGATAGGCACCACTTGCTCAACGAAAAGTTCTAAACCGGACGGCAGCACGGCCGGCATGATGTTGAAACCGTCGGCGGCTCCGTTGGTGAACCACAACTCAATCGTGTCCGCCACTTGCTCGGCGGTGCCCGCGAACGTCAGATGTCCCCTTCCGCCGCCGAGACGGCCAATCAACTGGCGCACAGTCAACTTCTCTCGTCGGCCAAGTTCTACGATCAGCGAGTACCTGCTCTTGAAATCTTCGATTTTCTCCTCCGGCAGAAGGTCGAAGGGAAGTTGACTATCGAGGTCAAGCTGCTCGATTGGGACTCGCAGCATCGTGGCCAAATTCCTCTGCGCGTATTCGTGCACGATCCGATCCTCGAGTGCCGCTTCCTTCTCGCGAGCTTGATCCTCGGTGTCGCCAATGATCGGTACGATGCCCGGAAGGATCTTGATGGTGTCGGGATCCCGTCCGATCCTGCGGGTCCGCGCCTTCAGATCGCTGTAGAAAGCCTGCGCCTCATCGAGTGTCTGTTGGGCCGTAAAGACCGCCTCGGCGTAGCGCGCCGCGAGGTCCTTGCCGTCGTCGGACGATCCGGCCTGCACGATGAGGGGATAGGCCTGGGGCGATCGAGGACTGTTGAGCGCTCCCGCGACGGAGAAGTACTTGCCCTCGTGCGACGCCGGATGAACCTTGGTGGAGTCGCCCCATACCCCCGACTCTTTGTCGCCAACGACGACGTCGTCTTCCCAACTATCCCAGAGTTTCAACGCGACGTCGATGAACTCCGCCGCACGCGCGTACCTCTCGGCGTGGAGTGGCTGCTCGTCGACACCGAAGTTGCGGGCGGCTTCGACTCCTGCGGTCGTCACCACGTTCCAGCCGGCTCGCCCTCCGCTGACGTGGTCGAGTCCCGAAAACCGTCGGGCCAGATTGTACGGCGAGTTGTACGACGTCGACGCCGTCGCGATGAGACCGATGTGTTTGGTGACGGCCGCGAGTGCCGTCAAAAGCGTCAACGGTTCGATGACGCCAGCCGGACGCTGGCCGACGTTTCCGTGCATCACGGGACCGTCGGCGAGAAAGAGCGAGTCGAACTTGCCTCGTTCGGCGATCTGAGCCAGGTTCGTGAAGTGCGCGAGATCAGTGGAGGCCAGGGGATCGCTTTCGGGCAGTCGCCACGACGCCTCGTGGTGGCCGGTGCTCATTAGGAACGCGTTCAAGTGCAGTTGTTTGGTCATCATGCCACCTTCTTTTCATTGGTTGACGTCGTTGTGACGCTGTTGATTACGTACTTCCAGGTTGTGAATTGGTAGTGGGTCATCAGATCTTCTCCGGGTCCTGACGATGGAACTGTCTGTCGCCGCCCGACACCGCGTGCAGCAGTGATGGCGCGACGTCGACCTCGTTGACACCGAGTTCCTTCAGTAATTGATTTCGTAGATCAACGAACGCCGGATTGCCGCGATCCCTCGGGTGCTTTACGTCGACGCGAGTGTCGAGGGCGATCTCACCGTCGACGAGGACCACCACTCGATCGGCCAACAAGATGGCTTCGTCAACGTCGTGGGTCACGAGGAGGACAGCGGGGCGATGGCGAGCACAGAGGCGTTGCAAGAGTGCGTGCATCTTGATGCGAGTGAGGGCGTCGAGAGCCCCAAAGGGCTCGTCCAACAACATGAGCTGCGGTTCTCGAACGAGCGCTCGGGCTAGCGCGACGCGTTGCGCTTCGCCACCCGAGAGCGTGAGTGGCCAGTCACGAGCGTGCTCGGCCAGTTCGACTTCCGCGAGCGCTGCGAGTCCGCGCGCGCGCAGAGCCGCCCTGCCGCCGTTGCCGGGCCGCAGTCCAAGGACGACGTTGGCCGCGACGCGCAGCCACGGCACAAGCCGCGACTCTTGGAAGACGACCGCTCGCCGTTGTGGCACCAGGACGTCGCCCTCGTAGTCGGCGTCAAGTCCGCCGAGTATGCGCAGCAACGTACTCTTACCGGTTCCACTGCGGCCCAGAAGTGCGACGAACTCGTCACCTTGAATCGTGAGATTCACGTCTTTGAGAACGTCACGGCCGTTGAAACTCCGGCGCACGTTGTGGGCAATGACCGCCGCGCCGTTCGTCAACACTTCGGGTGCCTCTTCGTATCCGCGCGACATGATCACGCTCCCACGAAGCCGCGCCGCCACGAGAGCAGTCGGCGTTCTAACAGGCGCACCAGGGCGTCGGCGCAGAGACCAAGGATTGCGTAGATCGCCAGTCCCAACATCATGATGTCGGTGCGAGCGGTCGTCTGCGCCTGCATGATCAGGTAGCCAATACCACTCTGCGCGTTGATCTCCTCCGCCACGATGACGATGAGCCAACTGCCCACGAGTGCCAAACGGAGCCCCACCAAAAAGTTTGGGAGAGCACCAGGCAAGATGACCCGGCGCACCAAGCCCCATCGCGACAGACCAAACGTCTGACCCGCTTCAACCAGTTTGGTGTCGACACCGCGGATGCCCGCGAAGGTGTTGATGTAGATGGCGAAAGTACTGCCCAGCGCGATCAAGAAAATCTTCGGCAACTCACCGACGCCGAACCAAATGATGGCGAGAGGTACCAGCCCCAGGATCGGCACCGCGCGGGCGGCCTGAATGACGGGATCGACCAAGTCTTCACCCAGGCGAAACAGTCCCGAAAGAACGGCGAAGAAGAGACCGATGCTTACGCCGACGCCGAGCCCCTCGGCCACGCGCCGGAGCGACACGAGCAGGTTGGTTTGTAGCACTCCCTGACTCCACAGTTCGCGCCCCGCGTCGAAGACCGCGATCGGCGACGCTACTTCGAAACTCGTGAACACGCCCGCAGAGCAACTCCACTGCCAGAGGGCCACCACAATGAGGGGCCCCACGGTCCGACGAACGATGCGAGGCACGCGAAACGACCTTCGCCGACGCTTCGTCGACACAGGGTGCTCCAGCGTGATGACGTCGATCGAGTTTGACCCTTCGTCTTCCTTCGTGGATCTCCTTGACACCAAATCGATAACGGACATTGCCACTACCTTTCTTGTCGGTGCAACACATTGACTATGGAGGTGGTCACTGCGGCGTCATCGCGGTCTTGAGGGGCCCGCGATGGCTGCAGTTGCTTAGCCACGTTGCGGATTCGCCTTCAGGATTGCGTTGTAGCGCGCCGACACGGACTTGTCGAAGAGGGGAGCGACACTGTAACCCGTCGGAATGGCGCCGGCGTTGGCCAGCAGGTCGACGACGTTCTGGAGCGCGTTCTCCTCGAGTCCGTTGAGGGGGACGTACGTGTCGGTGCCACCGGCCTGCAGAATCAACTGGGCCACGGCCGGCGTCAAGTGATCGAGGTTGACGTAGTAGTCGGTCACGTACGTACTTTCGTGCGTTTTCACCCAGTTCTCCGCCGCGATGAGGCGCGCGATGAAGTCGTCGATTGCCGCCGACTTCGCCTTGCTCTTCAGTGCGGCCGTCGTCGCGAGCAAGTAGTCGTAGCTCGCGGGCTTTACTGTCTGTTGGGTCGCCAGCACGACGGCGCCGGGATTTGTCTGCTGGTACTCGACCTTCTGCTCGATACTCACCACCGAGGCGACCGCCGCGCCCGACTGGAGAACGGTCCCCAGTTGCTCGAGACTGACGTTGACCTGCGTCACGTCTTTTTGCGAGAGCCCGGCGGACGCCAGGGCCCGGAGTGCGAAGGCCTGCTCGGCGGTCCCGGTCGTGAAGGCGACGGTCTGTCCCTTGAGCTGCGCAATGGACGTGATGCCGGGCTTGGCGAGTAGGAACTCTGACGCGCCGATTGGCAAAAAGGCGGCGGTCGCCTTGACGGGCAGTCCGGACTTGATGGCGAGCGACGCCGGAAGGTCGCCCATGAAGCCGACGTCGATCTGATGGGCGGCGAAGCCAGCGTCGACGAGTGGTCCGCTGGCGAATTCGACAAAGTTCACCTTGTAGGGCGCGCCCCTGAGCGCTCCCGAGTCCTGGAGTTCGTTTTCGAGGAGCTGTTGCTGGTCACCGATGTTCAAGACGGTGCCCGCGGGGATCTTGATGGCGGTTTTCTTCGTCGGTGACGCCTCCGCGCGACTGCCACTCAACCAAACGAATGACGAAAGGAGAAGGAACGCCGCCGTTAGGGACACGAGTGTCGAACGTGAAAAGAGGACTGTAAACACATTTGACTTCTGGGTGGTTGGATTCATGGTTCGAAACAATAGATGACTATTTCCATTAAGTCAATAGAAATAGTAGGATATGTCAAACAACCCGCACACTGGAGCCCTCAATGACCACAATCCTTTGGAATCCCTTCACTCTCGGTGACATTCGCTTAGACCATCGTTTAGCAATGGCACCAATGACACGCGGTCGCTCGACGCGCAAGGGAGTCCCGACGCCGATGAACGCCACCTACTACGCCCAGCGCGCTTCAATGGCGGTCATCATCTCCGAGGGCACGCAACCGAGTGCCGACGGGCAGGGTTATCCGCTCACCCCCGGCATCTACAGCCCTGAGCAGATCGCCGGATGGCGACTCGTCACCGACGCCGTTCACGAAGCGGGCGGACGAATCATTATCCAACTCATGCACGTGGGTCGCATTTCGCACCCGCTGAACACGCCCCACGGACGCCAACCCGTCGCCCCCTCAAAGGTCAAAGCAGCAGGCACCATGTTTACGTCCGTGGGGGCGCTTCCCTTCCCCATACCGCGATCGCTGTCGCTAGAGGACATCACGCAAACCGTGCGTGACCACCGTCAAGCCGCCGCCGCCGCGATTGCCGCTGGTGCCGACGGCGTCGAGATACACGCCGCCAATGGGTACCTCGTTCACCAATTCCTTTCGAGCAACGTCAACCAACGCACCGATCAATACGGGGGATCGATCGACAACCGAATTCGATTCGCCGTGGAAGTCGTCTCCGGAGTCGCCGAAGAGATCGGTGCCCAACGCACGGGCATCATCATCTCGCCCGGTAATCCATTCAACGACATTGTGGAGGAGAACGTGGGTGAGCTCTACACCGCGTTGGTGCGTGCCCTCTCACCACTAGGACTTGCGTATCTCAATCTCGTGCATGGAGGAGACGAGAACCTGATTCACGCGATTCGTGGTGACTGGCCCGGTGCACTACTTCTCAATCGGCGTGGCGCCGATATTGAAACGCGCGTGAGGGACCTCGACGATGACCTTGCTGACATCATCACGGTGGGCACGCAGACCCTGGCCAATCCTGACTTGGTAACTCGATTGAAGGTTGGCGCGCCATTGAATGAAGCTGACCAGGCGACATTTTACGGCGGCGACGAGCGAGGTTACATTGACTACCCGACACTGGATTCAGTCCCCCAGAACGGGTAGCCCTCGTTCGAGGAGTCCGAAGTCGCCTTCGCTGGCCTTCGGACTGACCTAAGGGGTACGAGACCGCACTTGATTCGATGAGGCCGAGTCGCCTGAGCTAGGCGGTCGGTTCAGATTCGCTCGACCCGGTCACGACCGTCGGGCTCTTGACGGTCTCACTAATTTCCTTCGCTGAACGCATGCCATTCTCGAACTCGGTCTTGGTCTGGCCCAGGCTTCGCGCGAACTTTGGAATGGCCGCGCCTCCAAAGAGGAGTACCGCTCCGATAATGACCACGATCAAGAGATCGGGCCCAAAGATTTCTCCTACGAACATCTTTTTCTCCTTTAACTACGTAAGCACTTCGCTACTGCAACAAGAACACTGCGCGCGCGTTTCGTTGCCGCGACCTAACTAACTTCGTACTCAACGTCGGCAACGCGTCCGCCGACGATGGTGATCCGCTGCGCTGAACCCTCAATGGTGTAGGTCCCCGACTTCAAGTGCGGGTAAACCGCCGCGAACGTCACTCCGGTGTGGGAGTGACGTTCGCGCACGGCACTGTGGGTATGGGGAAGGTTCGCGTCATCGGGGGTCAGGTCAATCTCGCATCCAATCATCGTGGGAGACGTCCGGAGCATTAGGGCTCCAACGTCTCCTCCGATGTCGAGGACCACGCTGCCGTCCCAACTGGGCGCCAGCTGTTGTTCGCTCACGATCGATCCTCCCTACGCCGAAACGCTGTAGCCGCTGTAGGGCGTGCCGAGGTAGGGGAAGGGCGACAAGAACGTCAAGCCAGCGCCGGTGACGCCGTCACTCACGTCCGCGATGGCCTTGTCGGGAGTGAAGGACTTGTCGACGAGTGGGATCGTTACGCCCGCAACCGCTTGCAACTCAATGGTCACCACGTCGTCCGTGATGCGCCGTCCGTTCGGGAAACCGGCGACGTCACCGCCGAGGATCCCGAGCGCGCTCGGCGTCGCCGCAGGGGGGATGGCGAGGTTGAGTCGAAGCATGTCGGCCTGCACGGATCCGGTCAACGTTGAGTAGTCCTTGGCGACGACGCCCGCAGGAATACCGGTGAGCAGAATCGCTTCGAGGTCCGCGCGGGGCTTCGTGTAGGCCGCGAGGTTTGGAAACGCTCCCGGATAGAGAACGTTCAAGAGACCGGCGAGCTCGGGGTTCGCCACGCCCTTGGCGTAGTTCTTGTCCTTTGATGGCGGTTGGGCGTTCCACTTGTCCTTTTCGGACAGTGGTACGAGTACCTCATTGAAGAGGGGATTACCCAAGCGCGACACCTGCACGTACGGACCCGTTTCGATGCCGGCGCCGCCGTTGGCGTTCAACACCCGGGCCTTACGACGGCTCGCCGTCGTCCAGATCCCGACGCTCGACGCCGCTGCCGCCGACGACGAGGGCTTGACGCCACTGTTGGCGATGTCCGTGATCGGTACTTGAATCGCGATGCTGTGGACGTTGACCTGCGCCGTGGAGTTCACGCCGGGCGTGGCCTTGAGGGCCGCCAATCCGAACGTGTTGTGGAGATTGGCGATGGGTCGAAGATCACCGAGATCGAAAATAGCCCCGAGGTCGACGAAGAACGCTTCTGCTCGTTGACCGGCGAAGACTTGACGACCGTTCGACAACGAGTGGACCGCGGCGCGCGCGAGCGAGGGGTAGTCGGGCGTCGAAAGCGGTCCGATGTTGCACGGAGGGCACGCGAGATTCGAAGCGAGCTCCACGCTCTTGCCGTTACGGGTGACTCTCGTCACCGAGTAGTACTGACGGCGATTCCAGCTGGCGCTGTCGAGCGATTCAATCGGACCGTCGTTGTAGAGGAACGTGGAGGGGATCTTGTTGTCGCTGTGGAATCGGAACTGGTACGTCACGTCAGCCAGGCCGTCGCCGCTGTTGGAGATGTGAATCTCGTAGAGCACGTCATCGCCGAACTCGTAGAAGTTCGGTCCGGCGGCGGGTCCCTCGAGGGGGATGTAGTTGGCGATCAGTGTGACGGTGTCCGACTTGTCGGGACTTACGAACGCGTAGAGGTCTGTGCTATCGGCGACGGGGTCCTTGGCGATTTCTGGTGCTTCACGGTGCGATGACATTACTTTTCTCCTTCTATCGAATCGCGCGGACGAGACGAGCGGCGATCTTGCGGTCGTGAATGGTTACTTCTCGGTGGCCAACGAAAAGACTGATCTCTCCGGTACGGGAGTTCTTGACGTGCGCCACGAGGTCTTCGTTGCCACGAAGGTCCTCGTTGGGGGTTAACGGGGACTCCTTGGTTGAGGAAGCACCAGCGATGGCGCCACCGAGACCTAGGGGTGCGGCCAGCGCGCCACCCGCAACGGCGGCGACCGCCGCGGCGGTTCCCGCCTGCTTGAAAAAAGTCCTTCGACTTACTGGTTCCATGTGTCCTCCTACGGTGATTGCTTCCATTTGTTCGGAGCCACGGCGAACCCGGATGTCGAAATCTCTCACTTATTCAGAAAATCGAAGAATCAGCAGTCGCAATGATGAGATGACCAACCGATTCTCACCCGGCGAAGCCGAAAGTGTCCGAGCGATCAATCGCGAGGTATTTCGAGAGAGTGTTTTGTCGACTACCAGGCAACTGGCGACGAAGTTACTGCAGGTGTCACGTGTCGCGGCTCTTGACGGCGACTATGAGCACTCTGTTCGTGGCGCCAAAGTCGTAGGTCGACGACGTCTTCGCAGTCTGGAACCTCGTTACATATTGCGGTCAATCTATGTTTTAACTAGAGCCGGACGTTCTCATGCCTGATCGTCGCGTGTAAAAGTGGTTGTGAAAAGGAGATTTTGTGAAGTTGCGTTTTGGGGAAAAGAGTGACTCACGAACGTGGCGTTCGTGAGTAAGGGGGACTCGAGTACAAGGCAACACATCATCAACGTCACCGAGAAGATGTTGGCTGAACGTACGAGCAGTGAAATACATCTCGCAGATATCGCTGATCAGGCCCATGTGGGTGTGCAGACGATTTACTACCACTTTCAATCTCGCAATCAACTGATCGCTGAGGCGCAAGCGTCGGCGTACGTTCGCTTGACCAAGCCGCTCCACGAGTACCTCTTGTTGGCCGAAAACGCGTTGATTGAGCAGGATCAAGCGACCTTTTGGAGCGCACTCGGTGACAACATCACCTTGGCGTGGACGCACGGACAAAGTGGTGATCAATGGAGGATATCCAAACTCCTGATTGACATCTGGTTGGACGAGAAAACTCAGCGCGAATTCAGCACGGTACTTGAAGTTCAGTTCGACCGCTGGATCAACGCCATTGAAGCGGCGAAGCCACTCGGCTGGATCGACCCCGAAATAGACACGTACGCACTTATCACGGCGTGTTGGGCCGCTTCGATCGGACAGTCACTTTTCGCGAGCTCCACCAAGATCTGCTACACGCCCCAAAGCATTCGAGACTTCTTTGTCAGCATCGCAATTCCTAAGACCGGCGGCGGATTCTGATCGCGGGTTGACATCCCTCGAAGAGCGCGTCGAGAAACCTCAATCTCTCTCACGCCACTGTTTTTGGTGACCGTCGAGTTCTCGTTTGAGGCATCGCGAGCGTCACTTTGGGGTCGAGGACGTCGTCGCTCGAAGAACGTCCGTGCGCGCCTACGGAGCTTCAGCGACGAGCGTCAGAAGAGTTCTCGACCTGCCGGACCAGGCGCTTTGCGGCTGGAGTGAGGGGCGTTCCCTTCGCCCAGACGAGGCGGATCGAGCGCTCAAGTGAGAGGCCTTCGATTCTGACGACGACGAGTCGCCCCTCAAGAACGTCGGATTCCACCGCGAGACGGCTGAGGACGCCTGCCCCCACGCCCGAGGCCACGGCGGCTTTGATGGCGGTTGTCGAGCCCAGTTGAACGAGTGGTGTCACGGAGAGTTTGAGCGATTTCATCGCGACTTCGAAGACTTCGCGCGTGCCCGAACCCGCTTCTCTCATCACGAGGGGTACGGTCGAAAGTTCGGTGGGCGTGAGCGGCCGCTTTCGCTTCGCCAGTGGACTCGATGGCGCAGCCACGACCACCAAGTCGTCTGACAACATCACTCGTGACGCGAGTTCTGAAGGAGCACTTCGGCCTTCAACGAACCCGACGTCCGCTTCTCCACGTAACACCACCTCGGTCACGTGGGTGGAGTTGCCCATCTGCAGTGAGACCATGAGTGTCGGATCGGAGTCTCGCAGACGCGCGAGCCAACCGGGAACCAGATACTCGGCGACGGTCAGACTCGCCACGACCCGTAGACGCGTTGCGGCGTCGGTGTTGAGAGCACGCGCGCCCAACAAGAGTTCTCTCATTGGTTCGAGAACTTCCTCACTCCATTGAACGACCGCGACACCAGACGACGTGAGTTGGGCTCGACCGTGCGAGCGGTCTAAGAGTTGAAGACCAAGTGCTTTTTCGAGGGTGCGTAGACGCATGCTCGCTGCGGGTTGGCTGATGCGGTGCTGTAGAGCAGCCTGGCGAATGGAACCGGTTTCGGCAACGCTGTGGAGAAGATCGAGCGAGCGAATGTCGGGAACCGGCTCAGTGAGAGGCATAAGGAAACGTTATACCGGTGCGCGAAAATTCGGTCTTCCAGAACTACGTGACCTGACGAAGAATTGATTGAGTGGATCTGGCGGTCCGGTCCACGCCGGTAGTTCCAAGGAGGTACATCGTGAACGAAGCACCAGCCAACCTTGAAGTTCTCGCCCTAGACGAATCCGAAAAGCCCACGGAGAAGTATCTGGGGCCCAACTGGTACGCGTCAGTGATGGGAACAGGCATCGTGGCGAACGCGGGAGCCTCGCTCCCTTTCGACGTTCCCGGACTCAGACTGTTTTGTGAGGTCGTGTGGCTCCTCGCCGCGGCAATGCTCGTAAGCCTCCTGGTGGCAACGGTTCGGTCCTGGGTACGATCGCCGTTGCTGGCTCGAAGCTATGGCCACGACGTCCAAATGTCCCACTTTTACGGTGCCCCGCCCATGGCGTTGATGACCGTGGGCGCCGGGGCGCTCTTGGTGGCTCGTTCATTTCTGGGGCTTCGCGTCGCCGTTGATCTTGACTGGGTCCTCTGGACCCTTGGCACCGTCGGGGGCCTGATTACGGCGGCACTTATTCCCTTTCGCCTCTTCACCGAGATTCAGGTTCGACCCGACGCGGCGTTCGGTGGTTGGCTAATGCCGGTGGTGCCGCCGATGGTGTCGGCGTCAACGGGGGCGCTCCTCATCCCGTACGTGTCGTCACTGCAAGGACGCTCCACCTTGCTCTACGTCTGTTACGCACTGTTCGGGATGAGTTTTTTTGCTGCGATAATCATCATTTCGTTGATTTGGTCACGGCTCGCGCACTTCGGTTCTTCACACACCGCTCGCGTGCCAACCCTCTGGATCGTTCTCGGTCCGCTCGGCCAATCGATCACGGCCGCCGGACTTCTCGGAACGCAAGCACATTTGGCCGTCGCCGCGCCGATCGCGGGCGCGATGGGCGTCTTCGCGATTCTCTTTGGCGTCCCGGTGTGGGGCTTTGCCATGTTATGGAGCGCGCTCGCGTTGGCGCTGACCATTCGAACCATGCGAAGGGGAATGCCGTTTTCGCTCTCGTGGTGGAGTTTCACTTTCCCCGTCGGTGTCACGGTCACTGGAACGATTCAACTCGCTTTGCACACGGGAGTCCCCTTGTTTCGCTGGGCGAGCGCTCTTGGCTACGTCGCGCTGCTGATCGCGTGGTCCGTTGTGTTCGTGAAAACGACAGTCGCAACGAGGCGTGGGGTACTGCTACGCCCGCCGGCGCCCGGATCAACGACGCCCGTGGCGAGTAAGGATATTTACCCAAGGTTGCGGGCTAGTGCTTGATCCGTTGATCGAGTTGGCGTGCTGCGGCAAAGGGCGACACCCGAACCCGTAAGGTGCTTTCATGAATACCCCAATCGCCCCTTCGGAACTACCCTCAACCCTGGCTGGTCTTCGCGCTTCGGGCTACGAGTCACGCTCGATTAGAGACGAGATCCGCCGGAACCTTGAAGATCGACTCGCCGCCGGTATCCCACTGACCTCGTCGGTCTTGGGTTACGAGGACACCGTCTTGCCCCAGCTCGAGACCGCGCTCTTGGCCGGACACGACATCATCTTGCTGGGAGAGCGCGGCCAAGCCAAGACCCGCATCATTCGCTCCCTCGTGGAACTATTGGACGAGTGGCTACCCATCGTCGCGGGCTCGGACGTCCGTGACGATCCCTACGATCCGATCTCGGCGTTCGCCCTCGACCTCGTGGGCGAAAAGGGCGAGGAGACGCCCGTGCGCTGGATCCATCGAAGCCAGCGCTTCGCCGAGAAGTTGGCCTCGCCCGACACGTCGATGGCCGACCTCATTGGCGAGGTCGATCCCATCAAGGTCGCCGGGGGACTCTTCCTCGACGATCCCAAGGCCCTCAGCTACGGTCTCGTTCCCAAGTCCAATCGCGGCATCTTCGCGATCAACGAGTTGCCCGACCTATCCGAGCGGATCCAGGTGGGTCTCCTCAACGTGCTCGAAGAGCGAGACGTGCAAATTCGCGGCCACCTCGTGCGTCTCGAGCTCGACGTGCTGGTGGTCGCGACGGCCAACCCCGAGGACTACACCAACCGCGGTCGATTGATCACACCGTTGAAGGACCGCTTCGGATCGCAGATCCGTACCCACTATCCGGCCGAGGTCACCACCGAGATCGAGATCATGCACCAAGAGGCCCACTTGCCGCCCTCCCCGGTGCCCATCAAGGTGCCGTGGTTCATCGACGACATCGTCGCGCGCGTTAGCCACGTCGCGCGCCGTAGCCACGTCATCAGCCAGACCTCGGGCGTGTCGGTACGCCTGTCGATCGCGAACTACGAGACGGTGATCGCGAACGCGCTGCGTCGGACACTGCGCACGCACGACGCCGTCGTGGTGCCGCGCGTGAGTGACCTCAGCGCCATGGTGCAGTCGACGCAGGGCAAGATCGAGTTCGACACCATGGACGACAGCGACGCCGATCAGGTCATCGCGGCACTGGTGTCACTCGCTATTCGCCAGTGCTTCAGCGACGTCCTCTTGGAAGAAGCGCCCGAGATCGTCGAGGCCTTCAACTCCGAAGCCATCGTGCACACCGGCGACGACCTACCCGACGCCGACTACCTCGCGGTGCTCGCCGCCATGCCCGCACTCGAGGCGCCGGTCGAGCGAATCGCGGGGCCGGGCGCGAGTGACGGCGAGAAGGCCGCGGCCGTTGAGTTCGTCCTCGAGGGGCTGTATCTCACCAAGCGTCTCGCGAAGGACGCCTCGGGAGCGAGGGCGCTCTACCGCTCTAGGAATCGGTAGTGCCCGTTCGCTACGGCTACCGTCGCTTCGGCGAGGACGACGACTTCAACGACCTCGACGTCGAGGAGATGCTGGCGCACTTGGCGGACGACTTCATGGAGAGTGGTGACCTCGACGACGCCATGGACCGACTGCTGCGCGACGGCTACACGACGGAGGATGGTGAACGCGTGGAAGGTCTGCGAGACCTCCTCGATCGAACCAGGAAGAAGCGCCGCGAACTCGAGCAACAAGGCGACCCCGACGGCGAGATGCAGCGCTACCGCGAGTGGCTCGAAGACATCGAGGCACTCGAGTCGAGCGAACTCGACGAACTCATGGCTGACGCGGAGGCGTCAGAGGACGAGCGCCGTCAAGAGGTGACGCGTGACCTCGTCGATCAGAAGAAGATGCAACGCGAACTCATGAGCGACTCGCTCGGCGACCGCCTGGGGGAGTACCGCGACTACGAGTTCGTGTCCTCGAAGGCTCGCGAGGAGTTCGAGGAGCTGTTGAGTGAACTCGAACGCGACGTGCTCGACACGTACTTCGAGAACTCCAAGGAGTTCATGGGTCGCCCGGACCCGGAAGAACTCGCGCGAATGCGCGACATGATGGACGCGCTTTCGACGATGATCGAACAAGACCGGCGTGGTGAGGATCTCGATCCCACGTTCCAAGACTTCATGGAGAAGTTCGGTGATTTCTTTCCCGGCGCCGAGAGTCTCGAGGACGTCATTCGCGCGATGGCCGAACGCGCCGCGGCCGCGGAAGCGATGTTCAACTCGCTGTCCAGTGAGCAGCAAGGCGAGCTCCGCGCGCTCTTTGACGAGATGATGCAGAACATGGAGCTCAACTTCTCGATGAATCGACTGGTGTCGAACCTGCGTCAAGCGACGCCCGACATCGACTGGGGTCGCGCGCACCGCATGCGCGGTCAAGACGGTTCGCCCTTCGCCCAAGCCACGTCAGTGGCTGAACAGCTCGGCCAACTAAAGGGCCTCGAGGACTTCCTCGGTCAGAGTCACGCCGCCCAGGGACTACCCGAAGTCGACGTGGGGGCCGTTCGGCGCAACCTCGGCGACGACGCCGCGCGCCACGTCCAACGTCTACAGAAAGCCCTTCAGGGACTAAAGGACCAAGGTTTCATCGACCGCCAGAGCAACCGCTTGAAACTGAGCGCGAAGGGGATCCGCAAGATTGGCCAGATCGCCCTTAAGGATCTCTTCAACCAACTCCACGACTCTTCGACCATCGGTGCGCACCCGGTGGCGACGCTGGCTCGTGGTGGCGACCGCGAAGAGACCGCGAAACCTTGGGAACCAGGGGAGGCCTTCGCGCTGCATCTGCCCAAGACGCTGAAGAACGCTCTGTTGCGACAAGGCCCCGGTACTCCGTTGCAACTGCATCCCGACGACTTCGAGGTGGAGGAGTACGAGGCGTCACGGCGTTCGGCGACGGTGTTCGCCATTGACCTGTCCCTCTCGATGGCCATGCGGGGCAACCTCGTGCCGGCGAAGAAGATGGTGCTGGCGCTCACCCAACTGATTCGTTCGAAGTTTCCGCGTGACTTCGTGGCCGTGGTGGGCTTTGGCGAAACGGCACAAGAGCTGAAAATCGACGATATTCCGGCCCTGACGATCGACTACAACTACGGCACCAACCTCCAGCACGCGCTGGCCCTCAGCCGTCACCTCCTTCGAAACGAGCGCGGTGAGCGCCAGATCGTGGTCGTGACCGACGGCGAGCCGACGGCCCACCTGACGGCCTCGGGCGAACCTTTCTTTTCCTGGCCCCCCGTGAAGGAGACCCTCGACAAGACCATGGCCGAGGTGCTGCGCTGCACCAAGGCGGGACTCACGATCAACACCTTCGCCCTCGACATCGAGCGCAGCCAGTTCCCCTTTGTCGAGCAAATTGCTCGTGTGAACGGTGGGCGACTCTTCTACACCGACGTCGACGAGCTCGGAATCTACGCCCTCGACGATTTCGTGAAACACCGCCGCGCGAGCTAGACGGAAACCGCTCCCACCAGGGAGTTCAATAATTCGATTTGCTATTCCCCCAAAACCCCGCAACAATGACACCGTTGTAATTACATCGGTGGTAATTTCCGCCGACGGGGAGGGTTACCAGGTGGAAATCGTCGAACTTTTGAGCGGTATGGAAGATCGTGGCTGGCAAGCTCGGTCGAACTGCATGGGCGTGGACCCGGATCTCTTCTTTCCCGAGCGTGGTGCGTCCACCCGCGAAGCCAAAGAGGTCTGTCGCGGTTGTGTGGTTCGTGAGGACTGCCTCGAGTACGCGCTTGAGAACGGTGAGAAGTTCGGAATCTGGGGTGGCATGAGCGAGCGAGAGCGTCGTCGACTTCGTCGGGCGCGCGCGATCGAACGTCGTGCGCAGGCTGGTTGATCGGCTACGCCAGTCGAGCTTCGATCGTTCTTTCGTAGCTCAGATCAAGTTGGTCCCAACGAGTTGGGTCTTGTGTTCGTAGCAACGCCTCGGGAATCAGTCCCACCAACTCCGCGTGATCGATCGCACCACGTGGCAGTAGATCGGAAACTTCGTCGTAGACCGTCGAGGGTCCCACCACCAAGGGCGAGATCATGTTGCAACTGATCTGCGTGAACGCACCAACACTGAAGGCGAGCGCGCGAACTTCGGCTCGACGAATGGCCGTGGCGACGGCCCTGCCTTCGTCGAGCGAGATGCCCCGCACCCAGATATTCCACGCGACGAGGACGGCCCTCGCGCCGACAGCGCTGGCGCCCCACTTGGCGTCGGGAATCTCGGGACCGAGATCGGGAGTCAGTGTTCGAAACGCCCCTCGGCGAACCTCTGGCAGTGAACGGCTGTGTCCGTCTCCAAGCGGCCCGTAGAGAAAGACGGGCAGGTGAAAGGTGGTGGCCAGCCACGCCGCGGTCTCATCTCGCAACGCCACGGCCTCGTGAGCTCCAGTGTCCTCGAGGGCCACGAAGGGCACGACGTCGAGGACCCCGAAGCGCGGGTGCACGCCGGTGTGGTCGCGTAGATCGAGAGTGTCCATCGCGACGGTGGCGAGCGCGCGTACGTCGCGGCGAAGTTCGCTGGGGTCGTGGATCAAGGTGAAGACACTGCGGTTATGCACCTCGTCACGGTGCCGGTCACGCAGCGAAGGGCCAGCGGCGAAACTCAGTGCGTCGAGGACGTCGAGACGTCGTCCCTCGGAGATGTTGACAACGCACTCGAACAAGAGGTTCGCTTAATGAAGGTCGCGGTTAAAGAGGCGCACGCGGCGACGTTCGCGAAGCAGGCGACGCCTTTCGCGCTCGCTCTTGCCACCCCACACGCCGTGGTCGATGTGACTGTCGAGCGCGTACACGAGGCACTGGCTTGCGACCGGACACGTGACACAAATTCGTTGCGCGATGATCACGCCCACGCCGTCACGGGGAAAGAAGGTCTCTGCTGGATACTCGCGACACTTACCGTCGGCCATCCATTCGGTACTCATACTTACCTCCCTTCTTTCTACATCTACCCTTACTTCTACTCTCACAGTAGCGACCTTGCGCGTCACCACCGGCCACCGTTAGTTCGCTTGTTCACGAGGAATCTGCGTCTTATAAGACCCTTAAAGATCATTGAGCGAAGTCCAGTAGAATGACCAAAGTACGTGCGTTCGTAACGCAATCGTAAGGAGTCTCGTGAGCCAAGTCCCGACAACAGAAGTTATCGAAGTCGTCGACCCGGTGGGTCACGTCCAAGTCATCTACCTCGGTCCGGTCGCCCCGCACTGGGAGTGCCGCATGGTCTTTGGCGACGAGGAGCAGATCCAAGCCTTCGTCGACCGCGTGGACGCGCGGCTTCGTTTCCTGCCTCCGCACGACCCGCAGTTCCGCCGCAACCGCGAACGCGTGAACCGTGACGCCGAACGAGAGAACCTGCTCGTCGAGTGGAACCTCGGGTACGACGAAGAGTCTTAGGCCAGCGGCGAGTTCGTCACTCGCTCGTACCACACGTCGGGACTGTTGAGTTCGTTCGCGCTCGGCAGTCCGTCCACGCGCAGTAACGCGTCAAAGACACTCAGTGAGTGCTTCTCGACGAGCGCCGACACGAAGGCCGTTGCCGCGTCGTGATGCGGTCCCTGCGTTGAGATACCAAAGAGCGCGGCGGCCGCGTCCTCACCGCGCGCGTCACTACGACGATGGCGGGTGTAGGCCTCGGCGAGGGCGGGACGTGGTCCGAGTAACTTCTCGGTGATGTCCTGCGCCGCGGCGAAGAAGAAGGCGAGCAGCACGCTCGCGGCGGCGTTGATGGCGCGCGTGGCGTCGCTCTCTTCGGGTACCTCGATGCCGTCGAGCAGGGACTCGGGATTGCTCATCATGTCGTTGATGTCGCCCGACTCCATCAACCCCTGCAGGCGTCCCATGAGGTCACCTTGAATGGCGTTGGCCTCGTTGACCGCGTCGATGAGGAGGGCCCGTAACGCGTCACCGGTGCCGGGCTGGGACAGGACTAACGACGCAACGAACTCTTGGGCGAGCGCGAAGACGTAGACCTCGTCATGCTCCAACGACCACTCGCTGGCGAAGTTGGCCAAATTGTTGACGACGAGAAGGTGCTGGCCGTTGAGCCGTGGCAGCGGCAGTACCGCGAGCGACCACGCCCTCGCCGAAAAGTGGCCCGCGACCGATCCCATCTGAAAGCCCGTGAAGAGGGGACCAATGGTCGAAGAGATCTGCGCCATGAGTTGACTATTCGCGTCCGTGTCGTCGAGCTCTTCACTGCTCGACGGCGGTGCGCTCGTGACCATGGGTTTCATCAAGGGGCGCCACTGCTCGAGGGCGGCGAGCGTGAGCGCCGAACGATTCACCGCCACGACCGTGGGTTCACTCGAAACGCCAAAGAGGGCGTCGACGTGTCGTCCGACGAGTGGGGCCAACTCTTCGAGGCGCTGGCGCTCGATGGGGAGTGGATTGGGATCACCGTCGTCACCCCGAGCGATGTTGAGCGCGAGCTGGGTGGCGGTCGTGTACCAGGCGTCGGGACCCTGTTGGCTCAACATCGAGAAGATGTCACCGAACATGTCGCCGAAGGGATTGGTCGTCACGGCACCAACTTAGAGGGGCAGCCGAGCGTCACGTTCACCTGGTGCACGCTGGATTTGTGGTCGAAGGTGAGTTTCGCCGAGGTGTAGGCGGGGGTCAAATAGAGCGTCGACACCAACTGGTTCCAGTTGTCGATGTCCTTGCCGTTCCAGGTCGTGAGGACGTCACCCACGGCGACGTTGGCGTGCGCGGCGGCGCTGTAGCGTACGACGCCGGTCACGAGGACGCCCCCACCCTGTTCGTTCTTACCCATCACGCCGAGCTGCGCGTGACAGCCGTGTCCCGTGGCCACGACGACGGCGACTTCGGCCACGAACTTCGCGGGGTACCAGAAGTGACGTGACGACAGCACCGCCACGACGTGACCACGCGCGTCGACGGCGATGGCGTCAACGTAACTACTGAGACTCGTGTCGGACTTCGTGGCGAGGTAGCGCACGACCCCTTGGGCGTTGATGAGGGGATCGCCGAGCGTCGTCATCGACCAGTCGTACTGAGGTGTCTTCGTCGAACCTCGAACAATCGGGGCTACGGCGACGACCGACGTGCTCGCGGGCATGGCGTCGAGCGTGAGCGCCGCGATGGGAACGCTCAAGTGCACGATGGAAAAGCCCATGACGTTGTCTCGGCCCTTCAGCGTCACCGCGAAGTTGACCCTGGTGGCGGTGGAGCCCGTGATCAGCGCGTTAACCGGAATCGTGACGGTCGTCACGGCGAGATTGTGGGGCAGTACCAACGCTGAGACGTGAACCACGTGGCCGGGCGTCGTGATGGTGAGGTCGACCGTACCCTTGGCCGCGGCACGCGCCGAGGCCGGCAGCGAGCTGAGCGTGGTGGCTAGATGCGCGGGAAGGTCTCCGTTGGGCGTGCCGGCGCCTCGATTAACCATGAGGACGATGCCGCCGACCACCAAGAGCACGGCCATCACGCCCGCGATGGCGCGAGGGATGGTGGGGTGGGTTCGCATGTTGGTCGTCGTTGCCAGCGTTTCAAAGCTCGGCAGCTCACTTGGATGCACCCAGGGACGGCTTTCGGCCGAAGGTCGCGCGCGACGGCTTCGACGCCACCACCTCGTTATATCCTCCCAAGCCACCTAGTGCAGGCTAGTTACGAAAGGGCTCTTGTTGGTATCGCCCTAACATCGTTACTCATGGCTTTAGACGTCGCGCTTGACATTGGCACTTCGCACACGCGCCTAGCGACCAGCCAGCGTGGCGTCTTATTCGACGAACCCACGATGGTCGCCATCGACACGAACTCGGGCGTTGTCGTCGAAGTCGGCCACGGCGCGCTCGAACTCGTCGGTCGCACGTCACGCCACGTGGTCGTGTTTCGACCCTTCAACCAAGGTGCCACCGTTGACTTCGACGTCACGGCGCGACTCATCGCCGCGCTCTTCGATCGTGCGGGTGTCTCCAAATTGAGCCGAGCACGCGTCGTCATGAGCGTCCCCTCGCTGGCCACGGCTATTGAACGACGCGCCCTTCGCCAGGCCGCCATTCAAGCCGGTGCGCGTGAAGTCTCGTTAGTGGAAGCACCGCTCGCGGCCGCGATCGGACTCGGACTTCCGGTCCAAGACCCCGTGGGATCGGCCGTGACGCTCATGGGCGCGGGCGCGTCCGAAGCGGCCATCATCTCGCTCGGGGGCATCGTCACCGGCGGGGCACGTCGACTCGGCGGCAACGACGTGGACGCGGCCATCGCGACGTCGCTGCGACTCAACATTGGGGTTGTCGTGGCACCCTCGATTGTCGAGATGCTCAAGTGCACGCTTGCCTCCGCACTCGGACGAACGGCGGGACTCGTCGAAGTCGTGCTCGCGCGCAGCGTGGACCGAGGAGATCCCGTTGAAGTTGAAGTGAGCGCCGAGTTGGTGAACGGGGCCTTGCACGACGTACTCAACTCGACGATTCGCATGATCGAAGAGTGCTTCGGTGACGCACCGCCCGATCTTTCCCAGGACGTCAGCGCGCGGGGCATGACGCTGGTCGGCGGGCACGCCAACTTGAGTGACGTCGCGGAACTCGTCGCCACGGCGACCGGTGTGGAAGTAAACGTGGCCCCGCAGGCCGACCTCGTGGTCATCCAAGGACTTCAAGCCTGTCTCGAGGAGATGGCTTCGCTCCACGCGCTGTTTCGTAGCGCCGACCGTTAGTCCTCGGTACTTCGAAGCTGCGTCACTGCCGAGCGCACCTGCCAGTCGCGGTCCTCGCCGGCCTCGTCGAGCGCGGCGTCGATATCGGGGCCTTCGAAGTTCGACAGGGCCACAATGGCCCGACGTCGAATCGGCGGCTTGTCCTTCAGTGACGCGATGATCGTCGATCGCGCCCGGTCGTCGCCGATGGCGCCGAGCGCGGCGATGGCTGACTCACGACAACGCGCGTCGCCGTGATCTCTGGCGACGTGGCACAGTTCGTCGACCGCGTCGACGTAGAGATGTTCACCGAGCGCGAAGGCGGCGCCGTCGACGACGAGGGCGTCTTCGTCGTCGAGCATCCCCGCGACTTCCAGGAGTATCGGGGGATCCTCCAATGGCGCGTGCGCCAACTGCTGTAGTGCGTCACGACGTACCTCGACGTCGCTGTCGCGTAGGGCTCGAAGCCAGAGGTCGCTCGTCATGAGCGACTGACGTACCAGTCCGCGAAGCGCCAACACTCGACGACGGGTGACGGGCGATTCGACGTTGGCCATGAGCAGTGCGGTATTGTCCGCGCTGCTCGCGAAACTTGCGCGTAGGAGTTCATTCTCGAACGGCTCAACTATTCTGGGCTCATCACTACGCACGCCCCTATTTCAGCACGAGGCGGACTTCTTCGTTGGCCGACCAAGTTGCTCGTATTCGTGCTGGTCATCGTGGCCATCATTTTCGTGCTCGAGACCCTGCACACCAACGACTACCTGATCTCGCCGGGCAACGCGACGCCGGTCGCGCCGCTGGTGAAGATCCACGGCGTTGCCACGAACCCACGTCACGACAAGATAATGCTCGCCGACGTGTTCGAACAGCAGCTGACAGTACTGGGTTGGATCGCGACGCACTTTCAGTCGCACGTACAGATCATCACGGCCAATGAACTCGTGGAACCGGGCGTTCCCCTCGATGAACTCAGCGCGCAGGGATTCCTTCAGATGAGTGACGCCAAGCAAGCCGCCGAGACGGCAGCCTTTCGGGCGGTCGGTTGGCCCGTTCCGGCGACGAGTACGGGCACCATCGTGACGGCCGTCGTCGCACCGTCGCCGGCGAGGTCGGCCAGCGTGAAGGTAGGTGACGAGATCATTGGTATCAACACGACGACGATTCGTTCGAGTTGTCAACTCATTGGTTACGTGCACGTGCTCGCGCCGAAGACGCCCTTGACGTTGCACGTGCGTCCCGTGAAGATCTCGAAGACCGGCGTGTTGACCTACGGAGCGCCCACCAACGTCAAACTCGCCACGGCCAAAGCACCGACGGGCGTCGCGAGCACGGGGTGTCCCGGAGTAACGGGCGCCGACCGGTCGTTCCTCGGCGTCAGCGTCGAGGACGGCTTCAGCTACAAGTTGCCCGCAACGGTCACCATCAACACTGCCAACATCGGCGGCCCTTCCGCCGGTCTCGCGATGACGTTGTCGCTCATCAACGAACTCAGTAGTGGCTCGTTGACCGGCCACCACGTGATCGCCGTCACCGGCACCATCGACGCGCAGGGCAACGTCGGACCCGTCGGTGGCGTAGAGGAGAAGGCCGTCGCGGTCGCACGCGCGGGGGCGTCATATTTCTTCGTGCCCGATGGCGGCGGCGACGTCGCGGCCGCACGCGACGCGCACCAGCAGGGTCTCAAGATAATTCCGGTCACGACGCTGAAACAGGTCCTCGGCGAACTGCGCTCTCTCGGCGGTGCCAAACCCCAGCCCCTTACTGCGCCCTCCTGAGCGTTCTAAGCCAAAATCCTGGTGCGCCACGCCGTAGTCTTGAAGGAATGGACGACCGCCGAATAACTTCTACGACACGCCCGTCGTCGTCCGATATCGCTCGGATGAACTTCACGACGCTACGAAAAGGCGGCCTGGACCCGAACGAAGTCCGTCTACACCTCGAAGCCGCGGCGCGCGAGATGGGCCACCTTGAGAACCGTGTTCGCGAACTCCAAGACCAGGTGAACGAGGCCCAACGACGCGCCGACAATCCCACCTTTGACGAGGCGACACTCACGGCCGCCCTCGGCGCGCAGAGCACCTCGATACTTCGCTTGGCCCACGAAGAGGCCGCACGCGTTACCGCCGAGTCCCAAGAGCGCAGCGCCCAGGTCTTCACCGAGACCCAACAGCGCAGCGCCAGTCACCTCATCGAGGCGCAAGAGCGAGCGACCGCCTTGATCACCGAAGCGGAGACTACGGGTACCACGATCGACCACGACGCTCGCGCGGCGGCAGAGCGACTTATCGACTCCGCCAAGGTCAACGGCGAGGCTCTCGTCGAGCGCGCGAGGGAGCAGGGTCGAGCGATTGTCGAACAGTCGAACGAGGCCCGCCGCAACGTCCTCAACGATCTCGCCATAAAGCGCAAGGCTTTGCACCTCCAGATCGAACAACTGCGCGCGGCGCGTGACACGTTAGGCTCGTTCATAGCAACGGTGCGTCTTCAGGTTGACGACGTGTTGGCTGGAATAAACGGTTCCGACGAGGTCGCCCGCGGCGCCGCACTCGAGGCGCTGCGAATGCAGCCCGCGGTGCCGGAGCCTACCGAAGAGGAGCTGCTGGCCGGCACCCCTCTACGTGAAGTGCGCGACGCCGCGCTAGAGACAGGAGAAGACGCCACGGTGACGAAGTCCCGATCCCGCAAGCCCCCCAAGAGCACCGCGCCCGTCGAAGAGTCACTGTTAGAGGACGACCCGTCCGGCACCGACGTCGTGAACGAGATCTTCGCCCGTCTTCGTAAGGCCACGCTCGAAGAGCGTGGCGTAACGATTCCCCCGCCCAAGAAAGCGGCCGCGCACAAACCTGAAACGCCCGTGGGCGTTCTCTTTCGGCGCCGCGACGCGGCACTCGAAGAGTCGCTCGCGGTGCTCACACGCCGCGTCAAGCGCGCACTGCAAGACGACCAGAACATCATGCTCGAGCGCCTTCGTGGCGTACAGGCAATGATCACCACCGAACTCGAAGACGAACACGACCAGCGCTCTCGTTACGCCGAGGCGGCCTACGAGGCCCTCGAGCACGCGGCCCAAGCGGGCGTGCAGTTCGCGCGCGAAGAGGGTGGCGCGGCGGGAGCCAACGTGGATAAGCAGTCGTTGGAAGACTGCGCGGCGGACCTCGCGGTCACGATCGTGTTAGCGCTGCGCAAGAGGATCCTCTCCGACAGCAGTGGTGACGGACCCGAACGCGTGAACGCGGCGTACCGCGAGTGGCGCGGCGCGCGCGTCGAGCGACTCTGTACTGACGCCGCGCGACGAGCTTTCCACCTCGGTGTGGTAACGGCGTCTACGGGACGATCGATTCGATTCTTCGCCGCGCCGAACGACGCGCCGTGCGACTTGTGCTCACACGACTCCGAGACTGGCGAACGCATCGCGGGCGAGAAGTTTCCCAGTGGTTCGCCGTACCCTCCACTGCACGCGGGCTGCGCCTGCACTGTTGTACCCGTCTAAGTAACGCCTAGGCTCGTCCCGTGCGCAGTCCCACCGACGTCCCTCACCGACCGCGTCGCCTCGGACGACTGTCGCGGCGGTTCTGGGTTGGGCTCATCGTCGTCGTCTTGTTGGTGGGCTTCCTGTCACTACGCAATCTGGCGGTCCTGTGGACCGACCAGATGTGGTTCTCGTCGGTAGGGTTCTCGAGCGTCTTCTCGACGCTGTTCTTCGTCAAGGTCGGTCTCGGTTTCACCTTCGGCGCGATCTTCTTCTTCATAATGTGGGGCAATCTCCTGCTCACCGATCGCTTCGGGGCCCGCGACCTCTCCTTCGAGCCCGAAGACGAGGTCGTGCGGCGCTTCCAGAACGTCGTTCGCCCCTACGCCAAGCGCGTCTACGCCGCGATCGCGCTGGTCATGGGCCTCGTCGCGGGTCTCAACGCCACGGGTCAGTGGCAGAAGTACCTGCTCTTTTCGCACGCCCAGTCCTTTCACAAGGTCGACCCCGTGTTTCACAAGGACCTCGGGTTCTACGTCTTCACGCTGCCCTTCGTCTCCTACGTGATCACGTGGTTCCTCGTCGTCTTGATCTTCGCACTGCTCGTGACGACGGGCTTTCACTTCTTGAACGGTGGCATTCGAACTACGCGCGTCACGCCGCGCGTCGCACCTCGAGTGAAGGCTCACTTGTCGGTTATCGGTGCCGCGATCGCGCTCATGAAGGCGGCCGGGTATCTCATCGCCAAGTGGGAACTCGTCAACTCCAACCACGGCTTCGTCCAAGGCGCGACGTACACGGACATCCACGCTCGTATGCCGGCGTTGACCATTCTCTTCTATCTCTCTCTCGCGGCGACCGGAATCCTGCTCTACAACGTGCGCTCGAGGGGCTGGTCCCTACCAGTCGTCGCCGTGGGTCTGTGGGCCTTCGTGGCACTCGTCATCGGCGTGCTCTACCCGACGTTCCTCCAAGCGCTGAAGGTGAGTCCCAATCAGCAGTCGCTCGAGTCGCCGTATATTCAGAGAAACATCACCGCCACACGCGCGGCCTTCGGTCTCGACAAAGTGGTGTACCACGCCTTCGCCGGATCGACGTCGATATCACGAGCCCAGATCAAGACCAATATGGCGACGTTGGACAATATTCGTCTATGGGACCCGTCGAACAAGATCTCCCTCCAGACCGTCACGCGACGTCAGTCGATCCGTTCGTACTACAACTTCACGACGCTGGCGGTCGATCGTTACTTCGTCAACGGCAAGTTGACGCCGGTCTTGATTGGCGCTCGCCAAGTCAACTCCGGCAACCTGCCCTCGCAGAGTTGGGTGAACCAGCACCTTCAGTACACCCACGGCATCGGCGCCGCGGTGGTGGTGGCCAACCAGGTCGACGCGTCGACGGGTAACCCGATCTTCGACATCTCGAACGTGCCACCCATCTCCACCAACGGCCTGCCGCTCCTGACCCAGCCCGACATCTACTTCGGTATTGGGTACAACGGCTGGGTCGTGGCGAACTCGAAACAGCCCGAGCTCGACTACCAAGTGAACTCAGGAAAAAATGCTGGCACCCCCGTCGAGACGCACTACAAGAGCACCGGTGGCGTACCAGTGGGCGGCGTCTTCTCGCGACTCGCGCTCGCGCTTCGCCTCGGTGACTTCAACTTCCTCATCTCGAATCAGATCGACGCGAAGAGTCGCGTGCTCTTCGTGCGCGACGTGCGACAGATGGCCGAGAAGGCCGCGCCGTTCCTCTCGTTCGACTCTCAGCCCTACGCCGTCGTTGCCAACGGCGAACTGCAGTACGTCCTCGACGGCTACACGACCACGTCCCAGTACCCCTACAGCGAAGACGCCAACCAGCTGGGCATCAACACGGGGGGACTGCCCGGAAGCTTCAACTACGCGCGCAACTCGGTCAAGGTCGTCGTCAATGCCTACACCGGGGCGATGACGTTCTACGCGAACGACCCCAACGACCCGATCCTGAAGGCCTACCGTTCAGCCTTCCCGACGCTGTTCCAACCCCTCAGCGCCATGCCTTCGACCATTCGCACGCACCTGCGGTACCCGGGAGACCTCTTCTCGGTCCAGGCCGCGACCTTCGGGCGCTACCACATCACGTCCGCGGCGGCCTTCTATTCGGCGTCGGACCGTTGGCAGATATCGCCTACGACGGGGGCGGGCTCTCCCTCGCAGGCCCTCGCGCGCACGTCAACGCTCAACAAGGCTGGCGAAGTCATCTCCACGCAGTTGGCCGCGATGAGTCCTATCTTCCAGGTGGGTTCGCTGCCGAACGAGGACAAGCAACAGTTACTCGAGTCCATTGACTACGTCCCGGCCGGCAACTCCTCGACCGTGCAAAGTCTGACGGGCTTCATGATCGCCACGAGCGATCCCACCGACTACGGACAGCTCAACGTGTACGAGACCCCTCGCGGGACGACGGTGACCGGCCCGTTGCAGGCCGACTCGGAGATTCAACAGACCTCCAAGGTCAGCTCAACCATCACGCCCCTCGACCAACACGGCTCGAACGTCATCCTCGGCAACAACCTGACAGTGCCGCTCGACTCGAGCGTGCTCTACATCCGCCCGCTCTACGTCACGAGCACGGCGAACCCGATGCCTCAGTTGCGCTACGTCATCGCGGTCTTCAACCAAGACGTCGGCATCGAGCCAACACTGGCGGGAGCGCTGTCGGACGTGCTCGGAGCCAACGTGACGGGAATAGCGACCACGAACCCGACGAAGGGCAAGGGATCGGGCAGCACGGGCAGTAACGCGAGCGCCACTTCGTTCCTTCAACAGGCCTCGACGGACTACTCGAACGCGCAGACCGCCCTGGCTAACGGCAACTTGGGGCAGTACCAAAGAGACGTGAACGCCATGAACCAACAGTTGAAACTCGCACAGACCGCCCTCAACAAGGGTTAGCGGTCTAGTTCGTCGGCGCGCGCGTCGACGAAGCACTGAAGGTGTCGCGCCCGGTGAGGCGAGCCGCGATGATGATGGGGATCAACATCAGTACGACGACGGCCGTGACGACGACGTTGACCTCGGGGAGTTGCTGACCGAGCCGGATGGCCCCGAAAATCCATATCGGCAACGTGTTCTGCGCGCCAGCGGTGAACGTGGTGACGATCACCTCGTCAAAACTCAGCGCGAAGGCCAGCAGACCACCCGAAACGAGCGCGGTTGCGATAAGGGGCAACGTGACGAAACGAAACGTTTGACTCGTCGACGCGCCGAGGTCGGCCGATGCTTCGAAGAGCGTGGCCGACGTTCGTCGTAGGCGGGCGACGACGTTGTTGTAGACGACCACGATGCAAAAGGTGGTGTGGCCAATGATGATGGTCCAGATAGAGAGCGAGATCCCCGCCCACTGAAAGGTGGAGTTCAGTGCGACGCCGGTGATGATCCCGGGCAACGCGATCGGCAAGACGAGCAAGAGTGAGACGGTGTCGCGGCCGAAGAATCGCGCGCGGTGCACTCCGAAGGCGGCGAGTGAGCCGAGGAGAAGTGCCAGCACCGTCGCCGCGCAGGCCGCCTTGATCGAGAGGACGAAGGCTTGGCGAACCTGTTCGTCGTGCCAGGCCACCTGGTACCACGAGAGCGTCCAGCTCCGGATCGGCAGCGTTTCTATGTTGGAGCGGTCGAAACTGAAGATGACGATCGTGATGATTGGCCCGAAGAGAAAAGCGAGCACCGCCCAGACCCACAGCCAGAGACCGCCTCGAGCGAGGAGACGGCGCTTCACAGTGACTCAAAGGCGCCGAAGCGCTTCGCGACCAAGAGGTACGCCACCATGATCGCGATGGGCACCGTGGAGAGCGCGGCGGCGAGCGGGAGATTTCCGCCGTCGAGCAGGTTCTGATAGATGGCGTTACCGATCAACGTCGAGTTCGCGCCGCCCACGAGCAGTGGGGTCACGTAGTCGCCGAGGGTCAGTGAGAACGTGAAGATCGATCCCGCCACGAGTCCCGGGAGTGCGAGGGGCACGATGACGTGACGAAACGTCCACCAACTCGACGCGCCGAGGTCGCTCGACGCGTCGAGCAACGAACCGGGGATTCTCTCCAACGCGCCAAAGAGGGGAACGATCATGTAGGGGAGCCAGATGTAACTGAAGGTGAGCCACATGGCGCCGTTCGTGAAACCCAGATTGGGTGATGGTAGTCCGAGGTGTTGGAAGGTCCAGTTGAGCGCCCCACCACGTTCCAAGATGGAGATCCACGCGTAGATCTTGGCGAGGTAGCTGGCCCAGAGGGGCAAGAGCACGGCGACGAGCAAAAGGCGTTGCGCGCGTTGGGTCGCCACGCGGGCCATGACGTACGCGAAGGGAAAGGCGATGATGGCGTCGGTCACGGTGACGAGTGCCGCGAGCAACACCGTGCGTCCGATGATCGCCGGGTACGACCCCGAGGCGATCTGGTGGAAGTTGGCGCCAGTGAGTTGGTGCGTGACGTTGCCCGTGAAGCCGTTGAGGCTCCAAAACGCGGTGATGAGCATCAAGACGAGTGAGCTCACGTAGAGGACGAAGAACCATAGGAGTGGTGGCGTGAGTAGGAATGCCGTGCCCCAACGATGGCTCAACGCGGAAGAGCGGAGGGACTTAGTCCCTCCGCTCGTCGCTGGTTCGAGTGTGCTTACCCCGTTATCTGGGTCCACGCGTTCGTCCACTCACTGTAGGGAATGCAGTCGGTCTTACCGTTGTCGCACGTGGAGAGTGGCGTCTTCCAGAACTTGATGGACTTGAAGTAGGAGTCGGGCTCGTTCGCGTGGTACGCGTTGCACGAACCGGCCTGCAGTTTGTTCATCAACGGGCAGGCCAGCGAGTTGTCCGGCGTCTCGCCGTAGTACACGGCCTGCTCGGCCTGGACCTGCGGGGTCGTGATGTACTTCATCCAGTCGTACGCACAGTTGGGATCCGGAGCGTTCTTCGCGAGGAGCCACGAGTCGGCCCAACCGGTCGCACCCTGTGACGGAATCGTCTCTTCCACTTTCACGTGGGCCGCCTTCAGCGTGGTCGTCTGGTACGGCCACGCGGCGCCGACGACCGCGGTGCCACTCGTGAAGAGGTTGATCTCGTCGCTCGCCAAGTTCCAGTACTTCGCGATGAGCGGCTTCTGTGCCGTGAGCAACGCGACCGCGGCGCTGAACTGGGTCTGGGTGAGTTCGTAGGGATCGGTGACACCCAGTGAGGGCTTCGACTTCGAGAGATAGAGCGCGGCGTCCGCGATCTGAATGGGATTGTTCGGTACCGTGACCTTGACCTTGCCCTTGTACTTCTTCGAGTAGATCACGCTCCACGAGGTCGGCGCGGTCTTGAACGTTGTGGTCGAATAGAGCAGCACGTTCGGTCCGAACTGCAGACTCACGCCGTAGTGCACGCCCTTGATCGTGTTGAAACTCGGTGACTGGAGGAACGGGCGCAACTGCTTCCACGACGGAATCAGTTTCACGTTCACCGGCTTGACGTCGCCGCCGTAGATCAGTCGCAGGTCGGCGTCACCCGAAGCCGACACGAGGTCGTACTGACCGCCGCCGCCGTTGGCCATCAGCGACACCATCTCGCCCGACGAACCGGCGTACTTCGTGTTCACGACGCAGCCCGTTTGCTGTTCGAAGGGCTTAACCCACTGCGGTTGTGCGTACCCCTCCCACGCGATCAGGTTGAGTTTCCCCTCACCCTTGCCGATGGACGTCTGTGCTTTCATCCCCGCGGTGGGTGGGGTTAGTCCGGACGAAGCCCCCGCCCCCGTGGTGATGGCGGTCACGCCCATTGACGTCAGTGAAAGTGTGGCGAGCGCGATGGCGACTCGACCACGCGTGCCTCGGCGAATACCTAAAAACATACGTCCCCCCTTGCGAGATGTGCTCTCGATGGTCAGATTAGTGCGTGGTCCATCACAACGGCGTCGCGCTCATGCCACGACACCATGACCCGATCGCCCGGCGCGTGACGGGCTGAAAGTGCGTCAGAACCTTCGTTCGTGCGCACCACGACGAGGTCAGCGCCACTGTCGAGATGCACGATGTATCTGGTCATCATTCCGAGGTACACGACGTCTTGGATCTGGCCCGGCGCACGATCGTCGCCCGTCGGTGGGGCGTCGACAAGCGACAGGCGCAGACGCTCAGGTCGAAGGGACCAGCGCTTTCCGCCACGATCGAGAATGTTCGACGTGCCGATGAATCGTGCGACGAAGGGTGTCGCGGGGTGTTCGTACACGTCACGGGGCGCGCCGATCTGTTCGATCACGCCACCGTTCATAATGGCGATTCGATCGCTCATCGCCATGGCCTCTTCCTGGTCGTGGGTCACGTAGATGAAGGTGATGCCGACGCGACGCTGGATGGCCTTGAGTTCGACCTGCATCTCTTGACGAAGTTTCAGGTCCAACGCACCCAGTGGCTCGTCGAGAAGCAAAACGGCCGGTTCGTTGACGATGGCGCGCGCGAGCGCCACGCGTTGGCGCTGACCTCCGGAGAGTTGCGCGGGACGGCGGCTCTCGAGCCCCTTCAATTGGACCATGTCGAGCGCGCGTTGGGCGCGCTCGCGACGTTCCTTGCGCGCGACCTTGCGCACGCGAAGTCCGTACTCCACGTTCGCGACGACGTCCATATGAGGAAAGAGTGCGTAGTCCTGAAAGACAGTGTTCACCGGTCGAAGGTGCGCGGGGCGAGCGGTGACGTCTTCGCCCTGGAGGAAGATCGAGCCGGCGTCCGGCGCCTCAAAACCAGCGATCATGCGCAGCAGCGTTGTCTTGCCCGAACCCGACGGACCGAGCATGGTGAAGAACTCACCAGTGAGAATGTCGAGTGAGACGCCGTTGACCACCACGTTGTCGCCGAAACGCTTGACGACTTCACGTACTTCGACCGCCGACTGCGACATCACGCCCTCCCGTAATTCGATTCACCTTACGTCATGGTCCGAGGGAGCGATTGCGAACTCGAAGATCCTCAGTCGAGCGCTCAAGTAATAATGAGTCATGCGTCAATTGTTGAAAGTCATCGTTCTTGGAGCAGTGCTCGGTGCCCCGTGGGCGCTCGTCACTCTTCCGACGTCGGCGGCATCGCTCACGGCGCCGTCCTGCACTCCGACGACTATTCGAATCACTGACTACAACACCGTTGTCGGCACGGGAAGCGTGAATGATCTTTTTTGGGTTCACAATGTGTCGAGCCAGGCGTGTGCGTTGCGAGGGTACATGCGCGTTTCCTACGTCGGAACCTATGGCTTGACAACGAAAGGTAAGAAGCGGCAGCTCCTCGCGGTTCAGCAAACGGACTCTTTCGGGGCGAACGGGAATGACTTAGGAGGCATCAAACGAGGAGTCGCGATGCCGACCGTGACGTTGAAGCCCAAAGGCGACGCGTCGTTTTGGATCTACGGAACCGATGAATCCCATCAGCTACCAAATGGTCAGCAATCTCGATGCACTATTTCGTACAAGATGATGGCGTGGCTTCCGGGAGCCACTTCTTCGATCCAAGTGTCACCCCTGAGGGCCAACGGCTTCTTCTGGTGCGGAGGAATCTACGTGCATCCGATAGTTCCCGGTGTGTCGGGCTCCCTACCGCCTCGATCTCTCAAGTACTTCTTCGGGACGCCGAGCTGAGAGTCCCTGCTTGACGTCACACCAACCACAACTGATCGACGCAAATAGGTCGTTCGTCCCGACGAGGTATTAGGAGTCCTCGCGAGCGTCGAGGTGTCGAAAGGGATTGAGGAGTCCCTTCGGATCAAACACCTGCTTGATCTTGCGTTGCAGTTCGACGAGCGCCGGATCCGCGAGCGCCAAGTAGGGACCGCGTTTATCAACCCCCAGTCCGTGCTCACCCGAGACGGCGCCTCCGAGCGCGAGTCCCGCGCGAAAGAGTTCGAGTAAGAATTCGTCACGCTTCTTGGCGTCGGGCTGGAAGACCGACAGGTGGATGTTGCCATCACCGACGTGGCCACAGCCCGCGACGAACGCGCCATGATGGGTCGCCAGTTCGCCGACGCTTTCGAGGAATTCCGGGACGGTCGAGCGCGGCACGACGATGTCGATGATGTCATCGGCCCCGGCCGCTTTCGCGAGCCAAAAGGCCCGTTCGCGCGCTTCGATGAGTTTCGTCGCGGCCGCGCCCTCGAGAACGTAGACGTCAAGTGCGCCCGCGTCTTCTACAAGCGCGGCAGCGCTCATCAGATCGCCTTCGAGCTGTTCCGGTGTTCTCGTCTCGAGGACCACGATCAGGTACGCGGCCGCCGCTTCGGCGACGTCGGGGCTCACGCCGAGTTGTAGGTCGGTGCCGCTCGAGAGTGAGGCCATGGTGAGTACGTCGAGGTACTCGAGGATCGACGGGGAGAGACCCGAGGAGATGAGGGTGGGGACGACGCGCGTCACGGCTTGGAGATCACTGAAGGGAATGAGCATGGTGGCGCTATACGTAAAGACGGGTGAAAGCTTGAGCGTGACTTCGGTGACGAGCGCCAGGGTCCCTTCACTGCCGATGAGCAACTGCGTGAGGTCGTAGCCAGAAGAGGTCTTCACGACCGGTCCGCCGGTCCGTAGGACGGTGCCGTCCATAAGGACCACTTCGAGTCCGAGCACGTGCTGGCGGGTCACGCCGTGGCGCACCGCGCGCATGCCTCCGGCGTTGGTGTTGACGTTGCCGCCGAGCGAGCCCGAAAGTTCGCCGGGGTAGACGGGGTAGTGCAACCCCGTGCCGAGCAACGCTTCGTTCAGTTCGCGCAACGTGATGCCCGGCTGCACGACCGCGACGTGGTCGCGCACGTCGACGCGAAGTACGTCGCGCATCTGGTCGAAGCAGATAACGAGGCCGCCGTTGACGGGTGTCACGCCGCCCGAAAGTCCGGTGCCCGAGCCACGCGGCGTTACGGGAACATCATGGCGATGAGCCCACGCGACGAGTCGCGCGACTTCGTCACTCGAATGGGGCCGAGCGACCGCGAAAGGCTCGCGGTGTTGTTGATGGAGTGACTCGTCGTGGAGGTCGCTCTCGGCATGCGCGCCAGCGAAGGTCACGTCACCGTTGACGATCTCCTTCAGTTCGATCTGTCGCTGCGTGTCGTCCATCACCGCAGAACCCTACTCTTCGGTCGTCCGACTCGAATTGCTAGGGCGTGTCGGACACGTCGTTCGCGCCGGCTCTCCCGGTCGCACTGCCGAGTGACGTGTCGAGACCGGGGACCCCCAGCGCATGAAACGTCCCTACCCTGTGCACCTCTCTCGGCGCGACGTACGTCCCCCGTCCGACGTCCGTAGCCCCGTACTCGTGACGTGGTCACTCAGTCGAGTTCGACTCACACTATTTTTCTTCTCGCAAGACGTTCGACACCGGTCGAACAGTGTCGTGACCAACAACAACGAGACCCCCTCGAAGGAGGGGGTCTCGTTGTTGTTGCGGAACGCGAAGGGGTGTTACCTGACGGTGTAGTGGATGCTGGTCCTCTTGCCACTCGCGAACCTAACCGTGAGGGTGTAGGTACCCTTCCTCAACGAGGCCGATTCCTTCACTCGCACTGTAAGCCGGGTGCTCGTGGCCCTGAGTACGGTCGCGCTGGTGCCACGGGGACCGGTGATCTTGGGACCACCGGTGAAGTTCTTACCGGTAATCGTGAGCACGACGGTGCGGCCAGGAACCGCGACGCCTGAGACCTTCTCGGCCTTGGGCGCGGGTTTCACGGTCGGCGGTGTGGTACCAGAGACGATCAACGCGTAGACGAATGTGCCAGCGTCGCCGCTCGCGTCACTCGTCGTGCCCGTCGCCGTGTAGGTACCGGACTTCAACGCGCCCGACGTCGAGACAGCGCCCGAACTAGAGACCGCGATGCTCGGCGAACCGGTGGACTGTGTGTACGACACGGTGCCCTGGTTGCCACTCGTCGTGAGTTGGTCCTTGAAGTTCGACGACGCAGCGGCGGTGACGATGTTCGCCGCGGGGAAGTTCTGAGAGATCACTTTCGCCTTGGCGGTGAAACTGAACGAAGCGTCAATCCACGACGGCGCACCGGCGCCACAGATGCTTGTGGAGTGGATGTCGTTGCTCGGATACGGCGTGGAGTTGACCTCACAGAGGTACACCGTGTACGAGGTGCCCGAAACAACTGTCGCTGGCACGGTGATGGTGCCGCCGAGGAAGGGCGGACTCAACGTCTTGCCGTCGTAGCAGTCATTCGAAATGGTCACGCCCGAAGCGGCTCCGCCGCCGACGGCCGTCGACGTGCCAGTGACGAACCAGACGTCAGCCAGGTACGGTGCGGGCACGTTGCCGTAGCCAACGCCGGTGCACGATGTTGGCGAAACCGCAGGCGTTGTACCGGCGGCCTGTGCTTGAACAGCTTGGACGGCGCTGCCCCACCAGTAGCCAGTGCTACCAATGGTGTCATAGACGTCGATGAGGCTGCCTTCGGAACCGGTCGCCTGAAACGACGAGATTGTTGGCGGGTTCGGAGCGGTCGACTGCGACGCGTACTGAAGCAGGTACTCGCCGCCAGCGACGGGGGCCTCTTGCGCGTTCGCAACTGCCAGCGCGCATCCAAAGAGTCCCACGTTGATCTCGGTTTGCGTCGGAGGACAGACGCCGTTCGCGTCAGAGGACGCAAACGTGGCGGGTACCAAGAACGAGGCGACGGAACACGATCCGGCCGTTCCCGTAGGACAGGCCGTGTTGGTTGCGCTCGGCGCGAAGGTGCCCAGGGCACTCGTGTCGGCCTCAGTTGTTGGAATGACGTTCGACGTACCGATGGCCGCAAGAAGTGAAGCTTCCGCGACGACCGCGGCGCCCGAGGCGGTGTTGCAGGAGAAGGTGACCTGGGTGGTGCCGGCAACGGCGCCAACGATCAGGGTTTGCCCAGGAACTGCCGTACCGGCTCCCGTCACGGAAACGGTGCAGGGTGCCGGCGGGGCCACGCGCGGCGCAATTGACGCGGCCGACGCGCTGCCGACTGAAACGAGCGTCAAGCCAGCGACCATCGCCATGGCTGACGCGCCCGCGAGGACGGTGACCATCGACGCTCTGCGTGTGGAACGTAACTGGGTATTTCGAAATGGGTTTCTCATGGAGTCTCCGTAGCTGCTCAAAGTTGTCGATGAATCATTAGGCGGTGTTAAGTTTTCTCTCCGTCATAACGACTATAGCGGTGGCGTTTGCGTCCCACAAGATGTCGACACGTTTCGTGCGGTTCGAAAATACGGTTCATACGTAGTTGTTGTTTCGTTTTGACGCGCGTTCGTCGATAATGTCACGCAAACGTCACTTGCCTCATCAAGCAATGTCCTCAACAACGTTGACAAAACTTGACAAAGTGTCGCCAACGCGGTCTTCGTCTTTCAAGCTGGATCTACGTTGAAGAATTGGATTACAGAAGTCCGAGATCGTTCTTTGATTCGGTTGGCGCGCGGGCGCTCTTCAACCTTAAAGAGGTTGATTCGTTAGACGATGGGCCACGCGACGACGCCACCGTGAATTTCAAGGAAGACCTGGGAACCAGGCGCGGGGAGATTCGTAGCGTCCGACGTTCTCACGGTCAATGTCGTGGTGCCGTCAAAGTCCGCGAGAAGTTTTAGTACCGCGTCGTGTCCGTAGAACTCGGTGTCGAGAACGCGAGCAGTGCCGACGGCGTCGTGATCAGTTCCGAGGACGAACTGTTCGGGGCGTACGAGAACGAGAAGTTTTGTCCCGTCGCTCACGCCACCTTCGACGGACGTGGCGTTCTCGAGTTCGAGTGGACCGAGGGGAGTCTCAACGACGCCGTTCTTGGCGATGCCCTCGAGGAAGTTGGCGTCACCGAACTCGCGTGCCAGCTCGGGGGAGGACGGTTGGGCGTAGATACGAGCGGGCGTGTCGAACTGACGTATGCGTCCCTCGCGAATGATCGCGACGCGATCGGCGAGCGAGAGCGCTTCGTCTTGATCGTGAGTGACGAGAATCGCGGTCGTGCCGGCGTTTTTAAGTATTTGGCGCACGTCGTGGCGAACGGACGATCGAAGACTCGCGTCCAGGGAGGAAAATGGTTCGTCGAGGAGCACGAGTGCTGGGTCAATGGCAAGACCTCGCGCCAGTGCGACGCGTTGTTGTTGACCGCCCGAAAGTTGATGGGGAAAACGCTCTGCCATGCCTCCTAGGCCCACCATGTCGAGCAGTTCGGCGACGCGTTTGCCACGACGGTCTCGTCGCGCGAGGCCAAAACCCACGTTACGTTCGACCGAGAGATGCGGGAAGAGGCTTCCGTCTTGGGGGACGTAACCAATACGTCGTCGTTCGGGCTCGACGAAGTGCGTCTCGTCGTCCACAACCTCGCCACCCAGTCGCACGCTCCCTCGTTCGGCGCGCTCGAAGCCAGCGATCACGCGAAGCAACGTGGTTTTGCCGCTTCCCGAAGGGCCGAGGATTGAGATGAACGTTCCTGCCGACACCTCGAGATTGAGGTTTCGCAGGACGCCCTGCGTGCCGTAGGACTTATCGAGGCCGTTGATTTCGAGTTCGTTCACTTCAAAACCCTACGGACGGGAGACGGACCTTGGCGCACGGGGAGTCGATCGAAGAATCGACCGACCAGATAAGCCGGCAGCGCGGCGATGGCGATGATGAGCAGCGCGAACGGCGCGGCCTGGCCGTAGGAGAGATTCTGTTGGTACGACCAGAACTGCGTGGCGAGCGTTTGGACGCCCGAGGGAATAAGAATCAACGTCGCCGTCAGTTCGGTGACCGCGGAGAGGAACACGAGGCAGAACGCGGCCCCCAGCCCAGGCGCCACGAGAGGCAGCGTGACGCGCAGAAGAACGTGGCGTCGTTTCACCCCGAGCGACCCGGCAACCTCCTCGAGGGCGACCGGCGCTTGCGCGACGGACGCTCGCACACCCACGAGCGCCAGGGGGAAGAACATCAACGCGTAGGCGAAGATCAACAGTGGTGCCGTCTCGTACCCGAAGCCGTTGGCGTGTTGCTCGGAGAAGTACGAGAGCGCGAGGGCTACCACCAAGCCGGGCATCGCCAACACGAGAAACGTCGTCCTCGTAAGAAATCGGTGCAGCTTGGTCGGATGGCGCACGACGAGGAGTGCCACTGGTAGAGCCATCAACGTCGCTACGAGCGCCGCCGCGGCGCTGAAACCCGCGGTGTACAGGGCTGCCGACGTTAGTGACACGCCGCCGATGGCGTGCGCGCCTCCTTCAAACATCCAGTAGATCGACGAACCGACGGGAACGCCGAGCGCGGCGCCGACGAGGACGACGAAGCAAAGAACGACGGGCCACTTCGTGCCTCCGAGTGAGCGCCGAGTCAGCACACGCTGGACCCCGGGTCCACCTCGACTGACGTGCCCGGCACCGCGCACGGAACTCTCGCCGATCATGACGACGAGCGACAACAACACCAGGACGAGGGACAGCGCGCACGCCGAGGCGGTGTCAAAACCGACAGAGAACTCACCGAAGATCACCGTCGTGAACGTCGGATAGCCCAAGATCTCAAAGGCGCCGTACTCCGCGAGTATGACGAGCGCCACGAGGAGGCATCCGCCGAGGATGGCCCGTCGCGCTTGGCCGAGGGTGACGCGAACGAACGTGGATAGTCGGCTCGCGCCCAGACTGCGCGCGATCTCTTCTTGCCCGGGGTCGGCTCCGCGAAGACTCGCCGCGACGGGAAGGTAGACAAGGGGATAGACCGCGAGCGTCATGACGAGTACCGCGCCGCGATACCCGCTCACCCACGTCGAGAGGGACGACCAGCCGAAACTCACGACGAAGTCCGGGATTGCAAAGGGTATGACGACGAGTACCGCCCAGACGTGTCGAAACGGAAGGTCCGTTCGTTCAACGCAGTACGCAGTGAGCGTGCCGATGACGGCGCAAAGAAGCGTCACTACCACGGTAAGGCGAACGGTGTTCCAGATCAACGTCGCGCTGAGGGTGCGCCAGATGAGGTGCCAGACGCTCGACGTTCCTGCGTTGGTCGCTTCGATGATGAGGAAGACGAGCGGCAGCGCGAGCGCCGCGACCACGAAAACGCTCAGCGCGAGCAACGTCTTGGGTCGGGGTCGTCGACGATGAGGCGTGACAATTGTACTCTCGATCGCCGGACTCGGATCACTGCGACGTTGCGTCGGTGCCAACGTCACGCGAACGCGTCCTCACTCAGAAGCGACGATTGGATAGGTTGCCCAATCACAACAGTTGGACCTCTCGAAGGAGCGCGATCGCTTGCTGGCCCGTGCCGAGTTGGGCGATGTCGATGGGCGACGGTTGGAGGTCTTGGAACGGCGTCTCGGGCTGGGCGGTGGTGACGCCCGAGGCGATGGGGTATTCAAAGCTGATCGAGTGAGCGATGATCTCTTGACCCTTGGCGGACACGAGGAACGACAAGAACTTTTGCGCGGCGGCCTGATGTGTGGACGACTTCAAGACGCCGGCGCCTGAAACGTCGATGACGTAGCCCGGATCGTGGGGCGCGAAGAACGCGATCTTGGAGTGTGTGTTGGATGGTCCGATCTCGGCGCGCAACCGGTACCAGTAGTACTGGTCGATAACGCCAAAGGCCACGAGGCCGCGATTGACGTCGTTGGCGACGGTTTCGTTGTTGGGATAGAGATGACTAGTGGCGTTGGCCTTGATGCCGTTGAGCCAATTGCGCGCCGCGGTCGTTCCGTACGAGTTGATGACCGATGTCACGACGGGTTGAAAGTCCGTCTCGCCCGCGGCGAACGCCAATTTGTCCTTGTATCGAGGATTCGCGAGTTGCAACACGCTCGTGGGCAGCGCGCTCTTCTTGATGAGCTGGGGGTTGTAGATAATGACACTCACGCGCGCCGAGACACCGACCCAGTCACCAATCGGAGAGCTGTATTTAGACGGGGTCTTCGCGAGGGTCTTGGCGTCAACCTTCGCGAGCAGGCCCTTCTGCTGGAGGTATTCGAGTGCCGGCGAGTTCTCGCTGTAGAAGACGTCGGCCGGAGAACGAGATCCCTCAGCGACGATCTGCGCGTCAAAGGTGTCTTCGTCATTACTGCGAACCGCGACGTTGATGGTGGGATTGGCCTTTTCAAAGCTCGACACCAACGCGTCGGTGGTTTGGACGTGCTGGCCACTGTAGAGGGTGATGGTCACGCCGCTGCCGTGGTTCGTTGACGTGCCACACGCCGTGAGCGCAATCGACCCCAACGCGAGGACCCCCAGGGTCAGGCCCGTCTTCCTCAGGACGACGGCAGCGTTGCGCCGGGAGGAAACCTGCGACTTTTCCCGAAGCGAGCGCCACGCGCTGGTGTGTTTGGGCGTCACGAGAAGGGTGTCGCTTTCGTGAAATACCCTGGTCCCACCGTGCGAGCACGCGGTTTCAGGCCAACCAGTATTTTCATTTAGGTTAGGCTAACCGAACTTGGTCTTCAGGTCAACGGTGTGCGTTTCATCGAAAGTCTGGTAATTTCCCCGCGATTAGCCGGATGAAAGAGCCCGTCGGATCCTTTTCAAGGGTTCACGCTCCTAGGACGCCAGCGACACGTCGATGATCACGCAACAACCCCAAACTCGCCGTCGGCGTCATTCATGCCTGGAGAAGATCGTGATCGACTCCTTGACGCCGTAAAACACGATCACGTAGCCGGCGAGTGGATCCGCCCACCAGGCGTGGAGCGTCGTGTTGAGTACGAGCCCGACAAGGACGGCGGTGGCGAGCAAACCATCGACGAACGTGACCCGACCTTCGAGTTGGAGAACAGGGTTCTTCAACTCCTTGCCCGCTCTTGCCTTGCCCGACGCGAGCGCAAACATGACCATCGCGGTCATGGCCGTCCAGCCAATTCCAAGGATGCTGTGCTTGGGGTGATAGCCGCTCAACAGGACGACGGTTGATTGCACCGCTACGTAAAGGGAGAGACAGATGAAGGCTGCACCGATCATTCGAAGCGCGGCGGCTTGACGATTCTTACTGGTGTCGGTAAGTTCCCACAACACCACGGTGCTCGCTCCAATCTCTACGACGCTGTCGAGACCAAAGCCGGCGAGGGCAACCGACCGCGCTTCAATCGCGGCGAGTCCCAAAACCACGACGCCCACGACGTTCCACCCCAACGTGATCCGCTCGAGCGCGATACCGCGCCGGAGTGCTGAACCCACGTCCTTTGGTTCATCTAATGGCGACGGCACTCAACGAGTCTCGCAGGGTGCTACGAAATGGCCACATTATCGCTGTCCTTCCATGGTCCTTTGGGTTTCACGTCAACGAAATGACAACATCCGCCAACTTTGTCTTTGTAACGACTTAGAAGGTCCTACACTGCCGAATGAACTGATATTCACTGTGTTAGGTTTTCGATTTAGGACGTCAAGACCTTGCTTCCTTCTGACTTGGCAGTTTGCCGGGACCGAAGAAGAAGGTTGGTGTCGAATGAATCATCTTTTGGCCGACGCAACACGTTTCCAGACAGTTCGTTCCGCGCTCGCCACGTCGTTGGCCCTCGGGGCTACGTCGGCTCTTCTCGTAGGCGGTTTCACGCTGCTCTCGGCGTCTCCGGCGTCAGCCGCGGGAACGGCGGCAAATTCCATCGCCGCAAAATCGGCCCCCGTCGCGGGAAGCGTACACGGCACGTACATCCCGAGTGCGACAGCAACGTCGGGCGACAAGGTCGTCATCACTCTCGACAACACGTTCACGGGGTGTTCTCTCTCCTCGGGCAAGGTGACGTTCACGGCTGTGGGCACTTGCGTCGTCGTTTTCAACGACCCTGGTAACGCAACGTACAGCGCCGCGGCCCAGGTGGTTCAAAGCATCAAGGTGTACTACGCGAACGTCATCACACCGAGCAAGTCGCCCACGGCCGGCAGCACTGGGGGCTCCTATTCACCGGGTGCCGTGGCCACGTCGGGCGACACCGTCGTAATGACGCTCTCAAGTTCGTCTTCGGGCTGTTCGTTGGCATCGGGCAAGGTGACTTTCACCGGTGTAGGCACCTGTCGTGTCAATTTCAATGACGCCGGTAACGGCTCCTTCGCCGCGGCCAGCCAAGTCCAGCACAGCATCAAGGTCTACGCGGCGAACACGATCAACGCCAGTACGCCACCCGGCGCCGGGACGATTCACGGTTCGTACTCGGCGAGTGCGTCCGTCACGTCGGGCGACAGTGTGGTGATCACGCTCGACGGTACGTCAACGGGCTGTTCAATCTACAAGGCCGTCGTGACCTTCACCGCGAACGGGGTGTGCCGAGTGAACTTCAACGACGTCGGAAACGGCGCTTTCGCGGCCGCCCATGAAGTGCAACAAGCAATCACCGTGGGAACGGGAAATCCCATCACGCAAGCCACGCTCACACTCACCAGCAGGAGATTTACTGACGGTCGTTCGATGATCCTGACGTCGGGCGGCGGTTCGGGAACGGGCGCGGTGAGTTACGCGGTGACGAGCTCGGGTTCGGCGGGCTGCTTCATTGACGGCACTCTTCTCAAGTCGCACCGCGCGGGAACTTGCACGGTCACGGTCACAAAGTCGGCCGACGCGTCGTACGCGTCCGCTCGCTCTTTGGTCACCACCGTGACCATTGTTCCCGTGCGCCCTCGAGCGACGAGAATGACTTCCGCGGTGTGGACGGGTCGGACAGTGTCGACACAGATAGTCGGCACGCAGTTCTACGGGTTCCCTCGAGTCTTGAGTAGTGCGAGCGGCACCAAAGTCAGCGTTCTTCGTGACAATGGTCACGTGCTCACGATTCGAGTCAAGGTGAAATCCCACAGCACCCGCGGTGTGCACACCTTTACGCTCGTCTTCGCCCACGGACAGCGGACGTCGATCCGTTACGTCCAGCGCTGACGAGAATCCCCAAGCGATCGTTGGGGTCTCGCGCCTGCGCGCCACGATTACTTGCGATGTGTGACGTTCCGCGCTGGCGATGCGTCGCCAGTCAGCGTGCGAACTCCGAGCACGGTGAAGGTTCAAGATCTCGTGCTCTTGAACGACATCTTGAATCTCTACTAACGTGTATCAGGCAACGCGGGGTGGAGCAGTCTGGTAGCTCGTCGGGCTCATAACCCGACGAGGTGACGTAAGAAAACCCTTTCCTTCTTTGGTAATGAGCGATATTAGGTGCCAAGATTGCACTGACGTTGCACAATGAATACAGTTAGGTGATGGAGCCTGAGAAGCGAAAGCGCGGTAAATCGGGAGATGGAAGCCTCTCTCTTCGTAGCGAACCCGGCGTAACTCCTCAAGTCTGGACGCTTCGCCTGGACTTGATGCCCGACCTCGATACCGGCAAGCGGCGACAAGTCGCGGGGACATTTAAGGGGAACGAACGCGAAGCCGCCGTAGCGTTGGCTGACTTCGTGAAGTTGCAGCGCCTCAAACTTCACGGCAACGACCCGTCCGAGTTACGCGACGGCAGCACACTAGTGAAGAGCACCAGACCCAGCGCATCCGGCACGATTGGCGACCTTACGTGGGACGACCTGTTTGAGAAATGGATTATTTCACCGGGCAAAAATCTCAAAAGAAAAGCCGACACGACCCAGTACCAGGAACGCAAACGATACGAAAGGCACGTGCGCCCTTCCTTTGGTAAGCGTCTCGTTAGCACGACTGGCCACATTGAAATACAAGAGTTTTATGACCGTCTGCTAAGCGTGTCTCAACGGCAAGACAGTGAGGACGAGTTCGTACTTTCGCATACGAGCGTTACTCGGGTTCACCAGTTAATGCGGGCGATGTGCAAGTTCGGTGTACGCCGAGATTTGATTCTCCACAATCCATACGAACGGATTTCCTTTTCCGTGCGAAAGTTGCCGGTTCCGGTTGCCCCCGAGTTAGCCGCTGTAGGGCAGCTTCTGAGTTGGCTTTCTTCCAATGACCCGCTCCTGTACTTCGCGGCTCGTTTGGCGGCGGAATGCGGACTACGTCGAAGCGAAATCATTGGTTTGCGTTGGGGAGCAGTTGGTCAGGACGGATTGACGGGACTTAAGTCTGTCGCCGTTTCATCGGGTGTCGTCGTGGTTCCCGGTCGGAAGAAGAACGAAGCACGCTATGTGACCACCGAAACAAAAACGGGTAGGCGTGGGAGCGGGGTCCTGGGCATTGACGATGAGTTTGCCAAGCAGATTGACAAGATGTGGTACCAGGGAATGGAAGAGTGGTTCGCAAGCCCTAACAAATCTCCAGACCATAAGTTTGGTGATGGTTACATTTTCTCTGACGACTTCGGTGAAACGTGCTGGCACCCCGACACCTTGACGGCCAGGTTAAAGAGGGGCCGAGAGCGAGCGCTAGAGCAACACCCGTACGGAGCCATTCTTGAAATAACTTTCAAGTCGCTGCGCGCCTACACTGCAACGAGATTGCAGGGTCTAGGTTTTTCGGCGATTACGGCGACGGCGGTGTTACGACACGAACACAACGCGACGGCAGAAAAGTACTACATAGCGGGGAACGCCGCACAAGAAAGGCTCGCCACTGTTGCGGTAGGGGAAGAACTAAATAGATACTTTGACGAGTAAGGCGACAACTAATCACGTACGCCGAGAGCTTGTCGCACTTGCCAGAGTTCCACCATTGGAACGGCTACAGGTAGGGGCGTCAGCGGGTCGGACGGTTGACCCTGAAAGTGTCCGTGTCCGGGTTGCCCGCTCATCGCCAGAGAACGCCACTCGGGACCGAAGAGCATTTCTCGCCCAGAAGCCGACAGGGAGAAACCCAGTCGAGCCGTAACGTTATCTCTGAACTCTCCCGAGGATCCGAGGAGTGCCACATCGGGTCGCTGGACGGCAAGAATTTGGAAAATCGAAGTCTGCCGGGATAATCGCGCGATGTTGGCGAGTATCGCCCGTGAGCTGCGTACGCGCTCTTTGGCGCTCTTAGCGTCTTCGCCGGGCAGGTCTTCCGCTAACAAACTGGCCACCTCATCGACGACGAGGTAAAGCGGACCGAAGCGAACGTCAGGAGGTAATTCGTGGCGGCTTTCGGCGCGGCGTATCTCCAAAAGCTGAAACCGTCGCAGCATTTCTGCGTGCACGTTCTCGAGTAGTGCAAGGGCTTCCACGTGGTCAGTCGCTACCGCCGCAACGCGCGAACCACTTCGGAACTGGGCGAAGCCCGTCCGTTTGGTATCTATGAACGCAAACTGTGCTGACTTGTCGGCGCACAGTGTTGCTACCAGCCCTAGTGTCGCGGAGGTCTTGCCGCAGCCCGTGGGTCCAGCGATAAGGAGGTGGACGGCGTTGCCGTGTTCGGGGTGCCAAATCGCGGGTCCATCGTGCGTCTCTCCGATGCGGCCAGGCGTGTCGCGCCACTCAACCGCGCCGAGCGGGTCGGAGAATAGGACGCGGACCTCGCACAAATCGGCACGACCGCTTGGTGTCACTCGACACGACAGAGCCTCAAAACACGCGGCCAGCGACGTTTCGGCTTTCTTTACGTGGTCGGTCGTCAATCCGCGCGGTACTTTCACGACGGCGCTGAAACCGTCCGCGGAGGTCGTCACGTTCAACACGACGAGGCTACGGTCCTCCGCTCGTAGTCCGCAGTCCCACCCGTGGGCTACCAAGCAACGTGCGAGGCTCGCTACCTCGTCACGTCGTTCGGCCTCGTGCCAGAGGACAGCGCCGCGCGGGGTAGCGAGAACTCCGACCACTGCGAAGGCGGAAAGCAGGAAGGGCCAAAACGATAAATCCCACGGTCCGACCGCATTCACCAACGAGGAGACAATCAAGCCCACGAGCAGCGAGGCAACACCTACGGCGATAGTGATGGTTAGGCGGTTCGCCCATACTTCTCGAGCCTCGGGTCGCTGCGTGACGGCGGCCACTATTTCACCTTTGGTGAGCCACTGGGGTCCAAGTAGCGCAATAGTGAACGTAGGGCAACGCTGCGCGCGTCGTCGCCGTCAATCTGACCGCTCCATACGCGGACTTCGTCGGCTACTTCCAATGCAATGGACGAGGGTAGGCAGTCAGCAAACATCACAATCGCACCCCTCAGATTGTTCGCGCGTTTGCGATAACCGGACGCGCCAAAACCGTCCACTTCTTTTGCAACGTGGATAGCCTCAGCCAACAGGTCAGCCAGACGACTTACGCGCTGTTTCGTTAGCTCCAGGTATTGAGGCTCACTCACTTCGTCGCCGTGATGTGTTCGGCGCGGTACGACACCGCGACCCGGTTGTTGTTCACGTAGGGCGCAGCAACGAGACCAGACAACGTCACGGCGGAAAGTGGAGCAAGTTCCTTTGGCACGTTCGTAGCCGGTACTTTCACCCGGATTTCTTCCGCGCCCTCGTCGGTGAGTATGAAAAGGGAGACACGTACGAGGGCGCGGCCCTTGTCGTCGGTCTCGGTCGCTTCTTGGCGAACACCATTTTCGTATTTATTCACGGCTACCGGGACTACGCCCGTAGCGATTACTTTGAGGCCGGATACATCTACTGGGATACTTCGCATTGTTCTATCTCCTGTTCGGAACCGACAAGCGACTTGGGTGCCGGCGCTAATGACTGTCCGCTTTCTCTGGGCTTACGCAAGTAGGACGACTTAGCAGCCCAAAGGCGACCGTTCTGCGTCACAGGGTGAAGTCACCATTACGTGTGTGGAGACGTTCACCGACACCATTGAACGAGCGCATCGGACTCTAGGTCTAAAAGCATTTGCGGCGCCCCACGAAATCAAGCGGGCGTGGCGAAACCGAACGCGTGAGACTCACCCGGACCACGGTGGGAGTGCCGCCGCATTTCGAGAGGTGCAGACGGCGGTGAAGATTCTTTCAGCAGAAGGCGTGCGCGAGTTCTACGAAGAGGAAGTGCGACGCATCGCCGCCGCTAAACGAGTAGCAACTTTCTCAACGTCATCGCCTGACGCGCGTCCGACTTCAGTATCTCGGAATCCGGTACGCACTCCCCCTCGCGTCCACCGGCACCCGGCACTCTTGGCAGCGGCGATTTTCGGTTTTGTTTTTGCGCCTCATTTTCAAGAACTCGGTCTTACCTGGGACCCGTTACCGTTTCACGAGTTCTGTGAGATGATGCAATCCCTCGACTGGGTGTTCTTCTTCGCCTGGTGGTTGGTCAAAAGACGAACCACGCCGGGATAATCTCAAGTGCAAAGATACGGATAAGGAACTGAACGAGAGTGGGGTAAACCAATGCGGCGCAATGCGTTGATTGTGCTTACTGTCACAGTCGTTCTAGCGGTTGGCATCGGCGCCTACTTCTATGGTCGTGACCACCCGGCAAAAGTACAAGCAGCGGCGGCGACGACTACGACCACCACTAAACCAATGTCAATCGCACAGACACCCTGCGGTACTAACTCCGACTGTTTGACCCTCACTGACAAAGCCGGTGACGCCATCACCGTTACCCTCGACGGAGAAGTACAAGCCCCGTCCTGCAACGTGGCAGAGCACGGTGCGGGGTCCTACGTCGTCATTCTCAGGTTTGACAACACCGGGAAGACCATACTCAACACTGACCAGAACTCGTACAGGGACGCCTTAACGCTCATAGACACATCGAGCACGGCCTACAACACCGACTATGGGGGCAGTTGCGGGTACCAAAACGCACAGGTCGCGTCGGGCCTAAGTGAATGCAAGAACAGCGCGTACAATCTGGACCTCGCACCAGGCTCCGCCGCCGTTTGGTGCCCGCTGATTACATTCCCCACTACATCAACGCTCACTTCGATTCAGTTCAACGCCACGGATTTTTTCTCACCTGCCTTTAGTCAGACAGGCATCAACAACGCGGTTACGTGGAGTGTCGGTGGTTCTGGACAATGACCGCCATCATTCTCAGTTGCATCGCTATCGTCGTAGCCATCATCGCGGCCGGATTTACGGGTAAACAAGCAATGGCTGTCACCTCTGACGACCATCGAAAGAGGGCGCCGAAGTACGAAGTAACGATGCGCAGCGCTGCATCTAATCAGCAGACAATCGCTATCTACAACCTCAAAATGGTTAGCGACCAGCCGATAGATTGCGTCTCTATACCTCAACCAAGTGTTCGCGTAGCCGATGGCCGAATCTTCCCTCTGAGTATCACGGGCCAGTCGATTCCCAAAGAAGGCATAGTGAACTTCGGACCATTACGCATCGGCGACTCTGAACGACTCTCGTTAGAGGTCGGTGGCAACGTCTCACTGCCCGACTTCGAGCTGGTGATTACCAGCACCTACAAACGAGGCCGTCTCTATCGCCGCGAGTCTTGGACTGGAATCTACCCATTACCAGACCCTCGCATCGAGCCAGACGCGAACTAACTCGGGAATCTATATTGGCGGCGCTTTGCCCTGCTGTCGCCACTTCATCAGACTCTCGGAGTACTCACCCGCTGACTGGGCCAAGTAGCCCAAGCCGAGCAGTACATTGAGCACTATCTCTACTCGCTCAGCGACTGGTCTATCGGTCCCTTCGAGCGTATTAAGTAGAGCCGGCAGGTGCCCGGCTCTTACCATTGCGTACCACGACTTCGCCTCGACCTCTATTACTGGCACACCAACTGCTTGGCGGTCTTCGATTATCTGTTCATCGCTGCGCGTCGCTTCGATGTCGGTTCCTAAGGCAGCGGCCAATCCGTGGCTCACTCGATACCAACGAAGACCCCGCGTCGCTTTTTCGTACTCGAACCACGCACGAGCCTCAGAGCCTTTGCCATCGTTCGCAAATGCGATACCCAGCACCTCGAACATCGGGAGCGTCGAATGCTCGGCTCGCTCTGTCTGTTTGCTACTTGTTTTCAGGTCTGCTCTCATCATCTCAAATGTCATACCTTCAGCGGGCCGCTCGTTGGCTCGATTCAGATTTTCAGCACGACCTGCCAGGACCTCTTCGCAGAGCTTCAACCCCTTAACAACGCCCTGGTCCTTCAGTAGATAGTCAGATAACTCACCGCTCACCCCTTCATCAGTCGCCGTACCAAGAGCCGGACGCCAGTCAAATGCATAGCGCTGGTCAGCGTCCGGCAGTTCGCTACCCTCGACGATGGAGAGCCACGTTGTGCGGAACCAATCCACAAATCCGTTCTCTTCCATTGGACTCCACGTCCCTACCTTTGAGCCAGTTTTTACCCACTGATGGGCGTCACCCTTAGCTACCGGGGGAACGCCCTGAAAGAATGCCAAGTGGAGGTGAGGGTGGAATCCGTGACGCTTCGACCACGTGAACTCGACAGCGCTAACAAATCCCAGCCCGTAGAGCTTGGCGTACTTTCGATACTGACGACTTCCCGTTATTCGATGCATTGCCCCACGAATGACCGACAGTGACTGCTCCAAACTGTGACGCTGATAGTGGCGCAGGGTTAGGGTCGCAAAGTAAACGCCAATCTCTTGCTCTCTGGCAGTACTCATCATCGAAAGAAGAATCTGTCTTCTTTCTTCACGCACCTGGACCGCACAACGTGGACAGATGAGAGTGCGCCCGCACGTCTCGACGTTGGAAGTACCCGCCTTGCCATTCTCGGCGAGAGTAAGAATCCCGTAAGGGCCTTTCGCTACTCGTCCGCAACGCTGAAAACGTTGGACTGTGTCAGGCAGGCGCATTACTTCATTGACACGTTCGACCGGATAGACCAAGTTCTGGGCCACGTTGCGCAGCAAAATACTGGCCTCTCGTGCCCCGCGAGGAGTTGTAGATACAAACGTGTCACTTTGACCGGCTGCAATACTTGCGGTATTACCCAGGCCCCCGCCTGCGGCGGTGGCGGACGCGCGGCCCCCAACCGACTGGCCCCTTGACGCCTTCGCTCCCGCCTTCGGCTCCGCTCGGCGTTCGGGACCACGGTCGGGACTCTGCGCGACCACAACAGCGAAGGTGATTGGTTGGAAAGTCATCAGTGGCAGGTGCTCCTAAGACGAGGAACCCGTTACCGTTTGCGCTTTCTCGAAAACGCCAAACGCCATTAGAAATAGGCGAGACTAATGTCGGGAAGTATGTGGAGCCGAGAAGAGATACTTGCGGAAATTCGGAAGTACGGCGACAGTCACGAAGGCAAGATTCCGGGCCGCGACAAGTTCGCTGAACTTACGGGGATAGGCAAAAGTGATTATGCGCGATATTGGCCGCGTTGGGGCGACGCCGTAAGTGAGGCTGGCGTTGAACCGAATAAACTCACAGGGAAGAGATTTTCGGACGATGAAATGTTGGAACGGATAGCCTCTTTTATCCGAGTTTTGGGTCACTATCCAGTGTCAAACGAATACAAAATCAAACGGCGAAACGACCCAGACTTCCCGACGGCCAACTCCATTACTTCTCGTCTGGGTTCGCGGCAGTTTCTTCTTGCTCGGCTCGTGGCATTTTGCACAGAACATTCCGAGTATTTCGATGTGGCGGAACTGTGCCGAGAGTTGGTTGCCCCTTCTGAAACGACGGATGGCACCAGCGCATCAGAGACAGGTTGGGTTTATCTCATTCGTTCTGGAAGATTTCACAAAATCGGCAAAGCAAATCACGTCGGGCGACGTTCCTACGAAATCGGATTGCAGTTGCCCGAGGCGCACGAGATAGTTCACGAAATAGAAACGGACGACCCGTTTGGCATTGAGAGCTATTGGCATAACCGATTTGCGAGCAAGCGACAAAATGGAGAGTGGTTTCTTCTCACTAAGGAAGACATCGCGGCGTTTAAGCGGCGGCGGAAATTTATGTAGTGGTGCGGGGGAAATGAATGGACGCGATTGCACAAGCGTTGCACTAAGGCCGCCCTGCGGTCTTCTTGCGCCCGAGCGTTCCATTTCGGAGCGGCCTCCCCTTAACGCCTCAAAAAGCCTTAGTTCATTACGCTTTGGACGAGTTTTACGATGTGCTATAATATCGGTTCACTCAACGCGGGGTGGAGCAGTCTGGTAGCTCGTCGGGCTCATAACCCGAAGGTCGCAAGTTCAAATCTTGCCCCCGCCACCAAGTAGTACATGAACGAAGTCGAAGGCCCAGGGAAATCCTGGGCCTTCGTGCGTAAATCGGCCCAGGCTTACGTCGGGAGTGATCCAGAGATTCGAACAGACCGGCGAGATTTCAATAAATCTCGTAACATTTCCTCATCGAAACGCTGACCTTCCTCTTCACCGATATTGAGGGTTCCACGGCACTCCTGCGCCGACTAGGTGACGACGCCTACTCCCGCGCGTTGGTCGATCATCACCGGATAATCCGGGCCGCCCTCGAGGTCCACGGAGGACACGAAGAGGGGACTCAAGGTGACTCCTTCTTCGCGGCCTTCACGTCGCCGAAGGCCTGTGTGGCGGCGGCGATCGAAATGCAAAGGATGCTCGCTCTTCAGGAGTGGCCAGTGGGTGAACAGTTGCGAGTGCGCATGGGAATCCACACCGGCGAGGTCGCTGAAATGTCAACGGGTCTGGTCGGTTATGAGGTCCACCGCGCCGCGCGAATCGCTGCGGTCGGCCACGGTGGCCAGGTATTGCTCTCTTCGGCCGCCGCCGGACTCATTGAAGACACGCTGCCCCCTGAGGTGTCACTACGCGACCTTGGTTCGCATCGCCTGAAAGACCTCGGTCGGCCCGAGACCATTTTCCAACTCGTCACTGAGGGCCTTGCTTCGGAGTTCGAGCCGCTGCGCTCGCTCGACAACCCGGAACTGACCAACAATCTTCCCTTCTCGCTGAACTCCTTCATTGGCCGCTCGGCTGAGCTGACGGAGGTTCGCAAACTCGTGATGGACTTCCGACTGGTGACACTCACCGGTGCCGGTGGTTCAGGTAAGACACGCCTGGCATTGCAGGTCGCAGCCGAGCTCCTTGACGGCAGTGGCGAGGGAGTTTGGTTCGTTGAACTCGCACCAATAGCCGACCCCGATCAGGTACCCTCGACCGTCATCAACGTGTTGCAGCTTCGACAAGAGGCTGACGCATCGCCACTCGACTGCCTGGTCAAGATGCTGAAAGCCCAGAACGTGCTCATCGTATTGGACAACTGTGAGCACGTGATCGACACGGTGTCCAAGATGGCCGACGTCATCGGGCGCAACTGCCCCCGAGTGTCGATCATCGTGACGTCGCGCGAACCACTCGGGGTCGATGGAGAGCGGGTGTACCGGGTGCGGTCGCTGTCAATGCCCGCCGATGACGTGGAGCGGGCCGAGGATCTCGAGGGTTCCGACGCGGTGGAGTTGTTCGTGGCCCGGGCCCGGGCCAAGGATTCGACCTTCGAGCTCAACGACACGGTGGCGCCACTCGTGGCCTCGGTGTGCCAGCGCCTCGACGGCATCCCTCTGGCTATTGAACTTGCGGCGTCGCGGTTGTCCTCAATGTCGCTCGACGACCTGCACGGCCGTCTCGATCAACGATTTCGACTTTTGACGGGTGGCAGCCGCAACGCCCTGCCGCGCCAGCAGACCCTGGGAGCCACGGTGGCCTGGTCGTTCGACCTGCTGACCGAACCAGAGCGCGACCTGCTGCGACGCCTTTCGGTCTTCGTGGGCGGCTTCGACTTGCAGGGCGCCGAGGCCGTATGCGCCGAGAGCGGATTCGAGTCATTCGACGTCGCTGATCTGCTCAGTTCGCTCGTCAACAAGAGCCTCGTCACCGCCGAGCGCATTTCGACGTCACTGCGCTATCGATTACTCGAAACGATTCGCCAGTACGCGGCCGATCAGTTGGTCCAGATCGACGGCGACGCGGAGACCGCGCGGACCAGACAGCTGCACGCCGAGCACTATCTGAAGTTCTGCTTGGAGATTGCACCCGAATTAGAGGGTCCGAAGCAGGGCACCTGGTTGAAACGACTGGACCTCGAGTATGACAATCTGTTGGCGACCTTCAACGCCCTATCCGCGGACCCCGAGCGGACAGGGGACGTCCTGGCCCTCGGGGTGGCCCTTTCTCGATTCGTGTTGACCCGCCGCAACTCGGTCCTTCCGCACTACCTTCGCGACGCGCTGTCGAGGGACACCGCCGCGCCGGTGGTGCTACGTGCCGAGGCCCTTCTAGCGCTGTCAACCATGACGACAGTTATCGGGTCGGAGGAGCATTCGCATCAGTTGGCCCGTGACCTAAGTGAGGAGGCGTTTGCCCTCGCCGGGCAACTCGACGATGACGAATTCACAGTTCGGGCCTTGAATGGTAGGGCCCTCGCGTGGACTGATCTCGGTCACAAGGAGCTGGGACTCGAAATCGCCAATGCTGCTCTCGAGCTAGCCCGTTCAATCAACAGACCCCGGTCGATCGCTGAGTCCTTAGCCGGCGTCGTGTATTCCCATCAGTTGCTTCACGAGGCACGCGAGTACATGCACGAAGCGCTCACGATCTTTCGTCAACTGAACGACTTCTATTGGGTTTCGCTAACGCTCGTCTTCGATTCGATATCGCACGGTGAGACGCTCGAGGACGTTCGTGAAGCCCGCGCGCTCAATGAGGAAGCCATGGAGTTGGCCGAGGAGATCGGTTCGACTTTCCACCGCTTGATGCTTTGGTCGAACTCGGCTTCGTTCAGCTTTTTCCTCGGCGAGTTCGACCTTGCAGTGCAACAGGGACAGCGTGCTCTGCGCCTCTCGCGCAGGAATGGTTCGCCGGTCTCAAACGATTATTGGTCCATCTTCACGCTGGCGTGCTGCGCTACCCAGCAGGGTCACTTCCTCGTCGGCGCCCAGCTGATGGGTGCCCATGAGGGCATTGAAGAGCGGGCGATCGAGCCGGTCGGAGGTTACTGGTCACCGCTGGAGATCAAGGCGCGCGCGAACAATAAGGTCATCCTTCGCGAGGCTCTTGGTGACGAGGAGTACGAGCGGGAGATCGCCGTCGGCAAGGGGTTGAGTCCCGACCGGGTCTACGACCTCGCACTGGGACGGACGAGTCACGTTGAGTGAGCGGGAGAACACGATCAATTTTTCCGTGCGCTGAGTGGTGTCAAAGTGATTTCTGAAGTCACATCGGCTCGCTATGTTCGTGTCATGCCTCGATCATCTTCGTCCACAAACTAAATGGGATTGCCACGTTGACTGGGGTGTGCAGACAGGCGTGCACCGGGGGGGTGCACTGAACTCCATCGCGAAAGATAGGCACTATCTCGCGACAAGTCGGCCCTTCACCAGAGTTCCCCCGCCACCAAGTGAATGAAGGGCCCCTCATCAAGGAAGGCCCTTCATGTTTACAGAACTGTGCGCCACCGCGCGGAGTGAACCATTGGCGTGCAAGAACTCCTACGAAGCAACGGCGCTCTCGTAGGCGCGGCGAAGTTCGCTGATATCAATCTTGCTCATTGCGAGCATCGCTTCGGTGGCCGCGCGCGCCGTTCGAGTCGGGTCCGCCAAGGTACTTTCCCATCTCTGGCGACCCGACCTGCCAAGAGACACCAAACTTGTCCTTCAGCCAGCCGCATTGGCCGGCTTCTCCACCTTCATCGGTGAGGAGCGCCCAGTAGTGGTCAATCTCAGCCTGGTCGGCGCACGGTATTTGAAAAGAAATGGATTCGTTGAATTTGAACATTGGTCCGCCATTCAAAGCCATGAAGGGCACACCGAAAATCGTGAAGTCGACGAACACCTCGCTACCTTGCTCGTTGCTCGGTGTCGGCGACGGGGCAACCCAGTTGCCGCTAAGGCTGCTTTCGGGAAAGCTTGCAACGTAGAACTCTGCAGCCTCACGGGCGTTTCCGTCGAACCACAGGCAGGTAGTGAGCGCCATGTCGCGAGTGTACAACTCAAACTTGGGTCGACGTCAGGACGCAGCGCTGAAGTCGACGTCCTTCGTTTCGACCGTGCCGGCGGTACGACCTGGTGCCGACTGGTACGTCCAGTACAAGTTCGTGTGAGCAATGACCATGTCCGGAGGCGGCGCTCCCCACTCCGTCGCGTCTTCTGTCGTGTGGGCGTCGCTGACGAGCATGGCGTCGTATCCTCTCGCGAACGCGCCATGGAGCGTCGATCGGATGCACTGGTCGGTCTGTGCGCCGACCACGACGAGTCGACCCACTCCAAGATCCGAAAGCACGGTCTCGAGGTTGGTGTCCTCAAAGGAGTCGCCATAGTTCTTCTCGACGAGCGGTTCGGCGTCGTCGGGCGTCAGTTCAGGGACGATTCGCCAGTCGTCGCTTCCCTTCGTGAGTCCCTCGTCGGAGTGCTGGACCCAAACAACGGGGACCTGTTCGCTGCGCGCCTTCTCGACGAGACGGTTGATGTTCGCGACGACGGCGTCGCGCGCGTGAGCGCCTTCGACGACGCTGTTCTGCACGTCGACGACAATGAGCGCGGTGTTTGGTCGGTTCTTGAGAGTAGTCATGGTGGCTCCTTGCTCGCGATGGGAATCCGTGACCTCTACGGTAGACCGGCGGACTGGGCTGTGCTCGGGCGTGGGACAGATTCGCGGCATGATTGACACTCGCTGGTCAATACGCTTAAGTCCCAAGGCTCGTCGCGGCGAAGACCTGAAGCCGGACGCGATGACAGAGAGAACAGGGCCAGCATGAAGCGCAGAACCTTAGGGGCGACGGGCATTTCAGTGAGCGACGTCGCTCTTGGCACCATGATGTTCGGAGCACGGGGTAACGCGGATCATGACGAGTCCGTTCGCATGATTCACGCGGCGCTCGACGCCGGCGTCAACTTCGTCGACACGGCCGACGTCTACTCGGTCGGCGAGAGTGAAGAGATTGTCGCCAAGGCGCTGAAGGGTCGTCGTGGCGACGTCGTGTTGGCGACGAAGTTCGCGCTGCCGATGGGGCCGGACGCCAATCAGCGAGGCGGTTCGCCGCGCTGGATCAAACGTGCGATTGAAGACAGTCTTCGAAGGCTCGGCACCGACTACATCGATCTCTATCAGATGCATCGGCCGGACTACGAGACGGACATCGATGAGACATTGTCGGCACTTTCCGATCTCGTTCACTCGGGCAAGGTGCGAACGATTGGCTCATCGATGTTTCCGGCGCAACTCATCGTCGACGCGCAGTGGGCCGCCAAGACCGGTGGTCACCACCGCTTTCGTAGCGAACAACTTCGCTACTCAATACTGTCGAGAACGGCAGAAGCCCACGTGCTGCCGACGGCGCAACGCCACGAGATGGGCGTCCTCGCGTTCAGTCCACTGAGTGGTGGTTGGTTGTCCGGTCGTAGCGATCCCACCAAAGGTCATCGACCGTCGGCGGCGGCGAAGGACTTTGATCTCGCCAATCCTGCCAACCAGGCCAAACTTCAGGCGGTGGAGAAGCTCACCGACTTGGCCAGTGACGCCGGGATTCCTCTGACGCATCTCGCGATCGCGTTCGCTCGCTCGCACCCCGCCGTCACGTCGGTCCTGATGGGTCCGCGTACGCCCGAACAGTTGCACGACATTCTGGCCGGTGTTGACGTGGAGCTGAGCTCGGACGTTCTCGATCGGATCGACGAGATCGTTCCCCCCGGAACGGAATTGAATCCCGACGACAACTATTTTTCGACGCCACCGTCACTCCTCGACAAGTCACTACGTCGCCGGAACTGAAACTTGTTCTCAGACATTTAGGACGATAGGGCGTCGAGTAGAGCAACCTGTCGTTTCGTCGCCACGCAGCGGTACGCGTCCTCTACGAACATCTCAATTTCATTGAAGTCGACGGGTCCGTCGAGACGGACTCCAATCCAGCCGCGAGTGCCGACGTAAGGCGGTCGAAAGATCCGATCGGGGGACTGGGCGATGAGGTCTCGTTGCACACCCGGCGCCGCGGCGCACCACAGATGAGCGAAGTCGTGTTCGTGATGTCCGTCTGTCCAGAGCATGACGAACTGTTTTCCGACGAAGAATGCGGGCGACCCGTGGCTCGCGAGTTCGGTCGCCTCGGGCAAGTTCAAGCATATTCTTCGCACGCGCTCTTCGAGTTCTTCGTCGCTCACGTGGTGACCTTAGGCAGCGGCAGACTCGAGTCCTCGAGGTGGTGCGTCGCGTGAGCCAGGCTGCGCTCAACTAAGCGCGGCAGGAACCCTTCTCACGAGGGATGACGTGACAGGGAATCGCTCGTACGTGCTTTCGCCGGGGCTCCTCGCGACGTCCGGGCGACCGCTACGGTTGAAAAGTTGGATTTTTCGACATCCATCGCCGCCTTGGCGCCGAATAGGAGTCGTATGAGTGACATCAGCGAGGTCAGTGACGCCCAACTCGTGACGATGATCGCCCGCTGCAGCGAAGTGGCACTCGCCGAGACGTACCGTCGTCATGGCAGCGCTGTCTACGGACTCGCGTGTCGGGTCCTCAACAACGCATCCGAAGCCGAAGACGTCGCACAAGAGGTCTTCTTGAGACTTTGGAATCAACCCGATCGATTCGATCCCTCGAGAGGGAACCTCCGCTCGTACTTGCTTACCCAGTCGCACGCACGCGCGGTCGACACGATTCGCTCGCTCAACGCGGCGCGACGTCGTGAACGCGGCGACGCCGAACAGACGGCGCGCCAGTTACGACCTTCAAAATCAGGCGTGGGACTACATGCTCTCGGACGAGATTCTGCGCGCGCTACGAGCACTACCCGCCGAAGAGCGCCGGGCCATCGAACTTGCCTACTTTGAAGGACACACTTACGTGAAGGTTGCCGAGATCCTCGACGAAGCCGAAGGAACCATCAAGAGTCGCATTAGAAATGGAATGCGTCGAATGCGCAGCGAGCTCACTCGCAGCGGCATTCAAGGAGCGGATCAACTATGAACCACGACGAAGCGTTCGAACTTCTAGCTCCACTTGCCCTTGACGCTCTCGACGCGGACGTTCTGAACGCGGTCGAAGAACACGTGCTGACGTGCCCGCGGTGTCGAGGGGAGCTCGACGGGTTGCGCGACGTGGCGTCGGCGATGGGCAACACGTACGAATCGCTGCCCGACGGTCTCTGGGAGAGAATCTCGGGGCGACTTTACGAACGCGAAGGCGCCGACGCCGTGCCCGCGCTCGACTTCGGTGTTATCGACGCGTCGGGAGAGAGTGGTCCTCGACGTCAGGGTCTCACTCGACGCGTGAAGGGACTGGCTATCACCGTGTCACTTGCGGCCGCGGCGGCGATCATCGCGCTGGGACTCAGCCTGGCGAGCGCGAATGGCCAGGTCACTCAATTACAGGATGCCTTGAGCGCGAATGGTCAGAACGCCGTGATGTCGGCTCTCTCGACGCCTGGCCACAAGGTCGTGACGATGAAGAACGCCGAACACCATGAACTCGCGAAGTTCGTCGTGTTACCTGATGGACGGGGCTATCTCGTGAGTTCGAAACTTCCGCCACTTTCGTCCAAGAACACGTATCAACTCTGGGGCATCGTGAACGGCTTGCCGGTATCCGTCGGTGTCATGGGAAGCTCTCCTGGACAAGTTACGTTTACTCTCGCCAGTTCGCCAGGCCCAACGGCGCTGGCTGTATCGATTGAGCCCGCAGGAGGGTCCCTCCAGCCGGCCCACCCTCTCGTTGCTTCCGGAGCGGTGTAGTCGACGCGACGTCGTTTGAATCTCCAAGACGCGTGCTCGGGCTTAAAGTCGTGACGTTCGCCCTTCGAGGGCGTCCCACGACCTCGTAACAGGAGAAGCTCTCGCATGGCGGTGACCATTTACGGCCTCTGTGCCGTTACTTTCATGATGACGATGTACGCACTCGAGCGTCGCGGACCTCTCTTCATCGCGGCCTTCGCGGCGGGGTGTCTCCTTTCCAGCGCGTACGGCTTTCTCGCGGGGGCGTGGCCCTTTGGTTTGGCGGAGATCGTGTGGTCCTACATCGCCTGGCGCCGCTTTCGACTGACTCGTTAATCACCACGTGATTCGTAGGAATTACGTGTCTTTTCGGGTATGTCGTCGTCTCCTTTTTGGCCACGACCCCTGGCTATGATTTCATCCAATGAGCGGATCACTCGACATGACCGACAGCGCTCGTGCTCATGTGCCAGAGTCCGTCGCTAAAGGTCGAGAGGTGGTGGCGTGCCTCGAGCACGTGACGAAGATCTTTGACGACGCGCCCGCGGTGGATGACCTCAATCTCGAGATCTACGAGGGGGAGTTCTTCAGTCTTCTCGGGCCCTCAGGTTGCGGCAAGACGACGTCGTTACGGATGTTGGGCGGTTTCGAAGAACCAACGAGCGGGCGAATACTGCTCGGCGGACGCGACGTCACGTATCAGGCGCCGTACCACCGCGACGTCAACACTGTCTTTCAGTCCTACGCACTCTTTCCGCACCTCAACGTTTTTGAGAACGTCGCCTTTGGTCTACGCCGTCGACACCTGGAAAAGGCCGAGGTCGCCCGACGTGTTGGATCACTGCTCGAGATCGTCGACCTGCCCAACTTCGAGAAGCGGCGTGCCGCGCAGCTCTCCGGAGGTCAACAACAACGCGTGGCACTCGCGCGCGCGCTCGTAAACGAACCGAAGTTACTGCTCTTGGACGAACCAATGTCGGCGCTCGACGCCAAGCTTCGCCGCCAAATGCAGATCGAACTCAAACGAATCCAAACCCAAGTTGGTATCACGTTCCTCTACGTCACGCACGATCAGGAAGAGGCGATGACGATGTCTGATCGTCTGGCCGTGATGCGCGCTGGAAAGATAGAAGGTATTGGCTCACCTCGTGACGTCTACGACAGTCCCTCGACGGAGTTCGTGGCTACGTTCCTCGGTGCGTCGAATCTCCTGACCGGAGAGATCACGAGTACGGGCGGCCCGTTCGCTACCGTGACCATGAGCGACGCGTCGACTTTGTCGGTTCCCTCGGATCGGGTTCCGGACACGGGTGGCGCGACGAACGTCAAGGTCGGGGTGCGCCCCGAGAAGATCAGTATCGGGGCTGCGAACGCCAGTACCCCGCCGGGACACAACGCGCTTCGCGGTCAGGTTAGGGTCTCGACGTTCACGGGGGTGGGAAACCAGTACCTGGTGGACACCGCGTCGGGCGTCGAACTGACGGTGTACGCACAGAACATTGGTCAAGAGTCAGCGCCACGAAGTGGCGACAACGTGACACTTACCTGGCCCGCCGAGCACACGTTCGCCGTTCGTCCCATGCGGGGCGGTCGCAGAGACGACGAAGAACCAAGTGAAGGGGAGTAAGTAATGGCAACCAACGACGAGGGCTCGAACGACGGCATCATTGACCCGTCGTTCCTTCGAGGGCTTACCCAGAGACGCCTGTCGCGGCGCCAGGCCCTCAGCGCAGGAGCGGGCGTCGCCTCGTCACTGTTCCTCGCGTCGCGCGCCGGCGCGTCCGTCGCGAACGCGCTGCCGAACGCTGGCGTCGGCACGAAGTCCTGGTGGAAGAAGCAGAAGCTCAATCATGACGTCAACTTCGCGAACTGGCCGTACTACATCGACGTTTTGAAGGGAAAGCATCCCACACTCGACCACTTCACGGCGACGACGAAGATAAAGGTCAACTACCAAGAGGTCATACAGGACAACGCCTCGTTCTACGCGAAGATCCGCCCCTCGCTCGCCGCCGGTCAGGCAACGGGCTACGACATCATGGTCATGACGAACAACAACCCCGAACTCGGCTACCTGATCGAGCTCGGATGGCTCATTCCGCTCGACCACGCGATGACGCCGAACTTCAACAAGTACGCCGGACCACTCGTGACGAATCCGCCCTTCGACCCGAAGAACAAGTACACCATGGCTTGGCAGTCCGGTTGGACGTCGGTGGGGTACAACTCGAAACTCGTCAAGAACCCCGGTGACAGCGTGGACATCCTCTTCGACAAGAAGTACGCCGGCAAGGTCGGCATGTTCAGCGACCCCTTCGAGCTCGGCAGCGTCGGACTCCTCGCGCTCGGGATCGAACCAGCGACGTCGACCGAGTCCGACTGGGCGAAGGCTGCGACGAAACTCCAGAAGCAAAAGAGTGACGGGATCGTGGCGGCCTACTACGACCAGAGTTACATTCAGCACCTGAAGAATGGCGACATCGTCGTCGCGCAGTGCTACTCGGGCGACATCTTCCAAGCGAACTTGAACAGTAAGTACAAGGACTTGACTCTGATGATCCCAAAAGAGGGGTTGATGATCTGGACCGACAACATGGTCATCCCCCTGCACGCGGCGAACCCGCTTGACGCGTTGACGTGCATGGACTACTTCTATAGTCCTTTGACTCAGTCGGTCGTCGAGTACTACAACGACTACATCTGCCCAGTGCCCGAAGCGAAGCAGCAGTTGTTGCACCCGACGGGTTGGAACGCCGCGGCCCTCAAGGCACTCAAGCCCGAGATTGGTCTTCCAACGACGGTGACCGCCGACTCACTCGTCGTCTTTCCGTCACCCGCTCGAATCAAGGCGTCCCATCCCTACTACCCCTTCAAGAACCAAGAGGAGATCACGGCGTGGACGAATCTGTTCTTACCGATCATTCAAGGGGCGTAAAGAAGGAGCGCCACTCTTCTGGTTGGGGAAAGAAACTTGCGCCGTATCTCTTGAGCCTGCCGTCGGGCTTGTGGTTGCTCTTGTTGTTCATCGTGCCGCTGGGCATTTTGTTGATCCAGTCGCTCGAAACCTGCAGCCCCGCGACCGGTGCGTGCGTCATGACGTGGAGTTGGGGTGAGTTACCGCATCAGGTCAGCCTCTACCACCAGCAGTTCATCACCAGTCTGATCTTCGCCGCAGTGGCGACCTTGATCGACCTGGTCATCTCGTTTCCCATCGCATACTGGATCGCTTTTTACGGGGGACGGCGCAAGAACTTCTTCCTCATCATGTTGCTGGTGCCGTTCTTCGTCTCGTTCATCATCCGCACCATTGTCTGGGAGTTCATCCTCTCCAACAACGGCTTCATCTTGACGTTCTTGAGGAATCAGCACCTCGTGCCGTCGGGATTTCACGTCCTCGGTACCAGTTACGCAGTGATCGCCGGGCTGGCCTACAACTACCTTCCCTTCACGGCGCTGCCGCTCTACGTCGCTATCGAGCGCATCGATCGCCGCGTCCTCGACGCCGCGTACGACCTCTACGCCAATCGCCGAGAAGCTTTCCTGCGCGTCATCTTGCCGCTCTCGATGCCGGGCATCTTCGCGGCGTTTCTCCTGACCTTCATTCCGGCTTTCGGTGACTACGTGAACCAGGAGATCCTCGGGGGCACGTCGAACACGATGATCGGCACCGTCATTCAGAACTCCTTTCTCGTCAACTTCGACTACGCCGGTGGCGCGTCACTTTCGGTGGTGCTTCTCGCGGTGGCGCTTCTTGGTATCTGGCTCTACGCTCGACTGCTCGGCACGAGCACGATCAACGAGTACTTGTGAGCCTCGACACCACGCCCAAGGTCGCGAAGGCACCGCGCGAAAAGTCCCTCGGGCGTCGGCGAAGGGTCGGTCGCTTCGCCCTGCCGACGTACTCGTGGCTCGTCATTGCCTACCTAGTCTTTCCCATCGTCGTCATGATCATCTACAGCTTCAACCGCGTCATCGGTGGGTTGCAACTGGTGAGTTTCTCCTGGAACGGTTTCACGACACTGTGGTACCAGCAGTGGAGCAACGTGCCGGGATTGACGGCGGCCTTCTGGCTTTCGATTCGCCTGGCGCTCGTCTCGACGGTTATCGCGACGGTGTTGGGCACCCTGCTCGCCCTCGCGCTCGTTCGTTATCGTTCGAACAAGTTCCGTGGCAAGATCGCCGTGGAGCAGATTCTCTTTCTGAACATCGCCGCGCCCGAGATCGTCATGGGTGCCTCGCTGCTCGGACTCTTCGTCACGTTGAACATTGGACGAGGTTTCGTCACCTTGGTGCTCGCGCACGTCATGTTCTCCATTGCCTACGTGACGGTAACCGTTCGGGCCCGACTGGCGGGGTTTGATCGCTCCCTCGAAGAAGCGGCGTACGACCTCGGGGCGAACCCCTTGACGACGTTTCGCCTCGTGACCTTGCCGCTCATCATGCCAGGCGTCCTCGCCGGCGCGCTGATGGCCTTCGCTTTGTCGATCGACGACTTCGTCACGTCGAACTTCGTCAGTGGATCGAGTGATCCCTTTCCGGTATGGGTCTACGGCGCGACGCGGGTCGGCATACCGCCCCAGGTGTTCGTCTTCGGGACGTTCATCTTCATGGTCGGCATTGGGTTCGCCTTCATGAGCATCGTGCTCGCTCGAAAGAAGACCTGACCGATTGGTCGTTGCGCGTCAGCCCTCGAGTGAGAGTCCGAGGCGCGCGAGGTATCCCACGCCCATGACGGCCGCCTCGCAACCGACGTCGGCGAGGGCGGCCACGTCGTCGTCGTTTCGAACGCCGCCGGCCGCGACGACGGGGATGCCACTCGCGCACGCCTGTTCGTACAGCGCGAGGTCGGGACCACGCATGGTGCCGTCTCGCTCGATGGCCGTCACGTGGAGACGGGACACGCCAGCGCGCTGACAGCGATGGAGCGCCTGATCGACGCCCAGGAGCGATGACTCCATCCATCCACGCAGGGCGATGCGGCCGTCCCTGACGTCGATCGCGGCGACCAGTTGGTCACCGAGAGCGTCGACGAACGAGTCGAGCGCCGCCTCGTCACTCCAGAGGGAAGTGCCCACGATGACCCGAGCGGCCCCGGCGCTCAGTACCTCGCGGGCGGTGTCAATCGAGCGCACGCCGCCGGATACTTGCAGGGGGGTGCCCTTCGCCGCGCGACGACAGCGTTCGATGACCTCGGGTCGAAGGGCACCGTCGCGGGCTCCTTGAAGGTCCACCACGTGAATCATCGCTGGTCCGGTCGCCACCAGGCGGTCCATGAACTCCTCGAGGGGCTGGCGAAAAAGGACGCGATTGAAATCTCCCTGTTCGAGGCGAACGGCCTCGTCACCGAGGACGTCGAGGGCGGGGATGATTTGCATAGTAGCGAATTAGCATACTAGCATGTAGGCATGACCAGTGGAAAAGTAGTGCCGGCCGACGCGAGTCCCGAAACAGCGACACGCTTCGACGAACTCGTTCAAGCCCTCGCACGCCTTCGAGACGTGAACGTCGTGGCCGCGTTCTTGCGCGACCTCTGCACCACGACCGAGCTCGACGCGATGGGCCAACGTCTCCAAGTGGCGCGGCTCGTCGACGAAGGCGTCTCCTACCAGGAGATCTCGCGTCGTACGGGCGCCTCGACCGCGACGGTAACTCGCGTGGCGCGGTGGTTGCACCACGGCGAAGGCGGCTACGGCGCCGTATTGAAACAGAGCCGACGATGACCCGGCGCCTCACCATGGCGTTGCCGTCGAAGGGTCGGCTGCGAGAGCCCTCGTGGGCACTCTTGGAGGCCAGCGGCGTCTCACCCCAAGAGCCCGGCGAGCGCGTGCTCCAAGCACACTGTCGCAACGCCGACATCGACCTCTTGTTCGTACGCGCGGACGACGTCCCCGAGTACGTCCAAGACGGCGTCGTGGACTGTGGCATTACCGGACTCGATCTCGTCTACGAGCGTGAGTGCAGTGTCGAGGTGCTCCTTCGCCTCGGCTACGGCGCGTGCTCGCTACAGGCGGCCGTGTCGAGCGAGGATGTTGCCACGCGCGTTGAAGACCTTGAGGGTCACCGAATCGCGACCTCGCACCCACGCATCGCCGCGAAGGCCCTCGCCGAGCGAGGGGTCAGTGCCGAGATCATCCCGGTCGCGGGGTCGGTGGAGATCTCGCCGCGCCTCGGACTCGCCGACGCGATCATCGACCTCGTCTCGACGGGCAGCACGCTACGAACCAACGGGTTGCGCTCCATTGGCGTTCTCTTCGAATCCGAAGCGGTGCTGGTCGGTCGCGTGAACTCCACGGACTTCGAGGCACGTCGCACCCTGACGACCGTCTTGGGTTCGGTGATCAACGCCCGGGCCAATCGGTACCTGCTCTGCAACGTGTCGAGAGACCGCCTCGATGAAGTGACCGCGGTGTTGCCCACGACCGGCTCTCCGTCGGTGATGGACCTCGCTACCCCGGGCGTCGTCGCGGTGCACGCGCTTGTGCCGGCGGCCGACATATGGTCGTTGTTACCGCGTCTCGAGGCCGCGGGCGCGAGTTCGATTCTTACCCTGCCAATTGAACGGATGGTTCCGTGAGTACTCCAATCAAAACCGACAAACCGGTGTCGATCGAAGAGATCGTCAACGACGTGCGCGAACGCGGCGACGCGGCCGTTGCCGAGTGGTCCAAGCGCTTTGACGGGACGTCGTTCACGACGCCCGAGCGGGCGTTCGCCTACGGCGACATTCCCACCGCCGCCATTCTCGCCGCCGCGGAGGCGGTTCGCACGTGGCACGCGGCGCAACGTCCCGCGGACCTCGTGATGGAGGTGTCGCCCGGTGTCACGCTCGAACGACGTTGGACGCCGCTTCACTCTGTCGGCATCTATGTTCCCAAGGGCCTCGTGTCGTCGCTCATCATGAGTGCCGTGCCCGCGCAGGTGGCCGGCGTAGAGCGCATCGTCGTCTGCACGCCGCCGAACGGTGCTGCCGCCGTGGCCGCGACGGCAGCCCTTCTAGGTATCGACGAAGTGTGGGCAATCGGAGGTGCCCAAGCCATTGCCGCCATGGCGTACGGCACCGCGTCGATTGCGGCCGTGGACAAGATCTTTGGACCCGGGAGTGGTGCGGTCAACACGGCCAAGCTCATCGTGAGTCGCGACGTCGCCATTGACCTACCCGCCGGACCGAGCGAGATCGTCGTCGTCGCGGACGACGGTATCGACGAAGCGCTGATCGCCCAGGAGATCGCCGCGCAGATGGAACACGGCCCCGACTCCAAGGGCCACGTCGTGCGAGTGGGCGACGACCTCGAAGCGGCCCTGGAACAGGTTGAGGCCATCGCCGCCGAACACGTTGCCCTGCTCGGCGAGCGCGCGGAGTCGTTGGCCGGGCGTATTCGTAACGCCGGCGCGGTCTTCGTAGGACCGTATTCGCCGGTGCCCGCTGGTGACTACGCCACGGGCGGCAACCACGTCCTACCGACGGGCGGCTGGGCGAAGTCGACCGGAGGACTCGGTCTCGAAGGGTTCATGAAAACGGTCACGGTGCAGCGCATCACGAAAGAAGGTCTGGAGCGTTTGGTCCCGACCATCGAGGCGCTAGCCGAACTCGAAGGTATGACCGCACACAAGGCCACCGCACGCCGATGACGCCCGAAGTCCTCGAGGCTTATCAGTGGCCGCCGTCGACGGCCGTCATCGCCGAACGCGTCGGACTCGACCCACGCTCGATCGTGCGCTTCGACGGCAACGTCGCGGCGACCCCACCAGCCAGCGCGCGCCCCGCGGCATTGGCGCGAGCGCTCGCGGACGTCAATGAGTACGACCGCGGACGCTACCAAGAACTTCGTGAAGCGATCGCGCGTCACCACGACCTCGACCTCGATCAGGTGGCGCTCGGGGCGGGCAGTGACGAGTTCATCGTGTTACTCGCGCGAATCTTTGCCGAAGGCGGCACGATCGCGACCGTGCCTTCGTACTCGTACTCGATGTACCGCTACGCCGCGATTATGGCTGGCGCGACGATGATCGACGACGCCCGAGAGGCCGATCTCGTCTTCGTCTGTCGTCCGAACAATCCCACGGGCGAACTGCCGGACGTTCCCGACGTTCCTGGACAACTCGTCATCGACGAGGCGTACGCGCAGTACGCCGGGGTCGACGCGCTCGATCGACTCGACAGTGGCGCCATCGTGCTGCGCACGTTCTCCAAGGCCTACGGACTGGCCGGTGCACGAGTGGGGTACGCGCTCGCGAACGCCGAGCTGACGAGCGTCATCGCGTCACGCCAGGCACCCCTTTCGGTGTCGTCACTGTCGGCAGCCCTGGCGCTGACGGCCCTTTCCACGCCGGTCGACGTCACGTCAACCCGCGCCGAACGCGATCGCCTTTCGCGCGAACTTGAAGAGTTGGGATTGAAGCCGCTCCGTTCCTTCACGAACTTCCTCTTCATTCCCATCGACGAACCGGAGAAGCTCGTGGAGCAACTCCTGCACTACGGCGCGGTGACGAGGGCGTATCCCGGAGGGATGCGCGTCAGCGTGCGTGACGAACTCGACAACAACTTCTTGTTGGACGCGTTGCGCGCCGTTCTCTTCGACACGCCCATGCCGTCCTCGACGCTGCGCTACGAACGCAACACGGCCGAGACGCTCTTGAGCGTGCGGCTGCGCGTACCAGGCGAGGGTCGGGTCTTCGTCAGTACAGGCGCTGGCTTCTACGACCACATGCTGCAACAGCTCGCCTTTCACGCGGGGATGGACCTGCGCCTCGAAGGCGTGGGGGACCTCGAGACCGGCGACCACCACACCGTCGAGGACATGATGCGCACCTTTGGCGAAGCACTCGACCACGCGCTCGGTGATCGCAAGGGCCTGACGCGCTACGGCGAGTCGCGCGTACCCATGGACGAGGCACTGGCCCACGCCGTGGTGGATCTCTCGGGTCGCGCGACGGCCAACATCTCGGTGACACCCGACGAAGGCATGGTCGCGCACGCCTTCGAGTCACTGGTCCAGACCGCACGGATCACGTTGCACGTCACCGCGACGGGCGAGAACGCCCACCACGTCGCCGAAGCGTCCTTCAAGGCGGTCGGACGTGCGCTGGCGCAAGCCCTCGTCAAAGACGGGTCTCTGGTCCGCTCGACGAAGGGTTCGCTGTGAGTGACGTCGTCGTCGTGGACTACGGCGCCGGGAACACGCGCTCGGTACGAGCGGCCTTGACCCGACTCGGGCGCACGAGCGTGGTGTCGAGCGCCACCTCGGCGATCCGCGAGGCCGACTTCGTCGTCTTGCCCGGGGTCGGATCGGCGCGCAGCGCGATGCAGCACCTCGACGACACCGGTGCCTCGGACGCGTTGCGTCAACGATTCGCTGAGGGTCGCGCGACACTCGGCATCTGTCTCGGTATGCAGCTCGCGATGGCGAGCAGCGAAGAAGACGGCGGCGTCAACGGGCTCGGTCTCCTCGAGGGCGACGTCGTTCGCCTGAAGGAAGGACGCGTGCCGCGCCTCGGTTGGTCGGTCGTCGAACCCTGGGGTCAGGCTTACTACTTCGCCCACTCCTACGCCGTGCGCTCGTCCGACACTGTCGCTGACGTCGAGGGCGTCACGGTCGCCGTTCGTCGCGACTCCTTTTTGGGTGTGCAGTTCCACCCCGAGAAGAGTGGACCCGCGGGACTCGACTTTCTCGACCAATGCCTCTCGCTCGCCTAATCCCGTGCCTCGACGTGGCGCACGGTCGTGTCGTGAAGGGCGTGAGTTTCGTCGGACTCCGTGACGTCGGTGACCCGGTGGAACTCGCCGAGCTCTACAGCGACGGCGGTGCCGACGAGCTGGTGCTGCTCGACATCACGGCCACGCCCGAGGACACTGCCACGATGACCTCGGTCGTCGAGCGCGTCGCTGACGTGTTGGAGATTCCCTTCACGGTGGGCGGCGGCGTGCGATCGGTCGACGACGCCTCGCGCATCATCGAATCGGGCGCGGACCGCGTGTCGTTGAACTCTGCCGCGTTGGCCGATCCTTCCCTGATCACGAAGATCGCTTCGCGCTTCGGCTCTCAGGCCGTCGTCGTGGCGATCGACGCCGGCGCCGGCGTCGTGCACACCCACGGCGGGCGCGTCGCCACGACGACACCGACCGTGCCCTGGGCCGTCGAGGCCTGCGAGCGCGGCGCCGGGGAGATCTTGTTGACGTCGATTCGCCAAGACGGACAGCGAAGTGGCTACGACCTCGAACTGACCGTCGCCGTGCGAAACGCCGTCACGATTCCGGTCATCGCCTCGGGCGGTGCCGGTTCGGCGCGCCACGTCGCCGACGCCCTTCGCGTTACGGACGCCGCGCTGGTCGCGTCCATCGTGCACGAGAACCCGACGGGCCTCGCGGGACTGCGTCGCGAGATCGAGGCCCTGGGCATTGAACTACGACCACTGGAGGTGCCCTATGGCTGAAGAGCTGCGTGCTGCCATCATCCAAGACGAAGAGAGCAAGCGTGTGTTGATGCTGGGCTGGATGGACGAGGAAGCGCTGGCGCTGACGCGTTCGAGTGGGCTCGTGCACTTCTTCTCGCGTTCGCGCCAGAAGCTCTGGCAAAAGGGGGAGACCTCGGGCAACGTGCTGCACGTCACCGACGTCATGCTCGACTGCGACGAGGACGCCGTGCTCGTGAGCGTGCACGCCGAAGGGCCGACCTGTCACGACGGGTCGACGTCGTGCTTCACGCCGTGGCTGTGGCGAACGATCTTGCGACGCCAGAGTGAGAACGAAGAAGGGTCGTACGTGGCGTCCCAACTCAGCGCCGGCGTCGCCCAGAACGCTCGAAAGGTCGGTGAAGAGGCGGTCGAGCTCGCGGTCGCGGCACTGAGTGAAGACGACGAGCGCGTGGTGAGCGAGGCCGCTGACCTGTGGTTTCACTCCCTTTTGTTGCTGCGAAGCCGTGGTTTGGACCCGGCGATGGTGGACGACGAACTGCGCCGACGAGCGCGTTAGGGCGAGAAACGTTCGCGCAGAATCGCTACGCAGAGTTTGAAGTTCATAGGCGTGCACGTCACGTTCGCGTAAGGCGGGCGTCTTAGAAATGCACCCATGAACCTTCACTCCAAAACCAATAATGTCCTGAGGAAACGAGTAACGCTGGTGGTCCTCGCGGCCACGCTCGCCTCGATGTCCTACGTCGTTTCGGGCGCCTCAGCCGGCGCCTCGTCGAATCCTGGCTTCGTCCTGTATTCATCCCAGGGCTACGACCACGCGTCGGTGACCGCCTTTAACGCCACGCATCCCGGTTTCACCGTGACGTTGAACGACAACTCCACCGGTCCGCTTCTGCAGCAGATTCAGGCTGAGGGCAGCAACCCCAAGTGGGGCGTGCTCTGGGTTGACGGCGCCTCGGCGTTCGCGCAGCTCGACGGCGAAGGCAAACTTCTTCACAACAGTGTGCCCAAGGTGAAGTTCAACGCACTGGGGTTGCAGAACGTCCCCAAGGACGGCAGTTTCACGCCCACGGGCCTCACGGTCACGGGCGCACTCTGCTACGACTCGTCCCAGATCACCGCGGCGGAACTGCCGACCACGTGGCAGCAGTTGGAGACGTCGCAGTTCAAGGGCTTGGTCGGGATGAACGACCCCTCACAGTCGGGTCCCACGTTTCCGATGATCGCGGGAATCATGCAGTACACGGGCAAGTACAAGAGCGGATCAACGGCGAAGGCCGTCGCGACCGGTGAGGCGTTTTACACGGCGTTGAAGGCCAACGGCCTCGTGGTGAACGCCGTGAACGGTGCGACCATCACGGCCATGGAAGCACACACCATCTCGATGGCCACCATTCAGAGTTCCGCGTGCTACGGCGCAGCTCTCACGACCTTCCCAACCATGAAGGTGAAGTACCTCAACCCCTCCATCGCTCTGCCTAGCGTCATTGGTATCGACGGCAAGCAGCCCAAGCTGGTTCGAGAGGACGCCCAGAAGTTCGTCGACTGGGTCTTGTCACCGAAGGGACAGCACGTGATGCAGACCGGTGACCCTCAGGGTGACTCGCTGTTCTGGCCTGTGATCACGGGTGAGAACCCCTCGAACGCCATCATCCCGCCGCTGTCGAGCACGCACGCGATTTCGACCAACCCCTACACGTGGGGAAAACTGGAGACGCAGGTCAACACCTGGTTCGACAGCAACATTGTCAACGGTTAATAAGTCATCTCAATTTTCTAACTGCCCCCTCGGCGCCACGGTTGTCTCGACAACCGTGGCGCCGAGCGTTATCGAAAGGTAAGTGATGGCGATCGCCGTGCTAGAGACGACCGCGCCCGTGACGCCGCCGCCGCCGACCTCGAAGAGACGAGGTTCGCTCGGCGGCGTCATCCTTTGGGTCGTTCTCACCCTGCTCATCATCGCGCCGGTCGCGAGTTTTCTCATTTTGGGCGTGAGTCCGCGCGTCTTTCAACAAGGTTCGCAGTGGTTCACGCTTTCCTACGTTCGCCAGGCGTTCTCTAGCTACTTCGGTCGAGGAATCTTCAACTCCCTGTGGGTCTCGACGACGGTCGCGATTCTCTCGGTGTGCCTGGCGACGGCGCTGGCGTGGTTGATTCATCGAACGAACGTAGGGGGACGCCGGTTCTGGACAGTGGCGATGTGGCTGTTGTTGATGATGCCCACGTGGATGATGACCCTCGGCTGGTCCGACCTCCTCCAGCCCTTCGGCGCGGCAGAGGCCCTCGGGGTCAACACGCACTTGATCTACGGTGAGTTCTTTGGACCCTTGGGCATCGTGGTGGTCCTCACCAGTGCGGCGTTACCCTTCGCCTACTTCATCGTCTCGGCCGGTCTCCAAGGACTCGGTCCCGAGTACGAGGACGCGGCGAGGATCCACGGTGCCGGCCCAATTCGCAGCCTGCAGACCGTCTTGCCGATCATCGCGCCGGCGTTACTGAGTGCCCTCGCGATCTGTTTCGCCGAGACGATGAGTGACTTCGGTGTGGCCTTCACGCTCGGGTACCACTCGAACTTCCCTATGGCGACCTACGTGCTCTTCAGCGCGATTAGTAATTTTCCGGCGAACTTCTCGGTGGCGGCGGTGATCGCGGCCGTGTTGATCATCTCCACGATTCCCCCAATCGTCCTGCAGTCGCGCGTCATGAGGAAGCGTTCGTACGCGGTGCTCTCGGGCCGCACGAGAGCACCGCGACGACGACAGTTGGCACGGGGACCTCGCGCCCTGGCGACCACGGCCGTAGCGGGGGTCTTCTTCGTGGCGCTCGGTGTGCCGATACTCGGTGCGGTGATTGGTTCGCTCGTGAAGAATCTCGGTATTGACTCGCCGAACGGTGTCCACTTCACCCTGACGTACTACGCGCAGATCTTTAAACCCTCAATCCAGGGCGACAGTCTGGGCGCTCCACTCCTGCTCTCGAACCAACTAGGCCTCGTCGTGGCGACGGGTACCGGGGTCTTGGCCGTCATACTGGCCCGACGTCTCATCGCGAATCCCGGTAGTTGGAGCCAACGCGTCACCGACGTCTTTCTCTTGGGGTCGGTCGCGGTACCGGGCGTCGTACTAGGCGTTGGTTACATCTTCTTTTACAATCTCAGCTTCATCTCGCACAACGTGGTCAGTATCTATAAGACCTTGCCCTTGTTGATGTTGGCCCTCGTGGCCAACGCCGTACCGGGACAGACACGTTTCATGGCCGGCCCAGTCAGCCAGATCCAACCATCACTCGGCGAAGCCGCGCGCGTGCACGGGGCGGGGCGAATGCGCGCGTGGCGTACCACGAACCTGCCGCTCATGTCGCGTGTGCTGTTATGGGGGTGGCTACTCACCTTCACCAAGACCATCGCGGAGTTGGCGATCTCGCAGATCCTCTATCCCCCAAGTCAGGAACCGGCGTCAGTGTCCATCCAGTCCTACCTCGCGAATTTCGCCCCCAACACCGGAACCGCGATGACCGTCCTGACCCTCTTCGAGATGCTCGCCGTCATCGGCATCGCGCTGAGCATCTATCGACTGGTCACGCCCAAGGGTTGGCGTCGCGTGGGTTGGACGGGGGTTCAGTCGTGAGTGAGACCGCGCGACGAGCGGTCAGCGTGTCGGTAAGTGCTCTCGGCAAACTCTTCGGCGACAAACGAGCACTCGACGACGTGTGCATCGACGTCGAACCGGGCACGTTTCTTGTGTTGCTCGGACCGTCGGGTTCGGGTAAGACCACGCTGCTGCGCTGCGTGGCCGGCATCGAACGACCGTCGAGCGGAACCATCTCTCTCGGGGGCAACGTGGTCGTCGGTGGCAAGACCTTCCTGCCGCCCGAACGTCGGAAACTGGCGATGGTCTTTCAGGACTACGCACTGTGGCCCCACCTCACGGTGCGAAAGAACGTGGCCTATCCTCTGACGACGTCGTCGCTGGCGAAGAGCGAACGCGTCGGGCGCTGCGACGACCTCCTCGAGCGCGTTGGCATCAGCCACCTGGCTGACCGATACCCGAACGAACTCTCCGGCGGTGAACAACAGCGCGTCGCCCTCGCTCGCGCCCTCGCCGCCGAAGTGGGACTCATACTCTTCGACGAGCCCCTCTCCAACCTCGACGCCGACCGTCGCGAGCAACTGCGCATTGAGATCGCGACGCTTACCCGCGAGGCCGGGATGACGGCGATCTACATCACGCATGACCAGTCCGAGGCGTTCGCGCTGGCGGATCAGATCGGTGTCTTGAACCAAGGTCGCCTCGTGCAGTTCGACACGCCCGAGAACATCTACCGACACCCCAACAGCGCGTTTGTCGCTCGCTTCACGGGGGTTGCCGGTGAGTTCCCGGTGCACGTCACGAGTTTGATGGGGGACCATCGTGTGCAGGTGGCGCTCCCCTTCGCGTCGAGTCACACGATCGAGGCGTCCAATACCGAGTGCCTCAAACCCGACGCCGACGTGAGTCTCTTCGTTCGAGCTTCGGGCGTGATGTTGGCCGAGCCCGCGCGCAACGAGGGAGTTCGCGGGATCATTCGCGACGTGGCGTACAACGGACGTGGTTACGATCACGTCGTTGACGTGGGCGAAGGCTTCACGTTGACCAAGATCTTCGCCACGACGAGGTTCGAGCGAGGTCGAAACGTTAAAGTTTGTTTCGATCCTTCCGCGTGTTTTGTAATGGATCCAACCAGAGAGGTGTCTGAATAGTGTTGAGTGTCACAGTTTCATCGGGAGTCGTAGTACTGGTGGGAGCGGTCTTCCTCGCTAGCGCGGTGGAGATGATCGAAGCGTTGACCATCGTCTTCGCGGTCGGACACACGCGGGGTTGGCGCTCGGCGTTCGAGGGGACGATCGTGGCGCTGCTCTGCCTCGGCGCGCTGGTCGCGGCCTTCGGGCCGGCCCTCGTGCACGTGCCGTTGGACCTCCTTCGACTCATCGTGGGCGGTGTCCTGTTGATCTTTGGTCTGCAGTGGCTCCGTAAGGCCGTTCTTCGTTCGAGTGGACTGAAGGCCAAGCACGACGAGGACGAGATCTACCGCGACGCCGTCGCCGAACTCTCGGCGCAGCCAACGAACGCCGGTCGCGACCGCGTGTCGTTCGTCATGGCCTTCAAGGGCGTCTTCCTGGAGGGCCTCGAGGTCGTGATCACGGTATTGACGTTGGGAACCTCTGCGCATCGACTCGGACTCGCGGTCATCGTCGCCGCCGTCGCGATCGTGCTCGTCGGCATCCTCGGTGTCGTCGTCGCGAAACAACTTTCGAGCGTCCCCGAGAACGCGATGAAGATGGCCGTTGGGGTTCTCCTCGTCAGTTACGGCACCTTCTGGACAGGAGAAGGGCTCAAGGTGCACTGGCCCGGCGGCGACACGATGTTGGTCGGACTTGTCGCTATCTACCTCGCCATCACGTGGCTCTACGTCGCGTGGCTTCGCTCGAGTGCTCCCAAGCAGACAACGGAGGTCTCAGTATGAACAAGCAACCGTCATTTCCCGTGCGCGTCTTGAAGGGCTTCGGCATGTTCTGGTGGGACTTCTTGGTGGGCGACACGCCCGAGATCTTCGTGGCTGTTCTCGTCATCATCGGGGTCGTCGCCCTGTTGAGCGAGAGTGGACACTTCAACGCCGCTGCGGCGATCGTGTTACCGGTGCTCGGCGTGGGCACGCTGGGCGCGTCGCTGTGGCGCGCCAAGCGCGCTGCTGGCAAGTAGCTCTTAGGCGCCGGCCAGCTCGTAGGCGGTCATCGACAGCGACCCCATCTCGTAGCCGTCGATGAGCGTCGTGGTGGGCGTGTTCGCCGCCGCGGAAAGGCCCGCGACGTAGGCGAGGGGGAGGAAGTGATCGGGCGTCGGCACCGCGAGGCCGTAGTCGGCGTGCGCGCTCGCGGTGCCGAGTTTGGCCGCGTCACTCGTCATGATGTCGCGCGTGGCGTCGTCGAAACGATGGGCCCAATCCTTGCCCTCACCGGCCGAGTGCCAGTCGATGAGTCGAAGGTTGTGCACGACGTTGCCGCTGCCGAGGATCAAGACGCCCTCACGTCTCAGTTCGTGGAGTTTCGCGCCGAGGTTGAAGTGAAAGTCGAACGGCAGCTCGGCGTTGATGGAGAGTTGCAGCACCGGCACGTCGGCTTCGGGGAACATGTGCACCAAGACCGACCACGTGCCGTGATCGATGCCCCAGGAGTCGGCGTCGAGTCCCACGTAGGTCGGCTCGACGACGTCGATGACGCGCTGGGCGAGTTCGGGATCGCCGGGCGCTGGGTACTCCACTTCGAAGAGGGGTTGAGGGAATCCGTAGAAGTCGTGGATCGTGCGCGGGCACGTCATCGCCGTGATCGCGGTGATGTTGACGTACCAGTGCGCGGAGATGACGAGGACTGCTTTGGGTTTGGGAATCGACGCGCCAAAGGTCGTCCACGCCTCGGTGTATCGGTTGTGATCGAGCGCGTTCATGGGATTGCCGTGGCCAATAAACGCGGCGGGCATCAATTCGGACATCGTGACCTCCTAGACAATTCACAGCGTAACGCGGTCCATTTTTCTAAAGGCCGTCGTAGCCTGGTTCTATGAAGAAACTGCGGTTGATGAGTGGCGCACTGATCGTGACGTCTCTCGTTGTTGGCGTTACTTCGACGGCGACGTCGTCCGTCACGACCAATCTGGCCTGCGCGACGCAGATCGTCTCGACGTGGAGTCCTGCGCGCCTCGCGAACGAGACGATCGCCGTGTCGATCAATGCCGCGAACATCGGCGCGATGGGTCCCGCGGCGCGTGCTGGCTACGGAGGGATACTCCTCCTGGGCTCTACCGCCCCCGTGCACTTCACCGGCATCGTCGCCACGTTGCAGCGCGAGACGCCAGAGAAGTACGCGATGCTCGTCATGACCGACGAAGAAGGCGGGGGCGTGAAGCGCCTGACGAATCTCCTCGCGACCGCGCCCTGGGCCCAGACCATGGGAAAGAATCTGACGCCAGCGCAAATCACCGCCGAAGGAAAGAAGGTCGGGCTCTCCATGTACGCCGCCGGGGTGAACACCGATCTGGCGCCCGTGCTCGACGTCGACGGGCGCGCCGTGTTCCCGAGCGCGACGAACCCCGACGGATTCCGCTCCTTTGGCGGCGCGCCCACCAAGGTGGCAAGCGACGGCGTCGCCTTCCTCAATGGTCTTCGTGAGGCCGGTGTCATGGCGGTCGTCAAACACTTTCCCGGACTCGGCGGCTCCACGGGCAACACCGACTACGGTCCGGCCGCGACGGTGCCGTGGGCGACGCTCAAAAACACTGCCCTCATTCCCTTCGCGGCCGCCATTAACAGTGGCGCCACGGCGGTCATGGTGTCGAATGCCACCGTGCCCGGTTTGTCGACACTTCCTTCGAGCATTTCGCCCGTCGTGATGGAATTCCTTCGCCAACAGCTGGTCTTCGGCGGTCTCATCATGACCGACTCCCTCGGCGCCGGCGCGCTGAGTGCTCTGCACTTGAGCGTGCCCGCCGCCAGCGTGAAAGCACTTCTCGCCGGCGCCGACCTCACGCTGGCCGGCACGCCAAAATCGCCCGCGGCGTCATTGCAACTTGCCCAAGAGACCTCGAACGCGATCCAAACGGCCGTCAGCGACGGGACGCTCCCGCTGACCACGCTTCAAAGTGCCGCGGCGCAAGTGTTGGCGAGCAGAAACCAAGTGAGTTGTCCCATTGCGCCCGTGATCACCAGGACGAACTCGTGACCCGCGCTAAACGATGGTGGAGTAACGCGCGCTAGGAGCGAGCGAGGCGCGCTTCATGGCGCCAGTTGGGCGGCGACGTCATCCACGATGGCTTCAGGACTGAATCGGATGTCGACGCGCGTGCCGCGTTCATCTTCTCCAAGCGGCTCGAGGATTGCGAACTGTGAACCCAGGAGGGACTCGCTGATGATCTCATGAGGTCGAGTCTCGATCCTCGCCTTGACGACCTCGAAAGAACCATCGAGGTACACGAAGAACGCGTCGGGGACGTAGAGGCGAAGTACGTCGCGGTAGGCGCGCTTCAGTGCCGAACACGCGGTGACGGTGCCGTGTTGGTCCACCGTGTCGCTCTCGACGCGTCGTCCCACGGCGTGCAACCACGGGTACCGATCGTCATCATCCAAAGGGTGGCCGGCGGTCATCTTGGCGATGTTCTCCGGCGAATGGAGCGAGTCCGCGTCTATGAACCCGTAATCGAGTCGCGTCGCGAGCGCTCGTGCGACCGTGGACTTTCCTGAGCCGGCGACGCCCATCACCACGATCGATCGAATGGAGGGATTTACTCGTTCCTCGGAGGTCATCGGCCCGTCCGCAGAGTTCTCCAACGACGTGTTCAGCGACTCGATCGCTTCGCTGGCGTCGCGCGCTTCGTCGCTGGCTTCGTGACCCTCTTCTTCTCGCGCACGAGTCGTTCGACGAACGCACGAACTTCCGCTGGCGTGAAGTCCAGTGTCGCGTCGCCCACAGTGAACTCAATTCGTTGCAACGACACACCTTCGGACACGAAAGGTCGAGCGAAGGTCCACACCTTCTCCTCGCGGGCAATGCCGAGGGCGCGCTCGCGCAACTCTTTCACCCCGACGCTGAGACGAAGGTGCATCATGGGCGACTGCACCGGATAGGGGAGAACCTCGACGCCTGGGAGATCGTGCAGCGCCTTGCCGATCGCCACGGCGTGACGGTAGTACTTCGGCATCAACGGTAGACGTCGTTCGAGTCCCGTCATCGCTGACGCCGCATACGGCCACATGCCAAAGAGCCGACCACCGTGTCGCGTTCGCCACGTCGAGACCTCGTCGACTACGTCCTTTTCCCCCACCACACAACATCCGCTGATGCCACCGAGCCCCTTATAGAACGAGACGTACACCGTGTCGAAGAGCGCGGCGATTTCCGCCGGAGACCTCTTGTAGAAGGGAGTCGACTCCCAGAGCCGCGCGCCATCGAGGTGCACGCCGGCACCGCGCTCGCGCGCCCAGTTCACTTGCGCGTTCAACTCGTCCCAACTCGGCAACACACCACCGAGGTCACGCTGGGGCAACTCGATGAGCAACGCGCCGACGGGTTCGTGCACTTGCTCGAGACTCGCCGCCGAGAGGGGCTCGTTTCTTGGACCCACCGGCACCGCGAAGAGTCCGTGAAGCTTTTGGTACCCGCGTTCTTCGTGCGAGTCGAGGTGGCACGCGGGATGAAAGGCTATGGTCTTCGATCCTCGCCGTTCGCCCAATACCCGCAAGACGATCTGCTGGGCCATGGTCCCACTCGGGAGGAACAGCGCGGCGGGTTTGGCGAGAAGTTCCGCGACCTTCACTTCGAGGTCGTGAACGATCCCGCCGACGCCGTAGTAGTCAATCTCGGTGTCGGATGGGATTGTCGTGAGCAGATCGCTCACGAGGCGCGGTCCGTGACCAGCAAGAAAGTAGGTGCACGATCGCATTGCCGATTCGGCTTCTAGGTCGCGCGCGAACGGTTGGAGACTCTGACGGGGCCTTCGGCGTGGCGACGGCGTGACTGGTCCATTCATCAAACTCATCCTATTGAGAGTTGGACGATTGGACTTTGAGTACAGAGAGGCGCTTCATCCGCCACTTCGAATTCCCTGCGGTCAAGCTCTCCGCCAACGGTTCGAAAGTTCGCCTGGCGGCGCCCTTTCGACACGCGTTGACGCAAACGAACGGACCTAAGTACAGTGTCTCTTGGAACGAAATCGGTCGGTGGAACCCTGTTTTCATCTGACTTCATCGAAGCAATGAAAGGTTGGATGATAGATGCCGAGAAACCCCTACGAGGATTTGCCGAACCTTCCCTCCTTTGAACTGACGTCGGAGGACTTGCTGGACGGCGCGATCTTGGCCAAGGCCCAAGTGAGCGGAATAATGGGAGCGGGCGGTTCGGACACGTCGCCGCAGTTATCGTGGCGCGGGTTTCCCGAAGAGACGAGGAGCTTCGCCGTCACGGTCTACGACCCGGTAGCGCCGACCGCTTCGGGGTTTTGGCACTGGGCCGTTGCTGACATTCCCGTCACCACCACGTCGCTATCTTCGGGCGCCGGCGACAGTGAAGGCAGTGGGCTGCCCGAAGGTGCCGTGCAACTGGCCAACGACGCGAGCGTCAAGCGTTACCTAGGAGCGGCGCCGCCCCCCGGACACGGCGTGCACTACTACTACGTGGTGGTTCACGCCGTCGACGTGCCGGCGTTGGATCTACCCGACGGCGCCACGCCCGCCTACTTGGGGTTCAACCTCTTTTCGCACGCAATAGCGCGCGCCACGATCGTAGGCACGTACGAACAGATTTGGAGCGATAACGCGTAAGTCGCCAAGGATTCATACCGATGAGACCTTTGATCTCGCCGACGTGGTGATTTATACGTGAACTGCCAGCAGTTCGTCCCGACGCGAAGTTTCGCGCTCGTAGTGAGCATGTTGCGTTTTCGGGGGATCGAGGGTCCTCAGCTGGCGTAGGTACGCTCAAAGGCCATTCCGACGCAACGTTTCGATTTAAACTCCAAACGTATTCGTTTACGTAACGGATGAAAGTGAGCGCTGCCTGAGCGATCTCGACGATCAACTCCTTGTCCTGCACCAGTTGCTCGAAGCGATGCCCGACGGCATCGCGCTGCTCGACGGACACGGCGTTATCCGCGATATCAACGGCTGTCTCACGACTCTTACGGGTTTCGCGGCGGCCGATCTGATAGGCCAAGATGTTTCGTCTCTTCTACCGACACGGAAGAGGGCGAACTTCTCACGTCAACGAGCCGAGTATCGCCCTGAATTCGGGGTTCGACAGATTGGGGTCGGTGAAGACGTCACGATTCTCTGTCACGACGGCAGCGAAGTCGCGGTGGACGTATTCCTCTCGCCACTCGAACAGGGCGCCCAATCGTGGACCGTTGTGACCATTCGTGACAACACCGCCAAAGAGAACGCCGAGCGAATCTTGACCGACTCCGAACGTCGATTTCGCCTCGCCTTTGAAGACAATATGGCGCCGATGATCTTCACTGATATGGAGGACCGAATCATCGCCGCGAACGACGCGTTCTGCCAGATGCTGGGCTACGCCCGTGAGGAGCTCGTTGGTGACGACTCCAAGCCCTTCACGTACCCCGATGATCTAGGTATCACCGAAGAGACGCACCGGCGAATTACCCACGGTGAGGCTGAACAGGTTCGCTACATGAAGCGCTATCTCCACAAGAACGGGTCGCTCATCGTCGCCGAAGTATCGAAGTCGCCGGCTCGCGACGCGAGAGGTGAGACGTTGTACTACGTCATTTCCGAGCGCGACGTCACGGAGTCCGTCAAGAAGGACCGCCTCCTCACGTTGTTGTCGGCCGTGAACAAGCTAGCGATCCACGTCTCGAGTGAGTTGGTGTTCTTGCAACAGTTGTGCGACGCGATGGTGGACGAAGGTGGTTACGCGCTCGCGTGGATTGGCGTGATCTCGCAAACAGTGGAGGGCGGGGTTGACGTCGCCGTTGCCGCGGGAGCCACGGACTACCTCTACGGCGACATGGTTTCTTGGCACGGGACCAAGGAGAGCGGGCTGGGTCCGACGGGGACGGCGCTGCGCACGGGGGAGAGCCAGATCGTTCATGACATGGCGAGTGACCAGTCGTTCTCGCCGTGGCGCGACCGCGCGGCCCAGTTTGGCTTTGGTTCTTCCGTCGCCATCCCCGAAGAGATCGACGACCGCCGAGCGGTTCTGAACATCTACAGCCGCGAGGCCCAAGGGTTCGACGAGTCGACCGTCAACGGACTCGAGGAAATTGTTCGTGAAGCGAAGCTTGCCGTCACGCACGTGCGATCCGTGCGCAACACCGAGGCGGCTCTGGAAGAGACCACGCTCACCATGAGAGCCCTACGAGACGCCGAAGAAACGCTCGCCGAGTCAGAGCAGCGCTTTCGCATCGCCTTCGAGAACAACATGGCGCCCATGGTCTTCACCAATCACGAAGATATTTCGATTGACGTGAACGAAGCTTTCTGTCAGATGGTGGGCTTCTCGAAAGACGAAATTATCGGCCACGACTCGAAGCAGTTCACGTACCCCGAAGACGTGGGCATCACGGAAGAGACCCATCTTCGATTGACGTCAGAAGAAGCCGACGACGTGGTGTACACGAAGCGCTACTTACGCAAAGACGGCCGGGTGATCGTCGCGGAAGTATCAAGGTCGGCAGCTCGCGACGCCAGTGGCAAGGTTCTGTACTTCCTCAGTTCCGAACGCGACATCACCGAAGAGCGTGCGCTCACGGCGCAACTTTCGCACCAAGCCCTGCACGACCCTCTCACGGGCCTCGCCAACCGGACACTCTTTGAGGACCGACTCTCCCAGGCCTACGCGAGAGTCGTTCGCCAAGACGGGTTCGCCGCCGTATTGTCCCTCGACCTCGACGACTTCAAGGGCGTCAATGACACGCACGGTCACCTGGTGGGCGACCAACTGCTGGTGGGGATTGCTCGCCGACTCGAACTCGTGACGCGCTCTACGGACACGTTGTGCCGTCTCGGCGGTGACGAGTTCTTGTACTTGGCCGAAGGTCTCACCACCGCGGCCGAAGCCGAAGGGGTGGCGGATCGGCTGCTGGACGTCATGAAAGAGCCGTTTACGTTCAGCGGCTTTGAGATCGAACAACGCGTCAGCATCGGGGTCGTGGTGTTCGACGAGACGAACGAGAACTACCGAGAGACCGTCCAGGGTGCCGACGTAGCTCTCTACGAAGCCAAGCGTCTGAGGCGCGGTCGCCACGTCGTCTTCGACCCCACCATGCACGAACACGCGATCAGCCGCTTCTCGCTCGTTCAAGAACTTCGTCACGCGCTGCTGGCCGGCGATCTCTCGATGCACTACCAGCCGATCATCGATCTCGACACGACTGAGGTGGTCGGCTTCGAAGCGCTGATGCGCTGGCTGCACCCAGAGAAGGGTTGGATATCGCCCGACGTGTTCATCCCCCTGGCCGAACAGAGTGATCTCATCATGGAGCTCGGGGTCTTCTCTCTCAGTGAAGCCGTGACCGCCGCCAGTACGTGGAAAACCGCGGGTTCGAAGACCACGGATCCCTACGTCACGGTCAACCTTTCCGCGCACCAGTTCCATAATCAGAGTCTCTTGTCCATGGTGGAGGAGGCGTTGTCGCGAAGTGGTCTAGCGCCGAATCGACTCATCATTGAGATCACCGAACGCGTTGCGCTCCTCGACGCCACGGAGACCATGAGCACGATGAGCCAGCTCAATCGACTCGGAGTGGGCATCGCCCTCGACGACTTCGGAACGGGGTACTCCTCGCTCTCCTATCTGGCGCTGCTCAGTCCCTCGATCATCAAGATCGACCGGTCCTTCGTCAGTCCCTCGCAACCAAGTGAGCAGGTGGGGACGCTACTCGAGGCGATCGTCTCGCTTGGTCACAAACTCCACACCACCGTGCTCGCCGAAGGGATCGAGACCCCGGAACAGTACGAGCGCTTACGCCAGTTGGGCTGCCAACTTGGTCAGGGTTACCTCATGTCCCGGGCCGTTCCGGCCAGCGAGGTGGAGCGCATTCTCAGCCAGACGCCGGGGCACTGGGACAAGTAAAGCCAACGTTCGTCGTCGATCAAGACTGGAAAGCGGAAGCTCTTTTCGTTGGACCTGAGGGGTCACTTACCCCCCGCGTGCTCAAAGGTAGTGGGGCGGCTTCTCGTCACGGTCGTATCGCAGTCGTGCAATTTCGGCCTTCAACCGATCAACCTCTTCACGAAGCGCGCGGATGACTGCCTCGAGTTCCTCATTCTGAGAATCGTCGCTCGCCACCGTTCAACCTTTACACACGGATTGTCCCAACCTGCGATAGGTCCCAAAGTGTGAACGCCGTGGTGCGTCACCTTTTTCAAAAGCGGATCATGTTCCTGCTCCGCCGTGTGGAGACGTTCTTCGCTCGAGGATTACGGGAAGAGTCCGCGCAGTTCGGTCGCCTCGGCGATTCGTTCAACGCCCACCACGAGAGCGGTGTCGCGTAAGGGCACGTTGAGCTGGTCGTGACGTTCCCAGATGTAGTCGAAGGCGTCGTGCATGGTCTTTTCGAGGCGTTGACGAAAGAGTTCGCCCTCCCACATGAAGCCCTGGAGGTCTTGGGCCCACTCGAAGTACGACGCCACGACGCCCCCCGCGTTCGCTAAGACGTCGGGCACGACGGGAATGTTGCGACTCGTGAGGACGGCTGCTCCTTCGCCGGTCGTGGGGCCGTTCGCCGCCTCCACCATGAGTGACGCGGCCATGGTCTCGGCGACCTTATCGGTGATCACGCCGCCCAGCGCCGCGGGAATGGCGATATCGCTCGGCAGGGTGAAAAGCTCGTCGGCGTGGATCTCTTCGCTACCGGGGTAGCCCATGATGGACTTGGCCTCACTGAAGTGCAGCGCCATCTTCTCGTGGTCGATACCGTCGGGCACGTGGATCGCGCCGTGGATGTCGGCGAGGCCAACGATCATCATGCCGCGCTCACTCAAGAGTTTGATGAGTGGCGCTCCCACTTTCCCGTAGCCCTGGATCACGACGCGTTCGCCCTGGGGGCTTCGGTTGAGTTGCTTTAATAGCGCGATGGTGCAGATCGTCACGCCGAGCGACGTGGAGCCCGCGTGGCCGAGTGACCCGCCAATGGCGAGGGGTTTTCCCGTGACGACGCCGGGCATGTTGTGTCCGGCCAACATCGACACCGTGTCCATGATCCAACTCATCACTTGCGGGTCGGTGTTGATGTCGGGCGCGGGGATGTCGCGGTCGGGCCCGATCATGGGCGAGATGGCGAAGGCGTAGCGACGCGTCAGTCGTTCGAGTTCAGCGTGCGAGAGATTCGAGGGGTCGACCTTCACGCCGCCCTTGGCCCCGCCGTAGGGGATGTTCACGACGGCGCACTTGATCGACATGTCGGCGCTGAGCGCCGCGATCTCATCGACGTTCACGCTCGGATGAAAGCGAATGCCCCCCTTGCCGGGACCCCTCGACGTGTTGTGTTGAATGCGCCATCCGGTGAACATGTCGATCTCGCCCGAGTCCATGCGCACCGGGACCGCGACTTCGAGGATTCGCTCGGGGGTCACGATGCGTCGGATCATTCCCTCGTCGAGGCCGAGGAGTTCGCCGGCCTTTTCGATGAGGGACGTGACGTGAAGCCACGGATTGAATTCGTCAGGGTGTGCTTCGTGAGGACGCGTGACCACGGTCCACCAGCCTTTGTGATGGGAAAGCGCCGTTGCTTTCACTGTCCAGATTACGTGCGCAGGACCCACGAGTGTGGCCAGGTGACGTCTTTCTCGCGCCACGAGGTCAGATACTGTGACACTCAGCGTGTGAAAGGTCAGCCATGAAGATTACGACGATGATGGGCTACGCCGGCGGCTTCAAACAAGCCGCGCGTGAGGTCGCGGAGATGGAAAAGGCCGGACTCGACCTCGTCTGGGTCGCCGAGGCCTACGGCTTCGACAGTCCCTCGCTCATGGGCTACTTGGCCGCCCTCACCGATCGGGTGGACATCGGCGCGGCGATCTTGCCGATCTATACCCGCACCCCGACGCTGCTTGCCATGACCGCGGCCGGTATCGACGCGCTCTCCGACGGTCGTTTTCATCTGGGACTCGGCGCCTCAGGTCCCCAGGTCATCGAGGGATTTCACGGGGTTCCTTACACCAACCCGCTCGGGCGAACCCGTGAGATCGTCGAGATCTGTCGCGACGTGTGGAGGCGCGAAGCACCACTCGTGCACCAGGGAAAGAACTTCACGTTGCCTCTACCGTCGGAGCAGGGGACCGGCCTCGGCAAGCCCCTCAAGATCATCGCGCACCCGGTTCGCAGCGAGATTCCAATCTGGATCGCGTCATTGGGGGAGAAGAACGTTGCGTTGACGGCCGAGATCGCGAACGGTTGGCTGCCGATCCTCTTCATCCCCGAGCGCGCCGCCGACGTGTGGGGAGCAGCGTTGCGCGCGGGTCAAGCGAAGCGCGAGGCCGCCCTGGGCGAGCTGATGATCAACGCCGGCGGGATCCTCGCCATTGGCGAAAGTGACGACGTCACCGCGCTGCGAGAACTTCAACGCCCGATGGTCGCGCTCTACGTAGGGGGCATGGGCGCCAAGGGCAAGAACTTCTACAACGAACTGGCTGTTCGCTACGGCTTCGAAAAGGAGGCCGAGATCATCCAAGACCTCTACCTCGCCGGGAAGAAACACGAGGCCGAAGCGGCGGTGCCGAGTGAGTTCCTCGAACTGACGACGCTCTGTGGACCCCAGAGCTACGTCGAAGAGCGGGTCGCGGCCTTTCGAGCGGCTGGCGTCACGCACCTCCAGGTCCATCCCATACCCATGCCCGGTCAGAGTGCCGCGACGCTCATTGAAACCGTGAAGGGGATGTTCTAGGCACCCGCGCGCGTCGCGTCACGTCCGCCTGAGGCGAGCCACGCGTCGTACATGGTGGCGTAGGCGCCGCCCAATTTCAAGAGTTCCCGGGGCGTACCCATTTCGACGATGCCGCCGTCGTCGATGACCACGATGCGGTCGGCGCGCTGGGCGGTGGTGAGACGGTGCGCGATGAGGATGGCCGAGCGCCCTTCGAGGAGTCGGTCGAGGGCGCGCTCGATAACGGTTTCACTTCGTAGGTCGAGCGACGAGGTCGCCTCGTCCAAGATCAATACGCGCGGTCGCGCCAGAAAGGCGCGTGCCAGTGCCAGTTGCTGGCGTTCCCCGGCCGAGAGGGTCTGGCCGCGTTCGTGCACGGGGGTGTCGAGTCCGTCCGGCAGTCGATCGACGAGCTCGCGAAGTCCCACGACGTCGATGGCTGTTTCGATGTCCTCGTCGGTGGCGTCAAGGTCTCCGAAACGAAGGTTGGTGCGAATCGAACCAGCGAAGAGGAAGGGCTCTTGGGGAACGACCCCGAGCTGCGAGCGCAGTGAGCGCAGCGTCACCGTGCGTACGTCAATGCCGTCAACGAGAACGCGTCCCGACGTGGGGTCGTAGAAGCGGTTGGCGAGTTTGGCCATGGTGGACTTACCGGCGCCCGTCGGCCCCACGAAGGCCACGGACTCACCGGGCTCGATGACCAAGTTGACGTCGTGCAGGACGAGCGTGTCAGGGTTGTAGCCAAAGCTCACGTTCTCGAACGTGATGCGGCCCTCGATCGCGGGCAACGTGACGGCGTTCGCAATCTCGTCGACCGTGGGCGGGATCTCCAAGAGTTCGCGGAGACGGATGATTGACGATCGGCCCTGTTGCAGGCTGTTGTACTGCTGAACGAGCAACTGAATAGGCGCGAAGAAACGGTTGAGATACAAGAAGAACGCGATGAGGTAGGCGATGTTCAACTGGTGGTCCAGCACCATTCGCCCACCAATACCGAGCAACAGCGCTTGACCCAGGATGCCGATCATGAGCGTCGAGGGTCCGTAGATGGCGTTGACGCGTCCCGTGTAGATGTTGGCGTCGCGGTACGCCCCCACGACGTGACGGTGGTTGCGGATGTTGCGCTTTTGACGGTTGTTGGCCGTCACGACGCGAATGCCGTAGAGCGACTCCGAGAGGTCGGCCAAGACCAGCGCGATGCGGTCGCGGGCGAGGAGGTAGCCCTTCTCCGAGGCCTGGTGGAACCAGACCGTGAACACGAAGAGCAGCGGCACGATGAGTAGCACCGTCCAGGCGGCCAGTTCGACGTTCGTCTTGAAGAGGATGACGGTGATGACGATCATCGTCAGGCCCTGCAGGGCGAACTGGCTGATGCCGTCTTGGACGAGTTGTTGCAGGTTCTCCACGTCACTGGTCATGCGGCTCATCAGCACACCGGCCTTCTCGTCGGTGAAGAAGTCGAGACTGAGTCGTTGGAAGTGCGTGAACACCCTGATCCGCAGGTCGTGCATGACGCGCGACGAGAGTTTTCCGGTCACGTCCACTTGCAGGCGCTGGAAGTAGACACTCACCAGCGCCAAGACGAGATAGATGATCGCGCACGCGGCGATGACCTTGAGGTCGCGATGACCTGGCTCCATGCCGTTCTTGATGGCGAATTCGGTGAGTAGTGGCCCGGCCTGCAGAGTGAGAGCCGTGATGATGACGAGGAGCGAGCCCGAGACGACCCACTTGGGATAGACCTTGATCAGGTTCGGCAGCGTCAGGCGTTCGCGCTCCTTCTCGCTGGGGCGCTGCGTGAAGTGGACGTTGGATTTCGGGTGTTCGGGCTCACTGGCGAGGAGCTTCGTCGCCTCGTCCATCAACTCCGAGGGGATGCCCCCAAAGGGCAGTCCGGCGCGACCGCTCGCGGCGGACGCGCTGCCGCCGAACATGCCTCCGCCACCACCGAAACCGCCGCCCCAACCCATTAGGACCGCTCTCCGCCGGTGGCTTGGGCGAGGATCTCGGAGTAGAGCGGTACCCGCGCGATGAGATCATCGTGGGTGCCACTGGCGATGACTCGACCCTCGTCGAGCAAGAGCACACGGCTCGCGAGGGCAATGGTGGAGATGCGGTGCGCGATGACGATAGTGGTGCGCTGGGTGAGCAGACCCCTCAGGGCTTCGTAGATCCCCGACTCCACGTGGACGTCAATGGCACTCGTCGCGTCGTCGAGAATCAGAATGGGGGGATTGAGCAGCAACGTCCGAGCGATGGCGATGCGTTGACGCTGGCCCCCCGACAGGGTGTAGCCCCGTTCGCCGACCACCGTGTCGTAGCCCTCGGGTAGGCGAATAATGAACTCGTCCGCGTTCGCCGCGAGGGCCGCGGCCTCGACCTCTTCGAGGGTGGCGTCGGGTCGGCCGTAGGCGATGTTCTCACGGATCGACACCGAAAAGAGGAAGGGTTCATCGAGGACGACGCCCACGTTCTCACGAAGTGAGTGCAACGTGAGATCTCGAAGATCGTGGCCGTCGATGGAGATGGCGCCCTCCGTGACGTCGTAGAAGCGCGTCATGAGTCGAGCGACGGTGGACTTTCCCGAACCCGTACGTCCGACGATGGCGACGGTCTCGCCGGGCGCGACGTGGGCATCGAAGTCACTGAGAATCTCCACGCCGTTGCCGTAGGTGAATCTCACGTGATGAAAGTCGATGGCGCCTCTGACGTCGACGAGGTCGAACGCGCCGGGGCGATCGACGACGTCGGGGGTCTCATCCAAGATTTCGAAGATACGCTCGGCGCTGGCTTTGGCGCGCTGGCCCATCATCACCAGCTGACCGAGCATCATGAAGGGCGCCTGGAGCATCAAGAGATACGCGTTGAACGCGAGGATCTGACCGATCTTGAGGTCCCCTTGCAAGACCATCCATCCACCGAAGAACAGGACGAGGGCGAGACCGAGCTGCGGCAGGTTCTGGACCCACGGCGACCAGACGGCCCGGATATTGGCGTCTTTGATGTAGGCCCACGCGACGCGCTCGGCCGCGTCGGCGAGGCGATTGATCTCCGCTTCTTCCTGGGCGAATGACTTCACGACGCGAACACCGTTCACGTTCTCGTCCACGACCGTCGCGACTTCGGCCAAGCGTGCTTGGGTTATCCACGAGATCGGGAACATGACCTTTCGCATCTTGATCCCGACGACGTACAAGATCGGCATGACGATCATCGCGAGCAGCGCCAGCTTCCAGTTGATGAAGAGCATGAAGCCAAAAGCGATGATGCCAATGAAGCACTGCACGACGATCAGAGGCGCGAAAGTGGAGTACATCTGGACGCTGCGGATGTCGCTGTTGGCTCGGCTGATGAGTTGACCGGACTGGACGCGGTCGTAGAAGCTGAACGAGAGCCACGTGAGGTGTTCGTAGATCAGCGAGCGCAGGTCGGCTTCGACGTTGTAGGCCGTCGCGTAGACGTACTGGCGCGAGATGATGCCGGTCACGCCCGCGAGGAGCCCGACGATCACGATGGCGATGACGTCACCGTGCAGTGAATGAAGGTGTTTCTCCAACGTGTTGTCGATGTCGCCACTGAGCATGTTGGGGACGAGGACCTGAAAGATCAAACTCACGAACGAGAGACCGATCGCGAAGATAAAGGTTGCGCGATGCGACGCGATGACGGGAAGGACGCGTCGCCACCACGGCAGTTTTTGATCCCGCGAAATCTGTGCGCGCGGACCCGGGTACTTCGAGGTCACGCCGCCTAGGGGATTCGAATCACTCTCTCGAACGCGCGTGGAGCGGTCCGAAAGGGAAGAAGACATTAAGCAATTCTACCGACTCGTGTGTCACGTGCGGCCGGTACGCGGAGCGGGCCGCTTGGGGACGGCGGCGATTTACTCCGTAGTGTCGACGATGAGAACCGAACAGTTAGCGCCGTGGACCACGGTGTTGGGCACGCTGCCGAGCACTCGACGCACGCCCTTCATGCCACGATTGCCCACGACCACGAGGTCAGCCTCGATCTCGTCGGCCGTTTTGATCAAGGCGTCGGCCGCGTCACCCTTGACGGCGTGCAGTACTGGCTCGAGGCCCTGTTTTGTCGCGATGAACGAAAGCACCTGGAGAAGATCCTCGATGTCGCCTTCAACGGCAACGCTCTTGAACGACGTCTCCGGCGAGGCGGTGCCGTACGACTTGGCTCCGAACGCGGACACTATGTGGAGTTGGCCCGACGACATCTGAGCGATCTCCACCGCAGTTTCGACCGCGCGACGGGCGGTCGGTGAATCGTCGGCTCCCACGAGAACAGTGTGGAACATCATTGACACCCTCCTCCTCCTCCTTGCACCCAGATCGCCAGCGTGGCTGACGCACCTGCGAGCACAGTTGCTAAAGACTAATGGCGACGCGTGTCTCTGTTTTTCTCACTCGGCGGTGGCGTCAGTCACCTGGTTGAGGCGGTCGAGCATCGTGGCGGCCCCGATCTGGACGAAGATGTCGCGCGCTTCCTTGGCGACCGTCGCGCTGGGATGATCGGCGCCCAACACGAGTACGAGGTCCAGTTCGCTCAAGGCGAGGTCGAGAACGCTGTCGACATTGCGCCACTGTTCGATTGCGTCGACGTAGATGTCCGCCGCCTCATCGACGTGACCTTCCAGGGCCGCAAGGCCCGCTTCGGTGGTGCGACGCTGCGCCGCCGAAGCGCGCCCGCGAAGTCGTTGCATGGCCGCGAGCAACTCGCGTAGGTCATCAGTTTGACCGAGCCAGAGCGCGGCACGCGCGGCGATGCCTAAGGCGGCGGTGCTGTTAATACCCATGGGATCAAGTTCGACCGCACGCTTCGCGTCACGATACGCACTGGGTAGGTCGTTCGTGGCGAGCGACGTGAATGCCATTGAAGTGAGGCGCGTGGTCTCCGAAGCCAGCTGGGTGTCGCCGTCTCCGCCCGACACCTCGATCTCTCGAAGGCCGAGCGCGAGTAGCTCGTGGGCGTGCTCGGAGTCGCCGCTCATGGCCACGAGCACGGCTTCGAGGCCAAACATCCACTCTCTGTGCCACGCTACGAGTTCACGCTGCTTGAGTTCCTCGAAAGCGGTGCGTGTCTCGTGCCAAAGGCCGAGGTAGAGCGACGTCTCGGCGATGTTCAATAGGTTCGTGATCTCAATTCCGCGTCGGCCCCCTCGTCGCGCGAACTCCACTGCTTCGGCTGCCGTGACGAGCATCGAGCGAGGATCGTCCGGCAACATATAAAGACTGAGTCCCGTTCGGGCTCGCGCCTGTTCAAACAAGGCACCGGCTTCATCGGCAATGGCCGCCATCCCGCGGCCCAACATGACTGCTTCTCGGTGTCGCCCGAGGGTGAAGAGTGCTAGCGATCGCGCGCCGATGGCACTCGCCAGAAGGACACTGTCGTCCAGCTCCTCGGCGAGGCTGAGAGCTATCTCGCACCACTCGAGCGCTCGCTTCACTTCTGAGCCGTGACACAGCACGCCCGCGATGGTGTCGGCGAGACGGGCCCGCACGAGGGTGTCCCCGTTGCCGATGAGTTCGAAAGCTCGCTCACAACGCTCGACGGCTTCGCTCGCGCGACCGAGGAAGGAGAGTTGGTACCCGATCAGCGCGATGGCGCCGCTCGCGGCGTTCACGTCACCGAGTGATTCGTAGATCGCGATCGCTTGCTCAAGGTAGTCAACGCACTGCTCAGTCTGCTGGAGACGGCTGGCGGCTTCGCTCGCGCGTTGCAGGAGCGTCGCTCTCACGCGATCGTCGACCGTGAGTTCCAGGGCTTGAGTGAAAAAGACGGCGGCTTGCTCGGGCGAACCAAGCGAAAGGGCACGTTGACCGGCTCGTTCCAGCCATTCGAGCACCAGTGGAACGAGCTGGTCGTTATCAGGTTCTTCCGGTGTTGCTCGGTAGGCCTCAAGGTAGTGGGCGGCGACGATGCCCACCAACTCTTCGTCGTGCAGGGACTCCGCGTAGCGCGCGATGGCGAGGTGCTTCGCTCGACGGTCTCGACGCGCCAGCGTTCCCACGGCAACCTCTCGGATCACGCCTTGGACGAAGCCGTACTGCCCGCGTTCGGGCGAGCGCGGATCGTTGTCGGCGAAGACGTACTCTTTTCTAACAAGGTCGCGAAGTTCCGTCTCGAGCTCTTCGGCGCTGGCGCCGTTGACGACTCGCAGGCTCTCGATCGAGAACGTCGATCCAACCACGCCGGCGTCTTGGAGGAGCACCCGTTGACGCGGTGGAAGCGAATCCAGTCGCGACGCAATAAGCGCGTGGAGCGTTTCGGGTATCTCGAGTGTGCTGAAGTCGCCTTCGACGCGGTAACCGTCATCGGACTGGATCAGGACACCCCGGTCCACCAACATGCGAATGGATTCCACCGCGTAGAGCGGCACGCCCTCGGCGCGCGCGAGAACTTGGTCGGACACGGCACGCGGGAGTCCGTGAACGAACCCGTCGAGTAGTTCACGCATCGCGAGCTCAGAGAGAGGTTCAAGATGCAACGACGTGAAGTTACGGAGACCCGCGCCCCACGAGGGGCGCCGTTCCATTAACTCTGGTCGTGAGAGCGTGACGATGAGAAGTGGAAAGTTCTTCGACCATTCGAGAATCGACTCGACGAAGTCGATGAGCCCGGCGTCGGCCCATTGAAGGTCTTCGAAGACGAGCACCGTCAGTCCCACGGCGGCAATGCGTTCAAAGAACCTTCGCCACGCCGAGAAGAGTTCTTCGCGGTCGCTCGTCGACGTGTCACCGAGACCGAGGAGGTGGGCGAGACGTGGCTCGAGCCACTGGCGTTCTTCAGGGTCCGGGACGAACTGGTCGAGTGAAGCGCGCAACTTCTCGAGTGCAGAGGCGGCGTCTTCGACGTCGAGTATTCCCGCGCGCATTCGAACCATCTCGCCGAGGGCGCCAAACGTCCTGCCCTCGCCGTACGCGCGCGAGCGGCCCTGATGCCAATAGACGTCGTCGGCTAATCCGTCGACGTACTTGAGGAACTCCCAGGAGAGCCGACTCTTGCCGATACCGGGGATGCCCGTGACGGACACCAATCGAGCTCGCTGTTCACGAGCGGTGGCGTGTAAGAGGTCTTTGATGAGCCGAATCTCTTCTTCACGTCCCACGAAGGGAGGCTCGAGTCGCTCCGCCCGGCCTAACCCCTTTCGCTGAGCGACGACTCGAAGAGCCCTCCACGCTTTTATGGTGACGGACTTGCCCTTGAGGTCGAGCGCACCAACTTCGTCAAAGGCGATCGCGCCCGACGCGGCGCGCCACGTGGATTCGTCCACGAGCACCGTTCCGGGTTCGGCCACGCTCTGCACTCGAGACGCCGAATTAACGGTATCGCCGAGCACCATGCCTTCGCTCACTTTGCCGATCGTGATGGCCACTTCACCAGTGACGACGCCGCCACGGGCTCGAAGTCCGTCGAGGCCAGTATCGTTGCCGAGTTCAGTGACCGACGCGACGAGGTCGAGCGCGGCACGAACCGCACGCTCCGCGTCGTCTTCGTTGGCGACGGGTGCGCCCCATACCGCCATGACGGCGTCACCGATGAACTTCTCGACGGTGCCCCCGTAGCGATCAATGATTCGCTGTGCTCGATCGAAGTACTGCGTGAGCAACTCTCGAACGTGTTCAGGATCGCGTGACTCGGCCATCGGCGTGAAACCAACGAGGTCGACGAACAATACCGAGCACAGCCGACGCTCGGCTACCGATTCCACGGAGGCGTCAACCCTCGACGATTCGGACCCACGTGTCGCGTCGGTGTTGATGACAGAAGATGGCGAGAGAGAAACAGCTGATCCGCAACTAGCGCAAAAGGGCTTACCCTCAAGGATCTGGGCGCCACAGGACGCGCACAGTGGCGCCACGCGCGCTCCGCAGTTTGCGCAGAACGGCTTATCGCTTGGAGTCTCTCCCCGGCACGCCCCACATTGCATCGTCGCCTCCTTGGGTCGGGAGTCTAGGACGAAGAGTCGCTCAAGTGTCTAATTTCGCCCGTGCCACCCCTTTCGTTAATGCCGTCCGCCCCTCGTCACGTCGGCGAGGGAAATTCAATCCGGCGTAGTGTGACCTCGTGGATTCACTACTCGTCCTTGAACATCCCGTGGTTGCCGACAAAGTCCGTCAACTTCGAGACGTCAGGACGACGAACGCCGACTTCTTGCGCCTGGCGGGAGAGATCTCTCGTTTCGTGGCCTACGAGGCTTTTCGTGAAACGCCCGTTGCCAAGACGACGGTCGACACGCCGGTCACGAAGGGGGCGCCCGCGCTGCGCATCGACTCGGAGTACCTGATCGTGCCAATCCTGCGTGCAGGACTCGGCATGAGTCCTGCGGTGCAAGAGGTGCTGCCACTGCACCGCGTGTGTCTCGTGGGACTGCGCCGAAACGAAGTCACGCTGATGCCCGACGTCTACCTCGATGGTCTCCCCGAGTCGCTCGAGGGCGTGCACGTCGTGATCTGTGACCCCATGCTCGCTACTGGTGGCTCACTCGACTGCGTCCTCGAGATGCTTCGCGAACGCGGAGCCGGCGAGATCACGGTGCTCTGTCTCATCGCTTCGCAGCCCGGTGTCGACTTCGTGTTGTCTCGCCACCCCGAGATCAAGATCGTCGCGGCCGCGCTCGACGCCGAGTTGAACGACGTGGGTTACATCACACCCGGCCTCGGCGACGCGGGGGACCGACTCTTCGGACCGCCGGCGCGTTAGCGCCTAGAGCCCGATGTCCTCGTGCCAGAGCTCGGGGTGAGCATCGATGAACGTCGACAGCAGTTGCGTGCACTCGGGGTCGTCGAGAAGGACGATCTCGACGCCGAGTTCCTTGAGCCACTCGTGGCCCCCGTGGAAGTTCTCGGCCTCGCCAATGACGACCGCACCGATGTTGAACTAGCGCACGAGTCCTGAGCAGTACCAACACGGTGACAACGTCGTGACCATGACGCACTCGGGGTAGTCGCGACGACGACCAGCTTTTCGAAACGCGTCCGTCTCGGCGTGCACCGAGGCGTCGTCTTCTTGCACGCGACGGTTGTGGCCCGCACCGAGCAGTGTGCCGTCACGCGTAAAGAGTGCCGCGCCGACGGGGATGCCGCCCTCGCTCAGGCCAAGGAGCGCCTCGTCGTAGGCCACCTCGAGCATCGTCGTCGCCACTGCGACGTCCAACGGTGCTCTGGGGTTCGCCACAGACTCAGTATGCTCCAGCACCGTGACCAGGGGAACGTATTCCGTCGACATTGGAACGCAGCGAGTCGACCTACCCGTCGTCTCGTTGAATGAGAACCTGGCCCTCGCGCTACTCATCACCGTCGACATGGGCGTTTCGTTCATGGCCAAGGCGGGCGAAGAGTTAGCCGAAGTACTCGCGCCCTACGACCTCGACGTCGTCGCCACGGTCGCCACCATGGGCATTCCCCTCGCCGTTGAAGTGACGCGCCACCTCGGACTCGACCAGTACGTGGTTTTGCACAAGACCCCGAAGATCCACCTCGCCGACGCCGTCACCGAACGGGTGAGGTCGATCACGACTGACGCCGAGCAGCGACTGCTCTTCGACCGAGCGCGCATCACCGACGTTGATGGAAAGCGCGTCGCGATCGTCGATGACGTCATCTCGACCGGCGCGTCGACCGGCGCGTCGTTGCGCTTGTTACGAGGTGTCGGGGCCAATATTGTCACGATCGGCACGCTGGTGACCGAAGCGGGACTGTGGCGCACGGCCCTCGGCGACGACGCCGCAATGGTGCGAGCATTGGGCTCGATTCCGGTGTTTCGTCCCGATGGGTCGGGTGGACTCATCGAAGATTGGAACGGCTGAACGCCACGGTGCACCCCGAGCCCGGCACGTGCCCGGCTCGGGGTGCACCGTGATCGAATCGTTACCGCGTCGTCTCGAGCTCTTGTTGGCGCTCCACCTGTCGTTTGACGTTGCCCGTCAGTTTCTCTAGGACGAAGTACACGAGGCCGGCGATGATGATGCCCGTCGGCACCGAGAAGTCCGCGCCGCCGTACCAACCGTACGTGCAGAGGCCGTGCACCAACTTGGCCCCGCACGCGGCCCCGTAGTGATTCGACACCGGTGTCATCCAGTGAAACGGGAAGTTTACCGGCGGCGGCGCCTTGGAGAACGCGAGGGTCGCGCAGACGAGTCCCACGACGAAGGCGATGATGGCGTTCCAATTGACGCCACTCCTGCCGGAGTAGTAGAGGCTTCCGCTATCGCGTCGTTGGAGTTCGGCGGCGTTGTAGCGATACTTGCGCATCATCCAGTCAACGAGCATGATCGCGAACCACGGTGCGATCCAGACAATGATGACCCCGACGAACTCCTTCATGTAGAGCGAGAAGGTCGACTGAAACTCGGCCCAAATGGTCAACGCGCAGGCGAGGATGGAATCCAACACCACCGCCTGGTAGCGCTTGAGCCGCAGTCCCATGGCCTGGAGCGATACGCCCGAGGAGTAGAGGTCGAGCGAGTTGATGCCAAAGAGTTGCACGATGGCGAACAACAAGAACAAGACGATCACCCAACTGGGTATGAAGTGCTGGCCGTGCAGGGCCTCGAAGGGGTTCGCGCCGTTCCACGCGGCGAACTGCGCGGGGGAGTTGAGGAACGTGAACGTCGCGGCGCCCAGGACCATCATGATGATCTCGGGAATCGCCGTACTGACGAAGATCCAGCCGACGATGGAGCTCTTCTTCGCGTCACGTGGCAAGTAGCGCGTGTAGTCGTTGCCGCACTCGGTCCAACCGAGGCCCGAGAGCGCGATCGTGAAGGCGATGCCCGCTGTGTAGAGTTCCCAGTTCGCGAAGGGGCTGCCCTTGAAGTTCGCCGAACCGTGCTTCAAGTCGTAGACGGCGAGTAGCACGAAGATGGCGCCGAAGGGAATGATCAACGCGCGAAGAACCTTGACCATCGTGGCGTGACCGAAGTACGGCATCACCGCCTGTATCGCGGCCGCGAGCACGATAAAGACCACTTTCAGCGGGCTCGAGACGTGAAGACCCGCCATTTGAAAGAGGACGATCGTGGCCCCGACGATGAGGATCAATCCCTCGGTCTCGAATCCCAACTGGGTGATCCAGTTGAAGAAACTGACGACTCGCGACCCTTGCGTACCAAAGGCGGCTCGCGAGATCGTAAAGGCCGTCGTCCCTGTTTCGGGACCCTGCAACGACGCAAGTCCGAGGAGGAAGAAGGAGAGGTTGCCAATGATGATGATGCTCAGGGCAGTGTAGAAACTGAAGCCAAAACCCATCAACAGTGCGCCGTAGATGAAGTATTCGACGTTTATAGCCGAGCCGGCCCATAAAGCCCCTATATTCCTCGGCGTTGCCCAGCGTTCCGTCTCTGGAACGAAGTCAATGCCACGTTGCTCGATGTGAAACGCCGGGTCGCCCGACGACCCATCGCGCGAATCGATAGTTGACGCCACGTTTGTGGTCCTCCTTGATAGATACTGTCCCCTGCGCGACCCTGTGAAGCGCCAGTCGCACGCGCCCAGTATGCCCGAAACGTCATGAGCCCGAAGGGGTCTTGAAAATGATTTCTTGTCAAGTAAACAAATCACGGTTTTAGGGGCTTCTTATCCTCATCCAATGGCCAGCACAAAGTGCTGCGTCAAACTGTTTGACATCAGGAAGCAGTACTCGTCAAAAGATGAGAGAAGGTCCCGTGATTCACTCCACGGTGAAGAAAAAAGTGTTTTTCTTCTCGGTGGAGTTCCTGTAGGGACCGATGGGTGACGGCAAGCCCACGAAGTGAACGTTGTTTTGCCCCGTTTTTCAGGATCCGGGCGGCCCTCCCTCCGCCCGGGTCCTGAAGTAATTTTCCCCGCCCTACTTTTACAGGGTGTACTGGCTAGTAGGGCCTTTCTTGCTAAGTTTCGCGCAGTGGAGAAACCCAAGGGGGGGTTCTCCGGGGGAAAGCAGGACAAAGATGTCGTCAACGTTCGATCGTCGTTCGTTCCTTACACATTCAGCGGCCACTCTTGGTGGTGTTGCCATGGCCGGTTCCGTCGTCGACGGGCTGCTCGCCAACGTCGCGGGGGCGACCGTTGGAGTCAACAAAAACAAGCCGAAGCTCGGTGGCTCGTTGACCGTCGGATTGATCTCTGACGTTCCCAATTACCACGTCTTTAACGGTTCGCAGGGCAAGATGGACGTCTCAGGCTTCTGCGTGGCGAACGCCCTCTACGACCCGCTCTTCGTGATGTCCCTGAGCGGCAAGGTCGCGCTGCCCATGTTGGCGCTGTCGGCGACGCACAACGCCGACTACACGGTGTGGACGATCGCGTTGCGCCAGGGCGTCAAGTTCACCAACGGCGACCCCTTCAACGCCGCGGTCTGCGTAGCAAACTTTGCTGCCGCCCAGAAGGACGCCACGGTCGGGCTCGCGGTCCAGCCCATCATCGCCTCGGTGACCGCGGTCGACGCCTACACCGTCGCCTACAACATGGTCATTCCTTTCTCGGCTTTCCCGGTCACTCTTGCTGAGCAGCAGATCGCCTACATGGCCCACCCGACGTCGTTCGTGTCGACCTACACGGGTAGCCCCATCGGCACGGGTCCGTTCAAAGTGAAGTCGTGGCAGGTCGGCGTCGAGTCGCAGTTCACGAAGAACACGGGCTACTGGCGCAAGGACGGCTCGGGCCGCCGATTGCCCTACCTGAGCGCTATCAACTTCAAGACCATCGTCGACGACGCGTCGCGCAACCAGGCGTTGCAGAGCGGCGGGGTCGACGTGATCCTCCAACAGGCGGGGGCCCAGATCGCCGCGTTGAAGAAGATGAAGGGCATCTCCTACGTGACGGACATTGACGCCCCGCGTGACCCGTCGGTGAACTGCCTCATCATGAACACGACGAGCACCTTGAATCAGTACTTCTGCTGGGCGGGCGAGTTCGCCGCTCAGGGTGTTCCTGGAACCTTGCCGTACTACACGCCGGGCACGACCCAGTACACGGCGAGCAAAAACGCGCCGCCGACGCTGGTGCAAGAAACTGACTACCTCGGCACGTTGGGTGCGGTAAACCCCTCAACCTTGCAGTGGGACACCACGTTGAAGCCCGTCGTCAACGATGTGACGATCCGTAAGGCGTGCGCGATGGCCATCAACCGCGCCACCTACTTCAAGGTCATCGACGGGAGCGTCGGCGCGGTCGCCGACGGTATCTATCGAAAGACGTCGCCGTTCTACCGCAACCCGGGCTATCCGGCGTACAACCCCGCGAAAGCCAAGGCGTTGGTCAACGCGTACAAGTCGGCGAAAGGCGTGTCGAAGGTTAGTTTCGTCATCGACACCGTGTCGGGCAACTCGTCGGCCAACCAGGCTTTCGCCTTCTTCCAGCAGCAGCTCGCCGCCGTGGGCATCACGGTGACCCAGCGCCAATTGGTCCAGAGCACGTTGATCAACAACGTGATCTACGGCCAGTACGACTGCTCGACGTGGAATCAGTTCGGTGGAGTGGACCCTTCGCTCAACTACGTATGGTTCCTATCCCTGAGCGCGACGGCTTCGCCGGCCGTGGGCGGACTCGGCATGCCTGCACTTCCCGCTGGCACCAATATCGCCGGCGCCGTGAACTTCGCTCACCAGGCAGACGTCACGGTGGAGAACTCGATGCTTCGAGCCCTCGCCGCGTCGCCGGGTTCGGCGTTGCAGAAGGCGTCCTGGGAAACGGTCAACACCCAGTTCGCGAGGGTGTTCCCCTACCTGTGGATGGACACCTTGGTCTCGGCTACCGCCGCGCGCAAGAACGTCCAGAACTGGGTTTCGGGTACTGCGGCCGACGGCACCACGCGATGCCTTAGTCCCGACGGCGGCTCCTCACGATGGGACCAAATCTGGAAGTCGTAGTTCGATCCTTATAAAATTCACGAACGAGCGGCGCGAGAGCGTCGCTCGTTCGTCGATTTAAGAGACCGTTTCGAGGATTTTGCCCTTGACGTGGCGCCACCAGAACAACGTGGAAAGCGCGAGCGACGCTGAAACCACGGCCATGAGCGAGAACGGCAGGGCCGAGTTGATTGTAAAGAGGAAACCCGACACGCCCGCCCCCAGCGCCAATGAGGCGGTGTTGGACGTCGTGAAGAGACCTTGTCGCCGGCCGAGCTCGCGATTCGCGGCGCCTTGACTCATAAGAGATGAGACCGCGGGTACGGACAGCGCGGCACCGATGGACTCAAGGGATCCGAGAACGAGTATGAGATCGTTGTTGTGGATGTGGGGGTAGAGTGCGAGAAAGAAGGCGCCGCTCAACAGCCCCGCGAGCGCGACGAAGCGACGATTGGCGTGATCGGCGAGGCGGCCGCCGAAGCGCGCCAACACCACCCAGGGCACACTAAAGTGGGTCCAGCTCAGTCGAATCTGCAAGGTGCTCGCGTGGTGCGCGTGCAACAAGAGGCTCCAGCACGCATCGTAGACGCCAATCGCGAGCCCCGAAGCACTGGCCGCGAAGAGCGAGCCCACGAGTTGGGTGTTCCACTGCAACTTCGGTAAGGGTGAGGGGTCGTAC
>PMOI01000017.1 GCA_003162475.1 Acidimicrobiaceae bacterium
CCGTTGAGAACGTGACCATCACCGTCAACAGTTCGACCAACCCGTCACCGCTATCGGGACCCGCGACGATGCTGTCCACCTATTTGTCCAACGACAGTCGCACTGGCTACGACCCGACCCAAACTGGGCTCACCACGAGCAACGCGTCGAGTCTCAAGCTCGACTGGACCGACACTGGCGGCAAGGTCGGCTTCTCTCAGCCGACGGTTGCCAACGGGATCGCCTACTGGGGTGACTGGAACGGGAACGAGCGCGCCACGAACACGACAAACGGTGTCGATCTTTGGCAGACCAATCTCGGAACGACCAGCCCTCCGGCGAATGACGGATGCAACCCGGCAGAGGCAGGCATCGTCGGCACCGCGACAGTTGCGACGGTCGGGTCCACGACAGTCGACTACGTTCCTGGCGGCAACGCGACGATGTACGCGCTCAATGCCGCCACTGGTGCAATCTTGTGGCAAACCAATTTGGGGACCTCTCCGGACTGGTTCATATGGGGCTCGCCCGTGCTGGCCAACAACGACATCTACATCGGCACCGCCTCGTACGGTGACTGCCCTCTGACACGAGACAATCTGGTGGAGCTCGATGCCGACACTGGTGCGATCCTCAATACCTATGCCACGGTTCCCGCGGGTTGCGTCGGCGGTGGCATGAGTTCGTCACCCGCCGTTGATCCCGCGGATGGCAGCGTCTATATCACAATGGGAACGCTTCAGTATGGGTGCGTAGGCGGTGAGCCGTTGGCCGAGGCCATGGTTAAGTTCACGAGTTCGCTGTCGCTCGTATCTGCTTGGCAGATACCGGCCAGTCAGCAGATCGGTGACAGCGATTTCATCGCCACGCCAACATTGTTCACCGCCACCATCAGCGGCCAGGCCCGCTCGTTGGTCGGCGCGGCCAACAAGAACGGCACGTTCTATGCGCTCGACCGGACCAACATCGCAGCCGGACCGGTGTGGCAGCAGCAGGTCGCGTCGACGAACGGCTCTTGCCCCCAATGCAGCGGGGCGGGGGGTTCGATCGCTCCGGCAGCGTTCGACGGGACAACCCTCTTCGTGGCAGGAGGCACCGCGACCGTCAACGGTCAGGTTTGTGGCGGGAGCCTGAACGCGCTCAACCCGGCAACGGGCGCCTTCGAGTGGCAGGACTGCCTCGGAGGATCGGTCCTGTCGGCCGTGGTCGAAGTCCCCGGGATCGTCGTCACCGGCTACGGAACCCATCTCCTTGTCGCCAATGCCTCTACCGGTCAATCGCTGTTCGACTACAACTCCGGCGGCGCGCTCTTCTACGGTGCACCAACCATCTCGAACGGCATGGTGTTGAGCGTGACCTACAGCGGCAGCCTCCTCGCCTTTGGTCAATAGTGGCGCAGAATTGAAGCAATCGTGCCAGCGGCCGACCGAATATCGCGCTTCATGAGCTCACCTTGGATCCGTCGGTATTCCACCTCGGGTTCTCCCGGCCAGTCGAAATAAAAGCGCTGTCGTCTCGTCGTCCCGCCTCGCGCGACCGGGTGGACGGTGTGGATAGGTCCGGACTCTGACTGCCAAGCGGCAATGCCTTTCGAGCAAACGGTGGTGGTAACGCCGTAAAGAGTCCCAACGAGAGCGTGGAGCGGGCGACCAATCACCGTCCTTCGCCATGGTGATGAGAAATTGTCGTGACCTGGATTCATCCGCAAACTGACTGATCCCCGGGCTCGCGAAAATGCCCCATATTCCACAATGGGGGAACTCCCATTTGACAACGGCATGACAACTGTGCAATTGTCTCCATCCGCAGGGGCTGATGGGGGACAGAAGTGTCGGGCCAAGCCTTTGTGAAGAACTTCGATCGCTGTCGGGCTGCCTCGCGCGTCCGCTGCGGTGTGTTCGTTCCATGCAGGGTAACGCTCACCACTTCGCCCGACGTGGCGTCGCCGACGTCTACTTGCACTTTGGGGATTTCATCCCCTTTGAACGAGCCAACGCCTTCCTGTAAGACGAGTGGCTCCATGCCGTCAATCCCTTCCTTTAACCGTCAGCCCTACCAAGTGTTACGTCGTCGTCGGCGGGTCCTCGCGGACCAAGTTCGTCGACCCGTACCAGTGGCGGCATTCCTTCGGGGAGGTCGCTGGCAATGGCAGTAAGGGTAGACACGTTGATCCACGGGCCATGTTTGGTCGCCCGACCCGTGGGGAGTAAATGGCGAAACCGACGCCCGTTTCACCGAGTACATCCAAATAACTACAAGGGAGACCAAACATGAAGTTTTTATCGTTCAAGAGCATTGTGGCTACCGGAGCATTCAGTGTTGCCGGACTCGGCCTCATCGGGATGGGAACACACGCGACGTTCAGCGTCGACCCCAGCGCCGACCAGGTGATTTCGACTGGAACGCTGGCCGTCGTCGCTTCGTCGCCGAGTGACCCCAGTTGCTTGACCTCAGCGGCAATGTGCGACAACATCACCCTGACGTCCAGCTCGAACAACGGGTCGTCGTTCACGACGGGTCCTGAGGAACTGGTGCTCACCAACGTGGGAACGCTGCCGGCGTTCTACACCACGTTGGGAATCACCGACGCCTTGGCACCGAACTCACTTGCCAGCGAGTCCTACCTTTGCTTGACGGACTCGAACAACAACGTCCTGTACAACGGGCTGTTCTCGGGCGCGTCGTCACTGTCGTTCCACGACTCGATCCCCGTCAGCGCGGCAGCCGGTAATCAGCTCATTGACTACGTGACCGTCTACGCGGGCAGTGGATCCAGCCAATGCGGTGCCGTGACCACGCCGTATCACACCGGCGTCACGGGCTCTAACCCGTCCGCTTTGTCGCTGACGAACCCCGCGATGGGCCAGAGTATCGACCCGACGTTCTCGTTCACGTTTACGGCGTAGTCGGTGGGTGAGGAGAAGGAGAAGGGCTGAATGACTCCAACGCCTCGCCCCTCTGCAGTACGAGTAACTGCCCATTCGTTCCATTCCGAGTGACAGGGACAGGCCACTTCAGTGCAAGGTAACGAGAACACCTGCACTGAAGTGGCGGTCCACTCGCCCATTTCGTCTCAATCACGCAATGCCAACCCATATCAAACGGACTCACGCACGAAAGGTTCACCAATGAACAACACGGTTTCTGGGGCCACTCGCGAAACACTTCTCGCTGAGAGTGGCGCACAACGGTCCAAAATCATGAACGGACATCTCCTCGCATGGTTATGACCAACCTTGGCTGGACGCCAACTGAAGATTCCGACCTTGACGCTTCGATCTTGACGCACGATCCGATCTCCGGAGCCGAGGTGTCGCCGATGGAGGCCGTCACGCCAGATGAGGAAGCGACCGTGAGTAACCCCAACTCCAAAGGCGCGGCGGGCTCAAAGCTGCGCGCGCTCGGAATATGGACAAAAAAAGCCCTTTTAGTGGTATTGGCCCTGACAATTCTTGGCGCCGCAGGAATCGGCGTCCGTGCTCTACTTCAAGGATCGTGGACCGTAAATCCCGTACTTTCGGGGAGTATGCGACCTGGCTTCAGCGTTGGTGGCGTCGTGATCAGCCAACGAATACCCGTCAGTGAACTCGCCGTTCGCGACGTCATCGTTTTCAACAATCCCAACAAGCCCTCGGAACAGATGGTTCACCGTATCGTCCAAATGACCAAGGGCTTGGACGGACAACTATTGATTAAGACTCAGGGAGACGCCAACCCCGTTCGTGACCCCTGGACTCTGACCATCCGCGGTAACTCCGCCTATAAGGTGCGCTGGTCGCTCCCCCTGCTCGGGTACGTCGCGGTGGCGTACCAGAATCATCGAGGAATTGCCTCATTGGTTGCTGGGTTTCTCTTGATCCTCGTGGCTCTCAGCATCGTGATCAGACAGCGCCGGAGCGCCAAAGCTCCTCCCGCTCGCGACGATGGGGCGTCCTGACTTACCACCTGGGAGTTCTCTACGGTCTGGATTCGAACTAAACAGTCTTGGGCAAGCGACAGACAGGATCCAAGACCGTGTCTCTCCGCAAGAAAATCACCGACAAACTGGTTCCCAAGCTGAGAACGCGAGTTCGATTCGCGTCGCCCGCTCCGTTTTACGTTTGACCCCTGCCAGTCACATTTTGACGAATTCGCGCGCTCCGCGGTCGCACTGCTTCGATCCCCCGATCGTTGCTCCAACGAGGCGCGAATATTCGACGTGTTGAGAATCTGTAGTGAGAGGTTTGCGTTGGTGATGCGAGGGTTGGAAAACACCTAAAGGGAACACTTTTGAGGAAAATCCCAGCCTCTCGATTCGGGACGATAACTGCGGCCGCTGCTCTGATTGCGGTCGCCTGCTTTGTCGCGTCACCAATACCCGTCGCAATGGGAAGTTCATCGGGGAGCGTCTGGAACAACGCGACGGAGCCTTCACCAACGGGGAGTTGGTACGCAGTCGACTACGGCGATGGGCAGTGGGTCGCACTAGGTCACTCGGCAGATGTCGCCGTTTCGCCCGACGGCTCAACGTGGACGGAATATCCCGTGCCGGCCGGATCCTGGCAATCGGTTGCGTATGGGAACGGGCACTTCGTGGCACTCTCATCCACAATCGCGAATCCCGAGGAGCTTGTCTCGACGAATGGGCACAGTTGGACCGCGGCGTCTGGGCCGAGCGGTCCCTGGACCGCTCTTACTTTCAGTGCGGGACGTTTTGTGGCAGTCAGTTCGGCCGGACAGATCGACACTTCAACGAATGGGATGCAGTGGACGGAAGCGTGGCACCACAGTAACTATGACTTCACGTCAGTCGCCTACGGAAACGGGCACTTCGTCGCCGCTGACTCTGCTTTGGGCGCAGTTGCGATCTCAACCAATGGCGTGGAGTGGAGTCGCCTCTTCCCGGCGCCAAACACGGTTAGAGAATGGGGAGCCGTCGTCTATGGCGAGGGCGAATTTGTGGCGTTCGATGGTTCGAGTTCTGGCTACATTGCGACATCCGTGTACGGAAACGTCTGGTCCCTACAGCAGCTCTCTCCCGGCGAGGCGATAGTTGGCGCAACGTTCGGCTGCGGCAGCTTTGTCGGCGTCGGTCGGTCCTCAGTGTCATCCGAGAATTTCATTTCGTCGACCTCCGGAACGGCGTGGACCACCACCACAGCGCCCATTGACGCAACTTCAAACTGGACCGCCGTCGGCTACGGCGCTCATCGATTCGTTGCGGTCGATGCCTCGGGCAACATCGCTTGGTCGAGCACAACCGCCAACTGTTCCGCGATAGTCCCCAAATCGCCGCAGCAGGTCTCTGGGAACATCAATAACGGCAAGGTCTGGACCTACATGCATCCGCCTTCCAGCGTGGGCGGGGCGCCGGTCAACAGCTACCGCGTGAACATTTCCAACGGAACGTTCACCAAACAGTGCTCCGCACCTGTGTACTACGAACCCAACTGCATCATCGCCGGACTCAAGAACCATCAGGTGTACTGGGTCACCGCACAGTCGCATAACCGCTTCGGCTACTCGGTGCCGACTGACCCGGAGTTCGTTATTCCGGTCGCATCATTGAACCTCAACGCAATGGTGTCAGGGCCGGTCGTCTCTCAAGGCGCCCCGGTGGTGGTGCAGGTCACGGGTGTTCGCGCCAACAGCGAGGGCTTCTATCCAAACTCCACGATCACGGTGCACGTTGGTGCGACGATCGCTTACTGCCACCCGAACCCCTTCGGCGAGTGCTTACTAACCATCTCGAATCCGCCCGTGGGGTCTGACTCGATCTACGCGACCTACACCGGTTACGGGAAGTCGTATCAGTCGCCAACGTCGCACGTCACCGTTCAATCTTGACTCTGTCAAATAGTCCAGGATCGACAGGAGTTTGACGAAGGCGGGTACGCTCGGCGCGCCCACCCGATGAGCTAAGGGCCCCGATCAACTCCGCGATGCGCTCCCACGCCCAATCTGGTTCCCAGTTCGGGCGTGGCTGTGATGTACTTCATGTACCACCATGTGTCCAAACTCTTCCGACTGCAACTAAATGGCGCGCTCAGCACGTTGCGTGATGACGGCCAGTGGGGCTGATCGGTAGTCCATAGGTGTCCGAAGGAGCGGAGCCTTCCTCGTTGCGTGGGTGCCTGGCGCGCTTGAATCCGACGGTCTACGCGATCGCCGTGATTTTCCTCGCCGTCATGGTCAGCAACGCTCTCGCGTGGACCGGGCTAGTGAACTTGAGTCCGATGACCTACACGACGGACCTCACGACATCGGCGTGTCATTTGACCTGCGGACGGGCGTGGATCGACCCCAACGTCGGCTCCGTCACACAGCCGTTGGGTCATCTCGCGGCCATGGATCTCCTACACTTACACGTTCCGTGGTGGAATCCCTTCGAGGGTCTCGGTACGCCGCTGGCGGGAGAGATGCAGTCGACCGCGCTCTTCCCGCTGATCCTCTGGCTGGCGCTGCCCGGTGGGCTCGTGTGGTTCCACATCTCGCTCGAGCTCGTCGCTGGCATCGCCACGTACTTCCTCGCCCGGCGCCTGGGCGCGTCAACGATCATCGCGGCGGTGGGCGGCGCGCTTTTTGCCCTCAACGGAACCTACGCCTGGATCGGTAACTCGGTGTTGAACCCCGTGGCCCTCCTGCCCATGCTGGTGCTCGGCGTCGAGATGATCATCGCGAGCGCACCGCATCGTCGCCAGTACGGGTGGTACGTGGCGGCGCTCGCGCTCGCCCTGTCGCTCTACGCGGGTTTCCCCGAGGTTGCCTACCTCGACGCGTTGTTCGCCGGTGTGTGGGCCGTCGTCCGACTTGCGTCGGTTGACCGGGGCACGCGGGTACGCACGTTGCGCCGCCTCGTCTACGCCGCGCTCGCGGGGATGGCACTCGCGCTACCCATCATCGTGCCCTTTCGCGACTACCTCAATCAAGGCTACGTCGGTGACCACACGTCGCTCAGCGAACTCTCGCACATGTCAGCGCGGGTCCTGCCCATGTTCTTCGATCCCTACCTCTACGGCACGATCTTCTCGAATCCGCCCGCCGACCCCTACTGGGCCGCGGTCGGCGGGTACTTGGGCGCGTCCGTCACGGCCCTCGCACTAGCCGGCCTCTTCGGACGACGACACCGTACCCTGCGGATATTCCTCCTCGCGTGGATTGTTCTAGGGTTCGCTGGTTCGGTCGACGTCTTCGGCCTGCGCCGCGCGTGGAACCTCATTCCGCTGGTGAACGACGCGGGGTTCTGGCGCTACATCCCGGCAAGCATCGAGCTCGCCGCCATCGTGCTCGCCGTCTTGGGACTCACCGACGCGGCCGAGAGCGCGCGAGCTCGCTGGCGGGTCGCCGGGGCCGCGGGCGTCACCGCAGTAGTGCTGGTGGTCTTCGCCGTCACGGCGAGCAGTGTCAACCGGGGCGTCGTCCTCTCCGGACAGTTGCGCCTCTACCACGGCGCGCTCGACGCGATTCCCTTCGTGTCCCTCGCGTTGCTCGTGGCGGCGATGCTGTTCCTGCGGGGCCGTTGGCGAACGGGGTTCGTGGCCGCGGTGATGGTCGGGGAATCGGTGCTCCTCTTCGCCGCGCCGATGGCCGTGGCCCCGTCGTCGTTGACGCTCAACCTTGCGCCAGTGCGCTTCCTCCAGGCGAACCTCGGGCAGTCTCGATACATGGACGTCGCAATTCTCTATCCCAACTGGGGCAGCGAGTACGGCATCAGTTCCCTGGCGGCCAACGACCTGCCCTTGCCGCTGACCTTCGTCAACTACGTCCAGAGCAGCCTGTTCCCCGGGATCCAACCGCCCAACGCCTTCAGCGTTCACGGCACCGCCTTCACCCAAACGGTGATGGAGCAGCAGATCGCGACCCACCTGCGGGCCTACGAGGACGCCTCGGTGAAGTACCTCTTGACGAGAACCAAGACGCCGCTGGCGCCCCAGTTGGCAGCTGAGGGGGTGAAGAAGGTCTGGTCGGACCGGTCGGCCACTATCTACGCGCTGCCCGACCCCCGTCCGTTCTTCTCGACTGCGTCGTCCTCGTGCACCGTCGTGAGCACGTCGCTGACCGAGGCGACAGTCAACTGTCCGAAGGGCAAGTCGACGCTGCTACGCACCGAGCAGTCGATGACGGGGTGGACGGCCTCGGTGAACGGGCGTCGCGCGCCGATCACGACCGTCGACACCGTCTACCAGCAGATCAAGGTTCCCAAGGGTACGTCGACCGTCGAGTTTAGTTTTCTGCCGTCCCACGAGCGGCTCGCCGTGTTCGTTGGCTTCGCGGCCCTGCTCGTTCTGATCGCGGCAGTGCTCGTCGAACGAGTTGAGCTACTCACGCTCTCTCGTTGGGCTAAAGCAAACCGCCGTCGTCCGCCGCGCCGGACGACGACTGGTGTGAATCCGTCCGGTTCAGGACGATTCGACGACGATTTCGTAGGAAGCGATCCCTCGATCGACCCGTCGTCGACGGTGGTCGAACCGTGGCCCGACATACGAAGTAGACAATGAACACGAGGGGCGCGACTGCGAAGAGCGTTGCGGCGTCGAACACGTGGTGAAGAGCGTGGACGATGGTCGTGTCGCTGGCCGACGTACGGCCCCGTCGAAGTAAGAGGGGTTGCCTTATTACTAGGTTTTTACTCCCTTCCAATGGGCCACTCATGAGCGTCGTTCACACTGATACCAGGTGGAAAAGCGTGGAAGGAACTCGCAATGGAATGGAACTCAGAGTACGTAGACGGTGTGCAGGCGGAACCAATTACTCCGGAGGCACCGCGGCGCAGTTCGCACCATCGAATCTTGCTGGCCTTGTCCGCGCTCACGCTGGTACTCGCGGCCGGACTGACCGGCTTCTTTGTTGGTCACGCCAATCAGCCCTCCGGTCCCGCCGTCGCCAAGGTGGGAGCGGCACCTCCGCAGTTCCCCACGGGCGGCTATGGGGGTTACGGAAACTACGGGGGCAACGCCAACGCTCCGACCACGCCGGCGGCGAACGCACCTTCATCGAAAGCCAACGCGGCCGCGGGGAAGATCGCGTCATCGGTTGATCCCGGTCTGGTGGACATCACCACACAACTCTCGTTACAGCAGGGCACGGCCGCTGGCACGGGCATGATCTTGTCGTCCAATGGTCTCGTCCTCACGAATAATCACGTAATCGACGGAGCGACGTCGATCTCGGTTCGAGACGTGGCTACCGGCAAGGTCTATAAGGCAACGGTCGTGGGCTACGACGTGTCATCGGACATCGCGGTGCTCCAACTTAAGAACGCGTCGGGTCTCACCACCATCAAGACGGATACCGGCACCGTGACCAAGGGAGAATCAATCGTGGGAATCGGCAACGCTGGTGGCACTGGCGGTACTCCTAGTTACGCCGCGGGCACGGTGTTGGCCCTCGACCAGTCGATCACGGCGAGCGACAGTGGAAACCCGACCGGCTCGGAAACGCTGACCGGCATGATCGAAATCAACGCGCCCATACAGCCAGGTGACTCCGGCGGAGCACTGGTGAACAGCAGCGGACAAGTGATTGGCATGGACACCGCGGCCTCGGCCAGCAATGGTCCCGTGTTCAACTCCGACAGTACGACGACGACGCAGGCGTTCGCTATTCCGATCAGCACCGCCCTCGCCATCGCCACGTCCATCGAGAACGGAAGTTCGTCGTCCACGGTCCACATCGGCAAGACCGCGTTCATCGGAATTGAGCTCGCGCCCACATCACCCGGCCCAACTGGGGGATTCGGTGACGGACAACCGGGCACGACCAGCGGCGTCACCGTCGCGGGGACTGAGGCTGGTACTCCCGCAGCGAAGTCAGCACTTACCTCAGGCGACGTCATCGTCTCGGTGAACGGGCAGAGCGTCACGACGACCACTTCACTCGAACAGATCTTGCAGACACTGAAGCCCGGCGACTCCGTTACTGTTGGCTACACCAACACGAGCGGAGCGCAGGCGACACTCAATCTGGTACTCGGATCGGGACCAGCACAGTAGCGACCAATGGGGCTGACGTCTCGAACTTGCGTCAACTTCACGACAAAGTCGTGACAACCTCAGACCACGTGAGAGAGCGAAACAACCTCCAGGACCTTGAGTCCTGGAGGTTGTCGTTTTTCGTTTCTAAGGCAAGTTCTCAGGTTGCAATGGATCCTTGATGGACGACGATTCGAAGAAACCTCTCAAAGAATTGAATTACGGACATCCTTTGCCCCCATGGAGAGGGTCGCATTGGTTGGTGTAACCTCCGCACGTCAGCAACAAGTGGACTACGAAAGCAATTTCGGTACGGAGGCCTCCTATGATCAGCGACCACAACACGAGCATCAAGAGCGTGCACGTCCTCACAAGATTCATCGCAGTCGCGGCGTTATTCGCATCAGTGCTGACGATAAGTCTCCAAAGCGTCGCCACCGCAGACAACGTGCCCGCGTCCGTAGTGGCGGCGAGCCCGCACTCCGTAGGGGCCGACGGCAGCACGACCTCCACGATTACCGTCACCCTTGATTCGCAGGGCGGCCTGACTGACATGGTCTCGCTCGCGGGTACCACCGCAAACTCCTCCCGCATCAATGGCAACGCGGTTGGAGCATCAGCGACCATCGCGGCTTCGGGAGGCGTCGCGACCTTCACCGTCACTGACCACTCCAGTGAAAGCGTGAGTTACCAGGCCATCGACCTCACTGACAGCAATCAGGTGATCACTTCTGAGGACACCGTCGCCTTCACACCGGTCGTCACGTTTAACGCCAACGGTGGCACGGGTTCGATGACTTCAGAATCCAACAGCATTGCGGCGGCGCTCACCATGAACACCATTACCCGTGTCGGGTACAGCTTCGCGGGCTGGAACACTGACCCGGGCGGTGGCGGAACTAGTTACGCCGACGGCGCCTCCTTTCCCTTCAACACCAGCGCCAACACGACCCTCTACGCACAATGGTCGGATATCACTGAAGCGAGCAGCTTTCCCGTGGAAACCGAAACCTTAGGAGGCGCGACTATCCCCGTCACTCTTCAGAAGGTCGGCGACCTCGTCATCTTCCAATCTCAGATTCACTCGCAAACGATCAACATGACCGGCGTCAGCGCTTCTGGAACCGGAGCCACCGGAACGTGGACGCGCTCAAAGCAATTCATCGACAGTACTAACGGGACAGGGATCACTGAGGAGATCTGGTGGGCCAAGGTGACGACCGTCGGGGCCACGACGCTCACCGCAGCGTATTCAGGAAGCGTCGCCGCCCTCAGTCCCGAGTTGATTGCCGACTCGTTCACCTCGGCGAACCAAGTGAGCTGGCGGGTCGTCAATGTCAACGCGTCTACGTCTGGGGGAACGACGACGACGTCGGTTGCGTACCCCAACGTTGCGAGTGCAACGGGTTCGGACCAGCTGTACTGGGGTTACACAGAGTCAACCCAATCCGCGCAACCCGGCAACACGGCCAACTTCCACTACACGACGATTCCGGCGACTGGGAATCTCATTACCTTCAACGATCAACTCGGCGCCAGCACCAGCTATGCGCCGAACGCGACTAACTCGTCGTTGGGCAATTACTCAGCTATCGCTACGATCTTCGCCGCGGCACCCGCCAGTTTCAGCGTTACTTTCAACGCCAACGGTGGATCGGGCGCCATGGCAAATGAGGCCAACACTGGCGCGACGAACTTGACAACGAACACCTTCACGCGCGCCGGGTATACCTTCACGGGCTGGAACACCATCAACGTCGGCGGTGGCACCGCCTACGCGGACAACGCGTCGTATCCTTTCACCACGTCAACAACGCTCTACGCCCAGTGGTCGGCCAACGCCACGGCTACCGTCACGTTCAACGCCGGCGCAGGCACCGGTTCGATGACCGCGCAAACGACGAACAAGCCAACGGCCCTCACGGCTAACACCTTGGCCGACGCTGGATTGGTATTCAAGAGTTGGAACACGGCCCTTAACGGATCCGGCACTGCATACGCGGATACGGGGATCTACCCGTTCACCTCGTCAACAATCCTCTACGCCCAGTGGGCCGTTGCGGCCGCCACGGTCACGTTCAGCGCCAACGGTGGCACCGGGTCAATGAATCCCGAGACCGACAACCTGGCTGAACCGCTGAACGTGAACACCTTCACTCGCGTGGGTTACGTCTTCAGCGGCTGGAACACCGTCGCGATTGGCGGGGGCACCCCGTACGCGGACAACGCCTCGTATCCTTTTACCGCGTCAACGATTCTCTATGCGCAGTGGACGGCCAACGCTTCGTTCACGGTGACCTTTAACGGCAACAACTCGACGGGCGGAGCTACGGCCGCTCAGACGACGAACGCGCCGACCGCGCTCACGCTAAATGGCTTCACGAGGTCTGGCTACAACTTTGCCGGCTGGAACACCGTCGCGATTGGCGGGGGCACCCCGTACGCCGACGGCGCTATCTACCCATTCACTTCGTCGGTCATCCTCTACGCCCAGTGGACGGTCGCCGGTGGCGGCGGGGGCGGGGGCGGTGGCGGAGGAACTTCGTACACAGTGACGTTCAGTCCCAACGGTGGGACGGGATCCATGGCCCCAGAAACCAATAGCGCTTCGGCGGCACTGACGCCGAACGGCTTCACGTACACGGGCTACACCTTCAGCGGGTGGAACACCGTCGCGGCTGGTGGTGGCACCGTGTATCCAAACGACGCCAACTATGCCTTCACGGCGTCCGTGACTCTCTACGCCCAGTGGACCGCGTCCGTGACGCCCCCGACGACGACCACGACGACGGTGACGATTACGACCACGACGGTCTCGACCCACACGTCACTCTCCCTCTCGAGGACGTCGATCTCGTACGGCTCGCAGCACGCCGTGGAGTTCACCATTCACGTGACCCCGCGAGGTTCTCAACGACTGTTCCACGGAATAGTGAAGATCAAGGTAGGTTCTCGAATCGTGTGCCAAGCGAGAGTCTCGAGTAACGGCGTCGCACGATGCGCTCTGCCGGCAAAGGCGCTGCGCGCAGGAATCTACAAGGTCGTAGCCATCTACGGAGGCGATTCGAACGCCCGGCCCTCGACGTCAGTCGTCGGGAAGCTAAAGATCACCTAGTCAGGGCACCCTCGGCGGGACTCTTGGTCAGGTACTGAATATCCGGTATCGGTGTGTTCGCCGTCGAACTCTCTCCTCCACGTTGTCGTCGCGCCTCGCGACGACAACGTGGAGGACGAAATTCGGTCCACGACCTTGGGCACACGCCGCCATTAGACAGGCGATCGAGAGCGTCGTGTCGGCCTCAGAGTAAATTGACTCGTTATGCGCCTTGACGACTGGTTCCTGACCCCAGAAGAGCGGGGCAATCCGATGACCGAGATCGATTCGGATCAGCCCGCAGGCGTGGCGTGGACCGAGGGCAACCTCGTCACGATCCTCATCGAAGGCGCCACGTATTTCACGCGTTTGGCTGAGGCCATCGAAAGCCTCACGGCCCACGACGAGATTCGATTTACGGATTGGCGAGGAGACGGGGACGAGCGCGTGTCCGATGACGGGGCCTCCATCTCGACACTCTTGGCCGACGCGTGTCGCCGCGGGGTCGACGTACGGGGCCTCCTTTGGCGTTCCCATAGTGATCTCCTGGCGTTCAGCTCGAAGGAAAATCGACGTCTCGCGATCGAAGTCACTGAGGCCGGTGGCGAAGTGTTGCTCGACCGCAGAGTACGTCGAGGAGGATCGCACCATCAAAAGATGGTGCTCATCCGTTATCCGTCTCTCGTTGAACGTGACGTTGCTTTCATCGGGGGAATCGATCTCAGTCACGGTCGAAGAGACGACGCCGTCCACGACGGTGACGCCCAAGTCATCAAATTGGACCCGCGCTACGGCAAACGCCCTCCGTGGCACGACGTCCAACTTGAAGTTCGTGGACCCGCCGTGGCGAAACTCGACGACACGTTCCGAGAACGGTGGGAGGATCCGACGCCGCTCAATCACTCGAGTCGTCTGACTGCCGGGATCTCGCGAGCTACCTCGCGCGATCGTCGCACCTCGTCACTCCCTGACCGATTGGGCGAGCCATCGGCGAAGGGCGGTCACGCGGTACAAGTACTTCGAACGTATCCGTCGAGACGACCGAGATACCCCTTCGCGCCCGACGGTGAGCGCAGCGTCGCGCGTGCTTTCGCCAAAGCGATCGAACGAGCACGTACGTTGATCTACATCGAGGATCAGTACTTCTGGTCTACCGAGATTGCGAAACTCCTCGCCGACGCGTTGCGTCGACGTCCAACACTGCAAGTCATCGCCGTCGTTCCTCGTTTCCCCGACAAGGACAGCAAGTTGTCGGGACCTCCGAGCAGACTCGCCCAGGCGCGGGCGATCGCTCTCGTGAAAGCTGCGGGAGGCGAGCGTGTTGGTATCTACGACGTCGAGAACGCGGAGGGCAACCCCATCTACGTCCACGCCAAGGTCTGCGTGATCGATGACGTCTGGGCGACCGTGGGCTCGGACAACTTAAATCGACGCTCGTGGACTCACGACTCAGAACTCTCGTGCGCCATCATTGACAGCGAACTCGACGAACGGATGCCACTGGATCCCGGTGGGCTCGGAGACGGCAGTCGCAAGTTCGCTCGAGAGTTGCGGTTGACGCTTTGGGCCGAGCACCTGGGACGATCGCCAAGTGACGCAGCACTCTTGGATCTCGCCGGCGCCACGGCGCTGTGGCGAGAGATCGCCGACGAACTGGCGCAGTGGCAGTCGCGTGGGGTTCACAAGCGGCGACCATCGGGTCGGATCCGATCGCATGAAATCGACCCCGTTCCTTCAGGAAGCCAGCGGTGGGCCGACGTCGCGTACCGGTTGATTTTCGACCCCGACGGGCGGCCACTGAGTTTTCGCTTGAGGCGCCGCTTCTGACGAATCTCGTCGAGAACTCACCCAGTCGTTGGGTACCGTGTGCAGCCCGGCGCCGAACATCTTGCGATACGACGAGTCAATATTCGTAGAGCGTTGACTTCAGGCTCATTCACTTCCCCAGCGCCCTCCACGAAACGTCGGTCCAGCGCCTACGTTTCAGCGTCGCCGCACGAGAATCTAAACGTTTCGCCGGGAAAGGTTCCTCGGGACCTATAGTGATTTTGAAGGCGCCGGGACCACGCTTCCTTCTCCCTTGACCGATGGCCAAGTGGAAAATGGAGGGAAGTACCGAAGTGGTCTCGACACAAGCACTCTTCCTCGCCAGTAACGGGGCACTCACCATCTCCGTCATTGGGACCGACCAATCGGATCGCGGGCGCGCAACGCTCAACGGCACGGGCGACTGCCGGATGGCTTCGCTTCGATACTCCCGGCGAACCAGTCCCATCGCCCACGACACGCGCCGATCACACTCTCGTCACCTGGGGCGCACCCAGAGAATAAGCCCGATCCAAGGAAAGCGCACTCGAACTGGAGAAACACTCACTTCGAACCTGGACGGTGACCATGACTGACGTGGCGAAGGGTAGTTCTAACGTATCGGTCGGTCGCGGGAGCGGCGGCGGGAAACGAAATACCTTTCTCGATCCGTCCGCCGAAGGACCGGCGAATACCCTGTACCGACGTCTTGCTCGAGGTCACGGCGTCATTGCCATCGTGATCGCCGCGATTGTTTCGTTCGTCCTCGTGGCACTCGTCATCGCCGCCTTGGGTCTTTTGATTACCCACGTCCTCGCGCACGGGTCTCTCGGCACGTGGGATCGCCACGTGAGTCGGTGGCTCGACAAGCAACGCTTACGGACGATGAACCGATTCAGCGGTGACGCGACCAACCTCGCCGACACGTTCGAAGTAGCCGGTGGTGCTGCGATCGTCACGATCCTGGTCCTCTTTCGACGGTGGGGACGACACGCGTTCCTGCTCGTCGCCTGTTTGGCCATCGAACTTTCCGTCTTTCTGGCAACGAACTCGATCGTCAAGAGGCCGCGTCCGCCCGTGCACCATTTAGGGGGCACGCCTTCGACGTACGGCTATCCGTCGGGTCATACGGCCGCGACCGTCGTCCTCTTTGGCGGCATCGTCATCCTCGTCACGGTCGCCACGAAGCGGCTGGTCCCGCGCGTCGCGGCGTGGGTTGTCGCCGTCGCGTTGACGGTAGCCGTTGGACTTTCGCGGGTGTACCGCGGGGAGCACTACCCGACCGACGTGATCGCTGGCGCGCTCTTGGGACTTGGTTCTTTGGCGGCCGGCGTCTTTATCATCCGCGTGGCCGGCGTCGACCGTGCTGACACAGCCCACGCCAAGAAGTCCCCCTCGACCAAACGCGCCTCCCAACTAAAAGAGGCGCCGCAGTGACGTCCGTCGCCGTCATCGCTCACCGGAACAAGACGCTTGGCGGTGGTCTCGCGGAGCTGCGCACCGTATTAACGGAAAAAGGGTTCCCCGATCCGATCTGGTACGAAGTGCCCAAGAGCAGCAAGGCCCCAAAGTTCGCACGAAAAGCGGTCGCGGACGGCGCGGACCTGCTTTTCATCTGGGGTGGTGACGGGACGGTCCAACAGTGCGTCGACGCCGTTGCCGGAAAACCCGTGGACTTGGCGATCTTGCCGGCGGGCACCGCAAATTTGCTTGCGAACAATCTGGAGATCCCGATCGATCTCCGTGAAGCCGTCGACGTTGGTCTGAACGGCGAGCGACGAACGCTGGACGTCGGCGTGCTGAACGGCGAGCGATTCGCCGTCATGGCCGGCGTGGGTTTTGACGCGATCATGATGCGCGACGCCGACGGCGAGTTGAAGAGTCACCTTGGCCGTTTGGCCTACGTGTGGACCGGCGTTCGCGCGACCCACATGACATCACGCAAGGTCCGCATCGAGATCGATGGTGAACCGTGGTTCAAGGGAAAAGCGAGTTGCGTGCTGCTTGGCCAAATGGGCAACTTGGCGAGCGGCATCGTCGCCTTCCCCGACGCCCGCCCCGATGACGGACTCTTGGAGATCGGCGTCGTCACGGCCGAGAACGCACTGCAGTGGGCGCGAGTGCTCAGTCGATTGGTGGTCGAGGACGCCAAGCATTCGCCGCTTACCCAGATGGGCCAGGGGCGCACGGTGGACATCAAACTCGATCGGCCGACGACGTACGAGCTCGACGGCGGCGCGCGAACCGCGAAGAAGAAGTTTCGAGCCACCATCGAGCCCGGGGTCATCACCGTACGGGTTCCACAGAAGGAGGCGCCATGAGTAGTGCTTCGATCGTTCCAGAGACTCGTGGTCTCTCCGGTGACGACGCGTGGAAGGTTCTCAAGCGCGTCGGTTGGGGTCGTCTCGCGAAAGACGCCTTCAAACGTTTGCGGGTAGCTGACGGTTTCAGTCACGCCCGATCGCTCGCGTTTATGATCTCGCTCGTCGCCATCGAGGGACTGATTGGCTTGGTCGGACTCGCGAGCGTTCTCCACAAGGGCAGCGTCACCGCGATGATCGACGCCACGCTGCACCGCACCGTTCCCGGCCCCGCTGGCCAGGTACTCACCACCGCGGTAACCCAGGCGCAGGGCGTCGCCGCTGCCCATCATTACAACGCTCTCCTCTTTGGCCTCATCGGCGGCGTAGTGGTCGCGACCACGGCGATGGGTCAACTCGAACGCGGACTTAATCGCATCTACGGGGTCGAGCAGGACCGCCCGACGCTGAAGAAGTACGGACTTGCCCTGTTTTTCGCGCTGAGTGTCGGCGCAATTTTTGCGGCGGCGTTCGTGTGTCTCGCGTTCGGCCGGAGTCTCTTTCTCACCACGAACAACGCGACGCTCTCGTCAACTTGGGCAATCGTTCGCTGGCCGCTCGGCGTGGGCTTGACCGCCGTCGCGGTGACGGTGCTCTTTCGCTATTCGCCGCGACGATGCCAGCCACGATTGTCATGGCTGGCCTTCGGTTCCGGCGTGTCGGTGTTCTTATGGGGGTTGGCGACGGTTCTCTTGGACCTCTTCTTCTCGAGGAGTTCTTCCTTTGGCTCGACGTACGGCCCCCTGGCCGGAGTGGTGGCGCTCCTCGTCTGGAGCTTGCTGTCGAGCGTCGCGTTGTTTTACGGCGCGGCCGTGGCGGCCCAACTCGAAGCGGTCAGGGCCGGTGCGTCCACACCGCAGGACGCGCAAAAAGTGGCCGAATCGGATCCAGCGACCGATCGAGGAACGGTAGCGGCGCAGTGACCACCGAGAAGGCGCAGGAGCGCGCGACGGACCCACTCGAAGCGATCGCCCGCGGACGACGCACGCTCGAGGGCGTCGTGGGCATCCCCGCGACGGAGGGAAACCGAGTCACGATACTGCGCAACGGGCAGGAGATCTTTCCAGCGATGCTCGAAGCCATTGATGGTGCCGAGCACACCATCGACTTTCTGACCTTCGTCTACTGGAAGGGTGAGATCGGCACCGAGATGGCTGGCGCACTCTCTCGACGGGCTCGGGCGGGGGTACGAGTTCGGGTGCTCTTAGACGCCTGGGGGTCGCACCCGATCGAAGAACAACTCATCGACGAGATGATCGGCGCCGGGGTCCAATTGCGATGGTTTCGTCCCCTCAGTCGACTACACGTGCACGACGTCAATCACCGCACGCACCGTAAAGTGCTCGTGGTCGACGAGTCGATGGGCTTCACCGGCGGCGTCGGCATCTCCGATCTGTGGCGCGGCGACGCTCGCAACGAACACGAATGGCGTGACACCCACTTCAAGGTCGAGGGCCCCGCCGTCGACGGACTGCGCGCCGCGTTCCTGGACAACTGGGCGGAAACCGACCCGACCATCTTCGACAACGAGTTCGACCGCTTTCCGAGCCAGCCCGCTCCGGGTCGCAGCACCGTGCAGTGCGTGCGCGGCGCGGCGGCGACGGGCGGCAGCGATCTGCGAAGTGTCTTTCAGACCCTTTTGCAGTTGGCCACACGACAACTACGAGTGACGACGGCCTACTTCGTTCCCGACGACGATCTCACGAAGCGTCTCTGTGACGCCGCCGGGCGCGGCGTGAGGGTACAGATCCTCCTTCCCGGACCCTTCGCCGACAAGCGTTTCGTGCAACTCGCGGCGGAGATGGAGTACGAGGAACTCATCGATGCTGGCGTCGAACTTTGGAACTTCCAGCCCTCGATGATGCACGCCAAGATCATGACGGTGGACGGCCTCATCGCCAACGTAGGTTCGGCCAATTTCAACACCCGATCCCTCAACTGCGATGAGGAGATCAATATGGTGATCTTTGATCCCGAGATCGCGCGGACCCTGGACAACCACTTCGAGAAGGATCTCGAACGTAGCGTCCGGATCGACGCGCAGCGCTGGAAGAAGCGCTCACTGTTCCAGCACGCCAAAGAACAACTCGTCGCTCCCCTGCGACCTGTTTCATAGGAGTCCACACCATGCTCATTCTTTCCCTCACGCTTCTGGCGATCGTCGTTCCCGGCCTCCTCGCGGCGTGGGCCGCGTACCGATGGCCTCAGAGCGCCCCGACGGCGCCCAAAATCGACGTCGAAACGGTCCAAAGCGAAGTTCATCGACACCCACGATGGGCCGGCTTCGTGCGTTCGCGGCTCGATCCGAACTCCGCGACCGGCCTGGTCTTGAGTGCGGCGGTCGTCCTGTTCGTCGTCGGCACTGCCGGCGTGGGGATCGTGCTGTTCATGATTCACACCAACAGCGGCTTCGCCCGACTGGACCACAGCGCCAGTCTGTTCGGAGCACACCACGCGACCACCCTCTCCACTCGAGTCTTGAGGGTGTACACCCAACTCGGCGGAGCTCTCGTGATCGTCCCGCTCGGCGTGGTCGTCGCGATCGTCGAATGGATTCGCCAGCGATCCTTCGCAGTCGTCACGTTCCTCACTCTTGTCGTAGGAGGACAGTTCCTCGTCGCCAACGTGATCAAATCAATCGTGGGTCGCGCCCGACCCCACTTCGATCAGCTGACCGGTTTTTCCGGGACGTCGTTTCCGTCCGGTCACGCCGTGGCTACCTCCGCGTGTCTTGCGGCGTTCGCTCTGGTCATCGGTCGACGACGGTCCCTACTGGTGAGGTCGCTCCTCGCAGGCATTGCCGTTGGTCTCGCCACTGGCATCGCGTGGACTCGAGTCATGCTCGGTGTGCACTGGCTGACCGACGTGCTCGGCGGATTGGCGCTCGGCTGGGCGTGGTTCGCCCTCTGTTCGATTGCCTTCGGCGGCTATCAACTTCGATTTGGTGCTCCAGCCAAGACCGCGGAGCAGGCGGTCTCCCCTCGAAGTACGGCGCGCGAAGAGTCTCGTTGACCTCCGGTCGAAAAGCTACCGAGGTACGTCGAAGTTGAATATGGACGAGTCGTAGGCGTTGTACGACTCATAGTCGAGCAGGTCGTAGAGGTCCGAACGATGTTGCATCTCGCCGAGCATCGACGTCAGACTTCCCTCGCGCTTGATGGTGTCGAGCGCTCGCACCGCGCTCCCCATGGCCACGCGCAAGAGTGACACCGGAAAGATCACGATGTTGACGCCGACGTCGGCCAGTTGGCTGGTGGTGAACAACTCACTCTTGCCGAACTCGGTCATGTTCGCCAGCATTGGCACGTCGACGGCGGCTCGGATCGTCTCGAACTCCTTGAGGTCCACCATCGCCTCGGGGAAGATCGCGTCTGCTCCCGCGTCGACGAGCGCTTTGCACCGTTCGACCGCGGCGCTGAGGCCCTCGACCGCTCGAATGTCCGTTCGGGCCATGATGAGCAGATTCGCGTCGCGTCGAGCGGTCACCGCGGCCCTGATGCGCCGGATGGCCGACCCCTCGTCGACCACTTGCTTGCCGTCTAAGTGCCCACACCGTTTCGGATTGACCTGGTCTTCGATGTGCAGACCCGCGACCCCACTGTCCTCTAACACCTGCACGGACCGAGCGACGTTCATGGGTTCACCGAAACCGGTGTCGGCGTCGACGAGCGTGGGTAGATCGGTGACGCGAGCGATCTGTGCACTTCTGGCGGCGACCTCACTCAGTGTCGTGAGTCCAATGTCGGGCAGACCAAGGTCCGCCGCGAGGACCGCGCCCGAGACGTAGACGCCGTCGAAGTTCTTGCGCTCGATTAACTTCGCGGACAATGGATTGAACGCACCGGGCACGACCAACAGTTCGCCCGTCGCGAGACGCGCCCGAAATCGATCACGCTTCTCGGCGGCACTGACGAGTGAGTAGAGCATCAGATCAGCCCCTCGGGTTCGGGCACCGACGCCAAGAGTCCGCGACGAGCCGTGAAGTTGAGCTCCGCGAAGTCGCTCGCCGCCATTTCGGGAAGTCGCTGCGCCGCCGCGAGAAATCGCTCTATCTCTTCGTCCTCCAGCACGTCACGCGCGAGCGATCGGAACTTCGCCACGTACTGATCTCGAGCGAAGGGCCGTGCCCCGAGCGGGTGCGCGTCCGGTAGGGCGATCTCCTCGACGATCGTCGTGCCGTCCTTCAAGGTGATCTCGACACGGCCACCGTAAGCCTTCTCTCGAGGATCGACCGAGAGGTAGCGACGAGACCACTCGGGTTCTTCGACGGTGCTCACCTTTCGCCACAGTCGAACGGTGTCGGGACGCGTCACTCGCTCGCGCGCGTACGAGTCAGCGTGGTGCCACGAACCGTCTTGAAAGGCCACGGTGAAGATGAACGGCACCGAGTGGTCGAGCGTCTCGCGCGACGCGTTCGGGTCGTACTTCTGCGGGTCGTTTGCCCCCGAGCCGATCACGTAATGCGTGTGGTACGAGGAGTGGATGACGACACTCTCAATCTGATCACCGTCGAGCAACTCGGGATGTTCGTCGTGGAGCTTTCGCGCCAGGTCGATCCAGGCCTGCGCCTGGTACTCGGCGGAGTGCTCCTTCGTGAAACTCTCGAGAATGGCGCGCTTCGCCTCGCCGAGTCCCGGCAACGACACCGTGTACGAACCGTCGGGTCCATCGAGCAGCCACGCGATCACGCCGTCTTCACCTTCGTAGATCGGCGCCGGTGACGTTTGACCGCGCATCGCGCGATCGACGGCCTCGATGGCAACTTTGCCCGCAAACGCTGGCGCGTACGCCTTCCACGTGGAAATCTCGCCCTTGCGTGATTGACGCGTCGCCGTGGTCGTGTGCAAGGCCTGCCCGATCGCTTGGTAGATCGTCTCCTCGTCGAGACCGAGCAGCGTGCCGAGACCCGCCGCCACGCTGGGTCCTAAATGCGCGACGTGATCGATCCGGTGCTCGTGGAGAGAGATAGTTCGTGCCAGCGCGATCTGTATCTCGTAGGCCGTCGCGATTGCTCGAACGACGTGCCCACCCGTGAGTGCGCGCGCGGCGCCGACGTGCTGGGCCACCGCGACGATCGGAGGAATGTTGTCGCCTGGGTGCGAGTATTCGGCCGCCAAGAACGTGTCGTGAAAGTCGAGCTCGCGCACCGCCACGCCGTTGGCCCACGCGGCCCATTCCGGCGAGACGCGCACGTCCGACGTCGTACCTACGACCGTGCTGCCGGGAGAAAAACGATGGCGAGTGGCCTGCGCGCGAGCGGCCACGACGGGGCTTCGAATGAGCGACGCGGCGGCCACCGCCGCGTTGTCAATGACGCGGTTGATCACCATGTTGGTGACGTCATCGCTCACCTCGACCGGGTCGGCCGCCACCGCGGCGATCTTCCACGCCAACTGACTCTCGCGAGGGAGTTCCTCGTCACTGCGGTAGACGCGTACTTTGTGATCGATCACTCGATTCCTTTCGGTAACAGGCCCGAGGAGCATCGGGACTCTGTGGCGTCGCGTGCAACGATTCGTCGCCGAATCTCGTTCAACACGCCGGCGAGGCTCCATACGAAACGTGACGGTCGAAACATCGCGCTCGTCATGGCAGTCGCTTGGTAATCGCCGCGCTGGCCCGCTTCAACTCCAAGATGCACCACTCGACTTTCTCTTCGTCGAGTTCCACCGCGGGGCCCGACACTTGCAGTGACGCCTCCAACGTTCCCTCTTGACCAAAGACGGGGACCGCAACCGACGCGGAACCGAGATCGCGCTCGCTAATGCTGTAGGCGAAACCAAGGTCGCGAATCTCTTTCAAGCTATTGGCAAACTCCTGCTCGGTGACGATCTGACCGCTCGCCAAGCGGATCTCTGGAACGCCTTCCAGAAGTGTCGCGACTTCCTCAGTCGTCATCGCGGCGGCGAAGATCCGAGCGCCCCCTAGATACAAGGGTGTTGATTCTCCGACCGGCAAGAGGTAGCGAAGTGGCGCCGTGCCCTCGACACGCAGCACCATCACTTGTGCGAAGTCCACGCGGATCGCGAGCGAGGACATCAAACCACTCGCGGCGGTGAGCTCTTGCAGTATCGGCTGCGTGATCTGGTTCAAACTGCTCGTCACGTGAAACGAGAAGGCGTTTATCACGGACGTGACACCGACCGTGTAGCCGTAGCGTTCTTGACTCACGTAGCCGTACTGCAACATGACGCTCAAAATCCGCTGGGTCGTCGCGAGGTGGATCCCCGACTCCGACGCGATATCCGTCAGGCGCATCGGGACACGACTCTGTCGAAGGATGCGAAGGATGTCGAACGTCCGCTCGAGCGAGCGCATAGAACTCGAATTCGTGATTCGATTCGTGCCCGCCACTACGTCCCACCCGACGTTCGTCCATCCACCGTCGCCGACCTCGTGTTCACGGGTCGATCAGCGCTCGCCACGCGATCCTTTCGATTGAACGGATAGTTCCGTCCGGGCGCTCGAGACAATGGGTTGGGCCCACGGCGACGGCGCTCCCTCGTACGCGCCAGGACCCACACGAAAGTGTTGGGCCTGCTCTTCGGTCTCGATGAAGGGTAAGTCCATGGGAAAGAGTGCCACGCCGCGCGGCCGCGGGCCGGCCTTGGACACGTGGCCCCACAACGAGTGGCCAACGACCTTCTCGGCGAGGAGCGCGGCTTCGATCAGTCGATCGATGTCGATGCCTGTGGGGACGCCGAGTTCGTTCAACAGGTCTACGAGGTCCTCGGTCGGGATCATGCGCGTCATGCGTCCGTGACCACCGTAGGGGCACCCTCCCATGCCACCGATCGAGGTGTCGAGGACTAGCGTCTGGTCTTCGTTGAGCACCTTGAGTGCCTCATACGCCGACAACATCGCCGAGCCGCGAGCGTCGTGCAGGTGCAGATGGAAGCGATCGATCTCGGGCCAGCGCTCTTGGATCGCGCGCAGCTGTGACGCCACCTCATCCGGCACGTTCCAGGCCATCGGATCCCCGATCCAGACCTTGTCGACCTTCACGCCCGCCGCCGTCCAGAGTTCGTGCTGGCGCTCGAGCATCTCCATTCGGTAACCCTCGTCGAACGGGCCGAGCCAGTTCGACCCCCACGCGGCGTTGATCGCGATGCCGGCGCTTCGTGCGCCGGACGCGACGGTGCGCTCGATGACCGCCGGCCAGAGGTCGATCTCGTCTTGTTGCGACCGGTTGGTATTGCGGCGCACGAAGACGTCACAGAGATGGACGAACGTACGCGGGAACTCCTTGGACTCACTCAGTGGCGGCATGTACTGGCTCATGCGCTCACGACCGCGCTCGTTGAGAGCGAGGGCGGTGTAGGTGACGCCGTCTCTCGGAGTGAAGCGGTCGACGAGCTCGTCAATGTTGGCCATCTGCGGGGTCCACTTCGGGCTGACGAAGGAGCCGACGACGATGGTCTTGAGTCCGGTCACCGACAACGCGTCCAGCAACGCGATCTTCGCGTCCACCGTGATCGCCGCGCTCTCGATCTGCATGCCTTCGCGCATGCCCTCTTCGATGATCTCGACTTTCGGATAGGAATCACGGCGCGTCAATCGTCTCCCTCTCTGCTCTCTCCAACATTCCAGTTCTGGGTAACCCTAAACGCAGTGATGATCATGGAGGGCCTCGATCTCTTCATTGGAGTAGCCGAGTTCACCGAGGATGGCGTTCGTGTGCTGGCCCAGTCGCGGCGGCGGCAGCGAAGGGACCAACGTCTCGCCGTTCACGTGCACGCCACTTCCGAGGACCTGGACGTGGTCGCGGCCCCCGACACCCACCTCGACGTCGTGCACGAGTCCTCGAACCTTGATCTGCTCTTGGTTCAGGGCTTCGTCAACGTTCAACAGTCGTCCCGCGGGCACGCTCACGTCGGCCAAGAGTTCCTCCCACTCAAACGCGCGGCGCGCGGCCAACGACGAATCCAGTTCGGCCGTTAGTTCCTCACGATTTCTCTTGCGCTCGGCGCGACTGAGAAAGCGTTCGTCGGTGATGAGGTCTTCGCGAGCGCAGGTTCGACACAGCGCCTCGAACTGCTTCTGGGTGTTGGTGGCGATGTTGACGGGTCCGTCGCTCGCTTGGAAAGTACCCGACGGTGACGAAGCGGCGTTGTCGTTGCCGTGTCGAACGGCCTGGTGACCACTGATGAGCTGTTCGGACACGACCCAACTCATCGAGGTGAGCGCCGCTTCGAGCATGGAGACGTCGAGGAAACAACCGGTCTGATCGCTCGAACGCCGCACGAGCGCAGCGCAGATCGCCATCGCGGCGACGTAGCCACCTAAGGCGTCACAGATTGGAAAGCCGACGCGTACGGGTCCGCCAGTCGCGAGGCCTGTGACCGCGGCCATGCCGGCGAAGCCCTGAATGATCTGGTCGTACGCCGTGCGTTCGGCGAGCGGACCGGTCTGACCGAATCCCGACACGGCGCAGTACACGAGTTGGGGGTTGATGTCGTGGATTCGCTCCCACGAGAAGCCCAGACGAGCGAGGACACCGGGTCGCATGTTCTCGAGGAGTACGTCGGAAGCACGAAGGAGGCGTTCGAAGACCTCCGCGCCCTCGTCGCTCTTGAGATTCAGCGTTATCGACCGCTTCCCGGCGTTTTGAGCAAGGAAGGAGGGGCCCATCGACGCGGCCTTCAGTGCCTCGTCGTCCCCGAACTCTCTCGCGAGATCGCCGGTATCGGGAATTTCAATCTTGGTGACGTCCGCGCCCATCAGGCTCAGCTGATACGCCCCGAAGGGGCCTGCGAGTACGGTGGTCAGATCCAGCACTCGGATGCCACCAAGCAGTTCAGTCACGATTCGGTCCTCACGTGGAAGCCTGGCGTCGGCGATAGTCAGGCGTTACTTGGATCTGCACAGTGTCAGCGCATGACGCGCCGAAAACCAACGTTCAGTCCTTCGCCATGCAGACGACCTAGCGTGGGATGGTCAACGGGCGAACCGCTGACCATCCCCCACTAAGCGAACAGCTGCGTACTACGTGTTTAGCCTTCCTTCGCGACCACCGCGGCCAACTGGGCCGGGGTGATGTACGCCTTCGTGACGTTGTTGAGGCTGGAGTCGAAACCCTGCATCTGGAAGCCGCTGAAGACGTTGTGGAACTTGTTGAAGTCGTCGTTGCCAGAGGCGCCGTTGTAGTTGATCTTCTTACCGGCCTTGATGAGTCTCACGCACGTGGCGTACGTTCCGCACACCGTGCCCGGTGGGTCCGAGACCTTCATCACGTCACCCACCCACTTCTTCGGGTCCGTGGACTTCGCCATCGTCATGGCGAGCGACGCGATAACGATCGAGTCGTACTCGTTAAACGTGGTGGGCAGGATCGTCGTGGTCCTCCACACCGACTGGTAGTCAGCGAGGAAGTGGTTGTACGCGCCGTCAGCGGTCGTCGGGGTCGCCGGCAGGGCAGCCGTCAAGTCCGTCGAGGCCGTAGGTCCAAAGGACTTGGCGTAGGTACCCTGGGGTGCCGACTGCAGGTCGTCACCGATCCACGGCGTCGTCATGTATCCGAGCTGCTGACCGTCCGTGAACAGTGTCGCGGCGGTCTGGCTGTCCATTGAGTCGAAGATGACCTGCGGCTTATTGGCGAACGCGGACGTGAGCTCGGAACTGTAGGACGCTTGGCCGGGCGTCAACGTGATGTTCTGTTGAATCGTGCCGCCCAGCGCCTTGAAGGCCGCCTCGAGCGGAGCGATGAAGCCCTGTGAGTTCGCCGAGTTGTCGAAGATCAATGACGCGGTCTTCCAGCCCTTGCTGATCGCGTACTGCGCCATCGCGATGGACTCGTTGGAGTCGGACGAGGAGGTGCGGAACACGTACGGGAATTTCATGTTGTCGAGTGTCGTGAGACCGCCGACCATGAAGTCAACAACGTCATTGGGTTTGAACTGACCGATAACGGCTTCGATCGTCGGCGAGAACGGCCCAATGATGACCGTAGGGTGGCTCAACTCCAACTTGCGGAACGCCGGGAGGGCGTCCACGGAGTCGGCCGCGTCATCGACGTACGAGCTCTTCAACTGGTGACCAAGTACGCCACCGTTGTGGTTGACCTCGTAGATACCCACGGCCACGCCGTGGGTGCCCCAACTCGAGAGCAGCGATTTCGTTCCCGTGAACGGAAAGATGCCCCCGATGACGAGCGGCTTCGAACTGGCGTTAGCCGAGCCCGCCGTCAGTCCCACGCCGGCGACCGACGTCACCATCGCGAGAACCAGCATCGCTCTGGCACCTCCGCGACGACCTACTAGTTTTCTAATGAATTTCATTTGGTACTTCCCCCTTCTTTCATTTTTGTTTACTTCAAGATTGTGGGAATTTCCCACTGTTACGAATGCGTGGCCCCGGCGCGACCGAGGAAGATTGCGGCCAGGTCGAGTTCGGCGATCTCCTTCGCCGGACCGTGCACGTGATTGGTACCGGCGATGAAGATGTGCACGAAGTCGGAGTGCTTGAGAGCGCGCTCCACGTTCTGTTCGACCACCAAGACCGCCGTACCGGATTTGGTGATGACGTCGATCTGGTTCCACACGACGTCCGTGTACGCCGGCGAGAGTCCCGCCGTTGGTTCGTCCAAGATGATCACCGTCGGGTGGACCATGAGGGCTCGCGCGATCGCGAGGAGGTTCTGTTGACCGCCCGACAACATGCCCGCCCTTTTCGTACGAGCCTTTTTGAGGTCGGTGAAGATGTTCAAAATCTCCTCCAGCCTTTCGCCACTGTTGCCCTTGACGGCGAAACCCCCCACTTCCAAGTTCTCGTTGACCGTCAATGTCGCGAAGACGTTGTCGTTCTGGGGCACGTACACCAGGCCATTGCGCGGAATGAGGTGGCCAGGCATCTTCGTGATGTCGACGTCGTTCACGATGACACGTCCCTTCGTGGGACGCAAGATCCCCACGAGGGTCTTGGCGAAGGTCGACTTACCGGCGCCGTTGGGCCCAATGATCGTCGTGATCGTGCCAACGTCAGCGGACAGCGTGATGTCGCTGATGATGGTCTGTCGACCGTAGCCCGACGTGACGTTCTCAGTTAGTAGTGCCGGCACTGATCACCTCTCCTAGATAGGCCTGGACGACCTCCGGGTTCGCGCGCAACTCGCTCAGTCGACCGGTCGCGAGTGTCTTTCCTTCGGCCAAGACGATCACGAAATCACAGATCTTCTCCACGACGTTGAGATTGTGTTCGATCATCAACACCGTCATGCCCTGGCGCTTCATGTCCAGGATGTAGCCAGCGATACGGTCGATCAGCGCCGGGTTCACGCCGGCCATGGGTTCGTCGAGCAGGAACACTGTTGGCGCGGCCATCACGCCCCTAGAGATTTCGAGCAGTTTCTTCTGGCCTCCAGAGAGTTCGCGCGCTCGGTTGTCACGGAGTTCATAGAGTCCGTAGGTCGCGAGGATTTCGGTCGCGCGCTCGATGTTTTGACGTTCCTCTCGCTGCAAGAGACGCGGGCGAAGGAAGATGTTGAAGAGAGATTCTCCGGCTTGAACTTTCGGCGCGACCAATAGATTCTCGAGGACGGTGAGTCCGCCGAGTTCGCGCGACAGCTGAAACGTGCGCATCAGACCCATTCGAGCGATCTTGTAGCTCTCCAAGTTCGTGACGTCGACGGAGCCGAGATGCGTGGTGCCCGAGTCCGACTTCATCGCACCCGAGAGGATGTTGACGAGCGTGGTTTTGCCCGCGCCGTTCGGACCGATGAGCGCGGTGATCTTGTTCTTCGGGACGTCGAACGTCGCTCCGTTGAGTGCGTTCACGCCGAGGAACGACTTGGTGATGTTCTCGCAACTGAGTATCGACTCACTGAAAGCGTCGGGTGACGACATGGATTGGCCAGTACTCGTCATTACACATCCTTCTCTTCGATGAAGAACGGCGGTCCAGCACCGGCGGCTTCTTCCGTGGGGATCGCTGGTCCAGTGGGCGCGATGACGGCACCGCCGCCGGACGGGGCGAAATCCGGCAGAAGGAATTTGCTCCGACGAACGCGCTCCGGCACAATGCCCTGTGGACGAAACCACAGCATGATCATGAGTACGACGCCGATGACCATGGTGTCGATGTACTCGATCAATCCCGGGTGTCCGGGAATGGCAGGTAGAAACGCCGGCAAGTGGATGAGTAGCGTCTCGACGACAAGCGCGCCAACGAGCATCCCGACGTTGTTACCGACACCACCCACGATGATCACGGCAAAGATGACGAAGGTCTCACCTGGGAGCCAAGCGGTGGGGTTGAACGAACCGCCGAACTGGATGAGTAGTCCGCCACCAACGCCGGCGTAGAAGGATCCAACCAACATCGACGTCAATTGGTAACGAAAGACGCCCTTACCGAGCGCCGAGGCGACGGTCGGGTCATCACGAATGGCGCGCAAGGTACGACCAAGCGGAGACCTGGTGATGCGACTCATGAAGAACCACAAGATCAATGCCACGACGCCCGCCACACCCGCGAAGAAGGGAACGAAGGAGTTGGTCGTCAACTTGAGCGCACTCGCGAAGGGCTCGGGAACGTTGTACAGTCCGTCGGCTCCGTTGAAAAGTGGGATGAAGTTGTTGGAGATGTCGTAGAGCACGAGCGATAGTGAGATCAACACCATCGCCAGGTAGTCCGTGCGCAAACGACGTAGCGTAATGAGCGCCACCAAAAAAGCCAACGCACTCGCCGACAGTCCACCGATGATGAGGTTGATCGGAAACGGCAGATTGAGACCGAGGATGTAGTGCTGGCCGCTCGTTCCGGCGTTGGGCATGCCCGCCACACCCGTCATGTAGGCACCGATGGCCACGAACCCGATGTAGGCGAAGTTGAGGATTCCGGTCTCACCGTATTGGATGTTGAGGCCCATCGCCAGAATGAAGTAATCGAAGAGGAAAAAAACGAGAGTGAAGACGTAGTACCAAAAGGCGGACATTGTTAGGCCCTTTCCGGCCGAGCGAACAGACCGCTGGGCCTGAACAACAGGGTCAAAATCAAGATGATGAAGGCGATATCCAACTTGTAGGCGGGATTGATGAAGGCCGCGGAGACCTCGGTGGTCAGTCCGATCAGCACGGCACCGGCCATGGCGCCGTAGATACTGCCCACACCGCCAACGATGACGGCGGCGAAGATCACGAACAAGAAGAGCTCACCGGACGCCGGCGTGAGGTTTCCCTCCGTGATGGCGAGCACCGTGCCCGCGAGTCCCGCGAGGGTTCCCGACAAGAACCACGTGATCGTCGTGATGCGCCGAGTGTCAATACCGCTCGTCATGGCCAGTGTCGTGTTGTCGGACATGGCGCGCATCGATTTCCCGAGTCGCGTGGTCTTCAGCATGACGTGCACGAGAACCATCAGCACCACTGAGATGGCCATGACGATCAACTGGTTTCTCGTCAAGAGGAAAGGTCCGATATGCAGGACCTGCTCAATCGGCATGTTGTACGAGCGAACGTTGGTTCCCCAGATTGAGTAGATGACATTCAACATGATCAGAGAAAGACCGAACGTCACGATCAGCACGAAGAACGACCTCTGGAAGCGTCGTGCGAAAGGACCAAGGAGAAAGCGATTCAACAACACGGCGATCACGCCCATGGCGAGCGATCCAAACACGAGTGCAATCCACACGTTCCAGTGCAGGAGAGAGGTATTGACCTCGTACGTCAAGTACGAACCCAGCGCCATGAAGTCCCCGTAGGCGAAGTTGATGTAGTTCGTGATGCCGAACTGCAGGCTCAACCCGACCGCCGCGATCGCGAGTACCGACGCCGTGACGAGGCCGAAGCCGAACGCCAGCCAGAACTGTGCCACTCTTTTCCCCCCAAAAGTAAATGACGCAACCGCAAGTCCCGTAAGGCTTTCCGCGGTTGTGAGAGTTTCTATCGCAGTTTTCGACGCTTGTCAACTACAGGTTCAGGGACGCACTGCGAATCATCCACCCCGAGACGACGAGGCGCTTCGACGAAGTCCCGAACGGTGGTGAAAAAGACGCGGAAACACCCTGGTCGCCGCATCGCTCCATCGAAATGTTCGACGACAGACGTCGTCTCGACGACGAGTGAGAGCAAAGAATCTCACGTCATCGCACTTCGAACGCTGGTCCCCCTCCTCGCAGCTCGCGCAAGAATCCCAAGAGTAGCGACGTGAGGGCTGCAATAGTTGTCACCATGTCAAATCAAGATCGCTACTCCCACGGCCACCACGAATCGGTACTTCGAAGCCATCGATGGCGCACGGTGGCGAACTCCGCGGCCTTTCTCCTGCCTCATCTCACTCCGCAGTTGGACGTCCTGGACGTTGGCTGCGGACCTGGCAATATCACCGTCGATTTGGCCCGAGTGGTGTCGTCAGGTCACGTCACGGGCGTTGACCTCTCCGCCGACGTGATCGAGATCGCGCGCCAGTTGAAATCCGACAGTGGCGTCACCAACGTGAGCTTCGAGGTCGGCGACGTGTACGGACTCTCGTTCGCCGACCAGTCGTTCGACGTGGTGTACGCGCATCAAGTGTTGCAACACCTCAGTAATCCCGTCGTCGCGTTGACCGAGATGCGTCGGGTGTTGCGCGACGACGGTGTGCTCGCCGTACGCGACGGTGACTTCGGCGCCTTCAGTTGGTCGCCGGACAGCCCAGTTCTTGATCGATGGATGGAAATTTACCAGGCTCTGACGAGGGAGAATCACATGGACGCCAACGCGGGACGCCACCTTCACGCTTGGGTGCGACGCGCCGGATTTTCCTCCATCGAGGTCGCCACGTCGAACTGGACGTTCTATCGACCCGACGAGCGTGCTTGGTGGGGACAGCTCTGGGCGGATCGCGTTCGAGAGAGTGAGTTCGCGCGCCAGAGTCTTGAGTACGGACTCACCACCGAAGCGGAACTGGCGACGATCGCTGAAGCGTTTCTTTCGTGGTCTGAGAACGAGGACGGCTTCTTCAATCTTGTAAACACCGACGTGCTCGCGCGTCGCTAACTTCTTCACGACAGAACGCTCGCTGCAAAAACGGCGCCCAATCAATTTCGCGGCGCCGACCGACAACAGACTTCACGCACGCGACCGATAGTTCATCGTCCGCCTCGACGCAAACTCGCAACGTACCCGGTGGCGAGCGTGGAAGGATGACGTACCGTGCGGCGACTAACCGCATCGCGGCGCGTTCCGTACGGCCAGTAGTTTGCCGAGGACGTTCGTAGCACGAGTGCCAATCGCCGACTCCACGGCTACGAGCGGTGAGCGCCTCTCGCGACTCGTTCTCGTGTTCGAAGCGGCGCTCGTCGAGGCGTTCCTCTGCGCTCACTTGGCCCCGTTTCGGCGCCTAGTGGAAGGAGCAGGAACTGTGCCAACACCAGGGAAATTGCTGGGAGAGTTCCTCCGAATTTTGTAGAATGACAGGGATGCTCGCCACAACCCTTCCCCTCGGCTGGCGGCTCGCAATCATCTTCGTCGCTGGCGTCGCCGCGGGCATCTCCAACGGTATCGCCGGCGGGGGAACCTTCCTCAGTTTTCCGACCTTGGTCGCCCTCGGCGTTCCGACACTCCAAGCGAACGTCTCCTCTTCGGTTGGAATTCTTCCGAGTTTGATCGGCGGCATGCGGGTCTTTCGTCGCGAGATAACGAGCCACAAAACACTGTTGCGGGAACTTGCGGTGCCGTGCGTGTTGGGCTCCATCGGCGGTTGCGTGATCCTTTTGGAGGGTTCGAATCAGACGTTCAAGAGCGTCGTGCCGTGGCTCATCGGTGCCGCCACGCTGCTCTTCGCCGTCGCACCGCGCATTACGAAACTGCTCGCGAAGAGAGAGAGCGACAACGTCAACCCAATACGGCGTCGAACACTCTTCGTTGGTATCTTCATCGCGTCGGTCTACGGTGGCTACTTCGGTGCCGGACTCGGCATCGTGTTGTTGGCGGTGATGGCCCTGACGCTGCCCTTCGACATCTACGAACTCCAAGGCATTCGAAGCGTCTTGGGGACGTTGATTAACGCAGTCGCGGCCGTCGTCTTCATTGTTCGCGGACACCTCGCCCTCGACGCGGTCTACGCCCTGTTGGTCGGCTCGCTGATTGGCGGTTGGCTGGGCACGATGTTGGTTCGCCGCGTCTCACCGAGTGTGGTGCGCACCCTCGTGATCCTCGTCGGTGCCGGAACGACCATCCGTCTTGCGATCGGCTCGTAGGTACGAGTCAGTTCGCGTTCAACGAGCCACGTGAGAGGGTTGTTGACGCTTCATGCGTCGGTGAAAGACCCTGTCACTGCAGACGATGACGAACGCGAGTACACCGATAGGTAGGAGCGGAGCGAACCTTGGTGCGTCTATGGCGATGGCGGCGCCGAAACCTGCGCCACCGATCAGAGCCACGAGGAGCATGGCACTTCGACCCGAAATTGGTTCCTTGCGTTTCGCAACGCCCGCGAGTAGCTGCGTCAGGGTACCGGTCAGATAGGTGGTGGAAAGGCCACTAATGCCAAAGCGAAGGGTCGCGGCACTCTGAACACCCAAGGCGACCGCGTTGACACCGAGCATCGCGTACTCTGCCGAGCCGGCGGGAGCGGCAGAGGCGATCTCCCACCATGTCGCGAAGATAAAAAGCACCACTAGCTCCAGAATCAACGCCACGAGAATCGGTCGGGGCCAGATCTCGTCGTCCTTGTGCGCGTGACCCGCCACGCGCGCGCCCACCAAGCTGCCCGCGACGAATCCAAGAAACGCGATGCCAGTGTGAAGAGCGAGCGACACGTCACCTTTGCCCGCGGCCACACCAAGCAACACCATGTTTCCGGTCATCACGCTCGTGAAGACGCCACCGAGACGGGTGAAGCCAATGGCGTCAATGGAGCCCGTCACCAGGGTCAACAAGATGACGAGGACGTCACGTTTGCGCTCTAGCGTCCAGAACGCGCTGTCGCGAATGTTCACGGTGGACTTTATTCGTTGCTAGTCGAACGCGAGGGCGCGCTTCCGCCGAGGAAGGACTCGACGAACAGCGGGTTCTGTTCGAGGTCTTTGGGCGCGCCGGCGAGGACGACCTTGCCACCACCGAGTACGTAGGTCCAGTCGGAGATCCGAAGGGCCGCCTTCGCGCGCTGTTCGACGAGCAGCACGGTCGAACCGAAGTCGGCGAAGCCCCTCACGAACTCTTCGAGCAGCTGCGTGGCCACCATGGGCGCCAAGTTCGCCGTCGGTTCGTCGAGCACCAACACTGAGGGCGACAACATCAAGACCCGACCCATCGCGAGCATCTTTCGCTCGCCACCGGAGAGCTTGCCGGCCTTCCTCGTCATCATCGTCTTCAGTTTCGGGAAGAAGTCGAGTACTGCGTCAATGCGCCCCGGTATCTCACGGCGACTCAGCAGGTACCCACCGATCTCCAAGTTCTCCTTGACTGATAACGGTGGAAAGACGTCATCGATCTGGGGTACGTAGCCCACACCAATCATGGCGACCTCTTCAGGCGCGAGGTTCGTTATCTCATGCTCACCCACCGTGACGTGCCCTTCGAGAACCTTCACTACACCCACGAGCGACTTGAGCAGCGTCGACTTTCCCGAACCGTTCGGTCCCACGACCGACACGACCTTGCCCGGTGTGGCCTCGATCGTGATGTCGCTGACGATGGGCCGCCCGTCGTACCCGGCGCTGAGTCCGTTGGTGCTGAGCACCAATCCCTGCTTTGTTAGTTCAACCGACAAGGTACGCCTCCACGACTTCCTTCTTGGCGCGAAGTTCGGACATCGTCCCCTGGGCCAGAACCCGACCCTCGGCGAGCACGATGACGGGGTCGCAGAACGCGTCCATGATGGCGAGCTCGTGCTCGACCATCACGATCGTCATGCCGCTCGCCGCGAGGCGCGTGAGCTGATCGCCGATTTTGTGCGCGAGGTTCGGGTGCACGCCGGCCATGGGTTCATCGAGCAGCAGAATCGTCGGCTGGGCGAGGAGGGCGCGCATGATCTCGACGAGACGGCGCTGGCCGCCCGACAGGCCCCCGGCGTAACTGTCGGCGTACTGGGTGAGCCCGAAGCCCTCGAGCATCTCGCTCGCGCGCTCGATGTTCTCAGCGTCTTCGCGACCCCAATAGCGCCGTCCGCGCAGCGCTCCGGCGAAGGAGTCGCCCGATTGGCGCGGGATGGCCGAGACCAGATTCTCGAGGACCGTGAGTTTCTTGAACTCACTGGCCAGCTGGAACGTGCGAATCATGCCGGATTTCGCGCGTTCGTTGGAGGGCATCGAGGTGATGTCGCGGCCCTCGTAGAAGATCCTTCCACTCGTCGGAGCGAGCGTACCCGCGAGCATCGCCAGGGTCGTAGATTTGCCAGCGCCGTTCGGTCCGATGAGCCCGGTAATTCGTCCCCGCTGAATCTCGATGGAGACCTCTGAGACCACGGTCACGCCGTGGAAGGCTCGGGTCAATCGATCGCTCGCGAGAATGATCCCGTGATCACTCGCGTCACCCTCGAGCCTCAAGAGTTGGCGAAAATCCATCTGATCGAGATTGCCGAGGTTGATCAATGCGTCGGACTCGCCGCTCGAGGGAACCGAAACGGAGGGCGTCGCCCACCTACTGAGAATCCGACGCCGCTCAGGCAGGATCCCGTCGGGTCGGAACCAGAGGAACCCGATGATCAGTAGTCCGATCGCCACCCACTCCAGCGCCGGCACAAGTGCCGGGTTCGAGAGCGGCGGGATGAACCGAGTCACTTCCTCGAAACCCAAGGGCACCAAGAGCGCACCGAGGACCGCACCCTTGTGGTTGCCCGCTCCGCCCACGATGATGGCGGCGAAGAGGACGATCGTCTCGGCATAGCCCCAGGCGCCGGGCGCCCAGAGGTTAATGAAGCCCACCAGGACGGCCCCGCTCAGCCCGGCGATCATTCCGCCGAGGATCAACATCGACGTGCGCTGGACCCGCACGTTCTTGCCCAACGCGTCAGCCACCACGTCGTTGTCACGCATAGCTCGCAGTGACCGGCCGTAGGGCGACTCGGTCATTCGACGCAACAAGAAGTAGACCAGGACGCACAGCACGACGGCGACGCCTCCGTAGGCGAACTGGTAGCCGAGCCCCTGGGGGTTCCACGTTCCCGAAAAAGGCGCTGGCACGATCGAGATGCCGGCCGCGCCGTTGAAAAGCGGCACGAAGTTGTTCACCAACTGATTGAGCAGTACGGCCGAGACGAGGAGGCCCACCGCCGCGAAGTCGCCGCGCAGGCGCTTGCCCACCAGGAATACGAACGGCAGGGCCAAGAGTCCCCCGAAGATCGCCGCCCCGATCCACGGGAGTGGCCACACCAGATGCCAGCCGAGGACATACTGCTGGAAGCCACCGTTGGACTTCTGCCACGGCCCCATCGAGAGGACGGCCGCGACGTAGGCGCCCCCGGCCTGGAAGATGATGAAACCAAAGTTCGACAGGCCCGCGAATCCGAACTGCACGTTGAGGGCGAGACACGCCATCGAGTCGACGGCGCCGTAGACGATAATCGTCGCCAAGTAGAATGCGATTGCGTTCATCAGTTGGTTTTCTCGCTTCCGAAGAGACCGTAGGGACGAAAGGTGAGCATGCCGAGCAAGACGACGAAGGCGATGACTTCCTTGTACTGGGGATTGAAATAGCCGGCGCTGAGCTCCGTCGCGACCCCGATGGTGACGGCCCCTATCATCGCGCCGTACGCCGAGCCGGGTCCGCCCAGGAACATCGCGGCGAGCATCAGCACGATGTAGAGCTGGGCGCTCGTTGCGTCGAAGACCCCGGTATTCATAGCAAAGACCGTGCCGGCGAGACCACAGAGCGCTCCCGAGATTAGCCAGGTCGAGGAGATCACCCTCTGAGTGCGCACTCCCGAGTTACGCGCGAGGTTCGGGTTCGCCGACGTCGCGCGCATGGCCTTGCCGAGTCGCGTGTACTTGAGCAGCCAGTGTATGAGTCCCAGGACGACGACGCATATTCCCATGATGATGAGCTGCAAGGTACTGAAGTACATGCCCCAAAAGTGGATCTCGCGGCCGAGCGACTGCTTATAGGAGAAGTAACTACCGCCGATGATCGCTTGGAGACCGAAGGTGCCACACAGATCGACGCCCAACGCCACGATGACGATGGTTATCGGCAGAAGGTTGCGTCGCTGAAAGGGAGTGAAGACGAAACGATTTAACAAATATGACGCGACGGCACCCGTGAAGACGCCGCCGATCATCGCCACCCACGCGTTCAAATGAGCGTGGTAATTGAGGTAGTAGGTGACAAAGGCACTATTGATCATCACCGAGCCGTAGGCCAGGTTGAGGACGTTCGTGACCGCGAACTGCATCGTGAATCCGACGGTGGCGATCGCGAGGACCGCGGCCGATATGAGGCCGAAGCCGAGCGACGAGAGGAAGACGCTCACGTCAAAGCCTTTCGAGAGTGGGTGGGTGGGCCATTTATGAATTAAAGAAAGCCGGTGTGGCCGCGGCGATCATTCGCCGCGGCCACACCGGAGGAAGCTACAGCTTCGACTTGCACACCGTGAGGCTGCAGTACCCGAGGGAACCGCCAACCGCAACCGTCGTGCCGTTCGCCAAGAACTGATCGTCTTCGAACGGGCCGAACGCCGTCTGGTAAGAGTCGAACTGGTATGAACCACCTACGCCGACGTAGTGAATCTTCTTACCAGCCTTGAGGTCCTTGAGTCCCACGGCGTAGCTCGACACGTTGACCGCGCCGCGTACTCCCTCGGCGATCTTCAAGATGTCGGCCTTGTACTTGGCACCCTGGGTTGAATGGGCCATCTCCATGGCGAGCGCCGCCATGTTGATGCCGTCATACAGGTGAACCGTTCCGTTCGCCGAGAGAAGACCCGGGAAACTCGGGACGCCCGGGACCTTGCCGGCCTGCGCCAGAACCAACTTTTTGTACAGCGGGTACGCCGGACCGGAAGCGTTGACCGTTTGGTTGTCCGCGTCGAAGGCGGAAATGAAGTTCTGAACACCAATCGGACCCGAAGTGACGCCGGAGAAGAAGACCGGGTCGATCATGGCTGACGTGCCGATCGTCGGGATCATCTTGTTACCGTTGAGCTGGTAGATCTCTGACAAAAGGGCCACGCCCGCCGCTCCAAGCGCCTCCATAAGGATCGCGTCAGGGTGCGCCTGGACGATCGCCTGCGCCTCGGTCTGGAACGTCGACGCCGACATGTCGAGCGTCTGGTTTGAGACCACCGTCATTTTCGCGCTCTTGATGGCCGCGAGTGCCGGAGCCACGAAGGTCTGGCTGCCCGCGTCGTTGCCGAAGGCCAGGGCGATGTTCTTGTAGTTGTGCCGCTTGGCAATCTGCACCATCGCAACCGAGTCCGCCGCGTCGGGCGGAACGAGTCGGAAGAAGTACGGGTAGTGAACCGCGTCGAACTCGGACTGTCCCGTCATGCAAAACGACACCGTCTTGTGAGCACCGAAGATCGGCACGACCGTCGCCGCCTCGTCCGAGGTGCACCCGATCACGAGCGACACGTTCGACGTCGTGGCGTACATCTGACGAACCGCGGGCACCGCGTCCGCGGGGTCGCCTCGTGTGTCGACCGTCTTGCACTTGACCTGATTGCTGAGCACGCCGCCCGCCGCGTTAATCGCCTGGGCCGCGGCGTAACACGCGGTCTCGTACTTCGGTCCGAGTGCCGCGTCCGCGCCGGTGAAGGGCGCGACCGAGGCAATTGTGATCGACCCTTTGAATGACGTCGCGCCCGAAATGCCCTCAGCAACCGGCAACGTCACCATGGAAGCGATGAGTGCCAGCGCGGAGGCGACAAGAACGAGTCGCTTTCTGCTGTGATCGACGAGTCCCCCCCGTCGTGCCATCTTTGAAAACCGCATCCTGCCCCCTTAACTAATTTGGTTTATCGCTGCTTGACGCAGTTCTTCGCCGCTAGAAGTTTGTAGTATCCACTTCCAACGGGCGCCAAGGCCAGTCGGCCGGCGCGTCCTTCTCGGCGATCACAGTGTTGGAGATAGTCCCAACGCCTTCGACGAAGACTTCGATCACGTCGCCAGGTGTCAACCAGACTGGCGGCGTCCGCGCGAAACCGACGCCGCCCGGAGTTCCGGTCGCAATGACGTCGCCCGGACGCAAGCACGTGAAACCCGAGAAATATTCCACGGCGCGCGCGACGTTCACGATCATCATCGACGTGCGCGCCTCTTGCATCACCACACCGTTCAACGTGGAGCGGATGGCCACGTCGGAAATATCGACCTCGTCGACGGTCACGACTTCGGGACCGATCGGCATCGTACCCTCAAAGTTCTTACCCGGCGTCCACTGGGTTGCCTTGCGTTGCCATTCGCGAGCCGAACCATCGTTCATGGCGGCGTACCCGAGGATTGATTCGAAGGCGTCCTTCGCACGGATGTAACGGCCACCCTTTCCGATCACGACGGCGACCTCAGCCTCGAAGTCAAAGCACTCCGTGAGAGCCGGGGCGACGAGATCGTCGTAGGGGCCGATGACACTTCCCGCACCGCGCACGAAGGACTCCGGCCACTTCGGTACTTCGCGTCCGCCCTCGATGGCGTGTTCGGCGTAATTGACCCCGAGACAGAGAATTCGCGGGGGATTTGGCGTTGCGGCGGCGAAGTCAGCACGGTCAAACTCTCGACCCGCTCCGGCCGACGCGCTGCGAGCGGCGTCGAGTGCGGCGTCGCCACCGGCAGCCAATCCATCGATGCTCACCAACGCGTCGTCCCCGGAAGCTTCGGCAAGGTCCACGTACCCCTCACGAGCGCGAACGTGAAGGCGCAGTCCCTTCGACGTGCGAATGGTCGCAAACCTCATGTCGTTTCCCCCCAGGCAGTCAACCAATTTGGTTCAATTGGTCGATGTGTTTGAACCAAAGTGAGTGTAGGTGACGGTTCAGGTCATGTCAATCGCAGGCAGCATATTTCTATGAAAAAAGTTCAGCCACTCCAAAATATTGGTAGCATTGGTTGTTGGATTGGTGGGGTCCGACGAGCAAGGAGTCCTGACGTGCAGACAGTAGCGAGTGACCAACTTTTTCATGTGGCGGACGATATTCTCAAATCGGCAGCGCGTAGTGGACTACGTCCAGGCAACCGATTGCCGACCGAACGCGAGTTAGCGACAAAACTCCAACTCACCCGCACCACAATTCGAAACGCAATGGCGTTACTCGAAGAAGAAGGCGTCGTCTCACGAGAAGTGGGACGAGGGACGTACCTACGAAGCGATCCAGGTCACGGACTAAGCACCGACGTTGGATCCCCGCTCCATGCTTCGATCGCCGTCGTCGTAAGTCCCGCCGACGTCATGACCGCACGCCAACTAATCGAACCGGCGGCGATCGCGTCGATCGTGGAGAACGCGACGGTCAAAGACTTCGAAGAGATCGAACGTTGCTTGCGCGGCAACGAGAGCGCCGCCGACTACGACGAGTTCGAGCGGTGGGACTTCGCACTCCATCGCTCGTTCATCCGCGCCGCGCACAACCCGCTCATGGAAAGCATGTACGAACTCGTCGAAGAAGCTCGTCAAGGCGAGACGTGGGGCAACTTGAAACGACGAAGTGACTCGACGGAGCGACGCGAAAGCTACCGTCTCCAGCATCGAGCGATCGCCGAGGCCTTGCGCAACCGCGACGGTCGAGGAGCGCGAGAGGCAATGCAACTTCATCTCAGCACCGTCGAAACGAACCTCCAAAAGAGCCAACAGAGTTAAGTTCGCCGACTGATTGCTACGGCGTCAAGTGTCGTTGGCGATGCAAGCGCGTCACCAGTTTCGAAACGCTTGCGTCACCGCTGCTGCGTCACATCATTCGAATGCATTGACGCCGCAACCGTCTCGAAGAGCGCTCGTGCGTGAGTAGGTTCGGCGTCGGTCAACATGATCAAACTTAAAAGAACGCGAGACTTTGGTCCATCGAGCACTCCCGCCGAGATCAGGCCCCGCGACAGTAGGTCGCGCTCTGAGCCGGGAAAACCGTACGTCTCGTTGAGTAACTCACCGCTGCCCGTGCGTGAGGCGAGAACGACGGGCATTCGCGCCGCCAACTTCTCGAGTGATGCCACGACGCGAGCGGGCACGTGACCACCCCCGAATCCTTCGACCACGAGACCCGCGTAACCCAGCGAGGCCAGCTGGTCGAGCACCCTCGCGTCGTCGCCCAGTGAACACTTGATCAGGGCAATCGCCGGTGCGTCTCCCTCGGGAACACGTCCGAAATCCGCCAGCGGCGCGACTCGCAAGACAACTCGCGCGCGACGTTCGACCAACCAACCGAGCGGACCGCAACTCGGTGAATGAAACGTCGCGAGATTCGACGTGTGGGTCTTTCGAACGAAGCGCGCCGCGTGGATCTCGTCGTTGATGACGACGAGGGTCCCCAGTCCCATGGCGTCGTGTGACGCCGCGACTCGAACAGAACTGAGAACGTTGGCCGAACCATCGGGACTCGCGACGGTGGAGTTACGCATGGCCCCGGTGACGACTACGGGCCGAGAACTGCGCACCAGCAGATCGAGCGCGAACGCCGTCTCTTCAATCGTGTCGGTGCCCTGGGTAACGACAACGCCATCAGTTCCCGTGTCGAATGACTGCTCGATGGCGCGAGCCAACGCCACTAAGTCCGCCATCGTGAGGTCGCCTGAAGGCATTTGGCGAAACGTCACCGCCGTGACGTCGGCGACGTCGCGCAACTCGGGAACGGCCGCGATGAGGTCCGCGGCACTGAGTTGGGGCGTCACCCCACCAGTCACGCCGCCACTTTTCGTCGACGCGATGGTGCCACCGAGGGAGTACACCGTTATCTGCGGTCTTGCATTCTGATCTATCAAGGTGTCGCCTTCGCTGTCGCCAGAGTTCAAGGATAGAACGGTCTTGCAGCGCGGCACCGCCGACGCCGACGTCGCGTCGGATAATGAACCTTGCGGTTTATCAGGTAGTACGCGTAGGATAAAGGGGAAGCATCTCTGAGCAACGAAGTTTCAGCTCTTCGAGAGGTTGCGTGGATAAGCAGCGAAGAACACCCAAAGTACGGCCCGCTCAAGTCTCAGCGGGTGACTCGGTTGTTCCGCCGAAGACTGATTCGACCGATGAACTATTGGCTCAGCTCAAACTCGAGAGAGCCCGCCTCAGTACGACCCTTGATTCACTTATGGATCCGCACGTCATGTTCGAGGCCGTCCGTGACAGTTCCGGCACCGTCATCGACTTCGTCTTCGCCGACGCCAATGACGCCGCTATCGAATACAACCACTCAACCAGAGAAGAGATGATCGGCGGACGTTTACTGGATATTCTTCCTGGGCACGTTCCATCGGGAGTGTTCGCCACGTACGTGCACGCCCTCGAGACTGGCGAACCACTCATACTCGACGACTCGGTCTACTTCAACGAAATCATGGGCTCCGAACGGCACTGCGACGTACGCGCGTTGAAGGTCGGCGACGGACTCAGTTACACGTGGCGCGACGTGACCGAACGCGTCCAACTCAGCGAGAAGTATCGTCTACTCGCGGAGAACGCCTCCGACATCGTCTACGAGACCGATCCCGAAGGATTGATCAAGTGGATGTCGCCTTCGGTGCAACGGATCCTCGAGTGGAATCCAGATGAACTGCTTGGCACTTCGTCGTTCGACATGATCTTTGACGAAGATCTAGCGAAGGTCCGCGCTCATCGTCGGCGGACCATGAAGGGCGAGCTCACCCAAGCAATCGAAGCTCGTTACCGTACCTCATCAGGTGATCTCCACTGGATGTCGGTCTCTGCTCGACCGGCGCGCGACAGCGTTGGCAACGTGGGAACGTTGATCGTCGGACTTCGCAGCATCGACGCCGAGGTCGCCACTCGTTACTCACTAGCCGCCTCCGAGTCGCACTATCGACTGCTCGCGGAGAACTCGTCCGACGTCGTCGTCGAGACGGACTTCGAGGGTCTTATCAAATGGGCTTCACCTTCGTCACAGCAAGTCCTCGGTTGGCTCCCACGGTTCCTCGTAGGAACGCAGTCCCTTGACTTGGTCGCGCCCGACGACTTCACCAAAGCCGCCGCCTTTCAAAAACGTGTCCGCTCGGGCGCAAGGATTGAGTCCGAGCAACTTCGCTTCAAGACGTCGGGCGGTGACCTTCGTTGGATGACGTTGCGTGTCCAGGCCGCGCGTGACGAGTCGGGCAAGGTCACGGGTGGCATCATCGGGATGAGCGACTGTGAAAGTGAAGTGGTCGCCCAACGAGCCGCCAAGACACTCTCGGCGGGCAGCCGGGTACTCGTTCGCTCCGAACGCGAAGAGGATCTGCTCGTCCAAATGTGTCAAGCCGCCGTGGACGAGGGCGGCTATCTCTTGGCCTGGTACGGCCGTCGCGTCGACGACGCCGAGCGAAGCGTCGTGAAGGTGGCGATGAGCAGCGAGCATCGCGACTACGTCGAAGCGATCAACGTGAATTGGAACGATGGCCCGGGCGGTCAGGGACCCGTAGGCACCGTGATTCGCACCGGCGAGCCCGTCGTCTATCAAGATCTAGCAACGGACTCGAACTTCGCCCCGTGGCGACAAAGGGCGAAAGATAATGGTTTTCGTTCGTGTATTGGGCTGCCGGTCTACGTCGACGGCGAGGTCGACGGCAGTCTGCAGGTCCTAGCCGCCGAGCGAGGTGCCTTTGACGATCACGTCGTCGAGGTTTTAAAGGACCTCGCCGATGAAATGGGTTACGGCATCAAGCGACTTCGCGACCACGAACGGCTCGTGAAGTCGCTGAACGACCAGACCCTCCTCTCCAACGCGATCGATCAAGCCAGTGAGTCGATCGTGATCACCGATCCCGAGTCGACCATCCTGTACGCGAATCCCTCGGCGGTGCGAACCAGTGAGTACGCGCTGGGGGAGATCATCGGGGCGAATCCGCGCCTCTTTCAAAGTGAACTGCACGACCCCACGTTCTTCCAGATCATGTGGGCACACCTGCACGGAGGTGAGCCCTGGCACGGCACCTTGATCAATCGACGCAAGGGCGGCGATCTGTACGAAGAGGACACCACGATCTCACCGGTTCACGACGCCGAGGGCAGTCTCCTGGCGTACGTCGCGGTGAAACGTGACCTCACCATTGAGCGACGACTCGAGACGCACCGGACGCGCGAACAAAAAGATCGACTCGCCATCCTCGACATCATGCAAGAGGTCCGCCGAGCCGATTCATTGCGCGAGACCGCCGAGGCCTTCTGTCTGGCGGCGGCGACGCTCGCCTCCATCGACGCGGCGTTGATGGTTCTCGTCCAAGGCGACGGCACGTTGCTCACGATCGGCACGGGCGGTGAGCATTTGGGTGGCGCCGCCAGCGGCTCGACGCTCGAGTTCCCCCGTCCCGAGTACCTCACGGAACGGACCAACGCGGGCGCGTGGTGGCTCGACTTGACGTCAAGCAAACTCATCGTCGACGACGAATTCACTGCGCGCATGATCGACGGTGGCTTCACGGCGGTCGGCAACGTTCCGATTCGCTGGGAAGGTGAGCTGGTCGGCATTTTGGCGCTCGCCTCAAAGGACCTCGACGCGCCGGAGTGGATGAGTTCGCGTCTCCCGGTCTTTGAAGAGCTCGGCTCGTACGCGGGCGCCCTCTTTGGCGCCGAGGCGGAGGTCTTCTCGAGGGGTGAGTCGCTGCGCTCGGAGATCCTTTCGGTCATCAAGCATCAGCGCTTCCACTGCGTCTTTCAACCCTTCGTCAACCTCGAGACGGGCCAGGTGGTGGGCTACGAGGCGCTCACGCGCTTTGACGGCGGCGAACGTCCTGATCTGCGGTTTTTGCAGGCGCACACCGTCGGGCTGGGCAGCGAACTGGAAGCAATCTGCGCTCAGACCGCCCTCGAGAGTGCGCTGGATCTCCCTCCGGAGATCTGGCTCAGCCTCAACTTCTCTCCCGCCGCTCTCATTGACGGGCACGCGGCGAAAGTGGTGAACAGCGTGACGCGCCGTCTCGTGATTGAGGTCACCGAACACGCGCAGATCAATAACTACGCCGCCATTCGTAGGGCCCTTAAAGAGATCGGCAACTGCCAACTCGCCGTCGACGACGCGGGCGCTGGTTACACCAGCCTCAGTCACATTTTGGAGTTGCAACCGGACTTCGTGAAATTGGACATCTCCATGGTCCGCGGCATCGACACCGATCCCGCCCGTCAGGCCATGGTCGCGGGTATGTGCCACTTCGCGTCGCAGAGTCGCACCACGCTCATCGCCGAGGGAATAGAGACGGAGGACGAAGCAAACATGCTTCGCCAACTCGGTGTACCCCTTGGCGAAGCCGGGATGCTCGGCCAGGGCTACCTCTTCGGTCGACCCAAGAAGCTCAAGTAGCTCGACCACCGTCTTCGAGCGCCGCAGTGACCGCGCGTCAAACCCTGTCGAGATCTCGAACGATGGTGACGAATTCGCAAAGAACGACGGACTGGTCCCTCATCTGAGCAGCCGGCGTTGCGCGCGTCATCAACCTTGCCTCAGAGTCCTAGGGTGAGCCCAGCATGATTCCCCTCTCCGTACTCGACCTCGCCACGGTGGCGACTGGTTCATCACCGGCGCAAGCACTTCAAGAGACGACCGAGACGTCGCGCGTCGCGGAGCAACTCGGCTACCACCGACTCTGGGTCGCGGAACACCACGCGATGTCGGCGATCGCCAGTTCAGCACCCGCGGTACTCATCGCGCACCTCGCGAACGCCACCACGACGCTGCGTCTCGGGTCGGGCGGCGTCATGTTGCCCAATCACTCACCGTTGGTCGTCGCCGAACAGTTCGCCACGCTCGAGGCGCTCCATCCGGGCCGGATCGATCTGGGGCTGGGTCGCGCGCCCGGAACCGACCCGCGGACCGCGCGGGCCCTTCGACGCGCCGGGGACCTCCGAGCCGACTCCTTCCCTGATGACGTGGTGGAACTGATCAGCTACCTTCTCCCGCGCGGGGGTCAGCCGTCTCACCCCTTCGCCACCCCAGGTAATGGGTACCTCCCGGAAGTCTGGCTGCTTGGCTCCTCCACGTTCAGCGCTCAACTGGCGGGAACGTTGGGTCTTCCCTTCTCGTTCGCGTACCATTTCGCCCCCACGCTCCTCGATCCCGCGCTCGAGATCTACCGCTCGACGTTCCAACCTTCGCTGTTGCTCGAGAGTCCCCGGGTCATGGTCGCCGTCTCGGTACTTTGCGCCCCGACCGCCGAGGAAGCTCACTGGCTCGCGGGTTCGACTGCACTCAGTATTCTCCAGCGCCGTACTGGCCAGATGGGCCTACTGCCGTCGCCCCAAGAAGCCGAGGCCCATCCCTTTACCCCTGATGAAAGAGCCATCGTCGATGAGGCCATGGCGACCCACGTGATCGGCGACCCTTCGACGGTTCACGAAGGACTCGAGCAGTTGCGCCGTCGAACGGCGTCGGACGAACTGATGCTTTCGACCCGTACCCACTCGTACGACGCGCGAGTGCGCTCGTTGTCGTTGATCGCCGAATCGTGGGGTCTCGCTCCAGCGAAGCACTGATCGGCGCCGAGACTCTTGGGGCGGTCAATATATGGTGCCTCGGGTCAAGAGTGTCCGCTGAGGACGGGACTTCGAACGTCGGTGCCCGTTGCGCGTGACCTTGTGGCGCTTCGCGGGTGCACGACGCCTCAGTCGCCCTTCTCTCGTTTCGCGAACGGATCGGACTTTTCCTTCTTATTACGAGTGCTCGTAATCGCCTGACGAACAGCTTCGACGTCCGACGTCGCCCGATAGTGGCGTCCACGCTTCTCACCCACCGCCTCGAGAAGTCCCACTTCGGCCAACTGACGAAGGTCTCGGCTTGCCGTGGCCTCAGTGATCTCCTCGAGAGACGTCTCGTCCAACGCCGCTCGATAGGTGGAACTTCGAACGCGAAGACCTAATGAGGCGTCGAAGAGGGCGACCATGCTTCGATCGGACAGCCCTCGAGACGCCGCCAACTTCTCGAGGCGATTCCAGATCAGTTCGTGCTCGCCCATTCTGCGTTTGATGGTCTGGGCTTGGCGAAGATGCGTGGTGAGCATGAAGCGCACCCAGGGACGAGTATCGCGTTCGGGCTGATAGGAACCTGAGGCAACGTTCGCGAGCACGTCGACGTAGGCCTGAGTATTTCGACCGAGATACTCTTCGACGCTTCCAAAGGTAGGAGAGAGGACGCCTTGCCTCGCGAGAACGAGAGTGTGAAGACACCGTCCCATTCTTCCGTTACGACTTTCGAAGGGTTGGATCATAACGAGATTGAGATGAGCGATGGCGGCTCGGACCAAGGCCGGCGAACCGTCCGAGGTTTGAAGCGATACCACGAACTCGTCCATTAACGCGGGCACGTCACCCGCGTCAGGCCCCGCGTAGTGCGTCTCAACATTTTCAATGCTCGGCAGCGAGGCGGGACCCACGCGCCAACGACCTGGACGACTCTTCACGTCGTAACTTCCCATGATGAAGTGAAGGACCCTTAAGAGCTGACCCGAGTAGGTGAAGTCGACGTCACTCGAAAGTTGCGATACGTACGACAATGCGTCACCGTAACCCTTGAGGGCGAGGCGCGTCTCGTCGTCGGCGTCGATCGGAAGTTCTCCGAGGTCAATCGCCGTGGTGTCATCGAGCAGGACGTTCATTCCGTCAATCGCGCCAGAACCCTGTATGGCTCGCGCGAACTGGATCCGCGTCGACGACGCCGACCAACGCCGCACCTCTTGAAGGCGCAGACGAAGACTCGCGTTCAACTCTCCGATTCTGGCGAGAACGGCAATTTCTTCATCATCAAGAGGTGGTGCCTGAAATACCATCAAATGTCCTCGCAAGCTTCAGCTTCTATGTCTGATTGTAATCAACATCCCAGTAATACGTGGGTATTACGAGACGTTTCGTGATGTCGAGTTATTCCAAACGATGTCGAGGAGCTTTCATGACGGTGCTGAGCCCCAGTCATCTTCATCTTGGGGCGCCCCCTCGACGAGCGCTTCATCTGAATCTCATGACGTCGCGCACGTCGACGAAAAGATCCGATACTTATCATCATGCGCGTCGACCTCACGCGTCGACCGCCGAACACGTCAGGTGGTCTTGGCTCATTCGGACTGACCGTTATGTCGTGAGTGCCGAAGAGTGACCGTACCTACCGTCACTCTTCGCAGTAGAGAAACCGTCAACGTGACAATCGACAACGTTGACGTTTCACTTCGACTTAGAAGTCCAACTTCGGAGCCGCGATGGAACGCTCAACACGTCATCGACGCGAAGGGCGTTCGAACATGTCGACACGATGACCGCGTCACATCGTCGAGACAGCGAGATCACCTTCAACGCGATAAGTAATTCGTATTCTTTGACGCTAAGAGTGACGTCACGATTAAAAATTGGATTGACAAAAATACCTCAACGGAATCACACTCCACCAATTTCACGGTCTTTTGGTGTACTTTTGCTTTCGTCGGTAGGGCGATCTTTTCGCAATCCATTTTCTCTACATCCAAAATAGATTACGTAATAGAAGTTATTTCCTAGAGCAAATGCGGGGTGATTGTGGCTTTCAAAAAGAAGAACCGAAGTGAGGATCTTGACGCCAAGAACCTTGATGGCGGTTCCGTCGGACTTCTCACTGACGTTAATCCACAGGGCGAAAATATTGGTGGAGACTCTCAACTTTCAAGTGAGCCGTCGAGTTCTAAAACAATCGATCCCAACACCCCGTCCGCTCCACGCCAAGTTCGCCTCGGTGAGGTCCTCATCAGTTCCAATCTCATCACCGAGGCCCAACTCACCCAGGCCCTCGAAATGCAACGCGACGCCGGGGGCCGACTCGGCGAGGTCCTCGTCAGTCTCGGAGCTCTCACCGAACAGGCACTCGCCCAAGCTCTCGCGAACTTCTTTGGTTTCGAAGTGGCGAACCTTCGCCGCGACGTCTTCGACCCAGAAGTTCTGTCACTCATCTCGGAAGACGTGGCCCGAGAGACCGCGTCCTTTCCCGTCCGTTTGGATGACGACGCTCTCTACATTGCTGTCGCCGAACCGAGCGAAGAACTACGGGCCCGACTGAGCCAAGCGAGTGGCAAGCCTGTTCAACTACTGATCGCCCCCCTCGGTGACATTCGTTGGGCCATCGACAGTAACTACCACGCGCTCGGCAGCGTCGATAAGTTGGTCCAGGCTTTCGAGTCCGTCGAAGGTTCTCGCAAGCGCACCGTTGAAACGTCCGAGCCACTGATCGTCGCCGACGACGCGCCGGTCGTTCAGGTCGTGGACCGCATTCTCACCCAGGCCATGCGCGACCGTGCGTCTGACGTACACATCGAGCCAGCGGACGACATCGTGCGCGTGCGCTTTCGTATTGACGGCGCCCTCAAGGAAGTCCTGCAGTTGCCCGCGACGATTGGGCCAGGCCTCGTGAGTCGAATCAAGGTCATGGCGAACATGAACATCGTCGAACGACGTCGTCCCCAGGACGGTCAACTCACGATCATGATTGATGGCAAAGAGGTCGACGTGCGCGTCGCCACCACCGCCACCATCATGGGCGAAAGCTGCGTCATGCGACTGCTCGACAAGACGCGCTCGGTACTTCGCCTCAACGACCTCGGCATGCCCGTCAAAACCCACGCCGCGTACTCGAAAATCGTTCGCTCCCCCTTCGGCATGGTGTTGTGCGCCGGTCCGACCGGTAGTGGAAAGACGACAACTCTCTACGCGACCTTGAGTGAGGTGAGTAATCCCACGATCAACGTCATGACCATCGAGGACCCGGTCGAGTACATCTTTCCCTCGATCAACCAGATCCAGACCAACGAGCAGGCGGGCTTGACGTTCGCGACCGGTCTCCGATCAATTCTGCGCCAGGACCCTGACGTGATCCTGGTCGGAGAGATCCGAGACGTCGAGACGACCCGCGTCGCGGTACAGTCCGCACTGACCGGGCACTTCGTCGTGTCGTCACTTCACGCGACGGACTCCGTGTCGGCGTTGCACCGTTTTCTCGACATGGGCATCGAGTCGTTCCTCATTGCGTCGTCAGTTCTCGCGGTCGTTGGCCAGCGGCTCCTTCGTCGGATCTGTCCGTCGTGCAAGACGACCTACACCCCTTCCGACGAAGAGATGATCTTCTATCAAGAAGGCGGCGGGACAGCCAAGGAGACCTTCTATATAGGTGTCGGCTGCAACTTCTGCGCGAACACGGGTTACAAGGACCGTATTGGTGTCTATGAGCTTCTCATCATGACACCCGAGCTGCGCCGTCTCATCGTCGGTTGGGCAACCCAAGAGGAGTTACGCAATATGGCCGTGAAGCAAGGAATGAGCACACTTCGCCAAGAGGCAATCAACTTGGTAACCCAGGACGTCACCTCAATCGCCGAGGTCATCAGGAGCATGTACACACTATGAGCAAGGACAAGACACTCACTGCCTACCGCTACAAGGCGTTAGACGAATCCGGCAAGCAGGTATCGGGCAGCGAATCGGCCGCCTCGACCGGCGCCGCGCACGTGGCCCTCCTCGCCCGTGGCCTCCAGCCCCTCGAGGTCAGCGCCAAGAAAAACTTGGCGAAATTCGAGATTACCCAGAAGAAGGTGCCCCGAAAGGACTTGACGAACTTCACGCGCCAGTTGGCAGTCTTCATGCGCGCGGGTATCCCGATCATGGAGGCGCTCGAGGTCATCACCGAAGAGACCCAGAACAAGATGTTGAAGGTCGTTCTGTTGGAGATGGTGGACAGTCTTCGCGCCGGTGACACGTTTGCCGCGGCCGCGGCCATCCACCCCGAGGCTTTTCCCAACTTCTACGTGGGGATCCTCGAGTCGGCGGAGTTGACCGGCAACTTAGACACGGTGCTCAACCAACTCGCCGACTACATCGATCGTGATACCAAGGCTCGCGGCAAAGTCACGGCGGCCCTCATCTATCCTGCGGTCGTCGCGTGCATGTCGGTTGTGACGGTGGTAGTCCTCGCCGTGTTCGTTATGCCGCGCTTCGTAGTATTTTTCGCGAGCCTCAACGCGAAGCTTCCCCTCATAACGCGCCTACTGCTGAGCGTCACGTCATTTGTCGGCAAAGACTGGTACTTCGAACTCGCCTTCGTGATCATCATCGTGGGCGGCTTCATGACGATGCGCCGTAGCGATAAGGGTCGAGATCTTCTCGATTCGTGGATGTTGAAGCTTCCCGTCATCGGTGACCTCACCGAGACCGCGATCATCGAACGGGTCTGTCGAGTGCTTGCTTCGATGCTTCGAGCTGGCGTCGACCTTCCGCGCTCGATGGCCGTCACGGCCGAATCCTCCAACAACGCCGTGTACAAGAAGGCCCTCGAGGGCGTACGCGAGGCGATGATGCAAGGTCAGGGCCTTTCGGGACCGATCAACTTGACGGAACTGTTCCCAGCCGCCGCTCGCCAAATGTTTCGCGTCGGTGAGGAGACTGGAACCCTTGACCAGCAACTCGAAGTCGCCGCGGCGTACTACAACCGCGAACTGGAGACCAAGTTGGAGCGGGCCACGGCCCTCTTTGAGCCAGCCATCATCATTCTCATGGGTGTCGTCGTCGGATTCGTGGCGATAGCCCTTATTTCAGCGATGTACGGCATCTATAACCAGGTACAAGTTGGATGAGCACTGAGAAGATCCAACGCAGTATGAAGTGGCCTATTGGTCGCGGAAAGACCGGCCTGATTTCCAGCGGTAGGCGTCAGCGTGGCCAAAAACTCGAGGAGGGATTCACGCTCGTGGAACTTCTCATCGTCGTAACGATTCTTCCCATGATCGTCGGCGCACTCTCGCTTGGTCTTATTTCGATCCTGTCCTTGCAGTCAGGTGTCGCCAACCGGCTCGCCAACACGTCGGACTCGCAGGTCGTGTCGGCAAGCTACCAAGACGACATTCAGTCCGCCGGCGAGGTCACAACCGCCGCGACGAGCACGCCCCAGTGTGGCGCGGGAACCGGTACTCAACTCCTCGGTCTCGAGTCGGACCTCAATCGAGGAACGGGCGTGTGGCAGACGACCATCTCGTACGTGAGTGTGACCAATTCGAGCGCCCCAACACCCACGTACTCGCTTGAGCGACTCTTCTGCATCAACGGTTCCTACACGCCTGTGAGTACGACAACACTTTCCTACAATCTCCAGAGCAGCCAGGCCGTGCCCGCCATCAGTTGTGTGTCGAGCGCGAGCAGCCTTCTTTGTTCCCAGAGTCTTGCCGCGCAACAGTACATTTCCGCACAGAACATCTCGGACATCACGTTCACGGTCGTTGAACCAGAGCCGAATAACCAGAACGCCAGCCCCTCATGCGCCACGGGAAGTTACTGCTATTCGCTGACCGGAAGCCCGGTAGCGAGCGCGTCGTCGACGAATACCGGCTCACCCTTTACGGCCAACACCACGACCAGTTGTGGATTTGCCAGTCCCGACACTGGCACGTACTCAGGCAGCCTCTGTTTCGTGGACTTCAGTTTCCTCAATTCTCCCGCCGCGATGGCACAGGCCACGGGCGGCGGTTGTCTCGAGTTGTCCGTGAGCTTGCCGGGAAACTACACCATGTACTTCTGCTTGCAAATTGTCGGCAACACGGTGCTGCCGTGGTACTTACCCACCTATCCCCAAGCCTTTCTTGGCAACATCAACAACATCAGCGGCGTCAACGTACCTTTCTACACTGGCATCGCGGGAGACCCAGCCCTCTATCAGCGCGTCTCAGGCTCCTTGAACACAATCAACTTCACAAATATTTCAGTGGTCAGCCCCAATGGAACATTGGCGACAGGATGGGAAGCCGTCAGCGCTGACGCCGAATCGACCGACCCGAACGAATACATCACCTGGACCGCGAACACGGCCGTGAATTGGATCCCTAATGGCGAAGCAGTCGACATTGTCGATAACTCACCCGTTGGGAACGCGTGTAATACGGGTGTCGACCTTGTACAGATCAGCGCGGACGAAGTCGAGTGTTCGAATGTTGGTGGAACGAGTGTCACGAAGACCGGCACCACGATGGTCGCCGCTATAGCCCCGTCGTCGCTCAGCGCGACGATGCAAGGGAATGGTCTTCAGGCGATCACCTTTGGACTGTTGGTGCCATGAGTAGTGACCTGGTCCCGGATGAACTCCGAATGGATCACGTGACCCGTTACGCCACGAAAGGCGTCGTCGTCCGATGAGTCGTACTCAGCGAACGTCGCCCCTCGAGGGCGAATCGCCCGAGACGCCTCGACGCCCAAAACGTTCCGAGAACGGTGACACGCTTATTGAGGTGCTCCTCGCACTCGTCGTCCTCGGATTGGCGTCAGTGGCGCTCATCATTGCCTTTTCAACGTCACTCTCGGCGAGCGCACTTCACCGTCGCCTGGCCTCGGCCGACATCGTGCTCAATAGCACCTCCCAACAGGCCATCGCCGGGATCGGGTCGCAACTGACGCTCTTCACTTCGTGCGTGACCACCACCACCTCCCCCACCACGATCACTACCTTCTTGGCATCGGCGGGCATCAGCATCGCTCCGACCTACAGTTCTCAGTTCACCGCAACGATTACGAACGTTCAGTACTGGAACGCCGCCACTTCAACCTTTGACTCGACCTGCCGGACTGACGTTCCTGAGGAGATCACGGTCACGGTCACTGACTCCACCGGTCATCAGTACACCAATACCTTCGTCGTCGACTATCCCTTGGCGAGTGCGACCTCGTCAACCAACGTGGGGCCGGGATCACAACTCGTCTGGGCAACGCCGCCCTCGAGTTCAGGATCCTCGGGGTCTCCTCTCTCTACTCAGCCGGTCTTGGAGATCGAGAATTCCCTCGGTCAACCAGTTACGAGTGACTACTCTCCAGTGATCATTTCGATCGCCACAGGTGCGAACGGGGTGCTGTCGAGTTGCTCGGGCAACGAGAATTCGGGCTTCGTGGCGTTCACCGGTTGCACGCTCAGCCTCACCGGCGGCGCTACCTCGGGCACCTTCACGCTGAAGGCAGTAGACGGATCGCTCACCTCAACGCTGCCGAACCCAACCGTCTCGCTTTCTGGTGCAACCCAGCCCTACCTGGTCTTCACCACGGAGCCGACGGCTGGCAACTCGGGGGCCGCTTTCTCGCCCCAACCGGTCCTGAAGGTCGAGCAGAACGGCTCGCCGATCACGTGGACCGGCTCAATCACGCTCGCCTCGTCTGGTGGCGTGCTCTCGGGATGTTCGGGGCTTTCAACCACGACGGGTGTCTTCAACATTTCGGGTTGCACGTTTGAAGGCGGCTTCATCTACGACCCGGTTTCTAATACCTACGCCGCCATCCCGTACACCCTGTACGCGTCCGGTACGGGTTTAACCTCTGCGACCAGTAGTGCCTTCACGGTGAACGCGGCGGGGGCCCCCAGCAAATTGGTCTTCTCAACGCAACCGAGCGGCGTCTCGAGTGGAACCGCGAGTACCGCGTTCTCGACGCAGCCGGTCGTGACCGTCGAGGACGCCTTTGGCAACGTCGTCACCAGTTACAACACCAGTGTGTCGATGGCAATCAGCGCCGGTCAAACACTGCACGGCTGCACTGCGGTCACCCCAACGAAGGGCGTGGCGACGTTCTCAAATTGTGCGGGCAGCACATTCGCGACGGGTGTCACGCTGACGGCGTCCAGCGTCGGACTGCCGAGCCAGCAAAGCGCCGCGTTCGACATCACCGGCCTTGCCTCCAAGCTCGTGTTCACCACGCAACCGGTCGCTGGCGTTTCGGGCGTGACCTTCGGCTTCGAGCCCGTCATCACGATCTACGACTCGAACGGCTTCGTGGTGACGGCATCGACGACGCCGATAGCACTGACCGTAACGCCGCCCACCAATGGTGGAATCTTGTCTCTCTGCACGGGCCTTACGCCGGTGAACGGCATCGTCACCGTCTCGACTTGCACGTTTGGCGGCATCGTCGGCGCGAACTACACGCTGACGGCGACCCAGGGTGCACTTTCCGTCGTCAGTGCCACCTTCTCGCCCACCGGACCAGGGTCCGCCTCGCAACTGGCTTTCACGACCGAGCCCGTCGCCGGTGCGTCCCAGTCGCCCTTCACCACGCAGCCAGTGGTAAAGGTCGAGGACTCGGCCGGCAACATCGTGATCACGGACAACGAGACGATCACGTTGTCCGCGAGTGGGGGTGTTCTCTCCGGATGTTCGAATTTGAGCGCCGTCACCGGCGTGATCAACGTAGCGAACTGCGTCTTTGAGGGCATCGTCTTAACGAACTACACCATGACGGCTTCGACGGCCGCGGGTGACCTCACGCCAGGAACCAGTACGACCTTCACTCCCTCCGGTCCGGGACCGGCGAGCCAGGTCGTCTTAAGTGGCTGCTCGGCGACCATCACGTGGCCCAACTCGTGCGTCGCCAGCGCCGTCGCTGAGGACGTTGACGGTAATCACGAAACTTCGTACAGCTCGGCGATCATCTTCAGCCAACTCTCGAGCACAGGCGGCACGGTCTCGGGACTCGGGTCCGTGACCGCGGTCGCCGGCGCAGCCAGTGACACGTTGACCGCCACGAACGTTGGGACACTCACGATCGGCGCCAGTGGCGACGGCTTCAGCTCGGCCCCGGTCACCATCACCATTGTCGGGGCGCTCCAGACGGTGGCCTTCTACACCAGTGGCACCTACGGAACGACGACCACGAGCGGCACCACCACCTACAATCCCTCGACGACGTACCCACTCTTCGCTCAGGGTAGCCAGAACGGCGTGATCACCTTTAACTCGACTACAACCAGCGTCTGCACCGTCAACACCGCCACTGGCTCGGTCACGACCGTGTCGGTAGGGACATGCAACCTCACCGCCGCCGCCGCAGCGATCGGGAACTACGCCGCCAGCTCCACCACACCCTTCACGTTGACGATTACCCCGGCGGCGGCACTCACGGTCACTGCGCAGTCACATACCTTGACCTACACCGGTATTGCCTCCGTCGCCGATTCGTCGAACGTCTCGGGTCTTCTCGGCAGTGACGCGGCGACGGTGACCTCGGCGACGTACACCTACGCCGGCATTAGCGGCACGACCTACGGACCCTCGGTGACGCGCCCGTCCAACCCCGGCACCTATTCAGTGACGCCGAGCGCTGCGACCCTCAACTTCACCGCCGGGGCAGCGTCTGACTACACCTCACCCAACACGTACGTCGCGGGCACGTTAATTATCAACACAGCGCCGGCCCTCACGGTCACCGCCAGAAACCAAACCTTGACCTACACGGGAAGTCCGGCCGTCGTGGACACGTCGAGCGTCACCGGATTCGTTGGAAGTGACGCGGCGACGGTCACCTCGGCGACGTACACCTACACCGGCATTAGCGGCACGACCTACGGACCCTCGGCGACGCGCCCGACCAATCCTGGCGCCTACTCGGTCACGCCGAGCGCCGCCACGCTCAACTTCACGACCGGTGCGGCGACTGACTACACCTCACCCAACACGTACGTCGCGGGCACGTTGACCATCAACGCTGCGCCGTCCCTTACCGTCACCGCGGGTACACAGTCATTGACCTTTACGGCCAGTGCCGCCGTTGCCGACACGTCGAGCGTCACTGGATTCGCTGGAAGTGACGCGGCGACGGTGACGTCAGCCACGTACTCCTACACCGGCACTGGCGGAACGACCTACGGACCGTCCGCCACGCCTCCAACCAACGTCGGCACCTACTCGGTGACACCGAGCGCCGCGGTACTCAACTTCACCTCCGGTGCAGCTGCTGACTACACCCCACCCAACACGTACGTCGCGGGCACGTTGACGATCACGAAGGCCACGTTGACAGTCACGGCCGCGAACCAGAACTTGACCTACACCGCTAGTCCGGCCGTCGTCGACACGTCAGCCGTCTCTGGCCTCCTGGGCACCGACGCCGCGACGGTGACCTCGGCCACGTACTCCTACACGGGCATCAGCGGAACGATCTACGGTCCGTCGGCGACACGCCCGACAAGCGCCGGAACGTACTCAGTAACGCCCAGTGCAGCGACGCTCAACTTCACGTCGGGTCTCGCGGCCAACTACTCGGGCTCGTACACCTACGTCGTGGGCACGTTGACGATCGCCAAGGCCAACCAGCTGGCCCTTACGGTCACTTCCACGACCGCCACCTACGGCACGGCGCTGACACTGACCTCGGGCGGAGGCTCTGGTTTAGGAGCGGTCAGCTACACGGTCGCAAACGGCACGGCGACGGGATGCGCGGTTCCTGGTGGTGTTCTGAGCTCGACGAGTGTCGGCACCTGTATGGTCACCGCAACGAAGGCCTCCGACACCAACTACCTCGCCGCCAGTTCCGCCGCGACCGCTGTCACAGTGAACACGGCGCCTGCGCTCACCGTCACCGCGGGTACGCAGAGCTTGACGTACACCGGAAGTGCGGCGACGGCGGACACGTCAACCGTCTCGGGCTTCAAGTACTCGGACGCGGCGACAGTCACGTCGGCTACGTACTCCTACGCGGGCACGGGCGCGACGACCTATGGACCGTCCGCCACGCCTCCGACCCTCCTTGGCACGTACTCAGTAACGCCGAGCGCCGCGACGCTCAACTTCACGGCGGGCGCGGCAGCCGACTACAACTCACCCAACACCTACGTCGCGGGGACGTTGACGATCACGAAGGCCACGTTGACGGTCACGGCCGCGAACCAGAACCTGACCTACACCAGCATCGCGGCCGTCGCCGACACGTCGAGTGTGTCGGGTCTCCAGGGCAGCGACGCGGCGACGGTCACCTCGGCCACCTACTCCTACCATGGAATCAGCGGAACGACCTACGGACCGTCCGCCACTCCTCCAACCATCGTCGGAACGTACTCAGTGACGCCGAGTGCAGCGACCCTCAACTTCACTTCGGGTAGCAATTTGAACTACATCTCGCCGTACACCTACGCGGCGGGCACGTTGACGATCGCCAAGGCCAACCAGCTGGCCCTTACGGTCACTTCCTCCACCACCGCCACCTACGGCACCGCACTGACACTCACCTCAGGCGGCGGCTCTGGTACCGGGGCGGTCAGTTACTCGGCCTCGAACGGCACGGCGACAGGATGCGCGGCTCCTGGTGGTGCTCTGAGTTCGACGAGTGTTGGCACCTGTTTTGTCACCGCGACGAAGGCTACCGACACCAACTACCTCACCGCCAGTTCCGCTGCGACGAGCGTTACGATCATCCCGGCGACGGCCCTTGTCGTCACCGCGGCCAGCCAAACGTTGACGTACACCGGCAGCGCAGCCGTCGCGGATACCTCGGGTGTCACCGGATTCGTTAACTCTGACGCAGCGACGGTGACCGCTGCCACTTACTCCTACGCGGGCACGGGCACGACGACGTACGGACCGTCCGCCACGCCCCCAACCCTGGTCGGCACGTACTCGGTGACGCCGAGCGCCGCGACATTCACCTTCACCACTGGGGCAGCGGCCGACTACAACACGCCCAACACCTACGTCGTGGGGACGTTGACGATCACGATTGCCGCAAGCGACATCGCTAATGGAACGGCGGCTGGAACAACGTCGGTCACGAGCGGAACCACCTTTAGCGCCCCGAGCGGATCACCTGTCCTCGTTCTCGTTTCCTATGACGATAAAAATGGTGCAAATGCCGCGAACGTCTGCGACGCAACGCTGACGGGCACCGCTCTCAGCGCCGGCTCGTTGCTTGGCGTTACCAACTACGCCCCGTATCAGACGACGGGTAGCGGCGCCAACAAGACCTACTACCAGATGTGCGTCTACGAAACAACCGGGACAGGAATCACTGGATCGGTGACGGTCGGATTTGGCGGCCTCACCGTGGCCAATTCGTCGTTCCAAGTGGTGCAGTTCCAAGGCGACATCACTGCCGGCTTCACACATGCCGACTTCAAAACTGTCAACAACTCGAATGTTCCCACCTTCATTCTCAGCGCTTCCCCAGGAGCGGGATCTTCCGAAGTTCTCTTTGGTGTAACGACGGCGACCTCCAACACCTGGTCAACCGCACCGGTGGGATTCACCAACCTCTTCGCCCCGACGACAGTGAATGGTACGTTCACACCCGCTGCGTACTTCGGCGCTCCGGCGGCGATTTCCACCTCCGGGCTGCTCACCGCAAATACTCGCTGGGCAACAATCGGCATCGAGGTCACTCCCTAATGCGCCATTCGACGTTAAGAATGAGTAATGCGACAAAGTGAGCGACGAGACGAACGCGTGAGTTCAAGAATCGCGAAGGGTCCTGTCGCGGCTCGTCGTGGCCGCTGGCCGACTTCGCACATCAGGGGTGAGGGGGAGCACTCGGAGGTCGGAGCCGTCATCATCCTGGCTCTGGTCTACATCGTGTCGATCTCACTCGTGGTGGGGGCGCTCGCCGACTGGGCCATGAACGACCTCAACAACACCACCAAGTTTCAGTCGGTCAGCTCTCTCGACTACGCCGTCACCAGTGCAGTCCAGGTGGCTGTCCAAAGCATTCGCTATACCCCGCTCATCTCCCAGACGACGGTGCTCGGAGAGTGCTGGGTGCCAGCGGGCGGATCGTTCGTGTCTCAGCTGACGGTCAACAATGACACCGTCGCGGTCTGGTGCACGACGGTTCAACACCTAGCCAGCGCTCAAACGCGTACCGTCACCTTTTACGCCTGCAAGAGCACATTGACGTCAGGCTCATCATCGGGCGCGGTCTCGGCTGCGGGTACCACGTGCGCGGGACCTAATGGCGATCTTCTCACTGCCGTCGTCACCTACGACGACTACCCCCCAGGAGGTGGTCCCCCACTCTCGGTGACCTGTTCGTCAGGTCAGTGCGGGCAAGGGGCTACCACCGATCAATGGACGTGGACGGCTTAACTCCACTTCGCAGTACCACCGTTTGAGAAACTGCGGACGCCAGGGATGATGATCCTGCCGCTCCAATCGAACGCACGATACTTCCGTCATCAGCGCCAACGAGACATCGAGCATCGGCGGTTCCAGGTTCGCGTTTCAGAATTTACACAACACGATTTACGCATCAGCAGCTCACGGCATCTTCTAGAAAAAAGGTACGAGGTCGAAGTTAATCGTGTTAAAGAACACCGTTAAAAAAAACTCATCAAACTTTCAATGTCCGAAAATCGTGAAACGTATCTTTGTAGCGAAAACGTAAATCACAACGCAAAAACAATTCATTCCGAATCGAACTCGACCCCGTTAATCAGGAATTACGACGCAAATTTTCTGCTGAAGTTGTTGGGAATGTGTTTTATTGAAACAAACATCGTCGTCTATTATTTGCAATACCGTTTGAAATATATAAATCGGTGAGAAAAAACGGGGAGTCTCCGAGTGTCGGTACGCCCATTAGGAAATAAGGGAGTAAGTATATGATTTCGACCTACCAACGGCTGAAGCGTCGTAGGGATGCTGGGGAGATCGACGGTTTCACCTTGATCGAACTTCTCATCGTCATCGTAGTGCTCGGTATTTTGGCTGCTGTTGTCATCTTTGCCCTTGGAGGTATTACGGGCAAGACCCAGCTGGCGGCTTGTCAGGCTGACGGTGCCACGGTATCAACCGCGATGTCCGCTTACCTGGCTGAAAACCCGGGTACTGCCGCGTCGGTGACGATTGCCGAACTCAGTGCCACCGCCAATGGTGGACCGTACATCCAGTCATGGCCCAACGCGACGAGTTACATTTACACGTTGCCCAGTGGGGTGTTGACGGTTCAGGCTGAGACCGCCGCTGGAGCTGGCACCGGAGCACTTGTTCCGTACCTTGGCCCAACCTCGTGCGGACCTGCAGCTGCCAGTGCCACAAGCATTGGTCTCTAAACGTCGTACTTAGTCGTTAGCTGTTGAACATCCAAAGCGCCCAACGTAAAAGTTGGGCGCTTTGGATGTTCTTACTTCAAGATAGAGAGTACCGATGAGCTCAGATCAGACTTCAAAAATCGACCCATGGCTACAAGCTCTTTGGGATCAGGGCGGATCTGACCTTCTGCTGTCGGGAGGATCAGCACCTCGCATCCGGGTGACCGGGAGACTTCAGCCCCTGAGTGGCGCTCAAATCTTGTCCGGAGCGGACGTCCGAGACATCTCTTTGCCGTTACTGACGCCAAGCCAACGCGAGACTTTCGAAGAGTACCTGGACGTCGACTTCTCCTTCTCCTGGGGCGATCGAGCACGAATCCGTGGCAGCGTCTTTACACAACGCGGTCAAACGGCGCTCGCGCTTCGAATTATTCCTACGAAAATTCCTACTTTTGAAGAGCTCGGTCTACCGTGGGCGGCCAATTGGGTCGCCGAGCAACCCCGCGGGTTCGTGCTCGTCACTGGACCTACGGGTTCGGGAAAATCCACCACCTTGGCGGCGATTGTTAACCTGATTAATGAGACCCGCGCCTGTCACATTTTGACCATTGAGGACCCCGTCGAATACGTCCACGATCACAAAATGTCCGCGGTCAGCCAGCGTGAGGTGGGACTCGACAGCCCCTCATTCGATCGAGCTCTTCGCTCCGCCCTTCGCGAGGACCCCGACGTCCTTCTCATCGGCGAGATGCGCGACATCGACTCAATTCAGATTGCTCTCACTATGGCAGAAACCGGTCACCTCGTCTTCGCGACACTGCACACCAACGACGCCCCCCAGGCCATCGATCGAATCATCGACGTTTTTCCCGCTTGGCGCCAAGAGCAGACGAGAGTCCAGTTGGCTTCGTCGCTCAGTGCGGTAATCGCTCAACGGCTTATCCCAAAGATCAACGGCGGCATGGTCGCGGCGTACGAGGTACTCATCGCCACCAATCCGGTGCGAAATCTCATTCGCGAAGGACGCACCAATCAACTCCAGAACATAATGTTCACCAACACGTCGGAGGGTATGCAAACCTTGGAGAACAGCCTCGCGAAGCTCATCATCGAGGGTGTCATCACTTACGAGGACGCCATGGCGAACACGGCCCACCCGAAAGAACTCGTTCGTACCATCGAAGCGATGGACAAGTCATTCATTAAGGTATAACTGACTGAGTGAGTCTTCATCGCGGTCCAACTCTTCCCTATCGGGTCGTCGCCGGCGTGACGCCGTGTTCTTCAGGCTGGCTCGTGCAAGGGGCGAAAATGGCGGGTTCTACCTTTGCCCCCGAGCCCCCGCGCGTGTACGAGACGTTCCTCGAAATCCTCAGTGAACACCCCGCGTACGAAATTATTGTCATCAACGCACCAATTGGCTATCTCGACACGCCAGCGATGGGCGCGAGAACGTGCGATCGAGAAGCTCGAGCCCTTGCGGGTCGGCGCGGCTCGACAATCCATAACGCACCTTCTCGAGCCGTCTTAGACAATCTCATCGAAGTGAAGGGATCCGGCGTCGACGCCGTGACCGCGACCATGCTTCCGCACTACCGCGAAGTCGCCCTGGAGATGTCGCCCTTTCGTCAACGACTGGTCTATGAGGGCCACCCCGAGTTGAGCTTCTTTCAGTTAAATGCTGACTCGTCAATGCAACGCTCGAAGAAGATCGAAGCCGGACGTGACGAGCGCTTGGATGTTCTCGAGTCACATTTTCCCGCGTTTGACAAAGTCCTCGCCGACGAGATCAGCGAAGTGTCAGAGAAGCACCAATTCGACGCGTTGGCACTTCTTTGGACGGCTCGACGCGTCTTTGGGCACGCGGCCAAGCGCATACCGGTCGAACCAGAGTGGGACAGCGAAGGTCTGCGCATGGAGATCGTGTACTGACAGTCCCTAACGACTTGGTTCATCCGTTCATTCGCGTGGGGACACGACACGCACCACGCTGGGAGGCGAATGACAATCAAGTCAGTAGCCGCCTTGGCTCCGCCTCATTGATCGAAATAGGCTCAGCGTCGGTAAGCAAGGTGGGCACTTTGAGCAGTGGTGTCACTGCGAGCACTAGCGCAGTGGGGACGAGAACTACTTGCCACAGCCAATTCGGAACGTGAACGATGCTGTGGCTCAGTCCCCAGAGTGTCGATTCACACGTCAAGGCAACGACGATGATCCACATCACTTTGTACAGGTGAACCCTGCGAACTGCGGCATCAAAGGCAGCGGATATGACCATTGCGCCAAGAAGAACGATCGGAATTGCGTGATAGAGGGGAACCGTCCACGACGTCAGATTTGAGCTGAACCCGAGGTGAACGGGATTGAACGTCGCGGTCACCAGTGCGATCCAAGCTAGTAGAGGACCTCTGATTCGACCCACCGCAACGTCGAGCACGAGAAGAGCAACGGCAACGGCCATGAAGTAGTAGCCAAAGAGGTTCTCCTCGAATATCAGACGGAGGGTAAGTGAGGTCGCAATGAGAGAAATCAATGGGATCGAACTCAGCACGCGCGTGCCGAGTCGTCGCGACACCCACCAGGCAAACGCCATCGATGCCGCGACGGGAACGACACGTGAGATCTCGAAGAGAAGTGTGCCGTGCAGATTGGCCTCCCAGAGTACGGTCCCTCCCTTCGATTTAATATCGAGTCCCACGCGGCTGGAGCCGAGGAGTATCGTCTTCACCGCCCGTCCTGACGTGGCGACGATCAGAGGGACGTCAATCAGCGCAACGGCAAGTATCGCCCCGATGCCGAGCCTGATCCGACCCTGCGTCGGTGCGATGACGATCAAGGGAGCGATGACCAGAAGTGCGAACTGTTGCGAACAGAAGGCGAGTCCCAATAAGACACCAACCCAGAGCCATCGTTTCTTAACGGAACACGCGACACCTCCCAAAATCAATCCCATCGCCAACAGGTCTTGAGGGTGGAAGTAAAGGGTAAGACAGTTCAGCACCGGTGGCGTGCCAGCAACCAAAAAGAGCGTCAATGACTCCCAACCCCGACGCCCGCGACCCGATACTCGAAGCAACGCAATTATTCCCGCCACGAGTACGGGCCACACCAAGTAACCAAGACGAACCGTCGGAAGAATGGCGCTGGATGTAGCCGACCAATCAAGCATGCCGTCGAACGCGTTGACGCACTGCGGACCAAGTTCATGTTGCGAGGGGAAGGCGACATCATGTCCAATCCGCAACAACGCCGCGGCGCCACCACTGATCAGAGGGTAGAGAGGCGCCACCAACGCGAAGGGATTCGTGATACTGCTGAAGTGGTGGTTTCCCGTCGGTGGGTACACGCACGTCAGATTCCCGTGTGCAATCGACCACGTCGAGTAGACGGACTCGGCCGCGTCACTCTCCGTTGGGCCTCCAAGTAAACCGGATAGTCCAACGAAAACCGCCGTAGCGCCGAACCAACTCATCACGCACCAGAAACTTGAGAGCGGACGATTGAGTGACTGGCGCAACCAAGCCGCAAGACCTGTGGAGCGATTGAGTTCGGTCCTCGTCATCGATCTGAACTGGTACGCGTTGGTTTTGCTAGTCACTGACAAACCGCGGGCACGACATTCATTGACTCCTCCGAAGGGTAACAATAGAGAATTCTCATCTTGGCCATCGTTGATATCGGCATGAGAATTGTCGTAACCGCTCAAATCTTGATTCAATGCACCTTGCCTTCGCGTTTCAAGATAGCCCTTCATCAAACTGCGCATCCAAGACGTCTCGTCGTGTTATCACAATGGCAATCCTCTGGATGACAGGCGTTCCTTCGCCTTTTCCTCGAGGACGCGTCCTAGTGGATCTGGGCAAACCAAGAAGTGACTTCGGGTCCGCTAAAGACAGCAAGCGCGGTGCCGAGCGCGAGGAAGACGCCATAAGGAATGGGTTGGTCGCGGGTCATCTTCTTCATCACGATGAGCGTCACCCCGACGACCGCGCCGATCAAATTGGCGGCGAAGAAGCCAAGGACGACGTAGCGCCAGCCGAGCCAACCGAGGCCGAGACCGAGCACCAGAGCGAGTCGTACGTCACCAAAACCAAGAACGCGCGGGCTGGCGAAGTTCATGATGAAAAAGACGACGAACCAAGCGACGGAACAGATCACCGCCACGAGCAGGTCGTGCCATCCGTTGGTCTTGGCGGCAGCGAGGACCAGGAGTCCAGCCACCGTGGCGAGCGTCGGATAGACGATTTTCTTCGGAAGTGTCAGATGTTCGAGATCGATCACGGCTAGTGCGAGCAGACCGGCGAACAGGATCAGAAACGCGGGGAGATCCCAGCGAAAGCCCATTCGGGCGGCAGCGCCGGCGAACAGGGCCGCTCCCGCGAGCTCCACGTAGAGGTACCGGGGCGAAATCGGAGAGTGGCAGCTCCGACAGCGGCCCCTGAGGAGCAACCACGACAAAACCGGAATATTGTCACGGTCCTTGATCGCAGCACCACACGTAGGGCATTTCGATCTCGGCGAGACGATGGACTCGTTTCTCGGCACACGGTAGATGACCACGTTCAAGAACGATCCAATGGCGAGTCCGAAGAGGGCGCACGCGCCAATAAGTACACCTAACATTCCGGACGTCTCTTTCGGCTCACGCGGCTTTTGAACTCCAGCCGAGGTTGGCTTCCCATCAGATAAGCACGCCCATGAGGCTCACGATCTCGGTCACGTCAGTTCTCGAATCTGTTGTCACGGATCGGTCGCCCGTCATCCCTGTCGTCCACCAGGACGGGATACTCCCTTAATTATGCACCGTATCCAATTATAGTTTGGGGAGGATCGGTGTAGCTCCGAATTGGTTACAGTACAAGTTCGTAGAGTCGAAAGGACCTTCAGTGGGAAACGTCGTTGGTCACCGGTACAGGTACGGCGCGAGTTTCGTCGACCAGGAATCGGGCGTGCGCTTTGAGGGCCATCACCCGATGGAACGACCAGATCTCTGGCAGGTCTATTTAGACGGCGCCGAGGGCATCTACCGCAGCCGAGGTTTCGAAGAGACCCTCCGCCGGCGCGACTTCGAGGATGGAAGCGGCGTTCCGCTTTTCTTCCTCGGTTTTGCACCCAATGGCGAGGCCGTCGCCGGCGTACGGTTCCACGGACCACTTGAGGGAAGTCACCAGGCGTTTCTGATCGAAGAGATGTCGGAGTCGCCAGAGATCGACGAGATCGCCGCCGTCATCGACAAAGAAGTGCGCCTCGGTGCTATCGAAAGTAAGGGCGCCTGGTCGAAGGGCGAAGCCGTTATCGGCGTGCACCTGGCGATGACCATGTCGAGGTGTTTCATCCACGCGATGAATTGGCTCAGTGCGGAGTTCGCCATCGCGGCTGTGTCCGACCGTTTACTTCCCTTGGCAGAGTTCATCGGCGCCAAGATGGTGGGAACGCAATCGGTGCCGTTCCCCGACGAGCGCTACCGTACGGTCGCCGTGTGTTTTCGCCGTACGTTGAGTTACGAACTGAGTTCGCCAGCCAATCAGCAGGCTCTTCGCTTGGAAGGCGAACAGCTCTCACGTGGTCCTATTTCAATCGGCGTGGGTGTACTCGAGGCCGAGTCCACGAGCACGCAGTCTCGACGCCCACTAGTGCTTGACGTCACCGAGCGTGCCCAGCGTGAAGTCCTGCGAGTACTGCGAGCCGATCCGTCGCTCCAGATCATCGACCGCTTCGAAGAACAGCGCGAGCAACTCGCCGAGGTGAAGCCCACGCCCTCGCGCAAACTCTTTGACGAGGGGCAGCGATGGGTCTACTATCCCTGGCGCCGAGCGGTAGTTCGACTCCTTGGACCACGCGCCTTTTCGGCGGTGCGACTCGACCGCAACCACAACAAGGTGACCCGAGACGAACAAGCACGTCTGCGCACGCTGTCCGTTGGCGTCGTTGGGGTGAGTGCGGGCCACTCAATCGCCCACATTCTCGCGATGGAGGGGCTAGCTGGCGAGATTCGTCTGGCCGACTTCGACACCATCGAGTTGTCAAATTTGAATCGCATCCCCGCGAGCGTGCTCGACCTTGGCGTCAACAAGGCCATTGTGGCGGCGCGACGAATCGCCGAGATCGACCCGTACCTGCGCGTGATCGTCATGCCCGAGGGCATTCACGCCGACAACCTCGACACCTTCCTCGACGGCCTCGACTTGGTCATCGAGGAGTGCGACTCACTCGACGTGAAATTCCTGGTCCGAGAGGCCGCGCGAGCGCGCGGTATCCCGGTGATCATGGAGACCAGTGACCGTGGAGTCCTCGACGTCGAACGCTACGACCTCGAACCCCATCGCCCAATATTCCACGGACTCTTGGGCGACATGGACTCGTCCAAGTTGGCGGGCCTCTCGCTCGCCGACAAGGGACCTTTCGTGTTACGCATGCTCGGGGCCAACGAAATCTCATCACGCGGGGCCGCGACGGTCTTCGAACTCGGTCAAACCGTCACCGGTTGGCCACAGCTCGCGAGCGAAGTCACTCTCGGCGCGGTCACCACCGCGGCGGCGGTTCGTCGCTTCGGCCTCGAGGGCGATCTACCTTCGGGTCGCATCCGCTTCGACGTCGAGGAGATCCTTTCAGGCCTCTCGCCCGTTGAGGTGTCCACGTCGGGCGAGGCGGCCCTGCTCACGCCGCCACCAGAAGACCCGCCTCTCGAGAGCACCGATCCCATCGAACTCATCGTCGACGCGGCCCGTCGAGCGCCTTCGGGCGGCAACGTTCAACCGTGGCGCTTCGAAGCCAACGACGACGAGGTCCGCTTCTACGTCGTTCCCGAGCGCAGCACGAACGCCATGGACGTTCGCCTTCGCGGGAGTTACGTGGCGCTCGGTGCTTCGCTCTTCAACGCTCTCGCGACGGCGGCGTCGCTCAAGCGTCTGGGCTTGGTGAAGCTCTTCCCCGAAGGTACGAACTCGCACCACGTCGCCACCATGAAGCTTGGAACGCAGATCGACGCGGGGATGGCCCGCCTGGCGCCCTTCGTGCACACGCGCACGGTCAACCGTCGCATGGGCAGCCCCACGCCGATCGACGAGGCCACCGTGTCAATGTTGAGTCGCGGTGTCGAACGTGAAGGGGCTCGCCTGCGCTTCGTGACCGGTCGCGACCAGATCGAGGAGTGCGCTGCCCTCCTCGCCGAGTCCGATCGACTTCGATTCCTCATCCCAACCGTCCACCAAGACATGCTCGACGAGCTGCGCTGGCCCGGACGTGACACGCTCGAAGAGGGTATGGACGTACGGACGCTCGAGATGGACCCCGCGAGCCTTGGTGCGCTGCAACTGGTCGGACGTTCGGACGTGATGGAGCACCTCGTCGACTGGCGCGGTGGCGCGGCGCTCGGCCTGCGTACCCGAGCCATGGTGAGCTCGAGTTCCGGAATAGCCGTCATCACGATTCCGCGTGCCGATCCGACGTGGTACGTGCGCGGCGGCGCGGCGATCGAACGCTTCTGGCTGGGCGCCGAGCTGCGCGGTCTCGCGGTGCAGCCGGTGTCGCCCCTCTTCCTCTACGCCACGGACGAGAAGGACCTCTTGAACCTGGGCGGCGAGCGCCACCTCGACGAACTCTACGAACTCTCTCAGCGCTTCAACAAAGTCTGGGACCTCGACGACGGCGAGACAATCGCGATGGTAATGCGGGTTATTCACGCGGCCCCACCCTCGGTGCGAAGTGTTCGTCGACCCCTGAGTCACGTCCTTATTCGTGACCTTGAACCCATCGCCCTGAGCGCACCCATAAATACCTACAATCTGTAAGGTTTCTTCGCGACTGGGACGTAGGATGCCCTAAAGGTCGCTATTTCGTTGCAAAATATCTTCCTTCGATGTCAAGGGGGTACTGCTATTCTCGTACTTCAGGCCATTTAGAGGTTAAGGCGGTTCGTCCGTGGGTGATCTCACGCATTCAGACGCGTGGAAAGTAGGCGACGAGGCTCGACTCGTCGTCGAGACACTCCGTCACGTCACGCCCCGGGCTGAAATCGTCGCGGTGATCACCAATTCTGACCACCCAATTCCCGGCTTTGACATCGAGCCACTCGTCGGCCCCAAGGCTAAAGAGGCCTTCGATCTGATCCGTGAACGCGTCCAGGGACAACTCAGCGGCAAGGAGCAGTTAGGTTCCTTTTCTTGGACGATTTTGGGTACTGAATGGGGTGTACTCGTTGACGCGATCGAGTTGCTCAACGGCAACATCGTCGGCGCCCTCATCGTCGCTCGACACGGTCGGGTGTGGTCCCAAAGAGAGGTCTCCATCGCTCGAGCGTTCGGGGGACTGTTCGGTAAGGTCGCCTCCCAGACGACGCGCGAGGGCACCCTCTTGCACCAGCGACGACTGGACGAACTGGTTAGTCAGGTCGCCGAACGACTGATGTCGGCCACTCTCGACAACCGCAAAGAGGTCCTCGGCTGGACGACGCGCGTGCTGGCGGAGTTCCTCGACTCCGACGTGGCCTTCCTGCGGCGCCACGACCACGTACGAGGTCTGTCCATTCTCGAAGCCGAGTGGCCGATTCGCGACGACTTCACCGGGCCCGATCCCCTGGGCGAAGTGCGCTTCGATGCCGACCCCATCTTCATGGCCACGAAGGACCTGCGCGAACCATACTTACCGGGTATAAAGGACGACTCCGGCGAGTTCATGGAGCGCGTCGAAAAGGGTACGGGCGAGACGCTCGTGGCGGGCGCCGCGGTCCCGCTGCTCCTCGGCGACTCGACGTGGGGAATCCTTGGTTTCATCCACTTCGGCCTGCGAGCGTGGGTCCCCGCGGAGATCAACGCCCTCCAGGCCGTGGCGTCCATGTTGGTGCAGCTGCAGGCACGTATCGACGCGGAAGAGCGCACGGCCCACATCGCGCACCACGACGACCTCACCGACCTACCGAATCGACGCGCACTGCTTCGAGAGTTGAAGCTTCGTCGAGAGGCGCGCCGCGACACCGCCGTGATGATTATCGACCTCGACCGATTCAAGGTCCTGAACGACTTTCTAGGTCACGCCAACGGTGACCGGTTGCTCATCACGATCGCCGACCGCATTCGCACCAGTATTCGCGTCAACGACTACTGCGCCCGACTCGGCGGCGACGAGTTCGTGGTCCTGCTCGACGAAGCGCACAGCGCCATGGAGGTGCTCGCCAGCGCCTATCGACTCCTCGAACTAGTGGCGGCGCCGGTCGACCTCGGTGGTCAACAGTTCAGTCACACCGCGAGTATCGGTATCGCCATCGCCACCGCGGGCTCCGACCAGACCGATTCGGACATTCTGGCCTGCGCCGACGGCGCCATGTACGTCGCCAAGGCCCGGGGCCGCAACAAGGCCGTTCTGCACGACGAGGAGATGCGCGCCACGCTCGACGAACGCTCTCGCATGGAGATCATGCTCCGCGACGCGCTCGAGCAGGGCGAACTGCGATTGCACTACCAGCCCGAGGTCGACATCCGAACCGGAGAACTGCTCTCGGTCGAGGCGCTCGTGCGCTGGCAGCACCCGACGCGCGGAATGTTGAACGCAGCGGAGTTCATCACCGTCGCCGAAGAGACCGGACTCGTACTCACCATCGGTCGCTGGGTCTTCGCCGAAGCGTGTCGCCAACTCGCCACCTGGCGCAAGGAGTACCCCGACCTCGCGCTCATCGTGCGCGTCAACATGTCGCCCGCCGAGTTCGCCGCGACGGACCTCGTGGAGTTCGTGGAGAACTGCCTGCAGGTGAACAACATCCCTGGCGAACGTCTCTGCATCGAGATCACCGAGTACGCCGTGGTGGAAGAGCCCGAGAAGACGGCGAACATCCTGCGCGGCTTTCGCAAGATGGGCGTCGAAATCGCTATCGACGACTTCGGTACGGGCTTCGCGTCGATGACCGAACTGAAGCACCTTCCGGTTGACCTCTTGAAGTTGGACATGAGTTTCGTCGAAGGCATCACCACTGACGCCTACGACCGCGCCATCGTCGAGTCGATCATCCGCCTCGGCCACGCGCTCGACCTGGGCGTCACCGCTGAGGGCATCGAACACAGCGAGATTATCGACGAGCTCCTCGTCCTCGGTTGCCATCGGGGCCAGGGCTACCTCATCTCGCGACCAGTTGAGCCGTCGGAACTCCAACCCATGCTCAGCGCGGGCCGTGTTCCCCTCTCGCTTCTTCACCCCCTTGACGAAACGACGCGCGGTCTTACGAGCGCCAAGTCGTGAGCCCTTTCATGGAAGGAGCGTCCGACGGCGCGGAGAGTGCGAGCCAACCCTACGAACCGTGGCTCTTTCAGACGATGCTCGACGAGCTCTCGGTCAGCGAGTTGGGCATCGGCTTCATCTACTCGGTACTCGACCTCCTCGTAGAGCGCTACGCGCTGCGTGACGCCGTCGTCGTTCTCGTCCACGAGTCCTTTGGCGCGCAGCTCTTTCGCGCCGGCGGCGGTGCCATCAGCGTCGACATGGCGGCGCGCCTCGGGACCGTGCCGGGCGTGTACTGCGAACCCGACATCGTGCCCCTCGTCGAACGCGACGCCATGCGCACCGCGTGTCAACTCGCGCTCTCGCTGCACCTGGCGCGCTTTAGCGCTGCCCACGACCCGCTCACCAACATCGCCAATCGGCGCACCTTCGACAGCGCGTTACAAGCCGCGACCGTGCGCAGCGCGCGTTACGGCTGGGCCTTCACGCTGGTGCTCGCGGACCTCGACGGCTTCAAGATCGTGAACGACACCATGGGCCACGCCTTCGGTGACGACCTCTTGCGCCAGTTCGGACTCGCGATGCGACGCTCGGTGCGAAGCGGCGACCTCGCCGCGCGCATCGGTGGTGACGAGTTCGCCGTCATTCTTTCCAATGCCGACGGGCACGATTCCTCAGGTTTCACCGACCGTCTGCGGAGCCATTTAGGCTCCGCGCGCGACCATGTAGGATTCACCATCGGCACCGCGTCATCGCCCCGCGACTCAACGGAACCCGCCGAGTTGTTCCGTATCGCCGATGCCCGACTCTACGAGAAGAAGGGATTGAATCACCGATGATGTCTCCAACTGAAGAAGATTTCGAACTCGAACTCCGATCCCTCTCGGGCGTGTTGAACGTCGAAATCCGCCACCGCGACAACGGTGACGTGGACGCGGTGACCTTGATCGTGACGGGCCAGGACCCGAGCGCCATCCGCGTGATGGCGACCCAGATCGTCAACCTGTACTACACCGAGGCGAGCGTCATCGTCGAAGACGCGAGCAAAGCCATCTCGCCTCGAGAGATCCAGGCCGTTCGCGTGGCCCTTATTCGCACCGACTTCAACCCCGAGAACGGCACCTGTGAGGTCGAGCTCTCGTACTCCGGCCGCATGGGCGTGGGCCGGGCCGGCAGCGGTCAGCTCTTCGGGGGCGCCGAAGCCACCCTCGCCGCCCTGCGTGAACTCGGGTACAACATTCCCTTCTATCTCTTGACGGTGATGAGCGTCGCCACGGTCAGAGGATGGCCGGTCATCGTCACGTTGCGGCCATTTTCCGAGGGCGCGGACATGTTCGGTATCGCCCAGTCCGACGACGACGTCGCCGCCGCGGCCATGGCCACCCTCGACGCGCTCAACCGTTTCCTCACCAAAGCTCCTAGTTACCAGTAGCCAGTTCCGCGATGTCGGCACGTACTCGGCCCCGGCTCGAAGCGCGTATCCGACGTCGCCCTGACTCTCCGGCTCACGCGATCACGTCCACGCGGACAGGATCCCTCCGCGAAACAAGTAACCGAGATCAACGGCACGGGAATCGGAGATTCCCAATTCTTTACCTGGTTCGTACCAATTACTCGAGTGAACTTCGTAGTATGGACGCTATGCAGACTCTCACTCGTCGTGCAGCGATACCTCGTTGGCACCCCTTCGACTCGTCGTGCGCTCTCGAAGGCGTGGCCCACTGGCCCCTTCGCCCTCGTGGAGGCCTGCGATGACCAAGATTCTCGTCGTGGACGACGACACTGAAATCACAAAACTCCTCGACACGTTTCTCACTGGTGAAGGCTACGTAGTAGCCGTCTCGTCGAACGGGGCCAGCGCGCTGAGCGCGGCTTCGTCCCTCGAGCCCGACCTCGTCATCTTGGACATCGTCCTCGGTAGTGAAGACGGACGCGAAGTACTGCGCGAGCTTCGCTTGATCAGTGACGTACCCACCATCTTCTTGACCGGTCGCGGTCTCGAAACGGAGCGGATCGCCGGGCTGAAGATGGGCGCGGACGACTACATCGTCAAGCCCTTCTCCTTGGGCGAGGTGTCGGCACGAATCGAGTCGGTCCTACGTCGCTCGGGTGCCAACTCCACGCAACACCAGATCGATGCGCCCAACATCAGTTTCGGTGACCTGCAGATCAACGAGAACACGCACGAAGCGAGACTTGCGGGCCAACTACTCGATCTCACCTCGAAGGAGTTCTCCCTCCTCACGTTCATCGCCGCCTCGCCTCGCCAGGTGTACTCACGCGCGCAGCTGCTCGAACACGTGTGGTCGTCATCGAGCGAGTGGCAGAACGAGGCCACGGTCACCGAGCACATCCGGCGCCTTCGCGCCAAGATTGAACTCGACCCCGATCACCCGCTGTGGATCAAGACGGTGCGAGGCGTCGGGTACCGCTTCGAACCTCAGGTCAGTAGCGAAGCACCAGCCTAAGTCGTCGGTCCACGAGTTTCCGCGGACCTCTCTTTACCACCACGATCTCGAGCGACGCGTCGCCGTCGTGACGCTCGCGGGGGCTCAACGACGAGAGAGCAAGTCGTGCACTTGGTCGATGAGCGCACTCGGGCGAAATGGTTTGGGGAGAAACGCACTCGTTCCCGGTATTAAGTCCCGCAACACCGTCGCCTCAGCGGTGCCCGACGTGAGCAAGATCCTCAGTGCGGGATTCTCGCGCTGCAAAGAGGCGGCTAGTTCGGGTCCAGTGAGTTCGGACATCTCCACGTCACTCACGAGAAGGTCAATGGCGCCGTCGAAGTCTCGGGCGACGTCCAGAGCACGTTCACCCGACTCAGCGACGAGCACCTGGTAACCGTTGCGACTGAGTACTTGGACCATGAGTCGGCGCAAATCGTCATCGTCATCCGCGACCAAGACCGTGGCCGACCCGCGTGGTCGTTCGTGAAGAGGCGCCGCGGGTTCCTCGACGACTGCTTCACGGCTCGCCGGAAAGAAGATCTTGAAGGTCGTCCCGACACCTAGTTCACTCTCGCACGTAATGGCACCCCCACTACCCTCCACCAAGCGTCGCGCCGCCGCGAGGCCGAGACCAGTTCCCTTGAAGGGACCCTTCGTCGTGAAGAACGTGTCGAAACAGTGCTGGCGGGTCTCCTCGTCCATGCCCACGCCGGAGTCAGCGACACCGATGGCGACGTAGTCACCTTGCGCGAGGTTCAACTCTCGAGCGCGCGCGGCGTCGAACGATACGGCGTCGACGCTCACGCGTAGTTCACCACCGGTTGGCATGGCGTCTCGTGCGTTGATCGCGAGGTTGAGCATCATCTGCTCAAACTGTCCCGCATCAACGCGTATGGTTTGCGCGTTCGCGTCGAGGGACCAGCGTGACTCTATGTCCGCCCCCACGATACGGTCGAAGACTTCAGCGTTCGATTGCAACGCGGCGACGGGGTCGAGCACCACGGGTTCGAGCGAGTGCGTTCGACCAATACTTTGCAGCTGTGCCGTGAGCATCGACGCCCGCGACGCCGTCGACTGGATATCTTTGACCATTTCGAGCAAGCGATCATCGCTACTCAGGTCCTTCGAGAGGATCTCGGCGTAACCCGAGATCAAGGTCAAGAGATTATTGAAGTCGTGGGCCACGCTACTCGCGACGCGTCCACGAATCTCCATCTGTTGGGCGTGGCGGACCTCCGCCTTGAGCTGGCGATGGTCGGTCACGTCGTCGACCAACATCAAGATGCTGGTGGCCTTTCCCTCGGGTGAGGGCAGCAGCGCCGCCGAGGTCGTGAGGTCCCGGCGCCGCCCGTTGATCTCGACGTCGATGATGTCGCGCCCACTCGCCACGACGCCATCGAGTACTTCCGCCCACAAGACCCCGAGCTCATCTCTCGCCGCGTCAGGAAAGAGTGGTTCGCTCTGCGAGCCCGCGTCGAACGCGGGCCAGGCGAGGATCTTGCTCGCGGCGCGGTTCCACCACCGCACGCGACCTTTGAGATCGACCTCCACAATGCCCGCGGGCGCCGTGTCCACCAGTATTCGCAGTCGCGTCTCGCTGCTCTCAATCTCGCGACTGAGCTCGGTGGCGCCAAGCGCCGTGGCGGCCATTTGGGCCATCAGCGTGAGCACTTCTCTATCTTCAGCCAGGAACTCACCCTCGGTCCTTCGAACCGCCAACACGCCGCGGGCCTGGTCCCGGCGCTCGAGTACTGGCGCCACGAGCCAGTCTCGGTCGTTCCACGGCACGAAAGTGCTTCTCGAGACTGGGACGTCGTCAGTGTCGGCGAAGTCGTCGGGGCCAACGCACGTCGCCGGTCGGCCACGATGTGCCACGCCCCGTAGGGGTGCCTCGGGGCCCGACTCGAGGGAGAGAACGGCCACGTCGGCGTCGAAGACTCTTCGGGTACTGCTCGCCAAGCTCTTCAGGATCTCGCGTTCGCTACGCAGTCCCGCCACGGTGATCGACGCCGCGATGAGTTGGTGGAGCTGACTGGCGATCCGCTGGGAACTACGAACGGCGTCACGAGCGTCATGGGCGTCGGCGGCGGTGAGGTCGAGATCCGAACTCTCTTCTCGACTCTTGACCTTTCCACGACTCCGGGCCACGTCCGTCACTCTCCTTGGTTGCGCTTCACGCGGGCTTAGAGTGGCTTTCCAGAGAAGATCGCGAAGTCCTCGAGGAATCGATCGATCTCCTCAGCCTCGTGGGGTCTCGAGAAGAGGTAGCCCTGACCAACGTGCACCTTTTCGTTCTGGAGTTGCTCTCGTTGCCCGGAGTCTTCGATCCCCGCGGCAATGACCTGCAGGTGGCGCGTCTCACTGCTCTCGACCAGTCGGTGGACCAGGGATGAAGCCTCGGACGAGGCCGAGAGTCCCGCGATGAACTCTCTGTCAAGTTTCACGATGTCGATGGGAAGCTGACCGAGTTCTTCAAGCGCCGTCTCGCCGGGCTCGAAGTCGTCAATGGAAAAACGTACGCCGAGCGTCCTCAGTAGCTCAAGTCGAGGCGCCGTGGTCTCTCGGTCGCCCCGCAGCGTCGCCTGGGCGAACTCCAAGACCAAGAGCGAGGAGTCGAACCGGCTTGACCAGAGTGCGTCGGCCACGTCTTGGAAAAATGCTGACGACTCGAACTGACGCTCGGACACGTTCACCGAAACGCTGAACCGATAGCCCCTGTCGTGCCAGGCGGCCCCTTGTGCGCAGGCGGTGTTGAGGGCCCATCGACCGACGGGCATGATCTGACCACTCTCTTCGAGCTCGTCAATGAAGTTGTCGGGGCCAAGGACGCCTCGACGTGGGTGGTGCCAACGAATGAGAGCTTCGACGCCCGCGAACGCGTTGGTCTGTAAGTCAATGGTCGGTTGGTACACCAGGAAGAACTGCTCGAGTTCTATCGCCTGCGCCAATTCTCGCGCGAGGTCGCCAGAAACGTCCTCCGCGTCCGAATCAGCCGGTCCTCGTGTCATGGCGTTCCGCTTCCTTGAAGTCCTCAACCGTCAAGAGAGAACCGCATTCGTTCACTACTCCTCGGAGGTGACGCTACCAGTTTGATGTCGATTCTAGATTTCTGAGTTCCCCCGTTTGGCGTTCAGCTGTCTGCGCTCCCCTCGGTCTCATTCGAAGCGCCGCCGCCTCGCTTACGTTGCTCGAACGCACCTCGATCCGTCCCAAATCGACTATCTCGACACTGGACTCACAACACATTCACCGTTGCTTCACACAAGAGTTTGCGCTCCGGCTCGTAGACGGGATATCCCACGTCCCGTCAACAAACTCGCGGGCCGCCGGGCTAGGGGCTTCGTTATGGGAAATACCGTGTTACATTCCTCGGGTGATCGAACTAACGGTGATTATTGACGCGCCAGTCCGCATCGCGGACGAAGTCGCGCGAAGCGTGAGGGCGTCCTCGTGAGAGTGCTCGTCACCGGCGCCGCTGGATTCATTGGATCAACAACCGCCGAACTGTTGGTCTCGAAGGGTCACGAGATCGTCGCGCTCGATAGCCTCATCTCTGGTCGCAAGGAGAACGTACCCGTCAACGCCACGTTCGTTGAGGGCGACTGCGGTGACGTCGAACTCGTTCGCTCCCTCGGATCCTTTGACGCCTGCGTCCATTTCGCCGCGCGTATCGAACCCGGGGAGTCCATGAAGTACCCCGAGGTATTCTTCGCCAACAACGTGGCCTCGAGTTTTCGCTTGCTTAACGCGTTGATCCAGTCGGGCGTTGAGCGGTTCGTTTTCTCGTCGTCGTGCGCGGTGTACGGCGATCAAGTCGAGATGCCCATTGACGAGACCAGGTCCATCCAGCCCCACAGTCCCTACGGACAGTCCAAGCGAATGGTGGAAGAGGGGCTCCACTGGCTCGTGGCGTGTGGTCGCCTGCGAGCCGCGTCGCTGCGCTACTTCAACGCCGCCGGCGCGACGCTCGCGCACCCCGAGCGCCATTCTCCCGAGATTCACCTCATACCTATTGCTTTGGACGTGGCCGCCGGTCGGCGCCCCTACCTCGAAATCTTCGGCGATGACTATCCAACGCCCGACGGCACGTGCATTAGGGACTACATCCACGTGACGGACCTGGCTGACGCCCACGTTCGCGCCATCACAGCCCTGGACGATCATCCAGAGTTGATTCTCAACATGGGTTCGGGCGTGGGCTACTCCAATCGACAGATCGCCGAGACCGTGCAGCGGATCACCAACACCGACTTCGAGATTCGCTACACCAATCGCCGGCCGGGCGATCCCGCCGCGGCGATCGCGAGCAACGAGCGCACGCGCGAATTACTGGGTTGGCGTCCCGAACACTCCGACCTTGATGTCATCGTGGGAGACGCTTGGGCGGCCCACCAGACCATCTTGTAGGCGATACCTTTCGAATCACGGTCTCGTTGCTCTACCCCGGATGCCCTGACCTGGACTTATCGAAACGAGGGCGAAGCCTCGTTTGCGTCGTCGAGATCATAGATCCCGGTAAGTCCGTCGTCGGATCGAACGCACGCAACTCGTTAGAGGGACTCTCTTCGCGGAAATCCACGGTGTCCACTCACGCGTCGAACGACCTCAAAACCGTGTGACTCGTCAAAACCACACGGCCCGGGAGGTCATTAATATCCGGCCTTCGTAGTCAAATAATTGGCCTTTTTGGCATTATTCGAGCTCAGTGATGGCTGAATAATTCCTGGTCACAAACGGTATAGAACAGAATTGGCTGTTTGTTGGGACTACGTAGGTTGAAGTGTGATTTGAGGCTGTGAATTTGTATGCCATGGACAAGGGCTTATTCAAAAAATTCATTAGTGGCAACACCGCGCACCGTTTTCCAAAGGTGGTAACGCTCGCCGTTACATCCTGCGTACTCGTTGGCATGATCGGCATCGACGCGTCGGCGTCCGGCGACGGACAGGGAAGTGCGTCTTCGAACGTCGTGTACGTGACGTCAACGCACACCGTGCGGTGGAACCACGCGCAATTGGTGGAGTTCGCGAGTCGCTGGCGTCCTCAGAACTCGGCGAGCAAGATCAGGCCCGTGAGGTTGCGGACCGTCACCACCACCACGGCAACCACTGTGGCAACGACGGCGACACCCACCACCCTCGCGCCGACCTCGACAGCACAGGCACCGACGTCGACCACACAGGCGCCGACTTCTGCGTCGAGTTCGGGAACGACGACGACGTCCTCCCAGCCGCCATCGACCACGACGACGCACCCTACTTCGACGACCACGACCCAGCCGCCGACGACAACGACGACTAATCCGCCTTCGACGACCACGACCCAGCCGCCGACGACAACGACGACGGTCCCGGCTCCGACGCCCAACACCGCGTTCCCAACGGGCACACCTGACAGCTCCGAACCGTCCGGCATGGCCCCTCCGTCCGCCAGCGCGATGTCGGGTTACTCACAGAATTACGTGACCGACTTCAGTGGCAACACCCTCCCCGCTGGCTGGTACACCTACTCCGGTACGCCGGGTGGCGACCCGGGTGGTCAATGGGCCAGTGGACACGTCACTGTGGGCGGTGGTCTCTTGAATCTCAGCACCTACCAAGACCCCGCGTACAACAACGAATGGGTCGCTGGCGGACTCTGCCAATGCGGGCACACGCAGACCTACGGCGCCTACTTCGTACGCTCGCGAGTCACCGGCGGCGGTCCCACTGGCGTCGAGTTGCTCTGGCCCACCGTCGGTTGGCCGCCCGAGATTGACTTCAACGAGACCGGTGGTGGCGCAGGGAGCACCACGGCGACCGACATTTGGGGACCGGCGTCCGGTAAGAGTCAGAATCAGATCAAGCTCAACATCGACATGACGCAATGGCACACGTGGGGCGTCATCTGGACTCCATCCTCCATCACCTACACCGTCGATGGACGGGCGTGGGGAACGATGCCGGCATCGTCCGTCCAGATACCTAGCGTGCCTATGACGCTCGACCTTCAACAGCAGACGTGGTGCTCGTCGGGCTTCGCTTGCCCCTCCTCCCAGCAGTCCATGCAGGTCGACTGGGTCGCTGAATACAGCTAAATCGAACAATTAGAGGATGGGCAACCGGGAGGGTTCCTCAACTCGGTCAAATTTAGTAGCGGCTTAGAAAATCGTTGGTTGCCAAAAGATTCATGGAGCCGTAACCACGCGAGGGCAACACAGTGGTAAATCTCAAGGGTCGGAGTAAGTGCTCAGTAGTCGGTTCCTCGGGTACGTCGAGGAATCAGTTGAAAGCAAGGGAGATTTGATGAGTACCGACTATTTATCAAAATTTGCCCGAGGGCGACGTATAGTCCCCCTCCGTGGCGTGATACAACATCACCATGGATCCGCACCAGGGGGCAAAATACCATCTGGTACTGGTAATTCGCTTGTGACAGGCAGATTTCAAAATCTTTCGAAATCACTCGAAGTTGACAAATTTGAACAATTCTGCCATTCTTTAGGACGCAAGGGCTGATGAGGAGCAAAGGCTTGTGGACGGTGGACCCAGCGGCCCTGTCGGTTCAAATGGATAACGCTCTCGGACGTGGCCTCACCCGCGACGAGGTAAGTGTTTCCATAATCATTCCCACGCTTAATGAGGCGGGGAACCTTCCTTACGTGCTGAACACCGTCCCGACTTGGGTGCACGAGATCATCGTCGTGGACGGCCGTTCCAACGACGACACCGAGCGCATCGCCAAAGTGCTCCGCCCCGACGTACGAATCGTTCATGAGCCAAAGTCCGGCAAAGGAGCCGCACTCAAGGCCGGCCTCTACGCGGCCAAGGGTGACATCCTTATCGCTTTGGACGCGGATGGATCCATGGACGGCGCTGAGATTGGCGCGTTCACGGACGCTCTGCTTTCTGGTTCGGACTACGTAAAGGGAAGCCGATTTTGCCAGGGCGCGGGTTCGAGCGACATTACAAAGTTCCGACGCTTCGGTGACGGCGGCATCTGCTTCCTTCTCAAGATCTTCTTCGGCGCCCACTACACGGACGCGACCTATGGCTACATCGGCGTTTGGGCGGACCGCTTGGACTGGCTGGGAATCGATACCGATGGCTTCGAGGTAGAAACCTTGATTGGTATCCGTGCACAACGAGCAGGACTGCGCACCAGCGAAGTACCGTGTTACGAAGCGAGCCGCATTCACGGCGTCAGCAACCTCAATGCTCTTCGTGACGGATTCAGAATCTTGCGGGTGATCGTAAGTGAAAGGCTAAGGAGATACCGTGTTTTGGCGCCCTGAGGACTCCCTCAGCAATAGTGTCCAGGAGTATCGGACAGGCGTTGTCGTCGCGGGTCCAGGTTCGTCACTCACTATTCCGGGCATCATCGTTTCTGAGATCGTTCGAGCACTCGCGAAGACATCGCGAGTCACTCGCATCGAAGTTGACGTCGCGTCGGACTTCATGGCGGGACTCCATCGCGCTGCTTCGTTAGCGACCGCGCATGACGTGCACACTGGTACCAACATCGATCGACACCGCGCACCGAATAATCCTCGACTGCGCGCTCGCGCCTTCAGGGATCTGATCGCCCCCGACGTTGGTACGGCGATCGCGTACGCGTGGCCGGGCATCGACAACAGTTGGATTCGACAGTTTCTCCAGGTGGCTAAGGCGTCCGGTGCGTCAACGACAGTTATCTGCGCCAGCTTGCCCGCGTCAAATCCAGTGAGGCCCATTTCCTTAGCGGAGATTTTGTACCAAGCTGATCGGGTCTACGTCGGCGACATCGCGGACGCCGCCGAACTAGCGCAAGTCTTTGGATCGAGAGGTCCCCACGTCGAAGCGCGTAAGGCCCTCTCGCTTCGCGGAAGAAGTAGTCGTTCGACCGATCGTCAGATCACAGCGTTTCTCCCGAGGAACAATGGTGGCTCGCTGGCCACCGTGCTCTCGGCGTTCGACGCGATTCCCGAAGCGTGGATCTCTGACTACCAACTCCACGTAGTCATGCGCTACACGGGCGACGCAATGCCGGACATGGTGGCGGGAAGCTACCACTCGGATAACGTTCACCTCATTGGTGATGACATTTCGGCCAGCGGCCTCGAAGAGCTGGTTTCGACATCGTCAGCACTCAGTGTCGCCGACCCGGCGATTGACTCGCGGGCCTTCTCTTCCGCGGTCGATAGCGGCATCGCGACGGTAGTTCTCACCGACTCCACGTTGCCAATGGTGGGACACGGCTACGTCGGTGGGCTTCTCGCCGATCTGCGAAGTCCGTCGTCGGTGCACGTGGCCTTTAACCACGCGCTCAGACTTGAGGAGTTGCAGTTCCCGAGTCCCGACGCGTGGGACCGTCTCGCTCGACGTCTTACGCCGGCCGCACGTGAAAGTTCACCTCTCAACGTTCTCGAGCCAGTCGCGAACGACTAATGAAGGATCCGGTCTTCGTCGGTACGTCTTCGACGGACCGGTGGGAAGCTGTTCTAAAGAACACAGAACCTGATATCGGATTGAAACCATCCGCCCAACGACGAGCGCGTTAATCAATGACAGAACGGCGTACTGCTTCCGGCATTGCCTCAGGACGTAACCTCGCCTCACGCAACTTCGTGAACTGGGCGCCAATTCCGATTGTCCGAGTCGACCTTGATTCGTTGAGCGACGTCGACATCAGCGACGCCAAGTCTGGTCAACGCGTTTGGGTCGAAGTGGTGAAGCACGATCAAGTTGTTGGGATTCTCGAAACCGTCTCAGAAGACGGTGGACTCTCGCTTCTGAAACTTAAAGAGTTGACATGTGTCTTCGAGAAGATGGTTCTACCGTCACACGTTGCGATCCCTGATGATCTTCTACCGAAGGCCTCTGTCGTAGTGCCGACCATCTGTCAGGACCCTTCTCGATTAGTGCTTACAGTGGAGACGCTGCTCGCGCTCGACTATCCAGACTTCGACATCATCGTCGTTGACAATCGACGAGATTCCCGGGGCGTTCCACTGCCGTCGTTTCCAGGCGGCAGCAAAGTCCGAGTGTTCGAAGAGTCAAAACCCGGCGTGTCGGCAGCACGAAATCGTGGGATCGCCAACGCAACGGGTGACTTCATCGCCTTTACCGATGACGACGTCGTGATCGACGTGAATTGGCTGCGAGAGTTGGGCACGAGGTTCGTCAACAGCCCCGAAGTCGATGGCATTGGTGGCCTCGTACTGCCGACGGAACTCCGGACTCAGCCGCAGCTTTGGTTTGAAGAGTTCTTCGGTGGATTCAATCACACGTTCTCGGCCGAAATTCTGAGTATGGAACTTCTGGCAAAGACTGACGAAATGTTCCCCTACGCCCCTGGTCGATTTGGAGCCGGTTGTAACATGGCCTTTCGTCGATCAGCCCTCGAGACAAAGGGAGGTTTCGACGTCACGCTCGGTACTGGAACTCCCGCGCGCGGTGGCGAGGATCTATCACTGTTTATGAAACAGGTCCTCACCGGCGGGTCTCTCGCGTACGAACCCCGAGCTGTCGTACATCATCAGCATCGTCAAAGTGAGCAAGCGTTCCTCACCCAAGTGTTCGGTTACGGCGTTGGATTGACGGCAATGTTCACCGCGATGGTCGTCCGCGATCCTCGACACCTCGCCAGGATGTTTCGTCGAATTCCCGCCGGCTACCGACTTCTTACGAAGCCACGTGACGAGCGATCGCCGAGTTCGTCGGCGAGCTATCCCCGTCGTGCGTACCTACAACACGTACTGGGCATGGCGTACGGGCCTCTCGCCTACGCGCGAAGCGTCGCACGCAACTACTTTTGGCACTAACGAGAAGTCCGATTTTCCCAGACTTTGACGGTCACGACCTAGAATCGACCATGCACGGTCACCCATGCAGTTACACAAACGTTCTGTCCCATATCGCTCGTGCGACGCGAAAGGAGCCAGCTGTGGGACGTGGAATTGCGTTTCAATGAGTCCAGACCACGACGCACAAGGGAATCAACTTGATCCTTCGGATCCAAGTCCCCAAGGCGACTCCCTGCGAGCGGCGCTCGAAACACTGTCGATCTCAGAATCGGGGTTGGGGTTTATATATTCGGCGCTGGCACTTCTCGTTGAACGCTTCGATCTGCTCGACGTGGTAATTGTTCTCGAAGACGAGAACGGCGGCACGCAGGTCTTTCGGAACGGCGGCAAGGCGGTGAGCAAGAACTTCGCCGCTCAACTTGGCGTCGTCCCTGGGGTGTACTGCGAACCTCGCGTCGTCGTTGCTGACGATCTTGAGATTGTTCGGTACTCGTGCCAGCGTGAACTCTCACGACACCAAGCTCGCTTGGGCGGATCTCAAGAACGAGGCGCTCACTTCTACGATCGTCGCGCCGAGGTTGCGACGCCGCGCGCTGCTGTCACTCGAAACGTTGCGGACACGAATCGCGTGAACGTCGCCGCACAAGGCGTGCCTCGTACATTCGCAACTCTCCCGCGTACGCGAAACACTCGAGAGACAATTTCTACTCTCCTGGCGATCATCGACGTCATGACACTGGCGCTGACGGTGACGAATATTGACGGACCGGTGAGGTTCCTCTTTGGACTCATCCTCGGCATTGTCATCCCTGGATGGTCCGTTGTTGGGCTGATCAAACTCAAAAACGCCGCCCTCGAAGTTGGCCTCACGATGGCGTCGAGCCTGGCATTCGTGATGATCGCCGCTCAACTACTGATCACCTGGAAATTTTGGCATCCGATCGTCCTCGAAGAGTTCACGTGCGTCGTGTGTCTCCCGTCGTTACTTTGGCAGTCTGGATCACGTCCGCGGCGACTGGGTAGCGCGAAATGAATGGCATAGTTTTCGCCAACGCGGGGGCTCTCGGCGCGCCACAAGTTATCTTCGTGTCGCTGGCGGCGGTTGTGACGCTCTTGTGTCTTCGCGCACTGACTCGAGTGATGCGCCTAGCGCTGTCGCGTTCAGTATCGCAAGTGCTCGACGGGTCCATCGTGGTGTTGTTTCTCCTCTTCATCGTTCTCATCATCGTCCGATTCACGACAATTGGATGAGTGATTGCGTGTCATGACCATCGTGCGACGAGACCTCAACGGCGAGCCCCAACCAATTCGAAACTTTCTCGGACTCTTTTTGGGTTTCGCCGGACTTGTCCTTTGGCTCGTCGCCGTTCACAACGCGGACTACCTCAAAATGGGCGCGTACGGCTTGGTGTCCGTCCTCGGATGGCCCTACTTTGTAGGTCTCGCGTTCGTCGTCATGGGCTTCGCCATCGAACTGTTACGGACGCCGTTACGCTCAGGCCGGCTCTTCGCCCTCGTGGTGCTTTTGGCGATCTTCCTGTACGGCACTGCGTCAGCCATCGAGCCCGTCGCCCAGCTCACTGACTCGTGGGTTCACGCTGGCTTCATTCAGTACATCATTCAAAATGGACACCCATTAAATGGTTACGACGCACGATTCTCATGGCCCGGGGGGTTCTCGCTGTCCGCGATCCTCGTGGCCTTCACGGGACAAGCGAACGCCATTGCATTCCTTCGCTGGTTTCCGATTTTCATTGAGTTGTCATACTTGGCACCACTGTTGGTCATTGCTCGATTTAGCGGCGTGAGCCGCCGAGCGGGATGGCTCGGCATCGCGCTTTATTACGCAACGAACTGGATATTCCAAGACTATTTCTCCCCCCAAGCGCTGAACTATCTGTTCTACCTCGTGGTGATCGCCGCAGTTCTCGCGTGTTGGCAACCAAGGCGCTTGGATCGCGCCGCACCCGAGCGAGGGTATTGGAAGGAGCGTGTCGCGCAGAGCCGAGCCCTCATGACACACTCGCGCCTCGTAGGTAACGACGCGACAACCACTTGGGGAAGCGTCGAGACGATAAGCGTCCTCGGGTTGCTTGGACTCATTGGTTTGGCGTCCGCAATGAGCCACCAGTTGACGCCGTATGCCATGGTCCTGGCGCTCGCCGCCTGTCTCCTCACTCGTCGCCTCGGTCGCCCCGAGTTAGTGCTCCTTATCGCCGCGTTAGCACTCGGGTGGTTGAGCCTTGGTGCCAGCAACTACTGGGTCGGTCACCTCAATGTCATTTTCGGGTCGGTTGGTCAAGTGAGTAGCACTCTCACTTCCAACGTGACCAGCAGGGTATCGGGCGCTCCGACTCACTTGTTGGTCGTTGAGATCAGGATTCTTCTGACGGGCGCACTGTTCTTCCTCGCCGGAGTTGGATTCCTGCGAAGGTACACGGACTCACGTGCGTTGGAGGCTCTCGCCGGTGCGCCCTTTCTGTTGGTCGCCGCTCAGAGTTACGGTGGCGAAGGATTGTTGCGAGTGGTGCTCTTCGCGTTACCCTTTGCCTCCTTACTCGCGGCATCGGCGATACTTCCGAGCCAGTCGGGCACCATCCGTGGTCTTCTCCCCAAGGTTTCGATCGGGCGCTTCGCAGGGATTGGCCGAATGACGTTACGGCTCATCATCATCGGCGTGGTTCTGGCTTTCGCACTGGCCACGACTATCGTGCGCGGAGGCAATGACGCGTACGCTTCATTCTCAAGAGGAGAGCTCGCGGCGGTCAACTACGCGTACGCCCACGTTCACTCCGGAGACACGATTGGTCTCGTGAACTACTACCTACCCATCGGACAACGCGATATCACCACCGTAGCTGTGTACGATCCCGGGTCAGCTGGGTCGTACCAAAATATCGGTCAACTTCTTCTCCAAGCGAAGCCCACGATAATAATTCTCTCGCAGTCAGAAGAGGCCTACGGCGAGGAAGTGGTTGGCTTTCCGGTGGGTTGGGAAGCAACGCTGGAGACTACGTTCGTGAACCACGGTTATCGGATTGCCGCTCATTGGAATACCGCGACGGTTCTCAAAGTATCCGTGTAAACCGAAGGACGGGGCGTCGGCGCCACGGCACGTTTCGCGACGGTTAGCTCAAATTTTCCAGGAGTTCTAAAGAGGGCGTGGCGAGTGTGGAGTCAGACCACAGTGTGTCGCGAGCGGCGACTTGTCCGCTTCGATGACGAATGGCACTAGCCCACGTCGTTGCGAGGTTCTGGCTTCGTATGACGCGCCACGCTTAACGCAAGTTCGCGAACCTGTGCAGCGACAATTTCGGTGCTGTAGTGGTCCTGATACAAACTTCTTCCATTGCTGCGCAAGCTTTCACAAAGTGCGTCGCTCGCGAGAATTTGCGCGCAGGCCGCAGCGAATTCCAATGGGGCATTTCGAATCATCGCGTGGTGGTCCGTTATGATGCCAAGACCTTCGCATCCAACGCCGGTCGACACGACAGGTACGCCGTAGGCGAGCGCCTCTAGTATCTTGACCCTCGTCCCACCCCCACTGAGGATCGGAACCACAACGCCTCGAGATTTTCGTAGTTCTACGCTGATCGTGTCAACTTCACCGACAATTTCGACTCCCGGTACCGTGGCGACGGCAGGTAGCCGCTCGTCATAGCGGCCCACGAGTCGCACAGTAACGTTGGGCACCAGGCGGCGAAGCTCTGGTAACACCTCTTGCGCAAGCCAGCGGGCACCATCGAGATTGGGCTGGTAAGTGAAGAGCGCCACCATTAACAGAATTGGTGCAATCACTAGAGGGCCAGGCGGCGGTCCGGGATCGTCATAGGAATTCGGAATTATCGTGACACGTTTTGTCGAAAGGCGCTTCCGGTCGACTTCGCTGCAGACCACCGTCGACGCCACTTCCTTCGAAATTGCACGTTGTAGACGGGACCACAAGAGACGGTCACGCCAGATGATGACCCAAGTTGCGAGCGCGCCAATATTCAAACGAAGCACGCGGGCGAGGCCTTCGTTGCGAGTCGACATCTTAATGAACGCAATACGAGGAGCCCGGATCACGCGACTCTCGAGGTTGTCGAGATCAACGACGGCTGGACCGAACGACGGATCGCCGAGGGCCGCGAACGCGTCCCCGTGGCAGTACCAGACGAGATCGTAGGGCTTTCGCACAAACTGGCGGATTTCTCTTTGAGAATTGACCCAAGAACGCCAAAGAATTCGCGAGGGTAACCGACTCGAGCCGGTGCGAATATAACGTCCCAATGAAGAATGTGTCAAGGGAGCGACCACGACTTCGCACCGACCAATGATGTTCGGGGGCTGTCCTACGTCATCTTCGCCTTCCCAGGCGGCCACAAACAGATCAATATCACCTACGCCGCTCAACGCATTGACGACCGAGGAAAATCGTAGGCGGTAGCCGTCGCGGGCGGGCCACGGGAAGACGTCACCGACCACGAGAATTCGAAGTCGGCGAACCTCGTCGCTCCCGTTGGGGTCTGACCCCGTCGATGAGCCGAATTGTGGTGCTCCAAGATCAGACACAACGGTCAGCCTCGCATACGACATCGTGAGAATGCCAACGCAGAAAAGTGGTTTGCCCCGAAAGGCACCTTCTCGACGAAATAATACGAGGCGGCGAGGTGACGTTCAACGGAGAAATTGGAAATGGGAGATCAATTTGTCGGAACCGGTCCATCAACCGCCAGCCGGTATCGCTTGATCAAAATCGGAAGAAAGAAGAATCCCTGAACTCCTGACTCAATCAGAGAACCAATACCAATTGCCAGAATGCCAAAGTGACCGAGAAGCGCCAGAAAGACGCTGAAGAAGATAATCGCGCTCGCCACTTCACGAATCGCGAACCACCATACGTTGCGGTCGATCCACGCGAAGGAAGCGTAGAACGACGTAACGGCGATGGCGGGCAACGACAACAACAGCATTCGAAGGAGGGTCGTTCCCTGGTCCGAGTAGCTTCGGCCAAAAATGTCCAAAATCTGCGGAGCAAACACGAGGCCGAATATCATCGCCGGAAGTAACAGCACGACCGTTGCTCGAAGCGTGATGCGCACGAAGTGTCGCATGGCGCTGGGCTCAGACGCGGCCTCTACGAGGAAAGACCTCATGATGGCACCGAGAGCGAGTATCGCACCCCCGGAGATCTGCGCAGGTATGTAGTAATGCGCGTTCGCGACAGGACCCAGTCGATCGATGACGATGAGGGTGGTGATGGACGACGTGAGGACTGCGACGAGCAGACTGGCGTACTGTGCACCAGAAAGTGCAATCAACTGACGCGTTGAAGGCAGATCCTCACTGGCACTGCTGCGCGCCTGATGTTCAGGAATACGCTTCTTGAACAAGTACCAATTGACGGCAATTATCAACCAAACGACCGGGAACATCCAGGCGACGAAAATTCCTTGCTTCGACGTCCACAAGATGAACAGTGGCAGTAGGGCCAGCTTCGCCAAAGAATACGAGATGTTCTCAACGGGTACCCACCGAGCCGAACGAAGTCCGACGAGCGCCGAATCCTGAAGCCCAAACACTGTCCAAAGGATGACGGAGACGACGAAGAAGGCTCGCCATAGTAGCGACGAGGGCAAGAAGCTGTGGCCAATGCCCAATGACACGTAGGCGATCGAAAGAATAAGGGCGAGTGCTCCACACAAGACGTACGCGCGCGCCACGAAGTTACGCGTCCGAGAGCCCGCGACCGGAATGAAGCGCTCAAAAGTCGAGCCAAAACTCAACTGCGAAAGAAGACCTAGAAGAGATAACGCCGCAATCTCCGCGGAATTGCGGCCAACGGTCGCAGCCGACGTCAAATGCGCGGACGCCCCCCAAAACACGAGTCCGATTACTGCTGACACCGCACTGGAAATCATCAGAGCCGCGGCGTTCTTTATGAGACCTCCGAATTGAGGGCGTCTCATCCACGACCCTCGTGTGCTCGAGTGCGCACGATTAGTGCCACGTCAAAGAATTGACGAGTCCGAGAACTCTGAAGATGGACGTGTTGAACTTCGATGTTGCTGAAGGTTGACCAGCTACCCGAGCTACCGCGGTGAAACTTCGAAACTCTGGATCAACACTGCAGACCTCGTTGCTCAAAGAAGCGACAGAACTCTTCTCGGTCATATCGTCGAGGCTACATCGCAACAAATATTTGGCGACCTTATAGGAGCTGGCGGTGACTGGCAAATATAATCTCCACTGAGAACGAGCGCTCGAACGACTCCTCCCTTGATTGTCGATTCGAATAGTATTACGTTGCGTGACGAGACAAGAGAACGTAAAGCCACCCGGCGGACTCCTCAGTGTGGTGATTCCAACGTTCAACAGAAGACCATTACTGGTCAGGGTCATAAGCCCTCTTTTGGAAGATCCAAGTACAGGAGAAGTCGTCATTGTCGTCGACGGCGGCAGTGACGGTTCTCTCGAACTTCTTAGGGATTGGGCCAAAAGAGAGCCGCGACTTCGCGTCCTTTATCAAGAGAACGCTGGCGAGAGTGCGGCGAGGCGAAGGGGAATTGAGGCGTCACGTTACGACGTCGTGGTCATCCTAGATGACGACGTCGAAGCTGATTCGGGACTCATCAGTGCCCACGCTCGATGGCACGTGAAAAACGAAGATCTCGTAGTCCTCGGCTATATGCCCACCGTGGTGCCAAGCCCACGCCGACATGGACAGGCAACCACAATTCTGTACGCCGCGGACTACGGGAGCACCTGCGGTTTATATGAAGAAGACGCTCGTTCGATCTTCACCCACCTGTGGGCCGGCAACATGTCAATGAAGCGAGCCAGCTTCTTAGACCTGGTCAGTGATACAGAGAGTCGGATCGATTTCCACGAAGACCTGAGGTTCGGTCTGCAATGTCAAGACGCCGGCCTAGTGGCCGTATTTGATCGGTCGCTCTCAGCGCGACATTGGCACAGTCGGAGTCTTAGAAGATTTGCCGCCGATTGTCGTCGAAGCGGTAGGGGGTTGGCGCGTATAAGCCGGGACTACCCCAGAATCGCTGATCAACTCAACCCACTTACTTCGCACTCAGCGCAAGAAAACCTTATTGCTCGATACCTTGGTTCAAGATTTGTCCGAACATTTTCAGCGCCTATCGCGATGGCTCTTTCGTACGTATCTGGACGAATACGGGTTTGGCGTTTGGAAATGATCTCTACTCGAGTGCTCCGTCTCATCGAAACGGCATACGAGTTCAGACGCTACGGAGAGGTGCTCCCCGAATGAATTCAATTGAGCGGTAACAGACCACGACGAGTGGCATCAACACCCTCTTAAGCCGTCACTCATTCCCTGATGTGTTCTCCCACTTACCTCTCACGACCAGCTTTCACGCGCGTACGAACCACCGACGGCAGAGAACGAACCGTGGGCAACTCGCTCCGGGCTTGTTTCAGACTCAGGTAAAGGGTGACTCGTGGCGCCAGGACGAGGGAAAGTCCAAGAGCGCCAAACATTCCAACGTAGTTCTTGCGGGCCCGCGCATCGCGAGCGTAGCGGATCGCCCGCGCCGCACGCCCAGCGGGTACGCGAGGCAAGCCGTGTCGAATTGCTCGAACGTTGTCTACCTCCCCACGCGCCTCGGCAAAGAACAGATGTTGCCTAAGGATCAATTTCAACTGATCCCCTCCTGACACTGGCAACGACAAGTTTGACCCATGTCGGCGATACTCCGTCAAGACCTCTGGCAGAAAGAAAAAGGAACTCTCTCGGGCTACGCGATAGAGGAGATCAAGATCTCCGCTGAGCAGAAACAGAGGGCTGAACCCACCTACATCCTGAATGAGTTCTCGTCTGATCATCGCGGTGGAGATCAAGATGTGTCCATCGGCCCGAAGAAAATCGCGGTACTGAGACTCCTTCGACTCCCCTTCGCCAATGATCTCCCCATGCTCATCAATGACGCGATACTGCGTGTGACACACACCAACGCTCTCGTCATTCATTACATCAACCTGAGTCTGGAGTCGATTGGGCAACATTCGATCGTCATCGTCGAGAAGCGCGATAAGACCTGTACGAGCATGTCCGATCCCAACATTTCGTGACACACATTCGCCGCGGTTCCTCTGTCGGAAGACCCTTACTCGATCATCGTTTCGCTCGATCTCAGATAGATCATCCTCGCACCCATCCAAAACAACGATAAGTTCCCAGTCCTGAAACGTTTGCGACTGGACGGAAGCAATGGCGTCTCTTAGGAACGCTCCGCCACGAAAGCTGGGAATCACTACGCTCACAACCGGCATGCTGCCTCTCGTCATGGTCTGCTAGCGGAACCGACGTCGTCGGGCCGTAATTCATTGGGAATCTTACAGGAGCTGTGTTCACCAAAATCCGACTGGTGGACTACTACAACGCCCGCAGAGTCATCTGAACGTACTTCGCGGATTCCAAGAACGGCGGCAAGCACGATTCTCACTCGCAGAGTCAATGAACGCTCATCGTGACGTTCTTGGGCGTTGAGCCAGTCGCGTCCAACCAGATCCGGGATTCACTTACGGCGCACCACGTACGGATTGCGAGCTGACAATGAATCGAGCGGGTAATTCCGGCGTCCAACGGCAGTCAGTTTTTTTTCCACGAAGGAGACTGCTGCCACTTCCACCAATGACCGTTAACAGTTTGCAACTGCCACACGCTGTCGGCTCCGACCGCCGCGAGACGTTTCTGCATGCTGATCATTTCCGGTCCCACTGGATACGAGGTTGCGTTCCGGTTCCAGTGTGCGACGCGGCACGCGTCAATGACGCCAAAACGAAAGCGCCCTTGCTTTGCTTTGTACCATTCCGCCTCGATTCCCCAGCCCATGTCTTTGTCTTCCGGAAGAGGAAGGATTTCCTTAGCGAATGAAGACTCGATGATGACAATCGGTCCCTGCTCGACGTAATTAGTATCCCTAGCGAACGAGAAGGGTCTCGAGACATTGAATAAACTCGTCCACCAGCCCATCACACTTTGGCTTGGCTGAGCGAGAGAAAACCCCGCACGAATCATGATCCTGATGGTTTCCGTAAGACTTCCCTTGACGAAGAGAGCGTCGTCGTCGGCAAGCACTACCCAGGCCCCTTCTTCAACGCTCGAACTGCGATAAAGAAAATTGAAGTTTTCGAATCGAGTGCCGGGTCCGCAACCAACCGTCTGACCACGTAGTTCTGGAGCAATTTCATCGAATGCCCATAGACGAACGTCAGCTTCGGAACTGACCTCACGAAGGAGCGATTGAACCAGACGAACATTCCTCAGGCGGTACACCATGAGGATCAATAGTTTCGGGAATTCACCTCCCATAGAATCGGTGACCTGCGAATTTGCCACGTGCCGTTCGAGTGCGTTACTCCTAATCCGAGAGCGAAGTGGCTCCATCAAAATTGAAGCGATGATGAGTATTTTGCGAAAAGCAAGTCGCATGAACACGCTGAACGGCGAGCGATTCGGAAGAGTCACAGGAGCGCATCTTACCAACAGAGTGATTTTTATCTGCACTGTTACCTTCCTGATGAAGCAACATATTTGTCGTAGGGTCCAACCAGTTCTCGTTTCGACGCCGCTCGCCCAATTGCTAACATTGACCAAGTCGCTTTGAGATTGTGCTCAGGATTTGTGGTCTTGAAGTTTATTGTCGGCGGCGGTGTCGCTTGTCCCATCGGGGCTTGTCAGTGAAGTGTAAGTAGGAGAGCGATAAGTGATGTGGAGTTCTCGGGTATGAACTGGCGACGACACGAGTTTGGACACGGTACGCGAGGCAATCGCTGGTCGTTGATCGTCTGGGTTAGTGCACTGGCGATCGTGGTGTCCATTGCACTGAGCGTGGTACCTGGGAGCGAAAGTGTCACGGGCGCCTCAACGACGTTGGCTTCAGTTGTTCACCACGCGACGAGTCCAAGCGTCGCGGTCCCCGACGGTACCCCTTTACTATCGGAACCATCAGGCGAAGCGCCTCCTGGCCCGACGGCCATGACGGGGTATAAGCGGACCTACGTCAACGACTTCACCGGCACGAAGGTTCCCTCCGATTGGAATGTCTATGCGGGAGCTCCGGGAAGCGGTGATCCCGGATCGCAGTGGGCCGCGAACCACGTGGTCGTGAGCGGCGGACTCTTGCAACTCAACACCTGGCAGGACCCGGCTTTTGGGGGCAAATGGGTGACCGGCGGCGTGTGTCAATGCGGGCTTACTAGTACGTACGGCGCCTACTTCGTTCGATCGAGAGTGACGGGCGCCGGACCCACGCAGGTTGAACTGTTATGGCCGACGACGGGGTGGCCGCCAGAGATTGACTTTAACGAAACGGACGGCTCGACTGGCTTCTCAATGGCTACCCTGCACTTCGATTCAAACAATGACCAAGTCCACAGCACGATTAACGCCGATATGTCACAGTGGCACACGTGGGGCGTGATCTGGACGGCAACTTCAGTCTCGTACACGTTGGACGGTAAAGTCTGGGCAGAAGTCGACGTACCGGCCGAGGTTCCCCACCAGCCGATGACTCTCGACATTCAACAGCAGACTTGGTGTGACGTCGCGCCGAATCCGAACAGTCCGAGTTCTTGTCCCACCACACCCCAGTCAACGCTGGTCGATTGGGTCGCAGAGTACAGTGCTGTCGACACAAGCACCACCACCACCACGACGACGACAGCTGCTCCTACGACGCTCGCGCCGACGAGTGCGTTCACCGTGAGGCCGTTCGCTGCGAATTCGGCGTCACTGTCTCCGAAACTTAAGAGTCAGATTGCGGACTTGGCGAATCAAATTGTCTCCAGCAGCGATTCGAAAGTTGTGCTCACTGGCTACAGCGACAGTGCGTCGTCGGAGGCCACGTCCCTCGCAGTCAGTAGGGCGCGAGCCTTAACCGTTGCGAAATACCTGAAACGGTTGCTGACCGACCGTCACGTGAACGGCGTCAAAATCGCTACAGCGGGCAAGGGAAGCGCGAAGCCAGTCGCTTCAAACGCGACGCCCTTGGGACGAGCGAAGAACCGAAGAGTCGTCGTCACTCTCAATTGAATTGACGCCACATCAATAAATTGTCGTACGCACTGTGAGCTCGTACGCGACGTCACTCGCCAACTGGGAACCTCATCTCCAGCTAACCTGTCGCTGCCGTATCCTCAGAAACACTAGAGATACCCGCGTCATCCCCGTCACAAACAGATAGGTGATGAGCGGCAGAATGTCAGAGGGACGGACATCCTTCGTCCATTGCGTCAGCGTTTCGAGCTTCGTTGACTGACTGCCACTGGTGTGCGCCCCTTCGGTAGAGTCCACACCGTCTATAACTTGCTCGTGCACGAAGTACGTGGCAGCTTGTCGGTTTCCCTTGGCTACTCTGGTTTCGTTTCGTATCAGTTGGCGAAGAGATGCCGGCGTCCAAATCGTCACGAGTGCCCCCGGTACGATTGCTTTCTCGATCTCGTTGTATTGAGAGTCGAAGAATTTGTCATCGGCGAAAAGTGGTGGGAATCTGTCGAATCGTTTGCGAGCTTCACGACTCGCGCCGTAGACACCGCGTCCCACCAAATGGACGTCGAGCCACTTGCTCATCACCAGGCTCTCCAGGGACCGATAGTACTTTTTCACCCCCCAGGATCCGCGTTCAACGTCGTATTTGACTATTGGGCCTGCCACAACGAGCTTGTCAGTGGTGAGTTGTCGGACAAGGTGCTCTATCGAAGAGGAGTCGATGCGGATATCGGCGTCGCAGTACAGCCGAGGGAATATGTCATCCGCGAGTCGGTCACCCTCGTTCAGCGCGAAGTGCTTGCCGACGTCCTCGATCTCGACAACGTGAACTCCTTGGAACTCCTCGGCGACCTCCCGCGTCCGATCGGTGCATCCATTGCAGATGACGAAGACTGCGTATTGGCCCTGCTGTGAAGCCTCCGAAAGCGATTGCAGAAGACCCCGGATGCGGTGCTCCTCATTGTGGGCTGGAATCACAATGGAGGCAAGCGGTTCCATTCCGGTGACTGTAGTTCAATTCGACTGAGATTGGTCTTACTACGTTGATGTGGACGTCGTCTGGCTCCGCGGCGTCAGTCGACGACATCGCGCGAATCTCCCGCAACTTCTACGACGGCCTCACAGATTGCGTCGATCAGTTTTTGGAGATTGGATGCTCTGATTCAACGATCTTTCGTTCCAGTTCGTCGAGTTCGCGGACAAACTGAGTGCCCGATTCGATGTCACCAATGGTGTCGAACTCAAACCAGGGGTCTGGTGTTGCGACACACTTGACAGGGCAGACGTTGTTCTTAACTAAACGCTCCAACAGATGCGTCATGCTCGATATCTGGGTTGACTCAACAACGGCTCGGATCTTGTTCACGGCAGACGGACGAATCAAGAGCAGTCCCATGTACTGGCCCTCAATTTCTGCAAGGTCAGTCGCGCGTCGACCGATGTCCGTCAGATACTCGTCCGACGTTAACGTGAAGGTCTCAGCATCCGAGAGTGGATCCTCAAATCGCAAACTCCACTTCTCCAACCACTGCTGGTCGTAGGCGATGACGAGGTCGTCATCGCAGGCCATCATCCTTTGAACGACGTCACGCCCGAAAATGATGTCGGCGTAGGAGACGAAAACGGGTTCTCCCTCGAACCAAGATTCTGCCGATAAAAGGCTATCGACCATGGTCGTTGTCTCCCAGTTGGGGTTGGAGTACAAGGGCAATCCCAGCGGGCGCAGTCCGTCGATCTGCCATCCACCAACAATGGCGACGTCCGTGATGCCCGCGAGCGCCAACGCGCTCAGTTGACGATCCAGAAGTGTCCGCCCATCGATCTCGACGAGACCTTTTGGTCGGTCCGAGGTAAGCGACGCCATTCGCGAGCCTCGTCCCGCGGCAAGAATCAATCCCTTCATTACGCTGCGCCGAAATGGTGTCGGACCAACTCGGTCGCGGACGGATTGTTTGGCCATTCCCTCTCGGGGTGCCACATGACGCCAAGCACCCTTCCGTCGGGCGTTGCGAGTGCTTCCAACACGGTGCCCGCCCACGCCAAGCCAACGAGTGACGCCGACAAATCATTGACGGCCCAGTCGTGATAACACGTCACCGAACCGGTCATCAGGGGGCCTTCAATACTGTTCACGGCTCCGACGTGCCCCTCAGTTCGAACCAGTGAACAGCCCATTGTGTCGGCAATGAGTTCCATACCGCGACAGACTCCGAGGAGAGGCATTTTTGCTTCGATCGCCCACGACAAGAGCAGCCGCTCCGTTTCGTCTCGGTTTGGGCAGTCTCCCCCGTAGTTGGCAAGGTCGCCCCCTCCGGACAAAATAATGCCGTCGAGATGTAGTTCTTTCGCCGTCGAGAGCGCCAGACTCGGAACGTTCGGGAGTGGTACGGCCAGGATTCCGTAGGCCCAAAGTACGTGAGACCAGCGTTCGTCAAGTGCAAAACGAACCTCTCCCGTCGAGGTCACGGGCAGCTGACGTTGAGTAATTCCGACTTTCTTCATCGAGTGACTCGCACGAAACCAGCGGCACAGTCGAGTTCAATCGAATGAGCGTTTCGGTACGAGGCAAATCGATTCGGGCCAACACCCGTCACGGTCGGAATTCCCAACTCTTGCGCCCGTATCGCCATATGTGAGTTGACGCCTCCGTACGCGGTTATCAACCCCACGATTCCCGTGGTGAACAGCCAGTCGAACCCGGGATCCGCGCTACTGATAAGGGCGATCGCACCCTTGACGTCATCACCGCGGTCGACGTCGGCGACCCTACCGATAACACGCTTTTTTGTGACGTAGTTCGGGTCGATATTTGGCACCAAGAAATCGAAAAAGTTGTTGGGCGACGTGACAAAAGATGGGAGAAGAATTGAACTCGTGAGCTCGTAATCGTCACGCTTTTCTGCGATAAGGCGAGAGAAGAACTCGTCGGAGTTGCCGTTCATTTCTTGACCGGCAAGAATCGATTGAATTGGAAGAAAGGAAACGTCCTCTCTCGAAAGTCCATGGTGCTCAGCGAAATTGTTGACCAGGTTAAGTAGGTGGCTTACCTGCTTCGAGTACTCGAACTTTCCCCACTCGCGATTTCGAATGGAAGATTGTATGAACTCAATGAGAACGTCCGGCGTCCCTGCAATGTGATCTTGCGCCATGAGTAGCGCTATTGCGTCGCGTTGGGGATCAGTGAGGCTGAAGGCTCCCTTTGTCGAGCTCGGGAGATCGCCGCCGGCGTCTTGACCGAAGTATCGCTCGGGGTCCTCTGCGTACGAAGGCGCGCAAATGTCGTAGGTACCCGGGCGAAGGTGTCCGTAGAGGGAAAGAAACTCCTCTCGCCCCAACCGGTGAAAATCAAGCAACATGTCCTGGGTGACCGATTTGAGACTTCCCATGAGCCTCTCGAGATCATCAGAAGAGAGAATTTGCCTTTCCACTAGGCCCTTCAGGAGTTTGCTTCCGATGAATCCGGCCCTCGCAAGTCCCGCGAACGGGAACCCGCCAGAGTCCCGGCAACTTACAAGGGCACTTTGAATATCCGTCGCTTCAAGGGTCCGCGACTCTTCTAGCAATTTCCGGTCACGGCGCCAGGTCGTCTCACCAGAAAGCACGTCGTTTGTCAGTTCAACTAAAGAAAGGTGAAGTTCGTTAACGTCGTCTTCACTAAAACCTTCTGAACGCAGCTTTGCCATTTGATCTGAAAGTCCAAACGCGTTACACGTTGTGACGATCTCAAACTCAACCTTGTCATGCAACTCAGGTGACGCAAGAAGTTTCCGCGAGTAATACTCGCTGAGTCGCGCCACCAGCCCCTCGTTCACGGCGCTCGGTGTAAACGAGTAGAAATCGGCTCGAACGTCTATGTAGTGAAGTCCGCCGAAATTCACCATAAGAGGGGTGCCGCGCATATCGCGGTATCCGTACGACGTCCTCGAGGCCGCCCACGCTTCATCCGTGATGAGAGCCTCGTACAGTGACGCCGCGAGTTGACGGGGCTTCTCCCCAATCATTTCCGCTGGATTCCAATCACACATGGACGAGTAGATCGGCGCACCGGCCAATGACGTGCCGTCACTTCGTTGCTTCAGACCCTTCGAAAGACTCCGTAGAGCCTTCGCGTGCCTGCTGGGAGACACCGTCGAGGGCGATACGACGAGCGGACGGGCCTGAAGAAGAATCGTGTCGCGCTTACTATTGATCGCGAATTCCACCTCGAATCGCCCCTCTCCCGTCAGCGCCTCGATTTCATCAAGAAGAGCCAACAAGGGTTTGAGAGGATCTGGAAGAGCCACGGGCTTTCGAAATGGTACGCCGACCCAATTCTCAACGTCGTCAGCGTTCCCCATCGTGACTTTGGTGGTGTCGGTGCCTTCGTGCCACGAAATCACGCGATACGGTGCGGCGGTACTCGGGTCGCAACTACAAGCAACGCCGCTGTAAAGGGCGTCCACGACCTCAGGTTGAATGAGGACTTCATCGTCGTCATGAAGTCGTCCGTACGACTCGACGACCTCAGCGACGGACTGAATAATGTGGGCTCGTCCATTCACGTTCAATACAGAGCTGAACTGACCCGCAAGAGATTGGGTGTGAGAATCCTCACCCATTGCCGAACTTCGTACGACCAGAGGACCCGCACTTGACCAAGACAACTTCTCGATCAGCTGCAGAACGGCGTCCCTGTCTCGTTGCCACTCACCTACCGAGAAGACAAAAACGGGGAGAACTTGGGCAGAAGTCAGCACCGCGGCCAGCGCCCGCAGGGTCCCTGCCTTCGAACCGAATTGAACTTTCAGCGTCATTTCAGCATCAATTTTCAAGGGAGTAGTCCGCCAGCGAGTTGAGCACGCCAACCTGTCGAAATACGCGCCAATCGTCGAGCCTTAGCCAGAAAAGTCATTTGCTCAACCATGATCAATGCTACCCTTCGCCAAATCCCAGGTAAATAGGGTGAAACTGCCCGACTCATCAGGGCGCCGCGAGAGAATCCGTCACGGCGAATCCTCATTTTTGAGAATATGGCAAAAAAGTAGGATCGGCGACGAATTAATCAGAGTTTGGATGTCTTCTTGAGCGCGTACTCTCTAACAAAAATGTGTCCGCGGGGGCCTTGCGTGTCGCACCCTCGTCGCAGTGCCAACACCAAGAGTTCGCACCGTTTAGGGATTCGCGCTCGTCGCGTTGTCATCGTCTAGACAGCTTCGCGATGCTCGGGTCCCGTCACCGCCGTCAATTGCTGAGATTGTTAGTCGACATTGCGGGTTGTTGACGCGCGAGACGAACCGGCGCGAGTACCAGAATCCACCGATGAATGGTAAATTCAATCGAACATCCCAAGCTTGGGAGTACCACGACATATCTTGATTTTCACAGATTGCACAAACTGGGCAGTAAGGCGACTGGGCCGTTGGGCCATACGAGCCAAGAGAAAGTTGAAAATGAAAGGTCTCGTGCGATGAACGATCCCAGCCCAGTGAGATTGGTTCGAGTCGAGATTGATGGTGATCGAGGTGCTGTCAAACTCAACTCATTCCCGGGTGACAGAATCTGGGTGGAAGTGGCGAAGGGCGGTCAAGTTGTTGGGATGGTCGAGAGGTCCGCGGACGACGTCGGCCTAGCTGCCTCAGTTCTTGAAGAGTTGGCCGAAGAGTACGCAAACTTCGAACCGTCATCGTACGCGTCGTTTCCAGACAATCTTCTACCGAAGGCCTCGATAGTCGTTCCCACCATCTACCGGCGCACCGACCACCTGAATCGGACGGTTGAGTCGCTGCTCGCACTCGATTATCCGGACTTTGAGATCGTCGTTGTGGACAATCGTCCGGGCGTCAACCATGATCCAATACCGGAGTTCACGGGTGACGGTCGCGTCCGCGTGGTGTTGGAAACCTCGATCGGAGGTTCAGCCGCTCGCAATCGAGGAATCGCCGTCACGACCGGGGAGTTCATCGCGTTCACAGACGACGACGTCATCGTTGACCGGAACTGGCTACGTGCGCTTGGTGTGAGATTCGCACTTGATGAGGACGTGGACGCAATAGGTGGAATGGTTCGCCCAACGGATCTCGAAACGAGACCTCAGTTGTGGTTTGAGGAGTTCTACGGCGGCTTCACGAAGTCATTTCTGGCGAGAAAGTGGAGCACCAAGATCGTCGCTGACTCGGACCCATTATTCCCCTACTCTGCCGGACACTTCGGAGCGGGATGCAACATGGCGGTTCGTCGCTCGGCCTTTCAGCGATACGGCGGCTTTGATGTTCGTGTCGGTATTGGTACGAAGGCGAAAAGTGCCGAAGACTTGAAGGTATTCATCAACATTTTGCTCGGCGGAGGAACGGTTGCGTACGAACCGACGGCGCTTGTTCGCCATTCGCACCGCAGGTCTAGTCACGAATTCATGATCCAGGTCTTCGGCTACGGAACAGGGTTGACGGCTATGTACACGTCGCTCGTTCTCGATGACCCCCGCAGACTCGTGACCATCCTTCGAAAAGTTCCCTTGGGTCTCAAAATGCTGCTGCGCCCCGAGGAACGACTGTCGCCCAGCAAATTAACGAGTTTTCCTCGTAGAACCAAGGTCTACCAACTTCTAGGAATGGCCTATGGCCCCTTCGCGTACCTGCGAAGCGTCGTCTCCATGCGTAAGTCAAGGTCGCAGCTGCCGTAAGGTCGGCTGAAATCGAATCGCCCGAGACCTGGTATCAACTGCAGAAAGCGCGTTGGAGAATGGATAGATATTGGCAGGCCGAGGGAGACGGAGCGGGTCGATGACAAAATTTTCACCACTGCAGCCAATAGTCGTGATTTCGACCCATCTCGACGACGCCGTACTTTCGTGTGCACAGTTCATCCACGCGCACTCTGACGTGACAGTGATAACCGTATTGGCTGGTGCTCCGGATGCGTTCCATGAGGGGTACAACAGCCGGACCACCGGTGAGCCATTCGCTCCCAACGCAATCAAGAAACGGCGAGATGAGGACGCGGAGGCCATGTCGATGCTCTCGGCTCACTACGTGTGGTTGGAATTTCATGACAACGACTACTTACAAGTGCTTACCCGGTCCGACGACAAACAAGAGATTCGAGACGCACTGAGCCAAGTTCTCGAAGAGAGACGCCCCAAATCAGTTCTGTCACCGCTGGGACTGTTTCACCCCGATCATCTTGCCGTGAGCGACGCCTGTCTCGAGCTCGCCAAAAAGTCAGCGTACGAGTGGTATCTCTATTTGGATATGCCGTACGGCTTGGCGATGCCAAAAGCGGTGCCCGAGCGACTCGCAACGGTCGAGAAGACTGTCAACCTGGCGACTCCTGAGTTATTCTCCGGCGACCCCGACATCAAGCGCAACGTCATGAAGCTGTACGCGACACAGTTCGCCCCAACGAAAAGCAACCACCGGAGGGGATTTAGAGCGACGATGAAAGCGCCCGAACAGTTCTGGAAGATCACTGGTCCAGCTTCTGGCTCTAATCGTTCATAATCCGAGTGAAGCAGTTGTCGTCCGTGCCGGACTGCGCTTTGTGCGCATTGAAACCTAGAGTTGCACGGAACCGTTGCGGTGTCAGAACCGGCACTTCGGTTTCGGTGAAGTTCACTAGAGATGGTAAACAGTTTCTATATTTGGTTCTCTTGAAATGTGCGAAATATGACGTGGCGATCGATCGTGGTTGATTTGAGGGCCCGCTTACGTCCTGGACGTCTCGTACAGAACGCGATCGCCTTGATGATTTCGGCTGGAGGCACCGCGGTCATCGGAGTGGTCTTTTGGGGAGTAGCCGCACACTTGGCTTCGACCGCAACAGTCGGCCGCACCACGGCTGAGATCGCGGCGATGTTGCTTCTGGCAAACCTCGCGCAGCTGAGTTATGGATCAATCTTTGAACGATTCCTTCCCGTAGCCGGAAAGTTAACGCGCGATTTCGTCATGCGGGCTTACGTCACGTGCGTCGGCTTTGGATTCATTTTGGCAGTCTCGTACCTGGTGTTGGGATTCGGTCATCGTTTCTTGCCAACGTCTTTGGGCTGGAGGACCCTCTTTGTCGCGGCCGTCGTACTCTGGACAATCTTCGCCTTGCAGGACTCCGTACTGATTGGCCTGAGAGCTTCTCGGTGGGTCGCGGTAGAGAACATTGCCTATGCGCTGGCGAAGCTTGGCCTGTTACCCGCGTGCATCTTCATCACTTCGAGCCAAGGAATCTTTGTGGCGTGGACCGTGCCGGTCGTGGTGACGGTCATAGCGGTGAGCTGGTACCTGTTTCGTAAACGTATCCCGGAACACATGTCATTGACTGGAATAACTGAGACTCTTCCTTCGACGCGCGATCTGGTCTTGCTCGCTGGCGCGCAGTACACCGCATTACTCTCGGCCGTTTTCATGCCATCGCTCCTCTCGCTCATCGTGATTCAACGGCTGGGAGCGGTCGCCAATGCTCATTTCTTTCTCCCGACCATGATCTCGAGTGGCGTCGGCCTCTTCTGTTGGAGCATCGTCCGGTCTTTTCTCGTTGAGGCCTCGCATGAGCCAGGGGAACTCCGCGGTCACGCAAACTCCGCCATTCGCGCGCTCGTCGTGGTGCTCGTGCCGAGCGTGGTGCTTGGCTACATCTTTGCTCCCGAGTACCTTCGGATATTTGGGGCTTCGTACTCGACCCATGGAACGACACTCATGAGGATGTTGCTGTTGTCGCTTCTGGGTAGCGCCGTGATGGTTTTCTACAGCACTTTTGCGTGGCTGGATAAACGTGTGTGGTGGATGACGGCGCGCAATCTCGCCAGTAGTCTGATCCAGCTCGGAGTGGTTCTTGTTCTTATCGGACATCTCGGCATCGAGGCAATTGGTATCGCAGCATTAGTAAACGCGGCCATTACGTTGATTGTCTTTGTCCCAATATCGGTCCGTCGATATCGAATGACGGGCGTGGGCACAACTCCAGGTGCCGACGAGCCATCATCGGTCGTCGAATGAAGAAACTTTCGTCGGTCGATCACTTTGGCTATGTTCGCAGTGACCTCTAATTCAGTCGAGCCACGATGTATCGGTATTGACCCACGGTTGCGTACTCACCATGTTTGGTCCATCACTCAAGTAATTCCAACCACTGTGCGGAGTACGCCAATCCCCGTAATTTAACTCGAGTTCGCGTTCGTAGTCTTCGTGACGAAGCCACGAACGACCGAGGAACTCGAAGTGCACAAGCTTTTGCACTGGCAAGCGCTTTTCGACCTCGACGAGCTGGTCGGGTGGCCAACCGAACATGAAATACTGAAGTTCATCTTCACGGGGGAAGAAGACAGAAAAATCGTAGATGGCTCGGCGTCGAAGAAACATAAGTTCGACAAGCACGCCGTCGTTCGTTCGGAACTGCCTGTAAGGACGGAATCCCGCCTTCGAGAGCTTTGGCACCGCACGCATTAAGCGCGGAACGTCGTCCGGAAGTATGCCAAAGTCGGCGTCGCGATCACGAGGCAGCAGTTTTCCCTCGCGAGCCCATCCGAGAAGCATGCCCGAAAATACCCAATATCGTCCCTCAAGTTCAGTTTCCTCGAGTACGTCGTGAAATCGGGCGAGGCCTCTCTCGAATTGGTACGCAAAAAATCGTCTGTTCAATGTTGGGAGAAACCGATCGAAGCCCGGCACGCGCATAAGCAGTTCGTACAACGATGCGATTACCCCTCTTCCTTCTTTGTTTTCGCTCATGAACGTCGGCCTCGTACTTCAGTAGTCAGATCTGCTTCGTATCCTAGATAGAGCGCGAAGCGAAACTCCAAATGATTATCCGAACGGCCAAGCGTTTCGCCGAGGGAAACGATTTTCCGGCTGATCCGCCGCGTTGCGAGCGTCGACGTAGCCGAACACTAGACGTCGTGGACTTCGTCGACGGGCTTGTACGAATGCGCGAAAAGGACAAAAGACGAATGGTCGTTTCATCGAACTTCTTTCGACACAAGTGAAGTGGCTCGAGATTCACGCTGAGCGCCAGCGACCGCAGTAACCGGTCCAGTCGCCGTCGCACGCACACGTCTTGCTACGGTCCTCGGCAACGTTAAATAACGATGCCGTTCGATCTGTCGACCGCGACACGCGCTCGAACTCGACTCGTGCCTACCGGTGAACACGAATATGTTGTCCGCCAGGTGTAAAGTCTGGCCGGCACGATCGGGGACGATGAGCCTCTGGCCGTGGCGGGTGAAAATGGACAATCCCAAACTTGCTCACGACGGAGCTTCACGATCGCCGCGTACTGTCAGCCTCCACCGGCGTTCTATCCAGGTAATCGGTCTCATGCGTGAAAACGTGATTACCGGTGTAAAGACTGCTCCAGCGTCGGACGCAAGGCGGACCGAGGTCTGTTGCGCAGGAGCACTTCGAGATCGCATCGCGGATCCAAGCAAGTACCTATTTCAAGGACCTTGGGCGGCGCTGAAGGGTTACTGCCCTTCAATCGATGGCTCACTAACATGAAAACCGACATGATCAATCAATCAGAGGCTGCTCCGGTTCGTCCGTCGCACAATCGACAAAGCCCCTGGAACGCTCGCATCGTTGTGATCACCGTTATAACGGCAAGTATTGCGATTCTGGTGACGGTTCTCTTCGCGATAAATTCCGCCGGTAACTCTACGTTTAAGCCCACCCCCCCCTCCGCACACGGTGGGTACCCAGTGGGCATCAAGGCCACTGATGCGCCCTCGGGGGACAATCCTCCTAGCTCGAACGCACTCGCTGGCTACAGCCTCACGTACGTGGCCAACTTCGATGGCGCGTCACTTCCTCCAGGCTGGAACATTTTCACGGGTATTCCCGCGGGCTCTCCCGGGGGGCAGTTCGCTAGCTCCCACGTGGTGGTCAGCGGAGGATTGCTGCGGCTCAATACGTGGAAGGATCCAAATTTCCAAAATCGATGGGTCACGGGCGGACTTTGTCAGTGTGGCCTACGCAAGGTGTACGGGGCATACTTTGTCCGCTCTCGAGTCACTGGAACTGGCCCCAATGAAGTCGAACTACTCTGGCCCGCGTCAAACATTTGGCCACCGGAGATCGACTTCAATGAGACGGGTGGAACGGTGGACGCTACGTCGTCGACTCTGCACTACGGCCCAATAAATCTCATCGAGCAGCGATTCGTCACCATTGACATGGAGCAGTGGCACACCTGGGGAGTGATCTGGACGCCCAAAGCAATCACGTACATCGTCGACGGTTCGGTCTGGGGAACCATCGCCGCCGCCGACGAAATTTCCGCCAAGCCAATGACCCTCGACTTTGAGCAGCGCCAGTTGTGTGAAATAGGCCAGCAGTGCCCGACCCGTCCCGTGTCCATGTTGATTGACTGGGTGGCGGAGTACACCGCAAAGTAATCATCACCGTGTGATCGAATGTTGACCTTCTCTGCGCACCGCTGTGCCAAGCAGCGACGTGGATCCGTCAACGAAGAGAGTCCAACGCTTCGTTCATCATCCTCGCGACCTCCTAGCTGGGTGCACCTATTCTGCTGCGACGCTGAAAGGACGAAACGAGAGTCCGAGGTGATGGGCGACGTCTCGGCCCGGGACACCGGACGCGGGTCTCACCAGACCCAGCAGGGAGTCCGAACGCACGGGCAGCGGAAACCTGAGTCGCTCCGCAACTCGCAAGAGTCCGAGGAGCGGGTGCCACGGTACCGCAATGGTCTTGGCCCCGCCGCCATCACCAGGCGCCAACGCGAGCATGATCTCCTTGAACGAAGTCGCTGGCTCGTGGGCCAAGCCGATCACCGACGAAGGCACTTCATCCGATTGCACCAGCGTCATCATTGCGGCAAGAAAATCGTCGACGTGCAGAGTGAATTGGTGTGCGCCGCTGAACACTGGTATCACGGGAAGTCGCGCCAGTTTCGCGAGCGTCGAGGCCATACCTCCTGACTGCGCGCCGTAGACGAGGCCGGGGCGAACCACCACTTGATTCGACTCCAAGACGGCGCGCTCCACCGAAAGCTTCATGAGCCCGTAGTCCTGCTTGGTCCCGAAGTACGCCGACATCGAAGAGACGAAGATGACACGTTCAACCCCGGCGTCGAGCGCAGACTCGAGCAGCCGCTTCGAACCCTCGACGTTTCGCTCCCAGGCTCGACGAGGATCGGTCTCGCGGAGATCCCACGCCGCGTGGACGAGGCACGAGACTCCCTCGAATGCTCGAGCGTCCATTGGCCCACCGAGATCGAGTTGGCGAACCTCCGCGTTCCCGATGACGTCGGGCGCCACGCGCCGATACTCCACGACGTCGAGGTCCTCTGCCCTCAGGGCAGCGACGAGCGCACTGCCGAGGTACCCGTTCGAACCAGTGACCCCTACCAGGGGTTCGCGATCCTTAGCCACGTGACTCCTCAATGACGCAACGTGCGATCCGATGCGCGTTCGCCATGATGGAAAGGGTGAACGTCGTCGCGGGCACCGTTGGAAACACCGACGCGTCCACCAAGTGAATGTCTCGCCACGGACGCACACGACCTAAGATGTCCGACTCGAGATCTTCCTTCGGCTCTCGCGCGTGAGGAAAACTCCCCCCGAAGTGATAGCTCTTCGTCGGGGCTGACAGGGTGACCTGTGGCACAGCCGGCACGACGCCGAGGTACGGAGCCGACATCACGAGTCGCTTCACCACCGCTCGAAGCATCGGAACCGTGAGCTCTTCGCCAGCGGCCGAGGGCGTCAACGTCATGCCCGCCAACGCGCCCTCTGACTCGGGTCGCGTCAGCAAGACGTCAAATCCGGGAGACCACCACGACGGCAGATAGCCAAGGCCGACCGTCAGTCGTTTCAGTAGGGCCGACGCCACACCTTTGAGTGCCTGGTGTTGCAAGAGACTCGGCAGCGCGTCATCCATTGCCTTGCTGTAGGGATAACCGTGGATCTGGACCAGATCGTGACCGGCTTCATCGAAGGGAAGAACAATATTGAACTGATTGAGCGTGAACGATCCGTCCTGGGTTAAGTCTTTCATTCCACGAAGCGACAGCAGAGGGACGAGGAACTGCTGCGACTCGCTCATGTGAATCCGCCGTGACCACATTCCTAGTGACTGAGCGACGAGTCGTGTGGTTCCTAGCGCGCCGCAGGCGACGAACACCTTGTCAGCGTGGAACGTTTCGACACGGCCTGAGTTCAACGAGCGAGCGGCCACGAAGGGTCGGCCCTCTTGCTCGCCCAGTGTCTGCGCGACGTAGCCGCCGACGTAGTCGACCCGGCCGCTGCGCACGAGGTCGTCGAAGGTATGTGACGCCGAGTACACCAAAGAGTACGGACACCCCGTCATGCAAAGGCCACAGGACACGCACTCCGCGCCTCGCATCGCGAGACGCGCCTTGCCGACCAGGACACCGTTACGCCTGACCCTGACCCTGTTTCGCTCGTAGGCGCGCAGGATCCGATCCGGGCCCTCACCGAGCGGTGGCAGCGCGTCCGCTGGTCCCCACAGCGGGAAGTACTCCGCGAGATCGTCTTCTTCCGCCGAGTAAGGAATCGTGTTGAGAATGGCGCGATAGTCCTGCTCGAGCGCGCTACGTGGAAACGGCCAGTCGTCGAACGTGGCCTCGCTGAACACCATTGTCTGAGCGCCCCACGTGTTACTGAATCCTCCGTAGGCACCAGAGACAACGTGAGAGTTCAAGTCTCCTTCAACGCTTACGCCTTCGAGCTGACCAAAATCACGAAAGGGGAAGTCGGAACCGAAGACTCTCTTCTCCGGCAGACGGTGGCGCTTCGAAGCGACTGCGGTTTGACTAACGGTGCGCAGGTCCCCATTCGCCCAATCGCTCGGACCACTTTTGGACATGCGAAGCCGAGCGGCGTCATTCTCATCTTCCAATCGTCCACCGACGTCGATGACTTGCACTTCGATATCCGAGGATTTCGACAGCGCAATCGCGACTGCCGCCGCCGCAGGACCCGCGCCCACGATCAGAACACGCACGACCGTTACCTACGCCACGACGACGGTCGTGGCTTTCGTGGTCCCGAGGCGATCATCGTAAACGCCCGGCTATGGCGCCCGCACCGCCCAAGGCAAGAGCGGAGACGAGTGCCAGGTACCTGACCGGCGCGTACGGATCCCCTCGAAGCAGCTCTCTCCCCTCCGTCAACAGGGCACGTGAAAGCGACCGGCTCGCGAAGCGCAACTCCGCGCGAAGATTCGAAGCCTCGTTCATATCTCGAAATGCTTGCACCTTCCCCCGGTTCACGAAGAAGCAGCGACGCCAGAAATAGCCCCAGGTCAGACGGGCCTTAGGGACAAAGTGATGGACGACGGCGTCGGGCTCGTATAACAGGGCGGTCGCGCCGTACGCGTGAATCGTCCGGTGACTGAGATCCATGTCGTCGTGGTTGTCCGATTGAAATCCGCCCCACGACATCAGCGCTTCGCGGCGAATCGACATGTTGGCGCCGATCAAGTGATCGATGGGTCCCAAGTGTTCCGGTAGTCCACGATAGGCACAACCAAAGATCCAGTGACATTCGTACGGGAACCAACGGGGCCGTGTTGTTTCATACTTCGCGACGGGAGCTCCACCGACCGCGACAACCTTGGGATTTTCGTACGGCTTGATCAGGAAGCGCAACCACGACGAGGAGGCCGTCGCGTCGTCATCGAGAAAGGCCAACACGTCACCGGTGGCGATCTCCGCCGCGGACGTGCGAGCGCCGCCCAAGCGCGTCTCGAACTTATTCTGAATCACCCGAAACTCCCACGGGGCCTCCGCGAGCTTGGGTGCCAACTCAGCGACACATCGCTCGTACAGTTCAACGTTGTGATCGATGCACAAGATGACTTCATGAGGTTGCAGTTCCTGACGAACAACCGACTGTAGTGACTCATTGAGGAGTTCCCAGCGGTCGAGGGTGTACGCACACACGATGACGCTCACGCGTGGCGTCATCGGACTTTTGTCCAAGTCGTCGTCGCGCGCACTATCGCTCATCAAGAAGTCCTTCGTGCCCGTGGCTGAGAACTCGAAGTGGTGACGGTTCAACCAGACAAAACAGCCTCAACATCAATACGGTCGCATCCGTTTCCGCCATTTAACCGCTCCGTAGAAAAATATCTTAGTCGGCATAGGTAAATGCGGCCAAAGTTCAGTTAAGAGTTCGACGTGGCTACTTGGCATGAGCGCCGTCGTGTCAACGAACCCGGTCGCCAGTTATTTGCACCATGTCGCAGTGAATCCCCGGTGTTCGAGATGATCAACGCGGGGTGTACTCGGCCACCCAGTCAATCTGCATGGACTCTGGCGCAGTGGGACATTGACGGTGTTCTTGACATTCCTGTCGCTGCTCGAAGTCGAGCGTCATCGGCACGCTCGAAATATCGGAAGCAACTCTCAACTGTCCCCACAGTCGTCCGTCCACTGTGTAGAGAATGTAGTGAGGCGTCCAGATGACACCCCACGTATGCCACAGCGTCATGTTGATATCCACTTTGGAACGAACGACGTTATTGGTCGCACCGTAGTGAACCGAACTTGTGCTCGACGCGGCTGTCCCACCCGTCTCGTTGAAGTCGATCTCTGGCGGCCAGGTGTTGTTCGATGGCCAGAGCAGTTCCACCGCGGTCGGACCGGGGCCGGTTATTCGAGAGCGAACGAAGTACGCACCGTAACGTCGGGCGACACCGCACTGGCATATCCCTCCGGTGACCCAACCGTTGTGCCACGCCGGGTTCCGATAAGTGTTGAGTTGGAGCACACCATTGGCCACCACCACATGGGAGATGCCGAAGTGCCCACCGGGATCACCGCCGGGAATTCCAGTAAAGACGTACCATCCCGGAGGAACCCTTCTCCCCGTGAAGTCGTTTTCGTACCTGAGGGCGTAGCCCACCAGAGCTTGCGCCCCGGGAGGAGACTCTCCCGACGGCTCCGCACTGTCAGGCGTACCGGTTGGGTACGAGCCATTGACGTTCAGCGGCGAGACGCGCGCTGGTGAACTTTGGGCGTTCGCAGCCACGGGCCACTGAACGGAGAGAGACGCGACGATGACGCCGATCATCGCGACGACGGTGACCTGACATCCCACTCGACTGGTTTTCGCCACTCTTAGCCCCAAACGGGCGTACGCACGGGGTGAATTCATACCGACCCAGAGGTTAGTGAAGTTTCGTACGCGCCAGTTTGGACGAGTCGTATCCCACGCGTCAACGGATCTCGTCCTGCGGAGCTTGCCCCAACCCGAGAGCGCGGACCACGATGTGGATCAACTCACGACATCGCGTGGCTCCGCTCACCACGTTGATGTCCTAGTATCACTCTTGAAATGCCAGGGAGACTCGAACCTCAGAAACCCACATTGGGTTCACTATCGATTTCTTCAACACGGCGAAAATCACACCGTCGCCGCGACATCGTTTCGTCGTCGCCGCGATATTGGTCTCACGATTGCCAGGTCACTCGATCAACCTTTGATCCGATGACGCGCTTCACGCTCGAAGGGGCGCCCCTGTGAGTGAGGCGACGATCGGAAGTGCTCTCACAAAGCGGCGCGAAGGGCTCAGAATGTCCCGCGTGCAAGCCGCCGAGAAAGTCGGTATGAGCCGTACGACCTATAGCTCGTACGAACGCGACGAACAGCGACCGTCAGTCGACGTTTTTCCCGCCCTCGCCGCGTTCTTGGACGTTACCGTCGAGGAGTTCCTCATTCTTTATGGGGCCACCGTCGTCGCTGCGTTGCGGCCATCATTGGAACGGGTGCTCACCCAGCAGGTGACCCCCTTGAGTGAGTTGGTTGAATCAGAGGAAGAGCCGGTTGTCATGGAAGAGGAGTACTGGCTCGGATCGGCTGCCGCCATCCCTACCCTCCCTGAAACGCCACACATTCCCGACGTCACAGAGATTCCCGACGTCATCGAGATTCCCGAAGTTCCTGAGGTGCCCGAGGTGCCTGATATTCCAGACGTTCCTGAGGTTCCCGAGGTGCCTGATATTCCAGACGTTCCTGAAGTGCCAGAAGTTCCAGAAGTACCTCTGGTACCTGACGAACTCGATACAACGATCGAACTGAACGATCTTGAACATCATGAAGTTCCGAACTTTCAGACAAAGTTTGAAAAGTCAAAGCAGAAGAAAAAGAAAAAAGGAAAAAAGAAAAAGGGTAAGAGTTAACTGGCTTCGGCGGTAGCGCACGAAGTGACGCCCTTTGTCGCCGCTCAGTCATTCGCGTAGACGAATTTCAACTCCCGTCCTAACGTCGTCGGGAATGTCAAAAACTCACTCGACAAATCGGACCAGCGTTCGATCCGCGCGGAAGAGTCGTCCACTCCATATTCGCCTTTCGAAGGAAGAATCGCCAACTCTTAAGGGATCTCAAACGTCGAAAAGAGTGGCGACAACTGCGAAAATAGGGGGCATTCGGTACCCTTCGCCTGCGGGTACTAGTTCTCCCACTTAGTACTAGGTTGCGCTCATGACGACGAGGGCGTATTTAGCCAGGGGCGCCGCATTTCTATGCGTTATTTCCCTTTCATTTGCCGCCACCATCGCTTTGGCGCCCTTGGCGTCGGCCGCTCCGACCGCCGCGATCACCCAGCCCGGTACGGGCAACACCTACAACGTGAACCAGGTCGTGGGCACGACCTTCTCCTGCACCGAGGACCCCTCGGATCCGGGCATCTCCTCGTGCTCCGACGGCACCAGCTCGTCGGGCAGCGGCGTGCTCGACACTTCAATACCGGGCAACTTCACCTACACCGTCACCGCCACGAGCGGTGACGGTCTGACGTCCGGTACTGCGAGCATCTCCTACACCGTCGCGGCCGCTCCGACCGCCGCGATCACCCAGCCCGGTACGGGCAACACCTACAACGTGAACCAGGTCGTGGGCACGACCTTCTCCTGCACCGACAGCACCTTCGGCCCGGGAATCAACTCGTGCTCCGACAACAACGGTGGCTCTGGCACCAGCGGCGTGCTCTACACGTCGACGCCGGGCAACTTCACGTACACCGTCACCGCCGCGAGCGGTGACACCCAGACCGGCACGGCGAGCATCTCTTACACCGTCGCGGACCCTCCGACCGCTCCGACTGCCACGATCGCCTCGCCCAACTCGGGCAACACCTACGGCGTGGGCCAGTTCGTGGGCACGACCTTCTCCTGCACCGAGGGCGCCTTCGGCCCGGGAATCAACTCGTGCTCCGACAACAACGGTGGCTCTGGCACCAGCGGCGTGCTCTACACGTCGACGCCGGGCAACTTCACGTACACCGTCACCGCCGCGAGCGGTGACACCCTGACCGGCACGGCGAGCATCTCCTACACCGTCGCGGCCCAGAGCACCGTCTCGATCACCAACTCGGTGCTCTCAAGGAGCGCTACTGGGACCTTCGCCCTCACCGCCGCCGGCGGCTCGGGCACCATTGCCTACGTCTTCCAGACGATCTCGGCTGGCTGTTCGATCAGCGGCACCACGCTCTCGTTCACGGGTAGTTCGCTGCCGACCAACTGCGTCGTGACCGTCTACAACCCGGCCAATGGCGTCTACCCTCAGTCGAACACTGCCTCGAAGACCTTTACCTTCACGACAGCAGCGCCGACCTCGGTCTCGATCACCAACACGGTGCTCTCGGCGAGCGCTACTGGGACCTTCGCCCTCACCGCCGCCGGCGGCTCGGGCACCATTGCCTACGTCTTCCAGACGATCTCGGCTGGCTGTTCGATCAGCGGCACCACGCTCTCGTTCACGGGTAGTTCGCTGCCGACCAACTGCGTCGTGACCGTCTACAACCCGGCCAATGGCGTCTACGCACAGTCGAACACTGCCTCGAAGACCTTTACCTTCACGACAGCAACGCCGACCTCGGTCTCGATCACCAACACGGTGCTCTCGACGAGCGCTGCTGGAACCTTCACCCTCACCGCCGCCGGCGGCTCGGGCACCATTGCCTACGTCTTCCAGACGATCTCGGCTGGCTGTTCGATCAGCGGCACCACGCTCTCGTTCACGGGTAGTTCGCTGCCGACCAACTGCGTCGTGACCGTCTACAACCCGGCCAACGGCGTCTACGCACAGTCGAACACTGCCTCGAAGACCTTTACCTTCGCCGCGAACGGCGGCGGAGGCCCGGGCGCTTCTACAACCATCACTCAAACATCGCCGACAAAAGGCGTAACCACGGCGAAGGCATCGAGCACCTTCAACCCCGGTTCCATCGCCGTCACGAACAATACCGGCGCCGTGACCTTCGTCACGACCGTGTCGAGTACAGGTCTTACGCTCATCGGCAACCAAATCTCTACGACTGGCGCTCTGAGCGACGGCCAGTACACGATCTCGGGTACCGACAGCGACACGAGCGGCGACATCGGCACGTGGACGTACACTCTCACGGTCACGAACGCCATCGTTCAAACGTCGCCGACGACGGGTGTCACGACGGCGTCGGCATCGAGAACTTTCAACCCCGGTTCCATCATCGTCACGAACAACACCGGTGCGGTGACCTTCGTCACGACCTTTCCAAGTACAGGCCTTGGCGTTACCGGTGGGGGTGTCGTCACGACAAAGGGCACGTTGGTCGCCGGTTCATACACGGTCTCGGGTACCGACAGCGACACGAGCGGCGACATCGGCACGTGGACGTACACTCTCACGGTCAGCAACCCCGCGGTCACGGTGACCTTCGACGCCAACGGTGGGAAGGGCACGATGACGGCGGAGCGTCACAACACGTCAACGGCGTTAACGAGCAATCGATTCACGCGCACCGGATACACCTTCGTCGACTGGAACACCGCGGCGAACGGTTCTGGCGCGACCTACGCGAACGGCGCTATGTATCCCTTCACGAAGAGCACGACCCTCTTTGCGCAGTGGCGCATTGGTAAGGCGGTCGCTCACCGCGTCACGTTCAACGCCAACGGCGGTGCTGGTGCGATGGCCGTAGAACGTGAGAACACGCCAACAGGTTTGACCGGCAATCGATTCACCCGCACGGGGTACACGTTCGTCGACTGGACTACGGCGGCCAACGGATCGGGCACGACCTACGCGAACGGCGCCACCTATCCCTTTAGAAAGTCCACCACGCTCTACGCCCAGTGGAAAGTCGTCAAGACCACTACCGTCACGTTCCTCGCTCACGGCGGTAGAGGCGCGATGCCCGTGGAACACAACGCCTCGCCAGCGGCGTTGACGATCAATCGATTCACCCGCACGGGGTACACGTTTGTCGACTGGACTACGGCGCCCAACGGTTCCGGCGCTAGATACGCGAACGGCGCTACGTATGCCTTCACTTCTTCGACAGCGTTGTACGCCCAATGGCGGCGCCACAAGGTCGTCGTGATACCGGCCATTCCCGCAACAGCCAGCGTTGGACCTTTCGCTCTTAAGTCATCGACGCTGTCGCCGGCCTTGGAAGCGCAGATTGGAGCTATCGCGAGCAAGGTCAAGACCAATCACGACACGAAGATACTTCTCGTGGGTTACGGCGACCTACTATCGGCGGCCGACGCACGCAACGAGTCGCTCTGGGCTGCGAACATCACGCTGAGTCAGCACCGAGCAAGTGCGGTCGAGGCGTACTTGAAACAGCGTCTCGCGGCTCTGGGTGTCAGGGGCTACACGATCACGGCGCAGGGAAACGGCGCCGTGAATCCGGGCGTGTCGACGAATCAACACAACACTGGCCTCGTGGTCGCGGCGCTCACGTAGACCCAGTGTTTTGAATTCCAGCACCGCGATTCTTCGTGTCGAGTGGTGCGAAGTGCGGACCTGACGACACACCTTCAAGCCGACGTCGCGACGGCTGTTGAGGTACCCAACTGATGATGTTCATGGTTTTGCCGTAGCTCGACGTGTTGACGGATGAGCAGTTCGGCACGGCCGGATTGGTCACGGAGTCAATGATCGACTCGCCGTTGATGTCCGTGTTGATGTTGTCCGAGGAGCAGCGGCGACCGAATGACAGAAGGCGACGCCCGCGGAACACGTATGGTCTACTTCGTCGCGCCGGTCGACGCTTCGTTCACCACCACGCTGATGTTCGTGAGTCCTATTGCTGACGCCCATCCCAATTTTCCAACCGTGGATGGAGGAGCAGGAGCCACGAGAGAGCACGTCATCGTCGTGCAGGACTCACCGGCGGGCAAGGCGACCAGTCCGGCGGGTACGTTGTACGAAAGCACCGAGGTGTCCGTCACTATTGGTGCTGCGCCGTTCACCGAGGTGCACTCGTAGCGCATGAGGTTGTACTCCGGAGTCGAAGGCTTCGACGAACTCATTGAGCCGTTGGGGGTCACCGCGTAAGAAACGATCTTGTTTGTGGTGGTTGATGGGCTCCACGTCAGACCAAGCAACTCAGACGAGGTTCCACACGCCGCGGGACCCGATGGTGTCGCCATCGTGGTGAACTGCGTCGCGCTCTGGACGTCGCCGAAGAAACTCGCCGCGACGATCTGAGCGTCGGCCGAAGCACCGAGGCGGTCCGCCACGCTGTTTTTCAGATTCACGACCGAAACCAGTGAGAGCGAGATGGCGCCAATGATGAGCGAAAGGATCACCGTCACGACGAGCAACTCGATCAAAGAGAAACCCTGGTCTGAGCGTTGCTTGCGGCGCGCCAGGTTGAACGTGTGCTGATGAACTCCGCCGTGACCGAGACGCGTCACACTTCTTCGACGAAACGGAGTCATCCTCATCTCTTGGCCATTCGAACGATGACCCTATGTTCTAGTGAACGATGTTCGCACTGGGTGAAGCCACCACTGCGCCGACTTCCAGTGATGAATGGCGCCGACCCCTCCTCGCGTAGGCCGCCTTCTGCACCAACACCGCGGGTCACTCGGTGTACCCGAGAAAATTGGACGAAGGGAGAGAAGCGTCTTCGTTGAGGACATCTCGTCGTGTCCCTCACGAGCATCCCTCCCTTCGTCTTGGTAATGCTGTTCCGAACGAGTCGCTGGTAAGGGGCGAAGTCCCCTTACCAGCGAGAGAACTAGCGCGAAGAGACATCCGACGTGAACCTCTGTGTGACGAAGCCGTTCGGGCTCACTGGCGGCATGAACGTGGCCGTGGTCGTGATTGCAGCGTTATGTTCGACGTCAAGAATAGAGTCGAAGGAAAACGCCTCCACGCGCGAAGCAGTCGAATTCCCATCGAGCGGTCGACCTTGCTCGATGGATAGCTCAAGAACGCCTCGCTGTTCGGCCCTCGACGAATACGACCTTTCGGACGTAACGAGAAGTCCCTTGAATGCTTCTCGGATCATCGCAAGCGAGAACGTACTTTGAGCGACGCAGGAGCGAGGAACCGCAAAATCGCGTTGACTACGTGCGATACCTGACGACTGAGGTGGTGTCACGCCGTCGTCCAGCATCCCCGCAAAGGCAAACATGTTCACTGCTCTCTCCAGCATCTGCCCTTGCGGAAAGTGACTATTACACTTTGACGTGGATTTGTCAAATGGTAGAGATTCCGTAGTGATTCTGTAGTGATTCATTGGAGCGCGTATCTACCCCCTACCTGAGGATGTTGGGGCCAGAGCGCCGGCAACTGTCCGGAAGTTGAAGCTCTTCCGACGTAGGGGAGAGTTCTGAAATCGCCGGGTCGTGACGTGGTCGATATCACCCTGAACCCTTGTCAAATGGGGGGCTAACTCACTGAGGTTCCGCTCGATCACGCAATACCTGGCGGGTAATTAGGTGTGCGCGTGGCTCATCGCGCCCACCAAGACTGGCGCGTGCGTCGACGGTCCAGATCGCCTCACGGACGTGCTTCGCCGTTCCCTACTGACGTGTTCAGCGTTAACTCGGCTTACTTCAACGGCGTACTGATCAGTTTGGCAGTCGTTTCGTCAAAATTCGACTCGCCCGGAAGGTTCAAAGGCAGCCCCTCATCAGTGGAGAGAAACTCCTTGTTCAATTCGAGTCGAATTTCGAAGGGTGCTCGTGACGCTCAAAGCGACCGTTGCGCGATGACCCTTTCTCCACGACGCCCTTTTGCCGCAACCCCGGACGAAGCACTTCGAGTGGCGAACGTTCCACGGCGAACGCAGTGCGAAACGCGAACTTTCGTCAAGGGATCCAGCATCGATCGTCAACGACGGGACGTGGTCATGGTCACACACATTCTCACCCTTAATGCCAGCGCCAGCGATCGCCGAGCGTTAACATCGACACGACGTTGACACCGAGGCAAACGATCAAAAGGCAATGAACGCGTGGCCCTCCCCCGCAAGGTTTTTGGGAAGAACCACCTCAGCTGAGCACTGAGTACCGACTCCGAGAACTCCGAAGTATTCCTACATCATCTACTAAAAGTTCGCCCAGTGCATGGCGCTCCCTGTGATTTTCTTAGTAATCCCGACCCGTCTGAAAATCGATCTGGGGCGCGACGTCTGAGGTCCGACGAAGTGCGACGTCGTCAGTGCAACGACATCAAACGCGACACGACGGGTGCTCTGGTGCACGGCGTGAAAACGGTTTTTTCGTCATGATCTTCGACTTGTCCCGCGAGGATATCTCTCAACCTCACTTCGAATGGTCATCGTCAACGACGATTTGTGATCCCAGTCACACGAGGCCATCAAACCCCCGACAAATGAACGACAACACGGCCGTTTCTCGAATTCTGTCGTGAATGATGTCTGCACCCTTCGATTTATTCGGAGGCGTTTCTCAGTGCTCAGCTGAGGTGGTCTTCCCCAACATGCCCTTGCGGGGGTGGGCCACGTCCCGGTGACATTTCACGATTTGATCAACGCAGTGTCGCTAGCACCGCTTTCGCTCCTGCTTCGTCTGGATTCAACGGGGACCGACGCGACCGTTTCACGAAGATCTCCGTCGATCAGACCGATACGCGGCTGATGAACTGGCGCGTGCAACGAATCGGTCCACTCCACGACTGTTCGAACTTCCCCTTGCATAGTACGTGCGACGTAGTAGTCTTGGTCTCATGGCCAAACGAACTACCGCAACCAAGAGCGAATTAGGGCGCCAGAGCGAGCCGGCGTTGCTGATTCTGACCAGCCTCGCGTCGGGCGAGAAGCACGGGTACGCACTTGCGAAGGACGTCGAAGCGTTTTCCGGCGTCACTCTCGGCCCGGGGACCCTCTACGGGGCCATTTCGAGGCTCGAAGAACGCGGCCTCATCGCACCCGTTCCGAGCGATGATCGTCGCCAGCCCTACAAGATCACGTCGAGTGGACGAACGGCTCTCGCGTCGGCCGTTCGCGATATGCGCGCTTTAGCTGACGAAGGCGCGGCGCGATTGCGCCTGCGCGTTTTGGCCCTACGGCTTCAGTCTCGCCACCTCGTCACTGGCCTGACACGATGAGTGCGTCTAACCACTTCGAGCGGATCCTTCGTTGGTACCCACCGAACTGGCGCGCTCACTACGGCCCGGGATTGGTCGCCCTGTTGGAAGATACCTACGGCGAGAATCCGGTACCTCTTCGAATTCGAGCCTCACTCGCGCGAGCCGGCACCGTGGAGCGTGCTCGAGAGGTCGGCGTGCTCGGTGAGACCACGAGCTCGAACGACCGCCTTCGTGTTGGATCGCAGCTCGTTCTGTGCGGCTGGTCACTTTTTGTGATCGCCGGTGCGATATTCGCGAAGTTCACCGAGCATTGGAACGTAGCGACACCCGCGGCGCACCGAACGTTGGCCAGCATTGGCGACTCCGCCGTTCAGTGGGCAGGCGTCGTCAGCGCGATTACCGTCCTCGTCGCAGCGCTCTTCGTTTTCCCTGTCGTGGTGCGCCTCGTGCGAGCACAGGGTTGGACGTCGATTCGCCGACCGGTACTGCGAAACGCCCTCGCCGTTGGCTCTGTCGCGGCCTTCATCGCCGGACTGACACTCTGGGCCCATCGCATGAGTTTCCATCAACGTAACGGTGGCACGATCGGGTACACCATTGGATTCCTCGTCACCGGCGTCGTGGCCCTCGTGGCGATTGCCACCGCGACGTCGACAGCGGTAACCGTCACCCGCGAACTGGACTTCTCTCGTCGGATGCTGCGACTTTTGTCATCACTGGCCCTCGGCCTGACCGTGTTAATGGGCGTGATCGTTGCCGGTGTGGCACTGTGGTGGGCGAGCGAGGCGATCTACGCCCCTCATTTTCTGGCTAACAACATTGGCAACGGTTTCATCAGCACCTCGAACACACTGCCGCCGGCGCTCGTCGTGGCCGGCGCCTTGATGCTCCTCGGACTCTCGAGTGCCTTCGCGGGATCTCTTCGCGTTCTCGGAGGGTTGAAAAAAACCTAAGTTGGAACGACGCCGTCCGTCGCAATTTATCTTGGAGTTCGCCGAAACTCTAAGGTAAGCAAATGGTCACGAGCGAAAGTCGCACCGGCGGCGTTGTCCTCAGCGACCTCACCAAGTCCTACGGGGAGGTCCAAGCCGTCCGGGGAGTGACGATCTCTATCCACCCCGGGGAGACCCTCGCCCTCCTCGGACCCAACGGGGCTGGAAAATCGACGACCATCGACATGATGCTCGGGCTGACCCGCCCGGACTCGGGCACGGTGTCACTCTTTGGCTCATCGCCGGCCGCCGCGGTCCAGGCTGGCGTCGTGGGCGGAATGCTGCAGACCGGCTCACTCCTCGGTTACTTGAGTGTGCGCGAACTCGTCACCATGGTCGCCTCGCTCTACCCTCATCCTCTGAACGTGGACGAGGTCCTTCGCCTCACCGGCACCACGGAGATCGCTGAACGCCCCACCACCAAACTCTCCGGCGGTCAGACCCAACGAGTTCGAATGGCCATGGCCCTCGTCGCCGACCCGGAGCTTCTCGTCCTCGACGAACCCACGGCGGCTCTCGACGTCGAAGGTCGGCGCGACTTTTGGACGGCGATGCGCGCCGTCGCCGCTCGCGGAAAGACGGTCGTCTTCGCCACGCACTACCTCGAAGAGGCCGACGCGTTCGCGGACCGCATCATCTTGATGGCCCGCGGACGCATCGTCGCCGACGGCCCACCAACCGAAATCAAGGCGCGCGTCGGTGCGCGAACCATTCGAGCGACGCTGCCCGGTGTTGACGACACCGCTCTCAGCTCCTTGCCGGGCGTCATGAAGGCCGACCAGCGCGGAGACGCCTTCGTACTCACCTGTTCCGACTCCGCGTCGTCGGACACGGCGCTTCGAGCATTACTGCTGCACTACCCCCAGGCCAGCGACATTGAAGTGCGAGGCGCGGGCCTCGAAGAGGCGTTCTTGGACCTCACCGGTGACGACGGCGTCGAGAGCGACGAGGCACCGCGACCATGAAGCACCTGACCTACCTGCGCTACGAACTACTGCGCACGATACGCAACCGCCGCTTTTTGATCTTCTCGCTCACCTTTCCGCTCATCTTGTACCTGACCGTGGCGGGCGCCCACAAGAACCTGTCCCTCGACGGGATCAGCTTCCCGCTCTACTACCTGAGTGGCATGGCGGCGTGGGGATCGATGACGGCCGTCGTCTCCAGCGGCGCGCGCATCGCCCAGGAACGCTCCGTTGGCTGGACCCGACAACTACGTATCACCCCACTACGAACGAGCGACTACTTCATTGCGAAGATTCTCTCGGGTTACCTGATGGCGCTGTTCAGTATCGTCGTGCTCGCGCTCGCCGGCTCGATCATCGGCGTGCGGCTGAGTGCGGTGCAGTGGTTGACCATGCTCGGGCTGTTACTGGTTGGACTGATCCCTTTCGCGATCCTCGGCATCCTCGTCGGCCACCTCGTCTCGGTCGACACGCTCGGTCCGGTCATCGGGGGCGGGACGTCGTTGATGGCCCTACTCGGCGGTGCCTACGGACCGTTGGCGACCGGAGGTGTCTTCCTCGCCGTCGTGAAGTACCTCCCCTCGTACTGGCTCGTCCAAGCGGGAAAGTCGGCCCTTGGTGGGGGTAACGCGTGGCCGGCGCAGGCGTGGATCGTGCTCGCCGTGTGGTCGATCGTGTCGGCCAGAGTCGCGGCGCGTGTGTACCGACGCGATACCGCGCGGGTGCAGTGACCGAGCTAGAGCCCCGAGAGTTTTCGAATGGGCCGGGCCAGGGCGGAGTTGTCGTCGTCGCCGTAGCCCTGAGCGATCAGCCCGTCTTCGAACGTAGCGGCGAGGGCGGCGACCGGTAGGACGGCCCCGACGCTTTGGGCCAGGTCGAGACCAATGCCCAAATCCTTTCGGTGGAGCGAAATCTTGAAGCCGAGGGGATAGTCGTCTCGAATCATTCGCTCGCTGCGGTTCTCGAGGATCCACGATCCAGCGGCACCGCCCTTCAACGCCGACAACACGCGCTCGACGTCGAGACCAGCCTTGAGCCCGAGGGTGACGCCTTCCGCGACTCCCAAGTAGACCCCCGACAGGATCACTTGGTTGATGGCCTTGGCCCACTGTCCAGCGCCGACCGGGCCCAAGTGCGTGACCGTCCGGCCCAGCGCGCCCAGCACGTCCTGGGCGCGCTCGACGTCCGCTGCCTCTCCACCAACCATGATCGAGAGGGTCGCGTTCTTCGCCCCCTCGGATCCTCCCGACACCGGTGCGTCAAGCATCGCGACGTTCTGCTTTAAGAGGCGCTCGGCGAACTCGCTGGCCTTAAGAGGACTGAGCGTCGAGCAGTCGATGAAGAGGGTTCCCGGAGCCAGACCTTGCGCCAGTCCGTCGGGGCCGAAGAGAACTTCCTCGACTTGGGGTGAGTCGGTCAAACACGCGAGAACCACGTCACACGAGCGGGCCAGCTCCGCGGGACTTAGTGCCTCAGTCGCGCCGAGCGCCACGAGCTCGACCGCTTTTCCGGGCGTGCGATTCCACACCGTAAGGGGATAGCCCGCACGGGCCAAGTTGGCCGCCATGAACGCCCCCATGGTCCCAAGTCCGGCGAAACCAACGCGCTCTTTTGGGGCCACACTGCTCTCAGTGGTTGTGCTCACGACAGTCCTTTCCGACGCCACGACGTTCAATTTCGGGTCGACATTTCACCCGAGCGTACCAACGTCAATGGGTAGTGGCCTAGTTTCGACCTACGCAGGCAATGCCTGCCGGGCTCTACCGGCCCGAAGGATGTTGCGCGCGGCATTGACGTCGGCGTGAGCAACGTGCGCACATGAGAGACATCGAAACACCGCTTGGCTTACCCGGTTACCGGCTTCGACGTGGCCACACTCGGCACAGGTCTGACTGGTGTAGCGGGGATTAACCGTCACCATGATCCGACCGGCGCTTTCAGCCTTGTAGGACAGCAGTGACGCCAGAGTTCCCCAACCCGCGTCGTGGATGGAACGATTAAGCCCGGCCTTAGCCTTCGCGCCGTTGGGCAAGAACGCACCCGGCCGATCGGGATCGGGCTTCGCCCGTGGCGCGCGCGCCATTTTGGTAATGGCGAGGTCTTCGAGCACGATGAGGTCGTAGTCGTTCACGAGCTGGCGACTCAACTCGTGGGCGGCGTTCATTCGCTGGTTGGCGACTCGATGATGAAGTCGAGCGACTTCTTCCACCTGGCGCCGACGTCGACGCGATCCGCGTTGCTTAGTCGCGAGTTTTCGCTGGGCATCGGCCAATTGGTCCCGAGCCCGCGAGCCGAAGTGCTCGCCCTCGACGCGCTTGCCATCGCTCGTGGCGACGAGGTTCGTGACGCCCAGATCGATACCCACTTCGCGACCCGTTGGGGTCAACAGCATCGCCGGAACGTCCACGCATCGCACGCTGAGCCACCATTTGGTGCCCTCGCGCTGCACGGTGATGGCCTTGGGTGTGCCTTGGAGAGGACGGTGGTAGTTGACCTTCACCTCACCAACGCCGAGCAGGTAGAGCCGCCGGTCCGCAGCCTTCACCTTCCAGCCACTGGTGTCTTCCCACTGGAGTGAGTTAAAACGTTGTGCCGGCTTGAACCGAGGAAAGCCGGGGGTCTCTCCGCGCTTTACTCGGCGATAGAACGCAATGACGGCTCGATCGAGACGTTTCAGCGTGCCGCGGCACAGGGTCACGCCGGACGCTGTCACTTCGGGCCTTAGGTCACTGAGACCAGTCAAGGTGCGACATTGGTCGACATAAGAGACGGAACGCCGTTCCCACTTCCAGGCGCCGATTCGCTCTTCGAGCGCGGCGTTGTAGAGTTCGCGCTGCAAATCGAGCTGGCGAAGCAGAGTCTGAGTCTGGCGCGACGTCGGGTGCAAGCGAAAGCGAAACGTGCGACAGCGCTTGGTTGTCTCGCGGGCCATGCTCGGAATATAAGTTCGGCCTGTGACAGGCGGAGAAATCGACAGGTCAGGAGGGTCGAAACAAGGCCACTACCCGTCAATGCTTCTCTCTTGCCGACGTGTCAGATCGATGCGCGCAGGCACTCGCACTCTCGCCTCACGGTTTTCGAAGGTTGGTCAGAGCAACCGGGTCGTCACGTCAGCGCGACGTAAAGGTCGCAGAGATTCCAGCCCGTGTGTCCACCGTCGAGCAACTGCCCGAGGGCACCAAGCGCCGAATGGCTGTCGTTCGCTTGGGCTACTGCGCTCCAGTCAATGCCGCGACCAGATGCGCGCTCCTTGGTTGAGCGATCCACCCACGCGCCACCCACACCTTCGACGAAGTCCCGACCGTCTGACGCTCGCGCAAGGAAGACCGCATCACGCCCGAGTTCGGACACTTCCTTTGCCATGAACCACGCAAACTCTTGGCACCGTCCGCCCGACCCCGCGCCGCGAACTCTCACGGTCACTTCGCCGACTCCGAGTATCGCCACCGCGTCGTTCGACGAGGCCTCCGCTCGAAGTACCTCGGCCCAGCGAGCACTCACGTCCGAGACCTCACCGTGCACCTGGCTGCCCATGTCGACGACCCGGTAGCCGCGGAGCCGAGTCTCGGCCACCGCGGCTTCGAGCATCATCGAGGGTTGCGCCACGACGGCGTTCTCGTGGTGTGCGGTGGGTGCCGTCTTCGCCGAGGCCCGGTTCAGCGATGCCTCCAAGACGAGTTGGCCCAGCGGCGTCGCGTCGAGACCAACGCGCTTGAGCAGTGCCATCACCTCGTCACGGGTGGGCTGATAGTCGTAGGTCATTCCTGACGCCACCCACGCAGGGCCCGAGATCACGTTGTCGACCATGATGAGGCTCTGCGACCGGGCGGTGCGAACGTGACGAAGGACTCCGCCGCCCGCGATCGCCGAAGTCGACGCGCGAAGTTTATTGAGGGTCGTGATGTCAACACCCGAGGTGATCGCCGCGTCCCAGACGCCGCGAAGGTCGCCTAGCGTCATCGGCCTCTCGGGAACGACGCAGAGGCTCGACGCACCACCCGACAACAGGAAGAGGGTGGCGCCAGCGAGCGTCGGCCCGTCGAGGAAGGCCACCAGCGTCGCGCCGGCGTTCAGACTTCGCTCACCGGGAATCGGGTGCTCGCCCACGACGACGTCGGGCGTTCGAGGACGCGCTCTCGCGCTCGCCTCGTCGCAGATAGTGAGCCGGCGGCGAAGTCGCTCGCCCAGTACGGACGAAGCGGCGTCAGCCATCTCTCGCGATGCCTTTCCGATAGCGACGACGTCGACGGAGATGCTCGGATCCAGCAGTCCCGACGCCTCGAGTTGCTTCGTCGTGAGCGTCACCAGATCCAGCTCGTGCAACCACTGGGCGCTAATGGCGTGAGCGTCATTGGTCAGTCTCGACATCACCAACGTCGCCGCACTTTCTTCGCGCCAGTACTGGCGTATCTGCTCGATCGAAGGGAAACCCGCATCGCTCCATCTTGACCGAGATCACTTGAGCAACGTCTCGCAACGGCGTTAGTCTGAGAACTCAGATTGGAGTTTCCATGGCGCCTACTTCCGAGCCCGTGCACCTCAGCAATCATCACCGCACGACCCTCGCCAAGATCTTTCAACATCCGGTGAGCCACAACCTCGAATGGAAGGACGTGCTCTCACTCATGGGAGCCGTGGGCACCGTCGAGGAGAAGCACGACGGCAAGTTCACGATGGTCTTGGGTGACGAAACCGAGACACTCGAGCGGCCTCGCCACAAGGAAGTCAACGCTCAAGAGGTCCTCGACCTACGAAGGATGTTCACGAGTGCCGGCTTCGGACCCAAGGCCAACTAGTCGTCGGCTTCGATAGGCAGTGACGAAAGTACTTGACGATAAGCGACGTCGAAGAATGCGTTAAGAATCTCCCCCGCGACGCCTGGTGCGCTTGCAAAGGGTCGTGGGGTGGCGTAGTACTTAAGGAGGCAGCAAACGAGAGGTCACCAATGCCCTATCACTTCCAGCAACACTCCGGCGTGGGTTGGGGGCGAGGACTGCTCGCGTTTTTGTTCGTGCTTCTCGTCCTGGCCGCCGTCGCGTGGTTCGCGGTAGCGTTTTCACGCCAGTCGGGTCGGATGCATCACGGACTCGCGCACGCGAACGTCGCACCGTCGACCCCGCATTCGGAGGCCCTGAAGATTCTGAACGAGCGATTCGCGAGAGGCGAGATCGACGCTGACGAGTTCACGCAACGTCGCGACCTGTTACAGAGTTCGCCCTAAAAGAGCCGCTGATCAGCGTTTGAGACGTCGACTACCAGGACTTGGGTAACACGGCGGCGATGGCCTGGGCGATAAGCGCGTAACCGGCGTCGTTGGGGTGGTCATCTGGTCCGAACGGCGGCCCGTAACACTCCCACGTCAATTGGCACGCTTGGTAGACGTTCTGCGGAATAGCGCCCACGTTCGCGATCGACACGCGCGTGTTGTCGTCGGACTTAAATAATGCCGGCACGTTCGCCACCGCTACGCCGGACTTGCTGAATGCTTGAGCGAGGGCTGCGTTCATCCGATCCATCGCCGCGAGCGAGGCGGTCGCGTTGCTCGGACCCGCGCCCCCCAGGAGGTAGTCGGCGAGGAAGGGGTCCTCGAACTCGAGCCCGACGAAGCGCACGTGTGGTCCAGCCGCGTCCTTCAGTTCCTTCACGATCTTGGGCATGTCGATTTGGACGGCGGCGATCGCTTCGTTCGCGCACGTTTCGTTCACCGGAACAGCTGAGAGACAACTGCGGATGTCGTTAAAGCCGAGGTCAATGCTGACGAGACCGGCCACGCTCTTGTGGTCTCTTAGGTACTTGACGGATTGGGTCATCTGCGTCTCTGGAGCCTTGTAGCACTTGTTTATCGGGGTCGGGCCGAGAATGGTCTGGACGGTTTCGCCGGGACAACCAACCTGGACGAGCGTGAGTGATACGCCCTTGATGTTCTCGACCTCCAAGAGATCGTTGGCGTAGCCGGTGTTGGTACGCCGTCCGTTGTGGTTCACGATGCCGGTCGGTTGAAAACCGAGCGACGACGAGGCACCGACGTCGAGGTAGAAAGCGGAGAACTTCGTGCCCGGGGCCGTGGTAGTAGTTCCCGACGCGGCACTCGCCTTTTGGGCCGAGAGCGAACGTTGCACGAGGTAGACGCCGGCCACCATGGCCGCGATGACCACCATGACGCCCAGGTACCTAACTCTTCGATGCATGAACTTCCTCGGGGTCTTTACTCGTCGTTGCACGCCGACACGCCCTATCTTCGCCAAACGACACGGGGGCGGACAACTGCTCATTCGAGCAGTAGCGATTTCCTTGAATTATAAGGCAAAGTCGCGAGCCCCCTGCTCGAGAGACGCGTCGAACGAGCCAGCGCAACACTCGTGACCGGAGAAACTCAGACCATTACCAGAGTGTCACTTTCTCCAACGCGTCAATCATCGAAGAGGGTCGGCGACGTCAACCACCGTCCCCTTCGATGAGGAGTGGAGTACCTAGGTCCACGCAACCATGTCGAGGTAACCGGCGTCCAGCGTGAACTGCACCGACTTGACGGTGACCGCGGCGGGAAGTTGGAAGAGCACGCATCCCGCGGAGGTATCCCCGACGGGAACTTGAAACTCGCCGTAGTTGAAGTTCGTGCACTGCGACGCGGTACCAAAATCGGCCTTGTACGTCACGCCGTCGCTGCCCGTCACTGTCATGGCCAAGTTGGCGTTACCGGCGACCTCTCCGTTGGCGGGGTCAGAGTTCGAAAGACTCGCCTGGATTGCGACGAAGCGGTAGCCGGCGTCGGGCAGACCCGAACCCGTCCCCGCGGTGGCCGGATCAATGATCTGCGAAACGGTGACCGACATCGTGTTGCCGTAAAAATCGTGGACGATCTGAGGCGAGCCAATCGCTACTGGTGTGGACGTCGACGTCGCGGGACCATTGATCAACTGGGGGAGATTGAGGTCGGCGCGAATTTTCGCGTCGGTGACTGTGACGATGTTGCTGTCAGTATCCAACGTTGCGTAATAAAGGGACACGCTCGAGGTGGACCCCGCGCCAGTAGGGGCCAAGGTGTCGATTTCGGTGGTCGTCATTTCAGCGATAAACGCCGTGACGTCAGCCTGGGCGACGGCAGGCCACTTGTCCTTGGCCAGCGTGGCTATGTAGGTGGTGTACGAGGCCTTCAGGCTTGCGAGAGCGGCATCAATCTGCGCCTGGGTTGAGGTAGAGGTTAAGGCAGTGAGGGCGGCACCGGCTGCGGCCAGCGACGTCTCCCACGTTGTCGTCGCCGCGAGGTAGTCGGCGCCCGCAGTCTTGACCGAAAGAGCGATTGTCACCTTGTTCGACGAAGTTGAGTTCGGACTCGCCCCCGACGCGTTCTTCGCGACGACCGTGAACGTATACGACGAACCAGCCGTCAGGCCCTTCACGACGCAACTCCTCGACGCCGTCGCACAGGACCGACTCGAAGGGTGTGACGTGACGACGTAGCTCTTCACGGGCGAGCTGCCACTGGACGCGGGAGGAGACCAGCTGACGTGGGCGGCGTTCGTCTCCGCGCTCGCGTGTACCGATCTCGGCGCCGTGGGACGCGGTGACGACGCGCCGGCCACACTCGCCGGTAACGTCGCTGCGATTGTCAGCGCCACCAGCGCCGCGCTCGCGAATAGTCCGTGACGCCCATAGTTTCTTTTCATAGATTGAGTCCTCTTCTCCGTCACCAGGGTATCGACTCTTTGCGGAGCCCGGAAATTTTTCCCCAATCACGTCGTTACCAATATGTAGGCTCTCAGCGAGGAGGCACCGTGGCGAGCGAACATTGGAAGTTGGAACCCGACGAGCACGATTTTCCGGCCGCGAGCACGTACCTCAGTCTGATATGTGAACCTGCGTTGGCGCAGAACCTCGTCGCGCTCCTCCAAGGGACGACCTCGTTGATCTACCAAGCGAAGGATCTCCTACGCGCGAGCGGACTCGCGCTCCTCGATAAGAACAACGCCCACGTCGCGAAAGACCTCGACCAGGTCAGACGTGGTCACAAACTCTCACCGATCCTGCTCATTCGCGGGAACTTCACGGAGAACCGCTCGCTCGTCGTCGCCGACGGATACCACCGAATCTGCGCGAGCTACTGGATTAACGAGGACACACCGATTCCATGTCGCGTCGTCGACGCACCGAACTAAAAATTCACCTCAACCGGTACGTCCGATCCCGTCGATCCGCAACAGTTCCGTCACCCCAATCGAGACGCGTTTACACTGAACCCGTGCGTCGATTCATTCCACTCTCCTTCGTGGCGGCTCTCGTGATCTTGGCGGGACTCACCACCGGGCTCTCGATCGCTCAGTCCAGTGCGTCAACGACGTCAGTGACGATGGCGCTCAGCTGCTCGAGCAAGGTGGGTGCGAAACCCACGTCCTACGTACTCTTCTGTGCTGACGACAACGCGACACTCGCCTCTCTCACGTGGACCGACTGGGGCGACGCCACGGCGTACGCGACAGGTGTCGCCAAGTGGAACGACTGCACGCCGACGTGCGTCGATGGCAAGTGGAAGCAACTGCCCGTCACGGTCTGGGCGTGGCGCGTAGAGAACGGACAGTACACACGTCTCTCGAGTAGCGACGCGAAGCTGCTCTCGACGATCACTCTTGCGAAGTATCCCGGCTAACACTCGTCGCGCCGCGAAGAAGCGCGCAGCGGTGCACTGAAATTGTCCTCGTCTCATTCGTATACTGAAGGGCGAACGACGCGCCGTCGGCCACGCATTCTTCGATAAAAGTACGTGTCCACCGTCGACGTCTCGAAACTGGAGCTTGGCCGATGAAGTTTCTACGCACCGCCGTCGTGATTGGCGCGTTACTGACGCTCACGACGGTGGTACCCGCCTCCGCCAGTCCCGCACCCTCGTGGCAGAACGCCAAACGGGCCGCGCTTCCCAAGGGTGCACAAGGACTACCCCAGGGCTACCTCCCGACGCTCTCGTGCGTGTCACCGGGCAACTGCGAGGCCGGCGGCGCCTACGCCGTCGGTGGTGGCGTGCAGGGCTTCATCCTCAACGAGACGAACGGCGCGTGGACCGCACCCGTCATCTTGAAGGCTTCGAGCGACACCGCGAAGGGCACCGGCGTGACGATCTACGGACTGTCGTGCGGTGCGCGGGAAAACTGCGCCGCCGTGGGTAGCTACAACGACCGCAGCGGCAACGTTCAATCGTTCGTCGCCAACGAAGTTCGTGGGAAGTGGTCAGTCGCGACAAAGGTGAAGCTCCCGGCGAACGCCCTCAAGTCGGGTCAAAACGCTCTCCTTCGAAGCGTCAGCTGCGCGTCGCTCGGCAACTGCAGCGCAGTGGGCGACTACCAAGACAACACCTCCGTCACCCCACGAACCGTGGGATTCGTCATGAGCGAGGTGAACGGCACGTGGCGTAGCGCACGCGAGTTCACCACGGCCTCGAGGCCCAACGTCAATCCCTTCGTCGCGATGAACCAAATTGCCTGTTCGTCGAGTGCCAACTGCGTAGCGGTGGGTTCCTTCGTCGACGCGGACAACGTGACCCAGGCACTCGTCGTCAGCGAAGTGCGCGGCGCGTGGTCGCGCGGCGTCTCGCTCCCCCTTCCCGCTAATGCCAGCGTGTACGCGGGCGCCGACGTGAGTGAAGTGACCTGCGTCAAGCGGTCGACCTGCACGGTGCTCGGCACGTACAACGCCAGCAACGGCGCCGTCGAAGGCATGAGCGCTGTTGAGAACGCTGGCGTGTCGAGCCGGGCGACGGAACTCACGATGCCCGCCAACGCCGGCGTCGACCCTCGGGTCTTTCTCTACGGCTTCAACGGTGTGGCCTGCGCTTCCGATGGTAACTGCAGTGTGGGCGGACAGTACCTCGACAGCGCGGGGAACTATGAAGGCTTCCTCGAAAGTGAAGTGGCCGGCACGTGGACGAACGCCGTCGAGCTCTCCCTTCCCAGCGGCGCCACGTCCGCCGGCAAGAATGGCGGCGTCATCGCGCTCACCTGTCCGAGCGTCGGCAACTGTCGCGCCGGCGCCGCGTACCTCGACGGCGCGGGCAACTACCAAGCGCTCGTCATCGCCCAAGCAGACGGCGCGTGGCAGACGGGTCAGAAGGTCGTCCTCCCGGGCAGCGCCACGTCGGTCGGTGTCGACGGGGGTATCTACTCACTGGTGTGTCTGACGACGAGTTCATGCACCGGGAGCGGTAGTTTCCTCTCGACCGCGACAACCTACGAGGGCTTCACGATCGCCAGTTAGGGCGTAACTCGCCTTGAATTGGGGCGACGACGCGCGGCGTTCCAACCAGATTTCCCAATACTTTCAAGGTTTCATCTACTGACCATCTTGACGTACCCGGCCTTTCACCTTGCGGTAACCCTGCCTTTTTACGTTGTCGGTGTGGCACGCCGACGAACTCAAAGTCCCCTTGATGGCTTCGGGCGTGCCGCACCTCGATATCACCTCGCGTTGGCTTCTTCGTGACCGCCACGGTTGACTTTCAAGGCCGCAACGTCATCCTCATCGTCGAGGACGAAGAGAGTTACCAAGACGCCCTCAACGTGGGCCTGAGCGTGGAGGGTTTCGTCGTCGTCGGCGCGACCAATATCGCCGAGGCTCGAGCGCTCCTCGCCTCCACTAAGCCCGATTTAGTACTCCTCGACGTGATGCTGCCCGATGGCTCGGGCATTGACTACTGCCGCGAGCTCCACGACACCACCCACATCCCCGTCATCATGGTGACCGCACGCTCGAGCGAAGTCGACGTCGTGCTCGGTCTCGAGATCGGCGCCGCCGACTACGTCACCAAGCCCTACCGCCTGCGCGAGTTGGTCGCCCGGATCCGCGCGGTGCTGCGCCGACCGATCATCACCAATGACGACGAGGTCGTCAACTTCGGAGATCTGCACATCGACTTCGTGCGACGCACGGTGACGCGACGAGCCACTGAGGTCGAACTCAGCCGCAAGGAGTTCGATCTGCTCGCTCTCTTCGCGACGCACCTCGGCCAGGTCGTCACGCGCGAAGTATGTCTCGACACCCTCTGGTGGGGCCTGGAACTCTCCGACACGCGAACACTCGACACTCACGTGAAGCGTCTTCGTCAAAAGATCGAGGACGATCCCGCGAATCCCCGTCACCTCATCACCATTCGCGGCGTAGGCTTTCGACTGGACCCGTAGTCTTAACTACGTGCAGAAAAACGACGTAGTCACCGACTTCACCCTCCTCGACCAGGAGGGGAATCCCCGCACACTCTCCACGATGTTGCTGGACGGACCGGTGGTCTTGTTCTTCTACCCCGCGGCGTTGAGCCCCGGCTGCACCAAAGAGTCCTGTCACTTTCGTGATCTGAAGGGTGAGTTCGACCAGCTCGGCGCTCAACCCGTGGGTATCTCCATGGACTCGGCCGAACGTCAAGCCGAGTTCGCCCAGAGGAACAGTTTCGACTACCCCCTCTTAGCCGACGTCGACGGCGCGGTCGCCCATCAGTTCGGCGTGAAACGCTCCTTGAACTTCTTGAAGGTGAAGCGCGCGTCGTTCGTGATCGGCCAAGACCAACGAGTGCGTGAGATCATCACGAGTGAGGTGAGCATGAACGCCCACGCGGACCGCGCCCTGGCGGCCCTGCGCGCGTAACGATCAGCCCGCGATGAGTCGTGGCGCCGGGTCTTCAAGGAATCGCGCGACGTGACCCAGTGCCCGTGACGCCAGCGCGCCATCGACTTGACGGTGGTCGAAGGACATTGCTAACTGCACGACCTGGCGCACCACGATCTCATCGTTGACGACCCACGGGGCCTTCGCAATCTGACCAACGGCGAGGATGACCCCGGTGCCCGGCGGCAGGATCGGCACGGCCGCGTCAACGCCGAAGGGACCGACGTTGGTAATGGTCAACGTCGTGCCGATCATCTCGTTCGGTGTCGTCGTGCCGTTACGGGCCTTTTCAACGAGCACGTTGAGTGCCTGGGCCATCGCCACGAGGTCGAACTGATCAGCGCCCTTCACGTTCGGAACGATGAGTCCGCGTTCGGTGTCGGCGGCGATGCCGAGATTCACGACGCGACGAACGATGACCTCGCCCGCCGCCGCGTCGAAACTCGAGTTGATGCCCGGGAAGTGTCGCGCCGCGTCACAGAGCGCGAGCGCCACGATCGTGAGCGGTGAGAGCCGGAGGTCCTGGAGACTTGGCTGCTTCTTCAGCGAGGCGAGCAACTCCATCGTCTTGGTCGCGTCAAGGGTCACCCACACGGCGGCGTGAGGTGCGCTGAAGGCACTCTGGACCATCGCGTCGGACATCGAGCGAAGGACGCCCTTGACGGGAATGCGCTCTTCCTTCGGACCCGTCGCCCATGAAGCCAACTCTCGCCCGACGAATCGTGACGTGCTGGTCGGCCCCGTGATCGGCGCGCTCGTGCGCACTGGTGTCGCCACCGGCGCGCCACTGAGGGCGCGTTCGACGTCGTCGCGGGTGATGAGCCCGTCACGGCCGGTGCCCGCCAACGTGGCGAGATCGATGCCGTGCTGCTTCGCGTAGAGGCGAACCGGCGGAGTGGAACGAGGCGCCAACGTGGACACTGCCGCGACGGCGGCGACCGGTGCGATCGGTGCGGCGGCGACCGGTTCGGGCGCGGTGGGACGTGAGGCTCCCTGACGACGATGCTTGCGAGTGGCGACGCCGTCTTCGTTCGCGACCCCGTAGCCCACGAGCACGGCCTCACGGCCCTCGCCAATGGACGCCGCCTTCGCGGGCTCTTCGCTTGCGACCGGCGCCTCCTTGGTGGTGGCGCCCGTGTCGCCACCGATCTGGAAGGTGATGAGCGGTTTGTGGACTTCCATCACGTCGCCCACGTTGCCGTGCAGTTTTACGACCGTACCCGCGTAGGGGCTCGGCAGTTCGACGGTGGCCTTCGCCGTCTCGATGTCCACGAGTGGCTGGTTCAACGTGACGACGTCGCCGACGTTGACCTTCCACGTGACGATCTCGGCTTCGACGAGACCTTCACCGACGTCCGGTAGTAAGAAGATTTCTTCGCTCAACTCTCGTATCCCATCACCCGGTCCACCGCGTCCAAGATCCGGTCAACGCTCGGTCGGTAGTCTTCTTCGATCCTCGTGGGCGGATACGGCACGTGGTAGCCGCTCACTCGCACGCCAGGCGCGCGCAGTGAATAGAAACATCGTTCACTGAGTTCAGCGACTATCTCGGAGCCAATTGACGCCATGTGGGGTGCCTCTTGGACCACCACGAGTCGCCCGGTCTTCTCAAGCGACTTCACCATCGTGTCGAGTTCCAGGGGCGCGATGGAACGCGCGTCCACCACCTCGAGCGAAGTGCCTTCGGTCGCGGCGGTGTCGGCCGCGCGAAGGATGGTCTTCACTGACGAGCCGTAGCCGATCACCGTCACGTCGCTGCCCTCACGGCGCACGATTGCGTCGAAGAGGCCAGCTGGCGGACTGTCGAGGTCGACTTCACCCTTTTCCCAGTAGCGACTTTTCGGTTCACAGAAGATGATCGGGTCGTCGTGCTCGATCGACTGTTGGATCATCCAGTACGCGTCGTTGGGCGTCGAGCACGACACGACGCGTAGTCCCGCCGTGGCGGCGAAGTACGCCTCCGGGCTCTCCGAGTGGTGCTCGATCGCGCCGATGCCGCCCTGGAAGGGAATGCGGATGACGAGACCCATCGTGTAGACACCGTCAGAGCGCTTGTGGAGTTTGGCTACCTGCGAGACGATCTGGTCAAAGGCGGGATAGACGAAGCCGTCGAACTGGATCTCACAGACCGTACGGTACCCGCGAATCGCGAGACCGACCGCCGTGCCGACGATGGCCGACTCCGCCAGAGGAGCGTCAATGACGCGGTCCTCGCCGAAGTCCTTCTGCAGGCCGTCGGTGATGCGAAAGACGCCGCCGAGCTTGCCGACGTCCTCGCCCATGATGAGGACCTTCTTGTTCTTCTCCATCGCCCGCCGAAGACCTTCGTTGAGGGCTTTCGCCATGGTCATCGTGGTCGTAGCCATCAGTGCGATCCTCCGGAGACGCCGAGCTCGACCATCTCGCGACGGCCCTCGTCGATCAGGGGATGCGGCGCGGCGTAGGCGTGGTCGAACATGGTGATCGGATCGGGTCGATCCATTGCGAGGACGTCCTCACGGAGCTTCAACGCCATGGTGTCGGCTTCGGCCGCCACTTCGTCGAACTTGGTGGTCTTCACGCGATACTCGCGCACCAGCAGCGACTTCACGCGCTCGATGGGGTCGCGGTGCTTCCAGACTTCGACCTCGGCGTCGATGCGATAGCGCGTCGGGTCGTCCGACGTGGTGTGCGCGCCCATGCGGTAGGTGTAGGCCTCGATCAACGTCGGACCTCCCCCGACGCGCGCGCTCTCGAGCGCGCGCTTGGAGACTTCGTAGACCGCGAGGACGTCGTTACCGTCGACGCGAATACCGGGGAAGCCGAAGCCGGGCGCGCGATGGTAGAGCGGGATCTTCGACTGGATGGACATCGGCGTTGAGATACCCCACTGATTGTTCTGACAGAAGAAGACGACGGGCGTGTTGAACGACGAAGCCCACACGAACGCCTCGAGGACGTCGCCCTGACTCGACGCCCCGTCGCCGAAGAACGTCATGACCGCTTCTTCGGCACCGTCGCGCTGGATGCCCATGGCGTAGCCAACGGCGTTCAGGACTTGGTTGCCGAGCACCACCGTGGGCACCGAGTGGCGGTACTTCTGCGCGTCCCAGCCACCGTTCGAGACCGCGCGAAAGAGTCGCAGCATGTTCTCAGGTGGCACCCCGCGACACCAGGCAATTCCGTGCTCGCGGTACGTGGGGAAGGTGAAGTCCTGGGGGGCGAGAGCTCGTCCGGCGCCGATCTGCGCGGCCTCTTGTCCCTGGATTGGTGCCCACAGCGCGAGTTGGCCCTGGCGCTGTAACGAGGTCGACTCGGTACACAGTCGACGCACGATGACCATGTCACGGTAGAGGCCGAAGATCTCTTCGCCACTGAGCGTCGACTCGTACTCGGGATGCGCAACGCGCTCACCCTCGGGGGTCAGTAACTGGACTAATTCCTCGCCGATCATCAACGCTCCTTAGGCTACAACCCCCCAGAGGGCACCTTACTCTCGTACGATGAAGGGGTGCCCCGCGTGTTCGTAGACGTGACCCCGCTACGAACGAGTCGAAACTTTCGCTTGCTCTTCATTGGACAATTCGCGTCAATACTTGGCAGTAACCTCACGATCGTCGCGGTCGCGTACCAGGTCTATCTACGAACGAATTCGAGCCTTTGGGTCGGCCTCGTCAGTTTCATCCAACTGCCACTGCTCATCGTCGGCTCGTTGTGGGGCGGCGCGCTCGGTGACCGATTCGATCGACGAACGTTGCTGGCCGGAGCTTCTCTCGTCCTCGGCCTGTTGAGCGCCGCTCTCGGTGCCAACGCCCTCTACGTTCGCCCGAACTTCTTGGTGTTAATCCTCGTCCCCGCCCTAGCGGCCGGCCTCTCGGGCCTGTCGGGACCACTGCGAACCGCGGCGATTCCTTCACTCGTCGCCCCGAGCGAACTCGTCGCCGCAATCTCGGTCAACCAGGTCATCATCAACATCGGGACCTTGGTGGGACCGGCGCTCGCCGGTATCTTGCTCGCGACGGTCGGCCTTTCGTGGTGCTACTTCATCGACGCGTTCACCTTTGGCGTCCTCGTCGTCGCCACTCTCATCATGGCGCCGATGAAGCCCGTTGGTGAACACGCGGGCGTCAAGATGGTGCGCGCCATCCGTGACGGTTTCAAATACGTACGCAGCCACGCCGTAGTGCAGGCCGTCTACCTCGTCGACCTGAACGCCATGGTCTTCGGTCTACCGCGCGCACTCTTTCCGGCAGTCACGAAGCACGTGTACCATGCCGGTCCCGAGGTCTTGGGCCTCCTCTACGCCGCGCCGGGCGCGGGCGCGTTGTTGATGGCGCTCACCACGGGCTGGCTGGGCCGGGTTCGCCGTCGCGGTCGTCTCGTGGTGCTGGTCGTTCTCGCGTGGGGCGTCGTCATGGCACTCTTCGGCCTGGTGCCCGTGTTGTGGGTGGGACTCGTGTGTCTTGGTGTCGCCGGCGCGATGGACGTCATCTCGGCCGTACTTCGCCAGACCATCCTGCAAACATCGATCGCCGACGACTTTCGTAGTCGGATCTCGTCGATTCAGATGGCGGTCGTCACGGGCGGCCCGCGCCTGGGCGATCTCGAGTCGGGCACCGTCGCGAACTTCACCTCGACCGAGTTCTCGATCGTCTCGGGTGGAATCGTGTGCATCCTCGGCGTGCTCGCCCTCATGCGCTGGCGCCCGACGTTTTGGCGCGAGCGCTCGCTCTAGGCGCCGCGCACGGGGATCGAGCGGCGCTTCGCGTTCGTCACCGTCGCGAGCTGACCACAGGCCGCCGCGATCGATCGACCCCTCGTGTTGCGCACCGTGGCGTTGACGCCTTGACGCAGGAGTCCGTCACGAAACTCCGTCACTCGCTTCGCGCTGGAGCCTCGAACGAGGTAGCCCGGCGTCGGGTTGAGGGGAATGAGGTTGACGTGCGCGTCGAGTGAGTTCGCGTACGCGCTGAGTTCGTCGATCGCTTGATCGGTGTCGTTGACCCCGTCGATCAGCGCCCACTCGAAACTGAGGCGTCGCCCGGTGACGTCGAGCCACGTCGTGCACGCTTGGTGCAAACGCTCGAGGGGGTAGCGCCGGTTGAGTGGAACGAGTTCGTCGCGCGTCTCGTTGTTCGCGGCGTGCAGTGACACCGCGAGTGTGAGCGGTAGACCCTCTTTCGCCAGTCGTTCGATCGCCGGCGCGACGCCCACCGTCGACACCGTCAAGTGACGCGCGGAGAGGCCGAGGTACTCGTGCAGTCGCTTGACGACGCTCACCGTCGTGGCGTAGTTCGCGAGTGGTTCGCCCATACCCATGAAGACCACGTTCGACAGGCGAGCGGGCGCGGCCGCGCGCACGGCGAACAACACTTGTTCGATCACCTGGCCGACGCTGAGCTGACCACTGAAGCCGGCCTGTCCCGTGGCGCAGAACGTGCACCCCATCGCGCAGCCGGCCTGCGAGGAGACACAGACCGTCACGCGATCGTCGTAGTGCATGAGGACCGTCTCGATCGTCGAGCCGTTCTCGAGTCGAAAGACCCACTTGCGCGTGGCGCCGTGGTCACTCGCGACGTCATTCGCCACCTCGAGGCTCGGCGGGAACTGTGCGCGGAGTCGGGCGCGCAAGTTCTTGGGGATCGTGGTGACGTCCTCGAGGGCGAGCGCGTCGCTCCAGAGGCCCTGCCAGAGTTGGTCGAGCCGGTAGCGGGGCTCTCCCTCGACGAGGTTGGCCAGCTCCTCTTTGGAGTATTCGTAGATTGACGCCACCAACCAACGCTAGAGGAACAGCGGCGCGCGTTGATCGTGGCCCGTTCGCCGTGTCGTCACGGCCGTCACGTAACTGGAGCAGATCTCTCAGTGAGTTCTTACGCACTTCTTCGTTGGGCTTTGGCCCGTCCTTCGAATCGTTCGAGAAACTGCATCTCGTCGAAAGGAATTCAGAGATGCTTACCGTTTACTTTTCCGTTCTAGTCGTCGGCCTAGGGGTCAGCGTGGCCCTCGGCGTGCCCTTTCTCGAGACGCGCCGCGAGACGAGGGACCAACGAGAGCAAGCCCTCAGCGCCGAACTCTCTCGCCAACGCGCGATCATCGCCGACTACGAGGCGACGATCGAGGCCTATCGACTGTACGCGCAGGGCGACCCCGAACTTGCCGGGGCCTCTCTGTAGTTTCCCCCCGTGGCGGGACCGGGCGACCGGTCTCGCCACACCCTTCTCGCTGTCTGCTTGAATCTGTAACGGTTCAACCAAACGGTGAACGGATGACAGGAGCACAATGGAACTCAACAACACCTCGGCCGTCGTCACGGGTGGTGCGTCCGGACTCGGCGAAGCCACGGCGCGCGCGCTCGCCGAGCGCGGTGTCAAAGTAGTGCTCGCGGATCTGAACGACGAAGCGGGCGCCGCGATCGCGAAAGAGTTAGGTGGCGCCTACGTCCACTGTGACGTGACCAACACAGACGAGGTCATCGCCGCGCTCGAAGCCGCCAAGGCCATGGCGCCACTGTGGAGCGCGGTCAACTGCGCTGGTATCGGTTGGGCGACGCGCACCATTGGCAAGGACGGCGAGTACGCCTCGGCGCACGACCTCGATATCTATCGCAAAGTCATCGAGATCAACTTGATCGGCACGTTCAACGTCTGTCGACTCGCGGCGACGGCCATGAGTCACAACACGCCCGACGTCGACGGCATGCGTGGCGCTTTGTTGAACACCGCGTCCGTCGCGGCCGAAGACGGTCAGATCGGACAGGCCGCGTACTCGTCCTCCAAGGGCGGCGTGGTCGGTCTCACGTTGCCACTCGCGCGCGACATCGCGCCCATTGGCGTTCGCGCGAACTGCATCCTGCCCGGGCTCATCGACACGCCCATCTACGGCGCGGGACCCGCGTCCGACGAGTTCAAGGCGCGCCTCGGCGCGGGCGTGCTCTTTCCCAAGCGTCTCGGCTTCGCCCGGGAGTTCGCGTCCCTCGCGGTCGAGCTCTTATCAAACAGCTACATGAACGCCGAGTCGGTGCGCATCGACGCGGGCATTCGCATGCAGCCCAAATAGTTGAGCCTCTGCACGGAGCTCACCGCATCGCCGTCAGGGCTGCGTGCTCGGTAACGTGCCGACGCCCTGCACCACCGAGATCGAGCCGTAGGTCATCGAAGCCTCAGGCGTGAAGGGGCTCGTCGACGGCTGCGAGAGCGCGACGTTCGAGTTACTCGCGATCAACGCGCTGCTCATCAGCAGGGCACCGGTTGTCGGGTCGAGGACCACCTCGAACTCCTCATCCTCCGCCACCGGCACCACGATGCCCTCGCCGGAGCGGCCGAGCGAGTCCGCGACGGCGCCAATTTTCGCAGCGCCCGGCATCTGCGCCATCACGTCGTAGAGCACGGAGCCGAGCTTGGCTGACGCGTCGGGAAGTTGGAGGAGTGCCTCAATGACGAACAGCTGCTGATCCGTGGTACATCCCAGCGGCGCTGCGGGCCACCCACCACCGAAGGGACACGTTTGGGGCGCGGCGGACACCGAACCGTCGTTATTGACTTCTCCGTTCGCGAGCATCGTAGAGATCTGCGCCACGTCGGTGGGGAGGTTATTGACGCTCGTGCCCGACGCGAGTTCTGTCGTCACCGAGTTCGAGCCCAACGAGAAGCCGAATCCGGAGAAACCGGTTCCCGAGGACACGTAGCCACCCGACGGGCCCGGGTTCACGTTGGCCGGATTGCCGTCGAAGGTGTTGGACGCGTTCGCGAGGGCGCACGGAATAAACGGAGAACCGGCCGCCAACCACTGCGCTTGTTCTCGTGGCGTAACGAAATGGCTTCCGTTCGCGTCGATGGGTGAAGGGGTGATGACGACCTTCCCGGAACCGTCCGAACCCGTCCAACTCTCGAGCGTCCCGTTCGAGACGTACGTCAGGGACTCTCCCGCCGGCATCGACGGGCTCGAAAAGCCACACACCATCGACACCGCGGACTTCTCGTAGTAGTACTGGCTCGCGCCGAGTGTCGGAAGAGCGGCGGAGGCGGCGTCGGCGTGTGCGGCGGCCGTGAGGTCGGCGGCGGCGACACTCGACGGTGCGGTGCCAGGTACAACACCGGCCAGGACGAGCGCCGTGGCGACCACTGCGCTCAACGACCCCACGCCGAGCAAACGACGCCGCCTCGTGCGACGGCGAACGTCGCCACGCGTAGCGTCCACCTGGCTGAGCACGTCCATCCAGACGGCGTCGCGACGAAGTTCGTTGGCGATTCTCTGATCGTCCGTTAGTGGGTCGAGTGCACCAAACAGCTCATCAAGGTGGCTCTCAATACTCATGGCGTTTCCTCCGGTCGTTTCTTCGCGATCGCTCGATCGTCTGAAGCGTTCAAGTGTCGGTGCAGGGTCGACGAAAATCGTGCCAGCGCACGGTGGTACCGCACGTTTACGGTGTTGACGGAACAGTCCAGAAGTTCAGCGACGTCGGCGCGACTGAGTCGTTCCCAGTGCACGAGGCGAAGTAATTCCGCGTCGCTCTCTGAAAGCTGAGCGAACGCCGCCGCGACATCCATGACGTCTTCGAGCGAATGCGTGTCCGTCAAGTTGAGGTCGTTCAACTCATCGAACCCTGGTTGGCGACTCAACCGGCGCCGTTCGTGCGCGACTTCGTAACTCGCGATCCGATAGAGCCACGCCAGCGACGGATCGGACACGTCGCTGTACTTGCGCCACGCGACGACGAACGTCGCGGCCACTACTTCGTCGTGAGCGCTCGGCGCCAGACGTCGGGCCACGTAGCGCGACACGGCGCCGTAGTGGCGCCGATAGAAGTCCTCAAACGTCGCGAGAGTTAGCGGCGTGGCGTCCTCGGTGAGTGATTCGTCGCTTTTCATGGATTCTCTTCGTTTACTCCCGATGAGGACCAACTTCTTACAAGAAACTCAGAGCGGTGGTGCTTCATAGTGGCTAGCCAGTCCCGGCACACACCAGGTCTCGCGTCGAAACTCCTCGCGACATGGTTGAAAACCACGAAGAGGTGCGTTCCGCGCGCCACGACGCATGTCGAGTCGACTCCCTCCGTTCGGACCAACCGCCTACCCTTACAGCCATGAGCTGGATTGATCTCATCATCGCCATCATCGTGGTGTTGGCAGGCTTTCTCGGCCACGCCGAGGGCGCCGTGCGTCAGATCTTGCGTTTCGCGGGCTACGCGGGGGGCTTTCTCGTGGGCACACTCGTCGCGCCGTCTCTCTCGTCGCTCATCACCCACTCGAGTTGGCGCCCCGTGCTGGCCTTGGGCATCGTGCTCGTGATCTCCATCATCGGTGGCCAAGTCGGCAGCTTCCTTGGCTCTCTCGTCTCTCGGGCCCTTCGCACGATGAAGTTGGGTCGAGTCGATCGGATCGCGGGGACCGCGGTGGGGGCCGCGGGCGCTCTCGTGGGCTGTTGGCTGGCGGCGGGACTCTTGGCCTCGACGACGTGGGGCTCGTTCGCCACTGGCATCCAACAGTCGAGCATTCTCTCCGCGATGGGCCGCGTCATGCCGCCCGTCCCCTCGCTCGACGCCAAGGTGCAATCCCTGTTTCGCAATATCAATTTCCCCAACGTCTTCGCGAGCGTCGTCGAGCCAACGCTGAGGTCGTACGTGGACCCCAAAAGTCTGGGTCCCCTCATCACGTCGTTGAGTGCACCGAGCGACGTGGTGAAAGTCCTCGCGAGCGGTGCGTGTGCGGCCCTCAGCGAAGGGACGGCCTTCTACGTGTCGGCGCACGAGGTCGTGACGAACGCGCACGTCGTCGCCGGCCACACGAGCATCACCGTGAACGGTGCGCCGGCCCAGGTGGCGCTCTTCGATGCCAACAACGACGTCGCGGTGCTTCGCGTGCCCTCAAGCGGGACACCGCTGCCCTTACGCACGACAACCCCTGATCGCGGCTCGCGGGTGAGCGTCGTTGGTTTCCCGCTTGACGCCACGCGCACCAGGGCACCCGGCGTGATCGACGGCGTGCTCACGGCACAGGGACGCGACATCTACAACCAGTCGATTCTCATGAAGACCGTGCTCGTCGTGGAGGTCAACGTGCAACCCGGTAACTCGGGTAGTCCTGTCATGGACGGATCATCCGCGGTGGGCATCATCGAGTCCAAACTGGTCAGTCAATCGAGCACGGCCTACGCCATTCCCGCCAGCGTCATCGAGCGCGACGTCGCCGAAACTCCCGCGACCGGAACCGTGCCGACGCACTCCTGCCTTTCGTAACCAGTCGCGTGAGGCGCACCGCGCTCGATGAAGGAATCGGATCAGAATGATCAAAATTGCTCCTCAAAGATCCACCATCATCTCGAGAAATGGCCAAAACCGAACGTTCAACACAACGCCGAACGAGTCGAAATGAACAGGTCCTCCTGGACGTAACTAGGCCGGGACGTCCATCGGCGCGCCCTCGATCGCCTTCGCCAGCATCCGACGCAAAGAGGTCCGCTCCTTCGGCGAGAGGGCGCGAAGCATCTCGTCCTCAATAGTGGCGATATTTTGCTCGGCCCGCTCTAGGGCTCGACGGCCCTCAGGGGTGATGTCGACCAGGTGTCGTCGCCGGTCGCTCGGATCGCGCTGACGCAGAACTAGTCCGGCCGCCTCGAGCTCGTTCAGCAGAATCACCAGGTTGTTGGCGTCGACACACAGCATGCTGCCCAACTCTTGTTGGCTAATACCCGTGCGATGCACCAGGTTGGCTAGCGCCACGTAGTCCTTCAGCCGCATGCCGAGCAGCTCCTCGGACGTGCGGCGATAGACAGCGCGTGACAAGCGCGACAGCAGCGGGGTCAGTGCAGGCTCTTGATTCGTCATGGCTTTAATCATAGACACAATAATTATTCTAACTTTCTCTTGACACTCACCATACTAGTGACTATCATTACTCTCATGACCACAACCACACCCAAAATTTCCCGCCGTTGGCTGGCGTTGATCATCGTCTGTTTCGGGATGCTGATGAACACCCTCGACCAGACCATCGTGAACATCGCCCTTCCCACCATGCAGCGCGACCTGCATATGTCCCAATCCAGCCTGGGCTGGGTGATTGACGCCTACCTCATCACGTTCGGCGGTGCTCTCTTGGTGGCCGGTCGCCTGGGCGACCTCATCGGGCGCAAAAAGGTGTTCCTCTCCGGCGTGACCATCTTCACCATCGCCTCGGTCGTCTGCGGTATGGCGAGCTCCGCGGCGATCTTGATCGCTGCGCGCTTCGTCCAGGGCTTCGGTGCCGCGTTCTCGGCTTCGGTGATCCTGGCGATGATCGTGGCCGAGTTCCCCGATGCGCGCGAGCGCACCAAGGCCATGAGCGCCTACGTCCTGGTCTCAATCGGCGGAGGTTCCTTGGGTCTTTTGCTCGGTGGCGTGCTCACCCAGACGCTCAGCTGGCACTGGATCTTCTTCATTAATGTGCCTATTGGTGTGCTCACCGCCATCGCCGGGACGCGCTTTCTCGAAAACAACAAGGGGCTCGGGCTAAAGGCTGGCGTCGACGTCGGGGGCGCAGTCCTAAGTACCGGGGGGTTGATGCTCGGTATCTACGCCATCGCCACCTCAACCCAGTACGGATGGAAATCAGCGCACACCATCGAGTTCGCGGCAGCATCGGTGGTCGTCCTAGTGGCCTTCTTCATCCTCGAGTCGCGTCTGGCCCACCCGATGATCCCCTTAGCCTTACTGCGCTCGAAGGGACTGGGCGCTTCAAGCCTGGCCCGGGGACTCACGATCGTCGGGCTCTACAGCACCCTTTTCATCGGCGTCCAGATGCTGCAGAAAGTTCTGCACTTCAGCGCCATTCGCACCGGCGTCGCCTTCTTGCCCCAGGCACTCGCGGTGGCGGCGATGTCGCTCGGACTCACCGCCTGGATGGTTCGCCGTCTACGACCCAAGCTCACCGTCTTGATCGGCCTCACTGCGGCGTTCATCGGCCTGATGCTGTTCGCCACGAGCACTCCAACGACCCACTACTTTCCCCAGCTCTTCTTCGGCCTCCTGCTCATCGGATTCGGAGCGAGTACTGCCTTCCCGCCGCTGTTCACGATTGGCCTCGCCAATTTCCCGAAAGCTCAGGCCGGGATCGGCTCAGGAGTCGTGAATCTCACCCAGCAAGTTGCTGCCGCCATCGCCGTGGCCATTCTCGGCGTCGCTTCGAGCACGCGCTCCGCGTCGCTGCTCGCTCATGGCGATTCGCAAGTCAACGCCCTAGCGGGGGGCTTTCGAATAGCTTTCATCATTGCCGTGTCGTGCGTGGCCGTGGGCTTCGTGGTGACGGCAGTCCTCGTGCGCTCGCCGAAAGTCGCCGCCGACGCCACCTCGGACCACAAGGCCAGCGAAGTGGTCGCACACTGATGAGCCACTCACCTACTTTGCTACGACGTGGACGACGCGGAGCCGCCCAAATGAACTCGTTGTGGGGTCCAATTGATGGAACGACTTCGACACAACCTGAATCCAGAAGTGTGCAGCGTCCGGAACGCTTTAGCAATCGAACCGGTGGATTGAGGATCGCTGACACTACCGACCTGAAAGCCAGATGTGGAGATCACTTGACGGAAACTCTTCTTCGCATCGCCTTGTCTCAGTACTTGTAGAACGCGAAATGGCAGCCTCTTCTAACTCGGTGCGGGTGGTTTCACTTTGCGGAACTGATTTCTCCAATAGGAGATCTGCTTCAACGCAGTCGGAGTGGTGATCCAAAAACGAGAGGAAAGTGTCATGAGTTTGAGTTTGCAAAAGGCACCAGCGGCTGCGCCGAACGCGGGTGATCAGTTGGTCGAGGCGAACGAGCGAGTTACCGGTTCGTCGGCCGTGGTGCTACTGGTTCTTTTTCCCATAGAGGTCGTAACCGTGCTGTTGGGCGTCAACTCGCTGTTGACACTTCACGTATTTATTGGACTCATGGTGGTACCCCCGCTACTCGTCAAGATGGGTTCAGTTGTGCGACGATTCCTCGGGTACTACAGAGGCAACGAGGCCTTCCGACGAAAGGGTCCGCCGCCTCCATTTTTGCGGATGATCGGACCGTTGTTTTTTCTTGCGACGGTCATATTGTTCTCCAGCGGTTATGTTCTCTTCTTGGCGCCGTCGGCTCTTGGCGGCAGCTTGCGGTACGTTCACTTGATCAGTTTCGACTTTTGGCTACTGCTAGTGGTGATCCACGTTGTTGCCCACGCCAAGGATATTCGCAGAATCTCCCCCAGGGACTGGTCGCGCAGAGCGCGCGTGAGATTGCCGGGTGTGAAGACACGCAGAGTTATCGTCATCGGCAGCGTCGCTATCGGAATAGTTTTTGCACTAGCCCTCGTTGGCAATGTCAACACTTATCGACATGACGTGCGTCAAATGAAGTCACCTACGATTGCGCAGGGAATCTCGCATAGGCAGATGTCCGGATCTCCCCGATGAGCTTTTAGCGATCTTGCTACTTAACGTCGAAGCGTCGTTCATTTGCTCATTGAGTGTTCAAAAAGACTTGGCATTCTTCATAACGCCCTGGTTCCTAGCCTAGATCTCTCGGGCCTCGGCCACGTTGTCGAATCGAGCGAACTCGCCACGCCACGTGAGGTGCGCGGTGCGCGTGGGACCGTTACGGTTCTTGCCCACGATGATCTCGGCGTCCGCTTTCATATCGTTGGACACGTCGCCGTAGATCTCGGGACGGTACAAGAACAAGACGACGTCGGCGTCTTGCTCTAACGAGCCCGACTCACGAAGGTCCGACATCATTGGCCGCTTGTCGGCACGCTCTTCGAGCTTTCGTGAGAGCTGCGACAGGGCCACCACAGGACACTCGAGTTCGCGCGCGAGGATCTTTAGTGATCGGCTCATCTCCGAGACCTCGACCTGACGGTTCTCGGCCCGGCCACGGCTACTCATCAACTGCAAGTAGTCAATGATGACCACGCCGAGGTCACCGTTTTGCTGCTTGATGCGTCGAGCGCGGGCGCGCACGTCCATGATGGTGAGACTCGGGTTGTCGTCGATGAAGACTTTGGCGGACTGGAGATACCCGAAGGCCTCGTGCGCCCGGTTCCAGTCGGCTTCGTTCAAGTCACCCGTACGCAACTTCGACGAGTCGATTCGCGCGGTCGAGGCGAGGATTCGTTCCGCCAACTCCTGGCGACTCATCTCCAAGGAGAAGAAGAGCGCGGGACGATTCACGACCGCGCCCACGTGGATCAAGATGCCCAGCGCGAAAGCCGTCTTACCCGTGGCCGGACGAGCGCCGACGATGGTCATCGAACTCTTCTGTAGGCCCTGGAGGATCGCGTCGAGCGAGCGGTAGCCGGTCTCGAGACCGTGAAACTGGCCCCTCGTCTCACCGCGCTGCTCGAGGATGTCGGCTTCGCTGAGCAGCAGTCGCTGCAAGGGTGACACCGAGTCGATCTTGCGGTCATCGCCAATGGCGTTGATCTTGCGCTCGGCCTCGTCGATGAGACCAACGACGTCGTCGGTGGCAACGTAGGCGTCGTCGACGATCTCGCCGGCCACGGAGATGAGGCGGCGCTGTTGGGCCTTCTCACGAACGAGCTCGGCGTAGTGTTGCGCGTTCGCGGCCGAGGGCGTGTTGATCTGCAGCGACGAGAGTACGGCCAACTCCACCGCGACCGCGCCACGCTCCTGGAGTTTCGCCTGCACCGTGACGTAGTCGACGGGTTCGCCCGCGTGCGCGAGTGCGATGATCGCACTGAAGATCTGACCGTGCAGTGGACGATAGAAGTCTTCCGCCTGCACGTTCTCGTAGGCGACGCTCACGGCCTCTTGAGAGAGCAACATGGCGCCGATAAGTGACTCCTCGGCTTCGATGACACTGGGCGGTACACGCCCACCTGGAACTTGACGGACGCGGTCGATTTCAATCTGTGTCATAAGACCTCAACGGTCGTTCAATTCGGTTGTGGGGCACAAGAACAACAACGTGGGGATATACCTGTGTCTAATCTTCACGTTGTCCACACTCTCAAGAGGGTGTGACATGAACTTCGCCGGAGCGAAAGCTCCGGCGAAGAACAACAATCAAACAATCGTTGAGGTCTTGCGTTACTTGGCCACTACCTCAATGTTTACGTTCGCGACAACACCGTCGAAGAGCGTCACCGTCGCGATAGAATTTCCGACCTCTTTCAGGTGCTCGGCCAAATTGATCGCGTGGCGATCGAGCGAGATGCCCGTCGCAGTGCGAATCGCGTTCACGATATCGGTCTCGCCAATGGATCCAAAGAGACGTCCGTTCGCGCTCGCGCGCGCGCCAATGGTCAGCGTCGACTTCTCGACAAGCGCCTTTTGGGCCTCTGCGGCCTCGCGACTCTTCGCGTCGATGATGTCACGAGCCTTTCGCATCAAGGTCGCCTGAGTCTCGGTCGAGTCACTCGCCACCAACGCGGCGCCCGACGGGAGAAGGAAGTTACGGGCGTAGCCCGACTTCACAACCACGATGTCGCCGCGGCGCCCGAGGCCGTGTACGTCACTTCGTAGCAGGACCTTCATTCGCCGACCTCCGCTGTCAACTCGGTCTCGAAGACCGCTTCAGCCGTCGAGGCGTCGTCTAAGAGCACGCCGTCAGCAGCGGGGGCAGCGGGGGTTGCGGCCGGACTCTCCGCGCTGTCGCGGCTGGGGCGCGGCCCGCGCGGACCACGGTCGTCGCGTCCGTCTCGACCATCGCGGCCCTCACGTCCACGGCCACCACGACGCTCGGTCACGGTGCGCTGGGTGTACGGCAAGAGCGCCAGTTCGCGCGCCGTCTTGATGGCGTCACCAACGTCACGCTGATGCTGCTGACAGTTACCCGAGACCTTGCGGCCACGAATCTTGCCGCGATCCGAGATGTACTTACGCAGTTGGGCCAGGTCCTTGTAGTCAACGCGGTCAACACCGTGCTGGCAAAACGAGCAGGGCTTTTTCTTCGCCCCACGCCGAATGTCGATCTTGGGCGCGCGCTTCGGCGGTTTGGGGTTATTAATACGTGGCATTAGAAAGGCTCCTCATCAAAGGCGTAGGTACTTGGTTCGTTCGTTCGTGGTGCCGCGGGACGGTCGTTCGAGGGGAAGTTGGATCCCTCCGCGCGCGGCGTCCTGGTGACGACCGCGGTGGCGAAACGCAGTGACGGGGCGATCTCGTCGGCGTTGATCTCGACGATGGAGCGCTTGTCTCCGTTCTCGGTCTCCCAACTGCGCTGCTCGAGACGACCCGAGACGATCACCCGGTTGCCCTTGGCCAGTGAGTTCGCGGCGTTCTCGGCCATCGAGCCGTAGCCCGTGACCTCGAAGTACGACACGCGCTCTTCCCACTCCTGGGTCTGACGGTTCTGCCAGCGACGATTCACGGCGATGGAAAGTCGAACCGCCGCTTGACCGCTGTTCAAGAATTTGAGTTCGGGGTCACGAGTGATGTTCCCGATGACGGTAATGGTGTTGTCAGCCATAGCTTCTCCTTAGCGTTACGCGTCCGAACCTACGCCTGCGCCGTGACACGGCTGGCGTTGGTCTTGACGTGGCGACGAAGGATCTTGAAGCGAAGGACCTCGTCCGAGAGAGTCAAGATGCGGTCGAGTTCGTCGACGGTCGTCGACTCACCGCTGAACTCCACCAGGACGTAGTAACCCTCTTTACGCTTGTTGATTTCGTACGCCAAGGGACGCTTGCCCCAACGGTCGATGGTTCCGGGGGTTCCCGCGTTCGTGCGAATGGTTTCTAACGCACGATCGAGAGCGATCTGGATGGCTTGCGCGTCGACGGCAGTGTCGAACACGATCATCGTTTCATATGGCCTCATGGCCGGTTCCTTTCCCTCTGGTCCGAACTAGCCGGGCTCTGCGGAAAACAGAGCAGGGTTTGATTGGTACTTCCCCACGCTTGTGGGAAGAAAAGTCTACCGCCTGGGCCGAAAATTGACTAATTCACCAAATCCTCGGGGTTGGCGTAGACCTCGCTTGGGCCTGGAAACTCCCCGTTTCTCACGTCCGAGGCGAAGTGGGCCAGGGCGTCGGTGATGACCGGTCCGAGGTTCGCGTACTGTCGCACGAACTTCGCGGGCGATCCCTTCGTGAGTCCCAAAAGATCGTGAAAGACCAGCACCTGACCGTCAGTATCGGGGCCGGCCCCGATCCCGATGGTGGGGATCTCCAGGGCCTCGGTGACGCGCGTGCCCACCACGCTCGGCACCCCTTCGATAACGACCGCGAAGACGCCCTCGTCTTGGAGGACCTTCGCGTCGAGTTGAAGCTGCTGGGCGGCCTCGCGGGTCTTCGCCTGCACCTTGAAGCCGCCGAAGGCCATCACGCTCTGCGGGGTGAGACCGAGGTGACCCATCACGGGGATCTCCGCGTCGAGGATGGCGCGCACGACCTCGCGACGTACTCGACCGCCTTCGAGCTTGACGCTGTCAGCGCCACTGCGAATGAGTGCCGCGGCGTTGCGAACGCTGTCGGCGACGCTCAAGTGGTAACTCAACCAAGGCATGTCCGCCACGACGTGCACCTCGGGCTTCGCGGCCGCGACAGCGCGCACGTGGTGACACATCTCGTCGACAGTAACGTGCAACGTGTCCTCGTGACCGAGCACGACGTTGGCGAGTGAGTCCCCTACCAAGATCACGTCGACGCCGGCGGCACTGGCGAAGCGCGCGCCGGGCTCGTCGTACGCCGTCACCATGACGAGGGGTGTCGCTCCGTCGCGGCGCTTGCGCCCCCGGATGACCGGCGCCGTGAGCTTCACTCGCCCACTTCTTTGACGTAGGTCACGCTGCGCCTCGCCCGGTGACTTCCGGCACTCCACTTTCGAACGAGGTGGTGAAAGGAACACGCGACACAGACCTCGACGGCGTAGCACTGCACCGGGTCTTCGCGTCGCTCAAGTTTCAAGAGTTCCGCGCGCGTCGAGGGACACGTACCGCCCGACGGGAGGCGCGCGCCAAAGACGTACGTCACTTCGACGAGTTCAGCGTCGCTGCAGACCGGACAGGTCTCACCGGTCTTGCGTCCAATGTTGCGCGCGGCGCGCAGAAGTTCGGGGTGCGCGTCACAGATGTCCTCGTAACGGAGTTGACCCGCGGCGACCTTGGCGAGGAGCGCGTGACGAACGAGACCGAACTCGACGACGGCTCCGTCTGCCGTGCTCGTGCGGAAGCGCTTATCCATTACCGGCGACCTTACCTCCGGTGATATGACAGGAACAGCACGGACCGTCACGTTCGATATATCGACCTGATATAATCAATCGCGTGTTAGACATCGCCATCCTAGGTCTGCTGATGGACCGTGACCACCACGGCTACGAGATCCGCAGTCGCCTCCGTGAACGACTCGGCCTTTGGGCGAACGTCTCGTTCGGATCGATCTATCCGGCGCTCGCTCGTCTCGAGCGACACGGGTTCGTCGAAGCCGTCGCGCCAATCTCACCACGTCAGAGCCCGCTCTCGACGGGGTCGCTCTCGGGTGAGCGTGCGTCACTTCGATCACTTCGGGCCACGACCGGGCTCGGTCGACGCGGACGCAAGGTGTATCGAATCACCGATCGCGGCCGCCAAGAGTTCGTTGTCTTGCTCGGCGACCCTTCAACGCTCGACGACGGCAAGAACTTCTCCTTGCGTATGGCCCTCGCCAAGTACCTCACCCCCAATCGTCGCGTCAGCCTCTTAGAGCGTCGCCGCACCGACCTGGTGGAGCGTCTGGCCGAAGTGCGCGCCGGCTCGCACAACGAAGAACTTGACGACTACGCACGCGGCGTGATGGAACACGCCGCCCGGGGCGTCGAACTCGATCTCGCGTGGATTGACGACCTGTTGACCTCAGAACGAAGTAATCAGCAAACCTTCGCCAAAGACGCGAAGTAGGAAAGGAAAGCCATGAACAAGATTCGTGTGGCGATCGCCGGCGTAGGAAACTGCGCCAGTTCACTCATCCAGGGCGTCACGTACTACCGCGAAGCAAAGTCCGGCGACCACGTCCCCGGTCTCATGCACGTGGTGCTTGGCGGCTATCACGTCAGCGACCTCGAGTTCGTGGCGGCTTTTGACGTCGACGCCTCCAAAGTCGGCAACGACCTCGGTAAGGCCATCGATGGCGGCCAGAACAACACCATCAAGTTCGCCGACGTCCCCTCGCTCGGCGTGACCGTGATGCGTGGACCGACCATGGACGGACTGAACAAGTACTACCGAGCCGCGATTGAAGAGTCGCCCCTCGAGGCCGTCGACGTGGCCCAGGCTCTGCGTGACGCGAAGGCCGAAGTCCTCGTCTCGTACCTACCGGTCGGCTCAGAAGACGCTCAGCGCTACTACGCCCAGGCCGCGCTCGACGCGGGCGTCGCCTTCGTGAACGCCATCCCCGTCTTCATCGCCTCGGACCCCGTGTGGGCTAAGAAGTTCAGCGACGCGGGTCTGCCCATCATCGGTGACGACATCAAGAGCCAGGTCGGCGCCACGATCGTGCACCGGGTCCTCACCCGCCTCTTCGAAGACCGCGGTCTCACCCTCGACCACACCTATCAGCTCAACGTGGGCGGCAACATGGACTTCAAGAACATGCTCGATCGTGACCGCTTGGAGTCGAAGAAGGTCTCGAAGACCCAAGCCGTCACCTCACAGTTGGAACTGAACGACCTGGACCCCGACGACGTGCACATTGGCCCGAGCGACTACGTGCCGTGGCTCAATGACCGCAAGTGGGCCTACATCCGCATGGAGGGTCGTAACTTCGGTGACGCCCCACTCAACATCGAACTGAAGCTCGAAGTTTGGGACTCCCCCAACTCGGCCGGCGTCATCATCGACGCCGTACGCTGCGCCAAGCTCGCGCTCGACCGCGGTATCGGTGGGCCACTGCTCGGGCCTTCGGCCTACTTCATGAAGTCGCCGCCCGTGCAGTTCCACGACGACGAGGCGCACGACATGATCGACGCCTTCGCCGCGGGCGCCGACAACCCCACCTGGCCCTAGAAGCGTCGCCATTCGCCCACGACGTGGCTGATCACTGACGATCACACCGCGCCAAAGCGCGTGACTCACTTGACGGCGCCGACCCACACCTCTTTGACGTTGATCGTGGCCGGCGTGGGGCCGGCGTAGAAACAGACACCGGGCAGGCTTCGTGCGAAGTAGATCCAGCTCGCGAGGGGTTGTCCAAAGCCCGACACGGTGAGCCCCGTCGCCGTCGCTTCACCGCAGGCGCGAGTGTTCATCGACGCGCTCGGGAGTGCGACGATCTCGAAGAGAGCTTCTACGTGCGCTTTCGCTGCGAGCACGACCCACCGTTCCTTCCAAAGGGCCGGATGAGAATCCTGCGCCGTGGTCTTTTTCCCAACCTTCGCTGAACGAAAGGCGACAATCTTGGGTCCGGTCAAGGGGAGGTGGCACGCGACACCTTTATTCGTAAAAAGGATGGGCACGAGGCGAGTACCCGCGGCGTACCCTGCGCCACCAACGTAGGTGGCCCCCAAGGTCACCTTCATGGTGGAGTACGAACACTCGGGCACCGTCGCAGCACTCGACGATCCGGCGACAAAAAGCGAAGAGAGTGAGGAGAGTGACGCGACGGCAATCACGACGGCGACGAAGGGGCGGAGGGTGAGATTCATCCTCACATCATGGCGCGTCGCGACTCGCGCCTGCGGGTCGCCGCCCAATCACTGGTTATTGACTCGCCCACCAAGCCGTCAGGCGCTTCGCCGCGTCGTCAGCAGTGATCTCGCCCTCGTCGAGACGAATCTCCATCAGAAAATCGAGCGCTTGACCGACCGCGCGGCTCGGCCCAATACCCAAGAACGCCATCACCTCAACCCCGTCGAGGGCCGGACGAAGGCGACCGAGGTCTTCTTGCTCGCGTAAGACGGCAATGCGATCTTCGAGTTCGTCCATTCGCTCGGCGAGAACCGCCGCCTTTCGTGCGTTACGCGTCGTGCAGTCGCATCGCGTTAGCTCGTTGAGTTCTTCAAGCAGCGGACCCGCGTCGCGCACGTAGCGTCGAACGGCCTTGTCGCTCCACCCCAACTTGTAGGTGTGAAAGCGCAGGTGCAGCTCGACCAACATCGAGACGTCGTCGATCATCTCCGAGGAGTACTTCAACGCGGTCATGCGTTTACGCGTCATCTTCGCGCCCACCACGTCGTGGAATCGAAACGTCACGCCCTCGTCGCTGATCGCGCGGGTGTTGGGTTTGCCGACGTCGTGAAAGAGTGCACCCAGGCGCAAGACCAGCGACGGCGAGGTCTTGTCAACCACGGCCCAGGTGTGGCGAAGGACGTCCTTGTGCTGGTGCACGGGGTCCTGCTCGAGCTGCAGTTTGGGCAGTTCGGGAAGGAAGTATTCCGCCAGTCCCGTGCGCACGATGAAGTCAAGTCCAAGCGAGGGTTGCGCGGTGAGTAGGAGCAGGTCGAGCTCGCCGCGAACGCGTTCGGGCGACACCTTGGTAAGTTGCTCGGCCATCTTCGTCGCGGCCGCCTCCAACGCGGGATCGATGGTCATGTCAAAGCGCGCCGCGAAGCGCGCGGCGCGCAGCATCCGAAGGGGATCGTCGGCGAAGAGAATCTCGGGATCGATCGGCGTGCGCAACACGCGATCGTTGAGGTCACGAAATCCATGGTGAAAGTCGAACAGCGTCTGGACGTCGGGCGTTTCGGCGTTCAGTGCGATCACGTCGAGCGCGAGGGCGTTGATCGTGAAGTCACGCCGCCCGAGGTCGGCCTCGAGCGAGTCGCCCCACTCCACCGAAGGCTTACGGGAGTGGTCGACGTAGGACTCGGAGCGAAACGTCGTGATCTCGACCTTGAGACCACCTTCTCGAAGGGTTCCCCCAATGGTCCCAAAAGCCCTTCCTTGCTGCCATAACGCGCTGCACACGGGCTTCATGAGTCGCTCGATGTCGTCGGGCCGAGCGTTCGTCGTGAAGTCGATCTCAAAGTCGTCGCGTCGAGTTTCACCGAGCAACGCGTCTCGAACAGAACCACCGACGGCGTAGAGAGAGAAGCCCGCGTCGGCGAACGCTTCGCTGAGTGGACGCGACAACAACGCGAGTTCGGCGAGTCGATCGTGGGCGTTGGTAAAGGAAGTCACTGCGAATGAAGGTTACGGGCTCCCGAAGCGCAGGCCTTACGCAGGTAGCCTGTAACTGCATGTCCCACCGATTTACGACCTGGTGGCGGGCGCTCAGCGTCGTACTCCTCAGCCTCGCAACGGTGACGTGGCCCTCGGCCTCGTGGGCTGACACGACGCCAGGCTTCACCGTCGTGCACCAGAACGCACTGGCAACCTTGTCCCCGCACGGCATCTTGCACTTCGCCACCACGGTGCGCCTTTCACCAGCGAAAACCAACGCGAGCGCGAACGTGGCGCTCTTCCCGGCGCTCACCACGACCTCGGCGTTGAGCGCCATCGTCTCGGGCGTGGGCGCGACGACGCCGGCGATCTCGTCAACGGGGACCTTCGCGATGAACTGTCTACAACACGGCGAAGCCACCTTCAGCGTCTCGGTCTACACGAGAAAACTAAAGACACCCCTGCGTTCGTGCCACGGCGTCGCGGCGCGACTCCACCTCACCTGCGCCGCTAAGGGATGTGCCGGGGTCTACCCCCTTCGTTACCGTCTCGAGGTCAATGGCGTGACGCTCACGAAGTGGTCGCTCTTGGCGATAAAGACGACGCCCGTCACCAAGCCCCTCCAGGTCGCGCTGGTAGAGACGCTGAACCGGAACTCCCTGCAGCACCCAAAACGATCGATCAGTGTCCTGAACACCATTGGCCACTTTGCCTCGTCACCACTCACGCTGAGCGCTGACTACGAAACGCTGACCGCCATCGACTTCAATCAAAGTACGGGCACGCAGTGGCGTGACGCTCTCAACAAGGCGCTTGCGAGCCCCCTGCATCGTGCCGTCGACGCGCCGCCGGGCTCCATTGACTTCGCCGGCCTCTCGGAGAACGGTCTCACGACCCAGATCCCCCAGCAGCTCGCGCTCTCTCAGCGCGTCCTCAAATCACTGACCGGCGTCTACGTGGACCAACCGGTACTGCTGAGTGGCGTGCAGACACCCACCAGTCTGCTCGCGCTCGCCGGTGGCGGGGTCAGCGACGTGGTCCTGCCCGAAGATGAACTCACCCAAGCTCCGTCCAGCACGCTCACGTGGGGGGCGCCCTTTCACGTCGCCGGCGCGGGTTCCTTGACCGCGCTGAGTATCGACGGTCCCCTGTCGGCGCTCGTGAGTGACGCGTCCATCGAACCGGGACGTCGCGCCGCACTCACGTTGGCGTGGCTCGCCTACTTACACTTCGAGTACCCCAACGCGCGCTCGGATCGCACGGTCGTCATCGATCAGACCATCGGCTCCGCGTCGTCGACCTTCATGAGCGATCTATTGAGTGGTCTCGGGAACGACCCCTACGGCCAACTCGCCTCACTCACGCCGTCGTTCAACTCGGCGCTCATTGGCACGAACGGCGCACCCGCGATACGCACGCTGAGTCATACGACGAGTTCGTCCACGTGGTCCGCGCACAACGTCTCGTCGCTGCTGACGCTGATCGGCGCTGCCAACTCGTACGCCCAGAGCATCACGTCGGGTTCGGAGGCGCTCGCCCTTCGCGTCGGGGTCGCGCGAACGGAGATCCTCGGCAACGCGAATCAACGCCAGAGCGCCATCAACGCCGCGAACAATCAACTGAACGCGCAGCTCGGCCAGTTTTCGATTGACGCGAGCGCCATCACGCTCGCGGGCCAGGGCACCTCGCTGCCCATCACCGTCATCTCGCGCGCGCCCTACACCGTCGACGCCGTCGTGCATCTCGTGACGGACCGCGTCTCGTTTCCCAAGGGCAACGCCGCCGCCGTCACCATGAGCTCGCCCACTGAGTCCATTCGCGTGCCCACCGCGAACCCCCAGGGCAGCTCGATGACTCTCCAGGTGGTGCTCACGACGCCGAATGGTCAAGTCGTGCTGGCGCTCAGTGCCATCCAGGTTCGAATCGCCGGGACGTCCGTCGTTGGCTACGTGCTCACGTTCGCGTCGTTGTTCGTACTGGCGCTGTGGTGGTGGCGCACGAACCGTCGACGCACCAAGGGCCGTCACGCCCGATGAGCGTCGAAGCCTCGCACTCTTCGCGCGTCGCCTCCATGGCCAGTGGCACCCTGGTCTCACGGATCACCGGTTTCTTTCGCGTCCTCGTGCTGGTGTGGGTGCTCGGCTTCACGCCTATCTCGGACGCCTTCAACCTTGCCAACACGGTGCCCAACATGCTCTTCGATATCGTGCTCGGCGGCATCGCGACGGCCACGTTCATCCCCGTCTTCGTGGAGCGTCTCGCCCTCGACGGTGAGCGACGCGCGTGGCGATCGATCTCGAGCGTCATCACGGGGTCGGTACTGGTACTCGTCGTGGCGTCCGTCGCCTCGTGGTTCTGTGCGCCGTGGATCATCGACGGCTTCACCGCGCTGCAACACACGTCGTCGGTGCGCTCGGCGGCCGTCTTGGTTCAAGAGCGCGCCGTGGCGACCGAGCTACTTCGTTGGTTCGTGCCCCAGATATTCTTCTACGGCGTCATCGGCATCGCGACGTCCCTGCTCAACATTCGCAAACGCTTTGGCGTGGCGACCTGGGTGCCGGTCGCGAACAACGTGGTCTGCATCGGCGTGCTGATCTGGTTCCACCTCGTCGACCCGACGCCGGTCCTCTCGGCACTGAGTGGGTCGCGCGACCTGCTCTGGCTGGGACTTGGCACAACACTCGGCGTGGCGGTCCAGTTTCTCTGTCTTCTGCCCTCGCTCGCTCGCAGCAACCTCTGGCGGCTCAGCCTCCGCCTTGATCTGAAGGATCCCGCCGTGAAGGCCGTCGGACGCCTGGGCAGCTGGACGTTGCTCGTCGTTCTCGCCAATCAGATCTCGCTGTACGTGGTGTTGGCCTACGCCTTTGGCCTCGGCACGAACACCCACGCGGTCAGTGCCTACACCTACGGCTGGTCGTTGATGCAGATGCCCTACGCCGTCGTCGTGGTGTCAGTGCTCGGCGCTCTCACGCCCCAACTCGCCGGCTTCGCGACCGCTCGAGACTTCGAGGGACTGAGTGAGCGACTGCGCTTTGGCCTACGCCAGTCGCTCGTCATCATCCTCCCGTGCACGTTGGTACTCGTCATCCTCGCCCAACCCATCGTGGCGATCCTGTTCAACCACGTGAACGCCGCGCACCGGATCCCGGCGGGCACCGTGCTGGCGGTACTCGCCGCGGGGCTCCCGGGATTCACGATCTTCCAACTCGGCGTGCGCGGTCTCCAAGCGATGCAGCGCGCGCGCGAGGTCTTCGTGCTCTACGCCTTTGAGAACGCGCTCACGATCGTGCTCTGTGTCCTCCTCGGACGACACTCGCTCGCCGGCCTCACCGCCAGCGTCTCTCTGGGCTACAGCGTCGCTGCCGTCGCGGCGCTCGGGGTGCTGGCCCGCCATCAGGTCAACATCATCTCGGGCGTGTGGAGCGTGCACGTGCGGCGTAGCCTCTGGTCTTCGCTGTTCGCCACCGCGATCATGGCGGTCGTCTACGCGCTGCCGTCGTGGTCGAGAGGCCTCGGGCTGGTGACGCGCTTTGGCGGCGCCGTACTCGCCGGCGCGCTCGTCTACTTACTCGTCGTCGCCTTCTTACGTCGCCGTCTTCGACGAGGCTTCACAAAACGTGTAAGTCTTGATCAGTTCTAGGGGGAAGCATGGCTCGGATTCGTGTGGTCACCGACAGTGCGAGTGACCTGCCCGAAGCGTTCGCGCGTCGTCTGGATATCGACGTCGTCTCACTCACGATTCGCTTCGGCGACGAGGAGTTCACCGACCGCGTCGACTTGACACCCGAACTCTTTTGGGCCAAGTGCAAGGAATCCAAGACCCTGCCGGAAACGGCTGCGCCGTCGCCCGGTGCCTTCCAAGCGGCGTACGAGCGCGCGAAGAGCGACGGCTGCGACGGCGTGGTCGTGCTCACGCTCTCTTCGCTCCTCTCGGCCACGCACCAGTCGGCGACGATCGCGGCCGAGGCCGTGGCCGGACTGATCGACGTTCGCGTGCTCGACACGTTGAACGTCTCCATGGGCCAGGGTCTCGTCGTCATCGACGTCGCCGAACTCGCGGCGACCGGCGCCAGTCTCGAAGAACTCGTGGCGCACGCCAAAAAGATCATGCCCAAGGCCGGCGTCGTCGCCGCCCTCGACACGCTCGAGCACCTCATCAAGGGCGGCAGAGTCGGCGGCGCGAAGGCCCTCCTCGGACAGGTGCTCTCGATTAAACCCCTCGTCGAGCTGAAGGACGGCATCGTCGCCGAGGCGGGCCGTCAACGCACGCGTGCCAAGGCCCTCAACGCGGTCGCCAACGTCGCGCGCTCACACGCACCGCTTTGCCGCCTCGCGCTGATTCAAGGCGCTTGTACTGACGTCGCGGCGCTCGAAGCACTCATTGGCGACATCGCTAGCGAGTTCCCGTTGATCATCGCGGACATCGGCCCAGTGGTGGGCGCGCACGGGGGGCCTGGCATCATCGGCCTCACCTGGATCGAAGCGTGACGAGCGCGCTCCACTAGGTTCATGGTGTGACTGAAGCCAGCGAACCGCGAGAGCCCGATCTCGTTGACCGACTGCTGGCGGCCTTCGACCACTTGCTCGACGTCGTGCACGACAAGGTGCTGCGTCCAATTATCATGGCTGCGCGCGCCTTGGCCTACGGCTTCATTATCGTGCTGGTCGCGTTAGTGTTCGTGGCCGCCTTAATCATCGGATTCATTCGGCTCCTCAACATCTACGCATTTCACGGCCACGAGTGGATCACGTACGCCTCCGTGGGCGCGGCCTCACTCATTCTCGGGCTCGTCATTTGGCGACGACGACGCCCTCTCAAACTAAGGAAGTAATGCCCGATCACACTCGTGTCCTTATCATCGGCTCGGGTCCGGCCGGACTAACAGCGGCCATTTACGCCGCTCGGGCCCAGTTGACCCCCATCGTCATCGAAGGTGAGCCCTCTTCGACGAGTGACCAGCCTGGCGGCCAGCTCATGCTCACCACCGACGTTGAGAACTATCCCGGTTTTCCAGAGGCGATCACAGGCCCCGATCTCATGATGAAGATGCGCGAACAAGCAATGCGCTTCGGCGCCGATCTTCGCGTGGAGAAGGTGCACAAACTCGACACCACCGTTCGCCCCTTTCGTGCGTGGCTGGCCGGCGACGTGGAGCCGAGCATCACCGCCGACGCCGTGATCCTGGCGACCGGCGCACGCTCGCTCATGTTGAACGTGCCCGGCGAAGAGCAGTACTTGAGCCACGGACTCTCCACGTGCGCCACCTGTGACGGCTTCTTCTTCCGTGGTCAGGACATCGCCGTCGTCGGCGGCGGCGACTCGGCCCTCGAAGAGGCACTCTTTCTCACACGCTTCGCGTCGAGCGTCACACTGATCCATCGACGCGACTCCCTTCGTGCGTCGAAGATCATGCAAGAGCGCGCCTTCGCCAACGAGAAGATTCGTTTTGAGTGGAACACCCAGGTCACCGAGGTCTTCGGCAGCGACAAGGTCATGGGCCTCAAGGTTCGCGACACGTTGAGTGACGAAGAGCGCGTCCTGCTGGTGACGGGCGTGTTCGTCGCGATTGGCCACGTCCCGAATACCACGCTCGTCACCGGTCAAGTCGATCTGCACGAGAACGGCTACGTGCGTACCGGCATGGGCTCGTACACCAACATTGACGGTCTCTTCGCCGCCGGCGACGTCCAAGATGACGTCTATCGCCAGGCCGTGACCTCGGCCGGATCGGGCTGTATAGCGGCGATTGACGCCGAACGGTGGCTCGAAGTGCAAGGGATTTAGGCCTCGTCGCTAAAGTGGCTGTTGCGGCGCCGAAGAGGCGTTCTAGGAGGTACACATGCGCGAGAACATCACGACACTGACCGATGCGACCTTCGAAGAGGCAATCGGTTCGTCCGAAAAGCCCATTCTGGTGGACTTTTGGGCCGAATGGTGTGGTCCGTGTAAGACGATTGCTCCCATCCTGGAAGAGCTCGCGGTGGAGCAGTCGGACAAGTTCGCCATTGGCAAGTTGGACGTTGACGTGAACGTCGCGACCGCCACCAAATTCTCTGTGATGAGCATCCCGACGCTTTTGCTGTTCAAAGACGGCGAGGTCATCGCCCGACTTGTCGGCGCAAAGCCCAAGGGCGCTCTTCTGCAAGAGATTACTTCGAACCTGTAGTTCACCTGACCTTCGAATCACTACGCCCTGGCGCCACGGGCCCTCGTGTTCGCGAACTCAAAGAACGCCTGAGCGCCCTCGCGCTCAGCGCAACCAACGAAGGTGACGACGTCTTTGACGCCGAGGTCGTGGCCCTCGTCGAAGCCTTTCAACGCTCTCGCGGGCTGCCCTTGACGGGGGTCGTCGACCAAACAACGTGGGAACGACTCGAAGAGGCACGCTGGGATCTCGGTCAGCGTCTCTTGTACCTCACGAGTCCGCAACTTCGCGGTGACGACGTCGCCGAACTACAAGTACTCCTCGCCCAACTCGGCTTTAACCCTGGACGCATCGACGGCATCTTTGGCACAGTGTCGGCCGAGGCGCTGTGCGAGTTTCAACGTAACTGTGCACTTGAACCTTGCGGCACGTTAACGAAGGCGACGCTCTTGGCCCTCCGGCGCGTGCGCGCGACCAACGCCAATCGCAGCCTGGTGACCGACGCTCGCGATCTCGCCGGGTTCGATCCCCTGCGGGTGGGTTCGGTCCTCCTCTGTGGCGAGGGTCCCTTGGCGAACGAACTCGAGCGAACCCTCGGTGGCGTCAATCTCGTCCACGTCCTGCTTGACACCTCCCAAGAAGAGGCGGCGCTGTTCGCCAACACCCACGACGTCGCGCTGGTGTTGTCCTTCCAAACCCTCGAACACGTCGAAGGCATTCACCTGCACTATTGGGCCAACTACCGGTCCCACTCTCACCGAGGTGAGATTCTCGCGAGCTCCCTCGCATCGTTCCTCGCCCACTTACCCGACGTCCCGAGGGTCGAAGTGACGGGTATGGCGTTGCCGATCCTGCGCGAGACGTCGATGACCACCTTGCACGTCGAGCACGGCGATATCGCTGAACAGGTACTTCACCAAGTCATCACCGCTTTAGAGGGCGTGGTCGAGCAAGTTATCCACAGATTTCAGTAGAAATACCATTTCAAAACTGCCTATTTAGAGGGCAAATACCCTTGAATTAGGCCGAAAATGAAGTAACCCACAACTTCATCCACAACTTGGGGAAAACTTCAACAAGAGGGTTAAGTTGAAGGTTGAAGGTTGATGGTCACTTAGGCTTCGCGATCGCGCTATAGAGCCGCTCGAGGTCGTCAAGGTCCGCAAAGTCAATGATTATACGGCCATTGCGCCCTTTTAGGTCTACATGGACGCGCGTGTCAAGGTAGCTTTCGAGGAGTACTTCGAGCTCAGCGACGCTGGCGTCGGGTACTGGACGAAGTCTTGGTGCGCCGTCGGGGGTCTTCGCGGCGGCGTCCGCCGTCACGAGGGGCCTTGGTTCGAGGAAGGTTTTGACGGTCTCCTCCGTCGCGCGAACTGAGAGTTCATTCTTAATCACCCTCGCGACCATGGTCGCTTGAGCGTTCGGATCGCTGACCGCCAACAGCGCTCGCGCGTGACCGGCCGTGATCTGAGAAGACGCGAGCGCGCTCTGAGCAACATCCCCTAGCTGCAATAGTCGCAACGTATTCGTAACATAAGCACGACTCTTACCCACACGCTGGGCGACCTGGTCGTGCGTCAAGTCGAACTCGTCAACGAGCTGCTGGTAGGCCGCTGCTTCTTCGAGAGCATGGAGGTCCACTCGATGAAGGTTCTCGACGACCGCTTGTTCGAGTGAAAGCCGGTCGTTGACGTCATCTTGGAGAAGGACCGGCACCAACTCAAGTTTCGCGATGGCCGCTGCCCGCCAGCGGCGCTCTCCGGCGATCAACTCGTACTTGTCGGGTTCACCTTCCACCGGTCGAACAATGATGGGCTGGAGGACACCGAGTTCTGCGACGGACGCGGCCAATGTCTTCAGACTGTCGTCGTTAAAGGTCTTTCGAGGTTGAAACTGATTCGGACGAATCGAATCGACGGGCACCATCCTCAGAGGTCCGGAGGATGGAACGTCGCTAGCTGCGTCGTTCGACGCGGCACTGTTGTCGGGGATGAGGGCTCCAAGCCCTTTCCCCAAACCTGGTTTTCTAGCCATTAATAAGCTCCTCTGCTAGCGCTCGGTACGCCTTGGCGCCCTTAGACGATGGATCGAACACGGTGATTGGTTGGCCAAAGGACGGAGCTTCGGCCAGGCGAACGGTGCGAGGAACAACGGTCCGACAAAGCTCGTTCTCGAAATGCTTCTTGACTTCCTTGGCCACGTCGACGGATAGCGTGTTTCGCGAGTCGTACATAGTCAAGATGACCTTGGTGATTTTAAGTTCAGGATTGAGATTTTTTTGAACGAGATCAACTATTCGCTGCAACTGGGTGAGCCCCTCAAGGGCGTAAAACTCGGTCTGAACAGGCACCATGATGTCCGTCGCCGCGGCGAAGGCGTTAATCGTGATGAGACCCAACGACGGGGGACAGTCGATGAAAATGTAGTCAAACTCCCCTTCCACTGAACTAATTGCCTTTTTCAGGCGTAGCTCGCGGGAAATTACCTGCGTGAGTTCCTGTTCGACTCCCGCGAGATCAAGAGTCGCCGGAGCCACGAAAAGGTTGTTAAACCCTGTGGGTTCGACGATGTCGACCATGGGAACGTCGTTCAAGAGGACGTCGTATACCGAACGCTCGAACCTACGGCCGTCAACGCCCAGGCCGGTGGTGGCATTTCCTTGGGGATCTAGGTCTACGACAAGTACTCTCTTGCCCCGTTCAGCCAGTGCCGCACCCAATGAAATTGTGGTCGTAGTCTTGCCGACGCCCCCTTTTTGGTTGGCTACAGCAAATATCTTCATTGTGCTGGCGTCCGCCATGAGCCTCTTCCCGACCGTAGGTACGTACCGACACTGCGTCGAACCACTGCCATTCAACTCGGTTTTCGCCTGGCCGTCAAGTACTAATGTTTCACGTGAAACATTCAGGTCGACGATTGAGCCCTTGATTTGCGCGAAAGGAACTACCGGCCTAAGACTATTAATTGCAAGTGTTTCGCCAGAATTGAGCTGAGAAACTTCCCAAAACGCCACTCGAATGTTTCACGTGAAACATTCTGGAAGAGTCCCCGGGAGCCCGTGGAAGACCCCCAACCCGAAGTCTCGATTCCTCTTTCACAAGATCCAGCGGAGGTGTCGACGGACTACTCCGGGAACGTTTCACGTGAAACATCGAGATAGCGGTTTTCGCGAGGGTCATGAGAAGGGTAATCCCAATTCTTATGACGTACTCCCCCAGCTGTCGATCATTTCAACCTACTGAGTTCTCAGAATTGTTTCACGTGAAACATCGCTAAAGGGTCCTCATTGGCTCAGGTTGACCAGTTGGCTTGGTCGACAAGTCGAATTTCACAGAGCGCTGGCTGGGAGCCGCATGACTTAGCGGGGAATGTTTCACGTGAAATATGATTTACGATTCTCCTCGCCTCCTGAAGGTCCGATCATCCACAGACTGTAGGTCTCAACTTCCGAGGTTCCGTTGGGGGAGCCGGATGATCTAATCGGGAATGTTTCACGTGAAACATGATTTACGATCCGCCTCGCCTCCTGAAGGTCCGATCATCCACAGACTGTAGGTCTCAACTCTCCGAGGTTCCGTTGGGGGAGCCGGATGATCTAATCGGGAATGTTTCACGTGGAACATCGAGATAGCGGTTTTCGCGAGGGTCTTGAGAAGGGTAATCCCAATTCTTATGACTTACTCCCCCAACCGTCGATCATTTCAACCCATTGAGTTCTCAGAATTGTTTCACGTGAAACATCAAAAAAGTGGTTTTTTCTTCGGAGTTCCCGACGGCCGGGGGTATTCACGAGCAGTAGGTTTCTCTTTTACCAGGACCTCATACGCGGTGCCGTACCGTGAACGCCCCTGAGCCACGAGGCCCAGAAGGCCTAATCCCTTTTCGCTCCAACGCTCTGCGGACCGCTCTCCAGGAGGTTCTGAGACAATGAGGACTCCCCCAACCCTTAGAAACCTCACCGCACACTCTGCGGTCACTGCTGGTGGTCCGAAGGAACGAGCCGTTACGAGGTCGAACTTTCCCTCCAATTCGGGCCACCGAGCGGCGTCCTCAGCGCGAGCAACCACCACTTCACCTGTTTCCGGCGCACCTGGCCACGCGAGGACCTCCTTCAGGAAGTTGCTCCTCTTCCCCATGGAATCGAGGAAAACCTCGTGGCAGCGCCAGCGATCGAGGAGAACAAGTCCAGGTAGACCCCCGCCGCTTCCGAGATCGAGGAGATCCGAAGGGGGAGTCGAACGCAGCGCTTCCCAGCAAAGAGCAAAACCTTGAGCGTGTGAGATTTGCGGCTCAATCGCCTGTGGGCCTAAAAAACCCCGCGCCCTCGATTCCTCGAGGGCGCGGGGCAACCAATCATTTGTCACGTAGTCATTATGCCGGAGAGACCACCACAAAGCGACGAGGGTCTTCACCTTCTGAACGCGTCACGACGCTCTCGCTCTCGGAAAGAGCGTCGTGGACGGCTTTACGGTCGGCTGCCGACATCGGTTCAAGAGCACGCTCTTCACCAGTTTCAACGACATCCGAGGCCACTTGCTGGGCAAACCGGCCGAGCGCTGCTACGCGGCGCTCGCGGTACTGAGCGACGTCTACCAAGATCCGGTCGGTTCGACTGGGGCTCTTTGACTGCACCACGGTGCGCGTCACTTCCTGGAGGGCCTGCAGCGTCGATCCGCGTGGTCCCACCAGAACACCTAGTTCCGTTGCGGGGTTCGCGTTTACTGACAACTCCACGGTCTCCGCGTCTATCTCTTTCACCGAGACTTCCGCCGTAATCTCCATCGACGCCAGGAGCCCTACGAGGAACTCCTTCGCGATAGCACCTTGCTCGGCGAGCGAAATACCCTCTGCCATACTGTCCTCCTTCGATGGACTCTTTTCAGACTTCTGGTTCCTTGGGTTGGACGACGATCGTGCCGAACTTCTTTCCTTCTCAGGACGAGGTTCGCCCTCGGGCTTCTTCTCGGCACGGGGTCGTTCGGTTCGTCCAGCGCTGTTGCGCGGACGGTCGTTTCGCTCGCCGCCTGAGCGACGCGAGCGCTTCGGGCGAGGCCCGCTGGGACGAACGCGTGCGCGAACTCGAGCTTCGCCGCGAATCCGTCCAAAGAGACCAGCTTTCGGTTCTTCGAGAACTTCAACCTCGGCGTCGTCGCGATGAACCCCTAAGTGCGCGAGCGCACGATCCATCGCCTCATCAACTGTCTTTCCTGTAGTTTCTACCCATTCCATGGGTTAACGCGCCTTTCTCTTCCGCTTCGCTTTCGAGCGAGGCTGACTTTGCGGTTTTGGTGCCGGTCGGGGCTGACTCTTTGACCGGTTATTCGATTTATTCGATCGTGGCTGATTCGTTGGCTTGAGAGTTGAAGGTTTGACCTTGGGCTTCTCGACGATTTCACTGACGCCCTCGATCGGCTCGCCAGCGGGGATCTCTCGCTCGGTCTCAGGGACACGATTTTTGTTCGGGTTCGACACGCCTGTTCGGAACATGATGTCTTGAGTAATAATTCGTATCCCTGTAGAAATAATCATATACAACACGACGGCGGCAGGGATCACCAGATAGAAGTATGCGAAAACAATCGGAAGCACTCGCTGCATCATCAATTGCTGTGACGGCATCGCCTGGCCGCGTTTGCGACTCAAGTTGTTCATCTGGGCCATCTGGAAGTACTGCATGCCTACGGCCACCGCGACGAAGATAAAGAAGGGAATCGAGGCGAGGGTCGAGCCGTGTGCGCTTAAGGGAAAGGGTCGAAGACTGAGGTCCATGCCCCAAACGTTGATGTGGCCCAATGAGTGAATGAGGTTCTCGTACATCTTTGAGGTGTGCGGGATGTAGCGCGGCTGCGACGTGATGACGCCCGCCTTCGAGGTCACGGTGTGCGCCAAACCCTTGATGACACTGTAAAGAATGAAGAGGAATGGCGCCTGGAGCAACACGGGAAGACAACCGCCGAGAGGGTTCACTCCCTCTTCTCGGTACAACTTCATCATCTCGTCGTTCAACATCTGACGATTTTCGGGACCTTTGTACTTCTGTTGCAGCTTCTTGATCTCGGGCTGCAACCTCTGCATCGAGATCATGGAACGGGTGCTCTTCACCGTGAAGGGTGTCAATAGGCCCATGATGATGACCGTCAGTAGGGCAATGGCGATGGCGTAGTTCGGAATTACACCGTAAAGAAAGGCCAGCAGCCACGCGACGGCGTGGAAGATTGGCTGGAAAATCCCACCAACGAATTTGGTTAGTGAGTGCATGACGAGGAACTCCTAGCTTGCTTGGGTTCTGGTACGAGATCGATGCCGTGGGGGCCGAAGGGTCGACAGCGCAGCAGCCGTCGAAGGGCCAGGCCCGAGCCGCGACTCGCTCCGTGCACACCGATCGCCTCGAGGGCGTAGTTCGAGCACGAGGGGTAGAAGCGACAAGGGGACACGCGTCCGGCGCTGAGGCGTTGGTAGAAACCAATGAGGCCCAGTAGCACCCTGGCACCGGGGGACCTAGTGAGCGTTCGCTCGGTCAATGGCTTGATGGAGATGGTGGCGGAGTTTTTCATATGGGAGGTTTCCTGTCTCAAAACCACACCTGATCAGGTACGTACCAGGTTTAGGTTGAGGGTCAAGGTCGTCGATAAGTGCTCGAAGTCGACGGCGGATTCGATTGCGAACCACCGCGTTTCCGACCTTTCGACTGATCGCGTACGCCACGTCCACTGAACGACTCTCAGGAAGACCAACCACGAAACTGATTCGTAGTGGGCCACTCTGACCTCGTCCCGTGGGTGTCGCGAAGAGCGCGAACTGCCGGCGGGTTCGGACCCGACCGGGCACCCTAACTAGACCGTCAATTGGTGACGGCCCTTGTTACGACGGGCCTTGAGGACAGCACGACCGGCCTTGGTGCGCATACGCGCGCGAAAACCGTGCGTCTTGGCCCTCTTCCTCTGATTTGGCTGATATGTACGCTTCACGAAAACCTCTTCTCAAAATATGCTCTGCGCTTCGCGTTACCCCCGGGGGGTCGCTGGCGCGCCACAGCGTGCAATCTTACCCCAACGACCGATCGGCCCCGGCGGGCCGAGACAAATAGGTGTAGGGTGGCTCTCCCCGCCGGGAAAGAACCCGTTTTCGCGAGAGAACTGGTTGTGGATAATGTCCGATGTGAGCTGTGGAGGAAGATTGTGCAGAGTGGCGAAGAAATATGGACGGCCCTACGAGACTCCTTGCGTGGTAACGCTTCTGAGGCAGTTTGGGCAGCCGGTCTCAGCACCCTTCGCCTTGTGGATTACCACGACAATGTTCTCGTCATCGGCGCACCGAATCAGATCCAACTTTTGCGCGTTCAACAACGCTACCTACCCTTCATCACCGAACAGGCCCAGCAGTTAGTCGGGAGTCCCGTCCTGGTTTCCCTCACCATCACCGAGGCGTCAAACACGACGAACCTCAAAGAGCCCGTCGCCGAGTTCGCCGAACCAACGCCACCGGTCGTCACGTTTGCCTCAAGTGTCGACCAACCGGCCCGACTCGATCCCCGAATGACGTTCGACTCCTTCGTTCCCGGACCGTCGAACCGCCTCGCCTTCGCTGCCGCACAGTCGGTCGCCGAGACACCCGGAAGGGCCTACAACCCCTTGATGATCTACGGAAACTCCGGGTTGGGTAAGACGCACCTCCTGCACGCCATTGGCAACTACGTCCAGGAGAACTACCGCGGTCGAAAGGTCCTTTACGTTTCGACCGAGACCTTCTTGAACGACTTCATTCGCGCTATCCAGACCCGCACCCAACTCTCACTACACGAGCGCTATCGCGAGAACGACGTGCTGCTCATCGACGACATCCAGTTCATGGAGACACGCGGCGAGACGTTCCACGAAGAGATCTTTCACACGTACAACGCGTTGCACGGTGAAGGGAAGCAGATCGTCTTGACCTCGGATCGATCACCTCGTGACCTCGCGGGACTACAAGATCGCTTTCGAAGTCGTCTCCTTCAGGGACTCGTCACCGAGATCGACCAACCAGACCTCGAGACGCGCATCGCGATCCTTCGCTCGAAGTCCGAGCGTGAAGGCATCGCGCTACCCGACGAGGTCGCCGAGTGGATCGCCCAACGCGTCCGTGACAACATCCGCGAGCTCGAGGGGTCGATCACCATGCTGCGGGCGTTCGCCAATCTTCGCCAAGAGCCCATTACCCTCGAACTAGCCAAGGCCCACTTGACGAATCTCGGTCAAGAACAGGTCATTTTGAAGCCCGAGACGATACTTTCCGTGGTTGCCGATTTCTACGGTCTCTCGGTGGAAGACGTCAGGGGATCGAAGCGTCTTCGCCCCTTGGTTCACGCGCGTCACGTTGCGATGTATCTCATTCGAGACATGCTCAACAACTACTCCTACCCGATGATCGCGCGAATCTTCGACGGCCGTAACCACACGACGGTCATCAGTGGCGTCGAGAAGATCAAGGAACAGCTCACGTCCAACCCTGAGATGCTCTCGCAGATTAATCAGTTAAAACGTCGTCTTCAAGGGGAGAGTTAAGAACGAAATTTGTGCGCAACGTTGGGCTCTGCCTGTTGATTAGGAGTTGACAACAACCTGGTACTCCACAGAACCTGAAGGTTGAAGCCTGAGGGTTGAGAGAGTTACTCACAGTCTTGTGGGTAGGGTGAGGTCTCGAAAACGACCGTCAACCAGGGACGTTCAAGCTCCTGTCACTTATCCACACCACTACTACTACTAAGACTTCTTTACATAGAAATTCACACCGTAACCTCAGTAGCAAAGAAAGGTAGCTCTATGAAGTTCAAATCAGAACGCGACATTCTCGTCGAGGCACTCACCGCCGCAAGTCGCGTTGCCGCTACTCGTCTCATCGGTGCGTCCTCCGGTGTTCTTCTCTCGCTCACCGGAAACCAACTTGTCGTTACCGGAACAGATCTCGACATCACTGCGCGCACCACCGTCGACGTCATTGGCATTGAAGACGGTTCGACGGTCGTACCGGCGCGACTCATCGTTGACGCGGTGCGTTCTCTCGAGGCCGGCGCGGTGACCGTTTCCAGTGGAGAAGACAACGTCGAGATTTCGCTCGGCCGCGCAAAATTCTCGCTGCGCACTTTTCCTGTCGTCGACTACCCGAAACTTCCACCCGTGTCGGGGCCGGTTACCTCGATCGCGGCGCTCGACCTCATCCAGGGTCTCAACCAAGTGGTTCGTGCCGCGGCCAACGATGACGCCAGACCCCTGTTGACGGGCGTGCTCTTCACCACGGAAAACGGGACCTTGCGACTCTTCGCGACCGACTCCTATCGGTTGGCGGTGCGCGACGTCCCCGGCGTGCAAGGACTGAGTGATTCACAGGACCTGCTGGTTCCGGCGCGAGCCCTCCAGGAACTCCAGCGCGCCGCGTCCTCACTCTCCGCGGACGCGGAGATTGGCGTTACCCTCAGCGACGCCGAGATCTGTTTCGTGGTTGGCAGCACCAGCATCGCGTCGCGACTCATCGACGGAAACTACCCTTCGGTGCTTCAGTTGATTCCCGCGAGTTTTCCCAATCAACTGCGAATCGCGAAGGACACTCTGCTCACGTCGCTGAAGCGCGCGAAGTTACTCGCGAGGGACTCGACGTCGTCGGTGCGTCTCACGATGAAGGATCGAAACCTCGAAATCCGTACCCAGAGTCACGACGCGGGTGACGTCGAGGACAATGTCGACGCCGATTACACCGGCGAAGAGATGACCATCGCCTTCAATCCCGGTTTTCTCATCGACGGCGTCGAAGCGGTGTTCGGTGACGAGGTCGTGCTCGAGATGTCGGACTCGGTGCGAGCTGCAATGGTGCACGGCGTCGAAGACGTCCGCTTTCGGTACCTGTTAATGCCCGTACGAGTTCAGTAGTTGGTTGATCGTCGTGGGTCTCCACGAACTCACGCTGCGTAATTTTCGACTCTTCAGCGAGTTCTCCTTTGAACCCGACCCAGAGGCCGTCACGGTCTTTCTCTCGCCCAACGGCACCGGGAAGACGTCCGTACTGGAAGCGGTGAACGCGCTCGCGACGGCGTCCTCGTTTCGTACGAACGCCGCCAGTGACATGATTCGCAATCGTGAATCGACTGCGGAAGTCCACGGCGTCATATTCCAACGAGAACGCAGGGTTCAGGTCGATCTGACGCTCACCAGAGGGGTTCGAAACACCACCAAACGCATGCTGGTGAACGGACAACGTCCGCGTTCGCGAGCCGAACTCTCCGAAGCGCTGCCGCTCACGGTCTTCACCCCCGAGGGCGTCGACGTCGTACGCGGCGGCCCGGAGAATCGGCGTACCTACCTCACTAATCTCTTGACCGACGTCGAGCCGTTGACCGCAGAGATCATCGAACGGTTCAATCGTGTGTTGAGTCAGCGAAACGCGTTGTTGCGGGCCCTCGAGGGCAACCGTCCCTCGCTCACGCAACAGTCGGAGTTGGAACTATGGACGAGTGACTTCTGTGAGGTAAGCGACGAACTTCTTCTTCGGCGCGAAGCATTGATCGATCAACTCGCGCCACTCGTGAAGCACTACTACCAAGACCTCGCGGAGAACACGAACGAGGTGGGCGTGCGTTACGAAAAGTCGTGGCGTGAGAGTCTGCCCGAAGCGCTCAGCGCGTCGTTCAACGACGATCGCTTTCGGGGCTACACGACGGTGGGACCCCATCGCGACGACGTCGAACTCTCACTCGAGGGCCGGGATGCTCGCCGCCAAGCCTCGCAAGGTGAGCAGCGTTCGCTGGCGCTGGCGCTTCGCCTTGCGGGTCACGAACTGGTGCGCCAACAGCGTGGAGTCGACCCACTTCTCCTGCTCGACGACGTCTTCAGCGAACTCGATCCCGTGCGAAGCAATCGACTCTTGGGCCTACTCCCGGTGGGCCAAACCCTGGTCACGACGGCGTCACCGCTGCCCGGCGCTCTAACACCCGCGGCCGTCATCGACCTCACTCGGGTGTTGTCGTGAAAGGGCGAGACGAACAACCAGCCGCACTGAGCGAGCTGTTAGACACGCTCGCGGGACGCCTTCGACGAGTCGATCTGCGCCTCATCGACGAAGCGCGCGAGCTCTGGCCGACCGTTGTGGATCCGGTGCTCGGCGAGCACTGTCGTGTTGAACTCATAAAGGACGGAGTGCTCATCGTGAGTGTCCCTTCGGGTGCGTTCGCGCAACAAGTAGTGATGCAGAGCCCATCAATTTTGAGGGGATTTTCGTCGCTGGGAAAGCGTGCGCCGACGTCACTGAAAACGGTGTTGAAGTAGCGAAAAAAACTCGTCGAAACAGGCGTTTTGAGTCGCCGTTATCGATTAGAAGTCACACCGTTTCGGGTAGGATAGAAGAGTCATTTCATTGACGACGCTGGCACCGAAAATGCCCAAATATTTGTATTGAAAGGATTCCTTCGTGGCCGATAAGACCAAAGGATCTGCCAGTTACGGCGCAAGTGACATCACCGTTCTTCAAGGTTTAGAGCCCGTTCGGGTTCGCCCCGGCATGTACATCGGTTCGACCGGTCCGGCCGGACTGCACCACCTCATCGTGGAGGTCGTGGACAACTCCGTCGACGAGGCAATGGCCGGGTTTTGCACACGAATCGACGTCACGTTGCTCGCGAACGGGAGTTGTCGCGTGGCCGACGACGGGCGCGGTTTCCCCGTCGAGGAACACCCGCAATACAAGGGGAAATCGGCTGCAGAAGTTGCCTTGACGATGCTGCACGCCGGAGGAAAGTTCGGCGGCAGTGGCTACAAGGTCTCGGGCGGATTGCACGGCGTGGGCATCTCGGTCGTCAACGCGCTCTCGACCGAACTTCATCTCGAAGTTGACCGCAACGACAACCATTACGAGATGACGTTCAAAGACGGCGGCAAGCCTCAGGGCAAGCTCAAGGTCACGGGTCCGGCGCCGCACGGACGCACTGGTGCGACCGTGACGTTCACGCCCGACCCCACGATCTTCGAAGAAGTGGAGTTTCGCGCGCAGACCATCGTCGAGCGTTTGCAAATCATGGCGTTCTTGAATCGTGGTCTCGAGATTCGTTTCGTCGATGAACGTAAGGGTCGTGAAGCGAAAGAGACGTTCAAGTACAACGGCGGCATCGTTGACTACGTTCGGCACCTGAACAACACCAAGGAGTCACTGTTTCGTAAGGTCGGCTCGTTCGAACAGGCCGAAGACAATCAAGAGGTCGAAGTGGCCTTTCAGTGGAACACCGGCTACTACGAGAGTATCTACTCGTTCGCCAACGGCATCTCCACCATCGAAGGCGGCATGCACGAAGAGGGCTTTCGTAAGGCTCTCACGAACGTGTTGAACCGTTACGCCCGCAAGCGCAACCTCCTCAAAGAAAAAGAGGAGAATCTCAAGGGGGAGGACATTCGCGAAGGTTTGACCGCGATCGTCTCGGTGCGTTTGCGAGACCCCCAGTTTGAGGGCCAGACGAAGAGCAAATTGGGCAACGTGTCCGTGCGCTCCCTCGTTGAACGGGCTACGAACGAGAAGTTGGCCGACTGGTTGGAGGAAAACCCCCGTGAGGGGAGTCAGATCGTCGCCAAGGCCATCTCGGCCTCGCGGGCCCGGATGGCGGCGCAGGGGGCCCGTGACCTCACCCGTCGCAAGAACGCCCTCGACGGCGCGGGTCTGCCCGGCAAGCTCGTCGACTGCTCGTCGAACGAACCTCGCGAGTGCGAACTGTTTATCGTGGAAGGCAACTCGGCCGGCGGCTCCGCGAAGGACGCGCGAAACCCACGTAACCAAGCCATCCTGCCGATTCGCGGAAAGATCTTGAACGTCGAGAAGGCTCGCTCCGACAAAATCCTGCGCAACACCGAGATCCAGGCGCTGGTGTCAGCGATTGGCGCCGGCGTTGAGGGTGAGTTTGACGTCACGAAGATCCGCTACGACAAGATCATCTTGCTGGCTGACGCCGATGTCGACGGCAGCCACATTCGTACGTTGCTCTTGACGTTCTTCTTTCGCCAGATGACCGAACTCGTAAACAACGGACACGTCTACGTCGCTCAGCCTCCGCTCTACTCGACGCTGGTGGGCAAGGAGAAGGTCTACCTCCGCGATGACGCGGCGAAGGAGACCTTTCTCGCCGAGCACCCCGATCACAAGAACGACTTCCAGCGACTGAAGGGTCTCGGAGAGATGGACTTTGACGAGTTGCGCGACACCACCATGGACGCCACGAAGCGCGCGCTGCTCCAGATAACGGTGGAACAAGCGGCGTTGGCGGACGAGGTCTGCTCCATTCTCATGGGTGACGACGTGCCGCAGCGCCGTCACTTTATTCAAACCAACGCGAAAGACGTTCGCTTCCTAGACATCTAGGAACGGGAGATCATGGCACGTACACCAAAAGGACCAAGCGGCGCAGACTCCTCGAACGAGGAAGTCGTCGGCTACATCGAACCCATCGAGATCAACCTCGAGATGGAGCGCTCCTTCCTCGAGTACTCGATGTCGGTCATTGTGTCGCGAGCGCTACCCGACGTGCGCGACGGCCTCAAGCCGGTGCACCGTCGCATCCTTTACTCGATGTTCGACCAGGGACTGCGACCCGATCGACCATTCGCGAAGTGCGCCAAGGTCGTCGGCGACGTCATGGGCACGTATCACCCGCACGGCGACTCGGCCATCTACGACGCGATGGTGCGCATGGTCGTGGACTTTTCGATGCGCCATCCGCTCATCAGCGGCCACGGCAACTTCGGAGGTACCGGAGCCGACGAAGGCGCGGCGGCCATGCGCTACACCGAGTGTCGTTTGGCGCCTTTGGCGCTCGAGATGCTCGACTCCATCGACGAGGAGACCGTCGACTTCGAAGCGAACTACGACAACTCCACGCAGCAGCCGGTCGTCTTGCCCTCGAGGTTCCCCAACCTCCTCGTCAACGGGTCCCAGGGCATCGCCGTGGGTATGGCGACGAAGATTCCTCCTCACAACCTGGGTGAAGTCATCGACGCCACGCTCTACCTGCTGGCCAATCCCGAGGCCACACCCGACGATCTGATGAAGTTCGTCAAAGGCCCGGACTTTCCCACGAAGGCCCAGATCCTCGGGCGACAGGGCATCCTCGACGCCTACCGGACCGGGCGTGGCTCGATCAAACTGCGCGCCGTCGCCGAGATCGAAGAGACCGGCAAGGACACACGTATCGTCGTGACCGAGTTCCCTTACGAGGTGTCCCCCGAGTCGATCGAGGAGAAGATCTCCGACCTGGTGAAGAACGGCGACCTCGAAGGGATCGCCGCCGTCCAGAACGACTCCGCGGGCCGTAAGGCGCGGCTCGTCATTCGACTGAAACGCGACGCCAACGCCAACGTGGTCTTGAACAAGCTCTACAAGAACACGTCGCTGCAGACCTCCTTCGCGGTCAACATGTTGGCCCTCGTGGACGGCGTTCCGCGCACGTTGAACCTGTCCCAGGCGTTGACGCACTACATCGCGCACCAGGTCGACGTGGTCACGAGGCGTACCCAGTTCCGTCTTCGCAAGGCCGAAGCCCGTGCGCACATCGTGGAGGGCCTCTTGAGGGCCATCGACATGTTGGACCAGGTCATCGCTACGATTCGTGGTTCCGACGACCGGCCCGCAGCGCGGATCGCCCTGATGGCAGCGCCCTTCTCGTTCAGTGAGGAGCAGGCGAATCACATCCTGGACATGACCCTCGGGCGTCTCACGCGTCTCGGGCGCAGTGAACTCGAAGAGGAGATGGCGAAACTACGCGAGACCATCGCGGAACTTCAGTCCATCTTGGCGAGCGACACGAGGTTGCGCGCCGTCATCGCCGACGAGATCACCGTGCTGCGCAACAAGTACGCCGACGAGCGCGTCACCCAAATCGTGAACGACCCAGGCGAACTCGGCGTCGAGGACCTCATCCAGGACGAGGAGATCGTCCTCACGTTGACGCGAGCCGGTTACATTAAGTCCGTCGCCACCGACGCCTTTCGCACGCAGGGCCGCGGTGGTCGCGGTGTGCAGGGTGCGAAGTTGCGCGACGAGGACTTCGTCGATCAGATCATTCACACCACGACACTGGCGCACCTCTTGTTGTTCTCCAACCGCGGACGGGTCTTTCGTTTGCGCGGACACGAGATCCCGATGAAGGAGCGCACCGCCAAGGGCACGGCCGTCGTGAACCTATTGAACCTCCAGCCCAACGAGTCGATCCAGGCCATCGTGACCACCGATGACTTTCCCAAGGACAAGTTCCTCATGTTCGCAACGGCGAACGGCACGGTGAAGAAGACGGCGTTCAGCGAGTACGACAAGTCGCGTCGCGAGGGCTGGATCGCGATCAACCTGCGCGACGGCGACGAAGTGGTGCGCGTCGTGCCCACGAGTGGCGACGACGACCTCATGATGGTCACGTACCGCGGCATGGCGATTCGCTTCAACGAGGTAGAGGTCCGCGAGATGGGTCGTGACGCCACGGGTGTTCGCGGCATCAAGCTCAAGCTCGACGATCGGGCCATCTCGCTCGACGTCGTACGAGACGAAGCCGACCTCTTCGTCGTCACCGACACTGGTTTCGGCAAGCGAGTGAAGACCGAGCGATTCAATCGACAAGGTCGCGGGGGACAGGGTGTTCGCGCGATCAAGTTGACTGCCGCGCGCGGCTTCGTCGTCGCTGCTTTCATGGTGCACCTGGACGACGAAGTGTTGCTCGCCTCAAGCGGTGGGGTGCTGATCCGCACGCCGGTACGCGAGGTCTCATCTCAGGGCCGTGACGCCACTGGCGTACGCGTGATGAACCTCGATGAAGGTCACGCCGTGGCGGCCGTCGCGGTCGTGCCCAGCGAACAAGAAGACTAGGCCGCTCGTCGCTCCCACGCTCGGCGCAACACGTCGGCAATTTGTTCGACGCCCTGCGCGCCGAGCACCATGAACTTGTTGTCGATGAGTATCGCCGGGACGCCGGTGACACCAAGTTCTTGAGCGGCGCTCTCGTCGGCGCGAACGTCCATGGAGTACGCGTCGGTCGCCCACAGCGATGACGCGTCGCTGACGCCCACCTCGTTCGCGAGTTCGCACAAGCGTTCGTGGTCGCTGATGAGCAGTCCCTCGGAGAAGTAGGCCGCGAAGAGTCGCTCGCTCATCTCGTCGCCGAGACCTTGCGTGGAGGCGAGCGCGATGAGGCGATGAGCGTCGAAGGTGTTCGTGGGTTTCGCCGTCGCCATCGACCACGTCATCCCGAGCTCGTGGGCCTGGGCCTCGAGACGCAGGTGGATGGCCTCGGCCTGGTCAACGGGCATTGCGTACTTGTCGGCGACGAGTTGTGCCAGTGACGTTTCGAGATCTTTTGGCGTGTGTGGATCGAGTTCGAAGGCGTGATGGTTCACCACGACGTTGTCGCGGTGCTCGAAAGTTTCGAGGGCGAGGGCCAGCTGGCGCGAGCCGAGATAACAGAAGGGACAGACCACGTCACTCCAAATATCGATCGAAAACGTGTTAGTCACTGCTAAATCGTTCCACACTTTTCTCCGTGAGGCAGAATGGAGGGATGGAAACCCGCGAAAAGAGAACCGGAGAGGCGCACGCGCGCGACTCGACGGCTCCGCGACGTTCGCCGGGCACCCAAAGCACCGAGTCATTAGGTCGCTAAATGCTCATCGTTCGAGATTTAGGGATAGAGATTGGCCCTCGCCGTCTGCTTGAGCCGGTGTCCTTCGTCGTCGGTAACGGGGAGAAGGTCGGACTCGTGGGGCGAAACGGCGCGGGTAAGTCGACGTTGCTGTCAGTACTGCTCGGGTACCAACCGGAGCACCTTCGTGTCACGGGCAACGTCGCGACCCAGGGAACTCTCGCGCACTTGCCCCAAGAGCCCGTTCCCGGCGGACTTGGCGTCGAACCCATCGGGCTCTCTCACGTCCTGTCGGCGAGGGGCATCGACAGTCTCGACGCCGACATGCAGCACGCGCGACACGCGCTAGCCGCCGACCCCACCGACGAGACCATCTCGCGCTTCACCTCGCTCGAGGAGGAGTTCCGCGAACGAGGCGGCTACGAGGCCGAGTCCGAGGTCGCGCGACTGGCCGATGGACTCGGACTGAAGGAAGACCTCTTGCTCGAGGACTTGAGCTCGCTCTCGGGTGGTCAACGCCGTCGCGTCGACCTGATGCGCGTTCTCTACGAGCAGCCCGAGACCATGGTGCTCGACGAACCGACGAACCACCTCGACAAGGCCGCGAAGCGCTGGCTCTTCGACGAGCTCGAGCAGTTCCGCGGCACCGTGCTCGTGATCAGCCACGACCTGCCCCTGTTGGACCGCTCGATCGACCGCGTGCTGGCGCTGCGTGACGGACAGCTGCGAGAGTACCGGGGCAACTACACCAAGTTCTTACAACTCGAAGAAGAGCGCCGTCTCTCCGAGGAGAAGGTCGCCGCGCACCAAGACGCGAAGATTGACCAGTTCTCCCAATTGGCCGACTCCATGCGTGGCCAAACCGCGAAACGCGCGCGTCTCGCCAAGGTGTTGGATCGTCGAGTCGAGAAACTGAAGGACACTCGCATCGAGGTGACCAAGAAAGAGAAGAAGGTCACGTTCCGACTACCCGCGCCGCCGCGCAGTGGTGACGTGCCCATGACCGTCGAGCACGTGGCCGTTCGCTACGGAGCCCTCGAGGTGCTGCGCGACGTGAACTTCATCACGCGACGCGGCGATCGAATCGTCATCGTTGGCAAGAACGGTGCGGGTAAGTCCTCCATGCTGCGATGCTTGGCCGGTACCCAAGAGACTCAAGAGGGTGTCGTCAAGTTCGGAGCGAACGTGATCGTCGGCTATTTCGCCCAGGAGAATGAGCAGTTGGATTTCACGAAGACGGTGTTGGGTAATCTCGACAACTCGACCGTCGAGTCTGATGTGCAGCGTCGTTCGATGCTCGGCGCCTTTGGCCTGAAAGGTTCGGCCGCGCATCAGATGCCCGCGACGCTGTCGGGCGGTGAGCGAGCGAAGCTGGCCCTCGCGATCCTCGCCTCGTCGAATGCCAATCTCTTACTTCTCGACGAACCGACCAACAACCTCGACCCGGCGAGCGTCGACGCCCTGGGCGAGATGATGCGTCAATGGAAGGGCACGATCGTTGCCGTGAGTCACGAACGGGGCTTCGTCGAGGCGCTCGAGCCCACCCACGCGGTGTTGTTGCCCGAGGAGTACTTCGACATCTGGGATGAGAGGTACATGGACCTCATCGAGCAGCGCTAGGGCCTCAGTTGAGGTGACGCTCTGACGCCCAGTGCGAAAGCTGGTGGCGGTTCGAGAGTTGTAGTTTTCGCAGCACCGACGAGACGTGACTCTCGACCGTCTTCGTGGAGATCTCGAGTTCGCTCGCGATGTCGCGATACGAGTAACCCCGTGCGATGAGGCGCAGTACCTGACGCTCGCGCGGCGTGAGTAGATCGAGATCGGGGTCGACGTCGCCGGCCTCGAGGTTCTTTCCCTCGAGCGAGAACGCGTCGAGGACGAAGCCCGCGAGTCGCGGTGAGAAGACGGCGTCTCCAGCCGCAACGCGATAGATCGCGTCGAGCAGATCGGGGCCCGAGATGTTCTTCGTCACGTAGCCCCGCGCGCCCGCGCGAATGAGGCTGATGACGTCTTCGGAGGAGTCAGACACCGACAGGGCGAGAAAGCGGACGTCGGGGCATTTGTGACTTACGGCGTTCAGCACCGCGAGGCCGCCCCCGCCGGGCATGTGGACGTCGAGCAGCACCACGTCCGGCGTGCGCTCGACGATCATCTCAATGGCTGCGTCCACTTCGTCGGCCTCGCCCACGATGTCGAGCGAGCCGGCGAGCTCACTGCGGATCCCCGTGCGGATCAACTCGTGATCGTCGACGAGGAAGACGCGTGGCTGACCGGCAGCCATCACGAGGTCCGAGGAAGGCTGAGTTGCACCTCAGTGCCGACACCGGGCGTGCTCTTCAAGGAGGATGACCCGCCGTGTTGACACATGCGTTGACGAATGGAGAGCGCGATGCCTTGACGGTCGTGGGGGATCGCCTCCGTGTCGAATCCCTTGCCCTGGTCGCGCACGAAGAGCGACACGGCGGTCGGCTCGACCTCGGCGTAGATCGACACGAGGGGCGCCTCCGACCACCGTGCCGCGTTGATCGCCGCTTCGCGGCCGGCCGCGACGAGCGCGAGCACGTCGTCGTCAGCGGCGCAGTCACCCACGACCACGAGTTCCACCTTTACCCCGTAGTCGCTCTCGATCTCGCCTTCGATCGCGTGAAGAAGTGACGAGTACGTGCCGACCTCGTCGTCGGCGACGCGATGATCGGGATCGAAGAGCCACTGGCGAAGCTCGCGCTCCTGATTTCGCGCGAGTCGAACGACGGCACTCTCGTCACCGGCCGCCCGCTCGATGAGGGTGAGGGTTTGGAGAACGGAGTCGTGCAAGTGCGCGGCGACGTTGGCTCGCTCTTCGACGCGCACGCGTGCTCGCCGCTCACCGGAGAGCTCGTTCAGCGTCGCGAGCCACCACGGTGCGAGGAGGATTAACACGCCCGCGATCAGGATGATTGTGCCAAAGAGCACGGGCGTCGTTCCACCCCAGACGCCGTGCAGTCGCGAAAGGGTCCGTAGCCCCAAGAGGACGAGCACGGTGCCCAACAGCACGCGCAAGAGGAGGTTCTTCTTGGTCGGCGACGCGGGAACGCGGATGAGCGGCGCGGAACGCACCAACTCCTCTAAGTGCTTGTGCTCGACGGGTGTCGCGCCACGCCAGACGCCGATCAACGCGGCCAAGCTCAGCAGGAAGGGCCACGTGTAGATCCCGAGATTCGGAATACCGAGGCGGTCGAGGACGATGATGAAGCCGACGACCAAGATGAGGCCGAAGAGAGCTCGGTGAAGCTCGCGGCGTCGGCCGAGCAGTCGATGAGCGATGGACTGCGTTTCGTTGGCCCGTGGCAAGGTCAGCCAGAGCAACATGTACAACAACAGACCGACGCCCGAGACGAGCGCGAGGAGCGAGAAGATGATTCGAATCGTGCGCTCGTTGACGCCGAGGCGAATGGCGAGGCCACCACAGACGCCGCCGAGGATCGCGTTGTCGACGCCACGTCGAAATGGTCGGTGGGGCGTGCCGATGACGGCGCGAGGGGGTGATTCAATGCTCACGTCGCTCCTCTCGTCAGTTGAACGTGGATCTTTCCCTCTAATTCTTCCACGGGTGTGGCGCGATTGCTCTAAGGGATAACCCTGAGCCCACGACGTCGCTCCGGGGCGAACATGGGGTTCGCCCTGATAGGCGAGGGCGCTCGCGGAACTTACATTGGGGTGCATGGACGAACCTCTGAACACCGATCACGACGACACGGCATCCGACACGACAACGGATACGAAGAGAGAGTCGACGACGCTGCACCGCAGCACGACGAAGAAGGTCTTCGGTGGGGTGGCGGGTGGCATCAGCGAACGATTCGACGTGGACGCCAACATCGTTCGGGTGGTGTTCGTCGTGCTGGCCTTCGCGTATGGTCTTGGCGCCGCGATCTACCTCGCGATGTGGGCACTCATACCGCGTTCGACGAATGGAGGCGACGTCGTCGCGACCGAAGAGGAGTTGGATCCCTCTCGAGTTCGTTGGCTGCGTTACGCACTGCCCCTCGGCGTGCTCGTACTGGCCGTCGTCGTCATCTCGGCGTTCCACCACGTAATCCGGCTCGGCGCCAGTCTCTCCGTCGTCTGGCTGATTTTTCTCGTGGTGATCGCCATCATCGCGCTACGCGTGCCCGCGCGCCGACTCACGTTTCGGCGACTCCTCGCTCTCGCGTTCTTAGGATTCTTGAGTTTCCTCATCCTCGTCTCGGGCTCATTCCTGATCGCCGTGGCCGTGATCGGCGTACCCTTGAAGGGCGGTAGCGGCGTGAAGGAGTGGCATCCCGCGACGATCGCCGAAGTGCAGCACGTCTATCGCGGTGCCTTTGGTGTGTCGACGATCGACTTGCGCAACGTCCCCTTCACCGCCGGGACGTGGTCCATCACGGCGACCCAAGGTGTTGGCGAGTTGATCATCTACGTACCGAAGAACGTGACCATCGATCTGCGCACCCACGTGGGGATCGGCAACATACAAGAGTTTCAGGCTTGTTCGACGGCCAGTTCAACGAGCCAACGAGCGAAGTCCGTGCACCTAGATCTCAACCTTCAAGTCGGGATCGGCAACGTTCAAATCTCTCGAAATGCCGACGGTCAGGACTATTGCATTCAACCACTGACGGCTCCGACGCCCCCAAACGCCCCTTAGTAGTTGATCACGCCGTGCGAACTCGCGGGGCCGCTGACCTGCACGTAGTTGGGATTCACGGCGAGTTCGTTCCACGTGCCAGTTGATGTCGTTCCGTCGGCGGTGATCTCAGTGCCGGTGTAGTTGTACACCGGAAGAAGCCACAGGGAGCCGTCAGTGAGTTGATAGGTCGCCAGTGAGAGAGCGTCAGCGTCGAGGGTCACGTTGATGACGGGTGGACCGGCCTGCTTTGTCGGCGTTGTATCCGTGGTGCCGGGCTGGACGCCAGAACCCGTACCCGTGGTGGGCGTGGTACTGGGGAAGCGACTCTGCTGTTCGGCGTTGAGTGCGCTCACGCCCGCCGCGAGACTTTGCAAGGGGTAGTTCGTCGTCGTGCCAACGCTGAACGCCGGACCCGATGCACTCACCACGACATTGTTCGCGTCCACCGAAAAACTGAAGGACTGATCGGTGGCGATGCCGTCGACGTCGACGGTGTAGGTCACGTCTTCGGTACTGGTCGCGCTCGTCGTGCTGGTGTCATTGCTCGAGGTCGTCGTACCAAAACTCGGCGCCGACAGCCTGTAGCCGTAGCCAAGTTGCTTCAGGTAACGCTGCACGTCACCGGCGAGTGTCGCCTGACTCGGCAAGTCCGCGGTCGAAGCGTTCGTGGACGTGGCACCCGTGTACATCCATTGGGGGATGCCGATGTTCGAATAGTCGAGAGTGGCACCCGATGAACTTGACACCAACCAATCAGAGCTTCCGCTGGCGTTCACGGGCGTGCCGGTAGCGCCAAAGATGGCCGCGACGCGTGCCGCTTCACTGGTGGCGTTGCTCGGGATCTTCAGTTCGTACGAGGGACTCGTCGGCGTCGTCGCGGTGAGTCCCGGACCGGCAGTGAAGTTGAACCTCTCGTATACCTGCATGGTGCCCGCGGCGGCCGAGCCGAAGGCGTTGGGCGCCTTGACACCACTCGCGCTTTGAATGGCCAGCACGGGCAGGCCAGAACCCCCTTGAAACACGGCCACCGAGACCGCGGTCACGAGCGCGCCGGTAATGAGGGTGCCCGCGAGTTTCAGTTCTATCTTGTGCCATAGACGACGCTTCCTCACCACGGGCTGGGTCGTGATTCGCGAAATGAGCGCGTCGAGGTCTCGGTGCTGGTACGACGGTCCGGCCGCGGGATCGAGCGCGGCGAGACGATCTTCAAAGTCACTCACGGGTACTCCTTCGTCTTTCTACCTTGTTACTGTCGCGCGTCACGTGAAACTTTCAGTGGACTTCTGCGGCACTGAGGAGATCGCGAAACCGATGCTGTGCTCGAGACAGTCGCACCGCCGCCGCGTTCGTGCTGATGACGAGAAACGCGCCGAGGGCGTGGGTGTCGAGCCCGTCCCACGCGTTGAGCAACAACACTTCGCGATCGTCGTCACTCAATGCGGCGAGGGCTTCGCGGACGCTGGTGTCAGCGATGACGTGCTCTTCGGCCGAGGCTTCGTCCGACACGGGCGAGAGCGTGGCCTCGAAGGCGGAGCGTCGATTCTTCGATCGTCGCGCGTTTCTGAGCACGTTCCTCGCCACGCCGAGCATCCAGGGGAGTTCCGCGTCGGCGGGGACACTGTCGAGACGACGCCACACCACGATCATCGTCTCTTCGACGAGATCGTCGAGGTCCGCCGACGTGAGTGGGTAGAGCCGTCGGCGTAGGTAGTTACCTACCGCCGACGAGTGCTCGCGTACGAGTCGAGCGAAGCGATCCTCGTCTTCAGAGCCCATAACCTTCTTCTGTCCGTACGACCCCGATTCTTACCGACAAATCAGCGTGGTGGTCAGGTAGAAGGTCAGTGTCTTACGCGCCGGGCATTGGAGCCCAGGGGCCGAGGCCGCGGACCTTCGAGGGGGTGACGTGAATGACAAAACCTTCCGGAGGGTTGGGCATGGGCGGAAACACGGTGCCGGGGCCGACGTAACGCTGCGCGAGCTCTTGCAAAAGTGCGGGTGCCCCGCCCTCTTCGACGCGCGCCGTTCCTTCGATGACGAGGTGGTGTTGCATGCCCCACTGGTTCCCCTCGGCTTCTATCGAGAGCGACACCCTTTCGTCGCGCTTGATGTTGGCGACCTTCTGGTCACTCGTGAGTTTGCCGATGACGACGTCGTCGCCGTCCAGACCGACCCACACGATGGTCGTGTGGGGTCGACCGTCTTTCGCGATCGTGGTGAAGTGCGCGAGTCGGCCCGACTCGACGACGTCGCGCACTTCGGGGCTGAGGGTGATGGGTTCCATGACATCTCCTACGTCGCGATGAATCGTTCGCAGCACTCGCTGAACCGAGTTAAGGCCATGATACGAAGTGGTGTCGCCACGTTCCCGAGTGGCTATTTCTCGAGGAGTCGGGCCTCATCGGCGCTGGTCAGCCAGCGTGCGGGCCACGCCCTGTCTCCCCACCACGACGTGACGTCGTCGACGCTGTCACTGAGCGGGCGAAAGTCGAGTCCGTTCGCCTGCGCGAGGGCGCTGTCCATCGCGAGGACGTTCTCGCTCTGCGCACCGGACGAGAGCGGGAATTTGTCTTCGAGTTTCAACTCGAGAATGTCTTCGACGCTGACTTCACGCAGCGTCGTACCTTCGGGGGCGACGTGTGAGGCGATCTGGTCGACCATGTTGAAGAAGTGATCGCCCGGCTGGGGACCGGCGACGTGAAAGGCGCCCTGGAGGTTCCCTTCGGCCACGCGGACGACGAAGTTGGCGAGGTCGCGTGCGTCGACGTACTGCATGTTGTTGTCGCGAGGACCTGGCACCGCGACGACGCCACCACGACGTACGCGTTCTACCCAGTAGGGGAAGCGAAGCGTCGCGTCGAACGAACCGATGACGAACGTGGGACGGACCATGGTCGCGCCGTCGCCGAAGTAGCGCAGTCCCGCGCGCTCACTGGCGGCCTTCAACGGACCGTACGTCTCGTCGGTTATGGGAGCCTCGGGATCGGCCTTGTCGTCACCCCACAATGTGACGCTTGACTCGGTGGCCGCCTCGAACGGCGGGTCTTCGTACGCTGAGATCGAAGAGATCTGAATGTAATGACCTCCGCGGTCCCCGAGTGCGTTCGCTAAGCGCTCAACGTCACTCGGTCGATAGGCGATCGCGTCGATCGTGGCATCAAAGGACCGATTCGCGAGCGACGAGAGATCGCCTTGGCGATCGCCAATGATTCGTTCGATCTTCTCGGGCAAGTCGTTGGGCGTGACGCCGCGATTCAACACGGTGACGTCATGACCTTGGTGCCACGCGGACCACGAGATCGCGCGTCCTACGAACGACGTTCCGCCCACAATCAATAACCTCACGACGACTCCCTTTCGTTTACGCCTCTACGTTAAAGCCCGAAGGTGTCCTTCACGAACGTGAGCACGTCTCGCGCCGAATCCAGTTGGACGGGGTCGATCTTCGCGGTCAACTCGTCATCGAGGGTGTGGATGACTTCGATCACGTTCAGCGCGTACTCGCGGCCCCCGGCAGTCAGTTCAATGTTCTTGCGTCGTGAGTCGTTGACGTCGATGTTGACGAGCGCGAAGTCGCGCTCGACGAGTCCGGCAGCGACCTTTCGTGCCGCTTGACGCGAGGCGCCCAGAGCCTTCGTGAACGCGCTGAGTGGGAGAACGCCGTGAACGAGCCAGCGAAGGGCGAGAGCGTCGCTGCGGCGATAGTCATTGAAACCCAGGCGTTCGAGTCGAAGGGCCATCTCGCGTACCCAGCTCGCGCGCGCGAGGGCCAGGACGTCACCGAAGAGCGCCCTGCTTGGTGTTGGAGTTGACACCGGCTCAGTCTAGCAATTAGGCAACGTAGTTGCGTAATTGGCGCGTCTGTGCAACGATGGCGGGGCGTCCGGAAGAACGGGGGAGGAGTGGCAGAAAAAAAGTCGGTGAGCTTGATCGGAGCCCCACGACACGTGACCGCGTTCCTCAGCACCGTTGTTCTGGCTCTGTGCGTGACGAGTATCTCGCAACCGGCGCCCGCCGGCGCGGCGGCGACGCGAGTGACAGGTTGTGGATCGACGTCACCGGTTTCGACGACGTTGTCGCTCAGCGTGAATGGACACGATCGAACGGTCATCGTTCATGTTCCGACACGGAGCAACGGTCACGCGAAGAGGGCGCTCGTTCTCAACCTTCACGGAAGTGGGAGCACCGCCCTTGACCAAGAGAAGTTCACGGGTATGGACGCCACCGCGAACGCCGATGATTTCATCGTCGCCTACCCGCAAGGACTCATCCCCGACGGCTCGGGCTTCGATTGGAACGTACCCGGCGTCGCGCTGTTCGGCGGAAGCGCCGTGCCGTCGAACGCCGCGAATGACATCAAGTTCCTCACGACACTCGTAGGTATTCTCGAGCACAAGTACTGCGTCAACGCGAGTGAGGTCTACGCGACGGGATTTTCCGGCGGCGCGCGCGAAGCAAGTCAGCTGGCGTGCGACGAGTCATCGCTCTTCGCGGCCGTAGCCCCGGTGAGTGGACTTCGACGACCCGCCCCCTGCCCCACCACCAGGGCCGTTCCGATCATCTCCTTTCACGGATCGGCCGACGAAGTCGATCCCTTCGCCGGTCACGGCCAGAAGTACTGGACCTACTCGGTGGCGACCGCGGCCAAGGACTGGGCCAAACAAGATCACTGCGCGACGAAGGCTATGAAGTCGACGCCGTCTTCGCAGGTGACGCTCACGACGTACGAGGGTTGTGCCGAAGGTGCCAGCGTGCAGTTGTACGAAGTCTCGGGTGAAGGTCACGAGTGGCCGGGCGGCCCGACGCTTCCCTCGTCGATCACGTCGCTCCTCGGTCCACAGTCGAATGCGCTGAGCGCGAACACCGTCATGTGGTCGTTCTTTGAGGCCCACCAGTTGTCGTGAGTGCGGGAAGTCCTCGCGGGCGAGGACGTCAGCGAACGAAGCGTCGTCAGGTTCATGACGACACGACGGTGAGACGCGAAGTGACGCGTGATGAGTACCTCGCGACTAGAGAAAGCCGAAACGACCAATCGGCCAGATCCGAAGGAACGCCTTTCCGATGATGCTCGAGCGCGGGACGTCGCCCCAGTAACGACTGTCACACGAGGCCGGCTCATTGTCACCCATCATGAAGTACTCGTTCTTCGGGACGGTGACGTTGCCGATCGGACGTCCTAAGGGCTCGTCGTGCGTCCACGGTTGCTTAAGCGCTACTCCGTTGACTTTGATGACGTTGCCTACTGAGGTGAGGTGATCGCCAGGGAGTCCAATAACCCGCTTGACGAGGTCACTCACGTCGTCGCCGCATTGGTTCAGCACGGCAGCCGGCGCTTTGAACACGAGGATGTCACCGCGGTGGATCGATCCGAGCTCCACACTGAGTTTCGAGACGAGGATTCGATCACCGACCTGTAATGTCGGCTCCATAGAACCTGATGGGATGAAGAAAGTCTGAAACACGTACGTGCGAATCAAGAGCGACACGAGGACCGCAATGGCCACCACCACGAGCCATTCGATGAGCGATCGGCTCCTTGACCTCGTCTTCTTCACCGGAACCTCGTCAACGTCGAGGGGTTCGAGGAGCGTCACGGGTTCAACTCTACTTTCGATGACTACGGCGTTTTTTTCAGGCTCTTGTGCGCACGACGGCGCAGGGTGGTGACTGAAGTGACCCGAACGATGAAGTGACGCTCTAGGTGGTCACGTCTCGCTCGATGACCAGGTCAGAGTGGTTGTCGCGGGTTCGTAGAGTTGTCGAGCCGCGGGCGTCAGGCCGACGAAGAGACCGGTCTCTCACGGAGCAACGTCGTTCGGATCTGGCTCAATAAGTCACCTTCGCGGTCGGCGCGAGGGTAAGAATGGTTAACGAACTCGTGCTGTCCCTTCTACAGAGATGCACTGTTTCAGAGCAAGGGTGATGGGTCGTGTGATTGCTGAGCGAGCGCCAACGTTGGCCGGGCGCTTTTGGGAAGCGCTCGAGCCGATTCACGCAGTGGTGTACTTTGCACCGCAGTCCGTCGACGCCGCGAGCCACATCGGACTGAGCGACTTTTGGATGAGCTACTTCGCGGGGCGCTTCGCGCCACTCGGCGCAGTCTCCGCAGCGCCCGTCGTCGCGATGGCGTACGGGTTCGCGCCCAGCATGGTGGCGCGTTCGATTCCCGGGGCTTGGACGTTCGCCGAGCCCGCCGCGGTATTGGATGCTCGACTACAGGGAGCATCGAAGTCCTTGTCGAAGAACCTCGACGCCACGTGGCTCATCGACCTCGCGGAGTTGGAAGGCTTCTTGTGGGACGCGGTGACGTCGTGTCGATTCGACGGAAGACCACTAGCGGCTGCGTGGTCCAGTGTTCCTCGGCCCGAAGACCCCATCGCGTCGACCTGGTTGGCGACGACAATTCTGCGTGAGCACCGTAGCGACGGGCACGTGATGGCGGCCGTTCCCGCCGGAATGAATGGCCTGGAGGCGACGTTGGCGCTGGTGGCGACCGGCGTCATTGCGCGTGACGTCATACAACCGAACCGCGGTTGGAGCGACGACGAGTGGGACGTCGGCGTTGACCAACTTCAAGAGCGGAAAATCCTCGACGCCGCGGGCGAACTCACTGAAGTCGGAGAAGAGCTTCGCCGCTCGATCGAAGACACGACTGACCTGCTCGCCGCCGCACCCCTCGAGCTTCTCGGTGCGACGTACGTTGAACACGTCATCAACTTGGCAACACCCGTAAGCCGTCGACTCGTGGAAAGCGGGATGATTCCGGTTCCGGACCCGATCGGTGGGCCGAGATCGTGAAGTCACCGAGGGCACGATCTCGCTGAGAGTGACGACGTGCTTCGTGGGCGTGGCGTGGTTCGCCCGGCGCGTCTCACGAAGAGGTGGTGAGTGTCGCCGTCAACGAGTAGCCAGATACGCCTTGCCGACGTCGCGAAGTCTTTGGTGCACGCCCCCCATGGGATTGATCCCGGGAACGTACTCCTTCTTGAGTTTCGCTACCACGGTGTAGTTCGTGTCGACCACGTTGGCAATAGGTGTCTGGGCGGACTGCGCCACGAATTGGTAGGCGTCCATGATGGATAGTCCCGTCAGTTCGCTGACCCATTGGACCAGTTGCGCGTGGCTAATGCGAAAAGCGTCCTCCAAGGGTCGCGTGGAACCCGTCGTCATGATCTCGGTGTCACTCTCCATCCGGGGCCACGCCACGCGACCGGCACCCTTGATGAGGTCAATCACCACCACCGTGTCCATGGCCGTCTCGACGGCCACCCCACACGTCTCACCCTCACCTTGGCGAGCGTGGCCGTCGCCGAAGCTGAACAGGGCGCCCTTAACGTTGACGCCGAGGTAACACGTCACGCCCGCGCGCATCTCGGGGGTGTCCATGTTGCCGCCCCAGTCGCCGGGCGTGAGCGCGGAACGCACTTCATTCAGCGATGGCGCGACCCCTACCGTGCCGTGCATGGGGTCGAGTGGTAGTTGGTAGATCGCTTCACTCTCGCGCGCTTCGTAGCGAACGGTGCGCGCTTCGGCGTCGATGCCGTAGATCCAGGTCATCTCAGGCAGGGGAGCGTGCAACATTGCGGTGAAACCCGTCGCGGTGAGTGCGCCAAAGAGCGGCACCGTCGTACTTACCCCGTAGGTCGTACGCGGCTCGATACTCGCGAAGTGCACCGCCAGCGTGTCGCCGGGCTCGGCGCCCTCTACGTAGAAAGGTCCAGTCTGAGGGTTGAGGTACCGGGCGTCACACACTTCACTGACGTGGTCGTCGGTCGAGCGGACCTTTCCGGCGAAACAGTCAAGAGTGCTGGTGTCGAGAACCGTCCCGGGTTGTAAGGACGCGCGTGCTTCGACACCACCAAACGTGTAGACGAGTCGAGAAGGATCGCCCTCATGGTCCATCTCGTAGTGGACGACCGCAGGGCTGTTGTTGTGGGCGCTCACGATGCTCCTCGCTCTCGACGAAAGTCCAATCCTTTCACCCTTGAGCTCGAGGAGTTTGCTGGATTTAGGACTCGCCCGCGCAGTCGTGGCCGCGCGCGATCTCTTTCGAGAACGGTATCGCTGACGACATCCCTCGATCACGCAAGTCGGGAGGAATTTTATGTCCTTCTTAGATTCATCGGCCAGACTTCAAGGGACGAAGTAAGTGCTTCTGACACGCGCCCCGAGATCGCAAGGCCGCTTCGTGAGCCATATGAAAAAAATGAAAGACGGTCGTTCGTTGTCTGATCATCAAAGTTTCGAAGTAGTGAGTGTTCGCAGTCGAGCGAAGCAGAGGTCGTCACTTTGTTAATGAGTGTCGAATGTGAGATTCAGTGATGAGGCGGCGAGCCGCAACATTCGTGGCGGCGACGGGACTATGCCTCTCTTCTGTGGTCGCACTCAATTCGGCGAGCGCCGCTCAATCGTCGACGCACGGACCCGTCGTTTCGAAGGTTGCGACGGCGAAAGGGAGCCGCGTGTCGTCTGCGCCGCTACCAACGCCAAAAGCCGTGCGGCCCTTCCAGAGTCCTGCGCTCGCTGGAGAGGGCGTGTGGCACCCAGGAGGCCGACTCGTGGGGGGTCGGGCCGCGATCTACACCACGTTGGTTCGTCTACCGGGTTCCTCAAACGTTCAAGCCGGGATTGCCTGGATTGACACCAGACTCCTGCGAGCCACGCTGTACTCCGGGAGTCTCAGTCCGGGGGGACTCTTCTGGAAAAACACGGCGCCAATTTCGCCGAGCGCGTCAAAGACGTTGGTCGCGGCATTCAGCGGTGGATTCTTGATGAAGGATTCGAAGGGCGGATACTTTAGCGAAGGCCACGTGGTGGCACCCCTTCGCGTGGGCGCGGCATCGCTGGTGATCTATCGCGACGGCTTCGCGACGGTTGGTCAGTGGGGGCGCGACGTCGCGATGACCTCAAACGTGGTCGCGGTGCGCCAGAACCTGACGTTGCTCGTCGATAACGGTCGACCAGTTGCCGGACTCAATCCGGCGGACACCTCAACGTGGGGTGTTGCCCTCAACGGAGTGGTCAATACACCGCGCTCCGCGCTGGGAGTCACCGCGAACGGTGCGTTGGTCTACGTGGAGGGTCCAATGAATATTGTCGACCTTGCCGAGATCCTCGTCCGAACTGGCGCGGTTCGAGCAATGACACTCGACATGAATCCGTTTTGGCCAGTCTTCGCAACATTTTCACCCTCATCCATCAACGGACTCGCGTCTGCGGCCAATGGGAGAGATCTGCTTTCCACGATGTACCAGCAGCCTGGTCGTTTTTATGAATCGGCGTACAATCGCGACTTCATCACGATGTCGGCTAAGTAGTCATGGCCGTGAGGGAACCTAGATGTCCGTCTGGGCACTCAGTAGTGGGCGAAGGGGGACTTGCCGTCCTTCGGACGTCCGCTTGGACCTCCGAGCCACTTTCGGCAACTTGCGCACTATGGGTGTGTGGTGTGGTCATGTCTGCATTTTGTCGGTGACGCCTTGTCATCACTAGTTGCCAACGTAGCGATGCCAGCGTGACGTGGCGAGCCCCGGCGAAAGCGACACCCGCAAATTCGCGGCCGGGAATCGGCCGGCTCAACTCGATCTCGCCGCCCCTCGGACCCTGTTGCCTCCGTGGCGACCGAGGAAATCGAGGATGCGCCACAGGCGATCCTCGTTCTGCGACGGCGGTGCGCCAAAAGGCCCCAAGGCCTGGTGTGAACCGCCCGGATACCGGACGTACTCCACCGTCTTGCCCATCAACTTGAGGGCGGTGTAGAACTCGTCGGACTGTGACGGTGGCGTACGCAAGTCCCCGTCGCTGACGTGGAGGAGTACCGGGGTGGTGACGCTTCGAGCGTGGGTGATCGGAGAGCGCTCCTGGTAGAGAGCCGTCGCACGCCAAGGGTCGCCGCCGACGGTCTCGGCCAGCCACGCTCCTACGTCGCTGGAGCCGTACTCGGAAAAGAGATTGGTCACCGGTGCACCGATGATCGCGGCCTTGAACCGGTCGGTCTGGCCGACGATGAATGACGACATATAACCGCCGTAGGAGTAGCCCCCGACGAAAAGGCGCCGCTCGTCCACACGACCGCGTCGCAGGGCGTCGCCGACGCAGGCCATCAGGTCGTGGTAGTCCTCACCACCCCAATCGCCGTTGACCGCTAGGGCAAACTCCTCGCCGTAACTGATTGAACCCCGAGGGTTGGGCAGGATGACGGTGTACCCGGCGGCGACCAGAGTCTGGTAGTAGGGAAAGAGCAGGAAGAGCGGGTTCCACCCGTGGGGACCGCCGTGGATTTCGAGATAGAGCGGGGTCTTGCCGTTCCTGCGTCCCGGCGAGGTGCGCTTCGGTGCCATCTCGAAATACTCGATCTCGAGTCCGTCGCGGGACTTGACGCGGTGTCGGCGTGTCGCCGTCAGCGCCACCACGGCGAGCAACTCGTCGCTGGCCCGGCTGATCCGTGTCGGGGTGACTGACGTGTCGTCGAGCGCTCGGACGTACACCTCGTCAGGCGCGTCGACCCAGGCTGCGGTGAAGGCGAGGAGTCGTCGTCCCCGATCCTGGAAGATCGAGAATCCAAAGACCTGCGTGTCGCCTTCGACGACGTACGATGCGCTCCGTCGTCCAATCCGGGCTCGCGCGACGATCATCGACCCGCGGTCGATGACACCAAAAAGTAGCTCGCTGGGCGAGAGCCAGGTGAAGGGAATGACCGCGTCCACGGGCCGGTCGAGGTCTGGCGCCACTCGCACTGGTTCACCTCCTCGCTGTGCGTCGAAGACGAGTAGCTGGTGGTGCCGCCCCGCCATCTGACGGATCTGAGGGACCGCGGCCACCGCGACGCGCCGTCCGTCGGGGGAGAACCTGGGAGCGCAGGGCTCGCCGAGCGCGCCCGAGAGCCGTTGCGCCCGTCCACCCGCTGCCGGGATCGTCCAGACCTCGCCACTCCAGAAGACGTCATTGCGTCGGCGCGATCGGTCGGTTACGTAGACGATCATCTTCCCGTCAGGCGACCAACTTGGCTGCTTGTGGTCGTAGTCGCCCGAGGTGACCTTACGGACGGATCGAGTGGCGACGTCGTAGACGAAGAGGTGGGTGCGCCCGTCGATCCAGCCGCGCCCGTCGAAGCGGTTGAAAGCGCCACGCATGACGCGCGGCGCATTGGCCACCTTCGGATCCTTCGACGTCGGATCGGGCAGACCCACCGAGACGACCAGGACGATCTTTTCCCCGTCAGGCGACCATTCGTACCAGCTGACTGGCCCGGGGACCTCCACCTTCGTGGCGCTACCGCCGCCGAGCGGAGCGAGGAAGAGGGCCGGTGGTCCGTCGTCGGCGGACAGGTACGCCAGATACCCTCCGTCGGGTGACCATCGCGGTGAGAGATCGTGGGGACCATTGGTGAATTGGCGAGGCTCATCGGAACCGTCGGTGGCAGCGACCATGACCTTCGAGACAGGGGAGTCCTTGTCAAGATCGAAGGACATTTCGGTCCAAGCCACTCGTTCACCGTCGGAGGAAATCTGGGGGTCCGAGACCCCTCTGGTCAGCTTGAGGTCGTCAGGCCTCATTGGGCGTCGCGCCATACTGTCGACTCCTTTCTCTCCGACCGAAGTCGGCACGATAGGAAATTGTGTCACCTACTCGCGTGCTTTGCTCGGCCGCCTCCTCGGACTGGCGCAGGTGTCGACAGCAGACGAAGAAGTTGACACGTGGACCGCGTGAGGTCGACAGCCGAGACAGCGACGTAGCCTGTTCGACGTGACTCTCTTGCGCGACAACGTTCACTACATTTGCTCTCTCTGTGGTACGCAGTACGAAGTGGAGCTCAGCCGCGTCAGCTGTGACTGCGGGGGCGTGCTCGACCTCGACTTCGACGCGCCCGCGTGGTCCGTCCCATCGGACCAGGACTTTGGGCTCTCTCGATACCGCGGGGTCCTGCCGATAGAAAGCGAGTGGCTCGAGCGCGCGGACCTCGGCGCCTCGCGCACACCGTTGCTCAAGGTTGGATCGACGTACGCGAAGTGCGACTACATCACGCCGAGCGGTTCATTCAAGGATCGCGGGGCGTTCATGCTCGCGGCGCTCGCCCTCGGGCTTGGCGCAAAGAGCGTGATCGTCGACAGCTCGGGCAACGCCGGCGCGGCAATGGCCGCCTACTGCGGTCGGATCGGTATTCCGTGCACTGTCGTGGCGCCCGCGAGTGCGCCCCCGGGCAAGCTCGCCCAGTCGCGCGCCTACGGCGCGACGGTCGTCGCCGTCGAAGGTCCGCGGTCGGCCGCAACCGACGCTGCGCTCGCCATGGCGTCCGATGGTGGCTTCTACGCGAGCCACGTGGAGAATCCCTTCTTCACTGAGGGCACGAAGACGTGGGCCTTTGAAGTGTTCGAGCAGCTGGGCGACGCACCCGCGGAGGTCGTGATGTCCGTCGGGAACGGGAGCCTGTTCCTCGGCGTCGAGCGCGGGTTTCGCTACCTCTTCGACCAGGGGCTCACGACCCGCGTGCCGCGCTTGGTCGCCGTCCAGGCGCAGGGCTGGTCGCCGCTCGCGGACGACGTGGCGGAAGATCGCGGCGCTCCCCTCGCTGACGGCATCGCGATCATCGCGCCCCGCCGTCTCGCTCAGATCGTGCGAGCGATCGAGGTGACGGGCGGCGAGACGCGCACGGTGGGCAATGACGAGATCATTGCCACCACGAAGCGACTCGCCCACGGGGGCCTATGGGTTGAGCCAACCTCGGCGACAGCGTGGGCTGGTGCCTCGCACGGTTCGCGAAGTGACGGCCCCGTCGTCGTGAGTCTCGGCGGTGCCGGCTTTAAGGCGTCCGTGTAAGAACGTTGCGATCGTGACGCGCGCGAAGCTAAGGAACGAGGATTCGGCGAAAGCTTTGGGCGGCAATCGAAAGTTCGTCGACGCGACGTTCGACGCGATCGAGAAGCAGCGCGCATTGCTTTGATAGTCCCAGGTCTCGGTTGCTCAACAAAACCCTGACGTGCGGTGCTCTCACTGTGGGACGCCGGTGGTGGGCGAGGGGGTCTGTGGTGGGCGAGGGGGGACTTGAACCCCCACATCCTTTCGAATACAGGCACCTGAAGCCTGCGCGTCTGCCTATTCCGCCACTCGCCCTGGGGAGCGGCGATCCTACCGCAGCCGCTTGTCGTGCTCGTCATCGTGTTAACTCGACGAACACGGTAAGTAGGCTTGCGGGGTCATGGGCCTTCGAGGATTCGAGGACCGACTCGAGCGGTTGGTGGAGGGATCATTAACCATGCCGTTCCGCGGCCCGATGCAGCCGATCGAGATCAGCCACCGGATGCTCCGGGAGATGGACCTCGGTCGCAGGGTAGGCGTGCGTGGCCTCATCGCGCCGAATCACTTCGCCGTCTCGGTCTCGAGGGCCGACCTCGACCGGTTCGAGGGCTTCACCGACGCCCTGGTCCACGAGCTCGCCGAGTCCGCCCGCCAGCACGCCGCGAACGAGGGCTACTCGTTCGCCGGGCCCGTCGAGGTCGAGCTGTTCGAATCCAAGCGGCTGAAGGCGGGCCGTGTCGACATCGTGGCGTCGTTCTTCGAGGGCGACGTCCGTCCGAGCCTCGTTCTGCCTGACGGCAGGGCCCTGTCGATCTCGGCTGCCCCGCTCGTGATCGGACGGCTTCCGGAGTGCGCGGTGGTGCTGGACGACACGAACATCTCGCGTCGCCATGCCCAGGTCGCCATGGACGACGGTGCGGTCGTCGTCAGCGACCTCGGGTCGACCAACGGCACGTTCGTGAACGGGCGCCGCGTGACGCGGGCGACGGTGCGACCGGGCGACGAGATCACGGTCGGCACCTCGCGCCTGCGCGTCGAGGTCCGATGACGGCTGCCCTGCGAGGGGCCGGGACGAACTACACCGCGCTCGTCAAGCCACTCCAGTGGCTGGTCGTGGCGGTCATCTTCCTCTTCTTCCTGCGCGTGGCGCGCGCGGTGACCGTCCAGGCGAAGTCCCAGCGCGGCGTCAGCTCGCCGACCGAGCAGCGGCGTCGGAACCGCCGGTTCGCCTTCGAGTTCATCGAGCCCCCCTCGCGCTTTGGTGAGCGCGTCGAGCTCCCCGAGCAGCTCGACATCGGACGGGTCGGGACCAGCGACCTCGTGCTGGACGACACGTTCGTGTCCGGCCGGCACGCACGGGTGGAGTATGAGCGCGACGGCCTGGTCCTCGCCGACCTGGGCTCGACGAACGGGACGTTCGTGAACGAGAAGGTGATCGCCGCGCCCACGAGGCTGAAGCGTGGCGACGTCGTCCAGATCGGGGGATTCGTCTTCGAGGTCGTGCGGTGACGACACTCGACGCCGCGGGCGTCACGCACCCCGGCCAGGTCCGCGCCCAGAACCAGGACACCTACTTCGTCTCGGACGACCTCGTGCTCATCGCCGACGGCATGGGCGGCTATGCCGGCGGCGAGGTCGCCGCGGCGATCGCCGCCGAGGTCGTCGAGACGAGCTTCGCCGGGCACGCCACGCCGGCCGGGCTCGAGACCGCCGTCCTCGACGCCAACCGCCGGATCTTCGAGCGTGGCGTCGAGCCGGGCCTTGAGGGAATGGGCACGACGCTGGTGGCCGCCGGCATGGTGCTCTCGGGGGGCCGCACGATGCTGTTGGTCGCCAACGTTGGCGACTCGCGGGGCTACCTCTTGCGCGACGGGGCGCTGCGCCAGCTCACCGAGGACCACTCGGTCGCCGCCGAGCTCGTGCGCATGGGCCGCATCGACGAGGGCGAGGGTGCCGAGCACCCAGGCCGCCACGTGCTCACCAAGGTGCTCGGCGTCGACCGCGACGTCGAGCCCGACCTGCTCGAGTTCGAGCCGTTCGAGGGCGACCGGCTCCTCTTGTGCAGCGACGGGTTGAGCAACGAGCTCGACGACCACGAGATCAGCTCGCTGCTCTCGGTCGGCACCCCGACCGACGCCGCGCGAGCCCTCGTCGCCGCCGCGAACGCGCACGGGGGCCTCGACAACATCACTGCGGTCGTCGCCGACGTGGTGGGCGCCGCGTCGAGCGCGGGGGAGCCCCAGACCATGGCGGTGCCCGTCGTGCGCCCGCGGGACCGCACCCAGCAGACCCCTGTGGCCGCGCCGGCGACCCCGTCGCTCGCGGTGCGCCCGATGCTCTCCAAGTGGGAGCGCTTCCAGCGGCGCCGTGAGGATCGCCGGCGCCGCCGTGCGCACAACAAGTGGGTCAGCTTCCGCGGGGCGGTGTTCATGGTTGCGTTCGCCGCGGTGCTCGTGGGCGGCTACGTCGTGCTGCGCTGGTACGGGACCCAGACCTACCTCGTGACCCTGCGCCAGGACCGCGTCGTCGTGATCCAAGGCAGGATCGGCGGGTTCTTGTGGTGGCACCCGACGGTCATCCTGCGCGAGCGCTACGGCCCCGCACAGCTCCCGACCCAGATCCGCCGCGGCCTGTTCGTGGGCATCCAAGAGACGTCGCTCACCGACGCCACGCACTTCATCAACCTCATGCACCGAGAGTGGCTCATCGCGCACGGACTGATCACGGTACCGTCGACGACGACGACGACGATCTCGTCCAACTTCACGACGACGACGTACGTGCCGACGACCACCGCGGCCACGACAGGAGGAACATGAGAGGGCGCATCACCGGTCTGACCGCCATCGTGCTCTTGCTGTTCGGCCTCATCTTGGGTCAGGCCGTGTTCGTCCAGATCCACCGTGCCGCCGCCCTCAACGCCAATCCGCTCAACCCGAGGATCTCGAGCGTGGCGGTCAAGGACCCGCGGGGCCCGATCCTCGCGTCGAACGGGCTCGTGCTCGCCCGGTCGATTCGGACGCGGAGCTCGACGTACCCGTGGCGCCGCTCGTACCCGCTCGGTCGGCTGACCTCGGACATCGTCGGGTACGACTCGGTCAAGTACGGCACGTTCGGACTCGAGCAGGAGTACAACTCGTACCTCATCTCGCACCACCAGCCGGTGAAGTCCTTGGAGGACCTGCTCGTCGGCCCGAAGACCGCGTTCGACACGGTGTCGCTCACGCTCAACGTGACGCTCCAGCAGATCGCCGCGCGAGCGCTCGCGGGGCGCGTCGGCGCGGTCGTGGCACTCGACCCGCGCAACGGCGCGGTGCTCGCCATGTTCTCCAACCCCTCGTTCGACCCGGCCCCGCTCACCTCGCTCAGCAACCGTGTGCAGGACACGGCTCGGGAGGCGGACCTCGCGCGCGACTCGGACGGCTTCCAGGCGCTCAACAACGTCGCGACCCAGGAGACCTTCCCGCCCGGGTCGACCTTCAAGGTCATCACCACGTCGGCGATCTATCGCTACTACCCCGCGCTCGCCACGGTGTACATCCCGGTGAGGACGTGCATCGGCTTCGTGCCGTACTCGAATCAGACGCTGTGCAACTCGGGCTACTCGCCGTGCGGCGGCACGATCCAAGAGATGCTGCCCGCCTCGTGCGACCCCGGCTACGGCCAGCTCGGCATCGACCTGGGCGGCCAGTTCCTCTACAACCAGGCGACGCAGTTCGGCTACGACCAGACGCCGCCCATCGACCTGCCACTCGCCAACCCCTCGTACTTCCCGTCGGTCTCGTACCTCTCGTCGAACGGCCCGCCGTCGCTCGCCTACTCGGCGATCGGCCAGCAGCAGGTTCGCGCGACGGCGCTGCAGAACGCGCTCGTCGCGGCCGCGATCGCCAACGGGGGCGAGGAGATGGCGCCGCACCTCCTGCGCTTCATCACCAACGCCCAGGGCACGGCGGTGGTGCGCTACAAGCCCCGGATGTGGCACCACCCGCTCGGCAAGCAGGAGGCGGCCAACGTCAGCCAGCTGATGCAGGCGGTCGTGACCAAGGGCACGGCATCGGGCGTGGGCTTCTTGTACCAGGACGACGTCGCGGCGAAGACCGGCACCGCCCAGACGAGCCTGACCAACGTGAACCTCCTGACCGACGACTGGATGATCGCCTTCGCGCCCGCGAGCGCGCCGGTGGTGGCGATCGCCGTCGTCGTGCCGAACCAGACGGACTACGACTTCGGCGCGACCATCGCGGGCCCGATCGTCAAGTGCATGGTGGAGGGCGCGCTCGCGATCAACGCGGGCCAGCCGCCGACCAACACCTACACGACGTGTCCGTCATGAGCACGAGGGTCGCCACAGTGCCGCGACGTAGGCTCGGCGCCTGATGGAACCGGTCACGGCGCCCCGGACCTTCTCAGGCCGCTACGAGGTGACGCACCTCATCGCACGGGGCGGGATGGCCCAGGTCTACCGGGCCCTCGACCTGCGCCTCGGCCGCCACGTGGCCCTCAAGGTGCTGTTCCCCGAGCTGTCCGTGGACCGGACCTTCGTCGAGCGCTTCCGTCGCGAGGCACAGGCGGCCGCGAACCTCTCGCACCCCAACGTCGTCGCCGTCTATGACTGGGGCGAGGACGAGGGGACCTACTTCATCGTGATGGAGCTCATCACGGGGACCTCGCTTGCGACCGCGCTGCGTGCCGAGCGCACGCTGGCCGCGACCCGCGCCGCGTCGATCGCCGCCCAGGTCGCGAGCGCGCTCACCTACGCGCACCGCCACGGCGTCGTCCACCGCGACATCAAGCCCGGCAACGTGATGCTGACCGACGACGGCCAGGTCAAGGTCACCGACTTCGGCATCGCCCAGGCGGTGAGCACCGAAGAGGGACTCACGATGGCGGGATCGGTGATGGGGACGGCGGCGTACTTCTCGCCCGAGCAGGCCGAGGGCGCGGTCGTCGACGGCCGCAGCGACGTGTACTCGCTCGGCATCGTGCTCTACGAGATGCTCGCGGGGCGCACGCCCTTCGTCGGGGACTCGCCCGTCGCCGTCGCGTCGATGCACGTGCGCAACGCCCCGCCGCTCCTGCGCGACCTCAACCCCGCGGTGCCCGTCGACATCGAGGCGGTCACGATGCGCGCGCTCGCCAAGGCCCCCGACGATCGCTACCAGAGCGCCGAGGAGTTCCGCTCGGACCTGCTCCGGTTCACCGAGGGCCAGCCCGTGCTCGCAGAAGGCGTGACCCAGGTCGTCGGCGTCGGCGCGACGTCGGTGATCGCCGCGGGCACAACGGCCGTCGTGCCGCCGAGGGACTCGACCGTCGTGGTCCCCGCGGTCGACCCGCCCGACACCGGGATCACGGCCATCTCCTCGGCTGACGAGGCACTCCTCGCCCCGATCCCCGTCATCGAGGAGCCGGTCCGCGACGTCGCGACCAAGCAGGAGTCATCGCCACAGTCGTGGTGGCTCGCGGCCCTCCTCGTCCTCGCGCTCTTGGTCGCCGGCTTCTTCGTCTACCGGGGCCTGTCGAGCGCGACCACGGTCGGGCTGCCGAATGTCATCCGACTGCCGGCCACCGCGGCGGCGAACCTACTGCGGGGCGATGGCTTCCATATCCGAGGCCAGGTCCCCATCACCTCGTCGCTGCCCGCGGGCGAGGTGGCCAAGACGATCCCAGCGCAGGGCGCCCAGGTGCACCCCGGCGCCAAGGTGGAGCTGTTCGTCTCCAAGGGCAACCCCGTGCCCGTGACGGTGCCGCCGGTCGCCGGCCTGCCGCTGTTGACGGCGCAGTCGACGCTGACCAAGGACAAGCTCGGGTTCAAAGAGTTCTATGCCCCCTCGTGGACGTCGCCCGTCGTGCCCGGCTCGGTGCTCGCCCAGTCGCCGCTCGCGGGGATGACGGCGCCCTCGCAGACCGCCGTGACGCTCACGATCCTCGCGCCCGGCGGGACCTATCCCGTTCCCAACGTCGTCGGCCAGGCACCCGCGATCGCGGGTGCGACGCTCACGACCTACGGGCTGACCGTTGGCCAGACGACGTCAGCGTGCACGACCTCCTCGGGCATCGTGCAGGGCAACGTGGTCTCGACCATCCCCGCGGCGCCAACGCCGGTCCAAGCGCACACCGTCGTGAACCTGACGTTGTCGTCCGGCGCGTGCCCCGTGCCCGTGCCGGACCTCTACAACCTGACCCCCCAGCAGGCCACGGCGACAATCACTGCCGCGCAGCTTGCGCCCTTCGTCACGTCCACCTGTTCGCAGCCCGGCTACACCCCGACGGGCTTCATCGTGTCGCAGTCGCCCCCGGCGACTGCGCCGGCCAAGCCGGGCTCGCCCGTCTACGCGTACGTCGGCTGCACGCCGCCGTCGTCGACCACGACGTCGTCGACGCTGCCACCTGGGGCGACGCCGATCCATCCCGCCCAGCCGCACCAGCACGGACGATTCCGGCGCCGCCGACACTGACGGTCGTCAGGACACCTGGGCGACGAAGTTGGCGAGCACCTTGGGGCCATCGGCGGTGAGCACGCTCTCGGGATGGAACTGCACGCCCTCGACCGGCAAGGATCGGTGGCGCACGCCCATGACCACGTCCTCGGTCCACGCCGTCACCTCGAGCACGTCGGGCAGCGTCGCGCGGTCGGCGACCAAGGAGTGGTAGCGGCCGGCCACGAAGGGGTTGGGCACGCCCTCGTAGAGCCCGCCGTCAACGTGGCGGACGTCGCTCGACTTGCCGTGGACGATCTCGGGCGCGGCACTGATGGTGCCGCCGAACACCTGGCAGATCGCCTGGTGCCCGAGGCACACGCCGAGCATGGGCACCGACGCCGCGAGCGCCTCGACGACGAGGGGGGTGACCCCGGCGTGCTCAGGACGGCCGGGTCCGGGGGACAGCACGATCGCGTCCGGCGAGAGTGCGACGACGCCGTCGACGTCGACCTGGTCGTTGCGGCGGACCTCGAGGTCGCAGCCGAGCTCGCCCAGGGCCTGGACCAGGTTGTAGGTGAAGGAGTCGTAGTTGTCGATGACGACGATCCTCGGCCCCATCACGCGAGCGTAGTGACGGGGAACTCGCAGAGCCCTTCGGGGTAGCATGCGGCGCCATGGCACGCACCCAGAAGCCGTCGGGCCGCGCCGCGCCCAAGACCCATCGTGGCACCGCGACTGGCCGCTACATGTCCGCCGAGCAGACCGGCCGCTACACGAGGCCGATCCCGAAGGACACGCGCAGGTCGCCCAAGTGGTTCGGCCCGCTCGTGATCGGGCTGCTCCTGTTCGGCGCGTTCCTCTTGGTCGGGAACTACCTGTCGTTCCTGCCGGGCGCGGTGAGCCCGTGGTACCTGGTGGCGGGCTTCATCTCGATCGTCGTCGGGTTCGGTCTCGCGACCAAGCTCAGATAGCCCCGGGCGGCGCGGGCCGTCGAGCTAGCCCAGGCGCTCGATGATCGTCGCGTTGGCAAGCCCGCCGCCCTCGCACATGGTGAGCAGTCCGTAGCGGCCCGACGTGCGCTCGAGCTCGTTGACGAGCGTGGCGGCGAGCTTGGCCCCCGAGGCGCCGAGCGGGTGGCCGAGCGCGATCGCGCCGCCGTTCACGTTCACGCGCTCCATGTCGGGCTTGTGCTCCTTTTCCCAGGCGAGCACGACCGAGGCGAACGCCTCGTTGATCTCCACGAGGTCGATGTCCTCGATCGAGAGGCCGGCCTTGGCGAGCACCTTGGACGTGGCGGGGATCGGACCGGTCAGCATGGTGACCGGGTCCACGCCCGCGAGCGCGAAGGCGACGAAGCGCGCACGCGGCGTCAGGCCGAGCTCGTTGGCCTTGTCCTCGCTCATGATGAGCACGGCCGAGGAGCCGTCGGTGATCTGCGAGGAGTTCCCTGCGGTGACCTTGCCGTCCTCTTTGAAGGCGGGCTTCAGCTTGGCGAGCCCCTCGAGGGAGCTCTCCGCGCGGATGCCCTCGTCGGCGGTCATCAGCTCGTCGGTGTCGTTGCCCTCGTCGTCGCGCAGGTGGATCTTCACGAGCTCGTTGTCGAAGCGTCCCTCGGCGGTCGCGCGAGCGGCTCGCTGCTGGCTCTGCAGGCTCCACGCGTCGAGCTCCTCGCGCGAGATGCCCCACTGGTCGGCGATCATCTCGGCCCCGATGCCCTGGTTCACGAGCCCGCCGACCGCGGCGTACCGGGCCATCACGCGCGGCCCGAACGGGAAGCCGAGCTCTCGGACGACCGACGAGCCCATCGGCGTGCGCGTCATGCCTTCGACACCCATCGCCACGACCACGTCGTAGGCGCCGGCGATCACGCCCTGGGCTGCGAAGTGCATCGACTGCTGCGAGCTGCCGCACTGGCGGTCCACGGTCGTCGCGGGGACCGACTCGGGCCAGCCGGCGGCGAGGACCGCGTTGCGCCCAATATTGAGCGACTGCTCGCCCACCTGCATGACGCACCCGCACACGACGTCGTCGACGAGGGCGGGGTCGAGGTCGTTGCGCGTCTGGAGCGCGCGCAGTGACTCCGAGGCGAGGTCCACGGCGTGCCAGTTGCGGAGCTTCCCGTTTCGCTTGCCACCTGGGGTGCGGACTGCATCGACGATGACGGCGGTTGCCATGGGGCCTCCTAGCGCGGTCCGTGCGACCGATCTCGCAACTGTAACTGGACTGCGGCACCCCAGCCTCGGGCGACACGCTGCTCGCTAGCCTCGCTGAGTGACCGCTGGACACCGCGACATGGACAGGTGGCTCGGCGACGGGGGCATGCCCCTGCTGAGCGGCGTCGGCGCGTCGCTCGACGCCTACGGCGTCGACGGCGAGGACCTCGGCTGGGTCGCCGGCGCCTTCACGCCCGTCGAGCTCGCCTGCAATCCCCACGGCACCGTCCAGGCCGGCGTGCACGCCGTCGTGCTCGACGCGGCCATGAACTTCGCGATCAACTCGGCGCTCTCGGGCAAGGACCGCACGCGCGGCACCCTCGAGCTCAAGTGCGAGACCATGCGCCCCGCGATGCTCGCCGCCGCCTACGCGGTGCGCGGCGAGGTCACGAGGCTGGCGCGGCAGGTCGCCTACGCCGAGGCGTCGGTGCGCGACGCCGACGGCGCGCTCGTGAGCCGCGCGACGGGCACGTTCCTCCTGTATCGCGACGCCTGACGCTCAGCGCTCCCCGGGCGGGATCGTCCCCAGCCGCCCCGCCTCGTAGTCCTCGAACGCCTGGGCGAGCTCGGCACGGGTGTTCATCACGAACGGGCCGTAGGTGGCGACCGGCTCACGGATCGGCCGGCCGCCGAGGACCAAGAGCTCGAGCGTGCCCGAGCGCCCGTCGCCCCTCGGTACAGCGGCCGCGACGAGGTGGTCGCCTGCGCCGAGGACCGCGAGCTGGCCCTCGGTGATCGCGACGCCGTCGGCCCCGACGGTCCCGGACCCGGCGAGCACGTAGACGAGCGCGTTGTACGACGGGTCCCACGGCAGCTCGAGCCGTGCCCCCGCAGCGAGCGTGGCGTGCACGAGCGCGATCGGCGTGTGCGTCGTGCCGGGACCGTCGACGCCCGCGACGCTGCCCGCGATCACGCGGACGAGGGCGCCCGTGTCGCTGCTCGCAAGGAGCGTGACCGCCCCCGGGGTGATGTCCTGGTAGCGGGGGTCGACCATCTTGTCGCGCGACGGGAGGTTCACCCAGAGCTGCACGCCGTGGAAGAGCCCGCCCGACGCGACCAGCGCCTCGGGCGGTCGCTCGATGTGCAAGATGCCCGCCCCCGCGGTCATCCACTGGGTGCCGCCGTTCTCGATCAGCCCGCCGCCGCCGATCGAGTCGCGGTGCTGGAAGGTGCCGTCGATCATGTAGGTGACGGTCTCGAAGCCCCGGTGCGGGTGCCACGGGGTGCCCTTTGGCTCGCCGGGGGCGTAGAGGACCTCGCCCATCTGGTCCATGTGCACGAAGGGGTCGAGCTCGGCCATCGACAGCCCGTGGAACGCACGGCGGACGGGGAAGCCCTCGCCCTCGAGGCCCCTGGGTGCGGTCGAGACGGTGAGCACGGGGCGCGGCCGCGACGTGGGCCCGGGGGGCTCGATGCGCGCGAGTGTGGTGAGGTCCTCGACGGTGACAGCAGGCATGCAGAGTGGAACGTTCCAGCGCGCGCGCTATTCCCGTCGCGCCCAGCGCGGAGGCCGGGTCAGCCGGCGAGCACCTCGTCGAGGAACTCGAGCGCGCGGGGGTAGGCGTCGAGCCTGTTCGCGAGGCGCGCGAGGCCGTGGCCCTCGTCCTCGTAGATGACGAGCTCACAGCGGACGCCGCGCTCGTGCAGCGTCCCGGCGAGCTGCTCGGCCTCGCTGACGGGCACCCGAGGGTCGTTGCGGCCGTGGATCACGAACAGCGGCGCGGTGATCTGGTCGGCGTGTCGGAGCGGCGAGGCCTTCGCCAGGAACTCGCGATCCGTCGCGAGCGATCCGTACTCGCGCTCCCGATGCGCACGGCGATAGTCCGACGTGTGCTCGAGGAACGTGACGAGGTCCGAGATCCCGACGACGTCCACGCCCGCTGCCCACAGCTCGGGCTGGAAGGCGAGGCCAGCGAGCACCATGTAGCCGCCGTACGAGCCGCCCATGAGCGCCGCCCGACTCGCGTCGAGGCCCGCCGAGGCGAGCCAGCCGTGCACGGCGGCCAGGTCCTTCACCGAGTCGAGCCGCCTCGTCGTGTCGTCGAGCGCGGCGTAGCGCTTGCCGTAGCCCGTCGACCCGCGGACGTTCGGGACGACGACCGCGTAGCCCGCGGCGACGAGCCCTTGGATCACGGGATTGAAGCTGCGCACGGCCTGTGCCTCGGGGCCGCCGTGGACGAAGACGACGACCGGGCACGGCCCGTCCACGGTGCGCGGACGCAGGACGAACAGTCGGATCTCCTCGCCGTCGAAGCTCGCGACCGAGTCGAGCGTCGCGGTGGCGAGGTCGTCGGTGGCGACGGGCTGGGGGCCCTCGGTCACGCGGACCGTCGTCCGTGTGCCCACGTCGTACGCCCAGACGTCGCCAGCGAGGCGCGGGCTCGACAGCGTGTAGAAGAGTGTCGAGCCGTCCGCCGAGAACTGCGGCGCACGGATCACGTGCGACGTGACCACGCCCTGCTCTTTCAGCGCCAACTCGGTGCGCACCGCGTGCTCGGAGCTGTCCAGCAGCGCGAGGCGGCTCCGTCCGTTGTCGTTCTCGATGACGAGCAGCGCGCCGCCCGCGCCGCTCACGACCTGTGCGTCGACGCCGACCCCCGTCCCGGGCACCGGCGCCGACGCACCAGTCGTGAGCTCGTAGCGGACGATCGCAGAGAAGTCCCGGCCGACGTTGGAGCTGACGTACAGGGTCGTCGCGTCGACCCACGCGGGTGCCTCCACGAGCGCGGCCTCGTCGGGATGCTCGAGGACGACGCGGACGCCGCCGGTCACGACGTCGACGAGCAGGAGGTCGACGTCGAGCGGACGCGGCCCGGGACGCTGGACCGAGACCCACCTCCCGTCCGGCGAGAAGCCCGTCGCGGGCTGGCACCACCCGCCGCCGTCGTAGACGCACCGGTGCTCGAGGGTCGCGAGCTCGCAGATCCACAGGTCGAAGTCCACGCCGTTGCGCGCGTTCGAGACGTACGCGAGCCTCGCGCCGTCGGGGCTGACACCCGCCAGGTGGTGCCCGAATCGCGCGTCGTCGGTGAGCGCGACGAGGTCGCCAGCTGCGAGCGGGCCCGACGCTCGTGCGAGGTCGAGGTCGAGCAGCGACAGCTGGTGGCGCTCATTGCCTCCGCGGTCGACCCCGATGACCGCCTGGCGCGTGCCCGGGATGTACGCGGCGACGCCGACGGGGTCCACGAGGGCGGTCAGTTCGTGCAGCTCGCCCGTGCCCTCGTGCTCGTAGAGCTGCATCGTGCCGCTGCGGTCACTTCGCACGAGGAGCCGGTCCGTGCCCGAGCTGTCGCTGTCGACGTCGACGAGGAACGACGTCGTCGTCGTGAGCAGGGAGCGAAGCACGTCCGACGAGGTGGCCATCGGCGAACGGTAGCGGCGACGAGAGGCGCTGGCGCTGGCCGCGCGGCTAGCAGCGCTTCGGGGCGAGGAACGACGGGGTCAGCGCGCCGCTGTGGAGGAGCTCGAGCTCTCGCTCCAGGCCGGCGGCCGCGGCGAGCAGGAGCGCCTCGGAGCCTGGGTGCCCGACGAGCGAGAGTCCGACGGGGAGATCGTCGACGATGCCCATCGGGACCGTCGCGATCGGCCAGCCCGCGATTGCGGGCGCGCTGCAGATGCCCGAGTATGCCGCCGGGTGACCGCCCAAGGTGAGGTCGTTCTTCCAGGCAGGCCCGTAGGAGGGGGCGACGACGAGGTCGACGGTCGCGAGCGCGGGCTCGAGACACTGCGTCGTCGCCCACACGAGGTTGCGCTCCCGCGCCGGTGCGTAGTCGGCCGAGGCGCGGCCGCCCGTCGCGAGCGCGCGCTCGAAGAACTCGTGGCCGAAGTAGCGCAGCTCGACGTCGCGGTGGGCGTCTTCGTGGGCGATGGCCTCGGCCAGCGAGCGCGGGCCCTCGCCGTCTCTCGCGGCGAGGTAGGCGGACAGGTCGTCAGCCATCTCGCACAACAGCACCGTGAGCTCGTCGGCGTCGGTGTCGTCCGGCGTCGGGGGATAGGCCACGTCGGTCACCGTGGCACCTGCGCGCTCGAGCGCAGCGATCGCGGCTGCGAAGGCGGCGTCGGTGCCCGGGTTCGAGGTGAGCAGCGTGGTCGCCGCGCCGACACGCAGTCCGTTCGCACCTTCGCGCACGCGGTCCGCGACGCCTGGGGTCGCGGCGAGCACCTCGTAGAGCAGGGCGACGTCGAGGACGGTCCGCCCGAGCGGACCGGGGCTGTCCTGGCTCGCGGAGAGCGGCACGACCTGGTCGGCCGGGATCGTGCCGACCGCGGGCTTCAGCCCCACGAGGCCGTTGAGCGACGCCGGGCACGTGATGGAGCCGTCCGTCTCGGTGCCGACCGACAAGGGCGCGAGGCGTGCGGCGACGGCGGCGCCGGAGCCAGACGACGAGCCACCCGCGCTTCGGTCGAGCCGGTAGGGGTTGACGGTGAGGCCGCCGACCGCGGACCAGCCGCTCGTCGAGCGAGGCGACCGCAGGTTCGCCCACTGCGAGAGGTTCGTGGCCGCGAGCACCACCATGCCCGCGTCACGAAGTCGACGAACGAGGGGCGCGTCGGCACGCACCGGTCGTCCGAGCAGCGACGTGGCCCCGGCGGTGCCTGGCAGCCCCAGGGCTTCGATGTTGTCCTTGATCACGATCGGCACACCGTGCAGCGCGGAGCGAGTGCGGCCGCCCGCCCGCTCGACGTCCGCCGAACGGGCTGCCTTCATTGCGTCAGGGGCGACGGCGAGCACCGAGCGCAGCGCGACATCGGATCCGACCGAGTCGATCGCCGCGATGCGATCGAGGAGCGCCTTGGTCGTCGCCTCGCTCGTCGTCGTGCCCTCGTCGAGCGAGCGGGCAAGCTCGGCGGCGGTCAGCTCGGTGCGCCCCGGTGCGTCACGGTGTGGTGGCAATGGTCCCCCTTGGTGCGCCGAGATTACCGAGATGTGCCCTCGGGAGCCCGGGCGCGAGGACGGTAAGTCGGGGGCCCGGAAGTACGCTGCGACCGTGGACGACGGGGTGCTGCTCGAGAAGCTCCTCGTCGGCGACCAGGACGCCTTCCGCCTGTTGGTCAGTCGCTATCACAACTCGCTCGTCCGCGTCGCGCGCTACCACGTCGACAGCGACGCCGCCGCTGAGGACGTCGCCCAGGACACCTGGGTGGCCGTGCTGCGAGGCGTGCACAAGTTCGAGGGTCGGTCCTCGTTCAAGACGTGGCTCTTCAAGATCCTCGTCAACCGCTCGCGGACCGCGGGGAGCCGCGATCGCCGGCAGGTCTCGCTCGACCCAACCAGCGTCGAGCCGACGGTCGCACCGTCGCGGTTCGACGGTGCGGGTGCGTGGACGGATCCGCCGACACCATTCGACGACCTCGTGAGCGCGCACCTCGACGACGAGGTGGTCGTGCGCGCGATCCGCGACGCGGTGCGTGAGCTGCCCGAGCCCCAGCAGGCAGTCGTAACGCTCCGCGACGTCGAAGGACTGTCCACGTACGAGGTCTCGGCACTGCTCGGGTTGACCGACGGGAACGTGCGGGTGATCCTGCACCGGGGCCGCGCAAAGGTCCGCGCGGCGCTCGAGGGCGTCGTGCGAGGAGGGTTGACGTGAGCCTGCTGACGAGAGACGTGTCGTGCCGAGAGGCAGTCGAGCTCGTCACGGACTTCCTCGAGGACGCCTTGTCGGCCAGGGATCGACGCCGCCTCGAGCGACACCTCGCCAAGTGCGACGGCTGCGCGGGCTACCTCGAGCAGGTGCGCGCGGTCGTCGTGGCGACGGGCGCGGTGGGCCCCGAGGACCTCGAGCCCGCGACCCTCCAGGGGCTCGTCGAGCTCTTCGAGCAGTACAAGGGCGACTCGTGACCGCCGCGACCTGGATCGACGCCCGCGAAGACGAGGCCACGGCGCTCGACGAGGGCGACGCAGCCGGCAGTGCACGTGACTCGTTCCTCCTTCCGCGTGACGACACGTCCTCGGGCTACGGGTCCCTCGCCTACCTCGCGGGGAACTCGCTCGGACCTCAGCCCGCGGGCGTCGCGGACGACGTGCGTCGAGAGCTCGAGGACTGGGCGGCCCGGGTTGTCGAGGGTCACTGGTCGGCGCGCCGCCCGTGGGGCGACTACCACGCCGCGCTTCGTGCCCCGATGGCTCGCGTGGTGGGCGCCCTCGACGACGAGGTCGTCGTCATGAACTCGCTCACGGCGAACCTCCACTTCCTCCTCGCATCGTTCTACCGACCGACGACGGACCGTTACCGAATCGTGATAGAGGACGCCGCGTTCCCGTCGGACAGCTACGCAGTCCGCAGCCACGCCGCATTCCGCGGCTTCGATCCCGACGACGCGGTCGTGCGGCTCCGGCCGCGTCCGGGTGAACGCACGCTGCGGACCGAGGACGTGCTGGCGCACCTCGGCGCGGAGGCCCATCGCACGGCGCTGCTCCTCCTCGGCGGGGTCAACTACCTGACCGGCCAGCTGATGGACGTCGCCGGCATCACCGCGACAGCGCGCGACCACGGGATCTCCGTCGGCTGGGACCTCGCGCACGCCGCGGGCAACGTCGAGCTCGCGCTGCACGACTGGGCCCCCGACTTCGCGGCGTGGTGCACCTACAAGTACCTGAACGGCGGACCTGGCTCGACAGCGGCAGCCTTCGTCCACGAGCGGCACCTCGGCGACGAGACGCTCCACCGCCTGTCGGGATGGTGGGGGACCGACCCGTCGGTCCGCTTCGAGATGCGCGCCGAGCTGACCCCGATCGCGAGCGCTGACGCGTGGGCAGTGTCGAACCCGCCGATCCTCTCGATGACCCCGCTCGTCTCCTCCCTCGCCGTCTTCGAAGAGGTGGGCATGCCGGCGATCCGCGCTCGCAGCGTTGCGCTCACGGCCTACCTCGAACAGCTCTTGGTCGGCGAGCCGGGAGAGGTCCCCTTCGCCGTCGTGACGCCGTCGGATCCCGACGCTCGGGGCTGCCAGCTCTCGGTCAGCGTGCCCGGCGACCCCGCCGGGATCGCCGGGTCCCTGCGCAGTGTCCATGGCGTCGTCTGCGACGTGCGCCCGCCCGACATCGTCCGGCTGGCGCCCGCGCCGCTGTTCTGCACCTTCCACGACTGCTGGCGCGCGGCACGAGCGCTGCGGCAGGCGGCGACGTGACGTTCGACACCTTCGGGGAGCTCGTGGACTTCTCGGCCGTGACGGGCGACGTGCACGGCGCGGACTGGTCCGAGCCGGTCACGGGCGACGAGCTCGACGCGCTCGCGCTCGCGGCTGACCCGCACGCGCCGATCCCCGCCAACGCCGTGCCCTACGACAGGGTCATCGGCAGCGGCGTGTCGCTGCTGCCGGACTGGTACATGGGCCACGCCACGGCCGTCCACGCGAGCAAGTGGCGCCGCCCCGTCATCCTGGCGGTCGTTGCTGCGTTCTTGCTCATCGACGCCGCGGGGCTCTGCAGCACCTACGGCTTCATCAGCTGGGCGTAGGGGGCGCAGCGTCGGTCTCGCGCGCCTGGCGGTGCTCGTCGATCGCCTGGTTGACCTTGCGCAGGGCATCGTCCAGCCAGTTCGGGTCATTTGGCGACGAGGTCACGAGCTGGAGCCCGCGAACGACAACCGGGTGCCGCCCAATCGGGCGGAACACCGGGATGATGTGGAGGCGAGGCTCTGCTCGCCGCGTGGGAGCGGCGAGGCTCCCGACGCTGCCACGCGACTGGATGTCGATCGTCGTGACACGCTCGAGCTCCCCCCACCTCCAGGACCGGTTTGAGAACGTCGTGCGAACGACGATGCCGTCCGGCGTGAGCGAGATCCCCATCCGAAAGGAGCGCACCATGCCGATGAGCAACACCACGATGCAGACGCCGACCACGCCCATGTAGACGAACACGACCGAGGTCGCGCGCGCCGCCATCTGCTGGAGCAGCAGCGCGAGGACTCCGGCAACGACCAAGCAACGCAGCGCTCGTGAGCGGCGCATCGACGCACTGCTGAACTCGGTCGTGCCACTCGCGGGAGCCACGACGTCGAGGCTACGCCCAGCAACCTGCAACGACGGGTCCGCTGCCAACCGCGACAGGCGCCACTCGCGCGCGAGACATGAGGTCGCCGCGCACGCGTGCGTGTGGCACCGAGCAGCGGGGGCAGCTCACTTGGGGGCCACGCGGGCGACTCATCGGCACGTGGTGACGGCGTCGCCACGTCGCACTTGGCGGCGCCGCACGTCGCGCCACGGGCCCTCCTTCAGCCCGCCCCAATCTCGCGACAACTCGAAAATGAGCCACCGCTGAGCGCGCGGCGTGCCACACTCGCAGGCGGACCGTCCCGGGGGGACGGCGAAAGGGGAACTTGCATGCTCGCTACGACGACACACGAGGTAGGTCGAAGGCGCGCTACCCGTGCGCTCGGCGGTGGGTCGGCGCTCGTGCTCGCACTCGCACTCTGCGCGCTGAGCACACCGCTCGCGACGGCGTCGGCCGCCACACTCGCAGCGATCTCGCGTGGCGTGCACAACTCGCACGTCGCACTGCGCCCTTCGCCGATGCACCCGGCGAAGCCTGACACGCGCCAGCTCGTCAGCGGCCATAGCCTCGAGCGAGCAGTGCGCCCCGAGCCGCGCGCCACCGGACCCGCGGCAACGTTCGTCGTCAACTCCCTGGCCGACTCGCCGCTCAACTCGGCCACCAGCAAGAAGTGCGTCGACGCCGAGGGCTCGCACCACTGCTCACTTCGCGCGGCAGTTGAGGCTGCGAACAACCTCGACCGGCCCGTGCTCATCAAGCTCGCCGCGAAGACCTACAAGCTCACCGATGCGGGGCTCGGGGCCCTCACGGTCACGAACGAGGGCGGTACCTCCATCGTGGGCCGGGGCGCGGGTCCGACACGGATCATGGTGCCCGCGGGCCAGAGTTACGGCGTGCTGTTCCTCACCGAGGGGGCCAACCACGCGGGTGCGACCCTGTACCTCACCGGGCTCAGCGTGAGCGGTGGCGCTGCAGTCGACGGCGCTGGCATCGAGACCGGCTCGTACCCGAACCTGTCGCTGATCCTCGACAAGGTGACCATCGCGGGCAACCACGCAACGAGTGACGGCGGTGGCATCTACGTCGAGTACGCCAACCTCTGGGCGACGGACTCGAGCATCTCTTCGAACACGTCTGGCGGGAATGGCGGTGCCATCTACAACTACTGGGGCAACCTGTATCTGACGCGCGACAAGCTCAACGCCGACAGGGCGTTGGACGACAATGGCGGAGCGATCTATCAGAGCTACGGCAACACGCACCTCATCGGCGGCTCGGTCAGCGGGGACACGGCGGGCACCGTCACCCAGTCGGGCAGCGGCGGCGGCATCTACGACGTGGACGGCGCGGTCTTTCTGAGCGGCGGCGTCTCGATTAGCCACGACTCGGCGCTCAACGACGGCGCTGGTGGTGCCGAGTACGAGTACTACAGCAACCTTCGGGCCACGGATGCGACCTACTCCTATGACAAGGCGGTCGGCGGTGTCGGCGCGAGCGGGGGTGCCCTCTACATCGCCTACAGCGCCCACGTCACGCTGAACGCGGTGACGATGTCGCACGACGACACCTCGGCGTCGACGACGAGCGACGGGGGCGGCGCGATCTACGACTATGGCTACGAGTTCGGGAACAACCTCACCATCGGGCAGGGCAGCTCGTTCACGGACAACGACACCGGTGCCATCGCCATGTACATGGACAACGGCGGCGTGACCGCGAGCATCACGGACACGCTCTTCAAGGGCAACGTCTCGTCGCTCGCGCACTCGGGGGCGGCGGTGGGACTGTACGCGTACGAGTACGGCGGCATCAGCCTGTCCATGGTCCACGACAAGATCCTCAACAACACCGATGCCGGCGCGTCCTCGGCAGGGGGCGTCGAGGGGTACGCCGATGACGGCGCCGACGTCTCGATGCGCTTGGACGGCGACGTCGTCAACGCCAACGTCGCGAAGGGGCTTGCGGGGACGGGCGGTGTCGAGGCGTACTCCTACGAGTTCTCCGCGAGCCCCCTCGAGATCACCAACTCGGTACTCGAGGGCAACCACGCACCGGACGCGGGCGTCGGGGGCGCGGTGTTCGCCAGCTCGGGCAACGACTACGACAACTCGACGCTCACCCTCACGAACGACGTGCTGTCGCACGACGCAGCCGGGTCATCGACCGCGGGCAGGGAGGGCTTTGGCGGCGCGGTGGCGGCCGAGAACTACGCCGCGATCATGATGTCGAACTGCAAGGTCACCGACAACATGGCGAACGGCACCGCCGCCAGCGGCGGAGATGGCGGCGGTGTCTACGACGCGTCCTACCTCGGCACGACGTTCAGCTCGGACGTCGTCTCAGGGAACCGCGCAACCGGGCATGGCTCAGAGGGCGGCGGCATCTGGACCTCGCCGTACTACGGCGGCGGTTTGCTCTCCAGGTCCACCGTCTCGTCGAACGACGCGGACTACGGCGCTGGGCTCTACGTCTACGAGTACACGATGGACATCGAGTCCTCGACGATCAGCCGGAACGTGGCGGGCGGTGGCGGCGTGGGCGGCAACGGGGGCGGCATCTTCGACTACGACTCGGCCCTTGCCGTGACGAACTCGACGATCGCCGACAATTTCGCGCAGAACGCCGGGGTCGAGCACGGCCTCGGCGGTGGCCTCTACCTCGACGACAGCTCCGCGGTGACCGTGTACTTCTCCACCGTGGCGGGCAACGCGTCGCTGCAGGGCGCGGGGATCTTCGACGAGGGGGGTGCCGGCACGTTCCGCGACTCCATCGTCGCGGAGAACCACACGACGCGGACTGGGAAGACCGAGGCGGACTGCTTCGCCGCAGGACGCCGCGGGATCTTCACCTCGTCGGGCGGCAACGTGCTCTCGCGTGCGAACTGCGTGCTCACCCAGTCGTTCGGCGACACGGTCACGCCGAAGCCGGGGCTGCTCGTGC
>PMOI01000021.1 GCA_003162475.1 Acidimicrobiaceae bacterium
GCGACCTTGAAGTCCATGTCGCCAAACGCGTCCTCGGTGCCAAGGATGTCGGTCAACGTGACGTAGTTACCCTCTTCGTAGACGAGTCCCATGGCAATACCCGCGACGGGTGCCTTGATGGGCACGCCCGCGGCCATGAGCGACAACGTCGAACCACAGACCGAGGCCATCGACGTCGAGCCGTTGGACTGCATGACGTCGGAGACGACGCGCAGCGTGTAAGCGAACTCCTCTTCACTGGGCAGCACGGGCACGAGCGCGCGCTCGGCCAACATGCCGTGACCAACTTCGCGACGCTTGGGCGCACCCACGCGACCGGTCTCACCAGTCGAGTACGGCGGGAAGTTGTAGTGGTGCATGTAACGACGGAACTCGTCCGGCGAGATCGTGTCGAGCTGCTGACGCATGCGGGGCATACCGAGGGTCGTGACGTTGACGACCTGGGTCTCGCCGCGCTGAAAGAGCGCCGAGCCGTGGGTCATCGGGAAGAGGTCGAGTTCGGCCGAGAGCGGACGGATGTCCGTCACGCCGCGCCCGTCGATACGCACACCGTCTTCGACGATGCGACGACGCACGAGCTTCTTGGTCATCGAACGAACGGCGGCCTTGATCTCACCGGCGCGTCCTTCGAACTCACCCGAGAGTTGCTCGGTGATCGACGCCGTGGCGCTGGCGAGCGCTTCGTTGCGCGCGGCCTTGGTCGTGATCTTGTTGGCCTCGGTGAGTGCTGCTCCCCCGACGCTCTCCACGCGGGCGTAGACGTCGTCTTGGTAGTCGGCGAACGTCTCGTAGGGGAAGATCGGCAACGGACCACGGTCGGCGATGAAGTCACGAACGAGTTCGCGCTGCAGGTTGATGGCTTCGCGAATCCAAAGCTTCGAGGCTTCGAGGCCCGCGGCCAAGACGTCTTCACTCACCTTGGGCGCGCCGTCGAGGTACTTCTCGAACGAACCTTCGGTGCCACCGGCCTCGACCATCATGATCGCGACGTCGGTGTCGACCGAGTCACTGAGGGCTCGTCCCGCTACGACGAGTTCGAACGTGGCGGCGTCACCCTCGGCGTAGGTGGGGTGCGGAACCCACTCGCCGTCGACGGTATAGGCCATACGAACGGCACCGATGGGGCCGTCGAAGGGAAGGCCCGAGATCATGATCGCGGCCGAAGCGGCGTTGATGGCCAGGATGTCGTGCGGATTCTCTTGGTCGGCGCTGAAGATCGTGCCGACGACTTGGACCTCATTGCGGAAACCCTTCGGGAACGAAGGACGTAACGGACGGTCGATCAAACGACAGATGAGGATCGCCTGGTCGGAGAGCTTGCCCTCGCGGCGAAAGAACGCCCCGGGGATCTTTCCGGCGGCGTAGGCGCGCTCTTCAATGTCGATGGTGAGAGGGAAAAAGTCCATTCCCTCTCGTGCGGTCTTCGCGGCGGTGACCGTCGCGAGCAGCATGGTGTCACCGAGGCGCGCGAGAACGGCGCCGTTGGCAAGTTGGGCGAGGTGACCGGCTTCAAAACTCATCGTTTTGTCGGTACCCGTGATTGGACTGCTTACGCGAATTGCGTCAGTCATGGATTGGCTCCTTGTGTAGCAACACTCCGCCCGAATCCCAGTGAGCAACCTTCGCCCGGGGGCGACTGTCCTCCACTGGCCTTCGAGGCCTCGGATATGTTGAACACGTCGACGGCGTCGACGTGGTTGTTTCGGCTAGCGACGAATGCCGAGACGACCAATCAACGCGCGGTAGCGCTCTACGTTGCCTTTTTGCACGTAGTCCAGCAGACGACGTCGTTGACCAATGAGCTTCATGAGTCCACGGCGGGTGTGATGATCACCCTTGTGAACCTTGAGGTGCTCCGTGAGATGCGAGATTCGGGCTGTCAAGAGCGCCACTTGGACTTCCGGTGAACCGGTGTCCGAGACGTGCGCCTGAAAGTCCTTAATAATCTCCTGCTTCTCAGTCATAACGTGTTTGCCTTATTGAGTCGGGGGTCCCGTTGCGAGCCGCCAACGAGACGACCCACACGATCAGCGTCGCTGACCGAATCTCTATCCTAGCAGTTTCCTATCGCCGGACGAATATTCCTCAAAGATCTCAAGGGTTTTGACGACGTCGTCTTCGATGTGCGCTGTCAATTCGTCGACGCTTTGAAAGGTCATCTGTTCTCGCAGACGCGCCAAAAACGTCACCTCGAGGTCGAGGTCGTAGAGATCGCCTTCGAAGCCCGGCACGTACACCTCGACGAGGAGCGCACCGTCTTCGTAGAACTGCGGACGCGTTCCCACCGAGATCGCCGCCGGCCACCACGAGCCGTCAAGTCTCGTCGCGCCGGCGTACACCCCTTCGCGGGGCAGCGCCTGGTGGGGCGCCAGCGCGAGATTGGCCGTGGGGTAACCCAAGGACTCGCCGCGCGCGTCGCCGTGTCCGACCACGCCACGCAACACGAAGGGGTGACCGAGCACGCGCTCCGCGTCCGCGAGGTCGCCGTTCTCGAGAGCGCTTCGCACCGACGTCGAACTCCAGCGCTCCACGTCACCGTAAAGTGGCGCTGGCACTACGTCGAAGCCCAACTGCGCACCGACGTCGACCAGCATCGCCACCGTCCCTTCGCGGTTGTGACCAAAGTGGAAGTCCTCGCCCACGACCACGCAGCACGCGCGTAGCTCACCGACCAATACCCGCTCGATGAAGTGACGTGCGGTCTCGAGCTTGAGGACGTCGTCAAAGGTGATGACGCGAACTTGGTCGACGCCGAGGGCTTCCAGCCCTTCGAGGCGCTGGTCCAACGTCGCTAAGAGAAGCGGCGCCTTGAGTGGCGCGAGCACCATCGCCGGCGAAGGATCAAAGGTCACCACCGTCGAGCGCGCGTCGTACTGACGCGCGAGGGCGACGACTTGGGCAATGACGGCCTGATGACCACGGTGCAGTCCGTCAAAGACGCCGATCGTGACGACGCTCGGCTCGCTCACACCGGTGTCGATCTCGCCGTCTCGAAGAACAAACATGCCAGCAATCTACCCGTGCTCGACGTTTTTTTCGTCGGGCAACACGACCGCTGGCTGCCACGATTCGCCTCGTCGGCGCAACACCGCGACGAGTGATCCAGCCTCGCTCACCGCAGCGACTTCGTCTTCACGGAGTCCCTCGAGCGCGACGCGCTGACCCATTCGAAGACAGCGCTCGTCGTCGCGAGAGACGACGACCGTTTCAAGTTGCGTGACGAACGATCGTGGTGGTTGAAGTACCACAGCGCCGTCGCGAAAGCGCTCTTCGAGTTGATCGAGGGTAAGTGCTTCGTCGACGCGGTGGTCGCCACTCGAAAGGCGACGCAGGGCACTCAAGTGACCAATCGTGCCGAGGCGCTCGGCGAGATCACTCAACAGCACGCGCACGTAGGTTCCCACTGAACACGTCACGTCAAAGGCCCACTCGTTCGCCTCGGTCGTGGGACTCAGCGAAAAGGAGGAGACGGAAATGGTGCGCGCTTCGCGCGCGACGACGACGCCCGCGCGAGCCAGTGCGTGAAGGCGCTGGCCCTTTACCTTTATCGCCGACACCATCGGAGGGATCTGCGACTGCGTGCCGAGCATTCGAAGGGCTTCTTCGTTCACGGCATCGCTCGTAATGTGGGGCACCTCACGACGCTCGAGGACGACGCCGTCGGCGTCGAGTGAGTCAGTACTCACACCAAAGGTCACGACGCCCTCGTAGCGCTTGGTCTCGCTCTGGGCAAATCGCAGGAGCCTCGTTGAGGGTCCGACCGCGAGCACCAAGAGGCCCGTCGCCATCGGATCAAGCGTGCCGGCGTGTCCCACCCGACGCTCGTTCATCACGAGACGCACGCGAGCGACGACGTCGTGGCTCGTTACGCCCTTCGGCTTATCAATTAAGAGAAGGCCGTTACTCGTCGTCATGGTGCTGGCGCCGCAACAACTCCTCGACTGCCGCCCCGTTCGCCACCGCGGGGTCGGCCATGAACGAGAGCTTGGGAGTGCGCTTCAGACGTGTCTGCGCGTTCACCGCGCCCTGGATCTGACCACGCCGTTCTTCGAGAGCGGCCTTCGCGCCGTCGCTGAGCGCGTGGAAGTAGACCATGGCTTGGGCCATGTCGGGCGAGGTGTTCACGCCGGTCACGGTGAGGAACCCGAGTCGTTCGTCCACGTCCGATATCCGCACGAGCTCTTCCGAGATCACTTCGCGTAGCACCTGGTTCACCCGCGCGGTGCGGGGATAGGGGCGCTGCGAACCTGAGGAGTGGGCCATGAGTTAGGCCGTGCGCGGAATCTCGCGCTCTTCGAACGTTTCGATGACGTCACCGGACTTGAGGTCCTGGTAGTCCGACAGTCCCACGCCACACTCAAAGCCCGCGGGCACTTCGCGCGCGTCGTCCTTGAAGCGACGAAGTGACGTGACCGTGCCCTTCCAGATGATGGTCCCTTCGCGAAGGAATCGCACCTTCGAGCCGCGAGTGATGACGCCGTCGCGCACGAAGCACCCGGCGATCGCACCAACGCGCGGTATGCGAAAGACCTCGCGCACCTCGGCTTCGCCAGTGACGATCTCCTCGAAGACCGGCGTGAGCAGACCGAGCATCGCCGACTCAATCTCTTCGATCAACTTGTAGATGATCTCGTAGGTGCGAATCTGCACGCCTTCACTGACGGCGAGTTCACGACTGCGCTTGTCGGGTCGCACGTTGAAGCCGATGATCGTGGCGTTCGACGCCTTCGCGAGCTGCACGTCGTTCTCCGTGATACCACCAACGCCACGGTGCACGATGACGAGTTTCACGTCGTCACGTTCGAGTTTCTTGAGCGACTCGGTGCAGGCTTCGAGTGAACCCTGGACGTCGGCCTTCAAGACGATGTTGAGCGTCGCCGTCTCACCGCGTTGAATCTGCTCGAAGAGGTCTTCGAGACGGGCGCCACTCGAGGACGCGACGGGCTGTTGGCCCACGAGACGTGAGCGTTGTGCGCGGGCTTCGGCGAGCGAGCGGGCGTGCGCCAAGTCGCGCGCGACGCGCATCTCGTCACCCGCGAAGGGCGGCTCACTAAAGCCGAGGATCTGCACCGGCGTCGAGGGTCCCGCCGACTTGATCTGCTTGCCTTGATCGTTGATAAGCGCCTTGACCTTGCCGTACGCCGGTCCCGCGACGACGGGGTCACCCACGCGCAGCAGTCCCTTTTGCACGATGACCGTCGCGACGGGGCCGCGACCGACTTCGAGGTTCGCTTCGAGCACGGTGCCGACCGCGCGACCCGAAGGAGGCGCGGCGAGTTCGCCGATCTCGGCCACGAGCAGGACCTGCTCGAGCAGTTCGTCGATGCCCTTTTCTTGCAACGCGGAGATCTCGACGACGATGGTGTCGCCGCCCCACTTCTCGGGAACGAGCGCGTGCTCGGCGAGTTGTTGCAGCACACGGTCGGGATTGGCGTCGGGTCGGTCCATCTTGTTGATGGCCACGATGATCGGCACGTTCGCGGCCTTGGCGTGATTGATGGCCTCGACGGTCTGGGGCATGACGCCGTCGTCGGCCGCCACGACCAAGATGATGACGTCAGTGACCTTGGCGCCTCGGGCGCGCATCGCCGTGAAGGCTTCGTGGCCCGGCGTGTCGATGAAGGTGATCGACTTGCCGTGCCAGGGAACCTTGTAGGCACCGATGTGCTGGGTGATGCCACCGGCCTCACCCGCGACGACGTTGGCTTTACGAATCTTGTCGAGCAAGAGCGTCTTGCCGTGGTCGACGTGACCCATCACGGTCACCACCGGAGGACGCGGAGCGTCTGGGACGATGACGTCATCTTCCACTTCGTCGAAGAACTTCGCGAGGAGTTCGGCTTCCTTTTGCTCGCCGGGATCCACGAGGTGGACTTCGGCGCCGACTTCCGCGGCGTAGAGCTCGATCATGTCGTCGGAGAGACTCTGCACGGCGGTAACGATCTCGCCCTGGAGGAACAAGAAACGAATGATGTCCGCCGCACTGCGGTTCAGCTTGGGCCCCACGTCCTTCGCGGTGGACCCGCGTTCGATGATGATCTCACCGTCAGGCACTGGCGCGCTACTGGGCTGCCAGGTCGTCATCTGGGTGGGTTCGAGCTCTTCGACGTTACGACGACGTCGGCGCGTGACCTTGCGCTGCGATCCACGCGGACCGCCGCCGCCTCTGGCCGGACCGCCGCTGCGACTCGCGCCCGCGGGAGCGCCACCGGTGGGCGCGCCGGGACGCGTCGCGCTGAAGCCGCCGCCGGGACGAGAAGGCCCGCCGGTTCGTGGCGCGCCCGTGCTCGGACGAGCACTCATGGGACGTGGACCGCTGGAAGGCCCACCGCGACCGGTGGCGCTCGGCATTGGCCGACGCATGCCCGGTGGTGGCGGAATAGGACGACCGGTGGCACTCAACGGTCGACCAGGTGGGGGCGGAATCGGACGACCGGTTGAACTGAGGGGCGGACGATTCTGGCCCTCTCCGTCACCGGACCCACCACGTTGCGTGGGGCGAATCGTCGTAGGACCGTCGGGCGACACACTACGAGTCGGCACGGGCTTCGGCACTACCGCCCGCGATCGAACGACCTTCGGCGCACTTTCTTCCGGTGCCGCCGGAGCGGGGGACGAGGGCGACGGTGGCTCGTCACTCGCCACGGGCGTCGACACGACAGGAGAGCTCGTAGCGCTGGTGACACGTGAGACGCGCGTCGGCTCGGCCGGCACGGTCTTCACCTCTTCTGTCGGCGCCGCGGCTTTGGTGGCTTTGGTGGCCTTTTCGACCTTGTCCGCCTTCGGGGCGTCAGCGGGTACTTCACGTCGCAGTCCGTCCGCGTCGGCACGTCGACGAATGCGGTCGGCCTGAGCGTCTTCAATCGACGCCGACGGGCTCGAAGCGCCGATTCCTAGTTTTTGGGCGAGTGCGAGTAACTCTTTACTCGTCAGACCGAGCTCTTTTGAGAGCTCGTGCACTCGAATTTTCTTTGGCGCCAAAACGTTCCCTTACTTCGCGCGCCCGCACGTTCGGCGGGCACAGTTTCCTATTCTTTCACAACTGCGGCCTTTTCTTGGTCGTGAGACCCCGAAGTGCCGCCACGTCGCTCTCGACCACCGTGGTTCTAAGTGCTCGAGCGACGTGAGTAACTCTTAATTCTTGTTCGCAAGTCTGGCCGTGACACCACCACACACCGCGACCGACACCGCGACCGAGATACCACGTTCCCTGGGCGTCTCGGCCCGCACGGGTCATCTCGGCGTCGTCCCGACGGGTCCGACACACGACACACGTTCGCTTCGGTGCTATGCCTCGTCCCCCGAAATCGTTTCCACGACGACCACCTCTTCGACGTCGCCCTCGGCCGTGGTGACGACCTCATCGACGACGACGGCTTCGACCTCGCCGTTCTCATCCGTGACGACCGTGACGGTCTCGTCGACCACCACGTCACCGTCGGTCCACACCTCTTCGACGACTTCGTCGTTGGCCTCGTTCTCGGAACGGATATCGATGCGCCAACCGGTGAGTCGCGCCGCGAGACGCGCGTTCTGACCTTCCTTGCCGATCGCCAACGAGAGTTGCTGATCGTGAACGATGACGGTGGCGATGCCCTCTTCTTCGTCGAGACGTACCTCTCGCACACGCGCGGGCTGCAAGGCCGACTGGATGAACTCGACGGGATCGTCGCTGTAGGGCACGACGTCGATGCGCTCCGAGCGCAGTTCGTTGGTGATGTTGCGAACGCGTGATCCGCGAGCTCCCACGCAGGCGCCGACGGGATCGATCATCTGGTCGTTGGACGCGACGGCGATCTTCGAGCGGTGACCGGGTTCACGCGCGAGCGCCTTGATCTCCACGATGCCGTTGGCAATCTCGGGCACTTCGATCTCGAAGAGCTTCGCCACGAGCGCGGGGTGCGTGCGTGAGACCACGATCTGGGGACCCTTGTTGGTCTTGCGTACTTCGACGATGTACACCTTGATGCGCGCGCCGTGCTCGTAGCGCTCGAAGGCAATCTGCTCGGCTTGGGGAAGGAGTGCCTCCACGCGACCGAGGTCGAGCAAGGTGTAGCGATTGTCGTTCTGCTGGACGGTACCTGAGACGATGTCGCCCTCGCGATTGGCGAACTCTTCGTACATCTGGCGACGTTGGATGTCGCGGATCAACTGCATCAAGACCTGCTTGGCGGTCTGGGCTGCGATGCGACCGAAGTCATCGGGCGTTGCGTCCCACTCGCGCGTGACGTTGCCCTCGAGGTCGAGCTCGAGTCCCCAGACCTTGATCTCTCCGGTTTCGGGATTGATCTCGACTTCGGCGTCTTCTGCGGAGTCGGGACGGCGCTTGTACGCGGCGAGCAGAGCGTTCGCCAAGGCGATCAACAGCTCCCCTTCGTCAATGTTCTGGTCCCGCGCGATCTGACCGAGGGCCTCAAGAAATTCGAAGTTCGCCATGGCTAGCCTTTCTTGCTCGTCGATGAAGCCTTCGTACCCTTGGACGTCGCGGGCTTGGTGGCGCCCCACGCAAAGACCGTGCGCGCGCGTTCGATCTTGTCGAGGACGACCGTCACCGTGCCGATGTCGTTGTCGTCAATCGTGAGCGACGACTCGTCCGCCGCGAGGAGCGTGCCTTCGAGGCGACGCGTTGGCTCGCCGTCACGAAGTTCGCGCAGCGTCACCAACTCACCAATGGCGCTGTGAAAGTGAGCGGGCGTGCGCAGACGGCGCTCGAGTCCCGGACTCGACACGTCCAGGGTGAAGCGACCCGCGATGGGGTCGTTCGCGTCCAGCCACTCCGAAATGGTCCGATTGGCCTTGGTCAGCGACTCTAGGTCGACCCCCCCGGGCCGGTTAACGACGACGTTCAGCGTTCCACCGGAAAACTCCACGTCATACAGCTCGAGTCCGAGCGAAGATAGCATGGGCCGCAGCGTGGTGTCCCATTCCATGGCCGTCTCCTTTCGCTGTCGCTACGGACGTCCAGACATTGAAAAAGCGCGGGCCCGAGGCCCGCGCTTAAACGAGTCCAAACGTCCTGAGCGGACTGTAGACATCAATTGTAGCAGTCGAAGAGCCTTGAAACAATTGGAAAGTCGGTGGAGAAAATTACGAAAGCGTGAGAGAAATACCTCTTTCGCGCCCGTTCAGTACGACTTCGCGACGAGACAGACCAGGTCGCCCTCTTCGTCGCTCACCGGCATCGAACCGTCTCGGCGCTGTAGGCAGCGGACGCTCACGGCCTGGGCGTTGAGTTCGCTCTCCCCCTCACCCGCCACGAGGTCCCAGTCCAATCGAGCGAAGCCGTCCTTCGCGGCGTCGATCGCCTCGGTGACGCTCGTGACGTCGTGGGTGTTCGCGACGAGGTAGTCCTGGGCGCTCGCGAACAGGTCGCGCTGGAACGCTTCGAGCATCGTGGGAACCACGCCCACCAGCTCTTCGAGTCCGTGCGTTGATTTCTCACCGTTATCGCGCCGTACGACGGTAACGATCCCTTGAGCGAGGTCGCGCGGCCCCACCTCTACGCGCAACGGCACGCCCTTGATCTCCCAGTCGGTGATCCGACGACCAAAGCTCGCGCGGCCCCGGTCGACTTCCACGCGCACGCCTGCGTCGAGAAGTGATTTCGCTACCCGATCGGCCGCCTCGTTGACCTCGGGTTCGTCACGCACCGTGACGACGACGACCTGCACGGGCGCGAGCCGTGGTGGCACCAAGAGCCCCGCGTCGTCGCCGTGGGTCATGATCAGTCCCCCGACGAGTCGCGTCGAAGCACCCCACGACGTCGTGTGACAGAGCTCAGCCTGCCCATCTTCACTCTGGTAGTAGATGTCGAAGGCCTTGGCGAAGTTCTGACCGAGTTCGTGCGTGGTCGCCATCTGCAGCGCCTTGCCGTCACGCATCATGCCCTCACACGTCATCGAGTTGATGGCGCCGGCGAATCGTTCACTTGGTGGTTTGATGCCGAGGTACGTCGGCGCCGCGAGGACGTTGACCAGAAAGTCGTTGTACACCTCTAAGTGGATACGCTGCGCGTAGGCCGACGCGTCCTCGTTGGTCGCGTGTGCCGTGTGTCCCTCCTGCCAGAGGAACTCGGAACTACGAAGGAAGAGTCGCGGACGAAGCTCCCAGCGCACGACGTTGGCCCATTGGTTGAGCAGGAGCGGCAGATCGCGGTAGCTCTGGATCCACTTGGCCATGAATTCGCCAACGACCGTCTCCGACGTGGGGCGAACGACGACGGGCTCGGCGAGCTTCTCGCCACCCGCGTGGGTGACGACCGCCAGTTCCGGGCTGAAGCCCGCGACGTGCTCGGCCTCTTTGGAGAGGTAGCTCTCGGGGATGAACAGTGGGAAGTAGGCGTTCTTCGCGCCCGTGCTTTTGATGCGCGCGTCCATCTCACTCTGCATGCGTTCCCAGATCGCGTAGCCGTAGGGGCGGATGACCATCGTCCCGCGCACGGGGCCGTTGTCGGCCATCTCCGCCTTAGCGACGACGTCTTGATACCAGCGTGGGAAGTCCTCGGACTGGGGGGTAAGAACGCTCTGCGATGCCACGATGCTCCTCTGTGAGTGGACAAAGCCTACCGAGAGCCCTAGTGCTCGACGTGACGACGAATCTTCTCGATGCGTTGCTGCGCGTTATTCACGTCCATGCCGCGGTCGTCGAGCAACGCGGCACGATCGGCCTCGGCCTCGGCCTCGGCGGACTTGTCGCGAGCGAGTAGACGCGCCTCGACGCCCTCGGCGATGATCTTCTTCGCCTCTTCCACCAACGCCTCGACCATCTCGTCTTCGGGCACGACGCGGATGATCTGTCCTTGGATGAACAGGTGACCGCGTTTCTTGCCGGCCGCGATACCGAGGTCGGCGTGGCGCGCTTCACCGGGGCCGTTGACGACACAACCCATGACGGCGACCTGGAGGGGGACGTCGAGGGCGTTGAGGGCCGCTTGGGCCTCGGTGGCGACTTTGATGACGTCGACTTCGGCGCGTCCGCAACTCGGACAGGCAATGAGGTCCAGACCCTTTCGTTCGCGCAGTCCCAGCGATTCGAGCAACTGACGCCCGGCGCGCGCCTCTTCGACGGGATCAGCGGTCAGGGAGTAGCGAAGCGTGTCGCCAATGCCTTCGGCGAGCAACGTCGCGATACCGGCCGTGCCCTTTAAGAGTCCTCCGGGCAGTGGTCCAGCTTCGGTGACGCCGAGGTGCAAGGGGTGATCGAAGGTCTCTGACGCCAGTCGGTAGGCCGCGATCATGGTCGCCACCGACGACGCCTTCACCGAGATCTTGACGTCCGAGAAATCCACTTCTTGGAAGTAGGCCAATTCGATGCGCGCAGACTCCACCAACGCTTCGGGCGTCGCGCCACCAAAGCGTTCGTAGATGTCGGGGTGCAACGACCCCGCGTTCACGCCGATGCGAATCGGCACGCCGCGATCACGCGCTTCGCTGGCGACGAGTTTGATCTCCTCGGGCTTGCGAAGGTTCCCGGGATTGAGCCGAAGTCCGTTCACGCCGGCCTCGAGCGCGGCGAGGGCCATCTCGACATGGAAGTGAATGTCCGCGACGATCGGCACCGGCGAACGCGGCACGATCTGGGCGAGTCCCTCGGCGGCGGCCTGATCGTTGCACGTACAGCGCACGATGTCGGCGCCGTTGGCGGCGAGCGCGTAGATCTGTTGCAGCGTGCCTTCGACGTCGGCGGTCTTGGTCGTCGTCATCGACTGGACCGAGACTGGCGCGTCGCCACCGACCTTGACCGAGCCCACGGAGATTTGACGAGTCACGCGACGCGGGGTCAAAGAAGTAGCGGTGACGTCCATACTCTCTATTCTGCCGTGTTCGGAGGTGCCTCGAAGCGCCTAGCCAAAAGGATTAGGCAAAGGGTGGACGATGTCCAAATAGAGCGTAGAAGCGAAGAGAAACAGCAAAACGCCAATGAAGGCGTAGATAACGGGCGCCAACTTGTTGACGTCGGCTTGGTGGCGGATACCGCGACGTGATCGCAGTCGTTCGTACGTGGCCACGGCCACGTACCCGCCGTCGACGGGCAGGATCGGCAGCATGTTCAAGACCCCGACGAAGATATTGACCTCGATCAAGACGGCGAGGAGCGGGCCAATGCCCGAATTGGCCCCCTGGACCGCGATACGCGTCACGCCCAGGATCGAGACCGGTCTCGTGTCCTGGTTCTTCACGTTCGTTGCGGCGGCCGACGAGGTGACTTGGTGAAAGAGGCTCGTGAACTCGGCCGGCGAAAAGACGTGCACGATGTTGTGCCCCGCGGCCGACAGCAGTGAACCTATCTCTGAGAAGGCGCCCGGCACGGCACCAAGCAGCGAGCGTTTCACCGTGAGTTCGTCCAAGACAACGCCGATGTAGCCGCCGGCGGGAAGGGCCTTGCCCGCAACTTTGATCGTGGAACCGCTGACGGGGGTCGCGTACAACGTGATATCGCGCCCGTTGCGATCCACCACGAGCGTGATCTTCTTGCCCACCGACTCGTGAATGAGCTTCGCGGGTTGTGAGTAGTTCGTGATCGCGTGACCGTCGATGCTGACGATCTGGTCGCCAACCTTGAGGCCAGCCAACTGCGCCACGTTCTGCGTGTGTCCCTGCCACGTGGAGAAGGACTGGATTCCCACGTGGCTCGCCGACGGCGCCCCGATGAACGCCAACGCCGCCCACGCCAGTGCGAGCGCCATAATGCCGTGCATGATCGATCCGGCTGAAGCGAAGAGCACCTTCTTGGGGTACGACGCCGCGCGGTAGGTCCGGCTCTCCATCGCGGGTTCGACTGGTACGCCCCACGTCATCCCGGGTACTTTCACGTATCCGCCCAAGAGAAGCGCCCGCACGCCGTAGCGCGTCTCACCGCGCTGCGTCGACCAGAGCACCGGACCGAAGCCCACGAAGAAATCCGTGACGAGGAGCCCAGCGCGCTTAGCGGTAATGAAGTGGCCGAACTCGTGGCCCATCACCATCGCAATGATGAGGAAAATTACGAGCGGAAGCGCCCAGCCCACCAACCAGGTGAGCAAGGCGACGAGCGCCACTACTCCCACAAGCAGCGCCACGGGTGACTGACGAAGGGACGACGGGTGTTCCATGGCTACCTTTCGAGGCTAGCGCGCGCCCATCGTCGTGCAGCGTCGTCACTTTCGTAAAGAGAGGCTAAGGATTCGAGGGGATCGGCCACGTAGTGGTCCATCGTCGAGGCGACGATGGCAACGATGTCGCACCAATTGATCTCGTCGGCAAGGAACGCGGCGACCGCGACCTCGTTGGCCGCACTCAACCACGCGGGCGCCGCGCCGGCCACGCGCGCGGCTTCGTACGCGAGTCCGAGCGCCGGGAAGGCGGTGCCGTCGGGTGGCTCGAAACTCAGCGAGATCGCTTTCGAAAAATCAAGTTCGCCGTACGCGTACGCCAGCCGCTCGGGCTGGCCGAGACAGTAGGCGATTGGAAGACGCATGTCGGGTCGAGAGAGTTGCGCGAGGACCGATCCGTCCACGTACTCGACCATCGAATGGATAATGGATTGAGGGTGCACGACGACGTCGATCCGATCGACGTCAATACCAAAGAGGGCTGACGCCTCGAGCACTTCGAGACCCTTATTCATGAGCGTCGACGAGTCGATGGTGATCTTGGCGCCCATCGACCACGTCGGATGATGCAGTGCGTCTTGTTTGGTCGCGCCCTTCAGTTGCTCTTCGCTCCAACCCCGAAACGGCCCACCCGACGCCGTCAAAACGATTCGCTTCACGTCGGGGTAACCCACCGCACCCGGTGAGCTCGCGAGACATTGGTGAATGGCGCAGTGCTCCGAGTCGATGGGTAACAACGTCGCACCGATCGTGTTGCGCACCTTTGCCACGAGTGGCGCCGCGGCGATGAGCGATTCCTTGTTCGCCAGGGCAAGCCGCTTTCCCGCGCTGAGCGCGCCGAGCGTGACGGGAAGACCCGCGAAGCCCATCACCGCGTTCACGACGACGTCGGAACGTTGTGCGAGATCGTGCAGACCCTCGTCACCCACCACGACCTCGACGCCGGGTCCGACGAGTTCGACGAGGTCTGCACGGTGGCGCTCACTCTTCACCGCGATGCTCTTCACGCCGAACTCCTTCGCGATGGCCGCGAGTTCGCTTAGTTGTTCACCCCCAGCGATCGAGACGAGCTCGAAGCGCTCGCGCTCACGACGCAACACGTCGAGCGTCTGCACGCCAATGGAGCCGGTCGCACCGAGCAACGCCACGCTTCGGCGCGAGGGCGACATCGTTAGCTCAGTTTGAGCAGGTGGAGGAGGTAGTACATCGTCGGCAGCGCGAACAAGAGTCCGTCGATGCGATCGAGCAGTCCCCCGTGGCCCGGCAACAGTCGACCAAGGTCCTTCAGACCCAAGGTGCGCTTGACCATCGACTCGAAGAGGTCGCCGAGAGGCACGACGATGGCCAGCGCCACAGCCGCTTCCACACCGTGGGTCCGCGTCCACGGGGTCATCAAGGGCAAGATGATGGCCCCGGCGATCAGCGTGATGATGGTGCCGCCGATGGTACCTTCGACGGTCTTGTTGGGTGAGAGCGCGGCGTTGAGTGGCCGTCGACCGAGCCAACGACCCGTGAAGAGGGCGCCGACGTCGTTAGAGATCGTGAGGACCAGTGCGCCAAAGACGTACGCCATGCCGTGGCGGTTGGCGTAGGTGTGCGGGGAAAGCATCAAGATCCCGTACGAACCTAAGACCCCGACCCAGACGTAGACGAAGATGGTCGCGCCCAGACCGTCGAGTACGTCGATCTTTCGTTCGGCGCTCATGTACCAGATGAATCCGAAGATCGTGAGAAGTACCGTCACCGCGCCCAGTACGACCAGGCCCTTGTTGTAGACCGCGACGCCGAGGGTCAACACCGCGACGATGCCCAAGATCGTCGCGGGATGGGCGCCGACCGCGCGAAAGCCCGCGTACGCCTCGGCGCTCGCGAACGCCAGCGACGCGAGGATCAAGACGGTCACGCCGACGGGCCCGGCGAAGAACACGGCGAAGACGACGATCGCGAGCAAGACGCCCGTCATCGTCGCGCTCGAGACGTTGCTGGACGAACTCTGTCGAACCGCTCGTCCCGCGAGGGGGTTCGAGGTCGCGCGATGGCGAGTGCGCTGGGCGCGCGTGGGCGCCGGTCGCGGCGCTTCGACGCGCACTACTTCTTCTTCCGCAATCTCTTCTTCCGGCAGGATGAACTCCCAGGGGCGTGCGTCGTCGACCTTTTCTTCCCCCGCGAGGATGGAAGCGTCGAACTGATCTTCGTGCGCTACCCAGTCCGCTTCGCCTTCACGCCACGCTGGCGCGGGCACGGCCGACCACGGGTCGTCGTTCTGGGCCGCCTCGCGCGCGACGACGATCGGCACCTGACCCGTCGGCGCGTCGGTCCAGTGCGGCAGCAGCGTCGTCGGATCGACCGCCGGCGCGTCGTCGACGAAGTCGGCCGCCATCTCGGCGCCGGTAATGGTGACACGCGGGTCGTGCGGACTCGTCACCGGAAACTCGCCAGTGGGTTCCTCGAAGCTGGATCCGTCGTCAGACTTCAAGTAGTTCCTGCTCCTTGTGAGCGAGTAGCGCGTCCACGACGGCCACTTCGTCCTGGGTCATCTTGTCCAGCAGCTTTTCCAGCCGTTCGATCTCGTCACTGGAGAGACTTTGCTCTTTTTCGAGCGTATCGAGCTCTTGACGAGCGTGGCGACGAACCGCTCGTAGCGCCACGCGACCCTCTTCGGCTTTGGTCTTGACCATCTTCACGAAGGACTTGCGCCGCTCCTCCGTGAGAGCGGGGAAGGCGAGGCGAATAACTTGACCATCGTTCGAGGGCGTGAGTCCGAGGTCGGCGTTGCCGATGGCTTTTTCGATGGCGGCCATCGAGCCCTTGTCGAAGGGCGACACCACCAAGAGCCGTGGTTCGGGTACCGAGAAGTTCGCCAACTGCTTGAGCGGTGTCTCGGTTCCGTAGTAGTCAATCAGCAGTCCCTCAATGAGTGACGACGTGGCCCGACCGGTACGGACCGAACCGAACTCGTTCTTCACGTGTTCAATCGCGCGCACCATGCGCTCGCGCGTGTCTTCCATCACGAGGTCAACGAGTTCGTTATCCATTACTTCACCAGCGTACCGACGGGGCGACCGTCGAGGGCTCGTCCTAAGTTACCCTCAGCCATCAGGTCAAACACACGCAACGGCAAGTGATTGTCTTTACAGAACGTGATCGCTGTCATGTCCATCACGCGCAGGTCGCGTGCGATGACCTCGTCGAAAGAGATCTCGTCGAACTTCACGGCGTCGCTATTCTCGCGCGGGTCTTTGTCGTAGACGCCGTCGACGCCGCCGTGGGTGCCCTTCAAGACGATCTCGGCTTCGACTTCGGCGGCGCGTTGCGCGGCGGGCGTGTCGGTCGTGAAGTAGGGGTTGCCCATACCGGCCGCGAAGATCACCACGCGACCCTTTTCGAGGTGACGAACGGCGCGTCGGCGAATGTAGGGTTCGGCGACTTGGTCCATGTTGATCGCCGACATCACCCTCGTCGGTCGACCGTGATTCTCGATGGCGTCTTGCAGCGCGAGGGCGTTGATGACGGTACCGAGCATGCCCATGAGGTCGGAGTTGGCCCGATTCATCCCGGCCATCGCGCCCGTCGCGCCACGCCAGATGTTCCCGCCGCCGACGACGACGGCCAGTTCGAGGCCGCCACGCTCCATAGCGGCAGCGATCTCGCGGGCCAGAAAGTCCACGGTAGAGGCATCGATAGTTTCGTCACTCGCGGCCGAAGCCAGCGCCTCACCCGACAGTTTTAAGACCACTCGACGCACAACGATGTCCTATCCCCCGATGACTACTTGAGCGTACGCGCTAATGCTCGCACCCTTCAAGAACTGTTGAACCGTTTCCTTCTCATCTTTGACGTAGGGCTGTTCGAGGAGGACACGCTCTTTGAACCAACCGTTGAGTCGCCCTTCGATGATCTTGGGGAAGGCCGCTTCGGGCTTTCCTTCGTTGCGCGTGATCTCTTCGACCGTCGTGCGCTCCTTGTCGACTTCACTTTGGGGCACGTCCTCGCGCTTCAAGTAGAGCGGCTTCGCGAAGGCAATGTGCACGGCAACTTCGTGCGCGACCTCTTGGTTCGCGCCCTTCAAGACCACGGCGACGGCGTTCACGCCGCGACCGGACTGCGGGTGCCAATAGGTGTCCACGACCTCGTCGGCACCGGCCTCGAGTCGGTACACGCGGCCAATGGAGATGTTCTCCTTCAAGGTCGTGAGCATCTGTTCGATGTTCTCCTTGAAATGGTTGACAGCATCTTCGCCCTCAGCGGCGACGCGCGCAGCGATCTCGTCGGCCAGGCTCACGAACTCCTCGGACTTCGCGACGAAGTCGGTCTCGCAGCGAAGCTCCACGATCGCGGCGACGTTGCCGTCACGGACGACGGCGACGGCGCCTTCACCGGCCTCACGCTCGGCGCGCTTGGCGGCCGAGGCGAGTCCCTGCACGCGCAACCACTGGGTGGCCGCTTCCTTGTCGCCGTTGTTGGCCTCGAGGGCCTTCTTCGCGTCCATCATGCCTACGCCCGTTGACTGGCGCAGTGCTTGTACGTCTTTAGCGGTGATCGTCACCTTTGGTTCTCCTCTTTGCTTCTTGTGATGATTTAGGCGTTGGCCGTCGGGCTCACCGTGACGGCCGGACGATTCTGGCGAATGAAGCGGCCTTCGGTCACGGCGTCCGCGATCAGGCGACAGAGCAAGGATCCGGCACGAATCGCGTCGTCGTTGCCGGGAATCACGTAGTCAATGACGTCGGGGTCGCAGTTGGTGTCCACGACCGCCACGACGGGCAGACCGAGCTTGCGCGCCTCAGTGACGGCGATGTGCTCCTTCTTCGTGTCGATGACGAAGATGGCGTCGGGCACGCGCTCCAGGTTCGCAATACCGCTCAAGTTGCGGTCGAGCTTCTCGAGTTCGCGACTGTGACGCAGCGCTTCGCGCTTGGGCATGTTGTTGAAGTCGCCCGCGCGCTCCATGGAACGAAGTTCAATCAGGCGCTTGACGCGCCCGGCGACGGTGGTGAAGTTGGTCAACATCCCGCCCAACCAGCGCTGGTTCACGAAGGGCATGCCGCAGGCTTGGGCGTAGTCAGCAATGGGACCCTGGGTCTGCTTCTTCGTACCGACGAAGAGAATGACGCCGCCCTCGGCGACGAGATCGCGCACGTAGGCGTAGCTCGTCTCGATGCCCGCGAGGGTCTTGCGAAGGTCAATCAGGTAAATGCCGTTGCGCTCGCCCAGGATGAAGCGGCGCATTTTGGGATTCCAACGGCGGGTCTGGTGCCCGAAGTGCACGCCCGAGTCCAATAGTTCTTGCAGGGTGACGAGTGCCACGATCTAGTTTCCTTCCGTATGGTTGCTTCAACCCCGGGGAGCACCGCGAACGGCGACCGTACGAAACCACGGGGACAACTCACTTACTCGCCCACTCTGGGAGAGCCTGACCATGTTAGTCGGTGGACGGAACTAGCCCCTCGGGTGGGTCTGGCGATGAACCTTCTGGAGTCGTGACTTCGAGACGTGGGTGTAGATCTGCGTGGTCGTGAGGCTCTCGTGACCCAAGAGCTCCTGCACGACGCGTAAATCGGCGCCGCCTTCGACGAGGTGCGTGGCGTAGGTGTGACGTAACGCGTGGGGGTGAACGTGACCGCGTGCCACGCGGTGATCGAGAATCCTTCGCACGTCGCGCGGCCCCAACCGATGGGCTCGGCGGTTCAAGAACAACGCCTCGCTGGGTGAGTCGCTACGTTTCACGTACTCACGCCCGTCGTCAATCCACAGCCGCACCGCTTCGAGACCCTTGCGGTGTAGGGGTACGACGCGTTCCTTGCGGCCCTTGCCGAGTACGCGAAGGAGGCCCTGCGAGAAGTCGATACTCACGAGGTCGAGCCCGCAGAGTTCGGACACGCGCAGCCCCGCGCCGTAGAGCACCTCACAGACCGCGCGATCGAGCGTGGCCCACTCGTCCTCGCCCCAGTCGTCCTCGAGAAGATTGTCCAGCTGTTCTCGCACGACGAGTTTGGGCAGCGGGTGCGAGGGACGCGGCGCGAGCAGTCGCGCGGCCGGGTTCGTCGTGAGATGCCCGCGTTCGACGAGCCACGCGAAGTAGCTACGCAGTGACGCTCGTCGACGAATGATTGACGTTCGTGCGTCACCGCGCTCCGTCATGAAGACCAAGTAATCTCGAAGATCCTTCTTCATGATCGCACCGGGACCGCGAGTGTCGCGCTCTTTCGCCCAGGCCACGAACGCCCTTGCGTCCGATAGGTAGGCCCGTTGCGTCGCTTCAGCGTGGTCGGCGGCGCGCAGAGTGTCCGCGTACCCCTCTAGGTACCACCTTCTCGTGGCCCGTTCGTCCTTGCGCACAGCCGACACACGTCAAGGCTAGTGATATCGCGCTTCTCGCCAACGACTTACTAGTCTTGGCGAAGATTCCAAAGGAGTTGGGATGCCCCGTATCTTGATCGTGGAAGACGACGACCACATTCGCACCGCGCTTCGACTGATGTTCGAAGGCGAGGGCTTCATGGTCGATGACGCCCCCACGGGCGAAATCGGCGTCGCCCTTTTCTCCCGCATGACCTCCGACGTCGCGATCGTGGACGTCATGTTGCCGGGCATGACGGGATTCCAGTGCTGTCAGGCCCTTCGCACGGCGAGCGACCTACCCATCGTGATCGTGTCGGCGCGCGACGAGACCGCCGACGTCATCCTCGGTCTGGAGTCGGGCGCCGACGACTACGTGACCAAACCCTTCGTACCCGAGGAGTTGCTCGCGCGCGTTCGCGCGCACCTTCGCCGACGTCCCGACAAGAGCACCAACGCCTTCCAGCTGGGTGTACTGCGCGTGATTCCCGACGAGGGTGTCGTGCGCCACCTCGACGGCACCGAACTGCACCTCACTTCGACGGAGTTTCGACTACTGACCGATTTGGCGACGGCCAACGGGCGCGTGCTCTCGCGCGAAGATCTGCTCGAACACGTCTGGGGCTACGACTACTTCGGCGACAGTCGACTCGTCGACGTGCACATTCGCCGCCTACGTATGAAGATCGAGCCCGATCCCGCTAGCCCCACCTACCTCGTCACGGTTCGAGGAACTGGCTACAAGCTGGTTCTCTAATGCGCAAACGGAGTCTTCGACTTCGTCTCTTGATCACTTTCGGACTCGGCGCCGTGATCCTCAGCGGCCTCTTCGCTTCGCTCACCTACGAAGGCTTTCACCAGGTGCTCGTCAACGAACGCCTCCAGACCGACCTCAAACAGGCCTACGTCAACGCCGACCTCGTGCGCAGCACTCTCGACACCGCGCCGCCCACACTGAGCGGCATTCTCAACTCGATCGAACACGCCACCAATTCAAGCGTTCTCGTCTACACCTTCAACGAATGGCTCTCACGCAGTGAGGGTGCTTCCACCAAAGACGTGTCGAAGGTCTTCCTCGCCAAAGTCCGTCGCGGCCAACCCACTGCACAGATCCTCAACATTCACGGCAAACTCGTCTACGTCGTTGGCGTACCTATTCCAGCCGTGGAGACCCAATTCTTCGAGGTCTTCAAGCTCGGCTCGCTGGAAAATACTTTGAAGACCCTGACGTTGGTACTCGGCGCCGGCGCGCTCGTGACCTTCCTCCTCGGCATCACGGGCGGCCTCTGGGTGACGCGCCGCACGGTTCGCCCCCTGGAGAGAGTCTCGCTCGCCGCCGCGGCGATCGCCGAGGGCAATCTCTCGACGCGCCTGCAAGTGACGCGCGCCGACCGAGAGGTACAGCAACTCACCGAGTCGTTCAACGACATGGTGGGTCAACTCGTCGAGCGCTTAGAGCGCGACGCGCGCTTCGCGAGTGACGTCAGCCACGAGCTACGCTCGCCCCTTACCACCCTCGCCACCACCGCGACCGTCCTGCAACAGCATCGTTTCGAACTCTCGCCCGCGGGTCAAGAGAGCTTGGACCTCCTCACAGCGGATCTATCGATCTTTCAGTCGCTGGTCGAGGACCTCCTCGAGATGGCGCGCAGCGACGCCGACGCCGTGCCACTGGTGATCGAGACGGTCACGGCGATTGAACTGGTTCGCCAGTCCGTGCGCTCCGCCGCTCGACGCCACGGGCTGCGTGAACCGCCCATTGAAATCGCCGTTTCGCTCGAAGACCCCCTCGTCTCGGTGGACCGTCGACGATTCGAGCGGGTCATGACCAATCTGATCGACAACGCGCACCACTACGCCGGCGACGCGACGACCATTCGACTGGACTACGAACTCGGCCAGATCGCGATCAACGTCGACGACGCGGGTCCGGGCGTACCGGTTGAAGAGCGTGAGGCGATCTTCGAACGCTTCTTTCGGGGCCGTGCCGCCCACGATCGGCGCGTGGTGCGCGGCACGGGTCTCGGTCTCGCGCTCGTTCGCGACCACGTTCGCGCTTTCGGTGGGACCATTCGTCTGCTCGACAGCCCTGACGGCGGGGCACGCTTTCAGATTTTGCTGCCACTCATTGACGAGGAGCCATCGTGAAACGGCTACGCGCTCTGGCGCTCATGGTGCTGGGCGCGATCGTCCTCTCTGGCTGCACCCTCGTGGCGCCGAACGCGAGCCCCGTGAGAATCGCCGTGTCGAAAGTTCCCTACGGTCTCCTCAATCAGACGATTCCCGGCACCAACAACGCACGCGTTCGCTTCATCACCCAACCGGTCTACCTCGTGGACGCCACCGCGCACCTGGTGGCCTCCAGTCGTATCGTGCCCTCACCGCCCGCCCTCGCGACCGTCATCGGACAACTCCTGCTCGGCCCGACGGCGATCGAAACCTCCTTGGGCTACACCTCGGCGCTGCCGCCGAACATGGTCCTGATCTCGGCCACGGTGCAAAATGAGATCGGCTACTTCAACTTCGCCACGCCGCTCAGCCGCCTCTCGAAAGCCCAACAACTCCACGCCGTTGGCCAGCTCGTGCTCACCGCCTACGCCGTGGGTGCCGCACGGGGCATCGTCATCAAGGTCGCCGGTGTCACCCAGAGTCTGCTCCTGCCGAGCGGGGCGCACGGAACCCTCGTGACGGAGAAGAACTTCCAGAGCCTCTTGAACTAACGAGTCGTGAGAGGGCGAAGCGCCGGTGCCGCGCTCCAGAGGTGCTCGAGGTCGTAGTACTCACGCGCCGTTTCGTCAAAGACGTGCACGATGACGTCGCCGTAGTCGAGCGCGACCCACTCGCCTTGCGTGAGGCCTTCCACGTGGATTGGTTTCACCTCGAGCGCGAGGTCCACCAGTCGTTCGATCTCTTCGGCCAACGCACGGACTTGGCGATCGTTGCGACCCGATGTTACGACCAGCGCGTCGAAGGAGTCGACGAGTTCGCGCAGGTCGAGCACCACCGTGTCGACGCCGATCTTCTCCTCGGCCGCGACGATCGCCGCGTTCACGAGCGTGGTGACGTAGGAGGAGTAGGGGCCGCGAGCCAGCTCGCCGCTCGTCACAATCTCACTCAGTGGGCAACTCCCAGAGCGACCAGCGCGGCGATGAAGGGTACGGCGAGGGTCGTCACGCCCACGAGCACGTAGCGCTGTCTCGTGCGTCGTAGGTCCCGACGACTGGGCGCCGACTCCAAAACTTTCAGTCGCGACGACTGCGGTTCGGTGAGGTCGAAAATTCGAACTGCCATTGGAACGACTCTAGCCCCGCGCCCCTTCAAAGAGCGGAATGACGCCCGCGGGCAGGAATTCACCAAGATTCTCGAATCCGGGGATCATTTCACGTATGAACGTGCTCGAAAGATCCACCGGGTCCATGGGAATTTCGTAGCATTGCCAACCTTCTGGGGCCACGCTCGGCGATCCCGGACGCGGCACGATGCCCACGGACACGAGTTCGCGAAGCGCCTCGGCCTCGTGCCAGCGGTCGAGCTGCGTTGCTAAATCGGCGCCCACGATGAGGTCCACCGCGTCCACGCCCTCAAGCAGTTCTCGCACCGTGTCGACGGTGTAGGAGGGTCCGCGACGTCGAATCTCGAGGTCGGAGACGTCCACGAGCGCAAGGTCGTCGAAGGCCGCGTGCGCCATCGCGAGACGTAACGCCGCCGGTCGGACGTCAGTGTTCTTCAAGTAGGGATCGCCCGCCACGGTGACGAGCAGACGGTCGAATCTGCCGCATTCTGCGGCGGCCTCGAGCGCGGCGACGTGGCCGAAGTGCGGCGGGTCAAAGGTCCCACCGAAGAGACCAAGTCGCCGAACTTTCACCACCGGAGCCTAACTTGATTGGTCGCTCGAGGAAGAAGCCCCTACGCTTGGTAGATGGAAACGACGTCACTCGAATGGACACCACGCTCGTGGCGCAACTTCCCCGTGGCGCAAAGTCCCACGTGGCCCGACCTCGAGCACCTCGAACGCGTCGAGCACCAACTCGCCAACAAGCCACCCCTCGTCTTCGCGGGTGAGGCGAGGCGCCTCCAAGAGCACTTGGCCCTCGTCGCGAGCGGCAAGGCCTTCCTACTGCAGGCCGGCGACTGCGCGGAGTCCTTCGAAGAGAGTTCGGCCGACACCATTCGTGACAAGTTGAAGGTCATCTTGCAGATGGCCGTGGCGCTGACCTACGCGGCCGGGGTGCCGGTCATCAAGGTGGGGCGCATCGCCGGTCAGTTCGCCAAACCCCGCTCCGATGGTTTCGAAGAGCGTGACGGCGTGCGCCTCGAGGCCTTTCGGGGCCACATCGTCAACTCCGACGAGTTCACCGCCGAGGCGCGACGCCCCGACCCCGAACGGCTCCTTGCCGCCTACCACCAGAGCGTCTCGACGCTGAACCTGCTGCGCGCGTTCACCACGGGCGGATTCGCTGATCTGTCACGGGTGCACGCGTGGAACCAGGAGTTCGTGGCCAACTCCCTCGAGGGAAAACGCTACGAAGTGATCGCCGACGAAATCGAGCGCGCGTTGCAGTTCATGAAGGCCTGCGGCATCGACATGCACGACGACAGCGCCCTACAGAGCGTCGACTTCTACACCAGTCACGAGGCGTTGATCTTGCCCTACGAGCAGGCGCTGACGCGACAGGACTCGCTCACCGGCGACTGGTACGACTGCTCCGCGCACCTGTTGTGGATCGGCGACCGCACCCGTCAGCTCGACGGCGCGCACGTCAACTTCTTGCGTGGGGTGTCCAACCCGTTGGGACTGAAGGTGGGACCGACCATGGGCGTTGACGAGCTGCGCCGACTGGTGGACGTCCTCAATCCCGACAACCGACCCGGACGACTCACGTTGATCGCGCGCATGGGCCACGAGCGGGTCTCAGAGTTACTGCCACCCCTCGTCGAAGCACTTCGTGACGACGGTCGCCATGAACTCTGGGCCTGCGACCCGATGCACGGCAACACGTTCGTCGCCTCGGGGGGCCAAAAGACGCGCCGCTTCGACGACGTACTCTCCGAGACCTCGCAGTTCTTCCTGCTGCACCAGGCGCTCGGCACGTGGCCGGGGGGGCTCCACGTGGAGCTGACGGGTGACGACGTTACGGAGTGTTTGGGCGGCGGGTCCCGCCTCGACGAGGCCGACCTGTCGCATAACTACACCTCAATCTGCGATCCCCGACTGAACGCCACGCAGTCGCTCGACTTGGCCTTTCACGTCGCCGAGTACCTCCAGCGCTACTCGACGCCGATTGGCGAGAGGTCGTTGTAGCGAAGGAGACGGCGCCGCGCGCCGTCGAACTCGATCTCAGTCATAGAACAGTGCTCGATGCGCGGTTGGAGTCGCACGCCGCCCGCCAGTCCCTGGTAGAGCTTCATCGCCTGTTCGATGAAGCCCCCGTGCACCACGAGCACGACCAACTCGTGCGGGTGTCGCGCCACGACTCGATCAATGGCGTCGACGCAGCGTTGGAAGAACTCGAGCAGAGACTCGCCCCCGGGCACGTTGAGCTGCGAGGGATCCCTGTCCCAATCGGGCAGCGGGTAGCGTTCGGCGATCTGCGTCCAGGTCATTCCGTCGGCTTCGCCGACGCCGAGTTCACAGAGTGAGTCGTCCGCCACGGCCACGAGCTCGGGGTTGATCGCCGTTCGCACGATCGCTCCCGTTTCAATGGCGCGAGGCAGCGTCGAGGTGTAGAGCGCGCTCGCCGAGGCGAGTTCGCGCGTCACGTTGAGGCGCCTCGCGAGAGCCTCGGCCTGGCGTCGTCCAAGTTCGGTCAGTCCCCCGTCACCGAGGGGTCCGCCCGCGAGTCCTCGGGCGTTGGCGACGGCCTCGCCGTGGCGAATCATGAGCAGGCGCGTCCCCGTGGGCAGCGGGCCGCGTTGGCGGAACCCTTCGGGTGGGAGCAGTTCGGCGAGACTCACGCCAACTCGCCCACGAACGCTTCGAGTTGGCGCAGGGTTCGACACTCGATCACCCGATCACAGTATGGGGCGTACTGCGCCACGATGGAGTCGCCGCTGTTCCAGTAGCTCGTCGGTTCGGGATTCAGCCAGTAGACGGCCTTCGCGCGGTAGTGCAGATCGGCCAGTACTTCGGCGTGCGCTTGGTGGTAGTTGTTGCGCGCGTCACCGAGTATCAACACCGTCGAGCGCTTGGTGAGATCTCTCGCGTAGCGGTCGTGAAAGGTGACGAGCGCGCGCCCGTAGTCCGAGTGACCGTCGAAGGCGATCACGTCGGCCTCGGCGTTGATGCGCGCGACCGCGTCGGCGGGGTCCTCCACCCCTTCGAACAGTCGCGTCACCTCATCGAGGCCGTCGACGAAGACGAAGGAGCGGACTTTGGAAAACTGCGAGCTGATGGCGTGCACCAGGTGGAGCGTGAAGCGCGCGAACGAGGCCACCGATCCCGACACGTCGGCGATCACGAAGATCTCCGGCTTGGCCGGGCGCGGCGGTTTGAAGCGCAGATCGAGCGGCACCCCGCCGGTCGAGAGGCTGCGGCGCACCGTGTGGCGAAGATCAACCGGTCCGCGGCGGCGGCGGCGGCGCTTTCGCGCGAGGCGCACCGCGAGCTTTCGACTGAGTGGGCGCAGCGCGCGCTCGAGTTGGGCCATCTCCTCACGATTAGCGTGCATGACGTCGAGGTCCTCGGGCAGGGGTTTACGCACCGACTTGGCCAGCGCCTCCGATCCGCGGTCCTCGACGAGACGCTCGCGGATCTCGCGTTCGATCTCGGACTTCAGGTGTTCGATCCGCGCCGTCACCTCGTCGCGCGCCAGACGCTGGCCGAGTTCGTCGGGGTTCGCGCCCATGGTCCCCGCGAGCAGGCGCTGCTCGAGCGACTCGAGTTCGAGGTTACGCAACGTCCGGTAGAGGTAGTACGTCCCACCGACGGGCCGACCGGGTTCCATGCCCGCGTAGCGCGAGACCGCCTCGGAGGCGCCCTGACGCATGGCGTCGGGGTCGCCGTCGCGCAACGCTCGAAAGAGCAGTTCGGCGAGCTCCTGGGCGCTCATGCTCGTGGACCCCGCACCCTCCCCGCGTGACGGACCGTGTCCTTCGGCGCCCGCGGCACCTTCACGCTCGCGCTGGTCCGTGTCGAGTTCGTCGCCCAACAGCGCCTCGGCACTCTCCCAGGAACGTATCGAGAAGTACACGTCGAAGGCGGTGTTAAAGACCGGCAGGTGATCGCCGTCCTTCACGAGCGTGGCGCCGAGCGTGGCGCGAAGAAGCTCTCGGTCTCCGAGGTTGATCACCTCGACCGCGCGCGCGGCGTCCACGTGCTCACTCATCGACACGGGAATCCCGGCGGCGCGAAGTTCGCCGATGAAGTCTCCGAGCAGGTTAAGCAACGGGCCTCGAGCGTCCGAGCAACTCCTTGGTGGCGCGCTCGATGTCGGACTGGTATTTCAGCAAGATGTGCAGCGTCGCCGCGGCGTCCTCGTCGCCGATCTCGCTTCGACCGAGGACCACCAGCGTGCGCGCCCAGTCGAGGGTCTCCGAGACCGACGGCGCCTTCTTCAGATCAATGGTGCGCAGTGAACGAACGACCTGGGCTATCTGCTCGGCGAGGGCGCTCGAGATCCCGGGCACGCGCGAGAGGATGATGTCGCGTTCGCGCTCGACGGTCGGGTAGCCCACGTAGAGGTAGAGACAACGACGCTTCAACGCTTCGGAGAGCTCGCGAGTGTTGTTCGACGTCAAGAACACCATGGGGATCTGCTTGGCGCGGATGGTCCCGAGTTCGGGAATGGAGACTTGATACTCCGAGAGGATCTCCAACATCAACGCCTCGGTCTCGAGTTCGACGCGGTCGACTTCGTCGATGAGTAACACGACCGGGTCACTGGCCGAGATAGCTTCGAGCAACGGGCGCGTCAGCATGAACTCTTCGGCGAAGATGTCCTCTTCGAGGTCGTGCCACTCCTCGGTGCCGGCGCCCTCGGGCCGTCCGGCCTGGATGCGCAAGAGTTGTTTGCGGTAGTTCCACTCGTAGAGGGCCTTCGACTCGTCGAGCCCCTCGTAGCACTGGAGTCGAATGAGGCGCGCGCCGATCGAGTCCGCGACGGCCTTGGCGAGGGCCGTCTTGCCGGTGCCGGCCGGTCCTTCGACGAGGACGGGCTTGGCCAGACGATCGGCCAAGTAGATGACCGACGCGATTGCTTCGTCACTCAAGTAGTCGTTCTCCGCGAGGAGTTTCTTCACCTCTTCGGGCGATTCGAAACGCACCGGCGGCACGCTCGAGAGGCCGAGTCGTTGGGCGAGCTCTACTCTCGGATCTAAAGCACTCATCGAATCTGTCCCTCTCCTCGTACGACCCATTTCAGACACGTCAGTTCGCGCAGTCCCATCGGACCGCGCGCGTGCAGCTTCTGGGTCGAGATGCCGACCTCGCCGCCGAGACCTAACTCGCCGCCGTCAATGAAGCGCGTCGACGCGTTCACCAACACGGCGGCTGCGTCGACGCGCCGGATCCACGCGTCGGCGTGCGACGGGTCTTCGGTGAGAATCGCTTCACTGTGCCCTGTGCCGTAGGTGGTGACGTGGCCAATGGCCTCGTCGAGCCCCGACACCACCTTGACCGCCAAGATCAGATCGAGGAACTCTCTGGCGAAGTCGTCATCACTCGCGAGGTTCGCGTCGGGCAGAAAGACCCGAGCGCGCTCGTCGGCGCGAAGCTCGACGTCGGGTATCGCGAGCGCGAGCGCCGGCAAGAACGTCGCCGCGACCGCCTCGTGTACCAGTACCGTCTCGGCGGCGTTGCACACACCCGGGCGCGAGGTCTTCGCGTTCTTCACTATGGCGACCGCCTGGTCGAGTTTCGCCGAGTCGTCGACGTAGACGTGACAGTTCCCGTCACCGTCGAGCACGTAGGGCACGCGCGCGTGTTCGCGCATCGCCGCGATCAGGCTCGGGCCGCCGCGCGGAATGAGACAGTCCAGCACATCAGTGAGCTGCATGAAAGCCGTCACCGTCTCGTGCGAGGGGTCCTCGACGAGCGACACTCCCGCCGCGGGGAGGCCCTCCTTCTCGAGCGCCTCGTGCCAGAGNNCTGCGCACGCACAGTCCCGCGACGTCACTCGTGACGTTCGGGCGATTTTCGTAGACCACGCCGATGACACCGAGCGGAACGCGCAGACGTTCGACGCGCAGCCCGTTGGCGCGCGTGCTCTGGTCTTGGGTCTCGAAGAGGGGGTCGGGCGCGTCGGCGATCTCTCGCAGTGCGCTCGACATCGAGAGGACGCGCTCCTTCGTCAGGGTCAACCGGTCACGGCCGGGACCGGACTCGTGGTAGTCGCTCACTTCCAGCGCGTTAAGCGCCAGGAGTTCGTCACACGCCTCCTCGAGTCGATCGGCAACGTGACGAAGAACGCCGCGGCGCGACTCGTCGGACGCCTGGGCCAGTTCGCCGGCCGCGCGCTTCACCGCAGCGCCCTGGGCCGCTAAGGCACTTGTCGTCATGGACCAAGCGTAATGGGCGTCACTACGGACGTCGTAAGAGCACGAGATCGTCGCGGTGCACGACGACGTCCTCACCGTCCTTGAAAGACTCCGCCGACACGCGCACGAGGCCCTTCGCGATCGTCTCGCCGTTGGGTCCCTTCACGTCGACGGCGTCGCCCTCGACGAACGTGCCGGCGTGGGACTCGACGCCTACGCGCAAGAGACTGCGTCCGTGGTGTTCGAGCGCCTGCAGCGCGCCCTCGTTAATGGTGAGCGACCCCTGGCTCGCGACCGCGAAGGCGATCCACGACTTTCGCGCCGACAGACGTTCGGGGCGAGCGAAGAACGTCGTGCCGAAGCCGGGGCGTCCTTCGAGGGCCCGGCGTAGGGCGTGACTCGTTCGAGCGGGCGCGATGACGGTCGTGACGCCCGACCACGTGGCCATGTGCGCCGCCGCGAGCTTCGAGGCCATGCCACCACTGCCGACGCCCGAGCGACTGGACCCCGCGGCTTCGATGAGGTCCGCGTCAAAGGCCGTGACTTCTTCGATCAACGTGGCCGACGCGTCGAGGCGCGGGTCGGCCGTGAGCAGACCGTCAGTGTCGGTCAAGAGCACCAGGTGCGACGCGCCCACGAGATTCGCCACCAGCGCCGCGAGACGGTCGTTGTCGCCAAAGCGGATCTCCTCGTCGGCGACGGCGTCATTCTCGTTCACGATCGCCACGACGTTCAGCGTCGCGAGCGCTTCGAGGGTGCCGCGCGCGTGCAGGTACTGACCTCGATGGGAGAAGTCGAGCGGCGCGAGGAGCACTTGGCCCACGGCGGCGCCGTGTTCGCCAAAGGCGTTGCGCCACGCGTGCATCAACAACGGCTGGCCAACGGCCGAGACGGCCTGCAGGGTCACCGCGTCGCGCGGGCGCGCACGGGCGTTGCCCACTTCGGACCAACCGGCGGTGATAGCGCCCGAGGTCACCACGACGACCGACCAGCCCTCTTTACGCAGAGCCACGACGTCGGCCGCCACGTTCACCAGCACGTCGTAGGCGACGTTGCCCTCGTCGTCGGTCACCGACGAGGTACCAATCTTCACGACGACGCTACGACTCGTCATCGCTCTCGTTTCCGTCGAGTCGCCCGTGACGCGCGAGGCGTTCTCGACGGGTGGCACGGTGGTGCTCGCCGCGGTCGAGCCCCGTACCCACTTCGTCACGCCACCACTCAAAGGAGAGCGTGCCGATCGTCACGACGTCGCCGTCGTGCACGCCCGCGCGCGTGAGGAGGCGGTCGACCCCCAGTTCGCGAAGGCGATGGATGATCTCGGCGAGGGCCTGATCGTCGGTGAGGTCTTGGAAACGTACCGCGCGTCGAGCGGCGCGGCCGTGCACCGTCCAGGCGCTCGGCCCGTCACGTTCGATCGTGATCTCCTCGGGAATCGGCCGGTGCACGACGACTTCGTGTTCGAGCGCTTCCGTCTCGTCGTTTCTCGCGGTGGTCACGAGCCCCGCGAGCGTGCCGACCAACGTGTCGAGTCCCTCGCCCGTCACGGCCGAGATACTCTCGACGCCGTCGAGTTCGTAGGCCGCGACGTCGCCCTTCGATCCCACGACGACACGCGGGCGCGTCAACAGGTCAGCCTGGTAGCGACCGAGTTCGCCCAGCAAGACCTCGAGTTGTTCCTCCGGCGGGCGTGGGGCCAGCTCGGAGAGGTCGAGCAGGACACAGAGGACGCGCGCGCGCTCGACGTGACGAAGGAAGTCGTGGCCCAGTCCCCGACCCTCGGCGGCGCCTTCGATGAGCCCGGGGATGTCGGCCATGACGAACTCGGTCGCGTCGTTGGGTCGAGCGGACCTCGCCCCCACGCGTACGACGCCGAGGTTGGGCACGAGTGTGGTGAAGGGATAGTCGGCGATCTTGGGCCGCGCGGCCGATACGCGTGAGATGAGCGTGGACTTGCCCACGTTCGGAAACCCGATGAGCGCCACGTCGGCCTGGAGCTTCAACTCGAGGTCGAACCAGTGCTCCTCGCCCATCTCTCCTTGCTCGGCGAAGGCCGGAGCGCGACGCTGATTCGAGAGGAAGCGGGCGTTACCCTGTCCGCCGAGGCCCCCCTCAGCGGCGAGCCAGCGGTCACCGGGTCCTTTCAGGTCGACGAGGAGTTGGCCTTCTGGCCCGTAGACCATGGTGCCGAGCGGTACCGAGACCACGACGTCCTTGCCCCTCGAGCCGTGTTGGCGCTTTGACGTGCCGTGCTGGCCGTCGGTTCCGCGACGAAAGGGGTGGTCGCGAAAGCCGAGCAGCGAGGCCTGGTTGTGACTGACCTCGAGCCAGACGTCACCGCCCTTTCCCCCGTCGCCACCGTCGGGGCCGCCCTTGGCGACGTGGGCCTCACGGCGAAAACTGACGCACCCGGCGCCGCCGTTGCCAGCTTTGGCGTGCAGTTGCGCGCTGTCGACGAAGGAGGACACCCCCCTATCCTACGGCCCGACCTACGCGGACCCTCTTTAGGAAAGGAGTTCGTCGACCGCGGCGTCGAAGACGAGTTGATGACGCGCGACGTCGGCGGCGGTCGTGGTGGGGCACATGAGCGCCATGTTGTGAAACGGCGTCAACAGCACGCCGCGGTTGACGAGGTAGAGGTGGAGGAACTCCTCCAGGAGCGGATCCGAACTCTTCGCGGAGTCACCACCGTTCACTGGGGCCGGCGACGTGAATCGATACTCACAGCGCGCGCCGAGTTGTGTGATGGACCACGCCAACCCACGCTCGTCGATCGTGCGTTGCACGCCCGAGGCGAACGTCGTCGCCAAGTCCTCCATGGGCCCGAACACGTCGTCGGTCAGAACTTCACCGAGGACCGCGCGCATGGCGGCCAGACTGAGCGCGTTACCCGCGAGCGTGCCGCCGACGCCCCCCACGTCTTCGATGTCCACGCCGTCGACGACGCCCGCCAGGACGCGCGAAGCGAGCTCCTCGCTGAGCCCGTACGCGCCACAGGGCACGCCCCCGCCGAGCGACTTGCCAATGGTGATCGCGTCGGGTTTTAGGTCGTAGCGCTTCGTCATACCCCCGGGCCCGGCGGAGAACGTGTGGGTCTCGTCCACGATGAGCAACGTCCCCGTGGCGTCACAGAGCGCGCGCACTCCTTCGAGGAATCCCGGCTCGGGCAAGACGATGCCGATATTCGTAAGGGCCGGTTCCGTTAAGACGGCCGCGACGTCGCCGAAGCGCAGTTCACGCTCGAGGGCGGCGAGGTCGTTGAACTCGACGACGCGCGTGGTGGTCGTCGGGTCGACCATGGGCGCGACGTTGCCCTCGCGCGAGTGGGCGTTGCCATCACTGCCCACCACCACGAAGGTCTCGTCCACCGTGCCGTGGTACGAGTAGGAGAACACGAGGATCTTCGGTCGTTTCGTGGCGAGGCGCGCGAGGCGCAACATCCAACGATTGGCGTCGGTCGCCGAGAGGGTGAACGACCAGCGCGGCAGTCCAAAGCGCCGGGTCATCTCGGCGGCGACCCACTGCGCGTCTTCGTTGGGCAGCATTGTCGTCACGCCGCCGAGGACCCCCACGCGCCGTGTCAACGCCTCCATGAGGGGTGCGGGCGAGTGACCAGCCATCGCGCCGGTGTCACCGAGGGCGAAGTCCACGAGCTCGACGCCGTCGAAATCACGAATCCTGGCCCCGTGAGCACTCTGAAATCCCAGGGGGAAGCCGCCGGCCCACTTCGTCATCCAGGTCATGGGAACGCCGGCCAGGAGGTTCACGGACGACTCACTCAGCGCCTTCGAGCGCGGGTGCAGGGTTACGTAGCTGGCCTGCTCTCGGGCCACCAACTCCCTTAGTTTCTGGCGATTGAGGGTGTCCACCGGTCCATCGTAGGTCGTGGAATATGAAAATCTCTGTGGAGCAATAAATGGAAACCAGGTACCAACAGGTATTTTAGAAAACCCAAATTGTCATCAGAGCCAATTCTTACGACGATATCCCCATTTTTCCTTGTTTTTACGCTAAAAATGACGGTGGTTGCTGGGAACGCCCAGTTCCGTTTCAACGAGAGTAAGGAGTCGACCGGTGAACAAGGCCGAGTTGGTAGAAGCAATTGTCGCCGAGAGTGGCGCCACCAAGAACACGGTAGCGGAGGTCTTGAAGGCCTTCGAGGACGTCGTTGTGGGCAACGTTTCCAAGGGTGAAAAGATCGTACTGTCGGGGTTCTTATCATTCGAGCGTGTTGAGCGTAAGGCTCGCACCGCCCGTAACCCTCAGACCGGTGAAGCAATTCAGGTCAAGGCCTCCCGGGCCCCGAAGGTGTCCATTGGCTCGACCTTCAAAAAGGCCGTCAAGGGCGCGTAGTTCTCGCTTCAAACTAAGAATCCCCCGGGCCGAGGCCCGGGGGATTCTTAGTTTTAGGAGGAAAACTCAGTTGGCGAGAACGTCAACCAGTTTTCTGCCGCCCCGGAAACCGAATTTCACAGTTCCTTCAGCGAGCGCGAACAGCGTGTCGTCCTTACCGATGCCGACGTTGCGGCCCGGGTGGAACTGCGTGCCACGCTGGCGAACAATGATGCTGCCGGACTTGACGAGCGTACCGTCGAAGGTCTTCACGCCGAGTCGCTGAGCGTTGGAGTCACGGCCGTTACGAGTAGAGCCGCCACCTTTGGTCTTTGACATCGATACTCCTTAGGCCTTGGCCGAAATCTTGGTGATTTCGACGGTCGAATAGTGCTGGCGGTGGCCCCAGCGCCGGCGCTGGATGGACTTCGCCTTGTAGGTCAGTGCGCGGATCTTCGGACCCTTTTCCTCACCAATGATCTTCGCCGTGACGGTGGCGCCCTTCAGCGCGGGACCGGCGACGACGTCGTCACCGTCCACGAGCAAGACGGGCTGGAACTGAACATCGGCACCCACCTCTTCGGAACGCAGGTCCACGCGGACCACTTGGCCCTCGGTGACGCGCTCTTGAGATGTGCCTACACGGATAACGGCGTACATAAGGTTTCCATACTAGCGGATGAGTCGAAAGCCACTGATCTACAGACCAGTTTTTACGATGAAGCCGCGTCCGTCACAGACGCTGCACACGACCGAGAGCGATTCGAGGAGCCCTTCGTTCACGCGCTTCCTCGTCATTTCCACGAGTCCCAGCTCCGAGATGTCGAAGACTTGGGTACGAGTCTTGTCGCGAGAGAGGGCCTGGCGCAGTGCCGAGGCCACGGCTTCGCGGTTGGCCCGCGACTCCATGTCGATGAAGTCAATGACGATGATCCCGCCGATATCGCGTAGGCGTAGCTGGCGCGCGACCTCGTCGGCGGCTTCTAAGTTGTTGCGAAAGACCGTCTCTTCGAGGTTGTTGGTGCCCACGTTCTTACCGGTGTTCACGTCCACCACGGTCAGCGCTTCGGTGCGCTCGATGATCAATGAGCCTCCCGAAGGGAGGAAGACCTTGCGATCGAGCGAGCGGTGAAGTTGCTCGTGCACGAAATAGCGCTCAAAGAGGGGCAACTCTTCGCTTTCGCGGTCGTAGTACTCGATGCGATCGGCCAGTTCGGGGTTCACCGCTAAGACGTACTCGCGCACTTTCTCGTACAGGGTGCGGTCGTCGATCAGGACCGCGCGGTACTCGTCGTTGAGCTCTTCGCGAAGGACGCGCACCGCGAGGTCGAGGTCGCGGTATACCAGACGCGGTTGGTTGGACTTGGCGACTTCGGCCTCGATGGCCGACCACTTCTCGACGAGCGAGGTCACGTCGCGCGCGAGGTCGTCGGCCGTGACGCCCTCGGCGGCGGTGCGAATGATGATGCCGTGGCGAACGGGCTTCACCTCGTCGATGATCTTTCGTAGGCGTCGACGCTCTCCGTCGGGTAGACGCTTCGAGATACCGATCGTCGACGAGTTCGGAACCAGTACCGCGAATCGCCCGGGCAGTGAGACCTCTTGCGTCAAGCGCGCGCCCTTCGCGCCGATGGCGTTCTTCGTGACCTGACAGACAATGGTCTGGCCAGCCTTGATCATCTCTTCGATGCGCTTGTCGTTGGTGGACACCCCGTCCACGTCCTCGGTGTCGAAGGAGACGTCGCCCTTGTAGAGCACTGCGTTCTTCGGGATCCCGATGTCGACGAAGGCGAGTTCCATGCCCGGCAGGACGTTTTGGATACGACCCACGTAGATGTTGCCGTCGATCTGGTTCGTCTCGTCGGCGTTCTTCGCCACGGTGTACTCAACCATTGATCGACCCTCGAGGGTGGCGATGTGGGTCCCGTCAGTGGTCGTGTGCACGGCCATGAGGTAACGACCCTGAGCGCGCGTACGACGCTCTCCGCCGCGACGACGCTTAGCGCGACCCTGACGAGAGGCGTCCGCGTCGCCCGCTTCCGGTGCCGAGGCCTCAACGGGCGCGTCCATGACGCGTCGCGGTTGATTGGCCTGTCCGTTTTGACTTCCCTGGCCACCGCGGCCGTCTCGACCGTCGCGACCGTCCCGACCGTCTCGGTTACCTTGACCGGAGCGGCCTCGTCCTCCGCGGCGACGTCGATTGCCACCGCCTTGGTTGGGCGTGGATGGTGACGAGCTCGGCGTCGTGGTGGACCCCGGTACTCCTGGTCGAGTGTCGCCTATCTGTGGTGCGGGTCGGGTATCGCCAATTCTGGGGCTAGACGACGAGGGAGATGGTTGGATGGTTTCGTCGCTCACGACGGGTACTCCTTGCGTTCTTGATGGTTAGGACGTGGAGCGTCGCACCACGAGTAGGGGCCACGCGCGGCGGAATGCTCGCGACGTGGGCGTTGTGAAAAAGATCAAAGGCTCGTTGGGCCGTGACGGCGAGGACGGTCACGATACTTAGTAGAAGCAGCGCACTGGCGTGTACCACGAGATGTCCTCAATGCTGTGCGTAACGGAGAAAACACTGCGTTACGGCGACGTTCTTTTTGCGTCCGGCACCCTTTGTGCCAAAGCGCCCAACGCCTCAAGGTTACTCCACGTGAACCACGAGTTGACTTTTTGGACGTTTCTCCGCCCGTTTCGCTACTTCTTCTTGGGCGTCGTGAGTTGCGCGCCCAGTTTTAGGGCCGGTACGGGGTGCGCGACCAGATAGTTGAAGGTCTTCGCGACAACGGGCGCGGAGGCGCTGGCGCCGTAGCCACCCTCGGCGATGACGCAGAGCACGACGTACTCGGGGTGGTTGGTCGGCCCGAAGCCCACGAACCACGAGTTCGGCTCTTCACCCGGTTGGTTGCTGGCGGTGCCCGTCTTGCCGGCGATGGGAAAGTTCGAGAGGGAGAAATTGATGTTGGCATGAAAGGGTGCGTACGCCGTACCCGACGGGCTCGACACGACGCCGGTGAGCCCTTGAAGAATCGGATTGCGAATGCTGGCCGGGAGGCTCACGTGGCCGAGCACGCGCGGCGAGTAACGGATCACCACGTTGCCGTGGGGATCGACGACCCCCGCGGCCACCTCGGGCGCGTACCGCGTGCCGCCATTCGCGAAGGTGGCGTACGCGTTAGCGAGCGCGATCGGGGTGAGCGCCGTCGTGCCTTGGCCGAAGGCCATCTCGATGTTGTCACCCGTGTACCACGAGACGGTCGGAAAGTCCTTGGGCGCGGCGGCGTGGAGTTGTTTGCGAACCTCAGGTGAGTCAACGCGACCCTGAACCTCTTGGGGAAGGTCGATGTTGGTGGTCAGAGTGAGCCCGTAGTCGGCGGCGACGTTTTGGATGGGAGTCTGACCGTACTTGTTGGTCTGGGACCAGAAGAGGTAGCCCAAGTTGTAGAAGTAGTAGTCCGACGACACCGTGAGCGCTTTTGGCAAGTTGATGAGACCGGCCGCGGAGTTGTCGTCGTCGTGAAACACGCAGCCGTGATTCGCGCCTTTCAGACAGCCCGGCACCGTGAAAGTGCCGGTGTCGTCAATGTACTTCGACGCTGACAAGATACCCGTCTGTAGTTCAGTGGTAGCGGTGATGAGTTTGAACGTGCTGCCCGGTGTGTAGAGACCTTGGATGGCGTAGTCATTGAAGGCGCCGACCTTCAGCAATTGGTGGAACTCACTGTTGGACAACCCGCTCACGAAGGAGTTGAGATTGTACGAGGGGTAGCTAGCCATCGCGAGCACCGCGCCGGTGTTGGGATCGAGTACCACGGCGGCGCCGTTGAGCGCCGCGGGGACCTTGCCTGAGATTGGGTCTACCGAATGGCGGTCTGCCAGAATCTCCGACGCCAAGTAACCGTCGAGCGCTTTTTGTAAAGGAGCGTCAATGTTGAGCACGACAGAGTCGCCCACCAGTGGTTTCTTCGTTTGCACCGAACCCAGGATCTGGTTGTTCACGTTCACTTCGAGCGTGCTGGTGCCGTCGCGACCGCGAAGGTACTGCTCGTAGTAGTTCTCGATGCCGGTCTTGCCGAAGGTGGAGTCGGTTTGGTAGCCGGCATTGGGATTCGCGTTGATCTCTTGTTGCGTAATGGGTCCGACGTAGCCGAGGATCTGGGCACCGACGCTGCCCCCGTTGGGGTACGCACGCGTCGAGGCGTCGAGCACCGTCACGCCGGGGAACTCACTGGGGTGCAATTTGATGAACTCAATGACCTTGGCCGGGGCGTTACTCATGATGGGTGCCGGCTGGTACTGGTTGTACTGCTTATTCGAAAGGTCGGCGTTGATCACCTTCACGCTCAGGCCCGTCAGCGACGACAACGCGCCAATGATCGCGGGGTGCAGCGCCGCTTCGGCTCTCGAGAGTCGAAGCTCGGTGGTCGTGACGTTGGTCACGAGCGGTGTTCTCGTGCGGTCGAGAATCTCTCCGCGCGACGCGGGGATTGTCGTCGTGCGCAGCGAGTTGTACTGGACCGCGGCGACCGACGCCTTGTAGTCGAGCACTTGGAGGAAGAAGAGTCGCGTGATCAACGCGACGAGCAGAATCAAGAAGAAGCCGCCAATGACCACCCAGCGCCGTGAGGGTCGAGCGCCCACCTCGTCGGGCGACGCCATGAGGTCGCGGATACCCACGGATCTGGGCTCGTTGATGGTCCGACCCCGACCCCGAAAGGGGTGCAGCGTGACCCACGGGCGCCACAGTCGTGAGAACCACGATCCACTGGGTCGATTACGCCACGAACTCTTCATCGACGCGATCCCCCGAAGTTGCTCAACCAGAGGGCGAGACGCGCCATGGGTCGAGCAAGAACGAAAAACGCTACCGCGTTCACGACCATGGCCGCGAAGAGACTGTCACGCCACAGCGAGAAGTTGAACGTGAAGAAACTGGCGCCGACGAAGACGAGCGGCGCCACGAATCCCGCCGCCGCCGCGATGAGTGGCGTGACCCACCAGGCCGCCGAGTCGAGATCGCCGACGCCTTCGCGACCGAGACGCGACGCGCCGTACGCGAGCAACAGCGCCACGACGGCAGTGAGACCGAAGGGCGTCGACGCGTGCGTGTCGAAGAAGACACCCGCGACCAACGCGCACCACAACGAGAGCGCGGTGAGTCCAGCCAGACCCATCGCAAGGGGCCAGAGCCACACGATCATGATGACGACGCCCGCGAAACGAAGACCAGAAAACACCGAGAGCTGAATGGCAACGATGACGAGTGTCGCGAGCGTCACCGGTACGAGGACTCGTCTCACGCAGCGGGCTCCCAGATGACCACGTCGAGGTACGACAGATGACGCAGGTTCGCGGCCGGCTGCAGTGTCAAGTTGTACGTCGCGGCGCCGGGCGTCAAGGTGACGGTCTTCACTGACGCCACCGGCAACCCCGCTGGGTAGAGCGCGCCGTTCAGTCCGTCCGTCGAGAGCTTCGTTCCCGGCGCGACCGCCGTGCCCAGAGGAACCGCCGTCGCTCCGAGGCCATTGTTGAGCCCTCGTCCGGACACGATGAGTGACGACTTACCTGACTTGAACGTGACTCCGACCGACGAGGCGGTGTCAGTGATGAGTCGCACGGTGGCGCCGCTGGCGGACGTCGCGATCACGCGTCCGACGAGTCCCCCGTTCGCCACGACGGGCATCCCGACCATGATCCCGCTGTCGCGACCCTTGGAGATGCCTACCGTCGCCGAGAAGTTCGTTGGTGAGAGCGTGGTGATCTGCACGGCGACGGTAGGCAGTGATCCCACGAACGGGACGTTCAGCTGCGTCGTGAGTTCTTGTAGTTGTCGAGCGTACGACCACTCCTCGTTCGCGCGCTCTTCCGCCTTGGCGAGTTGGTAACGCAACTTCTCGTTCTGCGCCACGACGTCGCTGTAGTTCACGGTGCCGGCCAGCATGTGGCCGATCGGTCGCGCGATGGCGTTGACGGCCCAGCTAAAGGGTGTGATGACGATGTTGGCGCCGCCACGCAGCCCCGACGAGACGCCCGTCGTCAGATAGAGGATGGCGAACGTCGCCACCACCGCGACACCGAGGGTCCACGATCGTCGCCGCGAACGGTCGGTGGCCACGCGTTAACGAGAAGGACTGGTCTTCAACATGCGCGCGAAGACATCAAGCTCTTCGAGACACATCCCACTGCCAAGCGCAACGCAGTTCAAAGGATCGTCCGCCACGATGATGGGCATGTTGGTCTCGTACTCAAGACGAGCCGCCAGGCCTGCCAACAGTGCCCCGCCGCCGGTGAGGACGATTCCCTGTTCCATCAGGTCTGACGAGAGCTCGGGCGGCGTGCGGTCGAGCGTTACCTTGACGGCGTCCACGATGGCCTGCACGGGCTCCTCGATGGCTTGGCGAATCTGTTCGGTGGAGATGACCACGGTCTTCGGGAGTCCCGTGACGAGGTCGCGTCCACGAATCTCGGCGCGCAACTCTTGTTCGAGGGGGAAGGCCGATCCGAGTTGAATCTTGATCTCCTCGGCCGTTCGCTCACCGAGCGCGAGTTGGAACTCTTTCTTCACGTACGCCACGAGTGCTTCGTCGAGTTCGTCGCCACCCACGCGGATGGACTGACTCGTGACGATGCCACCGAGTGAGATAACGGCGACCTCGGTGGTGCCGCCACCAATGTCGACGACCATGTTGCCGGTCGGTTCGTGAATGGGAAGTCCCGCGCCGATGGCGGCGGCCATGGGCTCTTCGATGATGTACGCCTTTCGTGCGCCGGCGAACTCCGCGGCTTCCATCACCGCGCGTTGTTCCACGCCCGTGATGCCCGAAGGAACGCAGATGACCATGCGAGGTTTAGCGAAACGACGCTGGTGAACGCGATGAATGAAGTAGCGCAACATCTTTTCGCAAATCTCGAAGTCGGCGATCACGCCGTCTTTCAGGGGACGAATGGCTTGGATATTGCTCGGGGTGCGCCCGATCATGCGCTTGGCTTCGGCGCCGACGGCGAGCGGCTTGCCATCCTTGACGTCGACCGCGACGACGGACGGTTCATTCAGGATTATGCCGCGCCCGCGTACGTACACCAGGGTGTTCGCGGTGCCGAGGTCGACCGCCATGTCACGACCCAAAAGTGAGAAACGTCCATCAGCCATAGATTCCCTTTATTGAGGCGTGAGACACCTCGCGCTTGAGTACAAGGCTAGGGCAAGACGGCAGCGGCGAACCAGTTCGTCGCGCTAGGCCAAGTCTGGGAAGAAAATTGCGATCTCCCTTTGCGCGGCCTCGCTCGAATCCGAACCGTGTATCAAGTTCGCGGCCATGTCGAGCGCGAGGTCACCGCGGATGGTTCCTGGTGCGGCGTCGGCTGGATTCGTCGCGCCAATCATGGTGCGTACGACCCGCCAGGTGTCCTCCGGGCCCTCGACCACCACCACCAGTGCCGGCGCGCTGGTGATGAAGGCCACGAGTCGGTCAAAGAAGGGTTTGCCCTCGTGTTCGGCGTAGTGACGCGTTGCGGTCGCCACGTCAATGGTGCGAAGTTCCGCTGCCACCAGGCGTAGCTGTCGATCCTCTAAGCGCGCGAGGACCTCGCCCACGAGTCCGCGCTCGACCGCGTCAGGCTTCACGATAACCAGCGTTCTCTTCACGCCAGGCAATCTAACAGTCTCAGGAGGTGTGTCGAGAAACGACGTGTAACACTTCGCCACGAACTTCAGCGACGAGATAGAGGCTGCCAGCGACGACGATGAGGTCGTCGTCAGTCGAGCGTTCGCGCGCGTGCGCCAGAGCTGCCTTCGCACTCGGGTGTTCAAAAGCCACCGCACCGTGTCGACGAAGCGCGTCAGCGACCTCACCTACTGGAACGGCACGCGGCGATCGCGGCGCGCAACAGTGGAACTCACTGAAGCCCGCGCCCACGAGCGGCGTGACCATGTCGTCGACGTCGCGACCGGTCAACATCCCAATCACGCATCGTCGTTCGCCGCGCACGTCGAACGCTCCGTCCAACGTCGCGACCAGCGCACGAACGCCCGCGGGATTGTGGGCACCGTCGACCACGATCATGGGGTTTCTCGCAATAACTTCCATCCGACCAGGCATTTGAATGGCCGCCAACGTGGAGGTCACGACGGCTTCGCCGAGGGATCGTCCTAGGAACGCTTCGGCCGCGGCGACGGCCGCAGCAGCGTTCACGCCTTGGTGGATACCGTGCAGAGAAACGAGTACCTCTTCATAAAAGTCGAAGGGCGTCTTCAGTGTGATCGCTCGTCCCCCGAGGGCTAGTTCGTTCTCTTCGAGTTCGAACGTGTCGCCGAGCAACCACAGCGTCGCGCCAATCTCTTGCGCTCGTCGTTGCGCAATCTCGACAACGATGGCGTTGGTCGTCGCGACGATGGCGACGCCGTCGGGTCGAAAGATGCCCACCTTGTCCGTGGCGATCGCGCCCACCGTCAGACCGAGCACCGCCGTGTGATCGAGGTCGACGTTGGTCAACACCGAGACGTCCGCGTTGATGACGTTGGTCGAGTCCCAGGTGCCGCCCATGCCCACTTCAATGACGCCCACGTCTATGCCCTCATCCGAGAAGTGCAGTAACGCCGCCACCGTGAGAAGTTCAAAGCGCGTCAACACGATTCCGGTCACCGTTTCAACGTCAGAGAGACGTTCCAGCACCCCGATCAATGAATCGTCGTCAATGGGCGTCGCGTTTACGGCGATACGTTCGTTGACCGCGTGGAGGTCGGGACTAGTAAAGGTCCCCACTCTCAGACCCGTCGCCTCCAACAAAGCGCTGATGATCGTGGTCGTCGTGCCCTTGCCGTTCGTGCCGGTGACGTGGATGGTGGGATAGTCACCCTGGGGCTCCGCAAACTGGGCCAGCGTGTCAAGAATTGGTTGCAGGGTGGGCAGGGGCTGGCGATTGGGCGCGATTCGTTCGTAGTCGACGTGCGATTCGAGCCAGCGCAACGCCTCAGCGTATGAAGCGAAGCGCACGGTTTAGCTGGCGCGACGGGTACGCGTCGCCGCCTTTCGCATTTCGTAGTTCGGTGCTTCGTTTTGGCGAACCGACGCCGCGGTGACGACGCACTTCACGACATCGCTGCGACCGGGTACGTCGTACATTGGCTCTAACAACACGTGTTCGAGAATTGAACGCAGGCCGCGCGCGCCCGTCTGACGTTCCAGCGCGAGGTCGGCAATGGCCTCGAGCGCGTCCTCTTCAATGACCAGTTCCACGCCGTCCATCGCTAGTACCTGTTGGAACTGCTTCACGAGTGAGTTCTTCGGTTCAGTCAGTACCTTGATCAACATGTCGCGATCGAGCTGTTGGACCGCACTGACGATCGGCAGACGACCGATGAACTCTGGGATGAGTCCGAACTTGACCATGTCTTCAGGCAGCACGTGACGGAAGAGTTCGATGTCGCCACCGCGACGAGACTGGACGGGCTGGTTGAAACCCATCGACTTCTTTCCGAGACGTCGTTCGATGATCTCTTCGAGCCCGGCGAACGCGCCCCCGCAGATGAACAAGATGTTCGCGGTGTCTATGTTGATGAACTCTTGGTGCGGGTGCTTACGGCCACCCTGGGGCGGGACACTCGCGATCGTGCCTTCAAGAATCTTGAGCAGCGCCTGTTGCACGCCTTCACCCGACACGTCGCGCGTGATCGAAGGGTTCTCGGCCTTGCGCGCGATCTTGTCGATTTCGTCGATGTAGATAATCCCGCGCTCGGCGCGTTTGACGTCGAAGTCCGCTGCGGAGAGGAGTTTCAACAAGATGTTCTCGACGTCCTCGCCGACGTAACCAGCTTCGGTGAGTGCCGTCGCGTCAGCGATGGCGAAGGGGACGTTGAGCATTCGAGCCAAGGTCTGGGCGAGGAAGGTCTTGCCACAACCCGTCGGACCCAGCAGGAGCACGTTGGACTTGGCGACTTCGACGTCCTCGTCGTGCAGCGGGCCGGTCTGGATGCGTTTGTAGTGGTTGTAGACCGCCACGGCCAGGATCTTCTTCGCGTCGACTTGGCCGATCACAAACTCATCGAGGAAGGCCGAGATCTCACGAGGGGTGGGAAGTTCGTCGAGGATGAACTCAGGACGATCACCGAACTCGTCGGCGATGATGTCGTTGCATAAATCGATGCACTCGTCGCAGATGTACACGCTCGGTCCCGCGATGAGCTTCTTGACCTGCTTTTGACCCTTCGCGCAGAAACTGCACTTAATGAGGTCGCTACCTTCACCGAATTTTGCCACGGGCTCCCCTGACACACTTGCGCCGTGACCCATCCTACGGGCCAGCGCCGAAAAATCGGGGTACCTAGGCTCGAGACGTTATAACTTCATCAATCAGGCCGTATTCCACTGCTTCGTCGGCGCTGATGATGAAGTCGCGATCAGTGTCCTTATTCACGCGCTCGACCGACTGACCGGTGTCGGCGGCGAGCATGGAGTTCAACATGTCCTTCATGCGCAGGATCTCGCGGGCCTGGATCTCAATGTCCGACGCCTGTCCGCCCACGCCACCCCAAGGCTGGTGCAACAGCACGCGCGCGTGCGGCAGGGCGTAACGCTTACCCTTCGAACCCGCGCCGAGCAGTACTGCGGCCGCTGACGCGGCCTGGCCGAAACAGAACGTCGACACGTCGGGCTTGATGTACTTCATGGTGTCGTAGATCGCGAGGAGTCCGGTGATGTCGCCACCTGGTGAGTTGATGTAGAGGTTGATGTCCTTCTCGGGATCCTCGGATTCGAGGAAGAGCATCTGAGCGCAGACCAAGTTGGCAATGGTGTCGTCAATCGGCGTGCCCAGGAAGATGATGCGCTCGCGCAAGAGACGGCTGTAGAGGTCGTACGCCCGCTCGCCACGGTTCGAAGATTCCACGACCGTGGGGACGAGGTAGTTCTGAGCTCGGTAGTTATCGTTCACGTCACTACCTTACGCGTCGAGTTCCTCAGATTGATCCGTCTTCAAAAGCGCTCGGTCGATCTCGACACCCTCGGGATCCACGTAGGTGACGTTGTCGGTGAGCCACCGTGACGCCTTCATCTTGGCCACTTCGGCGCGGAACGTGATCACGCGACCGGTGTCGCGCAGATTCGTGCGCAAGACGTCGGCCGTCACGTTCATCGAGGCGGCGGTCGTCTCGAGTTCCGTCTCGATCTCCTCGTCCGTGGGCTCGAGGTCCTCCGCCTTCACCAGGGCGCGTAGCGCCAAGTCGACGCGAACGGCGCGCAGCGCGTCGGCACGAAGCGTCTCGAGTAACTGGTCGGAGTTCTGATTGGTGACCTGTAGAAACGTTTCGAGATTCAACTTTTGTTGCTCGAGACGATGACCCAGATCGTGGAGGCGTTCATTGGTCTCGTCTTGGATCAACGCGTCGGGCACGACGTCCTCACTCACCAAGTCACTGAGCGCCATAAGTACCGCGTCGCGTTGGGACATCTGTGCTTCGACGATGCGCATCTTGCGCATCTGGCTGAGGATGGCGTCACGCATCTCTTCGTCGCTCTGCCACTCGGTGTTCTCTCGAACCCACTCGTCACTGAGCTCGGGCAGTTCACGTTCTTGGACCTTCTTGAGTTTCAACTCGTAGGTTGCCACGACGCCTTGGCCAACGGTGCCGTTGAGTTTTAGCTCTTCGCCGGACTTCATGCCCACGATCAGCTCATCCACGCCGTCGGTGATCGTGCCCGAACCCACGGTGTACATGAAATCGCTCATGTCGAGGGGATCCTCGTCGGTCGCGATCTGTTGCACGTGCACGTCCATCGTCACGAGATCACCGGTCACGATCGGGCGATCGACGTCTTGCAAGGTCGCGTCGGTCTCGCGAAAGCGGTCGATCTGGGCGTTCACTTCTTGGTCGGTGACGACGGGCGAAGGAATAGTGACGCGAAGTTCGTTCTGTCCGCTGAGGTAGACCTCGGGCCGTACTTCGACCTCAACTTCGAAGACCAGTTCGCCTTCTTCCTCGCCGGAGGTGATGTTGATGTCGGGTTGGGCGATGGGGTCGATCAAGGTGTCGGCGACGGCGTGGGCGTAGAAGTCGGGAATGGCGTCGCGAATAGCTTCACTACGCAGCACGCTCGGGCCACCGAGGTGCGCCATCAACACGTTCTTGGGCACCTTGCCCTTTCGAAAACCCTTGATGCTGACTTGCTTGGAGAGCTTCGTAGCCGCGGTGTCGATGGCTTTTTCCATCTCGGGCTCGTCAACTTCGACGACCAGTTTGACCCGATTGTTCTCAAGAGTGGTGGTGGTAGCGCGCATAAGAGATGCCAGCCTACCGGCTCAAGGTAAAAGTCCTAAATCATGATCGCGAGGCCCTCGGCGAACGCTCTCGCTAGAACCTCGTCCCCTCGAACGTCGGTCGCCGAAGCGCGAAGAAAGGCGTCCGCCGTGATGCGGCCCGCGGCCCGGCGCCAGAACAGAGCCACGGGCGTCGTGATCTCGAGGTCGGGCACGGCGTCGGTGTTCTCCAACGCTCGAGCGCGCCCCTGCTCAACGCCGATGAGGATGGTCCGCGCGAGCCGTCCACTGAGATTGATCTGCGTCGTCGTGCCGTCCTTGGCGCGCGCCTTCTTCGCCAGCACGTACGGCAGTGCCGCCTCGAATCGATTGACGACGATCTCCTCGCCGGGCCCGTGGTCGTCCGCGGGTTCGAGCAACGCGTCGCGAATGTCCTGGAGGTGGATCCAGCTGTCGAGCACCCTCGTCTCTTGGAAGCGGTGGTAGGGACGCTCCCCCTCCGGGCTCCAGCCCACCTTCTCCCACGCTTCGTCGTCAAGACCGCGGAGCCTTTCCAGCGATTTTCTCGTCGTCGCGCGAAAGAGGTCCAACATCTCTGCACCGGGTGTCGAGCGAAAGGCCTCAACGAAAGCTTCATTGATCTCACCGATGGGGTTCTTGACGTACGCGGGCCACGATCCCACGTGCTCAGGAACGGGTTCACCGTTCATCATCAGTTCAAAGCCAATGAGGTGACTGAGGACGTCGCGAACACTCCAACCGGGACACGGCGTCGCGGCGTCGTAGACCTCGTGACCTCGCGAGCGAAGAGATCGATCAATTGAGGTCCAGGTCTCGTCGAGCGCGTCAACTATCCACTCGTACGCCATTGCTCTCCTCTGCTTAACCAAAGCCTACGCAACTCGATTCGCGACAACCCACGAAAGCGACTGTGTAACGTAGAGGCCTCGGGAAGTAGCGCAGCTTGGTTAGCGCGCCTGGTTTGGGACCAGGAGGCCGCGGGTTCGAATCCCGCCTTCCCGACCAAGTGTGCATGACCCCATTGGCTAAACCACGCTTACGAGAGTTGGGTCTGGCGCTGCACGGTAGCCGCCTGACTGCAGCGCAAGTGGGGTCATTGCCCAGACTGTTCCGAGTTCACCCAAGGACGTCAACATTTCCGATCGCCTAGGTGCATCTGGGAACGGTCTTACGAGACTTACAGCAACTGAAGCTTCCTCAGTCCTCAATTTCGAGGCTGCCTTCAACCAGTGTTGTCACACTGGGAACCTCCCGCAATGATTCGGAAGGTGAAGGGAGTGCTGACGCCAAGATCATTGGCGTGGCGAGAATGTCGGTAAGGAACTGCACTCAGAAGACAGTGGAGATCACACCCCCGGATGCCATCCGCAATCTTCAACAGCCCTACTACTACTACTACTGCAGTCGAAAGTGGACTGGGTTCTATCGAAGGCGAACTTACGTCGAAGCTTCCTACTGCGGGCGCATAAGCACATACACCGAGCACCTACGTCAAGGCTTGTTCCAAAGGACGGGACTCCCCTGGGCCAACATCGTCGTGTCGTTTACAACCGCCTCTTACAATTTGCGGTTGCTCCAAAATTGGCACGAGCGGTCCGACCGGCCAGACGTCAATCACTCAGTACTGAAGCATCGTGGACTAGTGCGGCAATGTATGTATATGACCGAAGAGTAAACCACCAACTTCATCAATTTCCTTCAACGGACCCAGAAACGTAGCCAAGTCATAGTCCGACACTTCGACCAAAAGTGTGAGTTGACGTCAACTTGCCGCGGATCAATTACTGAATCTTTTATGCATATCATCGTCTCTCCACCCCGCTGATCAGGTATTATCCCTCGGCCACAATGCTGCCTTTTGTGTTAATTTTTTAATTTCGGTGCCACTCAAGGACACTGAAGATCGTGCATAGATCATCGCTGTATGCATCGAAATGCTTCTCTGGAAAACGAGACCAGATGTTCCGTCTTGATGTGTTGCGATTGTCATCGGATCCAACACGAAGCGATGTCTGCTACTCAGAAAGTTGAGAAAGTTCATGATGAGGAGAATGGGAATCACGGGAGGACCGGAAATGAACGCGAGGTCTGTCATTGATGGTCTTCGTTCGCGATTCGCGCGCGGGCCAAAAGAGCCGGTGAGGTCCCATGGTGGAAACGGCGGTGCGGATCCGCGGAGACTTACGGAAGTTACGTGCCGGAGAGGCGGCGTGCGCTCTTTAAGGGTCCTACACATCATGGCCGGCCTCGCCCTCGTGTTCGCAACGTTCACCTTCGCGCCGACTCAATCCTTCGCCGATACACCCGTGACCACATGGACCCAACTGTTCCCGACCACCAGCCCCTATGGGGGCTATGGCCCCGCCATGGCCTACGACCCAGCGACGGGCCAATTTCTTATCTACAACTATCAGACCACCTGGACCTGGGACGGCACGACGTGGACGCAGCTGACCCCGGCTACCAATCCCGGCATCGCCTACGGCGCGTCCATGGCCTACGACCCGGCGACCGGCCAGATGGTGCTTTTCGGCGGGGTGAACGGTGGAAGCCAGCTTGAAAACAGCACCTGGACCTGGGACGGCACCAACTGGAACTTGCAGTCCCCGGGTACGAGCCCCTCCGCCAACGCATACCAGTCCATGGCCTACGACCCAGCGACGGACCAACTTCTGCTGTACGCCGATCAGGCAACCTGGACCTGGGACGGCACGACATGGACGCAGCTGACCACGGCTACTAGCCTCGCCGTTGCCTATGGTGCCTCCCTTGCCTACGACCAGGCGACCGGCCAGATGGTGTTCTTCGGCGGTTACATCCAGGCCTACGGCGGCGGCGCTCAGGCTGAAACCTGGACTTGGAGCGGCACTAACTGGACCCAGTTGTCTCCGACCACGAGCCCCCCCGCCCGCTACTTTGCGTCCATGGCCGACGACCAGGCGACCGGCCAGTTGGTGCTCTTCGGCGGCTGCGGGACGCAGTGCTCTATCTTGGGCGACACCTGGACCTGGGACGGCACCAACTGGACCCAGCAATTCCCGACCACCAGCCCCCAACCTCGCTTTTCCGCCTTCATGGCCTACGATCCGGCGACGTACCAGTTAGTGCTCTTCGGCGGGGTGACTAATTCCCTTTTCGATGACACCTGGGTCTACCAGGCGGCCGGGGCGGCGACTTCGTGTGCCGCCGGCTCCTTCAGTTCAGCCGGAACGGCGCCATGCACGCTGGCTCCGGCCGGCAGTTACGACGCGGGAACCGGCAACACCGCGGCCACGCTGTGTCCCGCGGGGAACTTCAGCGCCACGAGCGGCGCCGCCTCCTGCACGCTGGCTCCGGCCGGCAGTTACGACGCGGGAGCCGGCAACACCGCGGCCACGTTGTGTCCCGCGGGGACCTTTAGCGCCAGCGGCGCCGCCTCCTGCACGCTGACTCCGGCCGGCAGTTACGACGCGGGAGCCGGCAACACCGCGGCCACGCTGTGTCCCGCGGGGAACTTCAGCGCCACGAGCGGCGCCGCCTCCTGCACGCTGACCCCGGCCGGCAGTTACGACGCCGGGACCGGCAACACCGCGGCCACGTTGTGTCCCGCGGGGACCTTTAGCGCCAGCGGCGCCGCCTCCTGCACGCTGACTCCGGCCGGCAGCTACGACGCCGGGACCGGCAACACCGCGGCCACGTTGTGTCCCGCGGGGACCTTTAGCGCCAGCGGCGCCGCCTCCTGCACGCTGGCTCCGGCCGGCAGTTACGACGCCGGAACCGGCAACACCGCGGCCACGCTGTGTCCGTCGGGCACCTTCAGCGCCACGAGCGGCGCCACCTCCTGCACGCTGGCTCCGGCCGGCAGTTACGACACCGGGACCAGCAACACCGCGGCCACGTTGTGTCCGGCGGGGTCCTTCAGCGCCTCGAGCGGCGCCACCTCCTGCACGCTGGCTCCTGCCGGCAGTTACGACGCCGGAACCGGCAACACCGCGGCCATGTTGTGTCCGTCGGGGCTGACAAGCACCAGCGGCGCTACCTCCTGCGCGGCCGGCAACTGCGAATTGGCCCTTCCCACCACCGGTGCCACGACGATCATCTCCGGTACCGACGTGGGCAACATCGAAGTGAAGAACGGCACGTCACTGTGGCTGAACGGCGGGACTGTCACCGGGAACGTGACGGTTGATACGTCAGGTGAGTTCACAGCCAGTGGCGGCACCGTCAAGGGCAACATCACCTCTTCGGGAGGCCCGGTATCGCTCCAGGGCACTACCGTGGGGGGGAACGTCCAGACCCAGAGCGCCGGTCTTGCCCTCGGGGCCAATACCAAGGTGAGCGGTGACGTCCAGGTCACCGGCGGGAAGACACTTTGCGTCTCGGGCAACAGCAACGGCGCCGTCACAATCGGGGGCGACCTCCAGGTCCAGCATCTCGGGGCCACGACGGTCCGGGTGATCGTTTGCAATACCAAGATCGCCGGGAACATGACCTTTCAGAACGACGCCGCCCCGGCTCTAATCGGCGGGAGCGCAGGCTGCACCGGCGACACTGTGAGCGGGAACATCCAAATCCAAAACAACACGGCCCAGTTCACAATCGGGGGAGCTGGCACTGGCTATGGGAACACCGCCGCTGGCAACATCCAAGTCCAAAACAACATCGGCGGTGGCACGCTCACGGGCAACACGAGCACTGGCGGGAACTGTCAGCTCGGCAATGACACGCCGGGAATCGCCGGTTCTCTCAACATCGTGAGTGCCGGACACCAGAACACCTGTAACCCCGCTATGCCCTCATGACGCTCAGTCGGGTCAGCCAAAGGAGCGGCTGCCCCGACGGCAATGCCCCTCTCGTCTGAGAGTCCCTCGGTTACTTGAGCGGCAACCTGTCGTCGGATTAAAGCACCTCGATCGATGAGGCTCACGTGCGACAGACTGGGCGTTTTCACCTCCCGCTGATGTTTCGCATTGGACGTTTCAAACTTCCCTATCGCCTATCCCCTCAAATCTTTGATCTTCACCCCATTGAGTGGACCACGCTTATGAGAGTTGGGTCTCGGTTTCCGTTAATTCCAGATTCTCGAATTCGTTCGGGGTTAGAAAGTTCAACCGCTGTGCCCGGCGTCGTAGGTCGAAGAGGTTCTCAATGCAGGCGACGGCGACCCAGAGATCAACGGCAGCACGCTAGCCAAGTGGGGCCAAACCCAACTGCAACGCAGTGGCGTCCACGTGAGAAGCGATGGCTGCGCTGGCAGCTTCAGCATCACCACGTTCAATGGCATCGACGATCGTGACGTGCTGGGCCATGATTTCAGTTTCCCGGCCAGGGTGGTTTTGCAGTGCGAGTGAACCCCCGCGCAACTGGCGATCTCGTAGCGAAGAGTAGAAGCCAGACAACAACCCGTTTCCTGCCTCCGTGAGCAAGCACTGGTGGAACTCCCGGTCCGCCTCCTGAAAGGCTCGATCATCGCCACTCGATTGTGTCTCGCGAATCTTCGCTATCAACGTGCGCAGTGCAGCGACCGTACCTGAACGATCCGCTCGACTGGCCAGCGTTGAGGCCGCCCACGGTTCGATTACCCCTCGCGCGGTAATCACCTCGCGCAGCTCCGCCATACTCACGGACACCACCAACGCTCCGCGCTTTGGATAGAGCTCCAGCATGTTCTCAGCCGCCAACTGCAAGAACGCTTCGCGCACGGGAGTCCGCGACACTCCAACGGCGTCCGCGATCTCGCCCTCACTCAAGAGCGTCCCGCCAGAGAAGGAGCCGTCCAAGATTCGTGAGCGCGTCCACTCGTACACGCGTTGTGCCGCCGACTCGGATTCAGTGCGCAGCGCCATCACTCCATCATGCTCGTTCGCTCGAGCGTCACTGTGCGGCACGACGCGGTAGGCAGACCAATAAAGGTGATCGGGGTGACCTGGCTGTCGTGACCAGCATCGGGACCAATGGGTAAGGCAGGGCTGGCCCTTCTGTTGTCAGCGTGGAGACACTTAATACTCCTACGGTGCCAGTCATCTCGCGACACGGTTGGAAGCGACTCCTTGTATGATAGATACAACACAGATGCATTATAGATACATACAGGAGACAGGCATGAAGAACCAAGTAACGAATTCCACGCGGGAGTCATATTCCAGTGGCTCCGCTCCGGCGCGGTTTCGCCCAATGGGGACGACAAAGCTCACTTTCAGCAACCCGCTAGAGCGCGAAACCTCGTCCGAGAGCCTCAAAGTAGCCGCGGACCAGTCTTTCCAATTCGACGTGATTGGTGGACCAGACAAGGGAAATTTCAGTATTTTGGGTGGACCGGATCGCGATGACTTCGACGTCATGGCAGTAGCCGATCAGGGTGACTTCGACGTCGTTGCGGGAAAGATCAATGGTGATTTCGCAATCATGGGCACAGCGGATCTGGTTGGTTTTGACGTCTTGGGTTTCACGCGCTAACTGAGACTGTTGTCATCACGGGGCAGAACCACGAAATCAGGCTTCAACAATACCAGCGTGGCTTTCGTTCCGAAGGAACAGGCCTGCATCATTCGCGAGGAAGGAGCGACCACTCATTCGAGAGGTCGCGCGTTCAGGGATCGCACCCGGGGAGTTGGTAGCGGAGTCGAGCGACGACGCGGGATCCAAAAAGCGCGAGCCGCGAGGTGGGCCGAGCAACGAGATTTCACTCCAAGGCCGGCCATGTTTGCTTCGTCTGCGGTAACGCTCGAGCCACGGCTCGTTGTCTCGACACGTGCAGCTCTGAGTCAATTCTCCAGACAGCGTTTTGAAATCGGTCATCGCGTCGTTGTCAGGATCAACAAGTCCCACCGCAAGTGCTGCCTCCGAGCGGCCAGCGCGCCCTTACCTACGGACCACTTCGGACAAGCCAGCCGACGCCCTTGTTGCTGAAGCCTTATGCCCCGTCCTGGTCGCGAACTGCACGACCCCTGACCCTACGATCACGCTGAAGGCGCTCGTACCACCCGTGGCCAGCCCGCGCGACGGCACCTGGCACGACGTCGTGACAAAGTGCCCCCGGCAGGAGTCGAACCCGCAACCTGACGGGTAGAAACCGTCTGCTCTATCCAGTTGAGCTACAGGGGCGTA
>PMOI01000001.1 GCA_003162475.1 Acidimicrobiaceae bacterium
ACTCTTGGTGATGCTGAAGGGCCTGCCGCTCTCGTACAACCGCGACTTGCAAGAAGACAAGGAACCGCTCTTCGATTCGTACTCCCAGGTGATGATGGTGCTCGCGGCCCTGGGCGGCGCCTACGAAACGATGACCTTTAACGCTGACGCCGCGGCGAGAGCGGCCGACGACCCCTTCATGGTGGCGATTGACATTGCCGAGGAACTGGTGAGCGAGGGCGTGCCGTTTCGACAGGCTCACGAGCAGGTTGGCCGATTGGTGGGTGAAGCGGTCAGTTCCCATCGGGCCTTGAGCGACGTCGTCGCCGAGAACCCGGACTTCGCACGTTTCGCCAACCTCTTCGAACCGGGCGTCGCCTTGACGCGTCGCCGCTCTCCCGGATCGTCGGGACCGGCGACCAGCGCCAAGGTCCAGCACGAACTTTTGGTCTCGAATCGTGCGCGCGCCGGCGAACGATTGGCCGCGGGCCAAGGTAGGCCCGAAGACGTCGTCGGACCGTTCCTGTAACGCTGGACGTACTCGGTTGTCACAGTTCGACGTCACACTTAGATAGGCGTCAAACGGAGCCGAAATCTAGTGTGGAGATGAATGGTCGAGAGATTGATAAGCCCGTCGAAGATTACGGCGTGGTTGGAGTGCTCCCACTTCCTCTCACTCAGAAATCGAGCCGACGCCGGGACGTTGATCGTCGAGCCACGACCGCTGGGATCGTTGGCCGATCTCCTCATCGAAAAAGGTGCGCAGCACGAACGCCACTGCTTGCAAGAACTCGAAGACGACGGGCGAAGCGTCTATCAAGTGCCGGGACGCAATCCCGATGAGACGTTTCTGCAATGGGTGGCCCGCATTGGTAGTCCCATGGACCAGGGCCATGACGTCATCTATCAGATGCCCCTCGTCCACGAAGGTATTCGGGGCATTGCCGATTTCTTGATTCGAGTCAACGACCCGATTGAGGGGTACTGCTCGTACGAACCGGTCGACGCGAAGTTGACGCGCGTCGAAGGCAAGCCGGGACACGTCTTGCAACTGTGCTTCTACGCCGACGCCCTCGAGGCATTGACCGGTCGCGCGCCGCGCGCGATGCATCTATGGCTCGGCTCCGGGGTGAGCGAGTCGTTGCGCGTTGAGGAGTTTCGTCCGTACTGGCGCCGACTTCGACGTCAGCTCGCCACTTTGTTGGACGAGGACGAGATTGGCGATACGAGGCCGGAGCCCTGCAACCACTGCGACTACTGCGAATTCAATCCGGTCTGTGAGGCGCAGTGGCGCAACGAGGATTCGCTGGTATACGTGGCCAACATTCGAACGCCCGAGCGCCACGCCCTCGAAGATGACGGCGTGCGCACACTGATTGAGCTGTCATCGCGCACGCGTTCAGTGCCGGACCTCCACGACGAGAATCTCGAGAAACTGAGCCGACAGGCCACGTTGCAGATCGCGTCCCGACAGCGTCCCGAGGCTCCTCCGGTCTACGAACTCGTGGCGCCCTCGGACGACCCGGTCTTCGGACATGGATTTGAACTACTGCCGGAGCCGAACGACGGGGACGTCTTCTTCGATTTCGAGGGTCACCCCTTTTGGAGTGCGCAACACGACCTCTTCTTCCTCAGTGGACTTCGCTATCGAGACGTCGCCGGCGAGTGGTCCTACGATGGGCGATGGGCGCACGACCTGGACGCCCAAGCGATCACGATCAAGGAGTTGGTCGAGTTCTTCGCCGAGCGCCGAGCGACGTACCCGAACATGCACGTGTATCACTACAACCACACCGAGCGGTCGTCGCTGGAACGCTTGACGAGGGGAACCGAGACGGAAAGCCTCTTCGGTTCGCTGGCGGCGACCGGGCTCTTTGTGGACCTTTACGTGATCGCGAAGAACGCCTTTCAGGTGGGCACCGAGTCCTACGGATTGAAGGCCCTCGAGCATCTCACCGGCTTCGAGCGTCGTGGCGGCATCGAACAGGGCGCTGGGGCGGTGGTCGTGTACGACCAATACATGACCACCAAGGATCCGGCGCTGCTCGAGGAGATCGCGCGCTATAACGAGGACGACGTGGCGGCGACCATGGCGCTTCGAGATTGGATCGTCGCGCGCCGTCCCGGTGAGATGGCATGGCGCGACGCGCTGTTAGAGCAGTTTGACGAGACCCTCGATACGGACGAACTCGTGGAGCGTCTGAAGAACTTTGGCGAGCACAGTCCGGAGCATTTGTTGGGCGTTCTGTTGAATTACTGGCGTCGCGAACGCAGCGCGAATATCGAGCCGCTGTTTGCCGAAGCCGCGTCGGAGTTCGCCACGCTCTATGGCGATCCCGACTTCATCGCCAACCTCAATTTTCAAGGTTTCGAAGAAATCATGAGCAAAGGCGCGCCGGCGATTAACGCGATCTATACCTGGCCCGAGCAACCGGTGAGCGAACTGTTCGATGAGAAGCACAACGTCCTCTTCACCGGCGTCGGGGTAGAGCGCGGCTACGGCTACCTGCCGGAGATCGACCGTGAGCAACGTGAACTGAAGATGCGATGGCGCGATCGCTACGACGAGGAGGGCGGCGGACATCCTTCGGTCGTCACCATCGACGACTACTTCAACCCCGGCGAGAAGCCGGGCGTGTTGTT
>PMOI01000005.1 GCA_003162475.1 Acidimicrobiaceae bacterium
TTGACTGGCGCGGACTTCTTCGTGGTCTTCTTGGCGATCTTCTTGGCAATCTTCTTGATTGGCGCTGCCTTCTTCGTGGTCTTCTTGACTCGCGTGGATGTTTTCGTCGGCGTCACTTTCTTCATTGGCGATGCTTTCACCATCGGCGCGCTCGCGGTGCCACCGTCGTAGAGCAAGACGCCGGCCTCGACGACTTTTCTCGCGGCCGCTACGTCCTCGGCCCGTGGACCTTCACCCGAACCCGGAACTTCGAGTAAGAGTGGCAGTTCTCGAATCTTGGGGTGTCCAACCAAGGGCGCGAGTCCCTCGGCGCCGATGGTGCCTTCGCCGATGTTGGCATGACGGTCACGGTTCCCACCAAGTTCAATCTTGGAGTCGTTCAAGTGAAAACAACGAAGACGGCTCATGCCCACGCTGTTGTCAATCTCGGCGATCAGCTTCTCAGTGCCCGCGACACTCGAGTAATCAAAGCCACTCGCCCAAAGGTGTTGGGTGTCGACGCAGAGTCCCAGGCGATCGTCACCGTTACAGGCGTCAATAAGGAACTGAATCTCTTCTAGCGAGCGCCCGACCGTCCCTCCTGCGCCCGCCGCGTTCTCGATGAGGATGGGACAGTCGGCGACACCTTGGGGAGCGGGATCAGCTTCGGCGAGTGCCCGTTCGAACGCGTCAGCAATTTGGCGAACAACATCGTCGAACCCAGCACCCTTATGCGAGCCAACGTGCAGGACCAGACCCGATGACCCCATGCCGCGAGCGACCGACAGGTTGTGCGTCAGGCAAGCGACTGACTTTTCGTAGAGTTCGAGGTCAGCTGAAGCCAAGTTGATGAGGTACGTCGCGTGACAAAACGTGTCGGTGATCGATGGATGCGTCGCCTGCGCTTCGCGATACGCGGACAGAATCTCCGGCGCGTACTGTGAGGCCTTCCACATTCGTGGACTCTGGGTGAAGATCTGAATAGAGGTCGCCCCGATCTCTACGCCAGCTTCGAGAGAGGGAATGAGTTTGCCGCCGCCGCGGACGTGCGCACCGATGTTCATTACAGTAAAACTAGTAGCCCAAAACGAACCAACGACAGGAGTGCCGTGACCGATACCTTCAGCCCCACCTCTAGGGCCATCTTCGCCAAGAACGTCCTCGCGCACGTGGCGAGCCTGGACGCGGACGGTGGACCGAACGTGACGCCGGTGTGGGTGGAGCTCGACGGTGACGACATCGTGATCAACACGGCCCTCGGACGAGCGAAAGCTCGTAATCTCGCCGCCGACTCTCGCGTCGCGGTGTCCCTGACCGATCCCGACGACCCCTACGTCTGCATTGCCGTGCGCGGAACGGTCGTGGGCTTCACGACCGAGGGGGCGGACGAGGTCATCGACCGCTTCGCGAAGAAGTACCTGAACGTCGACACCTACCCCATGCGCCGCGAAGGCGAGATTCGCGTCACCGTCAAGATCCACCCCGACCGTATCTCCACGCAGCCGGCGTAACTCAGGCGAAATACGTCAGTTCGCCGGCGTCACTCTCTTCGAGACGCACCTTCGTCAACACGTCGTCACCGCTGACCAAACGATGCTGGTCAAAACTCCACACCGTAACGGGTGCGGGTGGTGCGGGCCGGTTGTAGGCGCCGGCGATCCGAGCGACGTCGTTGGTGAAGTTCACCTCGTCGTTGGTGAGCAGGGCACGAAGAACGTCGGCGCGTTCCCCCGAATGAGAACTCGCTTGGACGACCACGTGACGAAGGGGCACGATGGCGGACAGGGTCGCGACGTCGCGGGCGGCCAGTTGGGCTGGATAGGCGCTCGTCACCGAGAGCCAGACGCCAAAGTCATTGGTCACTCGATCGACGAGGGACGCGGCGACGAGGACGGTCTCCGCGTCAGTGCACTGGAAAAGGATCAGGTGATCGAAGGAGGCGCGCACTACCTCGTCACGTCGGGACTCGGCGGCGGCGAGGTGGACCAGTTCCATTACGAGGGCTGGAGATCTTCCTTGGGCAGGCGCTCGATATTGACGTCGCGAAAGGTGAGGATTCGAACCGAGGGAACGAATCGCGCCGCGCGGTACATGTCCCAGACCCACGCGTCGTGCAGGGTGACCTCAAGCAGAGTCGGCGTGGCGTTCGAGCGAACTTCGACGGCCACGTCGTTGGCCAAGTAGAAACGGCGATCGGTCTCGACCGCGAAATCGAACATGCCCACGACCGCTTTGTACTCCTGGACTAACGCCAGCTCCAGAGTCGACTCGTAGTCGTCGAGCTCTTCCTCGCCCACCAGCGACTACGCGCGCTCAGTGACGCGCAGCTCCTTGATCTTGGCGGCTTTGCCGCGCAGATCACGCAGGTAGTAGAGCTTGGCGCGACGAACGTCGCCGTAGGACTCGACTTCGATCTTGGCGATCGTGGGAGTGTGCACGGGAAACGTGCGCTCGACGCCCACGCCGAAGCTGATCTTGCGCACGGTGAACGTCTCTTGGAGGCCCGAACCCTGACGGCGGATGACGACGCCCTGGAAGACCTGGACGCGCTGGCGGGTACCTTCAACGACGCGAACGTGCACCTTCAAGGTGTCGCCGGAGCGAAATGCGGGGATGTCGTCGCGAAGCGAGTCGCGGTCGACAAGGTCAGTGGGGTTCATGAGAGCGGTCCCTTTCGGATCACAGGCTTTAAAAGTTTAGCCGTTTCGCTCGATCTCATCCAACGTCGGGAATTCGGCCAGTATCGCGTGGTCTTGAGCGCTCAAACCCCCTCGGCGCGTCATGAGGTCCGGACGACGCTCCATGGTGCGCCGTAACGCCTGTGCGTGGCGCCACCGGTCTATTCTCGCGTGGTCGCCCGAGAGGAGAATGGCCGGTACGTGCTCGCCGCGCACTTCGGCGGGCTTGGTGTACTGCGGATACTCGAGGAGTCCCCGACTGAAGGACTCGTCCATGCTGGACTCGTCGTTGCCCAGGGCTCCGGGCAATAGTCGAACCACCGACTCGATCACGCAGAGCGCCGCGAGCTCTCCGCCGGACAAGACGAAATCGCCCAGGGAGATCTCGTCATCGACGACCAGATCGAGAGCCCGCTGGTCGAAACCTTCGTAGCGACCGCTCAGGAGCGTGAAACCCGCGAGTTCGCTCAACTCGCGCGCGACGTCGTGAGTGAACACGCGACCCGATGGCGTCAAGGCTATGACGGGCCTCGGGAGATTCGTGACGGACTCAATGGTGGCGATGATGGGCTCGGCCCGCAGTACCATCCCGGCACCTCCGCCAAAGGGCGTGTCGTCGACGCTTCGATGCACGTCCGTCGTAGCGTCACGAAAGTCGTGAAGGTGCAGCGCCCACACTTCACGCTGCGCCGCGCGGCCCAAGACGGACGTCGTGGCGTAGTGGGCAATGGCGTCGGGAAAGAGCGTCAGCACGTCGACGCGCAACGTCATTCGAACAGTCCGTCGGGCGGGTCGATCTCGACGCGCCGATTGGCGTCCACGTTGACCACGAAGGTCAAGGGTACGAGCGCGCCCGTGTCGAGCACCATGATGTCGCTCGCGGGGTTCGCCTCGACGTCCACGACGACGCCGCGCAGCACGCCCGACGTGTCGACGACGTCGGCGCCGAAGAGTTGATCGATCCAGATGACGCTGCCGTCGTCAATCCGAGGAGCGGAGAGTACGACGCCGCGCCAGTGTTCCGCGTCTTCGCGCGAGTCGATTCGATCGAAACTCACGATGAAGCGTGCCTGGTGCGCAGCTGAAGCGACGACGACGAGGGGTCCGCGTTCGGTTTCGAGGGTGACGCCCACACCGAGACGCTCGACGCGATCGCTCCAGAGATCCACTTGCACTTGGCCACGAAGACCGTGAGCCTTCACGATGCGCCCGACCTCGAGCGTGGCACGCTCGTCGGCCACCGTTAGTCGACGATGTCGACGGAGGTGGTGACGCCGTCACGCGCTCCTGCGGCGCCCACCAGCGCGCGGATGGCCTGCGCGGTGCGACCGCGCCGACCGATGATGCGACCCATGTCGTTCGGACCGACGTTGAGCGAGAGGATGACCTTGCCCTGACGCTCGTTCACTTCTACCGAAACGGCGCTGGGGTCCTCGGCGAGGGACTTCGCGATGAACTCGAGTGCGGCCGTCGCGGTCACGGCCTTGTCGGCGTTGCCTGCGTCGTCGTCGTGGTCGTCGTGACCGTTACCCGCGTCGTTGAAGTCGATCTCGTTGTCGTCGTCAATGGTGTTGACGTCGCCGACGACGTAGTCGTCGTGGGCGTCGCTCACTTGGCGGCCTTTGCGGCCTCGAACGCTTCGAGGGCGCCACTGACCTTGAGGAGTTTGGCGACGCGCTCGGTGGGCTGAGCGCCGTGCTGCAACCAGTGAAGCACCTTGTCGTTATCGATCTTGAGGACCATTTCGGGCTCGGCCGTGGAAATACCACGGGGCTGATAGGTGCCCACGATCTCGAGGAAGGCCCCGGAACGGGCGCGACGACTCTCAGCGGCCACGACGCGATAGGTGGGTTGCTTCTTCTTACCCATTCGCACCAAGCGTAGTTTTACAGCCACAACGTAATTCCCTTCGAACCTGTTTTGTTCCGTGTCGGAACGGGGCGATATACCCGAGCGTCCAAGTTTAGCGTTGTTTGGGAGGAGTGACCCTTCCGCCCTTCTTCTTCTTGTTTTTTGCGCCGCCGGCGCGTGGTGTCGTCGCGGCGCTCGCCATACCCGCTCCGAGTGCTTCGAATCCGGCCGGCAGCTGATCGTTACGCGCCGAAGCGCGAGCGGCCAGTCCCGCCATGCGCCCGAGTCCGCCGGGTAGCGCCGGCGTCGACCCGCTACCCATCTGGCGCATCATCTTCTTCATTTCGTTGAACTGTTTCAATAGTTGGTTCACGGCGCTGACGCTCGTCGCGGAGCCCTTGGCGATGCGCGTACGTCTCGAGCCGTCGAGGATGTTGGGGTCGCGACGTTCCTTCGGTGTCATGGAGCGAACGATCGCCTCGACGCGGTTCAGCTCACCCTCGTCGACGTTGCTCGCCGCGGTGCGCATCTCCTTCGTGACCCCGGGCATCAACTTCATCAGTCCGCCCAACGACCCCATCTTTCGCACCTGACCCAGTTGCGCGAGGAAATCGTCCAGCGTGAAGGTGCCGCTCATCATGCGCCCCGCGGACTCGGCGACGATGTCGGCGTCCATGGTGCGCTCGGCCTGTTCGATCAGCGAGAGCACGTCGCCCATGCCGAGGATGCGCGAAGCCATCCGCTCGGGGTAGAAGAGGTCGAAGTCCGCGATCTTCTCTCCACTGGAGGCGAAGACCACCGGGCGCCCGACGACACCGAGCGCGGAGAGTACCGCGCCCCCTCGGGCGTCGTAGTCGAGCTTGGTGACGATGAGCCCCGAGAGTTCGAGGGCGTCGTGAAAGCTCCTGGCGGTGTGCACCGCGTCTTGACCGGTGACGGCGTCGATGACCAAGAAGGTGTAGTCCGGCGACGTCGCCTCGGCGATGGCGCGCACTTCGTCCATCAACGCCTCGTCGATCGCGAGTCGTCCGGCGGTGTCGATGATGACGACGTCGCGCCCGAGCCGTGTCGCTTCGGTGAGACCGTGGCGCGCCACGTCGAGGGGGCTCGAAGCTTCGGAAAAGACGTCGACGCCCACCTGTTGAGCGAGGACCCTTAACTGTTCAACGGCGGCGGGGCGTTGCAGGTCGGCCGCGATGAGGTAGGGCTGGCGACCCTGTTGCTTGAACCACGCGGCGAGCTTCGCGGCCGCCGTGGTCTTACCGGCGCCCTGAAGACCGGCGAGGAGCACGACGGTCGGAGGTTTCGCGGCGAAGGTGACCTTCAGTGGTGACGCGCCGAGCACTTCAATAAGTTGCTCGTGGACGGCCTTGATGACTTGCTGACCCGGGGTGAGGCTCTGGGCCAGAAGTTCGCCACTCAGTCGCTCACGCACCGCGTCGACGAACGCGCGCACCACGCCCAGTTCGACGTCCGCTTCGAGGAGGGCCGAGCGAACGTCGCTCAACGCCTCGTCGAGGTCGGCGTCACTGAGTCGCCCGCGCGAGCGCAAGGAGGTGCTGAGTCGTTCCAGGCGTTCGCTGAGGGCGTCAAACATGATTATTGAAGGTTACCGTCACGCTCCGAGAAGCGAATCGACGAAGACCTCGGGCTCGAAGACAATGAGGTCGTCGACACCTTCGCCCACGCCCACGAACTTGACCGGGATCCCCAGGTCGCGCTCGATGGCCACGACGATGCCTCCACGCGCGGTGCCGTCAAGTTTGGTCAACACGATCCCCGTCACGCCCGAGGCCGCCAAGAACTCGCGGGCCTGACTGAGCGCGTTTTGACCGGTGGTGGCGTCGAGTACCAAGAGCGTCTCGACGACCTGTCCCGGCGCGCGATCGGCGACGCGGCGAACCTTCGACAACTCGTCCAACAGGTTCGTGCTGTTCGCTCGTCGCCCGGCGGTGTCGGCGAGGACGAGATCGACGCCGCGCGCACTCGCGCGACCGATGGCGTCGTGCACGACCGATCCCGGGTCGGCGCCCTCGTTCGCGCGCACGATGTCCGAGCCGGTGCGCGTGGCCCACTGCTCGAGCTGGTCGGCCGCGGCGGCGCGAAAGGTGTCGCCCGCGGCGAGCAACACCGTACGGCCCTCGTCGTGGTGACGCTTGGCGAGCTTGCCAATCGTCGTGGTCTTGCCAACGCCGTTCACCCCTACGAACAGCCAGACGGGCACGCGGCCCTCGGCGGCCTCTGTGGTGGTCGAGCGCTCAGCACGAAGTGAGTTGAGGAGAATCACGCGCAACGCCGCGGCGACCCCGTCCGGCGCGCCGTTCGTTCTCAATTCTTCGAGCACCGCGCTCGTCGTCGCGACGCCGACGTCACTTCGAAGGAGGACTTCCTCCACGAGCGCGAGTTGATCGCCGCTCAGCTCGCTCGTGCCCGCGATCGAGCGCACCCGATCGAAGACGCCTCTGGACGACGCGAGTCGCTCGTTCAAGGTCAACTCGTGCTCGAGCGACGGCATCGGCGCCGTTTCGCTCACCAAGATCTCGGGCATCGCGGCGCGCGGCGGCGCCTCGAGTGCCGGACGCGCGCGCCGACGATGACGTCGTGTCGCGACGAGAACGCCGCTGAGCACCACGACGATCGCCACGGCGATGTAGACAACGGTCACGCCGTCTCGACTTCCCTCGTCCGCTGCACGCGTTGACTGACGACCTTCGACGACGCACCCGGCACCATCGTCACGCCATAGAGCGCGTCGGCGGCCTCCATGGTGCGCTTCTGGTGCGTCACGATGAGCAGTTGTGCCTCTTCACGGAACTCGTCGACGAGACTCAGGAATCTCTGCAAGTTGACGTCGTCAAGGGCCGCTTCCACCTCGTCCATGAGGTAGAAGGGCGACGGGCGAGAACGAAAGACGGCGAAGAGAAAGGCCAACGCGGCCATGGATCGCTCGCCACCGGAGAGCAGCGAGATGCGGCGCACGTTTCGACCCATTGGTCGAACCTCGATCTCGACGCCCGTGTTCAAGGGATCGTCGGGCTCGCTCATGTTTAGTCGACCCTGTCCCCCGGGAAAGAGCATCGCGATGAGCGACGAGAAGTGCTCGTTCACGTCAGCGAAGGCCGTCGTGAAGGTCTGCATGATCTCTTCGTCGAGGGCGCGCAGGACCTCTTGCAACTCCCGTCGGGCGTGGCGCACGTCGCTCACCTGGGCGTCGAGCTCTTTGTAACGATCTTCGAGCATGGCCAACTCTTCGAGGGCGAGCGGGTTGATCGGCCCGAGCGACGTGATGCGCGCTTCGAGTTCACCGACTCGGGTCTCGAGAGATCCACCCTCGGAGAGTTCGATGAGCGGCGCGGGACCCATCTCGTGTGGTTCGACCCCCAGGTCGCGACGGATAATCTCGTGGACGTTCGCCACCTTGATGGCGAGTTCGGCCTGTTCGATCTCGTGACGGCGCATGACCTCGCCGAGCTCGCTCAGACGGGTGTCGGCGTCGTGGCGAGACTGGCGGACCTCTTCGATGACCTCGGCGCTCGCGCGCGTTGCTTCGAGCTGTTCGCGGTAGGTCGAATCGAGAGCTTCTTGCGCTACGCGGATCTCGTCGGCGGAGCGCTCCACGAGATCGGCGAGGCGTCGGAGCACCTGGCGGTCGAACTCGAGGGTCTGTCGTTTCGTTGCGGCTTCGAGACGCTCCCCCGAACGGCCCTCGAGGCGAGATTCGATCTCGCCTTGACGCTGCTCGATGATGCGACGTCGCTCGGCGAACTGCGCTTCGCGACGAGACAGTACGGTCGCCTCCTCGTCGACGCCACGGCGATTCGCCTCGAGGTCGGCCCGTGCTTCGGCGCGCCGACGTTCGCGCTCGGCGCCGTCACGCAGAGCTGCTTCGAGAGCTGGCAGCTGCGCTCGCAACGTCACGAGGTCAGCGTCCACCGTTTGAATCTGCACCGTAACGTCCGCGACGTCGCCACTCAGTCGCTCAATGGTGTCGATCAACTCGTCGCCTTCGATCGAGAGCCGCTCGATCTCTCCGAGGAGGCGCTCGTCCTCACCGCGCGCCGTGGCGAGAACGGAGGTGGCGAGATTGAATCGCTGCAGTGCTTCGGCGAGCGCGGCGTCCGCTTCGACGAGATGTTGGCGAAGAGGACCAAGTTCGCGGTTGGTCCGCTCGGCGTCTTCACTGGCCTGCTCCACGGTGGAACGCGTCACCATCGCGAGACCTGACGCCACTCGCCAACCCGACGAAGCGAAGCGGTCGCCTTCGACGGTCACGATCACCAGGTCGGGTTGGGCTATAGCCACCTCGATGCCCGACTCCCAGTCGCTCGCCACGAAGGCTCGCGAGAGCAACGCGTCGAGCACCCGGCTGACGTGCTCGGGCGCGTCACTACGGGCCCGAACGAGTGCGCGCAGCGCACGGGTTCCCTCGGGCGCCGCCAACGTCGCGACGTCACCTTCGGCGACGGGCAAGATGAGCCCGACCTCACCTTCACGTCGTAGGGCAGCCAACGCAGCGCGCGCCGAGCGACGACCGTCGACGATCATCGCGCCGACCGAAGCGCCCGCGGCTGCTTCGACCGCGCGCTCGAAACCGGTGTCCACCTCGATGAGGTCGAGGAAGGACCCGAGGACGCCTTCGAGTTCGCCAATGACGGCACGCCCACCGGCGCCCGAGAGTTCGTCGAGCGCCCTGGCGAGAGTAAGGGCGCGCGCTTGCGTGCTCGACGCTACGTCGGCGCCATTGCGTAGTGCGACGTCGGCCTGTCGTCGTTCACTTTGAGCGTGTTCCGCGGCCTTCTCCGACTCGGCGGACTCAACGAGGGCCGCTTCGAGCGCGGACGCGGCGTTGATCTTTTCCTTCGTCACCTGTTGGTAGCCGGCCGTGATCTCACTGCTGCGAAGCCGAGCGGCGCCGAGTCGTGTGCTCGCGCGTCGTTCACTCTCTTGGAGTGAGGCCAGCGATCGCTCGAGCAGCGAGATCTGTTCACGCGCGTTAGCGAGGGCCGCTTCGTCGCTCTCGGCCGAGGACGAGGCCCACGTCGCTTCGAAGTCCGCTTCGACCTCGGCGAAGAGCCGTCGCGACACACCCAGCGCCTCGCGTAGTTCGTTCAGTGAGTGTTCGTCCGCGCTGAGACCCTCGAGGTCGGTGACCAGTTTCGCGGCGTCCGCTTCGAGGGTCGCGATGACGTTTTCGTCGGCCGAGGCGATCAGCGCCTGACGCAAGGAGCGTTCACGCTCTTGGATGACCGACGACGTGCCACGCGCTCGCTCGGCGAGGCCCTGAAGGGTCCCGAGCGTTGAAGCGAGCATCTCCTCGCGCCGTGAGGCCATCTCCGCCGCCGCGGCGCTCGCCTTGGCGTCCAGGGTCACGAGCTCGTGGCGAAGTTCGCGTTCTCGAATCGACGACTCTTCGAGGGAGTGTTCGAGTTCGCGTCGACGTTGATCGAAATGGTGCAGGCGCGAAGCGAACAGGGCGTGACGGGCGGAGCGAAGCTCACTCTCGACGTCGGAGTAGCTGCGCGCCGACGCGGCTTGACGCTCGAGTGGACGCATCTGGCGACGCACCTCGCGCACCAAGTCACCGAGTCGCTCGAGGTTCTCTTGGGTCGAGGCCAGCCGGCGCTCGGAGCGTTCCTTGCGCCGGCGATGCTTGAGGACCCCGGCCGCCTCTTCGATCACGGCGCGACGATTCTCGGGATTCGATGAGAGGATCGAGTCGAGTTGACCCTGTCCGATGATCATGTGCTGTTGGCGTCCGACGCCCGAGTCACCCAAGAGCTCTTGCACGTCGAGGAGTCGACACGTGGTGCCGTTGATCGCGTACTCGGAGTCACCGCTTCGAAAGAGCGTGCGAGAGATCGTCACTTCCGCACCCTCGATGGCCAGTCGACCCGAGGAGTTGTCAATCGTGAGCGCCACTTCGGCGCGCCCGAGCGCCGCTCGATTCGAGGTGCCCATGAAGATGACGTCGTCCATCTTCGAACTGCGAAGAGCGCGCGTGCTCTGCGCGCCGAGGACCCAGGTGACGGCGTCCACCACGTTGGACTTGCCCGAACCGTTAGGCCCGACGACCGCCGTGACACCGGGCTCGAACTCTAAAACCGTGGTGTCGGCGAAGGACTTGAAGCCCTTCATGGTCAATCGCTTAAGAAACACGCACTGACGCTAGCAACCTTCTGGTCGTCGTCTAGGCGCTACGCCTGGCACTTCTCGCAGTAGTACGTCGAACGACCTCGAACGCTTTCACGACGAATAGCCTGGCGACACTGATAACAGGCCTGACCCTCTCGGTTGTAGACCTGATGGAACTGTTGGAAGTTACCGGGCTTGGCGTCAGGGTCGACGAACTGCTCGTCGTCGAGCGTCGAGCCGCCGTGTTTGATCGCCTCGGTCAATACCTCAGTGATCGCGCGGTGCAGTCGTCGAATCTCGATGGTCGAGAGCGACTCCGCGGGGCGGTCGAAGCGCAGTCCCGCCGAGAAGAGGATCTCGTCGGCGTAGATGTTGCCAATCCCCGCGAGGATGTCCTGATCGGTGAGGACCGCCTTCAACGGCGTCGAGCGACTTCGAAGGATGGCCGCGAAACGGTCCCAACCAATCTGATCCTCGAAGGGATCGAGGCCCAGGTGGGCTAGCTCGGGCACGGCCCGTCGAAGGGCCAACCCGTCACCACCGATCGAGAGGCGCGCGAACTTCGATATTTCAACGGGGGGATCACTTTCGGCCGGGGTCTTCGAGACGTAGAGCTCGCCGAAGGTCCGAGGGTCCACGTAGCGCAGTTCGCCGCCTTGGACGAAGGTGAACACGACGTGGGTGTGCTTGGGTTTGGGATCCTTCGGTCCCTTGGCCCTGAGCAGTTGGCCGCTCATGCCGAGGTGGATCACCAGGTGCGTCGAGTTGTCGAGACCCAGTACGAGATTCTTGCCGAGTCGCTGGACGGACTTGATGGAGTGGCCCTCGACCATGGCGCGAAAGTCCTTCGCGGTCTTGTGGCGGCGAACGGCGCGGCCGTTGGTCACGGCCGCGCTCTTGATCTTCTTGCCAATGAGATCGCGCGCCAACGACGCGCGTACCGTTTCGACCTCGGCGAGCTCAGGCATCGAAGTGACCTCGCCAGGCCACGAGGGCGGCCTGCGCTTCGGCACTCTTCTTCGAACGACCTTCACCCGACGCCATGACCTCCTCGCCCAAGCGAACGCTCGCGCTGAAGGTCACGTCGTGTGACGGGCCACTCGACGACACGTCGTAGACCGGCGTGCCCCGGCCCGTCGCTTCGGCCCACTGGCGAAGTTGGGTCTTCGGATCGACGTCGCCGGGCTCTTTCGACGCCGCTCGCACCTCGTCTTCGAGTGCTTCGTGAACAAAGGACCTCGCGACGTCGTAGCCACGCTCTAGATAGAGCGCCGCCACCACCGCTTCGAAAGCGTCGGCCAGCAATGACGGACGTTCGGTGCCGTTCTCTTTTCTTACGCCGCGCCCGACACGAATCACGTCGCCGAGATCGAGGACTTTCGCGGCTTCGGCGAGGGAGGCCTCGTTGACGACGCGACTGCGCACCAGTGATCCCGTGCCCTCGTTGAGTGCGGGGTAGCGCGTCACGATGAGGTCGGCGATCGCGAGGTCGACGACGGCGTCACCGAGGAACTCGAGACGTTCGTTGGACTCGAGGTCGTGTTCGGCGGCGTAACTCGAGTGCGTGAGGGCCGTCAGCAAAAGAGGACTCGACGGCGCGAGACCCACACGCTCAGCGACAGTGTCGAGAGTCGAGACCATGAGGCGCACGAGCCTCGTTAGGCAACCTGGAGCTTGACCGCGACGTAGTCAACGGCGTCGCGCACCGAGGTGAGTCCCTCGAGGTCTTCGTCGTCGATGTGAAAGCCTGCCGCGTACGTCGAAAGAGACTCCTCGAGGGCCTCGACGAGTTCGATCAGCGCGAGTGAGTCCGCCCCGAGGTCCACGAACGGGACGTCCTCGGCGATGTCGCCGGGCGTCTTTTCCAGTATTTCAGCGAGTTGATCGCGTACGAGTACCAAGATGGCGGCTCGATTCAGCGGTGCGACAGTGTCAGCGCTCATGACCCCTCCTATGACGTGCAAACCAACACTACCGAGCAGCGAAGAACGAACGCTCGGTTATGCCGCCTCATCAGGTCTAATAGTGGTCCTTAATTTCTCCACGATGCCACCGCGGTCGATCTCGTCGGCGACGCGCAGCGCGTTCATGATGGCCGTGGCGTTCGACGAACCGTGACTGATCACGCAGATCCCGTCCACGCCAAGCAGCAACGCGCCGCCTTGATTCTCGGCCGACAACGACGTCGCTACCGGCAGCAGGTACTCGAGCAAGACGTCCCCCGCCGCCCGGGTCGTCTCGTTCGTCCCAATGGCCCCGAGCACCGTCGCGAAGACGTACTTCAGCGCGCCCTCGAGCGTCTTGAGCGCCACGTTGCCCGTGAAACCGTCGGTGACCACCACGTCGACGGGTGAGGGAACGAGGTCACGACCTTCGACGTTGCCCACGAAATTGAGTGACGACATCGCGGCCAAGAGTTGGTAGGTCTCTTTCACCAGTGGTGTGCCCTTGGTCGGCTCCTCCCCGATGGAGAGCAGTCCCACCTTCGGTGAATCAACGCCGTAGTGCGCTCGCACGTACGTCGAGGCCATCTGGGCGAACTGCACGAGCATCTCGGGCTTGCACTCGGCGTTCGCGCCCGCGTCCACCATCAGCATCGGCGTGTCGTTCGGACGGGGAATCGGGGTCGCGATGCAGGGACGAATGACCCCCGGCAACCGTCCCATGCGTAACAGCGCCGAAGCCATCGTCGCGCCGGTGTTACCCGCCGAGACCATCGCGCAGGCCTTGCCGTCGCGCACGAGTTCGGCCGCGCGCACGAGCGACGAGTCCTTCTTCTTTCGGACACTGGCGCCGGGATCGTCGTCCATGGCGATCACTTCGCTGCAGGCCACGACCTCGAGGCCGAGCGGGTCACCGAGTAGTTCGGGAACGCCGACGAGGATGACGTCCAGACCCAGTTCATCGACGGCGCGACGAGCGCCCGCGACTATCTCTCCGGGAGCGAAGTCACCACCCATCGCGTCCAAGGCGATGGGCAGGGTCAACTCAGTTGACCTCTACCGCGACGCGGTTCTTGTACCAACCGCAGTTCGGGCACACCACGTGGGGTAGCTTCGAGGTCGCGCACTGGGGACAGACACTGCGAGCGGGTCGCTCCAGGGTCCAGTTGGCCGCGCGGCGGCTGCGAGTCTTGGCTTTGCTGGTCTTGCGCTTTGGAACTGCCATCGATCTTCTCTTTCACCTGAAACGGGCACACCCGTCACGTTTCTTTGGATCCCTCGGATTCGGGGTCCGCAAATTGGAGTCCGTCCAGTGTAGCCCAACGTTGATCAAGGGGCGCCTGGCACGTGCACGTCGCCTCGTTGCGGTCGATCCCGCAGTACGGACAGAGTCCCTGGCAGTCACTTCGACACAGTGGCGCGAGGGGCAGATCCAAGAGAATCGCGTCGTGCGCTAGCGGCGCCAAGTCCACGAAGGCGTGCGTCACGAGGTAGGTGTCCTCGTCACCGGGACCGCGTTCGTCGACGAAGCGCTCGTTCACCGACACGCTCGAGTAGCCGAGCACTGGCGCCGAGCAACGCCGACACACCCCGTGCCAGGGCGCCTCCACCTGCCCTCGGGCGCGAAGTCCCCCACTGAAACTCTCGAGACGGACCTTCACGTGCACGACGGCTTCGGGGAAGACGTCCGTTTCGGCGCCGCCGCGCGCGGCGAACTCGTGGTCCTCGTCAAAGGGCGCCTCGAAGTCGACCTCGAGCGAGGACGGAACCTGGCGCAAGATGCGCGCGACCGGGACGAGATACGGCGAGGACACGGTGCTTAGAAAGAGTCCTGATCGAAGAAGGAACTCTCGGGCTCGTGGGGATCGACGTACTGGTGCGCCGGTGAGGGCGCGGGCGGCGGCGCGGGTGAGAGGAAGTCGTCACCGAGTTGTTCGTCGTTGATCATCGACGTGGGTAGACCCTGCGCACTCAGTCGTTCGCGACCCGATCGAGCGGTCTTCAACAGGCGCTCGAGGACGATCTCGAATCCGCCGAGTTTGCCGTCGATGAAGTCCTCGGACTGGTTGATCATCTGACGGGCTTGGGCGTGCGCGTCGGCGATGATCTGTTCGGACTTCAGGCGTGACTGACGCACGATCTCGGTCTTGTCGACCATGCGCGACGCCTCGGCGCGTACCTGGTCCATCAACTGTTGGGCCTTTTGCACTTCGGCCGCCATCAGCTCTTCTCGGTCTCGCAACGCCCAGCGCGCTTCACGGATCTCGTCGGGCAAGCTGTGCAGGGCCTGTTCCAAGAGGCCCATCACCTCGTCGCGCGATACCAGGGCCGAGTTCGACAGGGGCATCTGTTTAGCGGCGGCGACCAGGTCCAACAGATCGCGCAGGTCGGCCTCGATGTCGCGACGAACGTGCTGAGGAGCGCCGTCGTCGAACTCTTCGCCGTCGTAGCCGTCGAACGAAGTCACGATGTCCCTCCGGAGAACTTGTCGGCCAGGCGCTTGGCGACCGACGCGGGCACGAACGATCCCACGTCCCCGCCGTAGCGCGCGACCTCACGAATGAGTTTTGACGCGATGAAGGAGTGGTGCGAACTCGAAGGGAGGAACAAAGTCTCCACCCCCGACAGGGACCGGTTCATCTGGGCCATCTGCAACTCACTCTCGAAGTCCGACACGGCGCGCAGACCCTTCACGATCGCCGTCGCGTTGACGTCACGCGCGACGTTAACGAGGAGCGTCGAAATCGAGACGATGCGCACGTTGTCGAGGTGCACCAGGGACTCCGCGATCATGTCGCGACGTTCCTCGAGGTCGAAGAGCGCTTCGGACTTCTGGGGGTTGCGAATAGCCGCCACCACGACCTCGTCAAAGATCTGGGCGGCGCGTTCGACGATCTCGAGGTGTCCGTTATGGAAGGGGTCGAAGGAGCCCGGAATGAGACCTACCGTCACTCTGCGTCCCCTCTGCTGGGTTCTAACATCGTTACGAGCGTAGTGCCGTAGCGCTTGGTTTTGGTTACGTTCCAACCTTCGGGCGCGTCCATGTGGCGATCGTTTTCGATGATGACGCGCCCCGCCACGACGCCGTGAAGCACACTCGCGAGGTCCAGTGGTCCGTACGGCGGATCGGCCAGGAGAAGGTCGAGGTCATGCGGCGGGCTCCACACGGGCAGATTGGCCCGCACGAACACGGCTTCGCCGCTCAGTTGCAGAGGCTCGAAGTTCGTCTTGGCGGCCACAAGACACGCGGGATCGGTGTCGACGAAGTAGACCTTCGCCGCGCCGCGCGAGAGTGCTTCGATCCCCATCGCCCCCGAGCCGCAGTAGAGATCGGCGACGACGAGATCGCCGAGTCCCCCGCGACTTTCGAGCATCGAGAAGATGGCCTCACGGGCGTAGTCGGTGGTCGGGCGAACGGTGGGCGGCAGTTTCGCCTTGAGCCGACGCCCGCGGGCCACACCACCAATTACTCGCACCCTTCCAGGGTAGGTCAGGACTTAAAGAGGTAGGTAGCTTCATCGTCGTCGACGAACAGTCGAAGTTCATCCATCATCTCGGCGAGGGCGTCATCGTGTCGTTCGACCATCGAAGCGGCGAGGCGTTGCGCGTCGAAGAGCAAGTCCTCGTCGTCCTTTAGTTTGGCGAGTTTCAGATCACTTCGGCCCTGCTGGCGAGAGCCCAGCAGCGTCCCCTCGCCGCGCATCGCGAGGTCGATCTCGGCGAGCTCGAAGCCGTCGTTCGAGCCCACGAGGGCGTCCAAGCGCTCCTCACCCTCGGGCGTGGGTGCGATGCCCAACAAAAAGCAGTAACTCTGCTGGTCCGAACGACCCACGCGACCGCGCAACTGGTGCAACTGCGCCAATCCGAAGCGCCAGGCGTCTTCGATAACGATGACGCTCGCTTCGGGCACGTCGACGCCCACCTCGATCACGACCGTCGCCACCAGCACGTCGAGTTCGCCCGATCGGAACTGGTCCATCACCTCTTCCTTCTCCGAACTCTTCATCTGACCGTGCAAGAGCCCCACCGCCAGGCCGCGCAGTTCGTGCAGGGCGAGCCTCGTTCGCTCTTCAACGGCGCTGGTCGCCTCAATCTTCTCCGAGCCCTCGACGAGAGGACAGATGACGAAGGCCCTTCGACCGGCCGCCACTTCGGTGCGAACGCGTTGCCAACACTCGCTGACCTCGCCGTCGTCCTTCGCCCACTTCGTCTCGATCGGTCGACGTCCTTTGGGCATCTCGTCGAGGACCGAGAAGTTGAGGTCGCCAAAGAGGACCATGGCGGCCGTTCTCGGGATGGGCGTCGCCGTCATCACCAGGACGTCAGGGTCGGCGCCCTCGTTCGAGCGGTTTCGTCCTTGATCGCGAAGCGCGGCTCGCTGTTCGACGCCGAAGCGGTGCTGTTCGTCGATCACGATCACACCCAGCGCACGAAAACGCACGTCCTCGTTCAACAGCGCGTGCGTACCAACAACGAAGTCCACCGATCCGTTCAACAGGCCGTCGAGCACGAACTGGCGTTCCTTCGCTCGCACGCGTCCGGTCAAGAGCTGCACCGAGAGAGGGCGCTCACCTCCGAGCACCGTGTCGTCGAGCACGCTGAGTCCCTCGAGATCGCGTCGTAACGAGGCGACGTGCTGCTCGGCGAGAACCTCCGTGGGCGCCATCAGCACCCCTTGGCGCCCTCCGTCGAGCGAGGCCAACATCGCCGCGAGCGCCACCACGGTCTTGCCCGAACCAACGTCACCTTGGAGGAGTCGATGCATGGGCAGCGACGACGACATGTCGCGCGAGATCTCTTCGAGGACGCGGTGTTGCGCGGAGGTGAGGGTGTAACGGTGACCCGCGAGGAACCGTCGAACGAGTGAGGACGAAGGCGCGACGAGTTCTCCCACCGCGACGTCGAGATCGGCCACGTCGAAGGGATGGCGAATCCCCGCGGACGACGCTTCGACGCGCTGGCGCCGAAGCGCGAGTAACAACTGGAGTCGCAAGAACTCGTCGAAGGCGAGCCGACGCCGAGCGGGCACCTTGTCACTCTCCTCGTGGGGGAGATGGATTCCCCAGTAGGCCTGCGTTCGATCCACCAGGTGCAGTTCTTCTCGTTCACTCTCGCTGAGGGGATCGAAGAATGGACCGGCGCGACGCAACGACTCTTCGATGAAGCCGCCCATCTCCCAACTGGTGAGACCGGCCTTGCCCGACGCGGGATAGATCGCCACGACGCGACCGACTTTTGAGGGGTCACGCTCCTCACCCGACGCGCCCACCACGACGTCAACGACGGGATTGGTCATCTGACGTTGACCCTTGTACTCGCTGACCTTGGCGAAGAAGAGCGCTTGGACACCCGGCGAGAGTTGGCGTTCGCGCCACGCTTGGTTGAAGAAGACCACCTTCAAAGAATCACCGTCGTCGCTCACCGTCACTTCCACCATGACCCGGCCCTGTCTCGTGCGACGACTGTTCGCCTTAACGACCTCGCCGTACACCGCGGCCTCGTCGCCCACGTTGAGATCGGAGAGGTCGACGCGCTTGGTGCGATCCAAGTACCGGCGGGGATAGACCGTCAGGAGGTCGAAGACGTTGTCGATCCCGAGCGAGGCCAGGGCCGCGGTGCGCTTCTCGCCGATGTTTCGCAGTTGGCTGACCGACACGTCACCCAACTGGCGAAGTCGCCGCGCCGGCGCGTCACTCACTCGAGGCCGAAGTAGTAGGGGTAGAGGGGCTGGCCGCCCCGGTGGACCTCCACGCTGATCTGGGGATACTCCTCGGCGAGAAACTCCGTCACGCGACGCGTGTTGGCCGGCGACGATCCGTCGCCCTCGATGATGGTCAGGAGCTCGTGCTCGGGACGCACCAGGACGGCGAGCAGTTGATTGCTCGCGCCCGCGATCGAGTCGGCCACCGAGAGGACGCCGAGGGCGCCGAGGCCAATCCAGTCGCCTTCGTGCACGGGCCCGGCGTCGGTCGTCGCGTCGCGCACCGCTTGGGTCACCTCGCCGGCGACCACGTTGCAGGCCGAGGCGCTCATCGCCGCGGCGTTCTGCTCGCCCGACGCGTCGGGGTCGTACGCGAGGAGGGCCGCGAAGCCCTCGACGATCGAGCTCGTCGGCACCACGTTCACGCTCTGATCGACGAGACCCGCGACCTGTTCGGCGACCGGTTGGATGTTCTTGTTGTTGGGCAGGAGGACGACCTGCGACGAGCCCGTCGCGAGAACCGCCTCGACGAGATCGGCCGTCGAGGGATTCATGGACTGACCGCCGAAGACGAGGTGGCGTGCGCCGAGCGAGTGAAAGATGCGTCCGATGCCGTCGCCCACCACGACCGCCACTACCGCGGTGGTGGGTGGCGCTTCGCTCTCTTCCTCGCGCGACTCAACGTTCGCCTCACGAACCCATCGTTCCTCGATGACTTGATCGGCGAGGTCGGTGACGCGAATCTCGCGCGGCCGTCCGGCGTCGAGCGACGCCTCGATAGCCGCGCCGACGTCGTTGGTGTGGATGTGACAGTTGTACAGTCCGTCACCACCGACGACGACGATGGAGTCGCCAATACCCGACCACACCCGACGAAAGGCGTGCATCTTGGAGTCGTCGGCGTCGAGCAGGTACATGACCTCGTAGCGCAACTCGGCGAGGGCCGAATGGTCTAGTAACTCTTCGTGCACGCGCACCACGATGTCGTCAACGTCGGGGGCGACGGGCAGATCGTCGTTCGCCACCACGTGACACAAGGCGTCAAAGAAGAGCACCAGACCCGCGCCACCGGAGTCGACGACGCCGGCTTGCTTGAGCACGCTCAGCTGCTCGGGCGTCTTGGCGAGCGCCACCTTCGCCGCGTCTCGGGCGCCGCGCACGAGCGTCACCAGGGAGTCGGCGTTGGCACTGGCGCCCTCGGCTCCGGCGCGAGCCACCGAGAGGATCGTCCCCTCGACCGGGCGAACGACGGCCTGGCGCGCGAGGATGTCGGCGTTCACGAGCGCGGCGGCCAAGTCGCTCGCCGAGACGTCGCCCTCGGCGGGAAAGTGAGCGACGAGTCCTCGAAGGAGTTGCGAGAGGATGACCCCGGAGTTGCCGCGCGCCCCCATGAGCGATCCGTGGGCGATGGCCTTGGCGACGTCGCCCAGGGGCGCGTTCTCGTCCAGTGCCGCCAGCGCGCTCGCCACTGATTCGATGGTGAGGGCCATATTTGTCCCGGTGTCCCCGTCGGGCACCGGATAGACGTTCAAACGATTGATGACCTCTCGGTGGGAACGAAGGAGCTCGCCGTAGGTGGCGATGGCCCTACGCAGGTCACGAGCCGACAGCGTCGAGGGACTGGTCATCGTTAGCGATGCTACAATGGACCTTCGGTTTAACCAGTCCGCGCCCCCGGGGCGAGCGGGCCTAAGGAGAATGTTCATCATGGCGTCAGTCTGCGAAATCTGCGGTAAGAAGCCGTCGTTCGGCATGAACGTCTCACACTCGCACCGTCGCACCAAGCGTCGCTGGAATCCGAACATCCAGCGCGTGCGCGCGCTCGTGGGCGGCACGCCGAAGCGCGTGAACGTGTGCACCGGATGCCTGCGCTCGGGCAAGATCACCAAGCCCGCGCGCTCCACCTTCAAGGCCTAGTTTTTACCGCTGCCTTCGCAGCGTTGGTCCTCTAGAGTTCGTGCTCGAAGCCCTGGCGGGCAAAGGGCGCACCATCCAATGTTCGCACTTGAGGGTCAGCGACCACGACGCCCACGGTCAAGGGCTCTCGTAGTCCGCGATCGAAGAACATCATGCGCAGGCGCGCCGGATCGTTCGTGGCGATCAGCAGTTCGTAGTCTTCGCCCCCGCTCGTCGCCTCTTCCTCGGTGGCCCCCGGCGCGACGGGAATCGCTCGGAGCTCGAAGCCCACGTTCGACGCGTCCGCGAGTCGATGCAGATCCAGGCCGAGGCCGTCACTGAGGTCCATCATTGCGTGCACGTGCGCACCTCGCGCCGCCATCCCCTCATTCAACCGGGGCCAGGGACGGCGATGAGCCTCCACGAGTTCGTCACTCAGTGGCGCACCGTCTCGCCGGCGTCGAAGACCGGCGGCCGCGCGACCGAGTGGACCGGTGACGAGTAGTTCGTCACCCTCTCGTGCCCCGCTGCGCAGCACCGCCCCTCGACCGGGACACTCGCCAAAGACCGTGACGGTGACGGCCACGTCGTTCCCGCTCGAGAGGTCGCCGCCCACGACCGGCGTGTTCGTCAAGGCGGCGGCTTCGGCAATGCCGCGATGCAAGGAGTCGAGGTCGGTACCGGGCGGCGCGGTGACGGCCACCACCAGTCCGCGCGGACGCGCGCCCATCGCGGCCAGGTCCGACAACGCCGTCGTCACCGCTTTGTAGCCGAGATCGGCCAACGGGAAGAGCGACGCCTCCAAATGGACGCCCAGTACGGACACGTCCGTGCTGACGATCGCCTCGCCCACGAAGGGCAAAAGTACGGCAGCGTCGTCGCCCACATGCCGTTCGCCCCTTGGAATGTTGTCCAGGGTGACGATTTTCGCTATACGCTCCAATACGTCATCTTCGTGCGGACTCCGTTCTTTGGTTGGGTCGGTCGGCGCGCTCATGGCGGGGGGATTTTTATCGCGTCGTAACGAGGCGGCGTGAGGATCGCAAAAGAGGAAGAAGTCGTGACGTACCCAACCACGAATAAGAAGTTGATCGAATGGGTCGAGGAAGTGGCGCAGCTCACTACCCCCGATCGTATCCACTGGTGTGACGGTTCAGCCGAAGAGTACGACGAGTTGTGTCAACTACTCGTCGACAACGGCACCTTCACCAAACTCTCCGAGGCCAAGCGTCCGAACAGCTACTACGCCGCGTCCGACCCCGGTGACGTCGCGCGCGTCGAGGACCGCACGTTCATCTGTTCCACGAACGAGATCGACGCCGGGCCAACGAACAACTGGCGCGAACCCAGCGAGATGCGCGCGACGCTGAACACGCTCTTGGCCGGTTCGATGGAGGGCCGCACGATGTACGTCGTGCCCTTCTCCATGGGACCGCTCGGCTCGAAGATCTCGCACATCGGTGTCGAGATCACCGACTCGCCCTACGTGGCCGTCTCCATGCGCATCATGACGCGCATGGGCAAGGGCGCGCTCGAGGTGCTCGGCGAGACCGGCGAGTTCGTGCCCTGTCTGCACTCGGTGGGCATGCCCCTCGCCGACGGCCAGACCGACGTGGCGTGGCCCTGTGACGCGGAGAACAAGTACATCGTGCAGTTCCCCGAGACCCACGAGATCATCTCCTTCGGTTCGGGCTACGGCGGCAACGCCTTGCTCGGAAAGAAGTGCTTCGCCCTGCGCATCGCGTCGGTCCTCGCGCGCGACGACGGCTGGCTCGCCGAGCACATGCTGATCTTGAAACTGACGAGCCCGCTCGGCGAGTCGCGCTACGTCACGGGGGCCTTTCCGAGCGCCTGTGGCAAGACGAACCTCGCGATGCTCGTGCCCACGCTCCCGGGCTGGAAGGTCGAAACCGTGGGAGACGACATCTGCTGGATGAAGCCTGGTCCCGACGGTCGCCTCTACGCCATCAACCCCGAAGCAGGATTCTTCGGCGTGGCGCCCGGTACCAACATGGACACGAACCCCAACGCCATGTACTCGGTCGAGGCGAACACCATCTTCACGAACACCGCGCTCACGCCTGATGGCGACGTGTGGTGGGAAGGCATGGGCGAACCGCCCGAAGGGCTCATCGACTGGAAGGGCCAGAAGTGGTCGAAGGAGCTCGGCACGCCCGCCGCGCATCCGAACTCTCGCTTCACCGCACCCGCCGATCAAGACCCGGCGATTGCGCCCGAGTGGCAAGACCCCGCCGGCGTGCCCATCGACGCCATCCTCTTCGGGGGTCGTCGCGCGAGCGTCATCCCCCTCGTCTTTCAGTCGCGCGGTTGGGACCACGGCGTCTTTTTGGGTTCGATCATGGCCTCGGAGACGACCGCAGCGGCGACCGGCGCGGTCGGGAACCTTCGTCGCGACCCCTTCGCGATGTTGCCCTTCTGTGGCTACAACATGGCCGACTACTTCGCACACTGGCTGACGTTCTCCGAACGATTCGACGAGGCGAAACTCCCGAAGATCTTCTACGTCAACTGGTTCCGTAAGAGCGAGGACGGTCGTTGGCTCTGGCCGGGTTTTGGCGAGAACTCCCGCGTCCTCGAGTGGATCTTCGAGCGCACCGCCGGTCGCGGCGAGGCCGACGAGACGGCCATTGGCTACGTGCCCTCCCAGAGCGCGATCAACGTCGAGGGTCTCAACGTGACGCCCGCGGACATGAAAGAGCTCTTGACGGTGCACGAAGACGAGTGGCGCGACGAAGTACCGCGCATTCGCGAACACTACGCCCAGTTCAACGATCACCTGCCGGCGAAGCTCGCCGCGTTCGTCGACGACCTCGAAGCTCGACTGGCGTAGCTACTCCGCCGTCTCGGCGTCCGCGACGATCAGGCGAGGTCCCGAGGGCCAGTCGAAGTAGCGCCACATCCAGTTGATCATCACGCGCAGGCGATTGCGAAAACCCACGAGGTACCACAGGTGCAGACCGAGCCACGCGAACCAGCCCACCGTGCCACGAACGACGAAGCCGTGGGGCAACTTCGCCACGGCCGCGCGGCGCCCGATCGTGGCCATGATGCCCTTGTCGTGGTAGTGAAAAGGTTCGGTCGCCTCGCCCGCCAGCACGCGCAGTATCTGCGTGGCGCAGTGGCGACCGGATTGAATGGCGACGGGGGCGAGCTGGGGGTAGAAACCGTTCTCCACCCCGGGAATAGCGGCCGCGTCGCCGACGCACCAGACGTTCTCACTCTCAACCAGACGAAGGTTGGATCCAACGAGGACACGTCCGCTCGGACCCCTGGGGCCATCGAGCGCGTCGGCCAACGTACCGCTCGCGGTCACGCCCGCCGCCCAGATCACGGCCGCGGTCTCGAAGCGCTCGCCGTCGGAGAAGACAATGGAGCGCTCTCCCACTTCCACCACGGATCGGCCTAGTTCGACGTCGACGTCCATCTTTTGGAGAACCTTCTTCGCGTACCGGCTCGCCGATTCGGGGAACGCCGTCAAGAGTCGCGGCGCGACGTCCACGAGTTCGATGCGTACCGTCGCCGGGTCCAGTCGCAGGCCGTCACGCTTGATCGCGATGTCGATCAGTTCTGACAGCGCGCCGGCCGTCTCGACGCCCGTGGGTCCCCCGCCGACGACCACGAAGTTGAGCGACACCGGCGCAATCTCGGCGGCGACCTCGGCTTCTTCGAGTGCGCGCAAGAGTCGATTGCGTAGTCGTCGCGCGTTCGACAGCGTGTACAGCGGCATCGCGTACTTCGCCGCGCCGGGGATGTTGAAGAACGAGGCCGTGGCGCCCGTCGCCACGACCAGGTGGTCGTACGAGATCTCGGCGCCCGTGTCGAGAATGACGACATTACGACCTTGCTCGATGCCCTTCACACTGGCGTGACGTACGTTGATGTTCTTCGCGTGGCCAAAGACGGTGCGAATGGGGTAGGCCACGTCCGCGGGTTCAAGACCGGCCGTCGCCACCTGGTAGAGCAGAGGCAAGAAGGTGTGGAAATTGTGTTTGTTGATGATGGTGACGCGAACCGGTCGGTTCATGAGTTTTCGTGCCGTGGACAGTCCGGCGAACCCGCCGCCGACGACCACGACGTGGGGCAGCGTGGCCAACTCTTCAGGTGAGAACTCTAAACGGGGGGACGTCGCCATATCTAATTACAACACAAGCGACGTGAGGCGAGTCGTCTCACGGTCTCGCGGCACGACGTCCGATCGGGTAGACGAAGCTCGCGATGATCATCAGCACGGCGAGCAGTCGATCGCCCTCGGAGAAACTCATGACGATCGCTACGGGGATCAACGCGCCGAGTACCCAAAGAAGTTGTTGACGCACGGCGAACCGAGCGAAGGTACGACCCTGCGCGCCCGGGGCCACGTTCCTCTGGGTGATGGCATCGAAACTCGGTTGGGCGACGGCACCGCTCACGCCGAGCCAACCCGCGAGGAGCACCTGGACCCAGAGCACGGGATGCGTGGACGCCAGCGCGGCACCCACGCCCGTGGCGAAGAGCGCGATGGTCAACAACGTCGCCTCACTAAGGACGTTGCGCACGCGCGTCACGAAGGCCAGTCCGCCGAGTGCACCTACCCCACTGATGACCAGGGCGAAGGCGTACCAGCCCAGTCCCGCCGACTCGCGTCGCAGTCCGAACGCCAACAAGAACGTGGCGAATCCCGCGCTGAAGCGCATGAGCGCGGCCGCGCCAAGTCCCCACGCGACCTCGACGTCGCCGAGGGGATTCAGTGCGTTCAGATCACGTTCGGTCTGCGTGAGCCCGGCGACCTGATCGCGCACGATCTGCGAGGGGCGTTGGAGTCGCGCGCTCGCGATCGTCGCGCCGACGTACACGAAGGACGCCACCACGAGGACACTCGTGGCACCCAGGCCCTTCAAGATACCCGCGCCCACCGATCCCGCGACGAGCCCGACCAACGTGCCGAGCAGCGTGAGTTGCGCGTTAAAGCCCGCGAAGCCCTTTTCCTCATCGACCCGTTCGTTCGGCCAACCGGCGTCGCCGACGCGATCGGCGTGTTCACGAAACTGATCGGTGCGGGCCATCTCGGGGACCAAGGCGCCGCGCGTGACGACGTAGAGCTTGGACGAAACGAGCAAGAGAAAAGCCAGCGGGAAAAGCCAAAGCGAGTTGAGATGCTCAGCCATCAGCCAACACAACACCGCACGGACGCCGGCCGAGAGTGCAACAAGGATTCGCCGCCCGTTGGCCGAGCGGTCGATCAGGGGTCCGAGCACGGGTGAGACGACGGCGAAGGGCGCGATGGTCAAGAGTAGGTACAACAGGACTTTGCCCTTCGCCTCGGTCGGCGAGACCGAGAAGAAGAGTGACCCCGCGAGCGAGACCGTGACCAACGTGTCGCCCGCCATCATGATGACGTGCACGAGCGCGAGGCGACCAAAGGCCGTTCTCTGATCAAAGAGATCCTGCGCGGAGGCCCGCGCTAAAGAGACGAATCCTCGAGCTCGCACGTGATGAGCGTAGGTGATGTGACGACGCCTCGAGTACGCGTCACGAGTTCGTGGCGACGAGTTCAACATCTTCACGTGGTCAGGAGAGCGCGGGCGGCGACCTCGTTGCGCGTTCTACGTCGATGACGGTGACGACGTTCGGCCGTCACTATTCCTTCACCGCGCCACGTGCACGAAACCGTGGCTAGTTGGAGTTGCAGCCCCAGAACTCTACGTAGGTCGGCAAGAGGTGATGATCGCAGTACTTGAGACGAGAGGCGCTACGCCAGAGTCCCGTCGCGGTGTCGTAGTGCACCACTTCAGTGACGCCGATCTCTTGTACGCCCGCGCCGACGGTCGCCCAGAGATAGCCCCAGGGTCCGACGCAACCGAAACTCTCGACGCTTCGCACCTTGAGTGGTCCGGTGAACGGTGCCGCCAACGCCAACGCGTTACAGGGTGTCGAGACGGGAAACGTGGAGGAGAAGGGCGTCGTCTTGGTCACGGCGACGCCCAATGCCACGAGGAGCAGGACCATCGCGACGGGGCGAGACCAATTCATACACGCAGTTCAGCACACCGCGTGCGATGAGGTCACTCCTACTTCAACAACTCCATGAAGAGGATGTTGAGCGACGAACCCCAGACAGTTTCGTCGATCGGGTTGTTCGAGATGTCGTCGAGGGAACGCCCGAAGATCAGGATCTGAAACAAGACCGCGAAGAACGCCGCCGGCACGTCGTCGCGCAGCCACTGTCGCTCTTGGGCGAACTCAGTCAAACGAGCCAAGTCGTTCGTGAGACGCGCTTGTGAGGTGCCGATGAGCACGCTGAGATCGGGTCGCGTCGAAGCCGCGGCGGCGATTCTCATTCGAAGCGCGCGACGACCCCTTCGTTCGGGACCCGACGACAACGTGGCCACGATGGGCTGCATCACGGAGATGTACTCGTCGAGCGACTGCACCGTCTCGTTGACCTGTTGGAACATGCGGAGGTCTTCGTCGACGAGTTGCGTGAAGATCATGTCGTAGGCCGCGTCGATGACGCCCTCGCGCGATCCAAAGTGGTGGTACACCGAGCCGTAGTTGACGCCCGTCGCCTCACATATTTCCGGTATACGAATGAGCATCTCATCGCCCGCCATCAGGCGTTCCGCGACTGCTTCGAGAACGGCTTGCATGACGGGAACCGAGCGACTCTGTTTTGCCATTACGCAATAATAATCCGTGATTCCGAGAACATGACTGGTCAAATCAACAATCGAAGTGTCAAAGACCGTGCCGATGTGCTCTTCTGAGCGCACTCACAGTCGCTTTCGCAACGGCACCACAATTCTTCATCATGAGAAAGATTTTTTGTACGTGACCTTCACCGTCGAGGTGCGTGACGCACCGTCTAGTTGCCTAGACGATTCGTCGGGGTGTCCGATCAGTTCGTTGCGTCACTCCCAAGTAGTTGTCGAATCCGCGTGCGCCAGTCGACGTCTTCGGTGCTGGCACCTCGCTCGTGCACCGCACGGCGTTCGTCGCGCAACGTGGCGGCCACCTCACCTATATTGTTCGGCAGTCGTTGCGCGGCGAGTGTACGAATCTCTTGGGCGAGTGCGGGCGCGGCGCCTTCAGTCGTCACGGCTATCGTCACCTCACCTTGACGGTGCAGCGCCATGAAGTAGAAACTCGAACGAGCGGGATCGTCCACCACGTTGAGCCAGATCCGCTCGTCACGAGCCTCTGCAACGATCTCGTCGTTAATCGCGAGATCACCCGTCGCCGACACTACGAGGAGGAAACCGTGGAGGTCGCCTTGCCGGTAGCGGCGTTGTTCGACGTGAAAGACACCTTGGGGAACGGGCTGACGGAACTCCTCGGCGATCATCGTGACCATCGCGCCGACTTCGATTAACTGTTCGGCCTTTCGCGCCCCGACGCGACCCGCGCCCACCACGAGCACGGGTACCGAGTCGAACTTGAACGCGAGGGGCAGCATCTCAGAGCAGAGCGACGTCAAAGAGGTGCAGCGAGCGAAGGTCGAATGACGCCACGCCCCCGACCACGATGATGGCGGGCGGCAGTACGTTGAAATTCGCGAGGTCTTCGAGCGTGCCGCGCGTCGTTCGCTGTTGTCCGGTCCAGGCCTGTTCGACCACCGCGACGGGCGTCTTGGCGCTCAGTCCACCTTCGATGAGCTCTAAGGCGATAGTCCGGCGATGCTCAACGCCCATCAGAACGACGAGTGACAACTCGGGATTGGCCAAGGAACGAAAGTCCGTCACGTCGCCGCGCGCGCCGCGCGCGCTCACGATGGTGACGCCTCTACTCACGCCGCGATGGGTCACGGGGATGCCCGCCGCTAGGGGCCCGGCGAGTGCCGAACTGAGTCCGGGCACGACGTCACAGGCCACGCCCGCCTCGTGCAGCGCGAGCAACTCTTCGCCGCCGCGACCAAAGACGAAGGGATCCCCCCCTTTAAGCCGCACGACCGTCTCGTAGCGATGAGCGAGGTCGACGAGCAGCGTGTTGATCGCTTCTTGACTCGACGAGTCACCCGGCGCCTTACCCACGTCCACGATCCGCGCCTCAGGGTTCACGAACCCCATCACGGATTCGTCAACGAGTCGGTCGCGTACGACGACGTCGGCTTCGCCGAGCAGTCGCGCGGCGCGAATCGTCAAGAGGTCGGCGTCACCGGGACCCGCGCCCACGAGGTAGACGGTCACGAGAAACCAACTCTCGTCACGAAGTCACCAAAGGACTCCTCGGCACCGGCTTCACTACCCCAGCGATCGAAGAGGGGTCCGAGAATCTCGGGAATGTCCTCCAACTTGACCTTCTCCTGATAGAGCGCGGCCAGTCGATTCCCCTTCGTCCCGCCCCCCAAGTAGATGTCGTAGGTCGACTTCGTTCGACCCACCACGCCGATCTCGGCAATAGCCGGACGCGCGCAACCGTTCGGACAACCGGTCATACGAAGTTGCAGTGGTCGTCGTCCGAGTTGGCGGCGTTGCAGTGCGTCTTCGAGTCCGCTCACGAGATCGGGCAAGACGCGCTCGGCTTCAGTGAGCGCTTGGCCACACGTGGGCAGCGCGGGACAGGCCATCGCGCGTCGCTCGATGTTGCCGAGCTCTTCGTTAAGACGCACGTGGTGTTCACGAAGCAGCGCGTCGATCGCGTCACGGTCGCTCGCGAGAACGCCGCTCACGATGAGGTCTTGCTGGGCGGTGATGAAGAAGGTGACGGCGTAGCGCTCGGCGATGTGGCGAAGAGCGCTCTTGAGAGTGGTGCCACCCTCCACGTCCTTCACGCGACCGGCGCCCACGCGAATGCCGACTTGCCAAGTGTCGTTCGGCAACGCTCGCCATCCCAAGTGATCGTCGGCGTCGAAGTCCTCGGGCAGCTCGAGTGGCGCGCGAAGTCCGCGACCGAGACGCTGCTCCACTTCGGACTGAAAGGCCGCGAGGCCGAGGTCGGCGACCACGTACTTCATGCGCGCGCGCTTGCGATCCGTTCGATCGCCTAAGTCGCGGTAGGTCGCGATGATGGCGGCGATGACCTCTTCAACCTCTTCGTTCGTCACGAACGTCAACGGTTCGGCCAAGCGAGCGAAGGTGTCGGCGTTGGCGTAGGAACGACCGAGTCCCCCACCGACGAGCAAAGTGAAGCCCGCCCCGAGGTCGGGGTGTTCGCCCGGGATCAGACCGACGTCTTGGGCGAAGACGTCCACGCAGTTGTCGCGGGGATGCGAAACGGCGATCTTGAACTTTCTCGGTAGATAGGTGTCGCCGTAGAAGGGGCGCTCTTTAATCTCTTCGCGCGACGCCGCCTTCTCGCCGTTGACGAATATCTCCCAGTGCGCTTCCGACGTCGAACGAAACGTCTCGCGGAGTTGGAGCGCGATGCCCTCTAAGTGGCCGTGACCGTTCTCCAAGTGCAGATTCGGGCACGTCACCACGTTTCGGACCACGTCGCCGCAGCCGCCGAAGGACGACAGGAACTGGCGGTCCAGACCCTTCGCGAGGTCGCGCAGATCGCCCTTCACGACGCCGTGAAACTGCACCGCTTGGCGTGTCGTCAATCGAACGGAGCCGTCGGCGATCGTCGAGGCAATGTCGTCTAATCCGAGCCACTGCTCGGGCGAGAGTCGCCCGCCCGGGATGACGACGCGGATCATGAAGATGTAGTCGAGCGTTTCTCCGGCCAGGGCCCGGGCGCGGCGCACGTCTCGTTGGTCTTGGGCGTAGATGCCGTGAAACTTGAGCAACTGTTCGCTGTCGTTGGTAACGTTCGGCAGTTCGTTCGAAAGGTCGCTGTCGAGGTCGCCGCGAAGGTAATTACTGGCGCGTTTGACGGCTTCGACACCCGACTCGGTCTTGGTTTCCGTGGTCACCGCGCTCCTTTCAGCTCAAAGGTCCCTATAGATGACAATTCTTATCAGGTTAGTCATGTATTGGCAAGGGCTTAGTTGTGAACGCTCTCAGTGCGCTTCGAATCCCCAATTTTAAGGGTGGAAATCTCATACTCACCACGGTGAACCACCATGACCCGGCGAATAGTCCCCCCAGATTCGAGGAACTTCACGTTCAACGACGCGTACAACGATCGAATCTTTGGTCCTACCCCGCCAAGATCTGCTTGAGGCGTCCGTGCTTAGGGGCCCCATGGTCGGCGCCACGGGCCAGATCTACCAGGGAGCCTTGAGCGCACTTTCGATCGCCGTAGCGATCATGGCGTAGCCGGCGTCGTTCGGATGGAGATTGGGGCCGAAGGGCGGCGCTTGACACATCCATGTCAGTTCGCACGCGTTGGCGACGTTCTCCGGCACCATTCCCTTGCCCGCCATGTTCACCCGGGCGACGTTGCGACTCTCGAACGCGGCGCCGACGGTCGCCATGGCCACGCCGGCGCTGGTGTATACGCTGTGCAACGTTGCGTTCAGGGAATCGATCGCGGCGGCGGTCGCTTGGGCGAACAGTTGACCCGCGGGACCATTGAGAGCGTCAGCCAAGAAGGGGTCGTAGTGCCCGAGGCCCACGAAAGTAACGCCGGGACCGGACACGTTCTTCAAACCCGTGAGAATGGTGGGCAACAGTTGACGCATCGCGTCGATTTGGGTTTTCACGCACGTCTCGTTGACCGCTCCGTGATGGAAGCAGTGATGGATGTCGTTAAAACCGAGGTCGATCGTCACTATGCCACTGTCCCCGTGGTGGGAACGAAGAAACGTCAACGCCTCGCTGAACTGGCTGTCGTAGACGGGATAGCAGTGGTCATTGCCGTCAATCATGGTCGCCGTGGTCTCACCCGGACAACCCAACTCGGTCAACTGCAACGTCACGCCTCGCGCCGCTTCGTACGCCACGAGATCGTTCGAGTAACCCTGATTGGTTCTCGCACCACGAGGGTCGGCGAGCGTGGGCTGCACGCCCACTGAACCCGAGCCACCCAGGTCGAGGTAGAAGTTGGTCGAAGGCGTGTCAGCCCCCGCGACACCTTCGGCGAAAAGGCCAAAGACGGGAAGAACGACACCCGCGAGCACGATGAACGTGGCCACCAGAACCCTGGACGGGTTCCTACGCATCCTCTGTGACTCTTTCACCTTGCGACAATCCCCTACTTACACGCGCCAATTGTTCGATACCACGTCGATGCGTAACGCCACCAAATCTTTCGCCAATGGTTCGCGACAAGAACCACGAATTCGATGAATTCATCTCGGTCGTGCGTGACGCGACGTGAATAACTCGACAGTGCACGATACAGCGAGGTCGCTCCGCTTATCGTTCATCGTCACCAATTCTTAATCAGGAACTAGTAGCGAGAGAGCCCGTCGTAGAAGCCAAAACCATGGAAACCGCTGCCAGCGGCTCTAACGTCGCGACGTGACGTCCAATCCCACGTTCGATCGCCGAGCGTTCCTGCGCCGAAGCCTTCAGCTCGGGACGCTCACCACCGGCGCGCTAGCGGCGTCATTGACCTTAGAGGGCTGCGGCGACGCGAAATCCTCCGCGCCGAGCCCCACCAGCACTACGAACCTTGGCCCGGCGACGAGTGCCGACTGGTCAAAGTTGGCCGCGTCTTTGTCTGGATCTTTAATCCTTCCCGCCAATCGCGCTTACGCCATCGACCGGCTGCTCTACAACTCGAAGTTCGTCGACCTGCGCCCACAAGGTATTGCCTACTGCGAGAGCGCCGACGATGTTTCTCGATGCCTCGAGTTCGCCACCTCGCACGACGTAACACTGACCAGTCGATCGGGTGGCCACAGTTACGGTGGCTACTCGAGTTGTGAGGGACTCGTCATCGACGTGAGCCGGATGTCGGACGTGTCGGTCGATACCACCACCGACACCGCCACCGTTGGCGCGGGCGCCCAGTTGATCGACGTGTACAACGTCGTCGGCCGCCAAGGTCGACTGCTGCCCGGTGGCTCGTGTCCCTCGGTCGGGATCGCGGGCCTCACGTTGGGTGGCGGCGTGGGAGTCTTCGCAAGAAGGTACGGTCTCACCTCGGACAACCTTCGCTCGGTGAGTCTCGTGACCGCCGACGGGCACCACGTCAAAGCCAACGGGCACGATCACTCGGACCTCCTCTGGGCCTGCCAAGGCGGTGGCGGAGGGAACTTCGGCGTGGCGACCTCGTTCACGTTCAACGTCCACGCGATGCCCGAGGTCACCCTCTTCACGATGCAGTTCCCCTGGGCCGCGGCTGCCACGATGCTCGAAGCGTGGCAACAGTGGATTGGTTCGACGCCCGACGAGCTGTGGTCGGACTGTCAACTTTTCTCTCAAGGTACGTACGGATTCCTGGCCCAAACGAACGGGGTGTACTGCGGCAGTGCGGCGGCGCTCGCGCCACTCTTGTCGTCGCTTCGTGCACTGATCGGCACCGCGCCCTCGTACAGCTTTGTTGGCTCGCACGACTACCTCGAGGCGATGGAGATCGAAGCGGGTTGTTCGGGGCTCGCCATCGCGTCGTGCCATCTCTCTTCGCACAATCCCGCCGGCCAGCTGAGCCGGTCGGCCTTTTCGGCAAAGTCCAGTTACGTCAACGCCGCGATGACCCACGCGCAGGCACAGAGCATGGTCGCGGCGATCGAGAATCTCCAGTCGCACGCGCCCACTCTCGGCGGTGCGCTCGCCTTCGACTCCTACGGCGGCGCGATCAACCGTGTCGCCAGTGACGAAACAGCCTTCGTGCACCGCGACAAGGTGGCCGGCATACAGGCGACCTACTCGTGGGGGACCTACACGCCCGCGTCGGAGATTGACGCCGGTCAGGCGTGGCTGACCTGGCTCGGCGCCGAGATCTTCGATCCCACGACCGGCGCCTATCAGAACTACATCGACCCCACACTCAGCGATTGGCAGTCCGCGTACTACGGAAAGAACCTGAAGAGACTCGTCAAGGTGAAGAACAAGTACGACCCGGACAATCACTTCTCCTTCGCGCAGTCCATCCCGACGTCGTTACCGCGGCGTTGACGCACGTGGCGCCGACCACTACCCCAAGGCGCAACAGCGCGACGAGTTAGAGTCCAGCGTTTAAGGACCGACACTCGCGTGAAAAGCCACGACACGGTTCGCCGACGCCGCGAGAACGAGGCCGTCGCCCACGCTCGGTGTAGGAAAGTGATTGGCCGGGGTGCCGATCGTTGCCTGTTGACGCACGTGTCCAGTCGTAGCGTCGAGTCCGTATAACACGCCGTTCTGCCCGATTGTCCATACCATGCCCGCCGCGACGATCACCGGTCCCCCGCCCACGCTCGACTGCCACAGAACCTTGAGCGCTGGGGGCGACGTCGTCACGCGAAGAGCAACGGGTCCATCAAGACAAGGGAGGTAGACCGTCGTGCCGACGACCGCGCTCCCGCCGTCGGTGTCGTTGCCACAGACACCCGTGAGGCTCGCTTCCTCTTTGCCGATCCCCCCGAGGTGCGCGGCGTTCAATAAGTAGACCGTAGGAGATTTACCGGCCACGACGACCTGTCCGTTCGAGAGTAACGCTGGTGCCGTGGAAATGTCGTGGTCGCTGGCGTTGTCCTGGGGCCACGCGGCGGGCGCGAAGTACTGCTTCAGTTGAAGGCTTGCGGAGAGTTCGAGCACCGAATCACTGTCGTCGTAAGCCTGACCACTCGAATGCACCGAACCGTTGCCCACACTGACCCAGATATTGCCCTTCGCGTCCACGACCGGTGCCGCGCCACCCATCCAGACTGCGCCCTGGGAGTCGCCGGCGTTGGCGTCCACCGTGAAGAACGTGGGCGTCGATCCCGTCTCCTTCACCGAAGCGACTCGACCTCGGTACGAGGCGCAGTCACCGTAGTTACCACCCATCGCGAACACCACGTGACCGGCGTCAAGACTCAGCCCGGTGCGCTGCAACAGCGCCGCGGGATCGGCACCGCGCGGATCCACGCCCTGCTTAATCTCTTGCGCGCCAGAGGTCGTGGAGAGACCAACTAGTTCGTGCTCGGGACTGCCGTTCACGAGTTCGTCGGCGACGACAAAGATCTCATTTCTCGACGGATCGATCACTGGCGTACCCGTGATCCCGACCGACGGGGAAATGTCGCCACACGGCAACTTCGACGAGGGAACGGCACCGCCCACGTGCCGCGACCAGACGATCCGGCCGTTCGCGGACGAGATCGCGTACACCATGTCGTTTTCGGTCGCGACGTAGACGCGACCCGAAAAGACGAGAGGTTCTCCGAATATCTGACCGTTCAACATCGGCGACGTCCACGCCCTTTTCGAGGTGTCGACACTCCTAAGTGACGTCGAAACTCCGGTGCCGGCGACGTCGCCGTGGTACACCGTCCACGAACTCGCGCTCGATGCGCTGGCTTGGCCGACGGAACTGATGGCGATCGAGACGACCAGCGTCGAGCCAATCATCGATCCGACCAACGCGCTCATCAGCACCCGTCGCGAGTCACTCCACCGCATCATCAACCACTTTCTTGTTACGACGTACTCTCACCACACCAGTCTGACGCAGTGAACACCCCGCGTACGTGGCGGCTCGCACACGCAACGAGATGATGGTGGACCCAGCGACGAGGACGTCATCGAGTACGGCCCCACATTCAAGCCCCAAGACGCGCCTTGGCCAAGAGAAAATCACGGTTCACTAGGGCCAAGGTCGCAGGTATGTCGGCGCGCACGACGCGCGTTTGCGACGGGAGCGAACTCGACGTTTGAACCGTGAAGAGTTCGTTTTCCAGCTCGTCGATCGCCGACTCGTACTTCTTCACCGACGTCAGCGCATTTGTAGGAATGAAGATGTTGTTCGAGAGTAGCAACGCTGACTGATCGCTCACGTGAGAGATAGCGAGCGTCGCGGCTCGCTGTTGACACTCCAGCATGTAAGTCCCTCGACAGGCGCTCGTCGACGTTTCGAAACGAAGCATCACGTTGACCGTGGTGGTGTGCGACGTGGTAACGACGCCGCGCGAGATGAAATCTTGCATCCGGACAATTAGTGGATTCTCGAACGAAGGCGTCAGAAAGTAGAGGAGTGCCCCAGCGACGAGAGCGAGCACCATCAAGACCCTCGCCGCCCTGGTCACGAGCCATCGTGTCGGCAGTGGCGCGGTCATTACCGTGGACGTCGAGAGACGCTGAGGAGCAGCCGGATCTAAGGGTGAAGAGTTCGCGTCAGAGATGGTCGCCGCGGGTGTCGCTTCAGCACTCCCTGACGTCTTCATCGACGGCTCGACACCGTCACCAAGGAAGCCACGAAAGGGTTGCGTCGGCGTCAGTAACGTCGAGTACGCCTGCAGTCGAAGCTGATAGCGCAGCACGAGGGCCAGCGCTTGATGAATCGAACGTGGTTCTCTGCCCGCGAGAACGCCCCACACCCAGGCCACGAGGAGTAGGGGGTACGAACCAAGGTTCAGGGCGACACTGACGAGCGTCGCGGGGACTCCGAGGAAGAGGCGAAAGAAAACGGACCAGCGTCGCAGTCCGACGTGATCGATGTCGACCGTTACTTGATCGCCGGGCTTCGCGTTGAACGTAATCCCGGGCCAGCGACCACTTAACAAGTACCCGTACGAAATGACGTTGGCGTAGACCCGTAGCGCCTTGGTAAGAAATTGCTGCTGGCCGTCGGGGACTCGTCCGATGAACAAAGCACAAAACCAAGCCACAACGGTGACAAAAAACGCCGCGAAGCCAACGCCTATGTAAACCACGTAGAGCGGTAGTGCCAAGAAGCCGCGAAGGAAGACCGACCAACGAGACTGTCGGGGGGGTACCAACGAGATGCCGACGCGGACCTCGGCCCCGGAGCCGTACTCCGCTGACGACAACGCGGGCATCGGCGTTGCGCCAAATGACCCAGGCTTTCTAGTGCCACAGACCCCGCAAAACTGCTGTCCCTCTCGTTCCTCGGTCCCACAGTTGGTGCAGTACGGCACGCGATCTCCTCGAGTGGTTCAACTGCGCATACTTGCACACCAACGATGACACGTGAGGAATGGACCCTCGTGGCCCTAGCGTTCGCCGACGCGAGCCAGCGCACCGCTCGTGCGCGCAGACTCCGAGCGCACGAGCATTCCCCATGACGACGACGCCAAGTCGAGCCAAGTAAAATTTGCGTGTGACGTCCGACAAGTCAAAGAAGGCCAACAAAGATAAGAAGACTTCTCACGCCCCGGCACCGAAGACCGGAAAGTCGAAGTCCAAGTCCGAAGAGTCGAAACTGAAGAGCGTCTACGCGGAACGCTTCGCGACGTTGACGGAAGTGGGCCAGAACTCGTTGGACCTCCTCTTGGTCATCGACAAAACCGGCAAAGTCACCTACGCGAACCCGATTTCTCTGACGACGTTCGGCATTTCGCTCGAGGAGGGCATCGGTACTGACGCCTTCACGTACTTGCATCCCGACGACGTCGAACGGGTGTTCACGCGGTTCATAGAACTACTGCAAACGCCGAACGGATCAATTCGCGACACGGTAAGAACGATCGCGGCCAACGGAGAGATTCGCGAACTCGAACTGGTGTCGACCAACGCTCTCGACAACGAGGTCGTCGCCGGCATCATCGTGAACGGTCGAGACATCACCGAACAGACGAGATACGTCCAGCAGCTTCAGGCGCTCGAGGAGCGATTCCGACTGGCATTCGAAGACAATATGGCGCCAATGATCTTCACGGATCTCAACGACCGCGTCATCGCCGCCAATGACGCGTTCTGCACCATGATCGGTTTCTCCCGTGAGGAAGTGCTCGGCCAAAATTCGACGCCGTTCACCTATCCCGAAGACATTGGCATCACCGAAGACTCTCACCAACGCATTCTCCGAGGCGAGGTGGGTCAGTCGCGTTACGTCAAGCGTTACGTGCGAAAAGACGGTCGACTGATCTACGTTGAAGTCTTACGGTCACCGGCGCGTGATGAGGACGGCAACATTCTCTACAACGTCATCTCCGAACGCGACATCACCGATGAGCGCACACTCGCCGCCGAGCTCTCCCACCAAGCTCTGCACGACACGTTGACCGGACTTTCGAATCGTGCACTCTTCAACGACCGCCTCGATCAGGCACACGCCAAAGTAGCCCGAGATGGTGGACTCTTCGCCGTACTTCTCTTGGACCTCGACGACTTCAAGGGCGTGAACGACTCGCTCGGCCACCTCGCGGGCGATGAACTGCTGAAGTTGGTGGCTCGCCGCTTAGAGAAAGTGACGCGCGCCACGGACACGCTGTGTCGTTTCGGGGGCGACGAATTCCTCTACTTGGCCGAAGGTCTGCGCGCACCGGCCGACGCGCAGCTCGCGGCGACTCGCCTGCTCGGCGCTCTGGTGGATCCATTTTTCGTCGCGGGAACGCAGGTCGAGCAGCACGCGAGCATTGGCATCACTGTCTCCGACGCGACAACGTCCGAGAGGACTGACTTCATCCAGAACGCCGACGTGGCCTTGTACGAAGCCAAAGGCGAGGGGAAGGGTCGCTTCGTCCTCTTCACTCCGAGCATGCACCAGCAGGCGGTCGACCGCTTCGAACTCGTTCGAGAGTTGCGCCAAGCGTTGCACTCTGGTGATCTGAAGATGCACTACCAGCCCATCATCGATCTCGCGACCACGGAGATCGTCGGCTTCGAGGCCCTGATGCGTTGGCACCACCCCGTGCGAGGGTGGGTACCGCCGAACGTCTTCATCCCGGCCGCCGAGCAGAGTGATCTCATTTTGGACCTCGGCTACTTCGCTCTGAGGGAAGCGGTGGCGGCGGCGAGTTCCTGGGAAAAGTCAGATGATGAGGGAAAGGACCTCTACGTCTCGGTCAACCTTTCTGCCCGACAGTTTCACGACCCAGCCCTGGTGTCGATCATCGAATCGGTTCTCGCAGAGAGTCAACTCACTCGAGAACAACTGATCATCGAGATCACCGAAAGCGTGACACTCCTCAATGTTTCCGAGACGTTGAACGTTATGGAACATCTCAGTCGTCTCGGCATCTACTTTGCCTTGGACGACTTCGGTACGGGATTCTCCTCACTCTCCTACTTGGCCCTCCTGCAGCCGAAGATCATCAAGGTCGACCAGTCCTTCGTGAGCCCCTCATTCGAGAATCCTCGAAACGACGCTCTGTTGGAGGCAATTATCTCACTCGGCCACAAACTCAACATGACGATGCTCGCCGAGGGAATAGAGACGACAGAGCAACTCGAGCGTCTGCGCAGCTTCGGCTGTGAACTAGGTCAGGGTTTCCTTTGGTCGCCCGCGGTGGCGAACGACGAGATTCCGACGATGTTGAAACGGGGATGGGCGACCATCGCGGAGAGATGATGACGTGCGACGCGAGCACGCCGTATGCCACGCGTTGCCTCGCGCTTGATGATTGGCGACGTCGACGACTGCACACCAAGGACGAGCATTACAATCCCTAGACGAGAGCACCAACTCATTGATAGGCGGAACCCGATGGCGGAGACTCCGGAATCGATGGAACATCTCGCACGTCGAGTGAAGGTCGCCTTGGAAACGGCGGACCTCGCCGCCTTCAGCGACATCCTCGACGCGAACGTGCGGTGGGGACCACCGGGCGACACCTCACCGCCGTGTCAAAATCGAGCGCAGGTTCTCGCTTGGTACCAGCGTGGAAGGGCCTCTGGCGCCACCGCAACGGTTTCCGAGATCACCGTCGTGGGCGATCGATTGCTCGTCGGTCTCGTGGTGCGTGGCAACAAAGATCCTCGAGAACACGGTAATGAGGTGTTGCGCTGGCAACTGTTGACCGTGCGCGGCGGCCACGTGAGCGACATCGTCGGATTCGATCGTCGAGACGAGGCTGAGGCGTTCGCCGCGGAACCGAAATAGTCCCGACAATCTGCGAAGTTTCCATAGATTTTGACGCGTTGAGGGATGGGCAATGACCCTCTAGGACGAACCCTGCGAACGGTAGAAAACCGTTCGAAACCACCGTGTCGCTTCGGCGAACTGACGGACCCGTCGTGACAAAAAACTTGTGAAACTCCTGCTCAACGCGGTGAACAAAGTGTGTACAAATGCCAGGTTTTCGATCGAGCGCGTTTTAAAATGGGGTCTTGTTGACTGCTCGTTGAGAGTGATTTGATGACGACTCGAAAGACTCGTCAATATTTCTTAAAAGTTTTTCGTGCGGATGACACTACATGTCGGGGGGTCGGAAGGTGCCAGTAGCCGAAGAAAGGCGCCATGGCGGTCGTTTTCGCTTCGAAAATGGCTCCCGCGTCAGCCCACCGCCTGGTTCTTCCACGGACGTCGTGGTGCCAACCACTGAATCCACACTCAGCGCGGCTGAGGTGCGTCGTCATCAAAGGTGGGTTTGGGCCGCCTATGCCATTCTGGGTCTTCTGCTGGTCACGTATTTCATCTCACTACTGGTACGAAATTCAAACCAGGAGTGGGCCTGGCTTGATGGTTGGTCGGTAGCCGCCTTTGAGTTCGCGGCGTCACTGATTTGCATCTACAAGGGTCTCGCGCGGCGACCCGGCCGAGCTATTCCCTTGATCCTCGGTTTCAGTCTGTTGTCCTGGTCGCTTGGTGACATCGTCCTCACCACCGAGTCCATCGGAGGGGCCAAGCCCCCAACGCCATCGGGCGCCGACGGCTTCTACCTGATGTTCTACCCCTTGGCCTACGTCGCTACCGTGATGATTCTCCAGCGTGGTCTCGGTCGTCTCGCCCGTCCGAACTGGCTCGACGGCGTCGTGGCCGGTTTGGGTGCCGCGACGTTCTGCGCGGCCTTCGCTTTTCACAGTATCCAAAACGCCACCGGCGGAAGCTCCATTGCGACTGCAGTCAACTTGGCCTATCCGGTCGGGGACCTCCTATTGCTCATTCTCGTCATCGGCGGCACGGTTCTGCTCTTGGGCGGCGCGTCGCGACAGTGGTACGTGCTCGCGACGGGACTCAGCGCCATCGTCGTTGGTGACACGTCCAATCTCTTTCAGTCGTCGGGAGTGGCGTCTCGCTTCGGGAGTACCGCGAACGCGATCGCCTGGCCGATAGCGATCTTTCTGATCTCGATGTCAGTGTGGTTTCCCACGCGGCACCTCAATCCGCTTCGACCCCAAAGGGTGTCCAGTTTCCTCTTTCCCGGTATCGCGGCGACCGGTGGGCTCGCCCTCTTGATCCTGGGGACCCTCAACACCATCAGTCGCGTCGCGCTGTGGCTGGCGGTAGCGACGCTGCTGACCGTCGGCGTTCGACTCGCGATATCGGCCCGAAGTCTTCGCATACTCACCGAAGAGCGCCATCGTCAGGCCCACACCGACGAACTCACGGGACTCGGTAATCGACGCCTGCTCTCCCAGGTGCTCGACCTCTTTTTCGCCGATCAAGATGGCTCGTTGGCCGACGCGCGCGAGCTGGCCTTTCTCTTCGTCGACCTCAACCACTTCAAGGAAATCAACGACTCCTTTGGCCATCCGGCGGGCGATGAACTCCTGCGCCAACTCGGGCCACGGCTCACCAAGGCCGTGGGCAGTTCTGGCTCCGTGGTGCGTTTGGGCGGCGACGAACTCGCGGTTGTTCTCATGGACGCCGACGCCAACGACGCCGTCGTCGTCGCGCGCAGAATCATCGAAGGGATCGAGGAGCCTTTCACCTTGAACAAGATCAAAGCGACCGTCGGCGCCAGTATCGGCATCGCTTTAACACCGGCGAACGCCAACGACGGACCCGGTTTGATGTGGTGCGCGGACGTCGCGATGTACCGGGCCAAGCTTGGCAACACGCCCTTCGTGTTCTACGACCACGAACTCGACGGCGCACAGGACCAGCCGAACCTGCTCGACGAACTTCGCCTCGCCGTGAAGGATGGCGACCTCGTCCTTCACTATCAGCCCCAACTCGACTTGAAAACGGGTGAGATCTTGGCCGTCGAGGCATTAGTGCGGTGGCCGCACCCCAAACTGGGGTTGGTTCCACCCGTTAAGTTCTTGCCCCTCGCCGAAGAGTCTGGTCTGATGTGGCCCCTGACCAAATGGGTACTGAACGAGGCGTTCACCCAGTGCGCGGCGTGGCGCGCCTCGGGGCGCTACCTCGCCGTCTCGGTCAACGTCGCAACGACCGACCTCTTGGAACATGGCTTTCTCGCGCTCATCAAGGAACTCCTCGAGCGCCACGACCTTCCGGGCTCGTCGGTGGTCATCGAGATCACCGAGACGACCATCATCACCGACTTCCTAAGGGCCCAGGCAGTGATCCTGCAGCTTCGTGACCTCGGCATCGTGGTGTCGATCGACGACTTCGGGGCCGGCTTCACGTCGCTCGCCTATCTGAGCAGCTTGGCCGTCGGAGAGCTAAAGCTCGACCGGACGTTCATCACCGCGCTCAGTGCCGATGGTAACGAGCGTGAAACGGAACTCGTGCGCGCGACCATCAACCTAGGACACAGCATGGGGCTGCGCGTGGTCGCCGAGGGGATTGAAGACGTGGAAACCCTCGACCTCCTCGGAGAACTCGGGTGCGACATGGCGCAGGGCTACTACATCAGTCGACCGTCACCAGCGAACAAACTCTCCTTCAAGGCCACCGACATCAAGACCCTCGTGGCCCCGTCGAGCGATTGAGTTCGTCTAACTAGCTGACACTCTCGCGAATGCCGTCCACGTTGAGCAGCCCAACTTCGAGATGTCTGCACGCAAGACTTTGAACAACATCGTCACGTGTCTCGTTGACCTGAGTTTTGGACCCACGGGGATCGTTAAGCAAATCTCGACAGAACGTCGTCCTTTCGCGAACGTGAGGAAGTTTTCAACAGTTGACCGTCTCGAAGAAACATCCTTCCCGCAATTTTCGAACAAAATATCCCCAACAAGAACCAGGAAAATGCACAGAACCAACCTAGGTTGGTGTCGTAATGAGAAGAATCTTCCTGATCCTCGCCCTAGCGACACTCTCGGCGGGCGTGTGGCTTCTGGTGCGAGCAGTCCCAGCTGACGCCACCTGCGGTTCCCTCACCAGTCCCTTGTCCGGAACGGGCGCCGGCGCGAAATGCGCTAATTTACTGTCTTCCTACTTCACGGGTTACGCACTTATCGTCATCGCACTGATCACCGCCATGCTCGCCCTGATCTCGATGTCGAAGCACAAGCGCCGGCGCGTCGAGTACCAGCGCGAGATTCAACCCATCGCGCATCGGCGCATTCACGACGCCAATGAGTCGCAACGTCGCGCCGCGTAAATCGGTTCTATTTACGAGCGGTACGTGGAGCGTGGGAGTTTCCCATGACCGGAGACGAATAAAGGCTGGGACAGCACAGCCGTAATCTTTAAATCGGCCAAAACGAAGAAAACCCGACTGAACACCGCGCGAGTTTCCTAACGAGCGAGTTCGAGGAGCGAGTATCTCATCGTCGAGCAACGGCGATTGACACCGCTCTGGCCCCGGTCCAAGGTAACCCGGTGGCACGTCATGACGTAAGCAATTCTGTCGTTCAGAACCCCCCGAGGCGAGGATCGAGCCGTCTAGTTCAGCCGCGTCGTGCTCGTATCGCGGGCACCCCGAGCGGTACCGCCGCCACGACCGCCGCCGCGAGACCGACGAACGCACCGAAGCCCCACCCGATGCCACTGAATCCGATGCCGCCTGGCTTGAAGACAAAGGCCAGCAGGGTCAGCACGAAGTTGATGGCGGTCGCGTAGAGCAACAACTGCTCTTCGGCCATTGGGAGTTTGAAGGGCATCTCGGCGTAACTGGCCTTGGAGACCAGGAAGACCAAGATGACGAGACAGAGAATGAAGACGAGATACATCCAGCCGTGCCAGAGTCCGTCGACGGACACCGATCCGATGCCGAAACTGTAGGTAAACCACGGAAGGAACAGCGAGATCAACAGCACCAACGTGGCGATAGCGGTAATCCGCTCGGGCTGGGACCACCTTTTCATGTGAAAGGCAAATGACGGCTTGCCGGTAGAGCCACTAGACGTTCGCGGCGAATACCCTGAGGGCGGTGGCGGAGCCGAAGCTTGAGCATTTGGTTGCTGTGCTGGCGGGTACCACTTCCCGTCGGCTGCTTGCCACCAGTCCGGTCCGTTCGAAACATCGCTCACGTTGTCCCCCCTGTTTCGGTCCGGACTCTTAACTTCGTCCTTGATTTTTTGTCAGCATAGCGATATTCAAACCTCCGCGCTAGGAATCTCCAGTGTCGACGTTTCTTGGGGAAAATTGAGGTCTTCCGGGGTTTCAGTCGTACGGTCGGCGACGATGAAACGAAGTGCTCAGCGAGCGCGGGCACCTTTCGAGAACGACCGAGCACGAACACAACTTCTCGTTCGATAGTGAGTGATTCATTGGATGGCCGCAACTCGACGAACCCTGCAGCGGGTCGATTTCCTCCTTCGGTTATCATGAAGCGAAGCAGGGGCTCGACGCGTAGAAGGCGGTCCCGGTGGCGACAGGCACGAAATTTCGACGTGGACTCGCCGCGGTCGCGATGTCGACGTCGCTGATGAGCTTTGGTGTTATCGGACTTGGCGCGAGTGGGGCCGAAGCCACGACAGCACCGAAAACCATCCCTCTTCAAAAAGGAAATCTGAAGTTTCACCTCTCGTGGGGCGCGAGCGCCGCCGGGGCTTCGCTCTCCGGCGCGTTGGGAAAATTTCGCATGAGTGGTCAAATCTCCCAACCAAATCCCAACGCAGCCAGTTACGTGCTGAAAGGACTTATCGACGGCCTCGCTCTGCACGTGGTGCTCGTCGAAGGCGTTAACGCCAGCGCGGTCACATTCACGGCGAAGGGTTCCGTTGGAAACCGGACTTTGAACGCCACTGGTTCGATTCGAACGTCAACGGCGGGAACTTTTGTACTTACCTTTTCGGGGAAGATTGGCACCGCCAAGATATCGGGCAAGTTCCCACTCTCCGCTTTCACGATCACGTCCGTGAGCGGCGTCGTCAAAGTCTCTTGAGTTCATTTTGGCCCCGAAACGCCCCAATACGGACGTAGCGAAAAAAGAGGTTTCAATCACGAAACGAGTCGGAGTAGATTTTCCCTGATGCGTTCTCACTATCACACCGCGATAAATCCAGATGACGACAACAACTCGCACGCCCTCATGCTTCGAATGGTCGGTTTCAACAAACGCGTCTTGGAAGCCGGATGCGCCTCGGGACACGTCAGTGAGATGCTCAAAGCCCAAGGGTGCACCGTTGTCGGGATCGAGAACGATTCCACCGTTGTCGAGCCAGCGATGCAGTGGCTCGAGCGCGTCATCGTTCGAAATCTTGATGACGACGGTCTTTGGGATGAGTTAGACGGCGAGTTCTTCGACGCCATCCTCTTTGGCGACGTTCTTGAACATCTGCACGATCCACTCGCCGCACTAACCCACTCGGTGAAGCATCTTCTTCCCGCCGGCACGGTCGTCATCTCCGTGCCGAATATCGCGCACGCCGACGTGAAGATCGCCTTGATGAAGGGTACGTTCCCGTACACTGAGAGCGGTCTACTCGACCAGACCCACATCTACTTCTTCACCAAGGACAGTTTGATCGACCTGGTTCGAAAAGCTGGATTGGTGGTCACCGAAGTGAATCGCGTCATCGTGCCCGTCTTTGGCACCGAGGTTGGAGCGCAGCGTGACGACGTCGACGACGAGGTCTTAGCGGCAGTACTGAGGGACCGCGAATCGGAGACGTATCAGTTCGTTATCAAGGCAGTTCGAGATGACGGGACGAGGGCGCTCGAGAAACTTTCCGACGACCTGGTAGAGCTCGTGGACAGACTCCACGACGAAGTAAAGCGCACTGAGTCCCTCGAGATACGGGTCGCGGAACTGGGGGCTAAGGCAACGGCTCTCGAAGCCCAACGTGACGTCGACGCACAGGATCTTGCGCGCTTACACCATCAGAACGACGCGATCAAACGGCTCATACCCACGCCCGTACGAAACCTCTTTCGCAAGCGTTTTCAGTAGCCCTCGGCGCCCTGCGGCAACGAAGGAACAGTCGGCGACGTTGTGACCTCCTCGAATTTGCGAGCGCACTACGCGACAATGGCGAGGGTGACACAACAGGCCGCGAGTACGATCGCGAGGGGCAACATCAGGAACCGTTCCCAGCGACTCTGTGACGCACCGTTGGCGAGGGCACTCAGCGCGAAGACTGCGGCGAACACCCAGATTGCCAGGTGCACGGGCCATGATCTGCCCACCACGCCATAGAGGCCCGCTCTTGCGGTCACGACGTACAAAGCAGCGAAGAAGAGCAACGCGGATATCGCACTAGCGATACGCAACTTCGACGAGAGCACGACGTTCGCTCCACCGAAAGCGGCGGCGCCGAGGGGAAGCCCGACCGCTAAGAAGATCTGGAATATCGCTAGTCCCGTCACCACTAGCGCACCAATCAGCGCCACCCAGTCAGCTAGAGAGTTCATACTCTCTCTCTCATCACGCCCGACGAAGAGTGTCATCGATGGACCAACTCTCTCACACCTCATTCACAAAACTCTCTGGTGTCTCCTCACGGGGCTACACCAGGTGTGCTCGGACGACGGTTGCGCTGACTCACGAGGACCAGCGTCAACACTCCCAATTTGGGTGCGGCGACAATATGGTGAAAATGGCGGTCGCGCACGCAGTAGTGGGTCAAATCGACAGTCCTCACGACTACGTCTCGACGGGTCCTCATCATGAATTTTGCGGTCGTTCCAATGTGAAATCGTTCGCGTTGTTCCTTCCGATGCTGCCTACCGTTGTTTCGTTGAAAATCAAGAATTTGTATGCTCGAGCGCGGTTTCGTTCCTGTGAGAGAATGCGGTGACGAGTCGTACGTCGCTCGTTGAACGAGATGGACGAAAGCGAGTGAGTCGTGAGCCAGATGAAAGAAGGTTCTCTTTCTTGGTCAGACTTGCTCGAAGCACTCCCGGACGGCACGGCCCTGCTCGACGAGCACGGGAAGATCTTCCACGTGAACGAAATGCTCACCACCCTCACTGGCTACTCGTCCCAGGAGCTCATTGGTCAGAACGTCACCATGCTCGTACCGCCTCGCCTCAAAGCCCGCGAGGACGAGGCCCGGCGCAAAGATGGACGCGACCCGAGCGACCGATTGTGGTCAAGCGATCAAGATCTGACGGTCTTGTGTCATGACGGTAGTGAACTACCCGTTGACTTTTCCCTCTCACCAATCACGTTCGAAGGTCGATCTTGGGCGGTCGCGTCCATCCGCGACAACAGCGCCACTAGAGCACTAGAACGCGCCCGTCGTGACGCCGAAACGCGTGCCGTAGAGATCGAGAAACTCGCCGCCGCGGCCACGGCACAGAGCGAGCAGCGTTTTCGCTTGGCCTTCGAGGACAACATGGCACCCATGGTCTTCACCAGCAAGAAGGGCCTGTTGTTCGCGGTCAACGACGCTTTCTGCGAAATAGTCGGAAGGACGAGAGAGGAACTCCTCGGTTTCGACTCCAAGGTTTTTACTTTCCCAGACGACATAGGCGTCACCGAAGAGGTCTACCGTCGGATCACTTCAGGAGAGATCGACCGGATTCGCTACGTGAAGCGGTTCCAGCACAAGGACGGGCGGACGGTGGCGGCCGAGGTGTCGATGTCCCCCGCCCGCGATGAACAAGGAGAGACGCTGTACTTCGTCTCGTCCGTGCGCGACATCACCGAAGAGCGCGCCCTGACAGCACAGCTTTCACACCAGGCGCTGCACGATCCTCTCACGGGACTGGCGAACAGAGCACTCTTCGACGACCGGCTCGCCCAGGCGCACGCGAGAGTGGCTCGCCAAGGCGGGTTCGGCGCCGTATTGATCCTGGACCTCGATGACTTCAAGACGGTGAACGACACGCACGGCCACCTCGTCGGCGACCAGTTGCTGATCGCGGTCTCACGCCGCTTCGAAGACGTGACTCGTGCTTCCGATACTCTCTGTCGATTCGGCGGAGACGAGTTTCTCTACTTGGCTGAAGGTCTGAATTCCCCCGAAGAAGCAGAAATCGTGGCCAAGCGCTTTCTTGCCACCCTCGTTGAGCCGTTCACGTTCGCGGGGGCAACGATCGATCAGCACGCGAGTCTTGGGGTCGTGGTCTGGGACAAGACGAGTAAGAGCACGACCGAAGTGGTTCAAAGTGCCGACGTCGCCCTCTACGAAGCCAAACGTGAAGGTAAGGGCCACTACGTGGTCTACAGCGCCGGCATGCACCAACAGGCCGTCGGCCGGTTCACGCTCGCGCAAGAACTTGAACAGGCGCTCGCCGCAAGCGAACTGTCGATGAACTATCAGCCCATTATCAACCTCTCAACCAGGGACGTTGTGGGCTTTGAGGCCCTTATGCGCTGGCAACACCCTGATCAGGGTCTCATCTCCCCCAACGTCTTCATCCCACTCGCCGAAGAGAGTGATCTCATTTTGGAACTCGGCTTCTTTGCGCTGAACGAAGCCGTGGCTCAAGCAAGCACGTGGAAAGCGGCCAACGGCCAAAGTAGTCAACCATTCGTCACCGTGAACCTTTCGGCGCATCAGTTCCACGACCTCGGACTCGTGCCGATGATCGAGAGTGCTTTGCAGTCGAGTGGATTGGCGCCCGAGGACCTCGTCCTCGAGATCACGGAGAGCGTGACACTGCACAACGTCGCCGAGACGATGAGTGTCATGGAGCGACTTATTCACCTCGGGATTGGCTTCGCCCTTGATGACTTCGGCACCGGATACTCCTCACTGTCGTATCTCGCGCTTCTGCGTCCGAGGATCATCAAGATCGATCAGTCCTTCGTAAGTCCCGCAAGTGAGAGCATCCGAAATGACACACTGCTCGAAGCCATCGTCACCCTGGGCAACAAACTGAATATGACCATGATCGCCGAAGGGATAGAGACCAAGGCACAACTCGAACGTCTTCGCTTCCTCGGTTGCGAACTCGGCCAGGGCTTCTACTTCTCGGCCGCCGTGCCGGCAGAGGACGTTGCCGACATTCTCGCTGACGCGCCCTGGCGCTAGACCGCACCGCCCGGCTCATTCGATTGCTAGCCAGCTTTTTGACGAGCGCACCAGGGTGGCGGAGAATTTAGATGGCGAAAACTCTAAAGATGGACGGCGTGTGTGAACTCGACGACCAGGCTCGTTGAACGTGACGGTCAAGAACCTTGGACCCTTATGCTGTACAGCACGAAACGCGCGATCCGTGAGATTTCTACTCCGACGCGGTTGTAAAGGAGAAAAATAGTGACCCCCAAAACTTGGTTCATCACGGGCGCTTCGCGCGGTTTTGGTCGCGAGTGGGCGCTCGCGGCACTCGACCGTGGCGACAACGTGGTGGCGACGGCACGCGACGTACGCTCGCTTGATGACCTCGTCGCAAAATACGGCGAGTTCGTGCTGGCACTGACCCTTGACGTGACCGATCGCGACGCCGTCTTCGATGCGGTCCGCCAAGGTCACAGTCACTTTGGTCGTCTCGACGTCATCGCCAATAACGCCGGATACGGCCAATTCGGTATGGTCGAAGAGCTCAGTGAGCAAGAGGTCCGAGACCAGATTGAGACCAATCTCTTTGGTGCGCTCTGGGTCACTCAGGCCGTACTTCCCTATCTTCGTGAACAGAAGAGCGGACACATTCTCCAGGTCACTTCAATCGGTGGAATCTCGGCGTTCTCCAACATTGGTATGTACCACGCCTCCAAGTGGGCACTCGAGGGCATCAGTCAATCCCTCGCCCTCGAGGTAGCCAGCTTCGGGATCAAGGTAACGATCATCGAGCCGGGAGGCTACTCAACGGACTGGGGCGGCTCCTCGGCGAAACACGCCACCGCACTGCCCGCGTACGACGCATCCCGTGAAACGAGTGCTCGTGCGCGCGCCACGCGGCAATCGACCCCAGGTGACCCGTTCGCTACTCGCGACGCCGTGCTTCGTATCGTCGACGCCGAGACGCCCCCGCTTCGCGTCTTCTTCGGCGATGGACCACTGGCCGTTGCGACAGCAGACTACGAATCGCGCCTAGCGACGTGGCGCGAGTGGGAACCACTCTCTATCGCTGCGCACGGTCATCAAGCCTGACCAGCGGAACAAGAACTGGTTGGCATCGCCCTTGGCATTGTGAACCTCGCTGCGCCATTGGCTCGAGGCGTTAACGCAACCCACGTCCTACTGCCTCCAGCGTCCCGTGGATCATTGCCGGATATCAAACATTGGTTACTGCTTCGTCGTACTAACCATCAACTTGTCAACCGTCGACGTCGTGACATTCTTCAACGTGAAGTGAAGGTGGACCTTGCTCTCCAAGTAACTTGCGACGACCATTGCTCTTCTCTTCGCCAACGCGGCGTTACCGTGCGCGTAGCCCGTCACCGTTACGAACGCCCCACTCCCTAATCTCTTCGCCAGTTGGTCAAGAAGTGCTGCGCACCTTGGTCGCGCGCCGCCATCTCGGCGCGGCGAAAATCGTTCGGCAGGTGAGATGAAAAAGGGGCCCAAACAAACTCAGATTTTGACCGCTGCAACGCTGCGTGAAGAGACAAGAGGATCGGCTGAAAGTCACACCCGCTTTTTAGGCGCCCCATAGGAACGCCATATGAACAACTGGCACTATCTATATAACAACCTCAGTAAGAAGGTCCACAATGAACGATGTCGAACCCACAATCCCCGAAGAGACGCCGTCCGCTCATCGCGACACGGACGCCACGTCGGGGCCGCCAGTTGCTAGAAGGTCTGGCGACGCCGACTCTGCGTTGTCTCTCCCACGAGCTTCGTCTCAAAACTGGTCTGCCTCGGTGCTCATGACGAAGCGCGAACGCTTGCAGCGGGTGCGGCGATTGCTATCGAGAAGAAGGACTGGAATGATCGCGGCCGCTGCGGTGTTGGCGGCAGTCGTTGGACTATCCGTTGGTCTCGCGTCGTCCCATCCCGCATCAGCACAACAACTCGTGTCCAGCAGCCACGCTTCTGGCGGATCCGGATTTACCGGCGGTGGCTCTAACGCACGGTCTGGATCGGCTGCGGGAGGAGCTTCCGGAAAGGTCGGCAACCTTTCCAAGTCGAGTTTCACCTTGACGACGTCAGCGGGTCAGAGCGTAACGATCAACGAGACGACGTCCACGAAATATGAGAAGAAGTCGAAATCCACGACGGCGAGTGCCGTAACCAAGGGCGAGAACGTCCTCGTACTGGGGACGGTCAGTGGAACGACCATTAAGGCCACGCAGGTCATTGTGCAAACGGCCGGCGCCAGCGGTTCTTCAAACTCCTCGGCGTCGACGGTGATCCCCTTCAAGCAAGGTGCACCAACCTCGTCGAAACAGGTCGGTCAGATTCCGGCGAACTGGAGTCAAGGATCGGGAACGATCGTCAGCGGAACGGCAGCGACCAAGGCAACGGAAGCCGCGCTGGCCGCTTACCCCGGAGGAATCGTCGACCGGGTTGTGAAGTTAAGTAACGGCGAGTACAACGTCCACTACATTGGCGTCAACTGGCCGCACCATGTCTTCGTCAACCAGGACTTCAAGGTCGTCGGCGCACTGTAACCGCCGAGACTGGCGCAATCCTCGACGTCCGGTAACGAGGGCGTTCGAACCCACAACAATTTATTACGTGCGTCGAATTAGGATTTCGTTGTGGCCGATCGTCGCCGAGCGTGGATGAGTTGGAGCAGCGGTAAAGACAGCACGATGGCCCTTGACGTGATCCGTCGCAGCGAAGATATCGAGGTCGTCGCGTTGTTGGTCACGATGAACGCGGAAGCCGACCGAGTCGCGATGCACGCGGTCCGTCGAACTTTGGTTGAATCCCAAGCTGAGCGACTTGGACTTGCGCTCAATTTCATCGAGTTACCGGCTCCGTGCTCGAACGAGATCTACGAATTGCGAATGTCCCAGGCCCTAGATTCCGCTCTCGACGATGGCATCGAACACATCGCCTTCGGTGATCTCTTCCTGCAGGACGTCCGCTCCTACCGAGAAAAGCAGTTGGCGGGGACGGGTATCTCACCGCTCTTCCCGCTGTGGGGTCAACCCACCGACTTCCTGGCGCAATCGATGATCGATTCAGGTGTCCAGGCGGTAGTGACCTGTGTTGATCCTGCCCAACTGCCCGCGTCGTTCGCGGGCCGGATTTTCGACGAGAGCCTGCTCGCGGACCTTCCAGCGGACGTCGACCCGTGCGGTGAGCGCGGCGAATTCCATACCTTCGTGTTCGGAGGTCCTGGATTCTCGTCGCCTATTGATGTCGAGATTGGAGAGGTCGTAGAACGCGATGGCTTCGTATTCTGTGACGTGGAGCCAAGATTCGGATGAGTGCTTCCTACGCGCCTCACGTCACTAACGATCTCTCTTCCCTCGTCTCTTTGTAGGGCCGTTGGGGATCGAACTAATGACCTAGGACCGTGAGGTGGAGACCCTCGGTTGAAGAGGTTCGGTGGTGTCGGATTGGTACGGGGATTGACACGTGGGATCTTTGGATGAACGCACGTAGCGATCACAATGTTGGACACCATTACACTGAGCACCACCAACGAGAGGAGTCGACACAATGTCCGACCGATTGAAAGTCCTGCGAGATTCCGTGAGTCACCTCGGGGTCGTAGCGTCAGAAATTGACGCCAAAGACTACACCGCATCCGCGTACCCGAGCGAGTGGACCATCGCCGACACCTTTTCGCATCTCGGTTCGGGTGCCGTCATCGGTGAGCGCCGATTTGAGGATACGATCGCCCAACGCGAGAGCGATCCGACCTTCAATACGTCGGTGTGGGACGAGTGGAACGCCAAGGACCCGGCGGCCCAGGTCACGGACTGTCTCGTGAGCGACGCCGCTTTCCTCTCCTCCCTCGAGGGAGCCACTGAAGAACAGCGCAGAGCCTTTCAGATGATGATGGGACCTATCGCGTTTGACTTCGATGGTCTGGTCGGGTTGCGCCTCGGCGAACACGTGCTTCACACCTGGGACGTCGAGGTATCGTTCAGCCCCCAGGCGACACTGTCCAACGACGCGGCCAACGCCATTCTCGACAGCATCCAGTTCGTTGTTGTGCGCACCGGCAAACCAACGGGCGAGACCAGGAACGTCACCGTGCGAACGAGCGAACCCGTTCGCGACTTCACCGTGGTGCTAGGCGTCGACTCTGTTGATCTGGTCGAAACACAGCACGAGGGTGCCGTGGACCTTGAGATCCCCGGCGAAGCGTTCGTCAGACTTATTTACGGTCGCTTGGATACTGAGCACACTCCTGACTCGGTGGACGGCGACGTGGTGAACGATCTCCGACGCGTCTTTCCGGGCTTCTAAGCGGACGGGACGTCGAACACTCGACTGGGTCTTTGCCTTAGTCCAGTCCCAGAGCAACGCACTGATCTAAGACTGGATTGCGGCGGTCGGAAATAGAAGCGCCAAGAGCCCATCGAAAGGCGCAATCCGTTCCGCCATGATGGTGTGTCTCACGTGGTCGGTGGCGGCATCTCGTTCCGAGGTGCCCTCCAGAGGTACGTCCACGCCACTGCCACCACGACAACCGACGCACCCAAGGAGAACCACACTCCGATTCCCACCGCGCCAGCGAAGGGTGGGTATGGCGGCTTTAGCAGCGTCGCGTGATCGAGATAGTTTCGGCGTCCGAGCAGTAGATGGATGAACTCAGCCGTACTCACAGCGAGCACTCCCACCCCCAAAAGTAGTGTGACCCAACCTGCCCGGACTACTCCTCGTAGAAGCGGGCGTGTCATCGACTAAACCCCAACGGCCAAGACGAGGGTGATCGGACCAGCCGGCCAGGTCACGAGTCCGATGGAGTGGCTCGTCTCTACCAAGACGTACAGGTGGTGGGAAGGGCTTTGGATGATCCTGGGGTGGTTCACCCATCCCAGGATCATGGAGACCACGAGCAGTGCACCACCAAGAGCGCCCGTCCGGCCAAGTCTCCGTCGCTGCGTGGCTATCTCTGTCGCAACTCGTGCCCTTGAGGCCCTGGCGTTCTCACTTAGCAGTTCGTCCACGTCGCCAGTATCGCCTGGAGACACTGACGAGATCGTCATGTGACATCTCCGATCGAATACGTGACACGACCACGTAGGTGACTGATCAATTTCAATCCGGCCACCGAAACGCAGTTCCGGTGGAAAGTTCTCTAGCCAGCGATCGCGTTATACACGCTCGCCACCATTGGCGCTCCCAAGTCGACGCCAAGTCCAGTGAGAATGGGAACGAGGGTCTTTCCAAATGCATCGAAATCTTCCTGGGAGTCCCAGACGTCGAATACCTGTATCTCGCCGTTTGACTCGAGAGCGAAGTGATTCGATCGTCCCTTTGGAGATCCCGCACCGGCGCCTTCCAACTGCTTGATTGCTTCCTTGTACTTTTCGGGTGTGAATCCTCCATGCATGAAGTAAATGCCCAGCGCCATTTTTCTTATCCCCCCTCAGCCCTCATTTGGAGTTGATTTGGTTACGGTATCAGTTCATTTCGTAACTATCAAAGTTGTTTTTCCAGCCGATCACTTCGTCAGTCGGATCACAGCATGGATCCCGACACCTCCCCAACAAAGAGAGCACCGGTACGATCCGCTCATGGCGAAGTTCTTCTTGCTGCACGGTCCCGTCGTCGGGCTCACGACGTGGAGGTGGGTCTCTGAAGAGTTGCGCGGTATGGGTCATGAGGCGGTAATCCTGGTTATCAGTCCTTCTCCAACACTTGGAGGTTGGCAGGAAGTCGTGGAGGAAGTCGCTGCCCAAGTCACGGGCGTAGACGACGCAATCTTGGTCGCCCATAGCGGAGCTGGACCCCTTCTGCCGACGATTGTGGACGGGTCCAAAGTCCGAGGGTCTTCGTTGGTCTTCGTTGACGCCGGCGTACCGGCAATAGCAGCAGACACGCCCTTGATGCCTGAGGCATTTCTAAAACAATTATCCGCTATCGCCACGGATGCCCTTTTGCCTCCGTGGTCCGAGTGGTTCGGACCGCGCGTAATGGCATCACTCATCCCCGATTCGAACCAGCGCGATCTCATCGAGTTCGAACTTCCAAGAATTCCTCTGAGCTACTTCTATGGATCGGTACCACCTGTTCTCAAATGGCCCGCGGATCGAAATGGGTACGTTCTTCTGAGTGACGGCTATTTGGACGATGCCGAGGAAGCTCGACGCCGTGGATGGCCAGTCGTTGAGTTACTCGGCGAACACCTTGACCTGATCACTAAAGCGCCCGAAGTTGCGTTGGCCATAGTTGAAGTGAGCTCTTCGAATTGATGCGCTAGGGCCGCTGGGGATCGAACCCACGACCGAGGGATTATGAGGTGGAAACAAACGGTCGGAATGGTCCGAAAAGCCTGAGTACTTCGTCTGGTGACGTCGGATTGGTATGTGGGATGAAACGTGGGATTTCTGCATGGGAATCGTCGCGTGCAATTCATTTCGAAGACCAAGATCTCACACGCGTCTCTCAACGCGCGCTTCAATGTCACGGGTCGTGACACCTCTATCCCCGACACCCTTATGAGTCCGCCGGTAGAGGATTCCTTCCTCGGCCTGTTGCCAGTGCAGAGTAGACGTGTAATGTTGCGGACCATCGTCGAGTATGAGGAGTCGTCTATGCCAACCAACAAAGAGATCATCGATGCGGCCTACGCGAGTTTCGCGGTGGGTGACGTGCCAGCCGTGCTGGCCGTGATGGATCCCAAGATCGAGTGGACAGAGGCTGAGGGATGGCCGCTTTACAGCGGCACGTTGGTAGGCCCACAAGCGATCGTCGACGGAGTGTTCATGCGGCTCGGGGAGATTGGCGACAACTTCTCCCTCAATGTCACTCAGTTGGTCGCTGATGGTGACACCGTGGTGGCCCTCGGCACTTACAACTGGAACCGCACGGGTTCCGGCAAGCCCGCCGAAGTGAAGATGGCGCACGTGTGGACCCTCGACGGTGGAAAGGTCACTCGGTTCCAACAACATGTCGACACCGCCAAGGAGCGCTATCTCATCGCCTGAATCCTCGGTCGGCAATCGCTCACTTTGAGTCTTGCTGCGCGGGACAGTCCGAATATCTCAAATCGGCTCCCGGGCGAGCGCAGAGTGACGCTCGGCCAGACCAACTTGGAGAGCACCGAGTCGGCGTTCGAAATCCCCCGGGAGTCTCCCACCACCCTCGCCATTTTGCGACGCGCCAATAGTTGGGCGTCACCGTATCGGTCAGTCTGCGCTAGTCCCGCACCCGCGAACTGAAATTTGAATCTGAGTTGGTAGGGGTGGGGATCGAACCCACGACCGAGCGATTATCAGGTGGGAGCAAAACGTCGGATGGGTCCGGTGGTGTTGGATTCATCCGAGTTTCACTTCAACCGTTGTCTGGTGGTGTTGGATTCGTCCGGTGGCTTCGGTTTGGTATGTGGGATGAAACGTGGGATTTCTTGGCTAGTTAAGCCTGATTCTGTACACTTCCTCGGTGATCGAAGAACGACTCATAGAGCTTGGAATGATCCTTCCACCCGTATCTCCCCCGGCCGGCAACTACCTTGCCTGCGTCATCATTGACGACATGGTTTACGTCGGCGGTCATGGACCGATTGCGGGTTCGGAGATCATTCGAGGAAAAGTCGGTGCCGACCTGACGTTGGAAGAGGCGCAGGAAGCCGCGCGGGTCACCGCATTGTCCATCCTCGCATCGTTAAAGGCCGAACTCGGTGACTTGGATCGAATAGAACGAATCGTCAAAGTCTTTGGGATGGTCAACGTCGCACCAGGGTTTAACCAGACTCCGGCGGTCCTTGACGGCTGCTCAGATCTCCTTGTCAAAGTGTTCGGCGACGCGGGACAACACACGCGGAGTGCAGTCGGACTAGCCGAGTTGCCTTTCGACATTGCAGTTGAGATTGAGTTGACTGCCAAACTGAGACCCGACGGATAACTGGATTGGCGGGGGTTATACCTAAGTCCAGAGGGCTTGCCCGGTCAGACGATTGGGAAACGCGTATTCATAGTTTCAACTGAAACTCGCCGCAATCCCAACTATGGATTTCGTTGATTTTCCAGGGAATAGGGGGCAATTCCGATGACATTTAGGTCTTAGTTAGGTGATGGGGACCCGTAGGACTTAGTTAGGTGATAGGGGCCAGAGAGAAACGACGCACCAATTTCCCCACAGTGGAGTTTTGCGACGGTTGCGCCGCCAAACGGTTGGATTCGCCACTTGAGGATAATGGACTCTTTCATGTTAGGAACAAGGATCTCCACATGGTCCGAAATCGGACAGGTCGCCGGGGTGTAGTCCAGCGAGTCGCGATACATTAAAGAAAACAAGGCTGACCAGCCGGGCTTAACGGTGACCAACGTCACACCAGTAGCTTTCGCGCCGGTAAAGTCACCGCGATGAGTAACTACGGTCGCGATGGATTTTCCGCCCGCATCCAGCATTCGCAGTTGTGGATAGCCCTTCAGCGCGCAACTAGTACTCGAGACGTTCTTGAGACTAACCAAATAGTCCTTTGTGCCATACGTAGAAAGACCTTCTATGGGCTTCACGGAAAGCTGACTTGCCGTACATGGTTGCGCAGCAGTCTGGTTCTTCGACGCAGCTGCGACATTTGAACCAGATAATTGCATCGCCCAAGGACCGATTGCGATTACCAGTATGAAGAAAACAGATCGCAAACGGTTAAGCCGCATGAGCATGAATCTAGTGGCACGCATCTACGAGGTATTCGATTCCACGTCGTGTTGTCCCCGCGAAAAAATGAAAAATTAAACGAGCGCGCTCCTGCGTCACAGCACCCGTTAATCGCAGCCGAAGTTTTAGTTAGTAGGGCCGGCGGGGATCGAACCCACGACCGAGGGATTATTAGGGGCACGTAGACCGTGCTCTGAGGTTCACTCCGTCGAACGAGTGTTGTAGCGCACTTTCAATAATCCATGGATGAGCGGAGCGTCCAGTGAGTCCGAAAATTGGCGTAGTAAAGGAGTAGCGCAATCCGAGGAGATCGTTCAATAACTTATGTCTCGTGGTGTCACGTGAGTTCGTGGAATGAAACGTAGGAAGAAGACAGCGCTTTCAATTTTCGCCTTGAATTGAGCGTGCGCTCAACGCGGTTTCCGTCACGACGCTTGACGAACTTCCTTTCGTCGCTCCAATGCCTCGGGCAATTTCAAGCGAGGGTGTTCCTGCACGATGTGCAGGCGCAAGGCATCGACCGACGCGAGGTTCTTGATGCACGTTCCGCAGATATGACGAGTGGCCCTTGTACGCATATTTAATCCATCCCGTTCTACCGCAAACTTGGAAGAGAATGACTTCTCTTCGCTGACCACGAGATTTGTTGCCTGGTACGGCCGGTGGGGATCGAACCCACGACCGAGGGATTATGAGGTGCGAACAAATGGTCGGACTAGTCCGGTGGAGTCGAGTTAGTCCGAGAATCGTTGAATTCTTCGTCCGATGGTGTCGGTGTCGTCCGGTGGTGTCGGCTTGGTATGTGGGATGAAACGTGGGATTTCCTGGCTCAATCGGGATCTCATTCGTTCCAAAGGGTCACGCGAGATCACGTCGAGATCGGCTGCGCGTCCCGCCGGAAAACCATGAAAATCGCCGTTGACTTTGTGCCACAAAGTAGTGTAACTTTGTGGCACAAAGTCAAAATGGGAGAACGCGATGGATCAAGAGAAGAAGCCGCCAAATCCTTCGTTCGCAGACGGGGATGAGAAGATTGATCCGAGAATCGCCGCGCAGTTGCTCCAGGAGACAACCAGTCAGGCGAAGCGGCAATTTGACGTTTGGCCGCCGTATCTGTTGTTCATCGGAGCCGTCATATTCCTCCTCGCCTTCGGCACCGCCTGGTGGTCAGTACGAGGACAGCATCCCTACGTCGGGCCGAGCGGCGGGGCGTTGGCGACGATGTACGGGGGAATCCTGGTATGGATCATTGTCGTATCTGTGGTGCTAAAGCGCGCAAACAGTGGCGTGGGCGGTCGTTCGGCGCAACAGCGAAAGGCGTATCGCTCGGGCCTTATCACCGTCATCGTCGCGTACTCCATCTTTCAGGGCGCGCTTTACCACGCGGGAGCTAGCCACGCAATCGTCTACGGCGTCTACCCCGCCTCGGTGCCGTGGTTGTTTGCCGGAACGGTCTTCGTGACCATAGGAGCCATTCGTGAAGAGTTGCCAGCCCTCACCCTCGGAATCGTCTTGATCGCCATCGGCCTCGGCAGCGCCTTCGCCGGACCCGTCGACGCCTGGTTGGTCACCGGCATCGGCTTGGCCGTCGCGTTCGTGAGCTTCGCCACGGTTCGAATCGTTCAGCGTCGCTCGTAGGTAATCGCTAATGACCGTTGGTGAGCTCAACCCGCTGATTCACGTCCCCGCGCGCCTGCGCATCATGGCCACGCTCTCGGTCCTGCCTGACGGCGACACACTGTTGTTCACACGACTTCAAGACATGATCGGGTTGAGTTCGGGAAATCTCATCACTCACTTGCGCAAGCTTGAAGACGCGAAGTACATCCATACCGAGAAGTCCGGCAACGGCGCCGCGTCGCGCACCGAGGTTGTTCTTACTCCGAAGGGGCGCCAAGCTCTCAACGTCTATAAGGCGGCGTTGCGCGACCTCATTGATGGGCTGTAGTGGCTCGAATCGGTAGCGCACGATGCATTCGAGTTTTCGTGCCTGACCGAAGTACGTCGTGGTGAGAATCGCTGCATGGGTGCTCCGATGAGTTCGTCCTTTAAGGATCCACGAATTGTCGCCCCAACGGTCGTCGTGACGGCCTTACTGGTAGGGCCGGTGGGGATCGAACCCACGACCGAGGGATTCTGAGGGGGTCGCAACTTGTTCGTCACGTGTTTTACGTCTACACAGTGTGCTCGGGTCTTCGAGAAAATCCACCAAGGAGCGTCTGCGTCCATTGCGTCCACGCAATGGAGTAGCAAGGGAGTAGCAACGCGATTTTCGAAAAGTGCATCATCTCAATATCGCAGTTAAGAGAATTGAAACTCTTCGACGATGAAATGGTCTGTGATTGTTGGCGTCAGTGACCCAAGGCAGCGATTCTGGTCCAAAGCGCTGGCGCTATTGAAACGCCTTTGACATAGTTACGCGTGTCATTCGCAGCAGCACTGCTTCCATCAAGTTGTAAGAATTTGCTCGCATGATCGGCGAGATACGGACGCTCCGATACCGCTAAGGATCGTTAGACCTACGAAGCCAACGCAGAGCAACAAACTCCAGCCACCAAGCCCGGAATGCAGGGACAGGTAACTCGCCCCCGAGGTCGGAACTGGCTGAGCCGTAAGCGCAACTTCCGAGCCCACGACCAGCAGTGTGATCAAGCCATACAGCCATACCAAGACCGTCGAACTCGAAACCACCTTGCGCAGATTCGTAACAGAAAGTTCGCCGTGGCGCAGCATCTGTGAAATAACCGCCGGCGTCAATAGCCACGCGCACACGAAGAGGCTCAGCCCAATGTAGGCACACACTTCTGCGAACATGGACGTACTGTTGTGCTCGCCCAAGAAGAGCGCCGCGATCGTCAGCGTGATGCCAACCATCGCGCCACGATTCACGACTCGAAAGAGCTTCGTTGGGATTACCTGGCCTTCGAGGCCAGATCGTAACTGGCGCCAACCCCTCAACGCGATCACAAAGATGAGCACCACGACGATGCTCGCAACGGACTGCAAGTTGTGTGCAGTAGTGCCGGCGTGGCTCAGTTGCACCAATGTGTTCCCGTGGGAAACGCCGTTCTCCCCGATCGAGAGCATGAAGACAATTGCCAAAGTAACAATCGTGAACCACGCAAGAAATGCCACCATGAGTGACTTCTGCGTTCGATGAACCCAGAACTCTCGCGCCGCCGGTGCGCCGATACCTCTGATTCTCGTGGTGATGGAAGCTCTCAGAAGATTGGCGGTAATCCACAGCGGTGAACGACCGGCTTCCACGAGACAATCAACGAGGGCACCTACCTCGTCCTGATAGCGCTCGCGCCACCAGGACGGGTACGAGTTGAGCGAAAAAGTGATCAGCTTCGATTCACTCGTCATGCTGGCGTGACGCCCAATCGACGTAATCCAATTGACGCGACGGCCGAAGTAGCGAGAAGACGCTCGCGAAGGGCCGCGCTTCCGGCACTCGTGATCTTGTACGGTCGCCGACGATCTTCGGAGGGCAGCGCCTCGACAAGGCCAGCGTCTTCTAGTCGGGCAAGTACCCCGTACAAAGTTCCTGGCCCCAACGCCACACCCGCGATCTCTTCGATATCACCAATGAGCGCGTATCCGTGCTTTGGGCCGGCGGCAAGCGAGGTCAAGACGAGTAACGCGGGATCCTGCGCTCGTTGCCAACCCTTGACCGCCACGCGACCCCCTTCGATATTTTGACTATATCAGATTACGTAGTATATGCTTTCGTCGAGCGTTTGAACCAGCGAAGATGCTTTGCCTTCAGCCAGTGGAATCGGAATGCAACTACGTGGGAGCGACAATGACATCGAAGTTTTATCGTGGAGCGAATCGGCTGACGTTACTGTCAGGAATCATCGTGTTGAGTTCCATCATTCTCAGTCCAATTCCATCTGGCGCTCAAACGTCGAAATCTTCTCACACAACATTCACTTACAGCTGTTGCACTTCATCGTTTGTCAACACCGTGTACCACCCAGGTGCTGTTATGACACTCAAATGGAGTCAATCGACGTACCCACCGAATAACTATGCCCGAAGCACTGTCACTCTCTCAGCGAGCATTTCAGGCCCCTTTCAAACTGTCGCTTCACTCAAAAAAGCCTTCGCTCGCTCTCACCCGCAGTTAGGTGTCGTCAATTCCAAGGCATTGACCATCCGACTTTCCGACCAGAAATCTGCCCACCCCGTCTCGCTAATTCAAGTACCGGCTGACGCAGGCAAAGGGTGGTACCAACTAACGACCACAGTCAAAGAAGGTTCAACGACGATAAGCGGTGGGGCGGGTATTCGCATTGCTCCATGAGCGCACGATTAGCACGCAAGCAACAGACGGATACGCCCGCGTGGTCAGTCACTCGCTCTCTCAAGAGTCATCACCACGATCGAAAACTTGTATCCGGTAGCGCCGGTGGGGATCGAACCCACGACCGAGGGATTATGAGGCGGATGCGCTTCGTCGGAATGGTCCGGTGGTGTCGGTTTGGTCCGGATTTGAAAGAAAACTTGTCCGGTGGTGTCGGTTGGTCCGGTGGTGTCGGATTGGTCCGTGGGATGGAACGTGGGATTTGTAGATCCGGAAAGATCAAGACGGGTCGTATAGATTCCTCTCAAGGTCCACGACTGCAGTCCAATCAGTGGGAAGAGAAGCCTCAATCAAAGGAGAGGGTGTCATGAACGACTGGACCACGGTTGATGAAGGATGGGGACGACGATCGGTCGAATTCGCCACTCTAAGCGAACCTGCCAATTGCCGCGAGTACGTCGCCCTCCATCAACTGCTGGGAGTGACGGAGGGTTTCCACCTCTTAGACATTGCCTGCGGAGCAGGTTTAGCAATCGAGCTCGCATCGATACGAGGCGCGGAATGTGCCGGCATCGACGCGTCAGAGAGACTCATCGCCATCGCTCGTGATCGCTCACCGCAAGCGGATATCCGCGTCGGTGACATGCATGACTTGCCGTGGGACGAAAATTCTTTCGATATTGTCACCAGCTTTCGTGGGATTTGGGGAACAACGCCCGACGCTTTAGACGAAGCGCGCCGCGTTCTAAAACCCGGAGGTCAATTGGGATTCACGGTTTGGGGACATATCAAAGCTTCCCCAGGGGCTTGGGCTCTCTCACCTTTTCTCCTAGCGAACATGACGAACGTGGAAAACCAGGCCGCGATGGTGGCCCTCGGGCGTCCCGGCGTCGGTGAGGCGCTGCTCCTCGACAAGGGCTTCGAGGAAATTGCTCGCCATGATTTTTCATGCGTTTGGGAATTCTCCGACCCAGCGACGTACGCTCGCGCGCTCGCGTCAACCGGTCCCGCATACGAGTCAATTCAAAGCGTCGGTGAGGAGGAGTTTCTAAGAGTCGCCGAGGAATGCGCCCGCACGCAGTTCCGCGAAGGGCTCCCGTTACGGGCTTCAATCGCAATTGTCGGCTACACGGCACACAAACCATCGGTAAAAGCGGTGCGTGGGACTCCTCGCGCCGACATTCGAAAGCGCGTCGGATTCCTCAAGGCGCCTGAGATTTCTGATGCGGCACAAAAATTATTCAACGAGGATTTGGACGACCACGGCTTTGTCATGAATGCGTCTCGGCTCTGGGCCTACGAGCCTGAGGTGCACGAACTTCTCTTTGACTTATTGAGTACCGTCACACGCCATGGATCCCTAAGTCTTCGCCAACGCGGTATTCTCGTCGCAGCCGCGGCTTCGACGCTCGGTGACTCGTACTGCTCTTTCGCTTGGGGTTCGAGGTTGGCTGACGAGGCGAACGCAACCATTGCCGCCAAAGTATTGCGTGGTGTGGACGACGAGCTAGACGACTCCGAGAAGGCCCTTGCCGCCTGGGCGCGCCAAATCGTGTCAGACCCCAACGGAGCAACTGAGGACAACATTCGAGAGCTCCAAGGCGTTGGGTTCAGCGACGCGCAAATCTTCGCGCTCACTGTCTATGTGGCTGGACGACTCGCCTTCTCCACCGTCAACGACGCACTCGGAGCTCAACCGGACCGTGAACTCGTGGAAAATGTGCCAAGGGAGATTCGTGACGCTGTTCAATACGGACGCGCAACTGACTTGTAGTGGTGACCACGGCCGTAGAGAAGGCGATACCAGATCATCTTCGAGTAGGGCCGGTGGGAATCGAACCCACGACCGAGGGATTATGAGGTGGATGCATTCGGTCGGAATGGTCCGGTGGTGTCGGTTTGGTGTGTGGGATGAAACGTGGGATTTTCTAAGTGGCAATCGTCGCGTGCGAGTTCGTGTCGGCGAGCCGACGTCCACAATCTCCGACCGGCGGTTGTCTCCGTGGATCACTTGAAATATTGCCAACCTGGACCGATGTGACGCGGCCGACAACGATGATCGCCGTTAGATTAGGACGGATTTCCTCACGAGCGAGATCTGCCTTGGGTAGATGATCTTGGTCGCGACTGTTCAGGCAGGAGTGCTGGGCCAGCCCGCGGCGTCGAAGACAGCGATCGGGTCGAGATAGTCCCGCCAGTGCGTCACCTTGTTGTCCTTCACGGTGACGATGGAAACGAAGCGGTTGTTGTACGGCCGACCAGTCTGCACCGATTTGCCGTGTACTTCATACTCAAGAACGATCGTCGACGCCTCCGAGTCCCGGTACACCCGCAGATTGTCCGCGGTGCGGACCGTCATGTAGTCGTCGTAATCGCTGTACAGGTCGATGACCTTCTTCCGTCCCTTGACGCTCCTCGGGTAACCCGGAACAGAGATCACGTACTCGAAGACAACGTCGTTGGCTAGAAGGTCGAAGTAGTCCTCTCCGTCCGCCCACCCTTCCAGTCCTTTTTGGATGATTCGAAAAAAGGGGCCGTCAGCGCCAAAGTTCGACTTGTCGTCCGTATATTTGGTCACTTGTCCTCCCTAGCGGTCCAGGCGGCAACATTGCGCTTTGCGAACGCTTCGAAGCTCGTCGCCGGCCGGCCAATGATGGCCGCGACATCGCCGGTAGGCGTGGATCCGTTACCGGCAATGATCGCCCCGGTGAGCCAGCGAAGCATCGGTGCGTAGTCGCCCGTCACACCGGCCGCGATCGCGCCGTTAATCCAGATCTCTTGGTCGATGTCCTGGTACGCGACGGGCTGTCCGCTCACTGAGGCGATGATCGCGGCGACGTCATCGAACGTGATGGCCTGCGGTCCGGTCAGGGCGTAACTGGCGCCCGCGTGTGCCTCAGGGTGGAGCAGGGTCTCGGCCGCGACGGCCGCGATGTCGGCGGCGTCGACGAAGGATTCGGATCCGCCACGACTGGGAACTACGAGTGTTCCGTTGATGACGGGAAGGTGGTTGTCAGCGAAGTTCTGCATGACCCATGCGGGGCGCAGGATCGAGTGTGCAAACGCTTTGCGACTAGCGACGAGGGTCTCAACGGCCGCAACGTCGACCTCGTCTGGTGCCAGGTCACCGTTGTAGGTGCTGGGCAGCGTGACATGCCGTACGCCGGCGGACTCGGCCTGGGCGAGAAACATGGCGACCTGATCTGCGTACCTCACACGCATCACGGGTGTGACGAGGTAGACGCGGTCAACCTCCTCGAGCGCATCGGCGTATGTAGCTGGATCGTCCCAGTCGAAGAACACGTCGCTACCGTGTCGGGACGCAGTACGAGAGCGTGCTCCGCGATCGGCCATTTCTTTAGCGATGATGGTGCCCGTCCTGCCGCTACCGCCCAGGATGAGTGTTGTTGGTGATGTGAGAGTCATGGGTTAAGCCTCCCAGCGGGCGGCCCATCGAATCAATGTGTCAAACGCGCGATTCATTGTCCGTTCCTCTCAAATCTCGGGCCATCGGGAGCGTTCTGGATACCCTGGTTCTATGGACCTACTCAACGACCACCTCGTCCGGGCGCGCGCGACGGCGGCGGTCTTTGCCCGCACTGCCGTCGAGCCGCCGTGGGGTCTAAAGCTTGGTGGCTCCATCCAACTTGCGGTCCACGCCGTGACACGAGGCAGGGCGTGGCTGTGGTTCGACGACCCGACAGACCCCGTGGAACTCGTGCCCGGGGAGATCACCCTCGTGCGCGGCGGGTCGGATCACTTCATAGCGCACGAGCCAGGTGCCGACTGCTGGGAACCCGATGACTTTCGACACCAGCAATCAGAGAGATCACCCGTCGCAGACCATGCCGCGACGATCTTCCTCTGTGGCGCTTACCGATTCTCGGGCGACGTTGGTACCGGACTACTCGATTCCCTACCGCCTGTGCTGACGCTCTCGTTCGTGTTCGACGAGCCGCTTCGGGACGTGGTCACGCTGCTGTCTCGTGAGCTCACGATCGAGGAGCCCGGTCAACAGACCGTGCTGGATCGTCTTCTGGACGTACTGCTCGTCCTCGCCCTGCGCAGTGACTTTCGCCAGAGCGCCACCGCGCCACGGTGGTACCGGGCATCCGCGGATCCACGGTTGCGCGCGGCATTGCAGGCCATACATGAAGACGCCAGTCACTCCTGGACCGTGCCTGAGTTGGCGGCGATCAGCGGCCTGTCCCGAGCCGCATTCGCACGGGCCTTTCACGACGCGCTCGGGCAAGCTCCGCTGCAGTACGTCACGGACTGGCGAATGACCCTCGCCCGCGACCACCTGCGTGCCAACGATCTCAGTCTCGCGCGTATCGCCTCGGATGTCGGATACAGCTCGCCATACGCTTTCGCCGCTGCCTTCCGCCGACGTCACGGCATCCCGCCCGGAGCATGGCGAAAACAATCCGTGGATCCACTCGTGATCAACAGCGCCCGTCCTTGAGCCGAAGTCAACAGTCTCCGACTGGAGGTTGATGAGGTGGGCTGCGCTTTAGAAGATGGATCGACTCGTCCAGATCTCTGTGGCGAGTCATTGCGCGTACCCACGATCGCCGGGCATGGGTTGCACCTTTACTCCGGCGGTAGTCAGGAACTGGCGGATCTGGGAGGCATGCTCAATGACGTGCAGCGGAATGCCACCGACCATTACTCCGTACAGCATGCCGTGGTATCGATGGGCATCGGGGAGTGGCCAGGCCGCCTTCTCCTCGAAGAGATCGTCAAGCGTTCGGCGGGCCCTCGCGCCGCAGTAGTCGACGTAGCCGAGGAGCTCAGCCCTGGTGAAGACGCGGTTGGGAAAGGCGAAAGTGTTTTCGTCGAAGGGTTGCGGCGGTTTCCACGGCTCGAACTCGGAAGTGAGGTCGTAGTCGAGGGTTAGTAGCGAATGGTACGCCAGGAACCAAGGGGCCGAGCCGTGTAATCCCCCGTGCGATGTTGGACCCGTGGGCGCCTCGTCCGGCCACAGGTCCTTCTCCCACAAGATGTCCGGACAATCCGTCAGCGCGGCCTTCATCAGCCGCAGCGCTTCTTCGAAGTTGCGGGCCATGCTCTGCAAAAGCGGGGTCGCCACTTCATGAGTAATAGCAGGTTTCGAAGGATGTGGGAATCGAAGGCTGTCCCACAACGCGCGTCAATCACCTGCCTTGAGGGTGTCACCGTCTGCCGCGTATATAGCGGATCGACTCTTTTCGGTGCGCTCCTTGTATTAGAGCACCCGCAAACTGCATCGATTTTCTCTTTGGTAGGGCCGGCGGGGATCGAACCCACGACCGAGGAATTATGAGAGGCGCGGAGAACGTGCTCACAGATCCAATGCATTCAATCCGTGCCTTCAAGCACATTGATTAATCCACGGAGTAGTTGAGCATGCGGCGAGTCCGTGAAAAGGAGTGGCAAAGGGAGTAGCGAACTACTCCAACTACTCCGTTGCGATAGCCGCGAAGGATACCAGCAGGCCCTCCATATCGATCGGCAGCGAAGCACCTTGCCTAGCAGGGGGGTTCTCCGGAAACCACGTCGCCCATTCAGCGTTCATTCCGGCAAAGTCGTCAGAGTTGCGAAGAATGAACGTTGCACTGACAATCTTGTCCATGGAGCTTCCCGCAGCGTTCAAGATCGTCGCAATGTTCTTCAGGCACTGCCGGGTCTGCTCTTCGATGGTTGACCCAGCCAACTGTCCCGTGCTTGGATCCTGGCCGACCTGTCCGGAGACGAAGACCAGACCACCTGCTTTCACTCCCTGACTGTAGAGCGGCGAGGACGGCGCACCCGGTGTCGTAACTATGTCTTTTGTCATTGACGTCCTCCTTGATCACGCGTTCATGGTTGTGTGAATCGGTTCAAAGTAAACCACTCCGAAGGTAGCGGCGACATAGAACAGAGGCATTACGCGAACAATGCTTCCCAAGTATTGGCTCCGAGAAGACCTTCCGGCGCATGCTCGGGACCAATCATTATGACCGCCTGCGCCAAGCCCAGCATCGGATCCTCAGCCATGCGGGTTTTTGCACGCACACGGCGTTCCACGGCTTCTGGACCGAATTCGTTGTTCAACTTCGATGCCACCCTCGCAGCGAACCGAAGATTACTCATCCGAACCCGGCGCTCAGTGGCGTACTCGGAGAAAGCTGACGGGCTCCAGTCGCTCATCGAAGTGAGGAGTTCAGAAATGATTCTCACGTCACGAAGCGTTATCGAGAGGCCCTGTCCATTGATCGGGTCATTCCAACCGGCGGCGTCGCCGATGAACACGACGCCCTGCGCGAAGGGTTCATCAACCCACGCGTCTTCATTGGCATAGGTCGCGTGCGGGCTTATCGGTGTCGAGTTGACGATCTCTTTGGCGTATGGGAAAGAAGGAGTATCAAAAGCATCTAGAAAGTTCCGGACTCCGACCTCACCGGTGTAGCGATGACGGTCGGAAAATGGAAATCCTAGGTAGAGCCGAATTCTCCCCGACCCCTGAGGTAACACCAAGTAGTGGACCTCATCGGTTGATCCAATCACCTGGAGATCTGCGGGAAAACCATCGGCGTCCTCGACCAAGAGGCCACTGAATAAGTGGTGAGGCTCGTCGGTATGCAACTCGATACCGAGTTGGCGGCGTATGACCGATTGACGTCCGTCCGCCGCGACGACAAGTCGGCATCGCACTTCGTGAACACTCCCCTCAACTTTGAATGTCACACATTGGAAGCTCTCGCTGGTTACGACGCTGACGTCCTCCACACCCCGAACGCAGTTCGCACCCGCTTTCTCTGCAGCGTCGAATAGCACTTGACATGCGTCAGGGTGTCGCTGGGTCATCGCCCCTTCAACGTCAGGGACCATTCTGGAGAGGTCAAGAACGTCCGACTCAGCTTGCGCGTGAGAAATCTCGGGTTCATAAATGACAAGGCGTCGAAGAATGTGGCCGCGTGCTGACCGCAGATCAGCTTCAACGCCGATTCGTCGAGCCTCAAGGACGCCCCACGGAGCAAGCCACTCTCCTCGTGTCCGATCAGGAAACGTGGTGGTGCGCTCAAGCAAAACGCACGAGTACCCGGCCCTGGACATCACGAGTCCAATTGAAGAACCGCCGATACCGCCGCCAACGATGACAAGGTCCACCTCTTGACTCGCGCGCATCTTCGGAATATAGCGAAGATCTCTCGACTGCGGTGTTCCCACGATTTTCCACGAGGTGACCTCGATGTGATTGGCGCCTACATATCGGAGTCGCAAGGGAGTAGCAAATTAACCCGTCGATAGCGGAGGAGTAACCATTGAGCCCAGTTTCGCTTTGAGTTTTGTACATCTCAGTCGAGAGACTCAACAACCATCTAATGTCCCGGCTTGTTTGCCAGATTGGAAAGTATTTATCACGAGTATGCACGGTGAAGCGTGTTCGTAGGGCCGGTGGGGATCGAACCCACGACCGAGGGATTATGAGGTGGCTGCATTCGGTCGGACTGGTCCGACAGCTTCGATTCAGTCCGAACATCTCCGATTTCTCCGTCCGGTGGAGTCCGTTTCGTCCGGTCGTGTCGGTTTGGTATGTGCGATGAAACGTGGGATTTGCTTGAGCGGAGTCGTCGCGAGCGGGTTCGTCTCGATGGCCCGGCGCAACAGTTATGCGACCGTGCACCGAAGACATTGTCTAAACCGGGCATGATTGAGGTCGAAAGCCCCAAGTAACAAGTCTTCTAACAAGCACTGGCGTATCTGTGAAGACTTACGAAACTATGTCTCTTGAATGATTAAGGAGAGTCCGTAAGCAGCCCCTGTAGGCCTTGGTATCCCAATTCGATTAACTCCGAGATACTAACTTTCTTGATATTGAACGGCTTTTCGCATGTGTGCCCCTAAGGGAGCAAAGCCCGAAGGGTCAGGTAATGGGGCCGAATATTTCATGGCAGTCCTCCAAAAGTTGAGCGCGCAACTTGGTGATGTACCACCAAAAGTTGCTCCTCTACGGGACGAGAATGAGGGATGAGCAACACTTTTAACAGACTTAAGCGCCAAAGAGATGCCGGAGAGATCAACGGTTTCACCATGATCGAACTTCTCATCGTCATCGTTGTTCTTGGTACCTTGGCTGCGGTCGTGATCTTCGCTCTCAGTGGCATCACCGGTAAGAGTGCAATCGCCGCTTGTCAGGCTGACGGTACGACCGTGGCCACGGCTCTGGCGGTCTATAACACGCAAAACGCTGAAACCGCAACGTCAACTGCGACTCAAGCGTTGATGTTGTCCGGTACCCCTGCAAACGGTAACAACCCGTATCTTGAGTCGTGGCCAAGCAACTCACCGCACTATGCATTTGCGATTGCCACAGCAGTAGGAACTCCCACCGGAGCGACGGCCATCGGTCAACTTGACGTTTCCGTTTCGCCTGCCGGCGCGGTCTCAGGTTCGGGAACCTATATTCCCTACGCTGGTCCCACTTCCTGCGTCGGAGTTTCATGACGAATTGAATTAAATTGAGTTGATCCTCGGGCCGGTGGTGTTTGGTTCCTGGACAATTGGTAGGGCCGGTGGGGATCGAACCCACGACCGAGGGATTATGAGTCCCCTGCTCTAACCACTGAGCTACGGCCCTGCAAAACGCCGAGGCGTGAAGTGCCTTTGACGCCTCCAAGGTAGCAGGGCGTTCACAGCCAGTACTCTGACTTTTTGACTCACTCATCGAAGGAGAAGCGTGGCAAGCGAATCATCGAACGACGTTGACGTCGTCATCGTCGGAGCGGGTCATAACGCGTTGGTCTGTGCGGCCTACCTCGCCGAAGCCGGATTACGCGTCACCGTTCTCGAAGGTCGCGAGATCATTGGAGGTAATACGGTGACCGAGGAGTTGACGTTGCCCGGTTGGCACCACGACTCGTGTTCGAGCGCGCACGTCGTGATCCAGTCAAATCCACTGCTCTTGAACGATGAACTCGGGTTGAAGAAAACGTACGGGCTCGAGTACCTGGTGACCGACCCCGCCGTCGTGTTTCCCGTCGAGGACGGTGACGCGCTGATCATTCACCCCGACGTTGAAGAAACGGCCCGGGAGTTCGCGCGTTACTCTACCCACGACGCCACCGCACTTCGCGACATGATGAGTGAGTGGGAGGACGGACTGAAGGTCGCCCACGCCTACTTTCAAGCGGGGTTGGAGCTTCCCAACGACGAGTGGGCAAAGCGCTACGATGCCCTGCGCTCGCGGAGCGCCTGGGACGTCGTGCACGCTCACTTTGAACACCCGTTGATTCGTCGGGCCGTCGCCTGGATGAGTTTCGCGACGATTCAACCACCCGAACGACCCGGCACTGGTGCACTCGTCGCGGCGATCATGGCCGGTCGATTGAAGTTCGGTTGGAGCACTCCGGTGGGGGGATCGGGTTCCCTACCCGGCGCACTTCGCGATCATATTGAAGACCACGAGGGCGCGGTCATCACTGGCGCCCTGGTTCAACGATTCATCGTTGAGGACGGTCGATGCGTGGGCGTGGAAACGAGTGACGGGCGCGAGTTTCGAGCTCGGCGCGCCGTCGTCACGAGTGGCCACCTCCACGCGCTGCCCGAGGCGCTCGACACACCATCTTCGATGATCGAACGCGCCGCGGCACAGTGGCGCCCCGGCCTGTCGATCTTCGCCGTGCACTTCGCTCTGCGCGATCACGTCACGTATCGCAGCGCGAGCGGACCGATCACGTCCGTTGCTGGTGGGCTCGGTACACCCGAAGGTCTCCAGCGCCAAGTGAACGCTGCGCTCGAAGGCCGCGTCGACCTCGACAGTCCCTGGCTCTTACTCGTCGATTCGACCGTCGTCGACCCCCAGCGCGCGCCCGGCGTGACGTTCAAGTTCCTTTCCATTGCGCCCATGCTCATGGACGGTCAAGCCTGGACTGAAGAGGACGGCATTTCCTACGCGCAGCATCTGATGGACTTCGCGCGACGCTTTGTGAACGGTCTCGACGACGAGAACATCCTCATGATGCACGTCGAAACTCCGACCTCGTTGGCCGAACATAACATCGCCAACATCGGCGGTTCATGTCACGGAGGTGAGTTCGTCAACGATGACGGATCGGTGATTCCCGGTTGGACCGAGTACCGAACGGATATTCCCGGTCTCTACCTCACAGGATCGACGTCGCATCCCGGTGGTTCAGTGTCGGGACGACCTGGTCGCAACAGTGCACGCGTCCTACTCGACGACCTCAACATCGACGCTTCTTCGTTCATGCGTCGCCCGTAGTGCCAAAAATTTAGGAGAGCTCCCAGAGCAGGACTCGAACCTGCAACCTAGCGATTAACAGTCGCTTGCTCTGCCAATTGAGCTATCTGGGAATGAATAGGAAAGCCTATGTACGATAGCACCCGTCGCGCACGTCACTGTTGGTCGAACCATCGCTCGAGGCGCTCCGCCTCGGGACTTTCACGAACCGCACGGCGACACCGTTCGATTCGTTTGGCCATTCCTTGACGAGAGATGCCGTGCGCTTTCGCGATCTCTTCCATCGACATTGTCTTGAACGTGTACTGCCAGAACGCGTCGAAATCCTCACCCGTGAGCCGACGAAGTTCGTCAATGACCCAGGCCGGTGCGTCGTTCAGGTCACTCGACAGACGAGGATCCGCGACGTCCTCGAGTTCAACTGAAGCAAAACGGCGCGCCTGCAGTTCACGGCTCAGCTGCATGATCTCTTGAGCCTTCGCTTGTGAGATGCCGAGTTCGTAGGAAACGTCACGTTTCGTGAGCCTCCGCTCGAGATTCGATCGCTCCATTCGCTGGAACTTCAAGATAAGGCGCATCTCGGCGTCGCTCAGTCCCGACTGCTGTTGGACGGTCTGGTTCACGAGTTTCGTGATCCAGTAGTTGGCGTAGGTGGAGAACCGTGTCCCCATCTCGGGGTCGAATCGCTGCAGGGCGTTCACCAGCCCCTCCACGCCCGCCGCTTCGAGGTCTTCGTTATAGAAGCGGTAGCCACGTTCAACAATGCGCGCACGCACCAGACCGAATGTTGCGCGCAGCAGCATCGACTCAGCTTCTTGGCCCTCCTGACGGGCCCGAAGGAGTTGGTGTCGACGATTGGGATCCTTCACTTCATTCCGGGCCAACTCCTCGCCGGCGCGACGTCCTTCTTGGATTATGGGATAGAGCGAGCGTTCTTCGTCGACGCCGAGTGGCGCGAGCATGGCCAATCCCCCGATGAAGCCGCGCGCGCCCTTCGTCACGATGACGTCAACGACGCGCGTTCGAGTAGCCACTGACGCAGGTCTCGCTCGGCGACGTCGCCGTCTGATGTCTCGAGCAGTTCGACGCGCACTTTCACGTCGCGGCTCGTCGCCATCGCGACCTCGGGCGAAACGCGACCTTCGCGCATATCACGGTCGAGGCTTTGCAGTTCCATCTTGACCGCACTCCTCATGAGTTGCGCCACCACGGCCGTGACGTCACTCTGGCTGTAGTGACGCTCTAGTTCCTCGACGGCGATTTCGCTGAGCACCTGGGCGGCGGCTTCTTGCCCGCGAAGTTGAAGTGCGTCAATCAACTCAGAGAGTGAGTGCTTGGTACTGAGCGCTTCGAAGATCTCACGCTGCACCTCGTTGACGAAATAAGGAGCAATGAGGCGCTCTTTCATAACGTCGGGACCGTGCACGTAGAGTCGCAGTGCTTCGAGGCCGGGCCGCGGCAGCGACGATCGTGACTGGGCTCGCGCCGGCGGGGGTTCATTCGCGATCTCACGCACGCCCTTCTCGCGAGGATTCGTCGCCAAATGCAAAACCCTGGCGCGCAGCATGTTCTGGTCGAGACCGAAGCGACCGACCAAGTCCTGAAGGTACTGATCGCGAACCAGTTCGTTGGGGTGTTCGGCGAGCACCTCCATTGCCAACTCCGCCGCTCGGGCCTTACCTTCGGCGGTGGCCATATTGGCACCCTCCAAAACACGATCGAGTCGGAATCTCAAGAACGGCACAGCGTTCGTGATCTTCTGTCGAAGTTCTTCGGGGTCTCGTTGCGCGAGTTCCGCCGGATCAGACCCTTTGGGAAGTTTGGCCACGAAAACGTCGACCTCGTGTTGACGTTCCCACTGATAGACGGACGCCGCGGCACTCTGGCCCGCGGTGTCGGCGTCGTAGGCGAGCACGATGCGCCGGGCGAAGTTGCGCATGATGCGAAAGTGATCTTCGCCGAGCGCCGTGCCGCACGTCGCGACGGCTCTCGGAAGTCCCGCCGAGAAGAAGGCGATCACGTCGGTGTAACCCTCGCAGACGATGATCTCGCCCGATTTGATGATGTCGTCCTTCGCGAAGTTGAGTGCGTAGAGCGTCTTACGCTTCGAGTAGATCGGCGTTTCGGGACTGTTCTTGTACTTCGCTTCGACGTAACCGTCGGATCGCGCCGGACTCTCGCTGGTCGCCGGGAGAATCCGGCCGCCGACGGCGATGGCCTTTCCGGCCGGATCGAAGATCGGAAAGATGACGCGCGCGCGCAACGCGTCTTGACGCCGATCGCGCTTGTTCACGAAACCGAGTCCGGTTGAGAGGAGGACCTTTTCGTTCAACTTGAGGGCGTTGGTGAGGGCGTCCCACTCGTCGGGTGCCCAACCGAGTTTGAACTGACGCGCCGTCTCGCCGTTGATGCCGCGAGAGCGCAGGTAATCACGCGCGGCGCGCGCGTCGGGCGACTCGAGCAGCCGCGCGTGGTACCACTCGACGGCTTTCTCCATCGCGCCTAGGGCCTCTTGACGTTCCTTGCGAGCCGGTCCCGCGTTTGCGTCTTCGTGTAGTTCGATACCCGCTCGATCCGCGAGCAGACGCAGCGCCTCGATGAAGTCGAGGTGTTGGATCTCACGAACCCAGGTAATTTGATCGCCCGAGACTCGACAACCGAAGCAGTAGTAGCGACCTTCTTCGGCGTTCACCGAAAACGACGGCGTCTTCTCTCCGTGAAAAGGGCAGAGTCCGGTCCAACGCTGTCCAGAACGTTTGAGGGCGACCGTTTCACCGATGAGGGCCACGATGTCGGTCGCCGAACGGACTTGCGCGATCTCGCTCTCTGAAATGGCCATAGAAAGAAAGTACCGGTTCTCTGTGAAGGACGCGCCAGGGGCCTCTCGCGTCTACCTAAACTGCTGGCTATGTCCGACTACGCCGTTGAGGCATCCAATATCGTTCGAACATTCAGCGGCGGTGACGTTCGGGCCCTCGACGGCGTGAGCCTGCAGGTGCCGACCGGCCAAGTCTTTGGACTGCTCGGTCCCAACGGTTCGGGAAAGACCACCATGGTGAGAATTCTCGCGACGATTCTCTCACCCACGAGCGGCAGCGCCACGGTCGCGGGCTTCGACGTCGTAAAACAACCCAACCAGGTCCGTCGTCACATTGGCCTCGCCGGGCAGAACGCCACCGTGGACGAAAATCTGACGGGCTTCGAGAACCTCCGCATGATCGGCCTCCTCAATCACCTGAACAAGGCGTACGTCGTGGCGAAGTCGCGCCAGCTACTCGACGATTTCGGTCTTGCGGACGCCGCCAATCGCATCACGAAGACGTATTCGGGCGGCATGCGTCGCCGCCTCGACCTGGCGGCCGCGCTCGTCGCCGATCCGCCCATCCTCTTTCTCGATGAGCCGACGACGGGGCTCGATCCACAGAGTCGTCAGGACCTATGGGGCATCATCGAGCGTCTCGTCGAAGGTGGAACAACGGTGCTGCTCACGACCCAGTACCTCGACGAGGCTGACCGACTGGCCAAACAACTGGTCGTACTCGATCACGGGAAAATAATCGCCGAGGGCACCTCCGCGCAACTCAAGGCGCAGATGGGCACCACGGTGCTCGTTCTGAGTTTCGCTACGACCGACGACGCCGCTCGAGTCCAACCACTCATTGCTGATCTCTCTGACAAGCCCGCCAACGTCGAAGGCACGATCATCGAGATGACGGTGGACAACGGACCGGCCGTCACGGCCGACGCCTTGCGCAGAATCGACGCGGCGGACATTGCGCTCAGTGGTTTGGCGCTACGAGAGCCAAGTCTCGACGACGTCTTCCTCAACTTGACGGGTCACAAGGCGGAGGAACCAACCGTCGAAGACGCGATGCCTAGTGGACGGCGCCAGAAGAGAAAGGCTCACGCGTGAGCACCCTTCCTGCTTCCGCGTCGACGCACTCCTCGCTTCGATGGGCAGTGAGTGACGTTCTCACCATCGCTCGCCGCAATCTCATGTCGCTCCTGCGCATTCCTGTCGCCATCGTCTTCATGATCATTCAACCCATCATGTTCGTCATTCTCTTTCGCTACGTGTTCGGCGGCGTGATTGCCATCCCTGGTTTCTCGTACGTGAACTACCTCATCCCGGGCATCTTGGTGCAGACCACCATCTTCGGTTCGGTCGGCACCGCCATTGGTCTGGCCGAGGACTTACAAAAAGGACTTATCGAGCGCTTCCGAGCGCTGCCGATGGCCCGCTTGGCCGTGCTCGCCGGTAGAACTATCTCCGACTTGTTCCGTAACGTCATCGTGCTGGTCATCATCACGGGCGTTGGCTTCTTGGTGGGATTCCGTCCTGGCGGAACGGTCGTGTCGTATCTCCAAGCGTGTTTGGTGATGCTTATCTTTGCCTACTGCCTCTCGTGGGGCTTCGCCTTCATCGGACTCGCCGCACCTAACTCCGAGGCGGCGCAGGCGATAACTTTTCCCATCATCTTTCCTCTCACGTTCGCTTCGGCGATCTTCGTGCCGCTGGCCAAACTGCCAAGCTGGCTGCAACCCTTCGCCCATGATCAGCCCATCAGTCAGACCGCGATAGCCGTACGCGGACTAATGGACGGCACGCCGCACGGGCAGTCCACGTGGATCTCGCTCGCCTGGGCCGTCGGTGCCATCCTCGTGCTCGCGCCGCTCGCCGTCAATCGCTACCGAAAGGTCGCGTAGTTCTATGACGGTGCTCAGCATCGACGAACTGCAAAAGATCGTCGATGACGCCTTTCCCGACTTCGAGGTCCCTCACATCGAGTCACTCGAAGGCGACACCCTGGTCATTGCTCAGCCCGTGAGTAGTCGTAACACTCGGCCCGGGGACACGTTGTCGGGACCCACCATGATGGCGCTCGCCGACAACTCGGCGTGGCTCATCATTCTCGCGAACATCGGTCCGGTCTTACTCGCCGTCACGACAAGTCTGCACATTGACTTTCTTCGTAAACCAGAAATCACCGACCTCATGGCCCGGGCTCGTCTCATCAAACTGGGCCAGCGTCTCGCCGTCGTTGACGTTGAACTCTTTTCAAGAGGTTCGAGTGACCTCGTAGCGAAGGCCCAAGTGACGTACTCCATCCCACCCAGAGCAACGTCGTAGCGGTTTCGCACTTGTCGTCGACCATTAGCGTGAAACAACGTCTTTAAAGGTGTTGCCATGAGCGTCGAAGCCAAAAAACCACTTTCCAATGGCCTCATCACGTTGATGGCTGTCGCCATTGGCATCATCGTCGCCAACCTCTACTACCAGCAACCGCTGCTACACCAGATCTCCCGGAACTTCCACGTCGGCACGGCTCGCGCGTCGTTACTCATGACGCTCGCCCAGGTTGGCTACGCGATTGGTCTTGCCTTCGTCGTGCCCTTGGGCGACGTGTGGCCCCGACGTCGTCTCGTGGTGAGCATCTTCGGCCTGGCTGCGGTGACCATGGCCGTCGCGGCGAGTATGACATCGTTCACGCTCCTCGCGGTCTTCACCCTCGTCATCGGCCTGTCCTCAGTAGGTGGCCAGGTGCTCGTGCCGCTGGCCGCCGATCTCGCCGAACCAGCACAACGCGGCCGCGTGATCGCGCGCGTGATGACGGGTCTTCTGTTGGGTGTCTTGCTATCGCGCACGGCGTCGGGTCTCGTTGCCCAACTGGCGGGTTGGCGCACCGTGTACTGGACCGCGTCGGCCCTGCTCGCGGTGATGGCCGTGATCTTGCACCGGGTGCTGCCCAAAGAGGCCGCGCGCGAGCACGTGGCGTATCGAAAGCTCGTCGCGGGCGTGTTCTCGCTCTTCGTCACCCAGCGCCAACTTCGCCGTCGCGCGTACCTCGGCGCCGTGATCTTCGCGTCCAACAACGCACTGTGGACCACGCTCTCGTTCCTCCTCGCCGGCGCACCGTTTCACTACTCCAACGCGGTGATCGGACTCTTCGGACTCTTCGGCGTCGCCGGGGTGCTCGCCGCGAACGCCGCCGGTCATCAAGCCGACCGTCAACGCACGCACGCCTCCACCATTCTCTTTGCGTTGCTGATGTTGCTCGCCTTCATCATCCTCGCGCTTGGCCGCAATACCGTGATCCTGCTGGCGCTCGGCATCATGGTGTTGGACACCGGCATGCAGGGCATGCAGATCACCAACCAGTCACTTATCTACGGCCTCTTACCCGATGGGCGTTCGCGCCTCAACAGCGCGTACATGGTCAGCGCGTTCGCGGGCGCGTCGATTGGCTCGTACCTCGCCGGACAGCTCTACGCCCACTTCGGTTGGTACGGAGACTGCTGGCTCGGAGGAGGACTCGGCGTCGCACTCTTGATACCGGCCCTACTGTGGCGAACGCCGAAAGAGAGAAGCACCGCGGTCAGCGGGGTCGTCGTCGAGCACTAGTGCCGCGAAGCGTCATCGCGAGTTCGATGACGCCGCCGCCGAAGCGTTGTGCCAGACGCTCACGAACGAGCTTTTCCAACTCACCGCGCTCTTCGTCGCTTTGAATGATGACGCCGGAGTACGTTTCGAAGTTGCCCACCACCTCGTCGATCGTGCGCGGCCACGTCCAATCGAGATCGAAGTCACGTGGATCAATGAAGGGACCGTCGGGATCGAACGCAACGCGTCGACCTCGAACTCGCACGCGCAGGTCGCTCGGACCCTCACGCAGTGTGGCGAATTCGGCCATCCAAGGATTCTCACTACTAAAGCCGTTCCACCACACGTAGATGGTGCCGTCGTCGCGAAGGACGCGGGCGAACTCGTTCGTCGCGTCGGGCTGGGTGAACCAGTGCCAGGCTGACGATGAGAACACCGCGTCAAACACTCCGTCCCCCGCCGGAACGGACTCCGCGTGACCAGCTAACACGCGCACGCCAGGGCTTCGGCGCACGAGGACCCTGCGCATGTCCTCGTCGGGTTCGATGACGCTGACGTTGGCGCCGTGGGCGAGAAGGAAGCGGGTGAGTTTGCCCGTGCCCGCGCCGACTTCGAGGACGTCAAGTCCGTTCAGGTCGCCCACCAGTGACGACGCCTCTTCGGGCGGATCGGGTCGAAAACGGTCGTACTTCTCGGCAACCGTGCCGAACCTACGTCCCCGTCCGTCGTCCGTCATCTTCAACCCGAGGTGAGGTTCCAGAAGTGGTGCGTCAGGTCGGCGATCGGCACGCGAACCTGCGTCGTCGTGTCACGATCGCGCACCGTCACGGCGCGATCACTCAGAGTCTCAAAGTCAATCGTCACGCAGTACGGCGTGCCGACCTCGTCTTGGCGCCGGTAGCGCTTGCCAATCGACTGGGTGACGTCGTAGTCGCACATGAAGTGTGGCTGCAGTGAGTTGAGCACCTCGGTCGAGACGCCCTCGAGCTCGGGCTTCTTCGACAAGGGCAGCACCGCGACCTGGTACGGCGCGAGGCGCCAGTCGAGACGAAGGACCGTTCGCGTCTCGCCCTCCACTTCGTCCTCGTGATAGGCCGCGAGGAGAAAGGCCATCATCGCGCGCGTGGCACCGGCCGCGGGCTCGATGACGTAGGGCGTGTAGCGCTCATTGGCCGACTGATCGAAGTAATCGAGCGCGACGCCCGAGTGCTTGGCGTGCTGCGTGAGATCGTAGTCACCACGATTGGCAATGCCTTCGAGTTCATCAAAGCCCCAAGGGAAGAGGAACTCGACGTCAGTCGTGCCCTTGGAGTAGTGCGAGAGGTCTTCCTTGGCGTGCTCGTGCAACTGGAGTTTCTCTGCGGGGATACCGAGATCGACGTACCACTGAAGTCGGGTCTTGATCCAGTAGCGGTACCACTCCTCGGCTTCGGCCGGTGGCACGAAGTACTCCATCTCCATNNCGAAAGACGAAGTTCTGCGGCGTGATCTCGTTGCGAAAAGACTTGCCAATCTGGGCAATACCGAAGGGCGGTTTCTTTCGCGTCGTCGAGAGCACGTTCGCGAAGTTGGTGAAGATCCCCTGAGCGGTTTCGGGGCGCAGGTAGGCCGTCGAGCCCTCACCTTCCACCGGGCCCGCCTGGGTCTTGAACATCAAGTTGAAGGCACGAGGACTGGTGAACTTGGTCGAACCACAGTTCGGACAGACCCCGTCGATTTTGTCCTCGCGCCAGCGTTCCTTGCACACGAGACAGTCAACGAGCGGGTCCGTGAAGGTCTCGAGGTGACCCGAGGCCGCCCACACTGCCGGTGGTCCCAAGATCGCGGCGTCGATTCCTACGATGTCGTGACGCGTTTGAACCATCGCTCGCCACCAGGCGTTCTTCACATTGCGCAACATGTTGACGCCCAAGGGGCCGTAGTCGTAGGTGGAACGGAATCCCCCGTAGATCTCGGCCGATTGGAAGATGAATCCGCGCCGTTTGGCGAGATTCGTGACCTTGTCGAGCAGGTCGGGGTCGAGTTCGGGCGTTGCGTCCATCACGCAAGGTTACTGGACTAGTTACTACTTCTTAAGCGGACGATGACCTGATTGGCGACGAGTCGGGCCTTACGCGTCAACGTCACTTGACCTTCGCGGACGCGAACGAGGTGAGAGATCTCGTCGAGTGAATCGAACGCCTCAAGGGGGACACCACGTGCAGTTCTTAGAGCGAGCGACTCAGCTTCGAAGAGTTGGGTCGTCTCGTCCAAGAACTCCTCGCCGCCGAGTGGCGACTCACCCTTTCGGAGAAGTTCCACGTAGCGATCGGGTGTGCGCACGTTCCAGAACCGCCGGCCGTGTTGGTGCGAGTGCGCCGCCGAGCCAAAGCCCACGTAGTCCTCGTGGTCCCAGTACACGTGGTTGTGGCGACACTCGTGGCCGGGCTTCGCCCAGTTCGAGATCTCCTCCCAGAGGTAACCGTGTTGCTCGAGGACCTCACCGACGAGGTCGTAGGCGTCGGCGGTGGCGTCCTCGTCGGGGTGGCGCGCGGGGTCTCGACCGAGCGGCGTCGCGGGCTCTGGGGTCAGGGCGTAACAACTGATGTGCGGCGGCGGGTTCTCGAGCGTGAGCAGATCGTTCAAGGTGTGGCGAACGTCGTCGAGGCCTTCGGCGCGCGAGCCAACGATGAGGTCCATGTTCCATGTCGTAAAGCCCGCCTCGGTGACGGCTTCGGAGACCTCGCGATGCGCCATCGTGCCGTGGCGACGACCGAGGTCGGCGAGTACGGCCGGTTGCGTGGACTGCACGCCAAAGCTCATGCGCGTGACGCCGCCGGCCCGGTAGGCCCTCAGTCGCTCGAGGCTGGCATCTTCGGGATTGCACTCGACGGTCACCTCCGCGTCGTCGGTGCGTTCGATCGCGTCGAGGACGCGAAGAAGCGAGTCGGCGCTTAGTCGCGACGGCGTGCCCCCACCGAAGAACACGGACGTCGCCACGGGTAGTCCGTTCTCCTTGGCGAGAGCGATCTCGTGCAAGACGGCGTCGACGTAGTCGTCCATGAGATGGTCGCGGTCCGAGTACGTGGCGAAGGCGCAGTAGTCGCAGCGGTGCGCGCAGAACGGCACGTGCACGTAGACGCCGAAGTTAGTAGTTGACGTCGCCACGGAAACCTAACGCTTGGGCGGCGCCGTCAAGGGCGCGGATGAACTCGGCGCGCGAAGACGCTTGCCGAAGTGGACTTCGATCGCCTCTTGGGCGAGGGCCATCACCTCACCGGCGCCGGGTGGACTCTCTTCGCGCAGCACGTTGGCCAGATCGCCGCCGACGACCCTTCGAATCAACACGAGAGCATCGTTCGACAGTGCGACGCCCTGGCGACATTCGTCACAGAGCGTGCCGCCGATCTGCGCGTCGAAGGCGACGAGCGGCCCGGGCCGGCCACAGTTGACGCAGGCGTCGACGACGGGCTCGGACCCGTCGAGGGCGAGGAGGCGAAAGTAGAACGACGCCGGTATCAGCGCCGGATCGAACGATTCGTCGTCGAGTGTGAGGAGGACTCGCGTCAAGAGATCGAAGATCTCCTCGTCGGGGACCCCGTCGGAGGGGATGGCGTCCACCGCTTCGACGACGGCGTACCCGGCCGAGATGCGAGTGTACGACGAGCGCAGCGTGGCGAGGTGCTCGCGGTGTTGGACGTGGCGAACGATATAGAACTCACCGCGGGTCTTCACGAGGTCGACGGTCACGTAGGCGAGCGTCTCCAAGGTTCCACCCATTCGACTCGTGGTCTTTCGGACCCCCTTCGCCAGGACGCGTACCTTCCCGTGCTGTCGCGTCCAGAGCACGACCACGCGATCGGCCTCGCCGGACTTGTAGGTACGCAGCACCACGGCGTCGTCCTTGAACTCGTTCACGGCTTGGGATCATCCTCGGGCTTGTTGAAGTGCTGTTTTCGCGGCGTCAGTCCGATGTAGCGCTGCAGGGCGACACCGAGCGCCACGATGACCCCGAGCACGAGCGGCACCACCAGGGGTCCCACGAGACTCGTCGCGCCATTAAAGGCCAGCACCCAGAGCAGAACGTAGATCAAGACGACGGCGACGATCGTGGTGCGTAGCACGCTCACTGATCGACACCGCCGAATCGTCGCTCACGGCGCTGGTACTCCTCGATCGCGCTGAAGAGGTCTTCGCGGCGAAAGTCGGGCCACAGGACGTCGGTGAAGATCAACTCCGAATACGCCATCTCCCAGAGCAAGAAGTTCGAGATCCGATACTCCCCCGAGGTGCGCACCACCAGATCGAGATCGGGCAGTTCGGGGTGATAGAGGCGTTCGCGAATCTTCTTCTCATCGATCTTCTTCGCGGGCACCTTGTCGTTCACGAGTTCACGCACCGCGTCCACGATCTCGGCGCGACCGCCGTAGTTGAAAGCGATGTTGAGCGTCAGGTCCTTGTTGTTCTTCGTGAGTTCGACCGCCTCGTCCATGCGCGAGGCGACGCCCTTGGGCACGCGCCAGTCGCGTCGCCCCGAGAAGACAATGCGCACCCCGTCGGCGTTGAGTTCGTGCTGGCGGCGTTCCAAGAGTCCACGGTTGAAGTTCATCAGGTAGCGCACTTCTTCGACCGGTCGGCGCCAGTTCTCGGTGGAGAAAGCGAAGACGGTCAGCGCCTTCACGCCCGCGGCCAGTGCGCCGTACGTCGTGTCGACGAGGGACGCCTCGCCCGCCCCGTGACCTTCCGTTCGGGGTAGTCCTCTGCGCTGGGCCCAACGGCCACTTCCGTCCATCACGACGGCCACGTGACGGGGCACACTCGAGCGCTCTATGGACGCGGGAAAGGGCGTGGGACGTGGATCGGGCACACATGAAACTTAGTTCCTCCCTCTAGCAACGCCTCCGCTCCCCCTAAGGTCAACGAGTGAAGAGTTTCGACCCCGACGACGAGACCGTGGACATTGACGTCGACGCTCGCGACGGTGTCCAGCTCGACGACGACGTCATCGAAGTCGACGCCGAACGCGCGCTCGCCCTGCTCGACGCCATCACGCACGACCTTCCGGGTGGCGGCGAGTCGCGCGAGGGCCAGCGCGAGATGGTGCGAGCCGTCGCGTCAGCGATCTCGCGTCGCCGGCACCACGTCATCGAAGCCGGAACCGGCGTCGGCAAGTCATTGGCCTATCTCGTGCCCGCCGTGATGGCCGGCGAACGAGTCGTTATCGCCACCGCGACGAAGAATCTCCAGGACCAGCTCGCGAAGAAGGACGCACCTCAAGTGGCCGCGCACGCGAAGGGTGTGCGCGTGGCCGTCCTCAAGGGAAAGCAGAACTACCTCTGTCGCAATCGAGCCCAGAGTTTGGGCGCGGGCGCGCAGCTGAGTCTCGACGACGGCGTCGACGTGCCCAAGGGCGTCGCCGACCAGATGCGTCGGATCCTTCGCTGGTCGAACGACACCGAGACGGGCGACCTCGACGAACTGCCCTTCGAGGTCGATTCGCGCGCCCGCCGCAGCGTCTCAGTGACGCCTCAAGAGTGTCTCGGGCGCGCCAAGTGTCCCCAAGGTGCGAACTGCTTCGCCGAGCTGGCGAAGGATCGGGCGAACGAGAGCTCGATCCTCATCGTCAACGCCCACCTCTACGCCTCACACCTGGCGTCGGGGTCGATGCTGTTACCACCACACGAGTTCGTCGTCTTCGACGAAGCGCACGAGATTCTCGACATCTTCGCCACGCTGCTCGGCACGTCGCTCAACGCCGCGCGACTGCGCGCACTCGCCGCGGGAGCGAGGGCGCTGCTCGAGGAGGAGGACCGAGCGCGAGCCGACCAACTGCTCTCGAGCGCCGACCGACTGGCGTCAGCACTGCTCGCGCAGTACGAACGAAACGAACTGAAGGGACTCGATGAAACGTGCGTCCTCGAACTCGCACGCGCCAGCGAACTCGTGAGTGCGCTCGTCGAGGGCCTTCGCGGTCATGAAACAACGTCATCGGACGGGGAGTTTCGTAAGGTCCGTGCGCTCGGACCCGCCATCCACCTCGCCAACGATCTCGAGCGCGTGAACAAAGTGAAGGACGGCGAACTGCTGTTCCTCTCACGACGTGATCGCGAGATCGACGTCGAGATCTCACTCGTCGACGTCGGACCACGACTGCGCGACGACCTATGGGGCAACGTGACCGCCGTCTTAACGAGCGCCACCATCCCCGACACGTTGCCGAAGAACCTGGGTCTCGACGATTGCGTGGTCGACCATTTTCTGAGCCCGTTCGACTACCCCAACCACGGGCTGCTCTACGTGCCAGAGAACTTTCCCGAACGCAACGCGCCCGGCGCCGAGGCGGCCATCATCGAAGAGCTCGTCGAACTCATCACCGCGGCCAACGGCCGAACGCTCGCGCTCTTCACCAACCGCGCGGTCATGCAACGCGTTGCCGAGGCCGTCGAGCCACGGCTCGACACCGAAGTGCTGGTTCAAGGAACACTCTCGCGCGCACGACTGATCGAACAGTTTCGCCACAGTGCTGAAGCCAGCCTCTTCGCGGTCACGAGCTTCTGGCAGGGCATCGACGTGCCGGGCCACTCACTCAGTCTCGTCACCATCGATCGCCTGCCCTTCAGCGTGCCCAACGATCCCCTCGCCGAAGCGCGTCGCGAGAAGTCCGACCACCCCTTCTTCGAGGTCGATTTGCCTCGCGCGACGATGCTCCTCGCCCAAGGCGTTGGTCGCCTCATTCGCACCAAGGACGACCGCGGGGTCGTCGCCGTCCTCGACACCCGACTCGCCACCGCCCGGTATCGCTCGGCCATGTTCAAGAAGTTGCCGCCCATGCGTCGCACGCGTGACAAGGCTGAAGTCCACGCGTTTCTTGAAGAACTCCGTCAGTAGATCAACGGCGTCACCGTCGAGAGCGAACCCGACGTCATCTTCACGCACGAGGATTCGACGTCGGGCTTCCCGGGAACAACGAGTGGATGGCCTTCATCCGCGATTCTGAGGACAACCTCGCAGGGCTCGTGTCGCAACTACCCAATTCCGAGTTCCCCGTCGAGAGCCGGTCTTCGTGTTGTCCAACTCATGGCATCGAGCCGTTAGCACCGGACCTCCTAGCCAAACTCTCCGCGAACAATTAGGGAAATCTCACCATGCACGCAGTTTCAGGCCAATAAACTAGTATTTCACTAGTTTTAGAGTCAATTACGGAGACCTCATGCATATAGACCTCTACTTGGTGCTCGGCAGCGCCGTCGTAGGTCTACTCGTCGGACTCACGGGCGTGGGCGGTGGGGCACTCATGACGCCGATGTTGGTGCTGGTCTTTGGCATCACCCCGACGGCCGCCATCACGTCAGACCTCGTCGCGGCACTCTTCATGAAACCCGCGGGTGTCCTCATCCACTGGCGAAAGAAGACGGTGCACACCGGTCTTGTCAAGTATCTCTGTTACGGGTCGCTGCCCGGTGCGTTCCTCGGTACCTACGTCATGCACCTCTTAGGACAGAGCGCCGTGGCGGAGCATCGTCTCCAGATCCTGCTCGGGACCGCGCTCATCATCGGCGCGTTGGCGATGCTCGGACGCACTTTGTTGCCGCCGACCGCGAGCGACAAGGGCATCACCGTGCGACCGGGCGCCACGATCGCCATCGGCGCGGTTGGTGGTTTCATGGTGGGCCTCACCTCGGTGGGCGCGGGATCGCTCATCTTGGTGCTCTTGCTCTTTCTCTACCCGAGCCTTCGCAACAGCCAATTGGTGGGCACCGACCTCGCGCAGTCGGTCCCCCTCACGCTTTCAGCAACGGTCGGCACGCTGATCTTCAGCCACGTCAACTTCTCGTTGACGACGTCGATCATTATCGGTTCCGTGCCAGCCGTCATCTTCGGTTCACTACTCTCGTCGCGCTCGAACGGTGTCGGTGTCGTCTTGCGACGAATCATCACCGCGACCGTGCTCTTGAGTGGTCTCAAGTACGTCGGACTGCCGACAACGGCGCTGGGCGTCGTGGCCGTTGGTCTCGCGGTGGCCATCATCGCCCTGGCGATGAAGCACGCCCGAGAACGTCGTCGCCTTACTGCGCCGCTCGAGGAATCAGTAGCCGAAGCGGTCTAGGACGTCGTCGCGCTTCTGCCAGCCCGGTTCGACGCGCACACGAAGTTCGAGGTACATGCCTTCGGGCAGTTGGCGGCGCGCCGCGATGCCCACGTCCTTTAAGAGCTGGCCACCCTTGCCGATCACCATGCCCTTTTGACTCTCTCTTTCGACGAGTATCTCGACGGTCACGTGAGGCCACTCGAACTCACTCACCCGACAGTGGATCGAGTGCGGCAACTCCTGTTTGGTCTTTCGAATGAGTTGCTCGCGTACTAACTCCGCCACCCACATCGCCTCGGGTACGTCGGAGACTTCCTCATCGGGAAAGAGGAAGTGCGACTCGGGCATCGCTGCCGTCAGAAGTACCAATAACGCCGCGGCCCCCTCGCCGGTCTTGGCCGACACGGGCAAGTACTCAACGCGCTCGGCAGCCTCTTGGAGATTCGCCTCAGCGGCGATCTCGTCCACGGCTTGGCTGGCCGCGAGCAGCTGCGCGGCCACGGCTTCGCGACCGGGTTTATCCATCTTGTTGACGACCACGTAGAGCTTTGGTCCCTTTGGTCCTCGCCCGTGACCCAACATCGTCTCGATCACGTGTCGGTCCCCCGGGCCAATGGGGGCACTGGCCTCGATGACGGCAAGAATCACGTCCACGCCATCAGCCGCCGAGCGCGCCGTCTCGTTGAGGCGTCCACCGAGTGTGGTCCTTGGACGATGCAGTCCCGGGGTGTCGACCAAGATGATCTGGGTGTCACCTTCGGTCAAGATCCCGCGAATGGCGTGTCGCGTGGTATTGGGCGACGCCGCCGTGATGGAGACCTTTGCACCTACGAGTTGATTGACGAGCGTCGACTTACCAACGTTGGGCCGACCGAGAACGGCGACAAATCCGGCTTTCGTCACAACAACACCGACAGTGGCTCAACGAGTACCTCTTCGACGCGACGCCCGTCCATTCGTACGACCGTCAAGCGGTAGAACTCGGTGGTGAGCACGTCGCCGACCGTCGGGACGCCGCCTCGTAAGTCGAGCACCAGTCCGCCGACGGTGTCCCAGCCATCCTTCGGCAGCGCCAAGCCGTACTCGTCGTTCGCGTCGTCGATGTTGAGACGACCGCTGATCTCGACGCCGCCGTCGATCGAGCGAGTGCTGTCGTCGTCGACACTCGGATCCGATTCGTCGGTGATCTCACCGACCAGCTCTTCGAGGACGTCCTCGAGGGTCACGAGTCCGGCCGTGCCGCCGTACTCGTCGACCACGATGAAGAGGTGACTCTTGGCGTTGCGGATCTCGTTCAGCAGTGAGGCGACGCGTTTCGTCTCGGGCACGAACTGGGCCGCTCCCATGTGGACCTTCAGTGCTTCGGCGCCTTGATCGTTAGCGACGAGGCGCGCGAGGTGGCGAAGGTTGACAATGCCCACCACGTCGTCGACACCGTCGCCGAGGACGGGAAGGCGCGAGCGACCGCTGAGGATGGAGAGATCGAGCGCTTCGCGAACGGTGGCGGTGCCGCTGATGTCGACGATGTCGATACGTGGCACCATCACCTCACGCACGATGGTGTCGCCGAACTCAATGATCGAGTGGATGAAGTTACGCTCGTCGGACTCGATGGCGTCGTCCTCGTGCGCCACGTCGGCCATGGCGAGGACCTCGGACTCGGTCATGCGTTGACTCTTGGCCCCGGCGCCGAAGAGTCCGATCACCCGGTCGGCCACCCACAGCAAGATCACCGAGATCCAGCGAACGGGCCAGAATCGAAGAATCCGGCCGACGACGGGCGCGCTGACGAGCGCCGCCTCGTCGGGATGTTGGATGGCGAAGTTCTTCGGGATCGCCTCGAAGGCCACGAAGATGATGACGACTTCGCCCGCGGTCGCGACGAAGACGCCGGCCGCCCCGAAAAGGTGGCCGGCCAACACGCCGACCATCGTCGCGGAGACCAGTTGACAGATCAACACCAACAACAAGAGTGGGTTGAGAAACTTCTCGGGCGCTTCGGTGAGCGACACCAGCGCCTTCGAACCGTGGCGTCCTTGATCGCGGAGGGATCGCGCGCGCCCCTTGTTCATCCTCGTCAACGAGGTCTCGGACATGGCGAAAAAGCCCGAGAGCATCAACAAGATGACGACGGTGAGGGTGAGGTAGGTGTCACCCGACCTCCAGGCGGCGGCGATCACGTCGAACTCGCGCGGTAGTGGCGAGTCAACAACTCTCGCTCGCGCGCCTCCATCCGCTCGGCCTCCTCGTCGATCACGTGATCCCAACCCAACAGGTGCAACACGCCGTGCACCACGAGGAGCGCGACTTCGTCGTCGAAAGGAACTTCGTGTTCTACGGCGTTTCGCGCCGCGACGGCGGGGCAGATGACGACGTCGCCAATGAGTTGGGGGATCTCGGCGAGAGGAGGCTCGCCGGGTCCACTACCCCCGGCGTCGGGAACGCGACCCGTGGGTTCGGGCTCGTCGTCGATGGGGAAACTCAACACGTCGGTCGGACCTTCGTGACCCATGAACTGCTGGTTGAGATCGGCGATCGTGGGTTCGTCGGCGAAGATGAGCGACACTTCTGCGATGCCGCGTACGCCCTCGTCGGTCAACGATCCGCGCGCGAGATCGACCCATCGCTCGAGATCGATCTCGTGATCGTGTTGTTCGTCCGCCGCGTAGATGTCAATACTCATGAGAGGCGTTCGTAGGCCGCGACGATGTCCGCGACGATGCGGTGGCGGACGACGTCCTTGGTGCCGAGGTAGACGAAACTGATGCCTTCGACGTCGCCGAGCGTCTGGTCGATGTTCACCAGGCCACTGCGCTTGCCGTTGAGGTCGATCTGCGTGACGTCGCCGTTCACGACGGCCTTGGAGTTGAAGCCGATTCGCGTCAAGAACATCTTCATCTGTTCGGGCGTCGTGTTCTGGGCCTCGTCGAGGATGATGAACGAGTCGTTCAGCGTCCGCCCGCGCATGAAGGCCAGGGGCGCAACTTCTATGGTGCCGTTCGCGATGAGTTTCTGCGTTCCTTCGGCGCCCACCATGTCGTAGAGGGCGTCGTAGAGGGGACGCAGGTAGGGATCGACCTTCGCCATCAAGTCACCGGGAAGAAATCCCAGGTTCTCACCCGCTTCGACGGCCGGGCGCGTCAGCACGATGCGCTGGACTTGGCGTCGGTGCAGCGCCTGCACGGCTTGGGCGACGGCGAGGTAGCTCTTGCCGGTACCGGCCGGACCAATACCAAAGGTGATGATTGAGTTGTCGATGGCGTCGGTGTAACGCTTCTGTCCCGCGGTCGAGGGACGGATGGCCTTGCCCTTGGCGCCGCGCACGACCTCGTGACGCAGGACCTCGCTGGGGCGAAGGTCGTCGGCGACCATGTCGATGGTGCGCGCGATCTTCGTGGTGTCGAGCGACTGACCACTCTCGAGCACCAGCACCAGTTCGTCGAAGAGTCGCAGCACCGTCGCGGCGTCGGGACCGGTCACCGAGATCTGATTGCCCTGGACGCGAATCTTGGATTTGGGGAACGAGCGTTCCACGACGCGCAGATGCTCGTCACGCGCGCCGAGCAGTCCCGCCATCAAGTGCGTGTTCGCAACGTAGGTGGTCGCCGTGAGTGCGTCGTCTGCCTCGATCTCCGACGTCATCCGGAGGGCCATCGCATCTGTCGCCCACCGAGGACGTGCACGTGCAAGTGCGACACCGTCTGTCCGCCTTGCTCGCCGACGTTAAAGACCAGACGGTAGCCAGTGTCTCGAACGCCCTCGGCGGTCGCGACCTCTCGAGCGAGCGCCATCAGGTCGTCGAAGACGCCGCGGTCGGCGTCAGCCACGTCGTTGACGCCGTCGAAGTGGCGCTTGGGAACGACGAGCACGTGCACCGGCGCTTCTGGTGCGATGTCGTAAAACGCGAGTGAGGTGTCGCTCTCGGCGACGACCTTCGCGGGTATCTCCCCCGCGACTATTTTGCAGAAAAGGCAGTCACTCATCTAGTGCTCTCATCATTACTCATTTTGTGTGCTGTCCAGAGCAAATCCCCAGCCACCAGCCTGAAAGGCCAACAGCGACGCCGCGACGACGCCCGCGGTCTCCGCCCGCAACACCGTTGGACCAAGCCCTACGCGACGCCGTGCCTCGTCCCACTCGTTCGGCGCCCATCCACCCTCGGGTCCGATCGCCACACTGCGAAGGCCGCGCCAGTTTCCCTTGGCCCCGAGTTCCGCGATCGCCACCGACTCGGGCACGTCCTTCACCTTCACGGGTTCGTCGACCACGACGTCGTAGGTGCGCCGACACTGGCCTGACGCTTCGGCCGCGATCCGGCGCCAGCGCGAGAGGGTCTTCTCGCGCGCCTCGCCCTTGAACTTCGCGACCATTCGTTCGCTGATCAGTGGCACGACGCGCGTGATGCCGACTTCAGTGGCCTTGGCGACTGCCCACTCGGCACGGTCGCCCTTCAGCGGCACCAGGTACAGCGTCGTCTCGGGACTGGGCGGATCATGGTGCACGTGCGTGACGGGACTCAGTCCTCGCTCCGCGACTTCACAGAGAGCCCAGGATCCTCGTCCGTTCGTGACGACGATCTCCTCGCCCTCGCGGACACGAAGCACCTTTCGCAGGTGGTGATCGTCGTCGGCGCCGAGTTCGGGTGACTCGAGACTCTCCACGTGGAACTGTCCGACCGCGGCCACGCGACGTGGCCACTCGATGATGGTCACTTCTTGGCCTTGCGACGGCGAAAGAGGCCGCCACTCGCTTCACGGACCTCTTCTTTTCGGTGGTCCGCCCACTGACGCAGGAGGTTCTCCGAATCTTCGTCGAGATCGCTAGGCACGTCGACGACGAGGTGCACGAAGAGATCGCCGCGCCCACGACCGTGAAGGTGCTCGATGCCCTCGTGGCGCACGCGGTGCACCGTGCCGTTGGCGCTCCCGGCGTCGACGTCGATCGTGAGGGCGTCGCGCAGCGTCGGCACGGTGATGGTCGCGCCCAAGACCGCTTGGCTGAAGGCTATGTGGGCCTCGTGGTGTAGATCGTCACCGTGGCGTTCGAACCGGGTATCACTCATCACGCGAAGGTGCACGAAGAGTCGTCCGTTGGCGCCGCCGCGCGGGCCCGCGGGTCCGCGGTCAGCCAGTCGCATGGTTGAACCGTCCTCGACGCCGGCGGGAATCTGCGCGCTCAACGTCACGCTCTGTTGGCGTCGTCCGTCACCGCGACACTCCTCGCAGGGCGTCTGGATCCGCGATCCCATACCCTGACAGCGAGTGCAGATCTGTGACGTGACCATCTGGCCGAGTATCGAGTTACGTACGCGGCGAACCTCACCGGTGCCGCTGCACTCCTCACAGCTGATCGGTGACGTGCCAACGGCGCATCCCGATCCCCCACAGGTCGTACAGCGCTGGGGCAAGGTGACGGTGACTTCGCGCGTCGCGCCGAAGGCGGCCTCCTCGAGCGTGATGTCGATGGTGACTTCCGCGTCCGGGCCGGGCTGTGGCCCGCGGCGTCCATGCGCGTTGGCGCCCATGCCGCCAAAGAACATGTCGAAGATGTCCTGCACGGACCCAGCGCCGAAGGGATTACCGCCGGCCCCCACGTCAGAGCCGAAGCGGTCGTAGTTGGCCCGGCGCTCGGGGTCCGAGAGGATCTCGTAAGCCTGGGACACCTCTTTGAAGTGCGCTTCGGCAGCCGGGTCGACGGTGTTCGTGTCGGGGTGGTACTTGCGCGCGAGTCGTCGGTAGGACTGTTTGAGTTCGTCGGGCGAACAGCTCGCGTCGACTTCGAGCACTTCGTACAGGTTGGTGTTAGGCACGTTCGTTCTCTCCGCCAAAGTGGGTGGTCAGGTGTTTCGACACGGCCTCGGCCGCGGCCATCACTTCTTGATACTTCATGCGCGTTGGTCCCAACAGCCCGACGGCGCCAATGGTCTCACCGTCGAGTGAGACGGGCGCAACGATCACCGCGCACGACGACAGCGGTTCGAAACCGTGCTCGGATCCAATCGCGACGGTGACGCCCTTATCCAAGATGTCCTCGACCAAAGAGACCACGAGGAGTTCTTGCTCCAGGATGCCGAGCACCTTGCGCACGGTCTCGACGCCCTCGAAGACGTCGGCGACCTTGGCCGACCCGCCGATATAGACCTGCTCACCCTCCATGGTGGGCATCTCCGCGTGCAGCAACGAGACCGCTTCGCGAACGAGTTTGGCGATCGTGTCACCGCGCGAGGGCACCTGCACCTTCGCCTCGAGCGTGGTGCCGATGAGTAGAGCGTTCAGCTGTCGCGAGGCTTCGCTCACCTCGACGTGGTCCGCTTCAAAGGAGGCGAGCACGCTGTGCTTGGTGACGGTGCCGTCGGAGAAGACGGTCACCAGCAGATGGTGTCGGGCGTCGAGATTCACGAGCTGCACGCTCAGGACCGTGGCGTGGCTGTGGCCCGATCCAACGACGACCGAGGTGTAACTGGTGAGGTGACTGAGCAGTAGTGAGGTCTGTTCGAGGACGTCTTCCACTTCACCGCGCACGTGGGCGAAGAACTCCTTGATCTGGCGTTGTTGCGCCGGTCCGAGGACACCCGCTTCAAGGTGGTCGACGAAGTAGCGGTACCCCTTGTCGGTGGGTACGCGCCCGGCCGAGGTGTGAGGCTGGGCGAGGTAGCCCTCGCGCTCCAAGGCCACCATCTCGGTGCGTACGGTCGCGGGTGAGACCACGAGGTCGGCGTTTTGGGCCACGGACGAGGAGCCCACGGGCTGGGCGGTGTCGACGTGCTCGACGACGACGGCTTCCAAAATGGTCGCTTTGCGCGCGTCGAGGTTGCTCTTGGGCTGAGGTGGGGTCTTCACGCGCCGGGCCATACGTTCTCCTTGTTAGCACTCGATTTTACCGAGTGCTAACCACTCTTCAGTCACGTGCCTAATGTTGGCCCATGGAGACCTTCAACGCCCCTGAACGCCCGAACGTGCCCGCCTCCGGCGAGGAGAAGGCCCAACTCGACTCCTGGCTCGACTTCTTTCGCGCCACGCTACTTCGAAAGTGCGACGGACTGAACGCCGCGCAGTTAAAAGAGCGGCCCGTCGCGACGTCTCGTCTCTCACTCTTGGGGATGGTTCGTCACATGACCTTCGTCGAACAGGTCTGGTTCGAGACCACGTTCGCGGGCCTCGAGGTGATCGAGTACTACAAGAGCGAAGGCGACCGCGACGCGGACTTCAACAATCTCGACAGTGACGCGCTCGAAGTGGTCATGGACCTTTACCTGCACGTCACCAAGGTCTCGAGGGAGCTGAGCGCTGTCCACGACCTGGACGAACTCGCGAAGACGCCTCGGCGAGGGCGCGAGGTCGACCTTCGCTGGATCTACGTGCACGTGATTGGCGAGTACGCCCGACACTGTGGACACGCTGACCTCATTCGCGAGATGATCGACGGCACGACGGGGTACTAGCCCCTCGAGCTTTCACAAAGCATTCCGTGCGCCGACTCTCTCCTGCGCCACGACAAGTAGCAATCGACTCAGTTTCGATCACTGCGCGATTCATCGACTGACCTTCACGGTGAGATCAGCAACACAACCCCGTCGAACCTGTCATCACCTGGTTCATAAACGCTGAAAAACCTGACAAATGGCTCAATTTTGGGCCTAGGTAGCGTCCGCGTCGCTATTCAGTTGGGAGAATTGTTTGGATTCAAACGAACGTTGGTGAAGCGTAACGATATGTGGGCAGGGACTCTCCATGAGTGAAGGCGTGGGGATACCTCTGAGGACAATGCGGGGGCGACGTTTTCGGACCTTGCTCGTGTGGGCTCTGGTGGCTGCGGCGCTCGTCCTTCTCGGATCTCTTGGCGCGGTCCTCGGCGGCTACGGCGTGGCCAACTCGACAGATCTGCAAAGCGACAAGGCCTTTGCTACGTCGTCGGACGATATCGCCTCAACGCTCCAGCTAGCGCTTCAACACGAGCAGGACCTCATTTCCAGTACGAAGTCCTTTCTGATAGGCAATCCCCTTCCGACACAGTCGCAGTTCACGTCGTGGTCCGATGGACTTCACGTGTTGAATCAGTACCCCGACCTCACGGGTCTCGGGGTCATCGACTACGTGACGGCCACGCAGTTGAGCGCGTACGTGAAGCGAGCATCGGCGCAAATGTCGACACCATTCACGGTGACGCCGGCCGGTACACGACCCTTCTACTGTTTCTCGACCCTTGGCCTAGCGCGACCCGGCGCGGTGTCCGAGGCGAAGGGTTATGACCTCTGTGCGGGGCCAGGGAGACCGTACATAACCTCGCCGCGCAGTACGGGCCAGAGTCTGGTTGTTCCCTATCGTTACATGGGCAAAGAGACCATTGCGCTCGAAACGCCGATCTACCGAGGGGGCGTCGTCCCGACGACCGTCGCCGCTCGAGAGCGCAACTTCGTTGAGATCATCGGGTTGAACCTCGAACCCGACGTCATACTGAAGACCGCGCTCAAGGGTCACCCGGGCTTCGCTGTCGCCCTCAGCTACAGCAGCGCAGGGTCGACACTCGTCTTTCGAAGTGGCGCGATGCCGAAGAACGCCCAGTCCTCCAGCGTCAACCTCAACGACGGCTGGAGCGTGAAGACGTTCGCCGAGAATGGGCCCGACGGACTCATTGGCAACGGTTCGGCCTCTCTCATCTTCTACGGCGGCATTGGCGTGAGCTTGCTTATCGGTGCGGTGATCTTCCTTCTCGGCACGGGTCGAGCTCGTTCGATGCTCCTCGTCGATGAGCGTACCGAACAACTGCAGTACCAGGCGTTACACGACTCGCTGACCGGTCTTCCCAACCGAGCCCTCATCGTTGACCGCATCGAGCAACTACTCGAACGAAATCGCCGGCGCGGAACACTCGGGGCGGCCTTGTTCGTCGACCTCGATGACTTCAAGAACGTGAACGACTCACTCGGACACGCGGCCGGAGACCATCTGTTGGTCTTGGTAGCGAGGCGGATGAAGAGCACGCTGCGCGGCGCCGACACGATCGGCCGCATGGGTGGAGACGAATTCGTCATCCTCATCGACGGTGGCGACGACGAGGCCGGTCCTGATCGCGTCGCGCGACGACTCCTGGACGTCATGCGAAAGCCCTTCTACATCGACGGCGCGCCGACACCCATCTCGGTGAACACGAGCATCGGAATCGCCGTAGGTGACCGGAGCAACGGCGGCGCACTCTTGCGCGACGCCGACGTCGCGCTCTACCAAGCCAAGGCCATTGGCAAGAACCAATTCGTCGTCTTCAATCAAGAGATGCATAACGACGTCGGACGTCGTATCTCCTTGGAGTTCGACCTTCGCTCCGCGCTCGCGGGTCACGAGTTCTTCCTCGCGTACCAACCCATCTACAACCTCGAAGACCTCACCATCGTGGGCGTGGAAGCACTCTTGCGCTGGCGTCACCCGAGCGAAGGTGTGATCCAACCCAACGAGTTCATCCCCATCCTCGAAAGGACGGGGAGCATCCGCGAAGTCGGCGCCTGGGTCCTGAACGAAGCGTGCGCTCAGACGGCGACGTGGCACTCGCGCGGCGACACGCTCGACGTGTCGGTCAACGTGTCCGGTCGCCAACTCGACAGCGACCTCTTCGTCAGTCAGGTCCGCAACGCCCTGCTCGTCAGCGGTCTCGACGCCACGTCGCTCATCATTGAAATGACCGAGACCGCACTGATGTTGGACGTCGATTCGGTCGTCAAACGACTCCAGGCGATCAAAGACCTCGGCGTGCGAATCGCCATCGACGACTTCGGCACGGGCTACTCCTCGCTGAGCCACCTGCGCCAGTTCCCCGTCGACTGCATCAAGATCGACAAGTCCTTCACGAGTTCGCTCGAGACGTCAGATGAGTCCAAGGCGCTCGTGAAGACCTTCATCCAACTCGGCCGGGACCTTGGTTTGAAGACCCTCGCCGAAGGCGTCGAGTCCATTGACCAGATGGACCTGCTTCGCGCGAGCAACGTCGACCAAGTGCAGGGGTACCTCTTCTCGCACCCACTCGATCCCGAGACGCTCGAAGTCCAACTCCTTGCGCCCATGCGTCCCGCTGGTTCCGCGACACCACCCGCACTGGCCTAGTCGAGTTCGTTCATCACTCTTCGAGCTTCAAAGCCGCCACGAACGCCTCTTGGGGTACTTCCACGCGGCCTAGGTTCTTCATGCGCTTCTTGCCCTCTTTTTGCTTCTCCAGGAGTTTGCGCTTGCGGGTGATGTCACCGCCGTAACACTTGGCGAGGACGTCCTTGCGGCGGGCCTTGACGGTCTGGCGCGCGACGACCCGGCCGCCAATGGCCGCCTGGATCGGGACGTCGAACATCTGGCGGGGAATGAGTTCCTTCAGCCTCTCGGCCATCTTCCTTCCGTAGACCTCGGCGTTCGAGCGGTGCACGATGGTGGAGAAGGCGTCGACGGGTTCGTGGTTGATGAGCAGGTCCACGCGCACCACCTCGGAAGTGACGTAGCCGCTCGGCTCGTAGTCGAGCGAGGCGTAGCCCTTGGTACGACTCTTCAGGGCGTCGAAGAAGTCGATGACGATCTCGGCCAGAGGAATTCGGTATCGAAGTTCGACGCGCTCGGTCGAGAGGTACTCCATCTTCATCATCTCGCCGCGACGCGACTGTCCGAGGTCCATCACGGCCCCTAAGTACTCCGACGGCGTGAGGATGGTGACGTCGAGCATCGGTTCGTCCACGTGATCGAGTCGGCTGGGATCGGGCAGGTCCGTCGGATTGTCGATGAGGATCTCCGTGCCATCAGTGAGGAACGCCCGGTAGACGACCGAGGGCGCCGTGGCGATGATGGCCAAGTTGAACTCGCGCTCCAGTCGCTCGCGCACGATCTCCATGTGCAACAGTCCCAAGAAGCCGCAGCGAAAACCGAAGCCCAGCGCGTGCGACTTCTCGGGTTCGTAGGTGATGGAGGCGTCGTTGAGGCGCAACTTGTCCAGGGCGTCGCGCAGGTTCGCGAGATCGTCGCCGTCGATGGGGTAGATCCCGCAAAAGACCATGGGCTTGGGGTCGAGGTAACCCTCGAGCGCCTTCGCCGCGGGGCGATTCGCCTCGGTGATCGTCTCGCCCGAGCGCGCGCCGCCGACGTCGCGGATACCAGCGACGACGTACCCCACTTCGCCAAGACCGAGCTGTGTGACCTTGATCATGTCCGGAGTGCGCATCCCGATCTCTTCGATCTCGTGATTCGTCGCCGCGCGCATCATGCGGATCTTCGTCTCGTCGTGCAAAGTGCCCTCGACGACACGAATTGACGAGATCACGCCACGAAACTGGTCATAGTACGAGTCGAAGATGAGCGCGCGCAGCGGCACGTCGGGACTACCCACGGGGGCGGGGATGCGCGTGATGACGGCGTCCAAGAGCTCGTCCACGCCCTGGCCGGTCTTGGCGGAGATGGAGAGGATCTCGTTCCTGGGGATGCCGAGCACGCGTTCGAGCTCTTCCTTACAGCGCTCGGGGTCGGCGGCTGGCAGGTCGATCTTGTTCAGTACGGCCACGATCTCGAGGTTGTGTTCGAGCGCCTGGTAACAGTTCGCGAGGGTCTGGGCCTGGATGCCCTGGCTCGCGTCGACGAGCAGGACCGCCCCCTCGCAGGCGGCCAGTGAACGAGAGACTTCGTAGCCGAAGTCCACGTGGCCGGGAGTGTCGATCAGTTGGATGAGGTGGCCCTTGAAGTTCACCCGTACGTTCTGGGCCTTGATGGTGATGCCNNATGCCGCGCTCGCGCTCGATGTCCATTGAGTCGAGGTACTGGGCGCGCATGAGTCGTGGGTCGACGGCGCCCGTGATCTCCAGGATTCGGTCGGATAGCGTGGACTTGCCGTGGTCGATGTGCGCGATGATGCTGATATTGCGGATTTTGCTGGAATCGACGGATGATGAGGAAGTTGCCACGGTCACTCAAGGCTACCGGCCAGCCGTCAAAATCCTCGAAGTTGAGCGGTTCTCGCACCCTCTGCTAGCATCGATAGGCCCGCGCGCAGAGTTGTCGCGCACTGAGAACGAGGTTGTAGTCGTGGCCAATATTAAGAGCCAAATCAAGCGAAACAAGCAGAACGTGGTCCTGCGCGAGCGCAACAAGGGCGTCAAGTCAGAACTGCGTACCCGCACCAAGAACGCGGTCGCCGCCGTTGGCACCGACGACGAGGTCACGGCCCTGCGCGTAGCGATCAAGCGCATCGACATGGCCGCGTCAAAGAAGGTCATTCACAAGAACCAGGCCGCCAACAAGAAGAGCGGCCTGATGAAGCGCATCAACGCGATTCGAAGCGAAGCCTAGGCCGCGTCGTTGCTCTAGCGCCTGCGCGCGCCGTAGTTGAGGCGCGCGAGACGCGCCACCAGGACCTCGATCACCGTCAGTTCCGTGACGTCCAGATCACTCTCCAGGTCCTTACCGCCGTAACTGACGCCACCCTTCAGCGCAAGGTCCGCTTCGGTGATCCAGTGCACCGCGGTCGTGAGACGAGCAGCACCGAGGCGCTCGGCCAGTTGCAACGCCTTACCTGCGGGAAAGGCGTTGATGCCCAGTATCGTCGCCGCCTCTTCCTTGGAGTGTGCGTCGCTCCCCTCTAGGCGAGAGATGTTGAGGTAGTGGCGTTGCAGCATCGAAACGATCTGTAGTCCCGCGCGTCGTCTCGACTCCAGCATTCTGCGCGCGACGACGATGGCCTTCGTGGCGTCGCCAGCGTCAATGGCGTCGGTGAGGTCCCACACGGGCACGTCCCCGGCGTCACCGAGGTAGGGCTCGAGTCGCGCGAAGACGAGCGGCGCCGTGCCGTAGATCGACTGCAGGGTTCGCGCCAGCGCGTCGACGCGAGCCACGTCGTCACCGACCTGCTCGGCGACCCGTTGCGCCGTGGCGTGATCGATGACGACGTGGTACTCGTCCATCTTTTCCTTCACGAAGGCCACGCGATCGGCGACGCGCGAGCCGACGTTCACTTCCACGACGTCGCCGGCGAGCTTCACGAGCCGATTGGACTTGGCGCCCACGACCGCCAGAATCAAAATCGTCCGGGGCGCGGGCGAACTCATCCACGCGCCCAGTTGCGCCACTTCGTCGCTGAGCAAGAGTTGCGCGTCGCGCACCACCACCACGCGTCGTTCCACGAGGAAGGGCGGCGTGTTGAGCGCCTCCATCACGCGAGGCAGCGTCGACTCCCCCGAACCGAGGGTCACGTCCTTCGCGGTGAAGTCCTGTAACGCGAACGAGGGGTCGAGATCACCGAGGGCACTGGCGACGACGTTGTGCACGGCGTCGTAGACCATCGTGGCGTCCGTGCCGACGACACAGACGCTCGCGCTACTCACGACGCCTCGGCCAAGCGCGCGAGCACGTCGCGAACTCGAAGGGTTCCGGCCACGTCATGGACCCGAACGATACGACAGCCCAGCGTCACGCCGAGGGCCGTCGCGGCGAGCGACGCTTCACGGCGCTTGGTGACGCCGAGTTCGAAGAGGACGCCGAGGAAGGTCTTGTTCGACGCCGACAGCAGGAGCGGTGAACCAAGAGCCGCGAGCTGGTCGGAGGCGCGAAGGAGTTGCAGTGACTGCGCGGCCGTCTTACCGAGGTCGAGCCCCGCGTCCAGGATGATCTGCTCATCACTCAGGCCAGCGTCACTCGCCCAACGCCGCCGCTCGAGCAAGAACGCCGCCACTGTCGTCGTCACGTCGTCGTAGTGCGGGTTCGGGTCAGCTTCGCGCGGACGCAGTCGAATATGCGTCGCCACGACCGTCGCCTTCGCCTTCGCGGCGACCGCGAGATACTCGGGATCGGCGAAACCACTGATGTCGTTGCCAACGCAGGCGCCTGCGTTGAAACTCGCCTTTGCTACCGACGCGCGCCACGTGTCAACGGAGAGCGGCAGATCGAAGCGCCTCGCGAGTTCGCCAATGACGGGCACGACGCGATCGAGTTCTTCTTGTTCGCTCACTTCCTCGCCGGGACCGGCCTTCACGCCACCCACGTCGAGCAGATCGGCGCCTTCAGTGACCAGTTGTTCGGCGCGGCGATAGAACTCGTCGAGGTCGTACGTCGCGGCCGGCGCGTAGAACGAGTCCTTCGTACGGTTCAAGATGCCCATCACGAGCGCGCGCGTCGTCACGTCGACGCGGCGAGTGCCCAGCAACACCACCAACGGCCCCGAGGGCCGGTAGACCGGCACTAGTAGAGGCGACTCGCGAGTCGGCGACGAAACGAGACGTACCGAGGGTCGTCGGGGCCGAGGGCGTCGAGCACCTCGAGGAGTTGGACCTTCGACTCATCGTTGGACGACGACTGCTCGAGGAGGTGCTCGAGCGTGAGATCGAGGTCGCCGTCGAGGCGCACGCCGCTTCGTTGGAGTCGAATCCGAGCGAGCACCGTCTTCGCGGCGAGGACGTGGGCGAAGGGCGTGAGCAGGGCCTCGGCCTCGTCGAGCCGGTCGTCTTGAAGCAGGAAATCACCCAGCGCGACGGCCGCTTCGACGTTGGTGGGGTCCATGGCCAGTGCTTCACGGATGGACGCCTCGTCGCCGGCGCCGACGAGTTGATCGACCTTCGACGCGCCTGGCGCGAGGCGATCCACGAACTCTCGCACGGCCGCCTCAGGCAGCGCGCCGACGAACGTGTCGACGATCTGACCGTCCTTGATGGCGAAGACCGCCGGAATCGACTGCGCTTGGAAGGCCTGGGCGATCTCGGGGTTCGCGTCGACGTCGACCTTAGCGAGCTCCACCGCGCCACCAGTTTCGTCGATGACTTTTTCTAATATCGGACCGAGGGTCTTGCACGGACCGCACCACGACGCCCAGAGGTCAACGACGACCGGCACGCTCTTCGAGCGCTCAATAACGGCGGTGGAAAACGTGGCGTCGGTGACATCATTCACGCGCTCCAGCCTAACGGTCGATGCGATTCGCCAGAGGGGTTGCTTGGCGCTGTTAGCCTCGGCGACTATGGGTACGGTGACGGGCGTTAACGAGGTCAACGTCACCGCTTGGATGGCGGAAAACGTCGGCGCCGTCGCTCCTCTCGACTTCGAACTCATCGCCGGCGGTCGCTCGAATCTCACGTTTCGAGTCATCGACGCCGTTGGCACCACCTACGCCCTTCGTCGGCCACCGACGAGCCACGTGCTGCCAACGGCCCACGACATGGTGCGCGAACACACGATCATTAGTGCGCTCTACCCCCTCGGAGTCCCGGTCGCGAAGCCGCTCGGACTCTGCGTCGACCTTGAGGTCAACGAACGTCCCTTCTACGTCATGGAGTTCGTCGACGGTGCCATTTTGCGCGATCGGGATCAGGCCGAATCCGCGTTTGGGGTCGAGACGCGCGCCATCATTGGCGACCATTTGGCCGCCACGTTGGCACAACTGCACGACGTCGACGTCGACGAGGCGGGACTCGGCGATCTCGCCCGTCACGACGGCTACATCGAGCGACAGCTGCGTCGGTGGCGAAGTCAGTACGAGCAGATGAGGGTCGAGGGCGTCGACCACGCCAACGTCGTCGAAGAGGTGGGTGACGAGTTGGCTCGTTCGATCCCGGTCCAACAGCGCGTCGCCGTCGTGCACGGTGACTACCGCCTGGACAACACGGTGCTCGACCGCGAGGGGAAGGTTCGCGCCATCCTCGACTGGGAGATCTGCACGCTCGGCGATCCCATGGCGGACTTGGGGGTGCTCCTTTGTTACTGGTCCGAGCCAGGTGACACGACCGCGGCACTGCTTGGCGCGGCCCCGACGACCGCTCCGGGCTTCGCGACGCGTGACCAGGTACTCAACGCGTACGCCCGTCACACGAATCTCGATGTCAGTCAGGTCCATTACTATCAAGCATTCGGTTATTGGAAGTTGGCCTGCATTCTTCAGGGCGTCTTCGCGAGGTATCGCGCGGGCGCTACGGCAGGAGATCAGGGCAGCGTCGATGAATTTCCGGCACATATCGCCATGCTCGCCGAAACGGCGAAGCAGACTTTGGAGAACTGATGGATGAAGAAATCTACGACCGGATCATTTTCCTCGCTGACCCAGAACTCAGCGAGCCCGTGCTCGTTATTGGTCTCGAGGGCTGGATCGACGCAGGTATCGCCGCGAGTACGGCCGTGTCGACGTTGCTCGAAACCATCCCCACCGAAGTGCTCGCCACCTTCGACACCGAGTACTTCATTGACCAGCGCGCCCGGCGCCCTCTCGCGCGCATCGTCGACGGCATCACGACCGAACTGACCTGGCCCGAGATCCAGTTGCGCTACGGCCGCGACGGCGACGGCGCGGACGTGCTCTTTCTCGTCGGACCCGAGCCCGACTTTCACTGGAGCGACTTCGTCGACGTCGTCACCGACGCCGCGGGTCGCTTCGACGTCCGTCTCGTCGTCGGACTCGGCGCCTTTCCCGCCCCGACGCCCCACACGCGTCCGGTTCGCGTCATCGGTACGGCGCCCGCCCCCAGCGCCCATCTTTTGACGCTCGTCGGATCGGTGACTGGCGAACTTGAAGTACCGGCCGGCATCGGCACGGCCCTGGAGTTGGGGTTCGCCGAAGTGGACATGGACGTCATGACCCTGTGGGCACGTGTCCCGCACTACGTTGCCTCAATGCCCTACCCCCAAGGATCCGCGGCCCTGATCGATGGCCTCGCGCGGGTCTCAGGTCTAACGCTCGACGCGGGAAACCTTCGCGCCGCGGCCGAAGAAGCGCGCCAGCGCGTCGATGAACTCGTCACCAACAACCCGGAACACTCGTCGATGGTCGCTCGACTCGAAGCCGCGGCCGACGAGAGTGAGGGCACGTCCCTCGGCGAGGAGCTGCCGAGCGGAGATGAACTGGCGGCCGAACTCGAGCGATTCTTGCGCGGCGAGGCGAACTAACGAACGTCGTTCGTCGTGAGGTCGACGTCGCCTTCTTCGATACGTAGGCCGAGGCCGAGCGCGTAGCCGTCGAGATAGAGTTCGCTGTCGTTCTGACGGGGATGGCGATTGGCGATCTCGTAGAACTTGGCGGAGTGGTCGGCCTCTTGGAGGTGCGCGAGTTCGTGCACGAGTACGGCGTCGATCACCCACTCGGGGCACTGGCGAAGTCGGCTCGAGACGCGAATCTCGCGCGAGTCGGGTGAACACGACGCCCAGCGCGCGTGCTGGTTCTTGACCCAACGAACGGACGCTGGCATGATTGCGTCGTTATACGTCTCAGCCAAGACCCGTGCACGTTCTTCCAGCGCGGCGTCGCCGCCCGCGTTCTGTGGTCGCTGCGTGAGGAGACGTTCCACGAGTTCGTCGACGAAGGCACGGCGTTCGCGACCACGGACCCTCGCGGGGATCTGCACGACGATGCGACTGCCCGACCAGTGCGCGGTGCCGGTCTTCTTTCTCTTCGACGACGCGCGGATCTCAACTTCCGGTCGATCGAACTGGGGCGGCTCGATCGTGACCTGCGTCTCAGATTTTGATGAAGAAGAGGGGCTCATCAGATGATGATGTTGACCATTCGAGGTGGTCGAGCGATGACGCGCGTGGGCGTCGCTCCCTTTAGTACTGCCGCGACGTCAGGGTCGGCGAGGGCGGCCGCCGTGGCGTCGGCCTCATTGATCGTTGGCGCCACCGAGAGACGTGACTTCACTTTGCCGTTGACCTCGACGACCATGATGACGGCCGCTTCGGCCACCAATGTTTGATCGGCCACCGGCCAAGGCAACGCGTGCACGCTCGCGCGATCGGGGTAGCGCTCTTCCCACAGCTCGGCAGTGACGTGGGGCGTCATGGGCGCGAGCAACATCGCCAGTGTGTCGAGCGCCTCGTTGAGCGTCGAACGCTCGATGCCTTCATCACTTCGAGCCACTTTGGACACGGTGTTGTAGAGCTCCATGATCGCCGCCACGGCGGTGTTGTAACTCCAACGATTGAGGTCGTTGGTCACGCGAGCAATCGTGCGGTGCGTCGCTTGGCGAACACTGTGATCGGTCTCGTCAGCGACGTCGTGAAAGTTCACGTCGTAGAAGTGCCACAAACGATAGAAACGGTCGATGAAGCGACCACAGCCCTCGACGACTTCGTTGGTCTGATCGGTCCAGTCGAGGTCGTCGCCCGGCGCTCCCGCAAAGAGGTGAAAGAGTCGAAGGCCGTCGGCGCCCACCGTTTCGTAGTACTCCTCGGGGGCTATGAGGTTGCCCTTGGACTTGGACATCTTCGAACCGGAGAGACGAATCATGCCCTGGGTGAAGAGTCGCTGGAAGGGCTCGCGTGGAAGTCCCGGCGAGAAACCGATGTCGTCCAGCGCCTTTAGATAGAAGCGCACGTAGAGAAGGTGGAGAATGGCGTGTTCGATCCCGCCGATGTACTGATCGACCGGCAACCACTTCGCGGCCTCGACGGGATCGAAGGCCATGCCGGGCGTGAAGGGGTCGGTGAAGCGCAGGTAGTACCACGAGGAGTCGGTGAACGTGTCCATCGTGTCGGTCTCGCGACGCGCCGGTTTGCCACAGATCGGACAGGTGGTATTCAAGAAGCCCGAGTGCGTCGCGAGCGGTGACTGACCGGTCTTGTCCATGATGACGTCGTCGGGCGCGAGCACCGGCAACTGATCCTCGGGTACCGGCACGATACCGTCATCGTCGCAGTACACCACGGGGATCGGGCATCCCCAAAAACGCTGGCGAGAGACGAGCCAGTCGCGCAGACGATAGTTGACCTTGCTGACGCCGTTCGCGTTGGCTCCAAGGAACTCCGTGGCCTTCGTCTTGGCGTTCGCTACGTCGAGGCCGTTCAAGAATCCGGAGTTCACGTGTTCGCCGTCGCCGCTGTACGCGTTGCCAACGAATCCGGTCGGTGGTTGCACCGTTCGAACGATGGGTAAAGCGTGCACCGTGGCGAATTCGAAGTCGCGCTCGTCCTCACCGGGCACGGCCATGATGGCGCCCGTGCCGTAGTTACCAAGCACGTAGTCCGCGACGTAGACGGGAACCTTTTCCTTGGTAAAGGGGTTGATCACGAAACTACCGGTGAAGGCGCCACGTTTCTCGAGGCCTATCCCCTCACTCGATGACGATGTCCGGTCAATCTCGGTCGTGTTGCTCGCACGAAGGACGATCTCTTCGACCCTCGCGCGCTCATCGTCAGTCGTGAGCATCGAGAGAAGTGGGTGCTCTGGCGCGACGACCGCGTACGTGACGCCGAAGCCGGTGTCCGGGCGGGTCGTAAAGACGCGAAGAGCCTTCGTGGCGTCGTAGGCGAGTGGAAGATCGAACTCGACGCCTTCACTGCGACCAATCCAGTTGCGCTGCATGGTCTTCACGCGCTCGGGCCACTCGAGGGGGCCGAGGCTATCGAGGAGCTCTTCTGCGTAGTCGGTGATCTTGAAGTACCACTGCTCCAAGAAGCGGCGCACGACGAGGTCGCCGGAACGTTCACAGGTCCCGTCGGCCAGTACTTGTTCGTTCGCGAGCACCGTCATGCAGCCCGGGCACCAGTTGACCTGTGCTTCGGCGCGGTACGCGAGGCCGTTCTTCAAGAACGCGAGGAAGATCATCTGCGACCACTTCATGAACTCCGGATCGTGGCTGTACACCTCGCGACGCCAGTCGTAGACCGCACCGAGGCGTCGCACCGAGGTCTTAAGTTCGTGCATTCGCGCTTCGGTGTAGAGCCGCGGATGACTACCCGCCTTGATGGCGGCGTTCTCGGCGGGGAGCCCAAAGGAGTCGAAGCCATAGGGGGAAAGGACGGCCTTGCCGAGCATCGTCTGATATCGGACAACGAGGTCACCAAAGACGTAGTTGCGCACGTGTCCCTGGTGAGCTGTGCCCGAAGGGTACGGATACATGGTCAGGGCGTAGTAGCGCTCACGCGGGTCGTCGTTGTCGACCTCGTAGGTGCCCTCGTCAAGCCAGCGCGCCTGCCACTTCTCTTCTACGGCCGTGACGTCAAATGGGCGGTTCATTGTGACATTCTAGGGAAGAAAAGCCCTAGTCTCTCTCCAAAAGGAAGGCGGAGGCGATGTCCGACACCACGTACATTCTCGTTCACGGCGCGTGGGGCGGCGGGTGGTGCTGGCGCGACGTAGGAATTGAACTCACGCGTCGCGACACAAACTGGACGGTGCTCGACCTGCCGAGTTCGACCCACGGCGCACATTCCAATACGTTCCTTGCCGACGACGCGCGTGAAGTCGTCGAGATCGCCAAACTCGAAGGGCCGGTCGTGCTCGTCGGTCACAGCTACGGCGGCGCGGTCATCACCGAAGCCGCTGATCAGATTCCCAATCTTGAAGGTCTGGTGTACGTTGCCGCGTTCGTGCCAGTGCTGGGTCAAAGCGTTAGTGAAGCCAACGATGAGTTTCCCAATCGAACACTTCTCGATGAGGCCATTGAAGCCGACGGCGACTTTCTTCGATTGATCCCCGAGCGTGCCGCGGCGGCGCTCTATCAAGATTGTGAAGAAGAGATCGCCACCTGGGCGGTCTCACAGCTGACGCCGCAGACGATATCGAGTTTTCGGAGTCCTCGAAGCTCGTTCGACGTTGATGTCCCTTCGCGCTACATCGTGTGCATGAATGACGAGGCAGTTGATTTGAGGATTCAGACGATGATGGCGAGCCGCTGTAGCAAGATGGCGACCATTGACAGTGGACACTCGCCGATGTTCTCGCACCCGAACGAACTCTGCGACCTCATTTTGACGAATCTTTATACGCCGCGTCGGCTGTGAAACTCGAAAGGATCGCGGCCCTCGCGATGACATTTCCCGAAGTGAGCGAAGAGCAACCCTTCGGACCAGGTGTCGACGTGTACAAAGTTTCGGGCAAGATCTTTGCGATCATTTCACCCGACGACACTCCCCCCACAATTTCACTCAAATGTGATCCGTTGCTCGCTCTCGAACTTCGAGAAGAGTTCGAAGCGGTCATTCCTGGCTACCACCTCAACAAAGCGCACTGGAACACGGTGATCCTCAACGGAACCGTATCTGACAAAGAAATCAAGAACATGATTTCGCACTCGTACGAGCAGGTAGTAAGGGGACTTCCAAAGTCACTCCGTGACAGAATTTCGCGTAGCGACGGGGTTACTACTTGACATCCGAGTTGCAACGAACTGCCACCGCTTTCGAGGGACACCGTGCATTTGGCTCTCGCCTTTGATTGATGCGGGCAAAGCGCAATGGCCCACTATCGGCCAAAGCTGAAGAATGCACGCTGGGATCTTCAGGTCTCGAGGCTTCGCTGCAAGTTTCTCTGGTGCCGACTTTGGTCAAATTGAACGCGACTGCTAGAATTGAAAATTCCACCGGGGGTATAGCTCAGCTGGTAGAGCACTTGCATGGCATGCAAGGGGTCAGGGGTTCGAATCCCCTTACCTCCACAAATAAAGTTCCTGATAAAGGGACTATTCTGAAAAGCATCTTGCTTCAAAATTCTTGATTTGGTACGTTCTTTAGCAACGACTTTAGCAACGCGAATATTCCCCTAACGGCGACATTTGGGAATAAGTCAAGGAGGAAACGGTGGCGGGACACAAGAGCAACGGCGAAGGGTCGATTTATCAGCGCGCCTCAGATAATCGATGGATGGGAGCCGTGTCCCTGGGCCACGACGCCAACGGACGGCCAAATCGAAAAGTCATCAGTGCGAGAACCCGCAACGAAGTAGTTCACAAGATGAGGCAGCTCCAGCACGATCTCGATCAAGGCCTCCCCGCTCCCGACACCTCAATCACAGTGGCCCAACTGATTATCCGCTGGTACGAAGACGTTCTGCGCCACCAGGTTGCGGCCAGCGCCGCCCGGAACTATAAGGCAGTCGCTGATCAACACATCATCCCGACACTCGGTAAGAAAAAAGTCGCGAGTCTCACCACTGGCGACGTCGATCGTCTCATCTCACAAAAGCTCGATAGCGGCCTCTCCGTTTCCACGGTTCGACGAGTCAGAGCAGTTCTCGCTCAAGCAATCGACCAAGGCATCCGCTGGGACAGTGTCACCCGAAATGTCGCGAGACTTTCTCGCCCACTCAAGACCACCAGAATTGAGGGTAGAACTCTCACTCCCGAACAAGCTCGTCTTCTACTCGAGACACTTGAGGGACATCGAAACGAAGCACTCTATGCGCTCATGCTCTCTACGGGCCTTCGGCGGGGCGAGGCACTTGGTCTCCAATGGAAAGACTTGGACGAGAAGACCGGCGTGCTTACGGTCCGTCGCCAACTGACTCGAGAAGACGGCGAACTGGTCACCACGGATACGAAAACGGCACGTAGTCGACGCGCGGTGAATCTCCCCGCTCCAATGTTGGCAACCCTCAAGGCGCACAAGGCTCGTCAGGCCGCTGACCGTTTAGCGCTTGGCGAAGCGTGGCAGGTTACAGGATTCATCTTCACCACGTCGGTTGGGACACCGATGGATCCGCGAAACCTCAATCGTGAATTCAAGACGATTTGCCATCGCGCAGGTCTCGGCGACTGGCATCCGCACGAACTCCGACACTCCGCGGCCAGTCTTATGCTTGCCCGAGGCGTCAAACTACAAGTCGTGAGTGAAGTCTTGGGACACGCCTCAATACGCATGACGGCTGACGTCTACGGACATATCTTGGCGCCCGATCGACAGGCCGCCGCAGACGCAATGAGCGAGACCCTTTGGACTGACCACAACAGGAACTGATCGGTCGAGGGTTTGTGGTACTGGTTAACAACCAACCCTTCGAGGTAGTGGCTATAAATGAGCCGACAAAACGGTCGGGCGACATTACTGGACGACTACCTTTGTTTCCCACCCTTTTTCGTGTTCTTCGACGGTGCCTCCCTTAGCGCGCTCGCCGCAGCTTTCTTTTCGACAGCGGTCGCCTTAGGGTTCGTCATTGTCTTACTTGCCGCCGTTGCGGCAGCTGGCCTTGTTACACCCGGTTTCCTTGCCACTTTGTTATCTCTCTTTCCGTCATGCATTTCTCTTTAACGACTAAACCCAAGTGAATCACACCGAGCGATTATTTCATCGAGCGAACTTTGTATTCCCTCGACATTCGGCAGCAACCCACGCGTCTCGAGCCAGATGCCTCGGTGCACATCACCAGCCAACGGTGACGCCCACATCGTAATGAAACCTTGACCGCGTGCTTGATAGGCACATTCGAGTACGAGTTGAGTACCTATGCCCTTCCCCTGATACTCAGGTAAAACTGCTAACTCTTCCAAATACACCCCTGAGTCACCCACAAGAAAATCGCAGAGAGCGAATCCGACGTGATGGCTATCAATACGAGAGACAATCATCCATCCTCTGTATCAAAACAGGGCGGGAAAGAGATCCGTTGCGAACCAAGGTGGAAAGACCTTCCTCCTGATTTTCTTAATCTGGCGGGGCCAATTCTGTATAGGTGCTTGCACCAATTCAAATATCAAATCCCCTCGGTCAGACTCGTCCTTCTTCCGATGCTCGAACATTCGATCCCTCTTTACAAAGTCTCCTAACTATGACTTGAATGTGTGACAGGCGCACCAGCGTTGCTCAGGGATTTTGGAGAGATTAGGGACTCCGCGCCCGAAGGAAGACCCACGCGAAACCCACATATTTGCCGACGTACACTTATCGCGTGATCGTAGGCTGCGCAATTCGACTATTGCGCCCTGGGAGACTGAGAGGTCCGAATTGGGGACGGCGGGAACCCCGTGGCGTGGCGCAGGCGCCAGTTGAGCCAATCGGTCCATGACGGTAATCGTGATAGCCAGCGGGTTCTCAAGTCGCCGGCCAGCGCCACCCACTGCGCCTGTTGAGTCGTAATCTGGGCCTGAATGTCGGCCACATCGGTCCTAAGAGTCTCGAGCGCTACGTTGGCGAGTTTCTGATGTTGTACATTGCTCTCGCGGACGAAATTCATGGCAATTGCCTTCGGCATTGCTTACGGGATTGCGCAAATGCAGCTGCCAACCTGACGATGATGATCGCGTCACTTACACAGAAAATCGGACAGACCCTTCACGTTCTGTGATTGAAACAGTGGAGCGACCTACGCATGATGGCGTTTTGACGTATTTCTGGTTTCCGAACTTTTCGCTTCGTACCAAAGCTTATAAATCCCGTCAAGTCTTTGGAGTTGACTCTCGTTTAATTGACGTCGCCAATTCGGAACTCCATGGGGGGTGACGGAAACTCACACGAAACCCGAGTGATGAAGAGGCTGCACGGTAGTACTGACGTCGTAACGCGAACATTCTGACGAGCGGAAGAAACATCGCAACATATGCAGCGATTGCGGAGCCTCCGAACGACCAACTCGCAAGATGTATTGCGAGCCCAATGAATATATATGTAATCAGACTGAGCGCCGGAAACCACAATATTCACGAAGATCTTGTATTCGAGTTCAGCGGCGTCTTCACTGACCTTCGATGACATCAAGTCAGTTATTCGTGAACGCGTGGCGGCCAAACTCAGCGCAAAATTACTATTTCTTGCAGGGATAATACGGCGCTTGTTTGACGGAAGTCGTATCCCGAAGCAACTGATGCGAAGAGAACGCCCGACCCCCATAGCTACTTCCCTTGCGTCCCGCATGCCACACCGGGTGCAGAAACTCCTTCTAAGACTGGAATTAATGGTCCAACACGGTGTTCCATTCGCCTTTGCTCCGCAAAGAGTCACCAATAGTATTGGCTGATTACAACAAGCTGGCGAGGTTCACGAAAGCGGTGCGTCCGGGGCGCGTTGGACTCTCTCCGCTTCCAGTTGATTGAGGATATCCTGCACTCGGCGCTTACTTTCGGATCGATTTATTCTCGTCGCAGTTAATCCGCTCATTACGAGGTGTTTCCCACTCTTCATGACGACATACGTTTGCAAGACAGGCGACGATAGGTGCTCTCGAACACTTAAACCATCGGTGCTATTCCCAAAACCGAATCCTTCTATGTCGCACCATGGGATCGATACGCGTCTGAACCAATTGCGGATCAGGATTCCCTTCTCTGATGCTGTAACTCCCATTTGCGCAAAATTAACTAGACACCAGACAACGCCTAGCCCCGCGACGATGATCAGAGCTATACCAACGGCGGTCACGGCGTGTGATCGCTTAATCCCACCGCTCAGTCCGTTTGCGCCTGACACAATGACCAGAAGGAAAACAAATGACAGTGCCGCCGCCATCCAACGTGTCGATCTACTTCGATACACCTTAACGCCGCTCATCAAGACGACCTAGCGACATGGGACTCCCTCAGGGCTTGACTTAGCGATATCGATAACGACGGAGGGGGCAACTGTCAGAACCCTGAGAGTGTAACTCACTCCCTTATAAAGCACGGTTTCCGTAAAACCCTCCGTCGCTCCGGCTGCAATCTCTTCGGCCACTCCACCGATCCCGGCACTAAGAACATCCGTGGCTCCTAAAAGAAGCGTACCGGTAACATTCGCTGCCGTGAGATTGCCGCTTTGCCATTGCTGATAGATATTTGCTCCCACCGCACCCGCGACTGCCGCGAAGCAAACCCCAACGGTGTATACAATGCAAATGCCTGCGGCAGTTAATTCGAGCACCACCCCAATGTGGTGATATGCGCTCTTCACTGCTCCGGCGGAGGCGTCATAGGCCGCACAGAAGTAGGAAGCGACGCCGCAGTCGAGTCCGTTCGGATCGACTGCATTAACCGGATCGTCCTCCGCATACGTATACGCTGTGTCAGTTGACGTGAAAGCCGGATCGCGGGTCGTGAATCCCCCGGTAACGGTGTTGTAGAAACGTGCCCGCAGGTTCGAGAATCCCGTCGTCGCGTCGGTGTACTGGCCAGTGAAGCCGAACGACGTGACCGGCGTCCCGAAGGCCAACGTGCCGAACGCGTCGTAGCCCCAGAAAGAAACGAGGTCGCCGGCCTCGTTCGTAGCGACCCACGTTTGGGCTCCGGGAGTGAAGGTCAGGTACGTGGGTGTCGAAGACGAAAGAGCTATCGCTTCAACCGGGGTACCCGTAGGACCGTAGATGTAGTCGTAGGTGCCGTCGGAAAGAATATTGGCGATCGGCCCTTCCGTATCCCAGGTGAGTTGGGATGTCGTCGGGGAAGAGAGTGACACAGGCGCGTATGTGGTCACGTAGCCCGATCCGTCGACGTCGGCGCAGAAGGTGCTGGTCGGACAGGAGACTCCAGCGCTCGTGCGGCTGGCGTCGACGCCGGTTGGGTAGCCCCACGTGCCGGTGTAGGTG
>PMOI01000018.1 GCA_003162475.1 Acidimicrobiaceae bacterium
CCGTCGGGCTCGGCACACTCGTGGTTGCACCCGCCGGAACGACTAAAACCAGGGATAGGAGGCTCGCAAACAAGCTGCATCCGGAAAGAAGAGCGAGTTTTTTCAGCACGGGATATTTGGTCCCAGGGGCCAATAGTTGAGAGTGTTTTCCGACCGATCGGCCTCGCATTCGTGGCATAGTAGCCCACTCGCAGGTACACGTCATCCCCCCTCGTCAACCCCCTCACGATCGCCTCATCTACCTTTCCCGGGGTCGAAAACGGCGACCCCGGTAAGGAGTTGAAAGCTGGCGGTGATGCCGCTGCTGGATTTGCGTCGACCAGTGAGAAGTGGCGAACAGGAGCAAATAGTGACGAACAGTGGCGAGAATCAACAGCAATGTTTGTAACGACGTAGCCAGTCGTTGCAACAAAATCAAGCGTGGAGCGGGCGACGAGAATCGAACTAGGTTCTCAGCTTGCGGTCGCGGTCCCGAGCGTTGCTATGACGTCGAGGCAAACCGCCGCACAAAGTTGAGCGCGGTGTCTGCCACCTCGCGCCAACCGGAGTCGATGACCAACGAGTGACCGCGGTTTGAGATCGTGACGAACTCCGTTACCCCTGTGTTCTTTTTCTGCAGCTTGTAGGCGGCCCTCGCCATGCTGAGAGGTAGCGTGTTGTCGCGCTCGCCATCGATGATGAGCAATGGACCGCGATCCGGAGTTCGACGATTCACTTTGGCTTCCGTCCAAGGATTGATATTTGCGAAGGCCGCTTGAAAGAGTGGTACGCCAGATCCGGGGACCGCATAACTCTCGTAGAGTTCCTTCGCCTCGCTTTCGCTGACGACATTGGCGAAAGCAAAGCGGAACTGGCCAAGCGTGAGGGGTACTGCTCGGCTCCGATTAAGCGGGTTAGCAATCACCGGAGAGGCCGCTTTCAGAGCGGAAAACGGGAGTGGAAGTACTCCACGGAACGGTCCAGGATCGATCGCCACCGACGCCCGCGAGAGGCCACGTCCGGCCATGATCTGCGTGAGCAACCCACCAAAGGAGTGCCCGATGACCATGGGCTTTTTGCTGAGCTGTTCGATCACTTCTCCCATGTGATTAGCAATTTGGCCCACGGTCTTGTGAGCAAAGACCTCTGGATGGGCGTTGGCCTCGGCCACCGATTCTGGGTCGTCGGGCCACTGAGGGGCGACCGGTGCGAAGCCCGCAGCCTCGAATAAGTCTTTCCACCTGTCCCAACTGCTCGCCAGCAGCCAGAGGCCATGGATAAAAACAACGGGAACGCGTCCGGAGTGGTTCGCTGCTCTAATTTGCTGCTCTTCGTACTCAGTGATCGTGGACATTGCTTCGGCCTTCTGCTTTCAATTGAATATTCGCCAGTCCATTGTGACGATTGGTGCGTTTGGTGTCAATGTGCAGAGGTCAAACATATCAGCCGTTAATTGTGCACGTGCACAGTTATTTTCCGATCGCGTGCCACTAAGTTAAGGAAATGGCGGGGTCGAATAGTGCTGAGTCACAAGTAGCTGTCCAAGTCAGTGACATTGGCGCTCTGCTGTTGGAGCGCGTCGACCAACTGGCCGACGAGATGACGTTGGCCATCCAGAATGCTGTTGCTCCGTATCAAAAGGGAGTCGTCGACCACGAGACCCTGCGTGCGGCAAGCATGATGAACATCCGGGCCATCCTCGGGGGTCTTGGACGTGTCAGCGCCACAACTTCTTTCGAGTCCAGGGAAAATGGTCGCAACCGTGCCGCCGCCGGTGTCCCTCTCACCATGGTCTTGGAGGCCTATCGCGTCGGTGGCCGATTCATCTGGGAACAGGTCGCTAGCACTGCTCGTAGCGTCGGGGCAAGCAGCGATGTCGTGTTGCGCGCTGGTTCCGAGATGTGGCAAGTCCTTGATACCTATAGCCAAGAATTGGCCGAGGGCTACCGCGAAGAAGCGTCAGCCCAAGCACTTTCCGCCGAGCAGCAACGATCCGCACTCTTCCAAGCTCTGTTTGAGGGCCACCTGGCAGCAACCAACCCCTGGGAGGCAGCCCAACTGCTCGGTCTCCCTCAGAATGTTCCACTCGTCGTCGTAGCTGGCGAAGTACCAGCCATTGGTCACCACGCGTTACCGCGGGCCGAATACATACTTCGTGATGCCGGGCTGCTGTCTACATGGCGGCTGCTACCCGACCTAGAAGTTGGAGTTGTGTCTCTACCCGACCCCGCCGTACAACTCGACGGGCTTGCCAAAACCCTGTCGACTTGTGCCGTCGGTCGTGTCGGTATCAGCCCCGCATTCACCGACCTGCACGCTGCACCTCAGGCCCTCACACTGGCTCAGATGGCGCTCTCCAGCAGTCTCATCGATGATGGCGAGACAGTCTTTGATCGTCATCTTCTGGGAATCGCCTCGGTCAGCGCCCCGGACTTCATGGAGCATCTTGCAAGTGTGGCCCTCGCAGGCCTGGCATTGGTTCCTAACAAAGAGCGCGCCACCTTGCTGGAGACGTTGGGAGTCTGGCTCGACAACGGCGGCTCGGCACAACGAGCGTCCGAACAACTGTTTGTCCACCGCAATACTGTCCACCAGCGCCTTCGCAAACTCGAAGCGCACACGGGCCAGAAACTAGATGACCCTCGTTCGGCTGCGCTCCTCACGCTCGCCTTCGAAATCGATCGGCGCCGACGCGATCAGGATGGTGCCCCGTAGCCGGGTGTCCTTTTAGCCGACTCGAACAGAGATGCCCGAACTAAGTCAAAACTCGACTTACGCGGTTTGATTTCATTGCTCGAAGCAATGCCCCGATCAACTTGCATTGAAACGGGGACTGCGACAGTGTTGCGACAGTGAGAAGTGGCGAACAGGAGCAAATAGTGACGAACAGTGGCGAGAACCAACAGCAATGTTTGTAACGACGTAGCCAGTCGTTGCAACAAAATCAAGCGTGGAGCGGGCGACGAGAATCGAACTCGCGTTCTCAGCTTGGGAAGCTGATGTTCTGCCGCTGAACTACGCCCGCGTGGCACTCATCGTAGTTCGATTCTGATTTTGGTCCTAGGTCGCGGCGACCTAGGACGGCGACGGCGACGAGAGAAAGTAACTATGGCGCCGGTCTTCGACTATCACGCTCTCCCTACGAGGGAGTAGTTACGTGTTGTCCTTATCTCTTGGAGGAGTGGCCACGTCATCTCTTGGAGGCGTGGCCGCGTCCGGCTTCGCCACCGGTGTTACCGGAGCAGGGTTCGGCCTACCTATACCCGAGGCGAGCATGGCGGAATTCGGAATCTTCAATATCCCGTCGTCGGTGCGAACAGTGACGTAGGTGAGACCAATGCCTAAGACTTTGGCGTCGAGTACGCCTATGGCACCAGAGCGCACACGAACGTCATCACCAACGACGAAGGGTCGCGCTACCAACAGGACGATGGCGGCGAAGATGTTGCCAAGACTCTGCTGCGCGGCGATGCCGAGGATGACGCCAGCGAGCCCCGCGCCGATGAGGAGTTGTTGGACCGATACCCCCAGCACCCCGAGGAGTGCGAAGAGGAGAATGAGGTAGCCCACGCCCGTAGCGACAAGGCGAAGAGTGGCGCCCGCGCCGATGTTGGAGTTTCGTGCAGTCAGCCGACCGAGCGCCGTTGATAGATGCTTGATGGCGAAGCCGCCCGCAATCAAGACGACGACCGCCGCGCTCCAGGCGATCACTTTCTCGTGAATCGACGAGTGCGTGACTTTGCCAAAGCCCTTGCCGACGCCGACGGCCCCGACGGTGATGACGCTCGCGACGATTCCGAGTAGCCACTGGCGCTTAAGTGAGTGCTTCATCGGGAAGGGCTACCTCGGGCCATAAGAGTCCACTGTATAGAACTGAACATCGAAACTCTGAGAGTCCACGAGGCGTCCTCGCTTTTGCGACTCTGCGCGGCGTGTGATGGACTGGTTCGACAGATGACTTCAGACCGCTCGAGAAGAGCGCGAGACGACGACGAAGCGGCGAAAAGATCGATGACCATTAACGACAGTGAAGTCATTCGCACCGAAGACCTCACGAAGTCGTACCCGGGGATGGACGTGCCGGCGGTTGACCATCTGAACCTCGGGGTCCATCAAGGTGAGATCTTCGGTCTCCTCGGGCCTAATGGTGCTGGCAAGACCACGACGGCGGGCATCTTGACCACCCGCGTCGTTCCCACGTCCGGCAGGGCGTTCGTCGCGGGCGTCGACGTTCGTAAGCATCCCGCCCTAGTGAAGCAAGTCTCGGGCATCGTCTCGCAACAGAACACGCTTGATCGTCAACTCACCGTGTGGGAGAACCTCTACTTCCACGGTCGACTCTTTGGCATCAACGCAAAGGAGTCACGACGTCGATCCGACGAGCTGCTGGAGCGGTTCTCCCTCTCGAAGTGGGCGAAGGCATCGATCTACGCCCTCTCGGGCGGCATGGCCCAACGTCTCATGGTGGCGCGCGCGATCTTTCACTCGCCGGCCGTCCTCTTCTTGGACGAGCCGACGGCCGGCCTCGATCCCCAGAGTCGTCTGGCGCTCTGGGACATGTTGCAAGAGCTCAATCAAACGGGCCAGACGGTCGTGCTGACGACGCACTACATGGAAGAGGCCGATCAACTCTGCGATCGGGTGGCGATCATGGATCACGGGAAGATCCTCGCGCTGGACACCCCCGCCAACCTTAAGAAGAGCACCGGCGCCGACACCATCGTGACCGTCAAGGTAGCGAAGGACGGTGAACGGCTGGCCAGCGTGCTCGCCGAGGAACTTGAAGGCGTCGTTGGTACGCGTGTCGTGGAGAACGTGATCTCTTTGCACGTGCAAGGCGGCGATCGCCTCGTGCCGCGCGTCGTGAACGCCGCCGACGCGGTGAACGTGGAGATTCTCGATCTGGCCGTTGCCGAGCCGAGTCTCGAAACGGTCTTCATCAATTTGACGGGCAAGGAGTTGCGCGAGGTATGACGATGACGGCCATAAATACTGCACCGACACGCTCGGTGATGGAAGCAAGTCGCCGTGCACTCGGGGCACTCATCCTGCGCGACATGGTCGTCCTTCGTAAGACGTTCCGAGAGTTCGTGTTGCGCACGTTGATTCAACCCTTTCTCTTGTGCTTCGTGTTCCTCTTCGTCTTTCCCAAGATCGGTCAAGCGGTGGGCGGCGGCGGTGGTGCCGGCGCGTCAGCCTTTGCGACCGTGCTCGTGCCCGGGGTCGTAGGTATCTCGATCATGTTCCAAGGCGTGCAGTCGATCGCCCTCACCATGGCCCAGGAGTTCGGCTTCACTCGTGAGATCGAGGACCGGGTGCAGGCGCCGTGTCCCATCTGGCTCGTCGCCGTCGCGAAGGTCCTCTCGGGCGCGGTGCAGGGTCTCATCTCCGCGGCCATCGTCTTTCCCATCGCGACCGTGGTCCACGCCGCGGGGGTGAGCGCCTCCGTGTCGCTGCACTGGCTCGTGATCCTCACCCTCGTGCCCTTGGCGTGCGTGACCATGGCGGGACTCGGACTCATCCTCGGCACTTCGTTCGAGCCGCGCAACATCGGTCTGATGTTCGGGTTCATCATTCTGCCGATCACCTTTCTCGGCGGGACCTACTATCCGTGGACCCATCTGGCGCCCGTGAAGATCGGAGGGTTCCACTGGCTCCAGACCCTCGTCTTGATCAACCCACTGGTCTACGTCAATGAGGGGATGCGCGCGGCCTTTACCAACGCGCCGCACATGCATCTCTACGTGATCTACCCCGTCATGCTCGGCTTTTGCACGGCCTTCATGGCGCTCGGACTTAGAAACTTCCGTCGTCGGGTGTTGTCATAGGACCATCGGCGCTGGAGTTTTGCCCGAGTGAATTGGTCGAAACGAGTATCGTGACCTCTTAATGGTGCTCTCGGATCGGTCCATCAAAGAGGCGCTCGAAACGGGCCGAATCATCATCGAACCCTTGGGCGACGACTGCATCCAGCCCTCCTCGGTCGACGTGCACGTTGATCAGTACTTTCGCGTCTTTCGCAACCACTCCCAACGCGTCATCGACGTTCGTGAGGCTCAAGAGGACTTGACCGAACTCATCGACGTCGGCACCGAGACGCCCATGATCCTGCACCCCGGTGAGTTCATGCTGGGCTCGACGACCGAGCGCATCGCGATTCCCGACGACATCGTGGGCCGACTCGACGGTAAGAGCTCGCTCGGTCGCCTCGGCCTCGTCATCCACTCGACGGCCGGCTTCATCGACGCCGGCTGGGACGGTCACATCACGCTCGAGCTCTCCAACGTGGCGAACCTGCCGATCACGCTCTATCCCGGCATGAAGATAGGTCAGATCAGTTTCTTCGAGATGACCACCTCGGCCGATCGCCCCTACGGTTCGTCAGGTCTCGGTTCGAAGTATCGCGGACAACGTGGACCGACCCCGAGTCGCTACTCGGAGAACTTCAAGAAGGAGTCGTGAGGAACCTTTCGACCGGGAGTAAACGGTGCTAGCTCGCGTCATCATCGGACTGGTCATCACGATCGTGGGCTTCGGCGTTGCGGGTCAGCGTTTCTACTGGCTGTCGCGCCTCATTCGCAGTGGTCAACCCGCGCCGCGACGTTGGCAGGGATTACGCAAAGTCGCCGACGCCGAGGTCACCGAAGTCGCGGGGCAGCGAAAGCTACTTCGTTGGACGGTGCCGGGACTGGCGCACTTCTTCACGATGTGGGGATTCACCGTCTTGCTCACGACCATCCTCGAGGCGTACGGCGCGCTCTTCGATCGGAACTTCCATATTCCCTGGATCGGCCAGGACAGCTGGTTGGCTTTCACCGAGGACTTCTTCGCGACGGCCGTGCTGGTGTCGCTCGTGGTCTTCGCAATCATTCGATTGAAGAACGCCCCTGCGAAGAAACAACGCGAGAGCCGTTTCTTCGGCAGTCACACCACCGCGGCGTGGCTGGTCCTCGCGATGATCGCGGCCGTCATCGTCACGCTGCTCTTGTACCGCGGTGCGCAGATCAACACCGGCCACTTCCCCTTCACGCACCTTCCACTTAGTCACCCCTTTATCTCTCCGTCGCAGTTGACGACGTTCAACGCCCAATTCGCGTCGTCATGGGCGTTCGCCTCGAAGATCGTCGCGAGCTGGCTCGCACCACTGGGCTATGGAGTGAACAGTGTCTTAGAGGCGCTGTTCTTGCTCTTGAACGTCGCGGTCATCGCGGGTTTCATCGTCTTCGTCTCTTACTCCAAGCACCTGCACATCTTCTTGGCGCCCATCAACGTGGGAGTCTCACGCCGGCCACGCGCGCTCGGCGGTCTCGACAAGACCCCGAACATGGACATGGAGCAAGTCACCGAAGACACGGTCTTCGGTGTAGGTCACGTCGAGGACTTCACCTGGAAGCAGATGCTGGACCTCGCGACGTGCACCGAATGTGGCCGGTGTCAGAGTGTCTGTCCGGCGTGGACCACCGGCAAGCCCCTCAGTCCGAAACTCCTGATCATGGGACTTCGTGACAACATGTTCGCCTCGGCCGACCGATTGCTGTCGGGCGAACGTGACGGCGCCGTCGCGACGTTGGTACCCACGACGATCGATCCCGACGTGCTGTGGTCGTGCACGACGTGTGGCGCCTGCGTGCAGGAGTGCCCCGTCGACATCGAACACATCGACGCCATCATCGACATGCGTCGCTTTGAGGTGCTGATGGAGTCGCGCTTTCCGACAGAAGCCGGTCTCTTGTTACGCAACTTGGAGAACCAGGGCGACCCCTGGGGACTCGGCTCGAGCAAGCGTACCGAATGGTTGGCCGCCCTCGACTTCGAGGTACCGGTCTTCGACGGTGTCATCCCCGACGACGTTGAGTATCTCTTCTGGGTGGGGTGTGCCGGTTCGCTCGACGAGCGTGGTCGTAAGCAGATCGTCTCGACCGCGCGCATGCTGCACCATGCGGGCGTCAACTTTGGCATCCTCGGTCCGCGCGAGTCGTGCACCGGTGACCCCGCGCGGCGAATGGGTAATGAGTACCTCTTCCAAGAGATGGCCAAGGCCAACATCGCCACGCTCGACGACGCACACGCGAAGAAGATCGTCGCGAGTTGTCCGCACTGCTTTAACACGATGAAGAACGAGTACCCCGCTCTCGGGGGCAACTACGAAGTGATCCACCACGCCGAACTTCTCAGCCACCTCGTCACTTCCGGTCGACTCGTGCCCGGCGTCTCCTACACCGGCACCGTCACCTACCACGACCCGTGTTATCTCGGACGCCACAACCGCGTCTTCGACGAACCTCGAGACGTCCTGGACGCCATTCCCGGTCTCACGAAGGTGGAGATGGGGCGCTGTCGCGAAAAAGGTTTCTGCTGCGGCGCGGGTGGCGCGCGCATGTGGATGGAAGAGAACATTGGTAAGCGCGTCAACATGGAGCGCACCGAAGAGGCCCTGGCCACCGGGGCCGACATCATCTCGACGGCCTGTCCGTTCTGCATGATCATGTTGGACGACGCCGTGAAGGCGAGCGGCAAGGGCGACGACGTCTCGGTCATGGACATTTCCCAGGTCATCGAGCGCTCCCTTTCCTAAGCCCCTCTGACGGCGAACAGAATGTAGGTGTTCACACGCCCGAAACACGTTGCTAACTGTTTCGTAATCCTCACTTGCGACACTTCTTACATCTTGAGGTCAGCGTCGATCTCTCCTGAGAAAAAGGAGTGGACGTGCTAGAGGCCGCAACCTACCTTCCCTATCCCAATTGGCTGAATCCGGCGGACAATACGTGGCAACTTGTTGCCGCGACTCTCGTCGGATTGATGAGCCTGCCCGGACTGGCCGTGCTCTACGGCGGTCTGGTTCGAAAGAAGTGGATCGTCAACACGATGTTGATGACCTTCGCGGGCTTCTCGTTGACGCTGGTCGTGTGGATGCTCTGGGGCTACAACTTGGCCTTTGGCACGTTGTCGCACTTCGGACCGACCGGCTCGTTCTGGAGCGGCTTCATTGGTCACTTCCAGCCGCTGTCGACGGCCAGTTCCGAACAAGGTCAGGCCGTCTCGGGCGCCAACACTCTTATTCCCTTCCACTTCCCGACGGCGACGCTCGCGTACTTCCAGTTCGTCTTCGCCGCGATCACGCCACTGCTCTTCATGGGCGCGCTCGTTGGTCGTCTGAAGTTCAAGGCGTGGCTCCTCATCGTGCCGCTCTGGATCACGGTCGTGTACTGCGTGAACGCGGCGCTGCTCTGGGGTGGAGGCTTCTTCTCCCAGAAGGGCGCCGTTGACTACTCGGGTGGGTACGTGATTCACCTCTCCGCCGGCGTCGCCGCGTTCGTGGGTGCCTGGATCGTCGGTCCGAGACGCTGGCAGGATCGAGAGAACGCCTTCCCGAGCAACTTGATGATGGTCGCGGTGGGTGCGGGAATCCTCTGGCTCGGTTGGAACGGGTTCAACGGTGGTGACCCCTTCTACGCCGGTGCGGACGCGGCGTCGGCCGTGCTCAACACCAACGTCGCCACGGCGGCGGCGCTTCTCACCTGGCTCTTCTGGGACATGTTCCTCTCCAAGCAGAAGAAGCCCACGTTCTTGGGCGCGATCAACGGCATGATCTGTGGTCTCGTCGCGATCACCCCCAGCGCTGGTTGGGTGAACGGTACGGGCGCGTTGATCGTCGGTATCGTGGCCTCGTCCGTGGTGTGGGTGGCCTGGAACTTCCTCTCGAAGTGTCGCCCCTTCTCCAAGGTCGATGACGCTTTGGGTGTCGTCTACACCCACGGCTTCGCCGGTCTGACCGGTGGACTGTTGGTCGGCGTACTGGCCGACCCCAACATGGTCCAGTACGGGATCAAAGGCCCGAACTACAAGGGCCCGGGCAACTTCCACGTGGCCGGTTGGTTCTTCGGTCACTCGTTCCACCAACTCTGGGAACAGTTCCTCGCGGCCATGTGGATCATTGGCTACACCGCCGTTGGTACCGCCTTTGTCTTCTACCTCGTTAAGTTGATTCTCGGAGGTCTGCGAGAGTCTGAGGAGACACTGCGCGACGGTGACATCGCGATCCACGAAGAAGAAGCATTCCCCGAGCCCACCTTCGGTGAGCCCGTTGGTTCGCCCAGTCACTCGCACACTGACAACGTCTAAGGAGAGATCATGAAGCTAGTTACCGCAGTCATAAAGCCTTTCAAACTCGACGAAGTCAAGACCGCTGTCAACGACGTCGGCATTACCGGGATGACCGTCACACAGGCGCGAGGCTTCGGGCGCACCGGTGGGCACATCGAGATCTACCGGGGCAA
>PMOI01000019.1 GCA_003162475.1 Acidimicrobiaceae bacterium
GTCGACCCGGTGCTGGCGCGACGGTACGCCGCGGTTGTGGCGACGGGCCGCAGCGACGAACCAAACCAGATCAATAACGTCTTGGCGTTTCCTGGGATCTTTCGCGGCATGCTCAACGCGGGTGCCAAACAGGTCACCGAGGAGATCGAGATTGCCGCTGGACGCGCTATTGCCGACGTCGTCACGCCTGGCGAACTGTCGGCCGACTACATCGTGCCGACGGTCTTTAATCCGTTGGTCGTCACCGCTGTGACCAGTGCGGTCGAACGGTCGGTTGGACAGACCCGATAGTTCAGCGAGCTCGTGACGTAAGCAGAGCGCTCGAATCGGTCGATGACGATTTCATAGCCGTCATTTATTCAGTCCCTGGGTTGGAGAATGGAAGGCCCGCCGTTAGCGTTCATAGTTCATGAGGCTCAGCCACAAGATTCCCGAGACGCCGTGGCGAGCGCGTAACACCTGGGCCGTGCGGCCCCGGATGGTGGTGCCGCTCTTCGGGGGACTTGCGGCCTTCGGTTTTGGTGAGGGCCTACTCGTTCAGTCCCAATGGGGGGCGTCGCCGTGGACCGTCTTCGCCGAAGGAATCGCCAAGCACTTAGAGATTTCGCTCGGCTGGGCGACCGCGTTGATAAGCGTGGTCGTTCTCCTCGCCTGGATTCCGCTTCGCCAGCGTCCCGGTTTCGGGACGATTTCGAACGTCGTGATCATCGCCTACGTGTTGGACCTGACGACGTACGCGGTCGCGGCGCCGCACGCGGTGTGGCTGAAGATCGCCTACGTCCTCGGGGCGGTGCTCTCCATCGGCATTGGCAGCGCCTTCTATCTGACGTGCAACCTCGGACCGGGTCCGCGCGACGGGCTCATGACGGGACTGCACCAAAGACTGAACGTGAGCATTGTGTACATTCGTCTCACCATCGAAGCGGTGGTGTTGACGATCGGCTGGCTCCTCGGTGGCACCGTCGGCGTCGCCACGGCGTTCTTCGCCGCGACGATCGGCTTTAGCATCGGCGCGAGTCTGAACGTGATGGAGCGCACGCTGAGCTGGTGGCGCTCGTGATCTCGGGAAGTCAGCTCGCGGAGTTCTTCATCGCTTCGATCACCATCATCATGGTGCCCGGACCGAGCGTGCTGTTCACGCTGGCGCGTGGCGTCGCGTGGGGTCGCGCTGTAGCGGTGCTGACGGTCCTCGGCAACTCGATCGGCACGTTGATCCTTTCAATCATCGTCGCGGTCGGACTCGGTCCACTGCTCAGTCACTCCAAGACCTTCTCGATCACGTTGCAGTTGGCCGGTGGTCTCTACCTGTTGTGGCTCGGTGTGAGCGCCTTGCGGCACCGACACGCGCACGCCGCGGCAATGACCAAGCGCGAGGAGTATCGACCGTCGAACGTGCAGGTCATTCGCCAGGGTTTCACGGTCGGCATCTTGAACCCGAAGTCGCTGGTGTTCTTCGCCGCTGTCTTTCCGCACTTCGTCAACCGGACCAAAGGCAGCGTGACGGTGCAGTTGCTCATCTTCGGTGGCATCTTCAGTGTGATGGCCTTTTTGAGTGACGGGACGTGGGGCATGATCGCCGGCACGGCGCGCGAGTGGTTGTCCGACTCGCCGCATCGATTGGTCGTCCTTCGAACGGTCGGGGCGTGCGTGATGATGACCCTCGGCGTGATCATCGTGGTGAGTGCCCTCACGTCGTAGACGGCTTTAATGTCACAGCTGTTTTGTAGTTTCGAAACGTGGGGAATTTGTACGCCGGCGGACATAGCCAGCGGGTGGAGTCGTACGTTGGTTCGTTCATCGCGAACCTGCCCGAGATGCTCGGCGCCATGGCCGTGGACCCGCGCTGTCTCGTGTCGGTTATTGAGTTCGCGGACTTTCGCTACGTGCAGTTCTGGGTCGAGCCCGAAGGCCTGATCATCGCCGAGGTGGTCTCCAACTTCAACATCGGTGACGCTGAGGCGCTCAGCCTCGAAGACGAAGAGAAGCTTCGTACCGCCGGTTGGTCCGAGCCGTCGCCCGGGCCGAGGCCCAATTGGCAATACCAAGCGGTCGGGATCGCCGGACTCGGGAAAATCGCCGCCTTGACGCGCGACGCGGTCTACCACGTACTTCGAGAAACCGACACCAATCCGGTGTCGGTCCGCACGTGGGAGATGCCCGGTCACGACTGTTCGAGCGACGAGATTCGGTCACGAGCGCGCGTGCACTATCAAGCGACCTTTCGCGATATCGAGCGGCGACTCGACGAAGACTAAGGAGCGCTCGTCTCGCCCATCGCCCTTCCTACAATCGACTGGGCAATGGAGACGCGATGAGCATGCACGGAGGCGGTGGGAGTGGCAATGCCGGCCGCATGGGTATGCGATCGATGCGCCAGAACCGCGACATCCTCGAACACCAGATCAAAAAGGGCACGCTGCCGCGCATGCTCACCTACGCGAAGCAGTATCGCGCGCAGCTCGTCATCTTTCTGATCGCGGTCGTGCTCGATGCCGTGGTCAGTTCGGTCACCCCGCTGTTGTTTCGCGTCATTCTCGACAACGCCATCCCCGAGAAGAGCAAGGGCCTCGTCATCGGACTCGCGTTACTGGGGGCCGGACTGGCGCTCTTCGACGCGTTCCTCTCGCTCTTCGAGCGCCGAACCTCCGCGGTGATCGGCGAGGGTCTCATCTATGAACTGCGCGCCAAGGTATTTAGCCACGTTCAAGAGATGCCCATCGCCTTCTTCTCGCGCACGCAAACCGGCGCCTTGATCAGTCGCTTGAACAACGACGTGATCGGCGCCCAACAGGCCTTCACCGACCTC
>PMOI01000022.1 GCA_003162475.1 Acidimicrobiaceae bacterium
GCCGTGATACTCGGGCCACGCGGGCTTACTCTGGTAGCCCGAGTAGTTGTACTGCGACCAACTCGTGACCTGGTTTCCACCCGTCGCCAGGTGCAGGTCGTTCGCGAGGGGCGTGAGCCCCGGCACCGTCGAGAGAAGGCCGAGCAACGCAACGACGCACGAGGCGCCAATGACGCGACCCACTCTGCGCTCGGAATCACCCACCTCGTCGAGGACGAGCGCTGGGGACTCAAGAGCTTCGCTGTCGACGGGCTCGCGCGCGACGTTGTCGGCGAGATCGCCCACGTGCTCGATGTTGTCACCCTCGATGAAAAATGATGCGAGGCGCGCGCGCGATGGAATCCGCGAGGCCCAACGCCACGCGACGTACCCCGCCAACCATCCGACACTCAGATGAATGGTGATGAACCAAAACGGAATGAGACGTTGGTTCCATATGGCGCTCTGGGGATCGAGTACGAAGGCCCAAAAGGAGAGCACCGTCAACGTGGCGAGCACCATGCCGAGACGGTCGCGCACGATGAAGGCCACGATGATGGCGACCGCGCTGAGAACGATGACCCAGCGATCGCCGGCCGCTCCCCCCGTGGCGTTGAACCATCCCAGCGTGGAGAAGACCTCGTGCAAGTTGGAAACGGGCACGTTCGTGTAACCCAACGAGTCCGAGAGCGACTGAGTGGTCGCGAAGGGCAGGAGCCACCACGCGGAGAGCCCGAAGGAGATGAGGCCGGCACCGATCACGAAACGAACTGGTCGCGCGTAGTCGCCTCGGGCGTGCTCGTGAGAAAGCGGCTGCTCGCGCGGATCGCCAATGCCTCGACGATGGAGGAGTTCGAAGACCATGAGCACGGCGATCGCCCCGAGACTGAAGAGCCAGGGGAGGACGTGCGACGCCAACGTGGCGCTCAGCGCCATTGCCGCGAGCCAGTAGCCGCGCCCAGTTCGAACGCCACGGGCGAAGAGCCCGATCGTCAGCAGTGCCAAGGCCAGGGATAGCGAGAAGGCGTACTCGCCGGCCATCGTGGAGAAGAGGTTCCCGCCGTCGATGGTGAAGGTCGCGTCAAAGAGGAAGGGCAACGTCGCGAGCGCGAGGGCGACGGGAATGGGCCGCGGTGCGCGAAAGAGTCGGCCCATGGTGTACGCGGTGATTGGCATCAGCACCGAACCGAGGATCGTCGCGAGTTTGATCGCGACGGCGAATCCGATGACGTAACTCCCGAAGGTCGCGAGTACGTCGGGTAGGACGAAGTAGTAGGTGTAGGCGGGCAGGCCACCTAGCCACCCGGGATACCACGGGGTGAAATTGAAGAGATTGCCCGTCGTCTTCAGGTACGCCGGCAGCGCGACGTGTGAGCCCGTGTCACCTCCGGTGATGAGCGTCGAAGAGACGAGAAGTTGGGGGTGCAGTTCCAAGATCGTGACGAAGATGACCACGAAGACGAACAACGCGTCGATGGCCCCTAGAGGCGTAAATAAACCTCGAAAGCGGCGCATCAGTGGCCCGCGCGCTGGGCGATGACGGCCACCAGCGCGACCGCGTTGAACGACGCGTGCGTGAGAAAGCTCGGCACCAAGCGTTTCGTGCGGTGAACTATCAGCGCGAGCACGACGCCGAAGGCCGCGAGACCGACGAACTGCAACGCCTCACCGTGAGCCAGTCCGAAGAGGCACGCGCTCACGACGACGCCCAGCGTGACGGCCACTCGCGTCGACACGCCCGTCATGCCCTCGGCGATCGCACGAAAGATGACCCCTCGAAAGAGCCACTCTTCAAAGAACGGCGCGAACAGCGTGGTCATGATGGCAATCAACACGAACCCGGGACCGTTCGTGGCCTTGAAGAGATGATTGACGGGATGGTTCAGGCTCTTGAAGTGAAAGGGCGCGTAGGCCAGATCGATGATGAGCTGACACGCGACGCCCACGACGACGTAAACGAGGTCGCTCCAGCGCGGTCGCCACTGATCGGGTAGGGCTCGTAAGTGACCTTCGCGATAGGCGTAGAAGATCGCCGCGGCGAAGCCCACCCAGAGGCCCAAGAGGCTGAGCGCGTTCGACCACCACGGCGGATTGGCCGCCTTACTCAGCGCGGTCATGCCTCCGGGGTAGTGCGTAACGGCGACGCCCAACGTGTTCAAGAGCAACGCGACGATCTGGCCGGCTAAGAATCCAATAAAGCTCGCGACCAGAATCGGAACGACGCGAGGTCGATCCGCCTGTATTTCAATGGTCGAAGAACTCAAAGGTGTTCCGCTTTCATCTCGAGGTTTTGCACAGGGCGAGTCCAGTTGTCGCTGGTGACCTCTAGATTAGATAAGTGGCTGACGCACCAACCGATCCAAGCAATCAAAACGGTTTAAAGAAATTTCTACCGGGCGGTGAGAAGCCCATGGCGCCCCAAGTGCGTCGGCGCATCGTCACGATCGCGATCGTGGCGTTCGTCCTGGGCGTCCTGGTCATTCCCAACCTCTTTTCCAACAAAACCGTCAAAACCGTCGCGTACTCGGCGTTGATTCAAGACGCTAAATCGCACAAAGTGCTTTCGGCCGTTATCTCGACCTCCACGGGCATCATCACCGGTCAGTTGAGTAACGGGACCAACTACACCTCGAACGGCCCAGTACCCGCGCTCTCGAACGAAGTGTCCACGCTCAGTGGCAACAACGTGCAAGTCACCTTCGCGACGCCCTCGAGCCTGGCCAGTTTGCTGCTGCCCTACCTCATCTGGATACTGATCTTTGGGGCGTTCATGTTCTACGTGAGTCGTCAGGCGCGAGGACAGATGAACGGCATGATGTCCGTTGGTCGTTCGAAGGCGAAGCAGTTCAACGAGGACCATCCGAAGACCACGTTCGCCGACGTGGCTGGCTACCTCGGGGTGAAACAGGAGATCAGCGAAGTCGTCGAGTTTTTGAAGAACCCGATGCGCTATCAGAATATCGGCGCCCGGATTCCTAAGGGAATCTTGCTCGTCGGTCCCCCGGGCACCGGCAAGACCATGCTCGCGCGCGCCGTCGCCGGCGAAGCCGGCGTCCCCTTCTTCTCGGTCTCGGGTTCGGACTTCATGGAGATGTTCGTCGGCGTAGGCGCGAGTCGCGTGCGTGACCTCTTCGCGACCGCGCGCAAGCAGTCGCCGGCCATTGTCTTCGTAGACGAGATCGACTCCATCGGACGTAAGCGCGGCGCGGGACTTGGCGGCGGTCACGACGAGCGCGAACAGACCCTTAATCAGATGCTGAGTGAGATGGACGGATTCGAGCCCACCGAAGGCGTCGTCGTCATCGCCGCGACGAACCGCCCGGACGTGTTGGACCCGGCGCTCCTTCGTCCCGGTCGCTTCGACCGACAGATCGTCGTTCCCTTGCCCGACCTCGAAGAACGTCTGCCGATCCTCGAAGTGCACTCCAAGGGAAAACCACTGGACCCGTCGGTGGACATGAACATCGTGGCGCGCGGTACACCCGGCATGAGTGGCGCGGACTTGGCGAACCTCGTCAATGAAGCGGCCCTGCACGCGGTGCGACGCAACTCAACGACCATTGGAATGGAAGACTTCGAGTCTTCACGCGACCGCGTCTTGATGGGTCAAGAGCGCGACACCATGGTCCTCCAGGACGACGAGCGCGAGCGCATTGCCTTTCACGAGAGTGGTCACGCGCTCCTCGCCTACGTGCTCGACAAGACCGATCCCCTGCACAAGATCACGATCATCCCTCGTGGCATGGCGCTGGGCGTGACGATGACGCTGCCTGAAGAGGATCGCCACATCATGTCGCGCCAACATCTTGAAGACTCCCTCTGCATGCGCATGGGGGGACGCGTCGCGGAACTCCTGGTCTACGGCGATCTCTCCACCGGGGCCGCGGACGACCTTCAGCGCAACACCGAGCTCGCCCGCCGCATGGTGCGCGAGTGGGGCATGTCCAAGGAGATCGGCCCCATGGCGTGGGGCTCGAACAACCAGGTGTTCTTGGGCGAAGACCTGATGCACACGCGTGACTACTCCGATCACACGTCCAAGGTCATCGACGATGAGATCGAGCGCATCCTTCGCGAGCAAGAGTCGAGGGCCATTGAGGTGCTCACCTTGCACCGTCGTGGCCTCGAGTCGTTGACGAGGGCGCTACTCGAGCACGAGACCATCGACGGCGCCGACGCGGCACGTCTGATCGACGAAGCGAACGGCGAGCCCGTTCACCCCGAGGGCACGAAGACCGTCAGTGCCTTGAGTGGTGTGGGCAAGTCGGCGGCCAAGAAGGAAGTGACGCCCGTTGCCCCGGCCGCGGCGTCACCAGCGGCGCCCGCTGCTCCCGCGACGCCGACCTGGCAGCCGCCGACGCTACCTGCCGTCTAGCGGCGTCACCACGTTCACGCCCTTCGGGCGGCTGGGCATCGTCATCGACACCACCAACGTAGGACTCGACGCCGTGATGAGTACGGCGTCGTGCGTCGTCGCAATCGAGGGAATCAACGACGCAAGTGTTTCAGTCGCGCCCCCGGCGAGCTTGACGCCACTCGTGCCCGTGACGATGCTGGGTGTGGCCGCGTTGAACAGTGAGGTCTTCAGCGTGATCGTACGCGTCGAGGTGTTGGTCAACGTCGCGGCGTCGAAGCCCAGACCCGTGAAGTCGCGAACGAGAAACGCGTCGCTCGGCGTCTGCGGCGAGGACAGGGCGATCGAGACGCCCGTGCCCGTCGCGAGCGACGTGACGACGCGCACGTTTGAATGGACTGTCACGTTCGCGTAACCGGAGGCGGGAATCGCGGGATTCGGCGTGATGACGATGACCCCCGTGCTGAAGGGTGACACGCTGAGCGTCTGGGGTGTGACGGTGTACGGACTGAGGGCGACGTTCACCGTGACCTCGGCCGCGAAGTCGCTCGGATTGGCCACGCGGATCTCTGCCGTGGCCGACTGCGCCGTGGTGACGTTCGGGAACCAGGACTCGTTCGACGCGTCGCTGACACCCTGTTCAAATGAGACCGTGCCGGCGGAACTCTCGACGCCGACGATCTCGAGTGAGCCGCGTAGTACCTTGACACTCACGCCGACGTTGGACGTGTTGACAACTTGCTTACCCAGGTTGATCTCGGCCTGGGTGTGCGCGGGGACACTGATCCCCTGAAAGGACGCCGGCGCGTAGAAGCCCGCGGCCGTGTAGATCGAGGCGTTCAACACGGCTGCCGTGGCGGTGGGGTTGTACACGCTCAAGTACGCGCTCGACCCCACGAGGGTGTTGAAGCCCGTCGCGTACCAGCGCGTGACGCCCGACGCGCTGCAGGGAACTTCGGTCCGGTTGGTGCCCGCGATCTCTTCGCCGACGACGCCGCCGCCGCTGATCTGGACCGCGACGCCGTAGTTTTCGCCCGCGGCACCCTTGTCGACGACACTCGGATCAATGGACTGCGCCGCGTGCGCGGCCAGTTCAATCGAGCCGTGGTACGTGTTGCCCTTGTCGGAGACGACGCTCACGCTGAGACTTCGACTCGCCGAGGACGTGTTGAAGAACGTCACGCGTCCCGGCGCGCCGCTCGCGCTCGATATGCCCGTGCAGTAGAGCGCGGTCGACTCCGCGTCCAACGAAACCGTGAGACCGCTCGGTAGATCGGAGGGGTTGGTGGGGTGACGCAGCGACGTCACGACCCCCGTCGCGACGAGGAGCACGAGTACGACGAGAAAGACCGGGACACGGCGCAACTTAAACATCGCTCTCCTTCGTAAGCCGGGCCGTGACCACGCGACGACGTCCGGTGAAGAGCCACTCGAGACGGTGCACCCAACCAAAGCCGAGCCAAACGATCCCCCACATGCCCAGGGTGAATAAGGCGATGAGCCCGTTCAGGGGGAACTGGTGCAGGACGATCGTGCCCACGGGGCTCGAGGGTGCCGGCGCGACCTCGTAGAAGGGCGTCCAGCTGCCCAACGTCGACCGAGCGGCGGCCTTGCCGTTGACGTCGAGCGCGAAGGCACCCGCGGGCGCGAGCCCGGCCACGACGGTCGAACCCGCGGTCAGAGGACCCGAGAATGACGATGAACTAAAGATCGGCGAGAGTGTCGTGGCACCGGGATTGGTCGCGGCGACGATGCCGTGAAAGAGCGAGTTCGAGAACACCTCGACCGAGGACGTCTGCAGGTTCAGCGAGAGGTCGCTCTGATTGTTGAGCGCGGTGAGAAGCACGCCCGGCGCGCGATGCAACGGAACGTTCTGGACGCCGGCGAGTTCGGGCGCCGACGAGTTCATCACGACGATGGTCGAGATGCCCGCGGGCGCGAGGAGTTCACCCAGGCGCACGGTGTGGCCGGCGAGGGCGCTCTGGACGGCTTGCATGATGACGTCACTCGTGCCCGAGTCGGGCGAGTTGAAGAGTGTTGCACCGCCCGGCAGTCCGTTCATGGACGTCGCCGCTTCGAGACCGGGCGCCACCGACCAACCCGCAAGGGGCACGACGGAGGGGTCGCCGAGCCACAAGACGCGATACCCGCCGGCCGTCGAGGGCGCCAGGGCGGAGAGCGACTCCGCCACGCTCGTCGTGGGAAGGTCGAAACGACCGCTACCGAAGTTGGCGAGGAACGGCAAGGTGGCCACCAGCAGTGTCGCGACCGACAGGCCCGCCGCGAACTGGCGCCAGCCGAAGCCCGCGTCGCGAAGATCGTGTTCGAGGGCCGCGATACCGAGCCCGATCAACGTCGCGAGCATTACCGCGTACAGCGCCAACAACACGTCGAGATCGGGCGCGAAGGACCCTAGCCAATGGCGTGAGACGAGCGCCGTGAGCACCAGGGTCAAAGCGGCGATCACGACCACCTTCGACGCGATGAGGCGTCGCTCGCCCTTGCAGAGCACCAGAGCGAAGAGGGCCGCTAGGGGTAAGAGCCAACCCCACCACGAAGTTCCGAACGTGCCGTCGACGTCACGCAGGAGAAAACTGAACGAAGGCACCGACCAGGGTCCGCGCGAGAGTCCGAAGATCTCGAGGGCGCGCCGCCCGGCGAAGATGACGTTGATGGTCATCGGCAGAAGGAAGATGGCGACGTTCAGGACGAGCGCGCCGAGGAACCGGAACGATCCGCGATAGGACCTCTCGGGGTCGGGCTCGAAGAGTCGAGCCACGACTACGCCCACGACGACGAGCGCGACCACGATGAGCGTGGCCGGCGCCATGGCCGACACGATCGCGATCAGCATGATGAGGACCATGCGCTGGCCGGACTCGCTCGTGCGCCAGCCCCGATGGCCGAAGGGCACCGGCTCGCTGTAGGAAACGGGTCGAAAACCCGGCACGTCCATCAGCGCGAGTATTCGCCGCACGATGTAGGGCAGGCCCGCCACCACCACCAGCACGTCGACGCGTCCCTGACTGATCATGTTGACGCCCAGGGGCATCGCGATGTAGGCGAAGGCGGCGAAGATGCGCGCGCGATTCGACGCGCTGTCCTTCAGGAGTCGACTGACACCCATGGCCCCGATGGGCACCGCGAGGATCAACGCCAAGCGTGGCAACACGCCCATGCGTCCAAAGACGAACGTACCCGCGAAGGCCAGAACCCCGTAACCCGGCATGCCCGGCGCGCCCGAGCCCACACCGTTGGACGACCACGACGCGAAGAAGTGACGCCACGTCGACCACCACGAGTCGAGGGGCGCCAGACGACCCACCAACGGCAGGTGGGTCGCGACGAGATTTCTCGATCCGATGAGCCACAACAACGCGACGACGGAAACCACCGCGGCTTGGGATCGAAATGATGTCATGAAGCGCGACGGACGCGTTCGAAGCTCGAGCAGTCCGCTCTCGGCGATCTCGTCGAACTCCTCATCCTCGGAGAAGGCCGCCGCGAAACCCACACCGGCCGCTTCGGTTTCGTCGAGGGGCTCGATCGTCTCTTCGGGGGGCAAGATACCTCGCGCCTTGTCGTAGCCCTCGCGCAGCAACGTCACGAAGAACAGCTTCAGGCGACTGGCGCCGCCGACCTGGAGACGGTGTAGTTCCGCGTCGGACAGGACGCGCAACCTGTGCAGTTGGCGACGACGTTGGCGAACGCGTCGGCGCTGTTTGATCAGCCAACGCCACGATCCAACGATGGCCCCCGCGCGGTCGAGGTCTCTCCCGGCGAGCGAGAGCCCGACTTCGAAGATATCGATGATGAAGAGCGCGATCAGCGTCCACACCATCTGTCGTCGTCCCCAGCCCGTCGCGACGACGAGGAGTTGGTGGCGGCGTTGGAGATCTTGGCGACTGGCCCGTCGTGTGCCGATCGCCGTCACGGCCCGTTCACCCGTGGCGATGGTTTCACGGTGGGCCACCTTGGCCAAGGGCGCCACCACGATGCGCGCGCCCGCCACCTGGGCGCGCCAGCAGAGGTCGAGATCCTCGCCGAGCAGCGTGATCAGTGGGTCGAAACCACGCAGCGTCGTGAAGAGGTCCGCGCGAACGAGGGTGACGCCACCGGGCGCCACGAAGACGTCGCGCTCGAGGTCTTGTTGGCCGTGGTCGATCTCGCCGAGTTCCACGCGCTCGCGCACGACGCCGAATCGGTCACAGGTCTGGCCGGCGTGCAAGAGGACGAGGGGGTCTTCGTAGGCCACGACCTTGGGCGTGACGATGCTGGCGTTCGTGCGGTACGCCGCCTCCACCATGAGTTGCACCGCGTCGGGTTCGAGACGCACGTCGTCGTGACAGAAGAGGAAGAAGGCCGAGCCTTCGACCATGAGCGCCGCCTCGTTGCACGCGGCGCCGAATCCTCGATTTTCCTCGAGCGCGCGAACGAAGGCGTTGGGCGCGACCGCGGCGACCCGCTCGGGGACGTGCAGAGCATCCCCGTTCGCCACAACGAGCAGGCTCAGTTCCTCATAGTTCTGGGCCGCCAAGGAAGCCGCGGTGGCTTCGAGGCCCGGCCCGGAACCGGTGGTAACGATGACGGCGACAACGGCCGGGGCACGAGAGTCCATCAGTCATACAAGGCTAGTTGGCCCCCGTGAGCGATTTTGACGCCGAACCCGCGTTTATCCCTTGCCTTACGTGAAATCTCTCGAGCTATTTTCGCCGCGTCACGAGATCGTCGACGACGTCACTGAGCGAGACGTGCAGGGGAATCTGGGGTGACCAGCCCGTGGCGTCGTGCAACTTTTCATAGTTACCCCGAAAGACCGGCACGTCGTTCGGGCGAAGGAGCGTGGCGTCCACGACGAGTTTCGTCTCGGGCGCGAGTAGTCGCACGAGTTGGTTCGCAATATCGAGCAGCGCCACGTCGTGTCCCGAGGCGACGTTGTAGGTCTCACCCGCCACGCCGAGGTGCGCGAGCAGTCGATACGCACGAACGACGTCACGCACGTCACTGAAGTCACGCCGCGTCGAGAGATCACCAACGGGGATCTCCACGTCTCCTCGCTCGCGCGCGTCCAAGAGGCGTCCCACGAGTGCGGGCACGACGAAGGTGGACGCCTGGCCGGGGCCGAGATGGTTGAAGGGGCGTACGACGATGACGCGCTGCGCGCGGGCGCGAACGACGTCGTGCGCGACGCGCTCGGCTTCGACTTTGCTCGACGAGTAGGGGTTGGCGGGCGCGACGCGAAAGCTTTCGCGAATCGGTAAGTCGACTTCACGGACGACGCCGTAGACCTCGGACGAACTGACAACGAGCGTTATCGAGCTCGGATCGGCCGCGAAGGCCGCGTCGAGCACACGTTGGGTGCCCACGACGTTGACGCGAGTGAACTCGCTGGCGTGATCCCACGACTCGCCGACGTGGGTGAGGGCCGCGAGGTGGTAGATGACCTCGGGGCGAAACGCCTCGAAGATCTCGCGCATGCTCTTCTCGTCGGTGACGTCACGTTCGCGGTCGATGCCTTCGACCTCGTCGCCGCTCGCGCGCAGGTGCGCGATCAAGTGCTTCCCCACGAAACCCTGTGACCCAGTCACTAGCGCGCGCATCAGCCCGCCACCGCTTGTTCGTAGGCCACGAGGTGTTGAGCGACGCAGGCCTCCCACGTAAAGTGCTCCGCCCGTTTGCGTGCGCGGCTCGACCATTGACGTCGCTCGTCGTCACTCGATCCGAGGGCCTCGACCAGGGACTCCGCAAGCGCCTCGGCGTTGCCCACGGGCACGAGCCGTGCGCCATCACCTGCGACCTCGGCCATGACCGTCTCGCGCGTCGTCACCACCGACGCCCCACAGGCCATCGCCTCGAGGACGGGAAGACCGAAACCCTCGCCCCGAGAGGGGTAGGCGACGACGCGTGCGTGGCGATAGAGGACCGGCAACAGCGCGTCGTCCACGAAGCCCAGTCGTCGGATGCGGGCGTGATACGGGTGCGCCTCGATCCGCGCTTCAATCGGACCATCGCCCCAACCGGCCTGACCCGCGAGCCACAACTCGACCTCGAGGTCATGTTGCGCGATCTCTCGAAAGGCCTCGATCAACACGTCAAGGCCCTTTCTCGGTTCAACCGTGCCCACGAAGAAAATATAGGGCACGTCCGCTCGAAGTCCGTGACCGCGAAGGATCGACTCGTCGTCACGGTCCTCTGGCTGAAAGAGAGCGAGTTCGACGCCGAGCGGAGCAACAACGATGGGCGCGTGCGCGGGAATCGTCGCCTCGAGAAGTCGAGCGCTGAAATCACTCACGCTCACCAGGACGCGGGCGTGCTGGGCCGAGTACGTAATGGCTCGACGGAAGAAGGCCACCTTGGAGCGTTCGTGCCACTCGGGATTGGTGAAGAACGTGAGATCGTGAATGGTGACGACAGTGGGCGTCGAGCCCCGACGCGGCATCGTGTAGTGCGGCGCGTGCCAGATATCGGCGCCGCGCGCGGTGCGACTCGCACCCACCAGCCACGCTTCGTAGGCGAGCCGCGCGACGCGACCGTTTGGCACGAGACCCTTCACCTCAGCCTGAGGAGAACGACCGCGCCAGCGCCTGGTGTCGCCGCGTCGCGTGACCAGCGTGGTCGTGACGCTGGCGTCGGGCAAACGATGAGCGAGTTCGGCGATGTAGCGACCAGCACCGGCGATCTTGACCGGGACGGCGGACACGTCGAGCGCGACCTTCATTGCCACGCCGCCATGTGATCGAGCGCGGCGTTTCGCCACGTCAGTGACGCCACTGACGCGCGTCGACCTTGACGGGCCTGCTCGTCATTAGCGTGCGACAGAGCCGAAATGAGTCCCTCGGCAATGGCCTCGACGTCGAGAGGGTCGACCCGGACCACCTCGCTGTTCTCCGCGACACTCGGCGTCGTCACGCTCGCCACGACACGCGCCCCCGCGTGCAGCGCCTCCACGGGCGGCAGTCCCCACCCTTCGGCGCGAGGAACGTAGGCGAAGACGCTCGCGTCGCGGTAGAGACCTTGCAATAGCGACCTCGAGACGAGGCCCAGTGTCACGGCGTCACCACTGTCGACGTCACCCCAGCCCGGCGGTCCGACGAGGACGAGGGGACCCAGTTCTTGGTTCGTCGAAGCAGCGTGCGCGTGGGCCTGGGCTAGGCGCTCCAAGTTCTTCCGGGGTTCACGAGTGCCAACGTACAACGTAAAGGGTCCCTCGACGCCGCGCGCCGCGAGCGCGGCACGCACCTGCGTCTCGTTGTCGGGCACCGTGCGCGCGTCGTCTACCCCGAGGCGTGAATCGTGCAGTCGACCGGGATCGAAGCCGTCCTCGATCAATCGCTGCGCCAGGCCCGGCGCCGTCGAGATAATGCGCACGTCCTCTCTTCGTTTGAGCATTTGTAGACGCCGTTCGTGAAATCGGATGCCGCGCGGAGTACTCGCGCTCGGTTCGTCGCGCCAGAGCAGATCGTGCAGCGCCGCGGCGTGTACGGCGTCCTTCTTTCCCCCCGCGAAGGGCCCAGCCACCGAGGTGGCGTGCACCACATCGCTGAAGTCGGGTACGCCGAGGGGCCAACGCGCCCAAAGGCGCGTCAACACTTTGACCGACGCGTTCGCTCGAACGCGTTCGAGCGCGAGGTCTGAGACGTCCTGGGTGGGACTGCCGCGCGGCGCGACGCCAACGAGTCGAAGCGACTCGTCGTCCAACGAAACCAGACCCTGGACGAGTCCGCGCACGTACGTCGCGATACCCCCGGGCTGGGGACGATAGAACTGGTCCAGCGAGATGCTGACGGCGCGAGTCACGGATTCCAGCCTCGCACGACTTCTCGATAGAGCGCGACGTACGCGCGCGCGGCGGTGGCGGGCGCGAAATCCTCGGCCCTCGATCGTCCAGCTGCCGTCATGATCGCTCGGCGCGTCGGACTCTCCCAAAGTTCGGCCAACGTGGGTAAGACTTCGTCGTCACTCTCGGTCAAGGCGGCCGCGCCGCTCAGGAGCTCACGATTGATGGTCGTCGCGCGCGCGATGGTGGGCACGCCGGCCGCGAGCGCGGCGATCGCGAACGAGGGAAAACGCGCACCGTCCGAGATGTGTAGGACGACCTTCGCCTCCGCCAGCGCGGCGCGCGCGTCGCTTCGCGGACGCAGGTGGACGCCGAGACCTCGAGAACGGATTCGCTGGGTCATCTGCGCGCTCGTGAGTGCTTCAACGTGGGTCCCGTGACTCTTGGCGAATTCGATGAGCGCCGGTGCCAAGTCGAGGAAAGGCTGCAAGATACCCGTGAGGTTCACGACGATCGCGGTGCCCTTCAGCGTTGGTTGAACGAGTGGCACGGCCGGGGGCACCACAACGACGCGAGCGCGCTCGACTCCGAGCACGTTGCGCACTTCGTGACTCGCGCTTCTCGTCGAGGCGACGAGCGTCGCTCCGTGGCCAACGGCCCGACGTAACTGGGCGATGCGTTGGTATTCGCGCGACTCGCCGCGAAGCGGGCGCAGATCGTCGACTGAGATGATGAGGGGCGTCGACGTGGTCGGGGGTGTCGTTCGACCAGCAACGTGCACGACGTCGACCGGGTCGAGGAATCGATTGACCGAGGGGCCGAGGCTTCGTCGCCACAGCGGCGTCCACAGCCATCGAAGCGTGAGACGCGCTTCGTTGGGTGACGAGGGCGACGAGTGCGAGCGAAAGCGCACCAGTTCACACTCGCCCGTCGCGTCGAGGGCGTTCGCGAGATCGGTCATCGAGTTTCCGAGTGACTCGAGCGAGCCATCGAGGTCGAGGCCAACTCGCGGACGTTCGGAACTCACGACGTGAGGGCTAACTTTCTCATCGCGCTCGTCCACTCGGGCCAGAGGTTCACGGCCCACGAACCGAAGGGTTCGGTGCTCGTGGCGACGACCCCGATCCCTTCGTCGGCGTTCAAGAGCATCAACGAGCCACTTTGGCCGAAGTGACCGAAACTCGCTGGTGGCCAGTCGCCCATCCAATGTTCCTTATCACCGCGCACTTCAGGACCGATGCCCCACGGGCAGGGCGTGAATCGCCCAAACCCGGGCACGATGCCCGCGAGGTCGGGTAGATAGGGCCGAATGAGCCGGTCCCTCGTCGCACGCGCGACGGCGTCGGGGCGAAGCCACGACACCGCCAACGTCGCCATATCGTTCGTCGAACCACTGACTCCCGAGGCTGGCCGATCGACGAGCGCGCTCGACGTCATGCCGAGGGACTGAAAGAGCCGATGATCTAACCAGGCGGCCGCTGAACTCTCGCCGACGATCGCGTGCACCGCGTGGTCCACGGCGTAGTTGGAGTAGACCCGCTTCGTGGCGATTGGCACCAGTGGATCGCCCTCTTCGAGGCCGAGTCCGCTCGAGTGCGAGAGGAGATTCGCAAAGTTGGCACCTCGGGGACCAGCGGTCTCGCTGTACTCGTGAAAACCCCAGTCCATCTCGACTCCGAAGGCCAGCGCGACGGCCATCTTCGACACCGAAGCCCACGGTCGCACCTCGTCAAGGGGGCCACTCTCGTGTACCCGTTGGACGAGCCCGTCTCGAACGCGAAGCACGACGTACGCGGGCAAGCCCGGCCAGTCGTCGTCGAGGGGGCTGCTCACAACACTCGATGATACCCACGCGCCCCTAAGGTCTCGGAGGTGATAACCGTGCTGAGTGGAGGCGTCGGGGCTGCTCGACTGCTCCGGGCGCTGTGCGACGTGATCGATCCCGCACAGGTCGTCGCGGTCGTGAACGTCGGCGACGACCTGGTACTGAACGGACTCACCATCTGTCCCGACCTCGACACGATCACCTACACGCTCGCGAGAATGAACAACGACGATCTTGGTTGGGGGCTTCGCGACGAGACGTGGCGCGTCATGGACGAATTAGCCGCGCTCGGTGGTGAGGCGTGGTTCCGACTCGGCGACCGTGACCTCGCGACGCATCTCTATCGAAGTCAACGCCTCAACGACGGCGCCACCAAGACCGAGGTCACGGCGGAACTCACTCAGCGTCTCGGCGTTGGCGTACGTCTGCTGCCCGTCACGAACGACCAGGTCGCCACCGAGTTCGTCACCGACCAAGGACGTCTCACGTTCCAGGAGTACTTCGTTCGTCACCACCACGACGTGGTCGTTTCGTCCGTCGAGATCGTGGGCGCCGAAGAGGCGCGATTGAGCGACGAGGCGAGACGCGCGTTAGAAGACGCCGATCGCCTGGTGATCGCGCCCTCGAACCCCCTGATCTCGATCGATCCGATCCTGCGCGTTCCCGGCGTGCGCGAAATTCTCCTTGAACGACGTGAGCACGTCGTCGCGGTGTCACCGATCATTCAAGGCGCCGCGCTGAAGGGGCCTGCTGACCGGCTACTGCGCGAACTCGGCCACGAGGTCTCGACGCTCGGTGTCGTCGACTTCTACGAAGGCCTCGTGGGAACCTGGATCATCGACGAAGCCGACGCGGCCCTCGCCGAGGCGATTCGCGCGCGCGGCGTCCGAGTGGAAGTGACGACGACGATCATGGCCGATCGCGCCAACGCCGAACGTCTCGCTAAAGTCGTGCTCTCGTGAGTGAACTGCGTCTCGTGGCGCTGGCGACGAGCGTGAAGGTCCAACGCGACGACGACCTCGTGACGTTGCTGCTCGACGCGGTCATTGATGCCGGCGAAGAGGTCCGCCACCACGATCTCTTCATCGTGACGAGCAAGATCGTCTCAAAGGCCGAAGGCCAGGTCGTGGCCTTCGACGGCTCGGACGAACACAAAGTCGCCATCGTCGAAAAAGAGTCCGTGCGCGTCCTTCGACGTCGCGGGACGTTACGCATCACCGAGACGCGACACGGCTTCATCAATGCCAACGCCGGCGTGGATCTCTCCAACACCGACGAAGGGACCGCGGTGCTGCTCCCCGCTGACTCCGATCGATCGGCGCGACGGATCCGGGCCGAAGTCGCACGGCGCACCGGCGTCGAAGTCGCGGTCCTCATCACCGACACCTTCGGGCGCGTCTGGCGCCAAGGCGTCACCGACGTCGCGCTCGGCTCCGCGGGTCTTCGACCGTTACTGGATCTGCGAGGGACCTACGACGCCAACGGTCGGCTCTTGGAAGCGACCGAGGTCGCGATCGCCGACGAGATCGCTGGGGCGGCCAATCTGGTCCTACACAAGGCAGCGGGCACGCCCTTCGCTTTGGTGCGCGGTCTGGACGAGTCGTTCTTCGGACCGGGCTCGATCCAGGAGAACATCGTTCGAACGAAGAACGACGATCTCTTTCGTTAGTTAGACGCCGCCGAGGCGCACGTCCCCCGAGAGACGCGAGTCCGACGCCACGTGCTCTTTGGCACCCACCACGCAGGTCGGACCGAGGATCGAGCTCGTGCCGATGACGGCCTCGGGTCCGATGATGGAAGAACGAATCTCGCACCCACTCTGGACGACCGCGCCAGGTAAGAGCACCGAGTCTTCGAGGATCACGTCCGCGCCCACGACGCACTCTCGGTCGACCACCGAGTTACGCAACGTGGCGCTCGTGTCGACCATCGCCGACGGGGATCGCCACGAACCATCGAGCACGCCGTTGAAGTCGTGCTGATGGTTGCGACCCTTCAAGACGTCGACGTTGGCCTGCAAGTAGAGCTGCGGCGTGCCGGTGTCGAGCCAGTACGAGTCGTCCGAGAGGGCGTAGAGCGCGTTCGCGGCGGCGAGTGCGGGGAACGTCACGCGCTCGACGCTCACGGGTCCACTCGAAGCGATGCGATCGAGGGCGCGCGGCTCGAAGACGTAGGTACCGGCGTTGATGAGATTCGTCGGGGCTTCGCCGGGTGGTGGCTTCTCGACGAAGGCCAACACGCGTCCGTCGTCCGCCGTGGGCACCACGCCAAAGTGTGAGGGGTCTTCGACGGGGTGTAGCGCGATCGTCACCTCGGCACCACTGTCACTGTGGAAGTTCAAGAGCCTCGTGACGTCGAGATCGGTCACGACGTCGCCGTTCACGACGAGGAACGTCTCGTCGACGCCGGCGAATGAGGCGGCGAATCGAATGGCACCCGCGGTGTCGAGGGGCTCTTGCTCAACCGCGTAGGTCACGTTGACGCCCGCGATGAGGTTCGAGGGGTAGGCCTCGGTGAACCGGTCCGGCAGATAGCCCAGTGAGAGCACCGCGTCGGTGACGCCGTGGCGCGCGAGCGACTCGAGAACGCACTCGATCATGGGTACCCCCACCAGCGGCAACATCTGCTTAGGCGTCTCGTAGGTCAACGGACGAAGTCGTGTCCCCTTGCCCCCGACCAGGATGACGGCCTGCAACTATCAGCCCTTGGACGTGGTGGTGGTCGTACTCGCGGTAGTGGTCGTGGTCGTGGGCGCGACGGCGATCGTCGTGGTGGTCGTCGGAGTGATGGCACTAGCGAACATGGCGTCGACGGTCGTCGCCGAAGGAGCCGTGGGCGTGACGCCCGTGGGTTCGAAGGCCATCGTCACGCGAAGGTCCTTGACGAATTTGATCTTGGCGGGATTGGTCGTGAGCGTGGGCGTCTTCTGGGCCAACGTCGTCCAGTAGGCGTAGACGACCTTGCCCTTCTTCCCCGCATACTTCGACGTCGCCGGGCAGGTCTCACCGTTCTTGTAGGTGGTCTTGGGGTTCGCTGAGCCGGTCGCCGTGGGCACGGCGAGCTCGTTCGAGGTCGCGATGAGTCCGGGGAACTCTGCCGCGAACTGCTTCAAGGTCGCGTTATTTCCAGCGTCGGCCGCGCTGGCGGGCGTGAGTTTGATGACGTTGTCGAGCGCCACGGTGAAGCCGCCCTTAACCGTCGGATCGGCGTTCAAGTAGCTCAGTGTCTTGCCGCAGGACTCAATCGACAGTGCGGCGTACAGGGTCGAACCGATCTTGGGCGCGACGGCGGTGGAGTGCTTCTTCACCGGGTTCTGGTACTCGTAGCGAGAGTAGGCGGTGAGGGCGAGTCCGAGCACGACGATGACCGCGAGGATACCGTAGTAGTTCCCAGGACGAGATTTTTGGTAGGTCTTACCACCACCCGCGGCGCCAACCCTACTTACCCATTTACCTGATGTGCTTTTAGCCACCCTACAACGCTACTAAATAATGAGAAGGCCTCGAGGCTGCGTAGGGGCGAAGGGACTCGAACCCTCACTGGAGGCGGTTTAAGCGCCTTGCCTCTGCCAATTGGGCTACGCCCCCACGCAACCGGGTCGCGTCGTAACGCTAACGCATTGTTACGATTTCGCTGAACGACCGAATTTGTTGTCCGCGCTAACTAGGCTGGTTCTATGTTTCGCGTGCGTCGTCGGGGCACGACACGAACAACTCCCCTAGTGCTTTTGGCGGTACTCACCGCTTCGGCGCTCGTCACGCCGACCTCGGCCGGCGCGTCGTCCATCGCCGTAACGCAAAAACAGATATCCGACCTTTCGGCCGCGCTTTCTCGTCAGGAGATGAGGAGCGAGACCACAGCCAACCAGTACGACGCCGAGATGGGCACCCTCTCGTCGATCAGTACCAACATCGGCAAGTTCCAGCTCCAGGAGTCCCAGAAGCGCGCCGCCGCTGGGGTGACGTCGAAGAAACTCGCGGTCGCGGTCGTTCGTGCCTACGTCCTCGGGGCGTCCGGCTTGCAGAGCCTCCCACTCTTCAACCAGAACGTCACGCGCAGTGACGCCACCAAGGTCTACCAAGACCGCGTCATCGGCAACCTCAACACACTGGTGTCGACCTTCGAGCGAGAGAAGAAGTCGCTGCAGAACACCGTCGCCAAGGTCGCGGGGCAACGCGCCAAGGCGCAACACGCGACGTACGAACTCAAGGGTCTCCTCGAAGAGAACATCCAACTTGAAAACGACACGCAAGCGACCCTCGACACCGTGAAGGGCCGACTGACGGGTGAGATCATCAACTACGAGATAACTGCGGGCGTGGCTGCCGCAAAAGCAAAGAACACCGCTGGCGAAGAGCAGGCCATCGCCGCGGCGACGGCCGTCGGGGGCCAGAACGCGGCGAACGAAGTCATCGACGCCGAGCAGGCCGCGATCGCGACGCCCACGATCGCTGAGGTAGGCAGTTCCGCCCAGGGCAACGCGGCCGTGGCGTACGCCGAGCACCAGATCGGCGTGCCCTACGTCTGGGGCGGCGAAACGCCGGGGGTGGGCTTTGACTGCTCGGGTCTCGTCCAGTGGGCGTGGGCCAAGGCCGGCATCTCCATTCCTCGCACCACGGAGTCGCAGTACCCGGCCATGCTCCACGTGACGTTGAGCCAGTTGCAACCGGGCGACCTGCTCTTCTACTTCAACCTCGACGGCGACAACCTCGTTGATCACGTCGTCATGTACGTGGGTAGTGGCCCGTGGGGCACCGACACCACGATCGCCGCCGCGCACTCGGGCACCACTGTCGCCTACGCTCCCTTCTTCAGCGCCGGGTTTATCGGCGCCGCGCGACCCTAGCGGCCGTGAACCTCGCCCTTTCGCTCGTCATTCCGGCCTACAACGAAGCTGAGCGTCTGGCGGTGGGCTACGAACGCCTCTGGCCCACGTTGGAGGCGATGGATCCCGCGACGGTCGAAATCATCGTGATCGACGACGGCTCGAGCGACGACACCTTGAAGCGCGCGCACGCGGTCTACGGTCACTTGGAACACACCCAATTCGTCCAACAGCCCACGAACCTCGGCAAGGGCGCCGCGCTACGCCTCGGCATCGCCCTGGCGCGTGGGACCCACGTCATCACCGTTGACGCGGACATGGCCATCGACCCAGTACAGCTCCCCAACTTCGTCACGGCCCTCGCCAACAGCGCGCTCGTGCCGGGTTCGAGGGCTCTGTCGGGTGACATCAAGTACGACGCGCGACTTCGCACCTTCGCGGGCGCCGCGTTCAATCGAATGGTCCGCCACTACACCGGCACGACGCTGCGCGACACGCAGTGCGGATGTAAGGGTTTCCAACTCGGACCGGCGCGGCTCTTGGCGCTGCTCGCCATGATCGACGGATTCGCCTACGACGTCGAGATGCTGTTCTTGGCGGAGCGTTTAGGACTGAGCATGGAACCGCTCCTCGTCACGTGGCAAGACGTGCGGGGCTCATCGGTTCGACCCGGTCGCGACGCGTGGTCCATGCTGCGTGACATCCGCGGACTAAGAAAGACCCGCTACGAGAATCCCGTCGTCGAACTGCCCTCGTCGGTCACCGCGAGCGACGTCGCCCCGCTCGCAAAAGTGGCTCGCTTGCACGGACTGGTCATCGCGCGAAACGACCACAACGCTCTGCTGGTCCTGGGACGCGACGGCGCGCTCGGCGGACTGAGTATCGCCAGCGCACTGCAAGGGAACCTACGAACGGCTCGACTCGACGAACTGTCGCGTCGACGCTACGAAGCCGTCTACTCGTGACGAGGTAACAGCCAGTCCGTGACGAGTTCGGGTGCTCGATCAGCCCACTCTTCGGCGGTGATGGCGTAACGGGCGTGATCCTCCCACGCGCCGTCAATCTCGAGATAACGCTCCGAAACCCCTTCGAAACGCAGGCCGAGTTTTTCGACCACGCGACGCGAGGGGGCGTTGCGCGGAATGATGTTGATTTCGACGCGGTGCAGTCGAAGTGATTCGAAGGCGTACTGGAGCATGGTGACGACAGCTTCGGGCATCAGTCCCTGCCCGGCGACCGCCTCGTCGATCCAGTAGCCGATGTAGGCCGACTGCAAAGGTCCGCGCTGGATGGACGACAGCGTAATCTCGCCGATGAATCGACCTTCGACGAAAATCCCAAAGCCAAAGCCGGTGCCGATCTGTCGTTCACGTTCACGAATCGCGCAACGACTTACGAAACTGCGGTGGTCTTCCGCCAGGTGTGTGGCGTGGGCCGAACGGGGCTCCCACTTCAAGAGCCAGTCACGACAGCGCGTACGAACCTCGTACCACGGCTCGTAGTCCTGCTCGTTCATGGTGCGCAGCACTATCCGCCGCCCGTGCAAGGTGATGGGCGAATAGACGGCGCTTCGAGTCGTTACCATGAGCTAGTTCTCACTCCCTCAAAGTTACAGGTCCTCGTCGGGCGCACAATCACGCCCTCGCGAGCGAACTCGTAATCCCGTCCAGAATGTCGTTTTCAGAACTCAATAGCTGGTCCACGTTGAAGCGTCCCATGACGGCGTCAAGGACGTAGAGCCCCGCGGGCAAGACGTCTTCTCGTCCGAGGACCATCCCGGGATGCCCCAGGCGCTCGTCGGGTGTCTCGCGCGCGAGCAGGTCGCGCCAGTGCTGCACGCTCGAGCGCGAGAGCGTGCGATGGTGCACCACGTCACGGTCGTAGACCGTGACGTTGGCGTCGAGTTGCGCGAGGGTCGCTACTGTCCCCGCGAGTCCCACGAGTCGTACGTTCGCCACGACGTCGTGGAACGCGGGCTCGGCGGCGAAGGCTCGGTCCAGCTCTCGCTCGATCATCGACCGGGTGGCCTCGTCACTCGCGCGGGTCACGACGCCTCGCCCGAGCGCGCGTTCGGTGACCCGGACACAGCCGAGTTGCATCGAGTAGCTGACGAGAACTCCGTCGAGCTCGACGGCAAGCTCGGTCGATCCTCCCCCGATGTCGACGATCATGGTGGGCGTGACGACCGGGTCGAGATCGTCCGTCGCGCCCGCGTACGAGTAGGCCGCCTCTTCGTCACCTCGCAGGATCCTCGCCTCGAAGCCCACGATGTCGCGCGCCGTATCGAGAAACATCGAACCGTTGGTCGCGTCGCGCACCGCCGACGTCGCTACGAGCAGTCCTTTCGACACGCGCGCGTCGTCGCAGGCCCTGCGGTAGTTGAGCAACACGTCGAACGTTCGCCCCATCGCTTCGCGTAGCAGCAACCCCGACGCGTCGACGCCCTCACTGAGTCGCGTGATGTTCATCTCGCGTGCCAACGCCTGACCATAACCGTCGACAATCAACGCTCGCGTCGAGTTACTCCCGCAGTCGATCGCGGCGACGGCGTCAGCCACGGACGTCTTCAACGATGAGCGACCCCACGTCGAGGGTGCTCGCGACGACTTCTCCCACGGGATCGTCCGCGCCCACGAGGAAGTTCGCGAGGTGCGCGTGCAGGCACTTCACGCCCACGCGCGTGCCACCCACCCCCCCTTCGGGCTGGACGAGGTCGGTGCGTACGGTCGCCGCACGGCGTCGACGCGCGTACTCGTCGTGCGTGCGTTGCAGATCGCCGGCGTCCACGAGGACCTCGAAGCGGTGCACGCCGCCGCCGCCCTCGATACGACTCACCGCGTCGTGGAGTTCGGGATCGACGAGCCAGAAGAGCGTGGGCATGGGCGTCCCGTCGCGAAGATGGGGCTCGTTCTCGATGACGACGGGGCGTCCGTCAGCGCGACGAACGATCACGGCGAAGCGGCCTGAAAGAGGGCGTCCAATCAACGCTTCGACGATAGCGAGGTCGTCGGGTAACGCGTCGCGAAAGGTCAACGCCAGAACTCGAGAGTGCGTACCAATCGAGAGATGTAGGCGTTCGCGCTCGTGTGCGTCGCCGGTGTCGACAGTGTCGAACCGACGGAGGATACTCCCGCGTTCGAAGGCGAGACCAGTGGCTGCAGACCGGGATCGGCCGAGCTCGGTGAGACTTGGCCCGCGGAGTCGCCCGGCAACACCTGGATCAGACTCTCTCCCGGTGAGACCAACTGGTACTGTTCGCGCGCGAGATCGGTGGCGGCAGCCTTTGTGTCGACGGACTTGGCTTGGCTGGTCAGCGTGGACTCCTGTCGCTGCAGGGCCTTGATTTGCGCCGCCGTAGCGTTGATTTGAGTCTGCTGGTGCCACAACGCGGACGCCGGGAACCAACCCACCAGCATGATGACGGCCGTTAGCACGCCAAGGGGGAACATCCAGCGGTTTCGGCCGCGCACGTCGACGTTATGTGGTACTGACAATTGCCGCCCCCGACAAAGACTCTGAAACTACTAACCAATCTGGACCGCTCAGTATTTTTTCAATGCTAGGGAGGCATCTTACTTCGTGTCCTGTGCAGAACGCGACAGCGCGCGCGTTTTACGCCGTGCGGAGCAAGTAACGACCGCAAAGTGAGTCGTTGTCACCATTTTGGCGTCGAAGTCAGTTGTTGTTGGGACCTTTCGCCCCCGATAATGACAACGCACCGAGAAAACGAGCTTGATCACCGAGCTGTTCTTCGATTCTCAACAGTTGATTGTATTTCGCAACACGATCGGAACGCGCCGGCGCGCCGGTCTTTATCTGACCCGCGTTCGTCGCCACCGCAACGTCGGCGATCGTCACGTCTTCGGTCTCACCCGAGCGATGCGAGATCACGACACTGTATCGATTGAGGTCGGCCAAGCGCACGGTGTCGAGCGTCTCGCTCAAGGTGCCAATCTGATTCAACTTCACCAACACCGAGTTCGCGACACCGCGATCGATCCCCTTTTGCAGCAACGTCGTGTTCGTGACGAAGATATCGTCGCCGACGAGTTGGACCTTCGACCCGAGTCGATCCGTGAGTGCACGCCAGCCGTCCCAATCCTCCTCGGCCATACCGTCTTCGAGCGAGACGATGGGGTACCGAGAACAGAGGTCAACCCAGTAGTCGACGAGTTCGTCACTGGTGAGCACGCGACCTTCGCCGTCCAAGTGATAGACGCCGTCGCGGTAGAACTCACTCGCCGCGGGGTCCATGGCGATCGCAACGTCGGTGCCGGGCGTGCGACCGGTTGCCTCGATTGCCTCGATGAGCACCTTCACGGCCGACTCGTTATCAGGCAGGTCCGGCGCGAAGCCGCCTTCGTCACCGACGGCAGTGTGGAGTCCACGTTTTTCGAAGACGGCCTTCAGCGCGTGGTAAGTCTCGGTACCCCAGCGCAGCGCCTCGCTAAAAGAGGCGGCGCCGATGGGCATCACCATGAACTCTTGAAAATCGATGGAGTTCCTCGCGTGCGCGCCACCGTTGACGACGTTCATCATCGGCACGGGTAGGACGTGCGCGTTCACGCCACCCAAATACTGGTAGAGGGGTAGATCGCTCTCGATGGCGGCAGCTTTGGCGTTCGCGAGCGACACCGCGAGAATGGCGTTCGCGCCCAGGCGGCCCTTATTGGGCGTGCCGTCGAGGTCGATCATGGTGAAATCGATGGCGCGCTGGTCTTCGGCCTCGTAGCCCTCGAGCGCGTCGTTGATCTCGCCATTAACGAAGTTGACGGCCGTTTGGACGCCCTTGCCGCCCCAGAGGTCGCCCCCGTCACGCAGCTCAACGGCCTCGTTGATACCCGTCGACGCGCCCGAGGGTGACACCGCGCGACCGATCGCCCCCGACTCCAGGTGGACCTCCGCTTCGACCGTCGGATTGCCCCTCGAATCGAGAACTTGACGGCCCAGGACCACTTCAATCGCGCTCATAACGTCTCCTCAGTTCGACCCAACGTTACTAGGAGACCTCTAGTTCGACGAACGCTCGATCTCTTGAATCGCGTCGCGTAGTCTTGCCGCGCGTTCGCGCAGTACCCCCTCAAGGTCCACGCCCGCGAACTGCGCGGCCGCGACGAGCGCACTCAGCGCGTCGCCCCACGCCTCGTCGACGTTCGACGAGGACTGCGCGTCGCGAACAGCCGCCCTGTCGAGTTCAAGTGCGTTCAGTGCCCGCAGCGCCTTTTCTCGCGACGCTTCGCCGGACTCGACGCCCACGTCGACGAGGACGGCCTTTCGAAGAAGTTTCGTGTAGAGCGTGAGCGCAGGAAGCTGCCACGCGATACCGTCCGTGACGCTCTCGCGTCCCTTCTCCTTCTGTTTGAGCATCTCCCAGCGCGTGGCGACGTCGTTGGAGTCGGTGACGGTGACGTCGCCAAAGACGTGAGGATGGCGTCCGATGAGCTTGTCGCGAACGGTGTCAGCGATTGAGGCGAAGTTGAAGTTGCCCTCCTCGTCCCCCAACTCGGCGTGAAAGACGATTTGAAAGAGTAAGTCGCCCAACTCCTCTTCGACGTGATCGATCGCGCGCTCGTCGTCGAGCCCCTCGGCCTCGACGCGCACGAACGTCTCGAGCGCGTCGATGGTCTCGTACGCCTCCTCGAGGAGGTGTCGCGTCAACGAAGCGTGGGTCTGTTCTTGATCCCAGGGGCACTCCGCCCGAAGTCGTCTCGTGAAGTCGATGAGGTCACCCATCGCTTCGCCGGCGTCGCGAAATCCCTCGACCCACAGGGACGTCAAGTGATCGGCGCGTTCGAACGACGCAAGTTGCGACGCGCGAAGGGTGACGACCTCCTCGTCGTCGAGCCCGAGGTGATGCAAGAGAAGGACCTCACACGACGTCGGTAGTCGGTCGGCGACGCTGGCGAGCACTTCGGGCGCGTAGGTCTGCAGAATCAAGAGAGGACCGGGACCGCGAAAGTCCTCAGTAGAACCGAGGGCGTCCACGACGCGAAGTCCCGCACTCATGGGGTCGCGTCCGAGTGCGGCGCACGCCACGTCGATGACCGAGACGGCGGGTTCGGTGATGGTCTCGACGTCGTCACGTTCGCGCAGGAGTTCGACGGTTCGCTCGGCCACCGTCGGCGAACCGGGAACGGCGTAGACGACTTCGTTGGTCGAAGAGTTCATCGCCAGCGCCACGAGATCGTCGACGATGGCCACGTAGAGCTCTTCGAAGGACGACGCGTCCTCGTAGAACTCGTCGTAACTCGCGAGGTCGCCGAAGTGTGCGGCACTGGGGTGATCACGAGTGCGAAGTCGCACGACCGGCGAATCACGAAGGAGTGTTTGGGTGCGCAACGTGACGTGGTCGACAGTGCCAGGCCCGAGTCCTACGACGCGTACGACGGGCTTCACTTATACGTAGCGGCGGTGGTGCTGAGCTTCTTCGGTCCCGTCACGTCACCTGTCGCGGGCTTGGCCGTCGCGAAGACGCTCGGGCCCGTCGTGTTGAGTCCCCACCGACCAAAGGCCGGATCGACGTGCACCGCGGCGTGGCCGAGGAGCGTGTTCTTGATGTTGTTGGCGGAGGACGCGTTCACGCTCTGGAGGTCAGCCAGCACCGTGGCCGCGGCCGCGTTGAACGAGGTCGGGGTGCGCTTGGTCACCGCGACGTAGAGCGCGTAGGTCTGGCCGTTGTTCGATATGTAGTTGGGCGTCGTGGCGAAGGTGTTGAGCGGCAGCGACACCACGTCGGCGCGCACGTTCGAGTACGAGGTCGAGGTGGGTGAGAAGCAGCCAACCGCGCCGCCCTTGGCGGCCGACACCGTGTCTTGGGAGAACTGCTTTACGAGCGCCGTCACGCTGAGTCCCGACGCCTGCCCTTGCGCGAACGCAGTGACCGAAGTCGGAAGGACCAAGGCGACTGAGACGCACAGCGTGTCGTAGCTCGAGGTGTGCTGCGCGTAGTAACTCTTCGCCGACGCCGTCGTCAGGGGAATCGTGGTCTTGATCTTTTGCACGAGGTAGAGCGAATCCGCTTGGGCCACTATCTCGGCCGTGCGCATCTCGCTCGGCATGGCCGCGAGGGCCTGCGCGCTCGTCCCCGGACAGGTAATGGAGTTCGCACTGGCCTGCGCAGTCATCTCACCTTCCAACGACGACTCCGCGAGGGCAAGGTCGTGGGCGCTCGGGTCGTACTTCAACGACTTGGTGACGTACTGATTGATCGCGAGACCTTCTACGCGCAAATTCGCCCAGGCGGCGGCTCCGGTCGATTTGATGGAGTAGCCCCCCGCGCCCGGCGCGTAGCTCGTAGGGCTGAGCGCGGTGACAAAGCACTGCAACGTGTTGTTGTGAGAGATCGCGCTGAGTTCACTGTCCAGGGTGTTCGCGGACAGCGCTTGATTGTTCACGACGATGCCCGACGACGAACTACTGAGTCCGTAGAGCGTGGCCCCGAGCAGAGCGAGAACGAACAGGGCAACGAGGCGACGCACGTCACTCAGCCTACCGAACCAGCGTTACGCTTCTGTCGTCGCCGCGTGCAGTTCATCCAGCAGTTCGCGGATCGCGCGCGGCGTCGTGGCGCTCGGCGCGAGTTCGACGCGAAGTTCCTTCGTGGACTCGTTATACGCGCTCGAGCCGTACTTTCGACGAAGGCGAAGCTGTTGCGAGAGCGCCAAGGTGAGCGGCCCCATCTTCAAGACGGGCTTCGATCGTAGGCCCACGCGCGCGGGTTGGACCACGACCGACGTGACGGCGTAGTCGAGACACACGAGTCGCAGCCGCGCCAGCTCCAAGAGCCCGACCGTTGGCTCGGGCAGGGCGCCGTAACGGTCGACCCACTCGTTTCGAAGATCGTCGAGCTCGTCGGCGGTGGTAATCCCCGCCAGGCGACGGTAGGCCTCGAGTCGGGCGTCGTCCGCTTCGACGTACTCCTTGGGCAGATGCGCCTCGCCGGGAACGTCGAGATTGATGGGCACCACGTCGGGTACGTGAAAGCCCTTCGCGTCGGCGACGGCCTCGGCGACCAGTTGCACGTAGAGGTCGTAGCCCACGGCCGCGACGGGGCCTGACTGGTCGTGTCCGAGAAGGTTGCCCGCGCCGCGAATCTCGAGGTCGCGCATGGCGATCTTGAAGCCACTGCCGAGCGCGGTGTTGTCGCCAATGGTGCGCAGGCGCTCGTAGGCGGTCTCGGAGAGCACTTGGTCGGCCGGGTGAAAGAGGTAGGCGTACGCGCGTTGACCGCTCCGTCCCACTCGTCCGCGCAACTGGTGTAACTGACCGAGTCCGAGCCGCTCGGCTCGGTCCACGATCAAGGTGTTCACCGACGGCAAGTCGATGCCCGACTCGACGATGGTCGTACAGACCAACACGTCGTAACGTCGTTCCCAGAAGTCGACCATCGCGCGCTCGAGCGTGCCCTCGTCCATCTGGCCGTGCGCGACGGCGATTCTCGCGTCGGGGACCAGTTGACCGAGCCGACGAGCCGTCTGGTCGATGTCGCTGACGCGATTGTGCACAAAGAAGACCTGACCTTCGCGAAGGAGTTCGCGACGGATCGCCTCGACGACGGCCGGCTCGTTGAACTCGCCGACGTGAGTCAGGATCGGTCGGCGATCGGCCGGTGGCGTCGTGATCATAGAGAGATCGCGAATACCCGCGAAGGCCATCTCGAGCGTGCGCGGAATCGGACTCGCGCTCAAGGTCAACACGTCCACGCCCACCGAACGCGTCTTGATCGACTCCTTGTGTTGGACGCCGAAGCGCTGCTCTTCGTCGACGACCAGGAGCCCTAACTGCTTGAAGGTAACGGTGTCGCTCAGCAGTCGATGCGTGCCGATGACGACGTCGATCGTCCCCTCGCTCAGCCCCAACAACGTGGCCCTCGTCTCTCGTTCGTCGACGAAACGACTGAGGAGTGCTACCTTCACGGGAAACCCGGCGAAACGTTCGGAGAACGTGGCGAAGTGTTGACTCGCGAGCAACGTGGTCGGCACGAGGATCGCCGCCTGCTTGTTGTCCTGGACGGCTTTGAAGACGGCGCGCAGTGCGACCTCGGTCTTGCCAAAACCCACGTCCGCGCAGACCAGTCGGTCCATCGGACGAGGTGACTCCATGTCGGACTTCACGTCAACGATCGCCTGAGCCTGATCGGCCGTGAGGGTGAAGGGGAAGAGTTCTTCCATCTCGCGCTGCCAGGCGGTGTCGACTGAGAAGGCGTGTCCCTGGGCGACGCTGCGCAGGCGGTAGAGATCGACCAGTTCCTGGGCGACCAGGAACGCCGCGGCGCGCGCCTTCGCCCTCGTCTTTTGCCACTCCGCTCCGCCCATGCGCGACAGCGCGGGACTGTCACCACCGGTGTAGGGAGTGAGGGCGTCGATCTGTTCGGTGGGCCAGTAACTCCGTCCGTCCTTGAACTCGAGGATGAGGTAGTCGCGCGTGACGCCGTTGATTGCCCTCGTGGTGGTGCCCGAGAAGCGAGCGACGCCGTGTTGACGATGCACGACGTAACTGCCTACCGAGAGATCGTCGAAGAACCCGTCGACGTTACGCGCTCTCGTGCGCGCGACGCGTCGTTGACTTCGCCGTCCGGTGAGATCGCTCTCGCTCCACACGACTACCTCGGGATCGTCGAGTGAGAATCCCGACGGGAGCGAACTCTCCAGCACGCTGAGGCGCGCCTCGAGAACGTGCCGCGGATCGGTCGTGACTTCGAGGCCCTCACCGCGTAACTGATCGGCCATGCGCTCAATCGCGGCGGGCGTCGAGGTCAAGACCACGCCGCGACGAGCCTTCGACCAACCGCGAACGTGCGCGGCGATGCGCGCAGCGTCGCCCTGAACGACGGGCGGCGACGTGAGTTGACCCGTCGCGCCCAGCGACGACGCGCTCGTCTCGAGCGCGACGTCGATTTTGCCCGCGAGGACCTGGTCGTAGTTGAGGTGCAACAGGGGCATGGTCCCGCTCGCGCGCCACGTGGCCGCGACGACGTCGGTCAGTTCACGCTCTTCGCCCAGAAGTTCGCCGAGTCGAGCGCGAACGCGATCGGGTTCTACGACGACGACGCGCGCGTCGTCGACCTCGTCGAGCAGGGTGCGAGCTTCATTGACGAACAGACCCATCCAGCCTTCCATGCCGTCAAAGAGCTGTCCGGTGGCGAGACGGTCGAACGTGGCGCTGGCCCAGGGTTCGCTCGTCGAGAGTTCCTCGGCGCGGCGGCGCGTCGCGTTGCCGGGCATCCACTCACGTGCCGGCGCGATGACGGCTTCGTCGAGGTCGTGGGTCGAACGTTGGGTGGCGATGTCAAAGACCGTGAGCCGTTCGATCTCGTCGCCGAAGAAGTCGAGTCGTACCGGCTCGTCGTTCTGCGCGGGCCAGACGTCCACGATCCCCCCGCGCACCGCGATCTCGGCGCGGTGCTCGACTAGGTGCTCGCGTCGATAGCCCATGGCGACAAGCCCGGCGACGAACTCGTCGCGGTTGATCTCGCTCCCGCGGGTGAAGACGAAGGGCGAGTGCAGCTCTTCGGGCGAGAGGACTTGCGCGATCGAACGCGCCGACGAGACGACGACGCGTGGACCTCTCCCCTGTTGGATCTGCCATCGCAGCAGCGCACGCATGGCCATGACCTGACTATCGGGGCTGACCCGTTCAAGGGGATGCGTGTCCCAGCCCGGCCAGAGCGCGACGTCGCGCTCGCCGAGCCACGCGACGAGCGCGTCTCTGACGTGTTCGGCGTCACTCGAGGTAGCCGTGACCGCCACGATGAAGGGAACCTCGAGCGAAAGGGCGGCGACGGCGAGTGGCGTCGCGTAACTCGACGGAGCGAAAGACCCTGACGTGACGGATGCACGAATCGAGGGACTGACGAGTTCGAGGACACGCCGCAGTCCGCTCAGGTCACTCACGATCCGTTCACGCGTCGCTGGGCCTCTTCGAAGTCGTAGTCCAGTATCGTTTCGATGGCGTCCGCCGCACGCGCGACGTCGACGCCGATGGCTTCACGACCCTTTCCCGTTGGTCGGTGAAGGACGTAGTCAGCCCCCTGCTCCTTCGTTGGTGGTTTGCCAATACCCACGCGAAGTCGGGCGAAGTCCTGCGTGCCGAGGGTCTGGGCGATCGAGCGGAGTCCGTTGTGGCCCGCGAGTCCCCCACCGAACTTCAACTGCAGACGCCCCGGTTCGAGGTCCAGCTCGTCGTGCACGACGACGAGCTGGCTGAGATCGTCAATCGACGTGCGTCGAAGGAGCGGCGGCAAGGCGCCCCCTGACTCGTTCATGAACGTCGTCGGTACCGCCAAAGTGATGGGACCACGCGACGTGGGCAGCGTCACGCTGAGCGCGCGCTGACGGCGTTCGAGGCTTAGTTGGCCGCCGCGGCGTTGGACGGCGAGACGAAGGGCGTCGCCGCCGACGTTGTGGCGCGATCCTTCGTACTGCGCGCCGGGATTAGCGAGACCCACGATGAGCAGCGTGCTCTTCTGGCCCCGTCGATCGTTCCCACGAGCGCGTCGCAGCGCCACGACTTACTCCGCAGGAGCTTCGTCGGCCGTCACGACCGCTTTGGCGGCGCGTCCGGCGTGCGTTGCCACGACCGACACCGTCAAGTCGCCGGCGGCCTCGACGCCCGAGGGCAGTACGAGGTCACCCACGCGAATCGCTGAGCCCACGGTGAGACCCGAGATGTCCACTTCGATGAAGTTGGGAATCTGGTCGGGTCGAGTGCGTACTTCGATGCTGAACATCTGCTGGTCGACTTCCCAGTCGGCGTGGCGTACTTCAACGGCGTCGCCGATGAGGTGCAACGGCACTTCGGCGATCACGGCTTGTTTGAGGTCGACGACCTGAAAGTCGATGTGCGCGACGGTGCCCTTCACCGGGTGGCGCTGGATCTCGCGGGCCATGACCGTGTACGTCGTGCCGTCGGCGTCGAGTGTGATCACGGAGTTGAGACCCTGCTCACCCGAGACCGCACTGCGGAAGTCCTTGGCGTTGACCGATACCGGTAGTGCCTCGACGCCCTCACCGTAGAGAACGCCAGGGATCGAGCCCGCGTGGCGTAGGCGTCGAGAATTGGCAGAACCGTGGGCGCGACTCGTCGACGCGTGCAACGTGACCTGTGACATGAGTACTCCTCTTAAGAAATGGCTGGCGGCCCAGGGGCAACGCACAGGAGAGCAAGTCTAGCCCGAATTTGCCTGGTTCTCCCGAGGCCCTCGACCTTCGATCCCGGTGAGGGCTTCGCGAGAACGTATTTGGTATCTGGCCCGCGAGTTCGAACGCCACGGCCACGTAGTTGGCCCTTTGGCTCTAGAGCAGGTTTTCGCCGCCAAAGATGTCCGAGACCGACGCATCGTCGAAGATCGCGGAAATGGCATTGGCGATGATGGGCGCGATGGAGAGGATCTCCAATTTCTCGAATCGCTTCTCGGGACCGAGCGGCAACGTGTCGGTGACGATGACTCGGCTGATGGGAGCGTTAAAGAGTCGATCCACGGCTGGCGGCGAGAAGACCGCGTGCGTCGCCATCACCCAAATCTCGTTGGCGCCCTGGGCCTTCAAGAGGTCGCAGGCCGCCACGATGGTACCCGCGGTATCGATCATGTCGTCAATAAGGACGCAGTGTCGTCCGTCGACGTCACCCACGATGTGGCGCGCGACGGCCACGTTGGCGACGCCGTGGGGTCGCGTCTTGTGCACGAGCGCGAGATCACAACCCAAGTGCTGGGCGTAACGTTCGGCGACCTTGACGCGACCGGCGTCGGGGGCCACCACGACGAGTTCGCGGGGATTGGCGTTCGCCTTCAAGTAGTCCTCGAGGACCGGCGCCGCGACCAAGTGGTCGACGGGGATGTTGAAGAACCCCTGAATCTGACCCGAGTGGAAGTCCACGGACAGGACCCGGGTGGCGCCGGCCGTTTGGAGCATGTCAGCGACCAATTTCGCGGTAATGGGTTCACGACCGGCGGTTTTACGATCTTGGCGCGCGTACCCGTAGTTCGGTATCACCGCGGTGATGCTCTTCGCCGACGCCCGTTTAGCGGCGTCGATCATGATGAGCTGCTCCATGAGGGAGTCGTTCACCGGTGAACCGTGCGTTTGCACGATGAACACGTGCGCGCCACGAATCGATTCGTCGAAGCGACAGTGGATCTCGCCGTCGGCGAACTCGCGCAGGTTCGCTTCGGTGAGGTCGACGCCGAGCTTTTCGGCGACGTCGGCCGCGAGCGCCGGGTGAGATCGTCCCGTCACGATGACGAGGCGACGCTTGGCGAGGGACTCCACCGCGCCAGCGTACAGGTGAACGGAGGTCGCTAGTGAGAACGCTGCGTTAAAGGCGTGACAATCTCGCCCGTCGCGACGTCGGCGCCGGGATTCAACACGACGAAGGACGCCACGCGCGCATCCGCCCCGATATGAACGCGCGTTGCCTCGACCGTACCGAGGTAAGCGTTTTCACCCACCTCGACGTCACTCAACACGGCGTTGGGTCCGATCTGGGCGCCGCGCGCGATGACGCAGTGGCCCTTCAGGATCGTTCCAGGAAGGAGTGCGACCTCGGTGCTGAGTTCGACGTCGGCGTCGACGTAGGTGGCGTCGGGATCCCACATCGTCACCCCTCTGGCTAACCACTGATCGTTGATGCGCCGACGAAGCACCGCTTCGGCGCGGGCGAGTTGGAGACGGTCGTTGACCCCCGACGCCTCGTTCGAGTCTTCGAGCATCAGCGACACGGTGAGGTGTCCCGACTCGTGCAGCACCGACACGAGGTCGGTGAGGTAGTACTCGTTCTGGACGTTTCGCCGGCCCACTCGTCGAAGCGCCGGCCCGAGAAGACTCTGGCGCACCACCATGATCGATGTGTTGATTTCGTTGATGATCCGCTCTTCGCCGGTGGCGTCGCGTTCTTCAACGATGCGCTCGAGCGTGCCGTCCTTGGCGTGGATCAGTCGGCCGTAGCCGGTCGGATCGTCCACGCGCGCGCTCAACACCGTCAACGCGGCGTGGCGCTCGCGATGCGCCGCGAGGAGGTGGGCCACCGTCGAGCGTCGAAGCAGCGGGGCGTCGCCCGGGAGGATCAGGACGTCACCGTCGAGGTCTCCGATGGCGTCGTCGATCGTTGACAGTGCTACACGCACCGCGTGACCGGTGCCGAGCTGCTCGTCCTGCTCGACGAAGGTCAGGGGGACGTCACGACGAGAGAGTTCGCTGAGTTCCTTTTGGACCCACGTCGCGTGGTGACCCACGACGACGACGGTCGCGCGAACGTTCTCCTGGGACGCCGCGTCGAGCACGTAACGCACCATCGCGCGTCCACAGAGCTGGTGCAACGGCTTGGGTCGTGACGAGCGCATCCGCGTTCCCTCGCCAGCGGCGAGAACCACGACACACGTAGGCCGACTCACCCTTCCATCCTTAGCATCCATCTCCTACGATTCTTGTGTGCCCATGTTTTCTTACGATGAATTTTCACTTTTCCACGAAAACGTGAGCGAGTGGGGTCTTCACGTTCACGACGCCAGCGTGCAGCGATTCTTTGTCGCGGTCGACGGACTTCGCCAACTCAGCGGGCTGCGATGGGGTGAGGACGAACCCGAGTTGGTCCTCGTGCACGGCGGCGCCCAGAACGCCCACACCTTCGACACTGTCGCCCTCGCGCTCGAGCGACCCCTCCTCGCCCTCGATCTTCCGGGGCACGGGCACTCCGACGCGTCGCCCTACCCCGCCTCGGCGATCGCGAGTCACGCGCTCGATATCGAGCGCGCGCTCGAACAACTCACGAACGTCGCCCTGCCGCTCGTGGGCATGTCACTTGGAGGACTCTGTTCCATCCTCGTCGCCGCCGAGCGGCCCGACCTCGTACGTTCCTTGGTGCTCATCGACATCACGCCGGGCGTCAACGCCAACAAGGCCCGACACATCACCGACTTCGTGAATGGCCCCAAGACGTTCGACAACTTCGACGAGCTCCTCGCGCGTACGATCGAACACAATCCCACGAGATCGGTCTCGTCACTACGGCGCGGCATCTTGCACAACGCGCTGCAACGTTCCGACGGCACGTGGGTCTGGCGACACCAACAACACCCCGCGTCCGAACTCAACGCGCCCGACGCCGGCGACCTCTGGGAGACGCTCGGCGCGCTCACGACGCCCCTCACCCTCATTCGAGGCATGGCACGCGGCTCGGTCGTCGACGACGACGACGAGGCCGAACTCCTACGTCGTGTCCCGGGGGCCACGGTCGTGCACGTCGAGAACGCCGGGCACTCCATTCAGGGCGATCAGCCCGTCGAGCTGGCGAAAATCCTCGAACGCGTCTGTTTTTAGACCTTCTTGGCTGGCGGGGGAGGGCTCGAACCTCCAACCTACGGATTCAAAGTCCGTCGTTCTGCCAATTGAACTACCCGCCACTGCCGATACTGTGGCAATCTTCAGAGATTCTTAGAGTATGTCTGAGGATGCTTAATACCAATCAGCAACACTAGAGCCTGACAACCAACCCCAGAAAGTCGCGCCGTGACTACCGCTCCTATTCCCAACTCCTACGTCGCCATCGTCGACGACGACTCAGCCATTCGATCGGCCCTCGGGCGCGCTCTCCGTATGGAGAACTACGACGTCGAACTGTTCGAAGACGGCGCCAGCGCGCTGAAATCCATCCAGTTACGCGCGCCCGACGCTATCGTGCTCGACCTGCAACTACCCGACATTGACGGTCTCGAGATCTGTCGACGCATTCGCCGCTCGGGTGATACCACGCCCATTTTGATGCTGACCGCCCGCAACGCCGTGAACGACCGGGTCGAGGGGCTCGACGTGGGGGCGGACGACTACCTGGTGAAGCCCTTCGACCTGGCGGAGTTGCTGGCGCGACTGCGCGCGTTGCTTCGTCGTCACAACGTCGCCGACGTCGACGGCACGGTACTTCGCTTTGAGGACCTCACGCTCAATCCTCAAACGCGCGAGGTGCATCGCGGCGCACGACTCGTCGAACTAACGAAGATCGAGTTCGACCTACTGGAGCTGTTCTTGCACCACCCCCGTCAAGTACTCACCCGCGACCAGATCTTGGATCTCGTGTGGGGCTACAACTTCGACTCGGGAACGAACTCGTTGGCCGTCTACATTGGCTATCTGCGACGCAAACTCGAAGAAGACAACAAGGCGCGACTCATCCAAACGGTGCGCGGAGTGGGCTACGCGCTTCGAACGTCGTGACGTTTCGAATACGCGTCATCACCGCCACCGTGGCGGCCGCCGCGATCGCGGTGATCCTTGCGAGCTTTGCGTCATTTCTGGTAGCGCGTAGCGCCATCTTGCACTCGGTGGACGTGTCACTGATTCAGGCGTCGCAATCGACGCACAGCGTGAGTGACGAAAACCGCGTCACCGGTTCGTACTCGGAGATCGTGCTGCCCAATGGCACGGCGTTGCCCCCGTCCAACGTGCGCATCGACTCTACGATCCTGAGTATCGCGAAAGGTAAGGGCGCACGCGTCATTCGCACCGTGTCCATCAATGGTCAGAGCTACCGCCAACTGATCGAACCACTGCCCAAGAACTCCCTCGTCAACTGCCAGACGAGCCAGACGGGCGTCTGTCAGATTACGACGACCTCCGCGCAGCTCTACATGGTCAACATCACGGGCCAGATCACCGAACTCACTCGACTCGTGACGACCCTTATGTTGGTCGCGGCCGGTGGCCTGTTGTTGGCCTTGGGTCTCGGGCTGTTCCTCGCGCGCCAGGCCCTTCACCCCCTCGAGAAGGTCACCAACGAGATCGAGACCGTCGCCATGACCAACGACCTGCAGTACCGACTGGCCGAAGGTGACGCCGACGAACTGGGACGACTCCGACGGGTCTTCAACCGACTCCTTCGATCGGTCGAGAGTAGTCAGACGCTGCAGCGTCAACTCGTCCTCGACGCGAGCCACGAGCTTCGAACGCCGCTCACGTCACTGCGCACGAACGCCCAGGTGCTCTCGCGCGCGCCCGAGCTCAGCCCCGACGAGCTACACCAGATCACAGACGACATGGTGACCCAGGTCGACGAACTCGCCTCGCTCGTCACCGACCTCGGTGAACTCGCCCGCGGCGAGAAGTCCGAGGGCGATCTCGAGGTACTGCGACTCGACGACTGTGTCGACGAGTGCGTGGAGACCGCTCGGACCTACGCGCGGATTCGTGACATCACGATGGACGTCGAGATGGAGACGTCGTACGTGCGGGCTCGACACGACCGGCTCAATCGCGCGATCTCGAATCTCCTGACGAACGCGGTCAAGTTCACACCCACCGGTGGACGCATCATGGTGACGTCCGCGCACGGCACCATCACGGTCGCCGATAGCGGTCAGGGGATCAGTGACGAAGACCGCCAGTTCGTCTTCGACCGCTTTTGGCGAGCACCCTCCGCTCGATCACTCCCGGGATCGGGGCTCGGACTCTCCATCGTCGCGCAGGTCGTCGAGGAGATCGGTGGCACCGTCGCCGTCGACCGTGATCCGACGCTTGGCGGCGCTCGATTCACGATCACCGTGCCCGAGGCGGACGAAACGTAGTCGTAAACGAATTTTGTCAATCTTCTTATAGCCACGATGTCACGTCTTAAGAAAGACCTACAAGACTGGGAGCTAAGGAAACCTTATGACCCCCGCAACCCGCACCCCTCAGCAACGCGACCGCCGATTCGCACGGGTGCGTCGAATCACCCAGGCTCTCCTGGTGGGCTCGGCCGCGCTTTCGGGACTCACTGTGATGTATTTGGCCGGTGCAGCGAAGCCCGTTGCCACGACGCCCGCGACCGTTCCCTCGACCACGGGCAGCACCTCAACGTCGTCGGACGACTCCTCGACGTCGTCGGACGACACCCCGACGACGTCGACCACTCCCCCCACCACGAGTACGTCGCAGTCCGGGAGTTCCTCGAGTACAACCGCGACGAAACCCGTAACAACCACGACGACGCCGACGACCACGGTCCCGACAACTGTGCCGGTTACGACGACGACGGTGTGTACCACTTCACCGTCCGGCCAAACGACCTGCTACTAGTGTCGTGCAATGAACTTCCAAATCTGGGGGCTCAGCGGATCCCTCGCCACCGAACACGAGCACCAGTTAAACTTCGCCCAAGAACGACTTTGGCACTGGCTCAATGAATTCGATGAAGCGTGCAATCGATTTAAAGAAGATTCGGAGATCTCGCGAGTGAACGCGGGTGCGGGTGCGACCGTGGCGATTAGCGCCACGTTGGAACTTGCTCTCAGTGCCGCACTTCTGGCGCGTGAGGCCACCGAAGGGCTGTGCGACCCGAGCGTGCTGCCCGCCCTCTTGGCGCTGGGTTACGACGTTGACTACGACGAACTGACGCGTCGCAACGACACCAGCATCGCCGAACCGGTGAAGGGCGCCGGCGCGAGCGCCTTCGACCTCGATCGAGGCAAGCACACGGTGACTCTGTCGCCGGGCTGCCAACTCGACCTCGGCGCCAGCGCGAAGGCACTCGCGGCCGATTTGATCGCGAACGACGTAGCGCCAACGGGCGGCGTCGTCGTCGAAATCGGTGGCGACGTCGCGGTTCGTGGACGAGGTCCCCAGGGTCTCTGGGCCATTGGTCTCAGTGATTCACTCGAGCTACACGGCAATGAGCCTCGTGTCGCCATCCACGACGGCGGTATCGCGACGTCGTCGACGACGACGCGCACCTGGCGCGCCAGTGGACAGCTCGTCAACCACATCGTGGATCCCCGCACGGGGAGCTTCGCGGTGGGTCCGTACGCGACCGCAACCGTGTCGGCCAGCAGCTGCGTGCTCGCCAACGCTTTCGCTACCGCGTCGTTGCTCTGGGGTGAAGACGCCGCGTACCACGTCGCCCAGGCCGGCTGGTCGGGGCGCTTCGTGCGCCACGACGGCAGCGTTGAGTTCGTCGGTGGCTGGCCGGTCGACGAGGTGTCCGCGTGATCGCCCTCACGACGCCCTACCTCTGGTACACGACGAGGGCCACCGGCATGGTGGCGCTCGTGCTCTTCACGATCGTCGTGACCTTGGGCACGCTCGTGGCGAACCGTGTCGGGGGCACCGTCGTGGGGCGTTTCGAGGTTAACGAGCTGCACCGCTCCGTCTCGATCGTCGCGGTGATCTTTCTTGTCATGCACATAACGACGACCGTGATCGACTCCTACGTAGCCACCGGCTGGATCTCGGTCCTAGTCCCCATGACGTCGGCGTATCGGCGCGTCGGCGTGGCGGTGGGCGCCGTCGCTTTCGACCTCATCCTCGCCGTGTGGCTCTCGAGCCTCTTGAAGGTTCGCGTGAAGAACGAGACCTGGCGCTTCATCCACTGGTTTAGTTGGCTGGCCTTTTCGAGTGCCATCCTGCACGCCTACCTCACCGGCACCGACGCCAAGAGTGGCGTCGGTCTGGCCGTAGTGGCGGCCTGCGCCGCGAGCGTGTTCGCCGCGGCTCTCTGGCGCTACTTCGCACGACCCGCGCGCGCCGCCGGTCGAACGGCACTTTCCCCACTCGCCACGGCCAAAGGACCTGCTCCCACGCAACCTCGCCCCGCGTCACCAAAGGCGTTATCGTCGTTCCCGCGTAGCGAGGCCGGCACTGCGACGCCCACCGTTACGAGCCAGCAGGCGTCCTCCTTCCCTCGCAGTCAGTCCCCTCGCCAATCGAAGAAGCGTCGATGATGCTCGCCCAAGAACTCCCCCGCCTCCTCTACGGAAAGCCGGGAACCCCGTTGACCTTCGGGCAGTACCAATCGACCTTCGCGACCTCCTACAAGGCGGCGTCACTTCTCGACGAACTCGAGGCTTCGGGACTCACGGGTCGTGGCGGCGCCGCCTTTCCCACTGCTCGAAAAGCTCGGCTCTTGCGTGAGCAGCGAAGTCACAACAAGGTCGTCGTCGTCAACGCCATGGAGGGCGAGCCGGTCTCGTACAAGGACTCGACGTTGCTCAGCACCAACCCGCACCTCGTGCTCGACGGGGCGGCCATACTCGCCTCGATCATCGGCGCGAAAGACGTCATCGTGTGCGTGTCGCGCGACAATCCCAACGCCGTGGGCAACGTGCAGCGCGCGCTCGACGAACGCGCGCGCGCCGGCGCGCGAGGGCCGCAGTTCAAACTCGAAACGGCGCCGTGGCGCTACGTGGCCGGTGAAGAGTCGGCCCTCGTGCACTGGCTCAACGACAACGAGTCACTTCCCCAGTACCGCCCGCAACGCCCTTCGATTCTCAAGATCCGTCATCACGCGGTGCTGCTCGACAACGTCGAGACCTGCGCCAACGTCGCGCTGATCGGACGCTTCGGTGCCGCGTGGTTTCGCACCCTCGGTACCAAGGTGAGCCCGGGGTCGGTGCTCGTCACCGTCACGGGCGCGGTCGAGCGTCCCAAGGTCCTCGAGGTCGTCCCGAGCATGACGCTTCGAACGATTCTCAACTTCGCCGACGCCGACCCTGATCCCCAAGCCCTTCTTCTCGGGGGTTACGGAGGCTCGTGGCTGGACGCCGCGCACCTCGACACGCCCTACGACAACGAGTCCCTGGCCCAGTGGGGCGCGACGGTGGGCGCGGGGATCATCGTGGTGCTCGGACGCGACGGCTGTGGGGTCGTCGAGACGCAACGCGTCGTCAAGTGGATGGCCAACGAGAGCGCGCGCCAGTGCGGGCCGTGCGCCTTTGGACTTCCTGCGCTCAGCGACGACCTCGCCAAAGTTGGCGAAGGATCACCGAACTCTGCGCAGGCCCTCCAGCAACTCGAACATCGTTGCGGGGTCATTGACGGCCGCGGCGCCTGTCGCCATCCCGACGGGGTGGTGCGCTTCGTTCGATCGGCTCTACGCGTCTTCGCCGGGGACTTCCAGAGCCACGCGCGCGGTGCGCCCTGCGGAGCGTCGCACTCGGGCAAGTACTTCGTCGCGGTGCCGCGACTGGAAAAAGAACGCGAGCTCGTATGGGAGTGAGACGACGCACGGGCGTCTTCTACCTTCGAGTGAACCCGATCCTCTGTGACGGCTTCGGGCACTGTCACGAACTGGCCCCGGAACTCGTGACTATGGACGAGTGGGGCTATCCCATCATCAAACGTGAGCCAACGCCCCTGAGCGATCTCGCCGCTCTCGAGTCGGCGCGCTACGCCGTGCGAGGGTGTCCACGCCAGGCGCTGCGTATCGAGCGCGTCAGCGAGAACTAGCGGCGTCGATCAGTTCGAGCCGGTTGCCCACGGGGTCGTCGACGTAACAGTGGCGTCGACCGGGAATTGTGTCATCGAAGCGGACATCAACACCCGCGCCCGTCAGGCGCGCGACTATTTCGTCGTAGTTCTCAAGGGCGAGGGCGGGATGTGCCTTCTTCGCCGGACGGAAATCTTCTTCGACCCCAAGGTGCAGGGCCGCCTCGTCTCGTTGGTACCAGCGGCCACCGCGCGCGGCCTGCTCGGGTGACTTGACTTGCTCTTCAAAGCCCAACAAGGTCACGTAGAACTCGTCGCAATGACCCTCTTCACCGGGGGGAATGGCGAGCTGCACGTGATGGAGTTGCCAGGGCACGTCGTCTCCTCTGAAAAAAGTCCCTAGATAAAACCTAGTAAGGTTCTACGAGCCATGGGATCACTAATTAAGAAGCGCCGTAAGCGCATGCGCAAGAAGAAGCACAAGAAGATGCTGAAGCGAACCCGCTTCCAGCGTCGCGCCGCCGGCAAATAGTTCTACCTACGCCCCTCGTGGCGTGGTGATGGTCTGGCGAAACTGAACGACACCCTCGGGACCCAACACGTCCCACGTCTCGACGCCGCGCTCGAGATGACCTTCGACGAAGAGCGTGGAACCCGACCCCGCGAGGTGGACGCGGTTTTCGAGCGTGGCGTTCAGCCAGTCCATGGTTTCGCCCAGGCGCGGCTCGACGAGACGCGCCGCCGCCTCGAGTTGATTTCGCCCGTTCGGCCGTTCGCCCGCGTCGGCGAGCTCGTCGAAGGCCTGGTAGCAATCGCGTGTGTTCACTCCAAATCCGAGCAGGATCAACGTGACCTCTCGCGCTTCGAAGGGAAGCGGCGTCAAGCGCTCGCCCGTGCCCTCAACGAGGGCACGGCCCCCCACTTGACAGAACGGAACGTCACCACCGAGCGAAAGCGCCGCCTCACTACTGACGCCCCCGGCCCAACGAAGGATCGCTGCGGCGTCGGCGCTGCCCCCACCGAGTCCTCCAGCGGGCGGAATGACCTTATGCAACGTCACGCCAGCGCGTCGTTCGACCAGGTTGAGCGCACGCGTGACGAGATTGTGCTCGTCGAGGGGAATCTCGGAAAAGGGACCTTCGAGGCGCAGGTAGTCGCCCGCCTCGTCGACGTCGAGGCGGTCCGCGAAGTCCAACGTGACCATCTCTGAGCGCAATTCGTGGTAACCGTCGTCGCGCCGACGGGTGACCTCGAGGTACCACGTCAACTTGGCCGGGGCGAGCATCTCGGTCACTTCGCTGCCACCAGCGCCGCGAACTCCTCGAGCGTCAACTCCTCGGGCCGACGGGTCTCGGCGACACCAGAGCGCTCAAAGACCCCCTCACTCGTCCAGCCAGAGAGTGAGCGACGCAACATCTTGCGGCGCTGGCCAAAAGCCGTGCGAATAACCGAAAAGAGCTCCTCTTCGCTGACGAGCGCCGGGTCCACGCGTACCTGGTCGCGGCGCACCAATGAGACGAGGACCGAGTCGACGTTGGGTTTGGGCACGAAGACCGACGGCGAGACCTTGCCAACGACCTTGGCGTCGGCGAAGTACTGCACGCGAAGCGACACCGCGCCGTAGGCCTCGTCGCGCGCGTGGGCCGCCATTCGCTCGCCGACTTCCTTCTGCACCATGACGAGCAGTCGACGAATCAACGGCTGGCTCTCTAAGAGGTGCAACACCAACGGCGTCGCCACGTTGTAGGGCAAGTTCGCCACCACGACGGCAGGCTCGCCTCCGAGGATCTCGTCGTAGTCGGCGCTGAGCGCGTCGGCGTGATGCACGCGCACGCCGTGAGGTTCGACGACCGAGCGAAGCGGCTCGATCAGGTAGCGATCGATCTCCATGGCGCGCACCGTCGCGCCGGTCTCGACGAGAGCGAGGGTCAACGACCCGAGACCCGCGCCGATCTCGAGTACCTGATCACCGGGGCCGACGCCCGAGAGGCGCGCGATGCGCCGCACGGTGTTGGGGTCCACCACGAAGTTCTGACCGAGGGCTCTCGAGGGTTTGAGCCCGTGGTCTTGAAGCAGCGCGACGAGTTCGCTACGCGTATGGGTCACCAAGAGACTTTGACACTAATCACACCCTGCGCGAGTGGCGCCAGTTGCGCGAACTGCGTTTCGTTGAGATCAACCACGCGATTACTGCCTTCGCCTTCGCGGTCGGTGATGACGCACGAGATCGACTTTCCGGTGTCGAGGTCGGTGACGGTGATCCTCGTGCCCTTGGGTAAGTACCACGTCGCGCAACGACCGGCAAAGTAGTTGTACCACGTCGCCACGCCGATCTTGAAGCCCGAACCGTTGATGACAACGGCCGTAGCCTTCACGGGCGTCCTCTTCTTCGCCGGCGGCGCGGGACGGTGCGTACTCACGCGAACCGTGATCTCATCGTGCCATCGCACCCGCGTGCCCGGGGCCGGAGACTGGCCTAACGCCACGGTCCAGGTACTGTTCGAACTCCCTGGTCCGACCGTCTTAAAGTAGAGCTGCGCGCGGCGCAGTGCCGCGTAGACACCCGCCTTCGTGAGGCCGGTGAGGCGCGGGACCGCGCGAGGGCCACGCGGTGACTTGGTGGTGACCGTCAGGGTCGCCTGAGCGTGCCAAGCAATGACGACACCGGGGCGCGGTGACTGGGCCGTGACCGCGGCCCAATGATCGTTGGCGCTGCCCGGTCCGCGGGTTTGAAAGTAGAGACCGTCGCGGCGCATTATTCGATAGACCTGCACACGACTGTGGCCAATCAGGTCGGGCATGTGCATCGGGGCGTGTTTCGTTGCGGCGCCGACCGAGCCCGGCGTAAGAAGTACCAAGGAGGTGGCCAACCCGGCCAGCGTGGTACGAAGTATCCGCGGGCGCCGTAGCGCACCGCGTCGTGTTGTACTCAGTTATCCGTCCTCCGCCAGGACTGCGGGACTTTTCGATGAATCCCGCCCCGTAACGCTAGGAGAGGGCGGCCGTTTAGGCAACTCGCCCTAAAAATCCGTGAAAATGCTGGTTTCTTAGTGCTTGCGCCCCGGAAAGTGGAAGAGCCGCGCCGAGTTCGCGGCCGTGGCCTCTTTGAAGAGCTCTTCGTCCTCGTCGCGCAGTTGCGCGACGTACGCGCCTACCACGGAGACGAACGACGGCTCGTTCGTTCGTCCGCGATAGGGCACCGGCGCCAAAAAAGGACTGTCGGTCTCGACGTGTAGTCGATGCAGTGGGACGAGCTTCGTCGCTTCTCGAAGCGACTCGGCGTTCTTGAACGTCACGACGCCGGAGATAGAAATGTCACAACCGAGTTCGAGGCAACCCTGCGCGTCATCGGGCGTGCCGGTGAAACAGTGGATCACCGTTCGAGGCGGTACGCCCTCACTCTCAAGGATGCTGAAGAGGTCGTCGAAGGCGTCGCGCGCGTGCACGACGAGGGCCAGGTCGAGTTCGTGCGCGAGGGCGATTTGGGCCGAAAATGCTTGTCGTTGCTGGGTTCTGGACGAATGCTCGTAGAAGTAGTCGAGGCCGCATTCGCCAATGCCCACGAGACGTTCGTGCCCGGTTCTCGCGAGCGCCGCGACCGGTTCAAGGTCCTCTTTCGCGTCGTGCGGGTGAAGACCAACCGTGGCGTAGATCTCGACGGGTGAGGTGACGCGTGTGATCGCGAGGGCTTCGGCCGAACTCGCGGCGTCGGTGCCCACGACGACGACGCGATCGACTCCGGCTAGGTGCGCGCGTTCGAGCGTGTCGTTGACGTCAGAGGGTTGTTCGTCGGCGGACGAGCGAAGAAAGATGTCCTGTAGGTGACAGTGCGCGTCGGTCCATCCGCTCATTCGTCGCTCTTGATGCGAGGAAAGAGCGGGGCACCCTTCACGACGGTCCCGCCCACCGGTGACTGACCCCAGACGGCGAATCGCGAGAAGGGCGCCGAGGCCGGTGAGCCAGTGAGGCCTATCCGACGCCAGATCTCCTCGGCGACGCCCGGCATCGCCGGTGAGACGAGAATCGCCACGATCCTTATGGCTTCGAGGGCGTCTCCCATGACGGCGTCGACCTCGTCACCGGGTTCCATCTTCCACGGCGCCAGCGTCTCGAGATACGCGTTCGTGGCGCCAATGAGTGACCAGGTCGATTCCAACGCGCGCTGGGGCGCGAACGCTTCCCACGCCTCGGACGCTCCTCGAAGTGCCGACTCTGCCTGAGCACGTAGTGGTGAGTCACTCCTTGACGCCGGCGCGACGCCCGCGCACTTGGACGTGACGACGGTGGTGACGCGCGCCACGAGGTTGCCGAGGTTGTTCGCGAGGTCGGTGTTGTAGCGAGCGACGATACTTTCGAGCGAGAACTCACCGTCGTTGCCCAGCGCCGTCTCGCGTAACAGGTAGTAACGAAGTGGATCGACGCCAAACTCCTTGGTGAGCCCGATGGGTTCGATGTCGGTGAGCTTCACTCCCCCTTCGGCGGCCATGGTCTTGCCGAGTTTCTCGCCGCCCACCAAGAGCCAGCCGTTGACGTGGACGTGGTGCACGGGCTCGAGACCGGCCGCCATGCACATCGCTGGCCACCAGACGCAGTGAAAACGAAGGATCTCCTTGCCAATGAGGTGATGTGAGTGGGGCCACCAGGTAGCGACCTCGTCGTCGTCCTGACCGTAGCCAATGGCCGTCAGGTAGTTGATCAGGGCGTCGTACCAGACGTAAAAGACGTGACGCTCGTCCCAGGGCACCGGCACGCCCCACGTGATCGAGGTGCGCGTGATGGAGATGTCGCGAAGTCCGCTCTTGATGAAGGCGTGGGCTTCGTTGCGCTTCGTTTCGGGGGTGACGAAGCCTGGGTGCTCGGCGTAGTACTCGAGGAGACGATCTTCGAAGGCGCTCAGGCGAAAGAACCAGTTCTCCTCTTCCATCTCGGTGAGCGGACTGTGGTGGATCGGGCACTTTCCGTTATCGCTGGCTTCGAGCGTGTAGTAGTCCTCGCAGCTCACGCAGTAGAGGCCCTTGTAGACGTCCTTGTAGATGTAGCCGTTCTCGTAGATCACCGAGAGGAACTTCTGCACGGTGGTGTAGTGACGTGGTTCGGTCGTGCGAATGAAGTCGTCGTAACTGATGTCGAGTACGGACCAGGCCTCTCGAAAGCGCTCGGACACCTGGTCGGTCCACTCCTTGGGCGAAGACCCGTTCTTCGCCGCGGCGTCGGCCATCTTCTGGCCGTGCTCGTCGGTACCGGTGAGGAATTTGACGTCGTCGCCGGCCAATCGGTGCCAGCGCGCGAGGGCGTCGGCGTTCACCGTCGTGTACGCGGAGCCCACGTGGGGCGCGTCGTTCGCGTAGTAGATGGGAGTCGTGATGTAGAAGCGGCCCATGGATAGAGGTTAGTGAACTAGAGAGGCTCGCCTCTTCGCAGCTCGAGCGCGTGTTCGTACACCTCGCGTCGCGCAACCACCAACATCTCAGCGACGTAATCAACGGCGTCGCGCGTCGTCGCGCCGGCGTCGAACTGTTCGACGAGCGCCGCGCGCACGACGTCATCGTCCACTTCGGGGGTGAACGTCACGCCTTCGAGCACCACCACGATCTCGCCAATCACGTCGCGTTGGTCCAACGCGGCCGCCACGTCCATGAGCGTGCCGCGGATGACCTCCTCGTGGAGTTTGGTCATCTCTCGCGCGATCGCCACTCGTCGAGTCGGAAAAAGTTCCGCAAGTTCGTGCACGACGCCCTTGAGGCGCTGGGGCGACTCGTAGAAGACAATCGTGCGTTCTTCGCGGGACCACTGCTCGTAACTCTTCGTCCGATCACTGGTCTTTCGAGCGAGGAAACCCTCCATGACGAAGCGATCGGTCGAAAGTCCACTGATGGTGAGGGCGGCGACGACGGCGGAGGGCCCGGGCGCCGTCGTCACGACGAGACCGGCCTCGATGATCGCCGCCACGACGCGACTCCCGGGATCGGAGATTCCCGGCGTGCCCGCGTCGCTGATGAGGACAACGAGCTCACCGCCGCGAACATGCGCGACGATCTGGGCGCACTGGGCCGCTTCGTTGTGCTGGTGCAGGGAGTGAAGTCGGCCCCGTAGGGGAATGTCGTGTGCGCTGAAGAGCGTCCTCGAGTGGCGCGTGTCCTCGCAGTAGATGACGTCGGCCACAGCAAAGAGTTCCAACGCCCGACGAGAGAGATCGCCGAGGTTGCCGAGCGGCGTCGCGACGAGGACCAGCTGGCCAGCCTTCACCTCATCCACGTTGATTTCCTCGTTTGGCTCGCGTCACGCTTTACCTAGTAACATTGTCCCCTATGTCAAAGCGGACCGTGAAGCGCAAACTACGCGCTAAAAAGAAGGCCAACCACGGCAAGAAGCCGAACTGTGGTCGAGGCTAACGCCTCAACCAAGTTTTCCGTCCCACGCACAGCCTCGTTCTTTCAACAGCGCGGCCAGTGGCGTGGGTCGATCACTAATCAGTCCATCTACGCCCATCTCGACGAGACGCGCCATCTCCTCAACGTCGTTGATCGTCCACACGTGCACCGCCGCGCCTGCCGCGTGGGACGCGTCGACGAACGCTTCGGTGACCACGTCCACGTCACCGAAGGTGGCCGGGACTTGAAAGGCACTGACCGGCGGGACGACGGGCGTCCCTTCGAGCAGCGAAAAGTAGAACGAGGCGGTCTCGTTCGTGGCCGCCGACGTCGCAACGCCTGGGGCGAGGGAACGAAAGTGCTGGATGGCCTCGTCGTGAAAGGACGCCACGATGACCGAGTCGGTGATCTCGAGACGCCGTAGTTCTTCGAAGAGAAGTGACTCGTAAGGTTCGACCTCGGGGCTGGTGCGCTTGAGGTCGAGGTTGAGTAACACGCCGGGGAACGCCGTCGCCACCTCTTCGAGCGTCGCAACGGCGTAGCGGCGATCACTCGGCGCACGGCCTCGAAGCAGGTACTCGCCCGGGTCTCGGCCAGGACTCACGACGTCGCCCTCGATCCACCAGTACGCGTTGTCCATCTCGGAGAGTTCCTTGAGCGTGAGACGGGCGATCTCGCCTCGCTGGTTCGTGGTGCGATCGACGGTCGCGTCGTGACAGACCACAAGGTGGCGATCCTTGGTCGCGTGTACGTCAAGTTCGATCGCACTCGCGCCCACGTCAAGCGCGTGTCCGATCGCGGCCAGGGTCGACGAGGGACTCTCGTAAGAGCCGCCTTGGTGCGCGAAGGCGATAACCCGACGCGCTAGCCACCGGCTCATTTCGCGGGGAGACCTTGGGGGTAGAGCTTCACGCGCATCCGGTACTCCAGGTAAAAAGCGAGGCCCGGTACGAATCCCGCGAAAAGCATCAAGGCGAGATACGCCACGTTCAATCGGAACTTCGTGACGAGATTGAAGCACATGATCATGTAGATCGGATAGAGCACGATGCCGTGTCCTATGCCCACGACGTCCACGAAGAGATGGATCTGCCTCCAAAAGGTCAAATCCACGGTGTGCAACAGCAGGGTCACGAAGAGAATGAGGAGCGTGGTGCCCGTCACGAACGACAGAGTTCGATAGCGCCGGAAAGTGGCGTCCACTAATGGCCCCAGAGGCGCTTTTTTGGTACGTGCGACAGTTGCGCGAGGTGGTCGTTGTACGCCGAAAGAGTGGGATCCTCTTGTTCGATCTGCGCTGCTCTCGCGGCGCGAGCTTCGGCACGCATCGAATCTTCGTACTCGATTCGTTCCTTCTCTTGGGACTCGGTCACTTTCTCGATGTTCAACAGCGCGTACCAACCGAGCACGCCGAGCACGGCGATCACGGGCCACTCAATGGAGTAGAGGAAACTCAGGGAATTGCCCTGCACTGCTCGACCAACCTGCCACCACCCCGCCACGGCAGCGACGGCCACCCACAAGATGACGGCTAAGTGCAAGGCGAGTGCTCGACGAGAAAAATACTTGGAAGGCACCGGTCCATCCTACTGAGCCGGTCTTCGCTTAAATCTCGGGTCGTAAGATGGACCAGTGCCCGCGATGACGAATCCGCCGTTTTCTTGGCATCATCTCAATCAGTGGGACTTGGGCGTTCTGCCCATCCTTCTCTTGGTGATAGCGGGCTTGCTCTACGCGCGCGGCCTCTCGCGCACCACGACGTGGCCGCGCGTTCGTTCGGTCTGTTTCGCCTCAGGACTACTCGTCACTTTCTTCGCCACCCAGTCGTTCATCGGGGTGTACGACATGGAGTACTTCAGTGACCACATGGTGCAACACCTCTTGTTGATCATGGTGGCCGCTCCCCTCTTCGCCCTCAGCGCGCCCCTCGACCTTGCGTACCAAGCCGGCAACGCGACCATCCGGCGCTGGCTCGATAGCCCCCTCATGGCCCGTGTCACCCATCCGCTCTTCGCCTTCGCCCTCTACTTCGTCTTCATTCCCATCACGCACTTGACGGGATTCATGAACCTGATGTTGCGCCACGAGTGGGTGCACCACCTCGAACACATTGGTTTTCTCGTCGTGGGCTACCTGTTCTTTCGCGCGGCCTTCGGCTTGGAGCGAGGTTTCAAACTTCACCCCGGTCTTCGCCTCGTCTACGTGATGGCCGCGGTGCCCGTCGACACCTTCACGGGCCTCGTGCTCGGGATGTCGTCGAGGATTCCCTTTTCGGCGTACCCCGCCATGGCGCCGACGGGCTCGACGAGCGCGTGGCAGCTCTCCAACATCAAATTAGGCGGCGGCATCATGTGGATCGGTGGCGACGCGTTGATGTTGCTCGCCTGCATCCCCATTGCGGTGATGTGGGTGAAGTGGGAGACAGTTCGAACGAAAGAACTCGACGCGATTCTTGACGCGCAGGGCCTCTGAGACCTAGAGCAGGCCCGCTTCGATGCCGAGCTCTTCGAGGTCGGCCTCGGGTCGCGCGCCGAGGTGGGTGATGACCTCGCCCGCGCAGAGCGAACCGAGTTCCGCTGCTTCAACCGGATCAGCGCCGAGCGCGAGGCCGTAGAGGAAACCCGACGCGAACATGTCGCCGGCACCGTTTTGATCGACGACGTGCTCGACCTCGATCGCGGGCACGCTCACGACGCCCGACACGGTCGCGACGTCGGCACCACGAGGTCCGCGCGTCACCACGGCGAGCACACCGATCTCTTCGAGTGCGCCGAAGGCTTGTTCGAGATGTTCGAACTGAAAGAGCGAGAGGATCTCGGATTCGTTGGCGAGCAGGACGTCGATGTCACTGGTCACGAGATCGAGGAAGTCGCGTCGATGGCGATCGACGCAGAACATGTCCGACAACGAGAGCGCGACCATCGAGTCATGCTCGTGCGCGAAGTTGACGACCTTTCGAATGGACTCCTTCGCGGGCGGCAAGTCGAAGAGGTAGCCTTCGACGTAGGTGATCTCGGAGCGCGCGATGAGGTCTTCCTTGATGTCACTGACGTTCAGTTTGTTCGAAGCCCCGAGGTAGGTCGCCATGGTGCGCTGCGCGTCGCTCGTGATGAACACGTGACAGCGACCGGTGGCGCCTTCGTCGGGTTTCGCGACGGCGAGATCGAGTTCGACGCCCATTGACTTGAGGTCGTGGCGAAAGCGCTCGCCGAACTCGTCGTCGGCGACTTTGCCGATGTAACCGCACGTCCCTCCGAGCGCGGCGACGCCCGCGATGGAGTTCGCGACCGATCCCCCGGACATCTGAATGGTCGGACCCATGGCGTTATAGAAGACGTCGAGCTGATCCTCATCGATAAGGGACATCGCGGCCTTGACGAGTCCGAGCGTGCGAAAGACCTCGTGTTCATCTTCAGTGATGATGTCGAGCATGGCGTTGCCAATGCCGGTGACGGCGAGTCGATGAGGGCCAGGTTTCATACGCAGCGAAACGGGCGTGGGGGTAGATGTCACTTAGCGAGCGTAGAAGATTTGGCTCTAAGGTATTTACACATGAGTACATCTTCCAACCCCTACCGTCTTGCCCGAAGTGTCGTCCCCTCGGCCTACCGGGTCTTTCTCACCCCCGACCTCGAAGCATTCACGTTCTCGGGGCGGGTCGAAATTGACGTCGAGATCCACGAATCCGTGAGCACGTTGACCCTGAACGCCGTCGACCTCGAACTCGGCGCCGCCACGATCAGCGCCGACGGGACGAGTTACCGCTCACAAGAGCACCACCTCGACGCGACCTACGAGACCGTGACCTTCGCCTTCGACCGCGATCTCCCCGTGGGTCCCGCCGTCGTGGAGATCGCCTTCGACGGAATCTTGAACGACCAGCTCCACGGCTTCTATCGTTCGACGTACACCGACGACACGGGCGTCGACCACACCATCGCCACGACGCAGTTCGAAAATACCGACGCTCGGCGCGCCTTTCCGTGCTGGGACGAGCCGGCCTTCAAAGCGACCTACCAAATAAACCTCACGATCCCCAGTCATCTCGCGGCGTACTCGAACTCACCCGTCAGTGCGGACACCGATCTCGGCAACGGACAGCGCACCGTGAGCTTCACGCCGACCATGAAGATGTCAACGTACCTCGTCGCCTTCATCGTTGGTCCCTTCGAAGAGACCGCCGCGCTCGACGTCGACGGCGTGGCGCTTCGAATCGTCTATCCCGTGGGCAAAGGCCACCTGACCGAGCTCGCTCTCGAGTCGGGCGCGTTCGCGCTGCGCTTCTTCACGAAGTACTTCAACATCGACTACCCGGGCGACAAACTCGACATGGCCGCCATCCCCGACTTCGCCGCCGGCGCGATGGAGAACCTCGGGCTCATCACGTACAGAATGGCCGACCTACTGATCGACCCGAAGGAAGCGTCGCTCGCCGAGATGCAGCGCATCGCCGAAGTCGTCGCGCACGAGATCGCCCACATGTGGTTCGGCGACCTCGTCACCATGGAGTGGTGGCAGGGGATCTGGCTCAACGAGGCCTTCGCCACGTTCATGCAGATCCTTTGCATCAACGAGTTCCGTCCCCAGTGGAAGATGTGGGTCAGCTTCGGCGTCGACCGAGACGCCGCGCTACAGATCGACGGGCTACACGCCACGCGACCCATCGAGTACGAGGTCGTCTCGCCCGACGACACGCGTGGCATGTTCGACGTGCTCACTTACGAGAAGGGTGGCTCGGTCCTACGTATGCTCGAGCAGTACTTAGGTGCGGACACGTTTCGCGACGGCATCCGTCACTACTTGACCAAGCACAGCTACGCCAACACGGTCACGAACGACCTCTGGGACGCCCTCGAGGAGATCTCGAACCAGCCCGTTCGCGACGTCATGAACACCTGGATCCTCCAGGGTGGTCACCCGCTCGTGACGTTGGCCAACGGCGAACTCACCCAACAGCCCTTCGCCTACGGTAAAGCCAAGGGTCCGAGCGCGATCGGCTCGTCGTGGATGGTTCCCGTTCTCACGCGTTCACTCAGCGGGGGCGCGCCAAGTCGCCATCTCCTGGTCGACGAGCCCCTGAACGTGAGCGACGCCGCACCCGTTGTCCTCAACGCGGGCGGATCGGGCGTCTTTCGTTCGCGCTACGGCAAGGCCGAATTGGCGGCCCTCGCCGATCACATCGACGAACTCGAAGAGCTCGAGCGCGCGACGTTCATCGCTGACGGGTGGGCCTCACTCTTCGCCGGTCAGATCGTCTGGATGGACTTTCTCGCCATGGCCCGGGGTCTCGGAGATCAAGACGAGCCCACACCCTGGGGAACGGTCGCCAGTGCCGTCGACTTCGTCGATCGCGCTCTCGACGCGAATCAACACGAAGAGTTCGTCCAACAGGTGCGCGACCTCTTCGAGCCACAGTTCGCTCGTCTCGGCTGGGACGCCAAACCCGGTGAGAGCGAACTCACGCCCCAGGTTCGAGCGATCGTGCTTAGCGTCCTTGGCACCATTGGCGCCAACGAATCCATCCAGGCCGAAGCAGTCCGACGCAGTGAGGCCAACGACCTCGACGGCAACCTCGCGAACGCGATCCTGCGCGTCGTCGCTCGCCAGAACCGTCCCGGTGACTACGAGACCTTCCTCGAGCGTTACCGTCACGCCCCGACCCCTCAGGACGCTCAGCGCTACCTGTGGCGCGGCATCCCCGAGTTCCCCGACGAGCGTGTCGCGCTCGACGCGGCGGAGAAGTGTTTCAGCGAGTTCCGCAACCAGGACGCCGCGATCGTCCTCGCACTTTTGTCACGCAACGCCGTCACCGGTCCCACCGTGTGGCGATACATGGCCAGTCGTTGGGACGAAGCAATAGAGAAATTCCCACAGAACTCGCACTCGCGCCTCGCCCTCGGGGTCCCCACGTTCATCCGTGACGAAGCACTCGCCGACGAGGTCGAGAAGTTCCACACCGAGCATCCCGTCTACGGCGGGCAACGCACCGTCGAACAAGATCTCGAACGCATGCGCGTCGGGCTCGTCTTCGCGGCGGCAATGCGCGAACAGTTCTAAGACCACCGCGTGAACGTCGGGGCGTTTTTCGGCATCGCCGCCCTGATGTTCTTGTTGGAGTTGCCTGACAAGACCATGATCGCCACGATCGTGATGAGTACGCGCGCGCGGCCCTCGTCGATCGTGATCGGCGCGTCGAGTGCCTTCGTGGTGCAGATGGGTATTGCCGTCGCGGCCGGCGGGCTGTTGACGTTGCTGCCCGTGCACGTGAAGGACCTCATCGTCGCCCTGCTCTTCTTAGGAGGTGGCGCGTACCTACTGTTCTCTCGTGAGTCCAGTGCCGAAGAGACGGGTAGTCGCGAAGCGGCGAGCGAACACTCGTCCACGAGACTGAGGGAGATCGTCACCGCCTTTACTGTCATCTTCGTGGCCGAGTTCGGTGACCTCACACAGATCCAGGCGGCGAACTTCACGGTGAAGACCCATCAACCCCTCGAGGTGTTTCTCGCGGGTTCGCTCGCCTTGATCATTGTCTCGTTCATCGGTGCCTACGGTGGTAAACAGCTCCAGCGCGTCGTGCCGCTCAAGTGGATTCGATTCGGTGGCGGACTCATCTTCACGGGACTTGGTGTCTACGCCTTGATCTCACTCGCCAGATCGTGAGTCGGCGTGACGAGTTGTTGGGCCTGGCCGAAATCGCCAAGGGCTTCATGCCGACGAACGAAGGGCTCGGGCTCTACGAGGTCGCGCTCGAGTACGGACGTCGCGTGCCGGGCGGCACGTGGCTCGAAGTGGGCGCGTGGTGCGGCAAGTCCGCGCTCTACCTCGGCAACGCCGCCGAGGCGACGCAGAGCGTCCTCTACTCCCTCGATCACCACCACGGGAGTGAAGAGAACCAGGCCGGGTGGGAACACTTCGACGAAACGCTCGTCGACCCCGTCGACGGACGACTCAACACGCTGCCGAGCTGGCAACGAACGATCGCTACAGCGCACCTCGAAGAGACCGTCATTGGACTCGTCGGACACTCGAGCGTGGTGGCGCGTCACTTCGCGCAGCCCCTGGACATTCTCTTCATCGACGGAGGTCACGCGCGCGACGTCGCGTGGGCGGACTATGAGGCCTGGTCACCCAAGGTCATCGCGGAGGGACTCCTGCTCATCCACGACGTCTTTGCGGATCCCCACGACGGCGGACAGGCGCCCTACGAGATCTACCGTGCCGCGATCGAAAGCGGGCACTTCATCGAACGAAACGCGCAGGGATCGCTGCGAGTTCTCTCTCGCGTTACCTAGCGGCGAAGCGGACAGCCCGGCTCGGCGAGATCGAGGGGCATCGGGAGTTCGTCGTGGCGAAAGATACCCGCCGCGTTCGACGAGGAGCTGAGCGCGTCCGCGGCTAAGAGTACGGCCGCGGCGGTGTAGGACGTGGTCTCACGATCGGGGAAGGTAACGCGGTCGGGGTACGCGATGCCCGTCCAGTAGGCCCCGTCGTCACGGCGATGTAGACGGGTGCAACTGAACAGGTCGAGCGCCTTCGTCGTGAGACCGAGCGCGTCGAGCGCGAGGACGCACTCGGCCGTCTCCGCCGCCGTCACCCAGTCGTTGGTCGACACGCACCGTACGCCGAGACCGTCCATCACGTGACGCTCCCAGCCGTCGTCGATTCGTCTCTCGCCGGCGACGCCGCGCAGCGCACCAGAGAAGATCGGGTAGTACCAGTCCATCGCGAACTCGTTCTTGGGGGCGAAGGCACCCGGGTGGTGGGCGACCGCGTGCCCGAGGCGACCCGCGGCGAGTTCCCACTCGGGCTTCGAGCGGTCGAGGCGCTCGGCGAGGGCGACTCCGCAGCACAGCGCGTGAAAGATCGACGACGATCCCGTCAACAACGCGTAGGACTCCGGTCGGCCCTGCGCGTCGAGAGACCAACGAATCGTGCCGTCACTCAGTTGCCAGCGCAGCACGAACTCGAGCGCTCGCTCGACCACGGGCCACAGCTCGCGCGCGAAGTCCACGTCACCGGTCGCCAGCACGTAGTGATAGAGGCCCGCCGCCACGTAGGCGCAGACGTTCGTGTCGAGTCGCGTGTCCTTCACTCGATCGCCCACGTAGTAGTTGAACCAACTGCCGTCGCCAAGTTGCGTGGCCTCGAGCCAGCGATAGGCCGCGCGCGCTTCGCGCTCGTAGCCGCTGATGGTGAGCGCCATCGCGACTTCGACGTGGTTCCACGGATCGCTGTGTCCCCCGTCGAACCAGGGAACCTGTCCGCTGCTCAACTGCAGCGAGGCCAAGTAGTCGGCCGTCAAGGCCAACTCCTCGCTCGTGATGACCCCGGGCACACCGCCCAGTGAACTCCTCGTCGAACTCACGCGGGCTTACGCAGATAGACCACGATGGACTTTCCCATAAGCGGCGAGAGCACCCGCTCAGCGTAGCGAGTGACGCGGGGTTTCTTCATTATGTCCCACACGAGAAGTTGGTGGTAGCGCTTCACGAGTGCGTGTTCGTCGTTGGTGGTGCCCACGAAGCACTTCAACCACCAGTAGGGACTGTGGAGCCCGTGCGCGTAGTGGTGTCGCGTCACGACCAGTCCCGTCGACGCCAGTCGTTCCTCGAGTATCGAGCGACGATAGATACGAATGTGGCCGCCGCGCACGTTGTGGTACTCGTCCGAGAGCGCCCAGTTGATCAACTCCGGTCCGAAACGCGGGACGGTGATGGCCATCGTGCCGCCGGTCTTAAGGACGCGCGTCAGCTCGCGCATCGCCGCCACGTCATCGGGAATGTGCTCGAGGACCTCCGAGCAGATGACCCGGTCGAACGAACCATCGGGAAACGGTAGGTGCAGGGCGTCACCCTGTACGACGTTGGCGTGCAGTGAACCTGGCGACAACTCCCCCGCTTCGAGCATCGCGGCGAACGTCGCGGCGACCCCTTCGACTTCGTCTCTGCCCGCGTCGAGCGCCACGACGCTCGCGCCGCGTCGCGCCGCTTCGAAGGCGTGGCGACCGAAACCGCAGCCCAAGTCGAGCACCTTGTCGCCGGTCTTAAGACCTAGCTCTTCGTACTTAGCGGTCAGCATCAGTCAAAGGTCATGGAGTCGGGAAGGGGACGGCCCTCCAAGATGGCGTCGTAACAGGCTGCTGTACCTCGGGCCGTTACCTGCCAGGTGAATCGCTCCATCACGCGGCGACGACCGTTGGCGCCCAGTCGATCGCGAAGTTCGGCGTCGTCGAGAAGTCGACCAATAGCCGTGACTAGCGCCTCGGGATTGTTCGGCTCAACCAGCAGACCGGTCTCGCCACTCGTGCCCACGACCTCGGGTAACGCCCCGCCCGTCGTCGCCACGACTGGCACGCCACAGCTCATCGCTTCGATGGCGGGCAGAGAGAACCCCTCGTAGAGGCTGGGAACGATCGCGATCTCGGCCTCGCCGTAGAGCCGCGCGAGCTCTTCGTCACTGACGCCAGTGATGGTGGTGACGATGTCGGTCAGGCCCAGACGCTCCAAGGCCATTGCCACGCGGCCCTTGGGCTGAGGCTGACCAATGACGATCAGGTCGATATCGCGCTCGACGCGCAGTTTGGCGATGGCTTCGAGGAGTGGCACGAGTCCCTTCATGGGCACGTCGCTGCTCGANNCCCTTCTTCTTCACCACGTCGTCGTAGGGCTTGAAGACGTCCTGGTCAACGCCGACCGGCACCACCGTGAGGCGACTGAGCGCCACGCCCATCTGAGCGTTGATGTCGATCTTGGAGTTGTGCGAGACCGTCAACACGGCCGGAAGTTGCTTGACGACGCGCACCTGCATGCGAAGGAAACCGAACCAACGCCGCGTCGTGAAACGCTGCCAGCGCGTCTCGGCGTGATCGAGCGCTATGGAGCGATCGACGGTGATGGGATGGTGCAGGGTCTCGAGTAGTGGCCAGCCCTGTTTTTGCAGCTTCAAGATGCCCGGCCCCATGCACTGGTCGTCGTGAATGATGTCAAAATCGCCGCGACGACCGGACAGGATCTTCTCGATGCGCATCGAATAGGCGAGCGGCTCGCCAAAGCCCGCGCTCATCATGACGCCGAACTCCGCGAGGTCCGCCAGCGACGTGAACTCCGAACGCGCAGGGATGCGAAAGGGGTCGGGGTCGCGGTAGAGATCGAGGCCTCGAACGGCGGTGAAGCCCACGCCTTCGTCCAACTCAGGCCACGGGGGACCGGAGAAGACCTCGACGCTGTGGCCGAGGGCCACGAGCTCTCGCGTCAAATGACGGGTGTACACGCCCTGGCCCCCGCAACGAGGATTACCTCGGTAGACCAGGAAGGCCACGCGGTACTTCCCCGGTTCGGCCGGTCTCGCCGGGACGTGCGCGGGCAGGGTGATGCTCCGGCTCAGCGCCCAAGAGGCCTTTACTGCGGCGATGGCTTCAGCGAGTGAGCGAGACAAGCGGCAACTTTCCTAATGACGGGGGTCTTCCATTCTCCCTCAATTCCAGAAGGGGCACAAACTCCTTGAAAGTGCCGTCGGCGCCTTGAGTACCATTCGAACTATGGATCTCACCTACCCCCCCGAAGCCGAGTCGTTTCGCAAAGAAATACGCGCGTGGCTCGAGGAGAACCTTCCCCAGGGGTGGTTCGAACCGGGCTTTTCAATGAGTGCGGACGAGCGCACGATCTTCAACGAGACCTGGACCCAGAAGCTCTTCGCGGGCGGCTGGATCTGCGCCGGTTGGCCCGTCGAATACGGCGGCAAGGGACTCACGCTCATGGATCAAGTCGTCTTGAACGAAGAGTTCGCCAAGGCCAACACGCCCATGCGCGCCGACTTCTTCGGTGACACGTTGGTGGGCCCGACCATCCTGCAGTGGGGCACCGATGAACAGAAGAAGGAGTTCATCCCGGGTATCTTGAGCGGATCGATCGCGTGGTGTCAGGGGTTCTCCGAGCCCAACTCCGGATCGGACCTGGCGGCGTTGAAGACGTCGGCGGTCCTCGACGGCGACGAGTGGGTCATCAACGGGCAGAAGGTCTGGACGACCCAGGCCCAGCACGCCGACTACGTGTTCCTCCTCACGCGCACCGATCCCACCGCGCCCCAGCACGCGGGCATCAGTTACCTCCTCGTACCCATGCACCAAGAAGGTGTCGACGTTCGTCCCATCACGCAGGTCGACGGATCGGCCGAGTTCAACGAGGTCTTTTTCACTGATGCCCGCGCACCCAAGGGCAACGTCGTCGGTGGTGTCAACAACGGCTGGAAGGTCGCCATGACGACACTTGGCTTCGAGCGCGGTTCGTCGGCGACGACGGGTTATCGGCGCTTCCTAAAGGAATGGGAGATGGTCGTCAAAGAGACCAAGCGCGTGCACAAGAATGACGACGCCCTCGTACGCGACGCGCTCGTGAAGGCATGGTCGAAAGTGAAGATCATGGAGATCAACGGCTACCGCTCACTCACCGATGCGCTCAACAACACTCACAACGCGGCACTTCTCGGTGCGTGCAACAAGATGTTCTGGTCCGAAGCTCACCGCTCTTCGATGGAACTCGCCATGGACATTCTCGGTATGGAGGCTCAGATCCTCACCGGGAAGGGACCGGTCACCGGACCCTCGGGCGCCCCCCGGCGCGGCCGCGCCGACTATCCCGTGTCGGACCTTCAAGCTCAGTTCTTCTTCTCTCGATCCGAGACGATCTGGGGCGGAACGGCCGAGATACAGCGCAACATCATTGGTGAGCGAGCCCTCGGACTACCAAAGGAACCCAAGGTTCTCAACGCCTAAGCGGACTGCAGTACCGCCATGTTGCGCAACTCCTGGCGTTGTTGAATGAAGAGCCCAATGCTCGTCAACACGGCGAAGACCGCGCCCATCAAGATGCCCACGCGAGGATTCGACCACGACACCACGAGACCGACGAGGGGTGCGCCGATCGGCGTCGTTCCAAGAAACGCAATGCTGTAGAGGCTCATCACTCGTCCGCGCATATGCTCGCTGGAGTTCAACTGCAACAAGGAGTTCGCCGTCGCGATCAAGGCAATAGAGAACGCGCCCGTGGGGATCATGGCGATCTCGGCCAGCGTCGCCGTGGGCGCGAAGGCCGCCAGCGTCATGCACACGCCGAAGCCCAACATGATGAGGGTGAGCAACTGGGGCGTTGGACGAGATCGACGCGCGACCAAGAGTCCGCCAATGACGGCGCCCAGACCCATCGCGCCCATCAGGACGCCGTAGTGACCGGCCGAGTGCTCGTGAAAAGTAATGCGCGCAAGTAGTGGCAACGTGACGGTGAAGTTGTAGGCGAACGTACCAACGACCGCGACGGCGATGATGACGTTGCGCATCAAGGGATTCTGGAAGGCGTATTTGAGACCAAGACGGAGTTGGCCCTTCTCGCGCGCCACGGTGCGCATTGGCAAGAACTCCGACTTGTGCATCAAGAGCAACGCAATGAGTACGGCGACGAAGGAGCCGGCGTTGGCGAAGAAACACGCCGCAGTCCCGACGACCGCGATGGCGCCCGCGGCGATGGCGGGACCGATGAGGCGACCCGAGTTCATCAGCACGGAGTTCAAGCTCACGGCGTTCGCGATGAGATCGCGTCCGACCATCTCTTGCACGAAAGCCTGACGTGCGGGAACGTCAAAGAGGTTGACGATCCCGAGACCGAAGGCGACGAGGTAGACGCCAACGACGGTCACGTGGTGGGTACTGACCAGAATGCCCAGGAGAAGGGCCAGTAAACCAGCTGAGGTCTGGGTGAAGTACAAGATGCGACGCTTCTCGTGACGGTCCGCGATGAGTCCCCCGTAGGAACCGAGGAGCAACATGGGAACGAACTGCAGCGCCACCGCGATCCCCAGGTCCACCGACGAACCAGTGATCTGCAGCACCAACCAACCCTGGGCCACGGACTGCATCCACGTACCCGACATCGAGATCAACTGACCAATGAAGTAGAGGCGAAAGTTACGGACCTTCAGGGCCGCGAACGTGCGCGAGTTACCGCGTGCTCTTCTCACTCGTCCTCCAACAAGGCTTCAAGAAACGCGACCAACTCTTCAGCCTTTCGTTGATCACTCGATGACAGAGCGAGAAGTTTGCGCTCGAGGAACTCGGTCTTGCGTTGGCGAATGGCGTTGAGCTCCCTTCGACCATGGGTCGTCAAGCGAACGCGCGTGCAGCGACGGTCGATTTCGTCCTCGAAGGTGTCGATCAGACCGAGTTCGCCCATGCCCTTCACCAACTTCGTTATCGACGGCGGTTGGACCTGTTCGGCGATCGCGAGTTCACCCAACGAGGGTCGCTCGAGCTTGTCGATCGACGCCAGTATCGATGCTTGTGCCGGCGTCACGCCACTCAGCGCGGAGTAGCGCAATTTGCGATTCATTCGCGTGATTGCTCGACGCAGACGAGCGGCGGTTTCGTTCATGGTCATATTCATTAGTTCACCTAACTAAATACAACCATACGCTCTCGTTATCGTGACCCAGAAAATCGAAGGGCATCACGAGAACGTTACGCTCAAGTTGTTCGTCGATTCGGCCACGAGAGTGGCCCGTGCGGGAGGCGCCTTGTACAACGTTCCATCGCAGCAGGACAAGATCGTCGTCGTCACTGGCGCGAACAGCGGCACGGGCAGGGAGACCACCAGACGGCTCGCTGGGGCTGGAGCCCACGTCATCATGGCGGTTCGATCGCAGGAAAAGGGTGACGCGGCGCGCGAGGAGATCCTCGCGCAACAGCCCGACGCCCGACTCGAAGTACACCTGCTCGACCTCGCCGACCTCTCGTCGGTGAAGTCCTTCGCCGAGACCCTCGCCAACGAGAAACGTCCACTGCATCTCTTGGTCAATAACGCGGGCGTGATGGCGCCGCCCAAGCGATTTGAGACCGTCGACGGTTTCGAGCTTCAATTCGGCACCAACTTCCTCGGTCCCTTTGCCCTGACCTTGCGCCTCTTGCCGTTACTGCTCGCCACGGACGGGTCGCGCGTGACGACCATGAGTAGCACCGTCGCCGCCATGGGCCGCATACGTTTCAACGATCCCCAACGGCGTCGTCACTACAGCCCCTACCCCGCCTACGCCCAGTCCAAACTCGCCGATCTACTCTTCGCGCAGGAACTGGCGTCGATCGCCAACCGGCGCAACTGGGATCTGATCAGTAACGCCGCGCACCCTGGCTTCACGAGGACCAACCTCATCAGCGCGGGGGCGAGTCTCGGGAGAGACAGACCAAGGCGACAGTGGACGAGTGAGGCGAAGTTCCTCCCGTCACAGGGTGTCGAACAGGGTTCCGAGCCATTGCTCTACGCGGCGGCGAGTCCCGAGGCCGTCAGCGGCGTGTACTACGGACCGAGCAGATACTTCGGTCTCGTCGGTCCGACGACCATCGCTCGCGTACCGCGGTCCGCACGAAAGCCCCACCTCGGCGAACGACTGTGGAAACTGGCTGAGCAACTCACGGACGTCGAACTACCTGACGCGACGTAGCTCTGATCGATTAAAGCGAGCGGTACCGCGGAACGTACGCTCCGGTACCGAGAAGTGACGAGTCCTCGGGGTCCATCGTTTCGTCGACGCCCCCGATGACTTCTGTAACCCAAGAAAGTCGGTCCATCAAGATTCGCGTCACGCCACCTTGAATGGTGTCGGTAGAGATCGCGCAACTCGAACACGCACCTTGAAGTTGAACCTCGATGATGCCGGTTTCGACGTCACAACGAATCAAGACGAGATCGCCACCGTCAGCTTGCACCGACGGGCGCATCAGGTCCATCAGCGCGTTCAACGCTGAGAGACGACTCGCCCGTTCTTGATCGGTAAGTTCCATTGGTCCAGTCTGCCGTGAAATCGATGTGCCGTGCCCTCAAGTGCCCACTTACTACGATGTTCCTGATGATAAAAGAACCTGCGCGTCTAAGCGCCAGCGATATCAACCTCTCCGCAACGGAGTTCTGGCTCAGACCTCTGAGCGAGCGAGAAGAGGCATTTCGCGTCCTTCGTCAAGACCTCCCCATTGGCCACTACGCCACGCCGATCTTGCCCGGGTCGACCTTAGAACTCCCGAACGATGAGGGCTACTACGCCCTGACGCGCTACGCGGACATCGCGGAAGTGTCACGGCGCCCCGAGGTCTTCATCTCCGGCCCGGGCGCGGTCTCGATAATCGACTTTCCGCCGGAGATCGTCGAGTACTTCTCGGGCATGATCTCCACGGATAATCCCAAGCACGCCCGCCTGCGAAGGATCGTTTCAAGGGCATTCAGTCCAAAGAACGTCCGTGGCGTCGAAGAGTCGATCGATCGCGTCGCCGATACCGTGCTCAATCGAGCGCGTAATGAAGGAACGGGCGACTTCATCATAGATGTCGCCGCGCCCTTCCCTCTCGAGATCATCTGTTCGATGATGGGCGTACCCGAAAGTGAATTCGCCACCGTGCTGAAATGCTCGAACATCATTCTCTCGATGGGTGACTCCGAGTTCATTCCCGAAGGTAGCGACCCGGTCGTGTCCTTTATCGAGGCTGGCGCGACCTTGACCGGCATCATGGACGAACTCGCCACGTTTCGCGTCGATCAGCCGATCGACGACATCACGAGCGCGCTCGTCAACGCCGAGATCGAGTCCGAGAAGTTGACCAAACAGGAATTGGCCTCGTTCTTCGTGTTGCTCGTGACCGCGGGCAGTGAGACGACGCGTACGGCCCTCGCCCACGCGCTCATCGCTTTCGACGACTTCCCTGAACAGAAGCAACGCCTGACGGAAGACTTTGAAGGCCTCGCCAAAACAGCCACCGACGAAATCGTGCGCTGGGCCACGCCGATCACGTGGATGCGACGAACCCTCGCCTCGGACTACGTCCTTTCGGGCTTCGAACTGAAGACGAACGACAAGGTCGTCATGTTCTATAACTCGGCGAATCGCGACGAAGACGTCTTCGTCGACCCCCAGAAGTTTGACGTCGCTCGAACCCCGAACGAACACTTCGGATTCGGCGCCCCCGGTCCACACTTCTGTCTCGGCTCGCACTTGGCTCGGCGCGAGATCTCGGTGATGTGGCGCGATCTGCTGTCACGCACGCCGACCATTCACCACACCGGGCCACCCGTTCAACTCTCCTCAAGCTTCGTGAACGGCATCAAGCACCTCAACTACAGCTTCTAGGTCCTTCGCGCCGCCTGGGCTTCGTCGAAGACTCGAAGTGCTCGCGGTCCCCAGACCGTGCCCGGTCCCCCGTTCATCGAGATCGCGACGCCAATGGCTTCGCCGAGTTGTTGACGGGTGACGCCCGCGCGAACGGCCCCACGGGTGTGCGCGACGATACAGCCGTCGCACTCTCTCGTGATCGCGATCGCGACAGCCAACAACTCCTTCACCGCGACCGAGAGTTCTCCTTCGGCCATGGCCGCTGTCGACATCGTCACGTAACTCTTCATGACCTCGGGTATCAAGTCATGCAAATCGAGTGACGGCTGTCGAAGTTCTTCTCGAATGCGATCCATGCTCTCCATAGTCACCTCCTGATTCGAGCGTAGTGACTCACGCTCATGGCAAACCAAGTCAGGGTATCGATTTCCTAAGATGGGATGGTGAGCGCCATCGACGACCTTCTCTCGCACAACCGTTCATACGTGAAGACCCACGGACACCGCGAACTGCCCACCGCCCCCCGGTTGCACCTCGCGGTCCTTACATGCATGGACTCGCGCCTCGACCTCTTTGGCGCGCTCGGACTCGATCTCGGTGAGGTGCACCTCGTACGTAACGCTGGCGGCATCGCGAGTGACGACGCCGTTCGTTCGCTTCTGCTCAGCCAACGACTACTCGGGACACGTGCGGTCATGGTCATTCACCACACGCGTTGTGGACTCGAGACCTTTGACGAAGAAACCCTTCAAGATGAGATCACGAGCACCCTCGGCGCTCGACCGCCCTTTCGTCTCGGCGCTTACCTTGACGTTGAAGAGGACGTTCGATCCACCGTCGCGACTCTTCGCTCGAGCCCCTTCATCGACGACACGGAGATACGTGGCTTCGTCTTTGACGTCGACGACGGAGAACTTCACGAGGTCGTCGACTAGGACTAGGTTACCTACTCGGTCGGCCCGGGCGATTGCCATAACTACGATGAACCCCGGCCCGAATGCGATGGAATATATTCTGTCGGCTCAAATCACCTCTTCGATCGGGATTTCTCGCCTTCTCGAACCGTCACGTTCTATCTGCGTCAAAGGAATCTACTGCGACGTCAAATCACCGTACGCTGACATGTCACAACGCTCGAATCGGACCTAGCAAGCGAGCTCTCCCGGTTACGATTTACCTATGTCAAATTACAATCCCGCGTCAAGTCGCTATGACGCCATGTCGTACCGACGGGTCGGCCGCAGCGGACTTAAGTTGCCAGCCATCTCACTCGGACTCTGGTACAACTTCGGTGACGACCGCACCATCGACAGCCAGCGTGCCATCGTACGACGGGCCTTCGACCTAGGCGTCACGCACTTCGACCTGGCCAACAACTACGGGCCGCCCTACGGCAGCGCCGAGACCAACTTCGGACGGTTGCTGCGAGAAGATTTCTCCTCGCTTCGCGACGAACTGGTCATCTCCACCAAAGCGGGTTGGGACATGTGGCCCGGCCCATACGGCGATCTCGGGTCTCGCAAGTACATGCTTGCCAGCCTCGACCAAAGCCTCACGAGGTTGGGACTTGAGTACGTCGACGTCTTCTACCATCACCATTACGATCCCGACACACCTCTCGAAGAGACCATGGGGGCGCTCGACGCGGCGGTGCGCTCAGGTAAGGCGCTCTACGTGGGTATCTCGTCGTATTCTGATCAGCGCACGCTCGAGGCGATCAAGATCCTGCGTGACCTTGGCACGCCCTTGTTGATCCACCAGCCCTCGTACTCAATGCTCAACCGGTGGATCGAGGAACGCCTTCTTGACGCGCTGGGCAACGAGGGGGTCGGGTGCATTGCGTTCTCGCCGCTTGCCCAGGGCCTGCTGACCAACCGTTATCTCGACAGCATCCCCGAGGGCTCACGGGTCACGAGGAACGACTCGCTACCTACGGACATGCTGAATGAGACGAACCTGAACCGCGTTCGCGGTTTGCGTGAAATCGCCCAACAGAGGGGCCAACTCGTCTCGCAACTCGCCCTTTCCTGGGCGCTACGCGATTCGAGGGTGACCTCGGTCCTTATTGGCGCGAGCAGCGTCGCGCAGTTGGAAGAGAATCTGGGCGCGCTCGACAACTTGGAGTTCTCCGGAGCGGAGCTGGCAAAGATCGACGACTTCGCCGTGGAGAGCGGCATCGACCTGTGGCGAGAAATAGCCGTCCTCTAAGAATCGACTCCCCAGCCTTTGCTCGCGGTTCCTACGACGAGCATTACCGAAGTGTCGAACTACTCTGCGATTTGAAATTGGCCGCCTTCACGCGAGGACTTCTCCTAGGTGCTCGCGAATTATGTCTCGAACGTGGCCGACGGATCCCTCGAGTTTCTTCAGTGGCAAGCGCCGAGCAACGGCCGTAATACTTATCGCGCCATCTGGCTTTGATTTCGACGTTAGAAAGAACGGTATCGCGAGACAGTTGATACCTTCTTCATGCTCTTCATTGTCGACGGCATAGCCGCGCTCGCGAATAGTGGACAACTCATCGTGCAGCACGTCGACCGTCAAAATAGTGTTGGCCGTGTGGGGCACCAGTGGCTGATCGAGTTGTTCGACGAAATCGGCCACGGCCTGGCGAGTCGTGAGCGAGTAGGCCAGGAGCGCCTTACCTACCCCGGTGCAGTACGCGGGGTTGCGACCTCCAATCACCGACGTCATCTGATAGTGCGACGTTGGCGGGTGCACCTTAGCCAAATACACCACCTCGGCCCGGTCCAGTATCGCGTAGTGCGTGGTCTCGCCGAACTCCGCCGCGAGCGACACGAGGACGTGGCGAACTTGGCCCACCTCATCGAGTCTCTCGTAGTAAGAAAAGGCCAACTTGAGCAGACCGTAACCCAATCGGTAGTGGCTGTTGCGATCTTGCTCGACGAGTCCGGCGCGACGCAGTGCCCCAAGGGCGCGATGCACGCTCGACCTCGGCGAGTTGAGCAACCTCGCCAGTTCGTTGAGGCCCACGCCTTCAGGAAACGAACCGAGCAGATTGAGGATGGCCAGCACGCGGTCAGAGCCATTGAGGGCCTTGGTGACGTGCGCCAACTCCTCCGAACTGCCCACTTCGTTAACCCCCACCCGACCCCTCCCAGTAGTGACGGCCTGAAAAATCACTATACCTACTGCTCGTCGTAGAGGAACAGAGTTCCAATTATCAGAACATTGAGGAAAACCACCCAGTGGTTCATTGGTTTGACGCGCCACCAAACCCTTGACGGTTTCAAAGAATCGCGACACAATTCCTACGACTGAACGAGGGACCGCCCAGCCTAGGCAGCGTTAGGAGATATAGGGGGCCCTTCGCACTCGACAATCCTCACTACCGAACGGGACGTCACGACTCAGTCCACTGGTCACGCGAACACGTCACGAAGATTTCTAAGGACGAGCTAACTCCCTACAGCTCAGTCGACTCCATCGCACGGCGCAAAAGCACTCGTTGCCCATCACCACGTACAACGTGTTCGCGCCGAGAGAGCAGGCCATTACCTGAAGCGCGACGTCCTCGATCGAAGTGTCGCTACTTCGAGACGGCTTCCTGGCTCTCGGGATCGAAAAAGTGCAGACGCTCACAAAAGATCGTGAACTCTGCATTCTGGCCAATCGTCACGGTGGCCCGCGGCTGCACGCGAGCGACGCCTTCGCCGATCATGGCGATCGGAGCTGCTCCGACAAACTCGTCCGACGTCTTTTCGACAAAAGTCTCTGGAGAGATCCGCGTGGCGTCAATGGAGAAGTGCACGAGCATCTCCGAGCCAAGCGCTTCCACGGCTTCGACGTGGCCATGTAGAACCGGACCTTGATGTTGGTCGCCCTCGGCAATCGGCATGTCCTCAGCGCGAAGACCAACGATGATCTTTCGACCCTTGTACGCCGCCAGTCCGGCGTTGGCCTCGAATACAGCGTCGCTGAGTGCGATGGACTGCGAGCCAAGCTGCAGCGAAGTGCCGTCGCTACTGAGCGTCGCTTCGAACAGGTTCATCGCCGGTGAACCAATGAACGCGGCGACGAAGAGGTTCTTTGGATTGCTATAAAGAAACTTGGGGGCATCGCACTGCTGCAATACACCGGCGCGCATGACGGCCACCCGGTCACCCATGGTCATCGCTTCAGTCTGGTCGTGTGTGACGTACAGCGTGGCCACGCCGATTCGCTGTTGAATGCGACGGACCTCGGTACGCATCTGAACACGGAGTTTGGCGTCGAGATTTGAGAGCGGCTCGTCCATCAAAAACACCGACGGGTCGCGAATGATGGCGCGGCCCATGGCTACCCGCTGGCGCTGGCCACCTGAAAGCTGCGCGGGTTTCTGATTGAGATAGTCCGTGAGTCCGAGCATCGCCGCGGCTTCGGCCACCTTGGTCTTGACCGCCGCCCTACTAATCTTTCGCAGGCTCAACGCGAAGCCGATGTTTTCAGCCACCGTCATGTGCGGATACAGTGCGTAGTTCTGAAACACCATGGCGATGTCTCGGTCTTTTGACGCTACGTCATTCACGACGCGCTCACCGATAGAGAGTGTTCCCGAGGAGATCTCCTCAAGGCCCGCAACCATACGAAGCGCCGTGGTCTTGCCACAACCCGAGGGTCCGACGATGACCATGAACTCGCCATCTTTCACACTCAAATCGAGTTCATGAATGGCCTCGAAGCCGTTTCGATAGACCTTCGATATCTTCTCCAAAGCGATGGATGCCACAGTTACCCTGGTCTTCCTTGTCTCAGTGCGCTACGCACGAACGTTTACGCTTTCGATTTCGTCCCCCACACTGTCGAGACCCCGACCAACACCGCGGCACAATTGGTCCGACGCCGACGCTCTTGAACGATGCCACCAATTGTTCAATCAATTGTCCAGAGCGGCGGCAAGGACGTGATCAACGAGGAACCTCGAAAAACACCTTCGTCCAAAAGCATGGTGAACGATTCACTGAAGGATCGACCGTGAAGTGCTACGAGGTCATAATCAACCGACGTGTTGGCCATCATCGCCCCTTCTGAATCGAACCTCGCTCGGACCTCACTATAGCCAGCACTAAGTTTTGCGGGCCGGCGTTCTACTAACTGGAACACCGCTCCCGCGAATGACTCGATCTCTTCGACGGCCCGAGAGAAGACCACTTAACTACTGCGCCGTGCCGTCGCGGCAACGGCCTGACGAGCGCGCTCGAGCAGGCCGTTGACTTCTCCAGACGCGTGAACAAGGTTTGATCCCATTGCCACCGACACTGCCCCAGCGTCAAGCCACAATGAAGCATTCTCAATGGTCACGCCACCGGTGGGAACGAACTTCACGTAAGGAAACGGTGCTCGTAGCGCGCGCAGGTACTCGACGCCACCAATACCTCCCGGAAAGAGTTTGACGAAACGCGCTCCCGCCGAGGTCGCCACGACAACCTCGCTCGGCGTCAACGCGCCCGGTAGGGACAACAGTCCGCGTTCGAGTGTCGCGTCAATTACCGCGGGGTCCGTGTTGGGCGACACGATAAATCGAGCTCCGATCTCGGACACCCTCACTACGTCCGACGCCGAAAGTACCGTCCCCGCACCAATAGTGGCTCGATGCCCGACGGCAGCGACTGCCCGTTCAAGAGAACGAAATCCTTCCGGACGTTCAATCGTGAACTCCAAGAACTGTACACCGGCGTTGCAGAGAATGGTGGCGATCTCCACCGCGTTGGTGTGATCGACGAGGCGCACGATGGCCACGAGTCGAGCCTGCTCCAGGCCCCGCTCCATCAGATCTAGCGATTCCGCCATTTAGCGCACCACCTTCCTGTTCGCCACGTAGCCGGTGGTGAGGTCGCGCAACGTACCGGACCACGTATCACCTGGGATGGTAAGCATGCGCGCGTACGCCCGAGCGCAGTGCTGCGCACTGTCGGCGTGCGCGTTGCCAAGCAGCATAGAGATGAGAAACGCACCCGCGGCCGCGTCGCCTGCGCCAAGCTCGTCAACGACACTGCCGCGCGCGAGCGCCTCACTGTGAGCTTCGCCAAAGACGCGCACGCTGACACCTAATTCGCCGACCGAGATCTCCTGGCGCTCTCGAATGACCATCGTCGTAACTCCATACTCCTCGACGACCTCTCCAGCTAAGGTGTCGCTCTCATCGTCACGCTCGCACAGCATGGTGAGGTCATTCGGAGCAACGAACAAGACGTCTACCAGCGGCAAGATTTTCCGATAGCCCGAGCGCGCCTGAGCAACATCCCAGAGCTGCGAGCGGTAGTTAATATCAAAACTCGTCACCACCCCTAGCTTCCTCGCTGTGCTGAGAAGGGCGATGGTCGCCGCCATAGGGCCCTCGCCTAGGGCGCACGTGATTCCGCTGACGTGTGCGGCGGCGGCACCCTCAAGGACTTGGCGCCACGAGAACTCCTCGGCGTCGAGATGGCTCGCCGCTGAGTCCTTGCGGTCATAGAGCACCGTTGAGGGGCGAGGCGGCAGACCGACTTCGAGAAAGAACAGCCCCGCTCTCCCACCCGCTTCATCGTGCGACACCACCTCGACGCCGTAGGAGCGAGCGTGACGACGTATCATCTCACCCAGTTCATTCGCCGGGAGGCGGGTCAGCCAGCGACCCCGCGCGCCCAACTCGGTCGCCGTGATTAGCAGGTTCAGTTCCGAACCGGCCACGTGGAGATCTAAATTGGAGGCCATCTTGAGGGGCACCTTGTGCCCCGGCGAGAGCCGCACCATCGCCTCGCCGAGGCCCACGATGAGGGGGCGAATGTCGTCTTCGATCATCGAGGTCCAATCCATAGGAGGGAATAGTGATAAATCATCTCGTCAGCTCTCTTCGCGCCAAGAGGGGCGATATGGCTGGAGCGCGAGTCCCGCGACACCCACGTCGGCGCAGAACAGTCGACCCGCGTCGGGCTCGGCATCGAGCGTCGCCTGGTCCATGTCCTCCTGCGCCGTCGTTATGTAGAGCGTCGTACCGTTCTTGCCGCCAATCGCGCAGCACGACGGCTGGGCCGTCGAGACCTTCACCCGTGCGAACTGCTCGCCGGCGGACGTGTACGCACGCACTTCGTAGCCACCCCAGAGAGCCACCCAGATCGCACCGTTGGCGTCGACGCACAGTCCGTCGGGAGCGCCCTCGCGCTCGATGTCGAACTTTTTGAACAGCTGCTTGTTGGAGATATTGCCGTCCTCGTCCACATCGAAGGTATGGATTGTGCCCGGGGCGCTATCGACGTAATACATCGTGCGTCGGTCCGGACTCCAGCCGAGGCCATTCGAGATCGTGACGTCACTGAACATCAGCTCAACGCCCGTCGAGGCGTGGTACCGGTAGAGGCTTCCACGTCGTGCCGCCTTGTCAAAGGCCATCGAGCCAATCCAGAACCGACCCCACGGATCGGCCGCTCCGTCGTTGGTGCGAACGTCGGGGGCGTTGCGCTCCTCGGGACGGGCCACCTCGAGCATCACGCCCGCCTCATCGAGCAGCGAGAGCGACTGGTCCGATGCAACGATCCACCCATCGCCGCGCGGCTCAAGTGGGGCGAGGGCGGTGACGTACCCTCCCACGTCGTAGGTGCGCACGATCTCAAGGTGCGTGCCGTCGGCCTTCGCTCGAAAGAACCTCCCGGTCGTCACGTCGATCCAGTAGAGCTCCTTGCGCACGTCGTCCCAGCGACAGCACTCGCCCAAGAAATAGAGATCGGAGGTGCAGGGAACGGCGACGTACTCTTCCATCAACGTGCCCCCTCACCCAGGGTGACTTCGACCCACCACGTCACCGCTTCACCCGGGCTGAAGAGGGTGACCAGCTTGTTGACTGACGCGCGCGCCAGCTCGTCGAAGAACCCATTTGTCGGCTCGATTGCCATAACGGGTCCGCTCGTGTAGCGACCGTGATCGGCCCAGATCCCGAGATAGGGAGCGAAGGACCGATCCCACATCACACGAAGCCACGAACCCGACGGATCGACGAGTGTTGCGTGCTCTACGTCGTCGTCGGGCTGGAGGTAGAACATGCGATCGCTACCCGGCTCGACGTCGCGCTGCACCACCAGATCGCCCGCCCACGCCACGGCACGAACATTCTCGGGCGAGGAAGTATCGAGCACCGTCGAACGCTCCCCGGTCAGCGCAAGGCGGGTACCCTCGATCATCTGGAACTGGGGATGCAGAGCCCACAGCAACGGCAGTGCCGAACCGACGTCTGAGTCGACTCGACAGCGATAGTCGCAGCGAAGCGTCGCTCCTTCGAGGCGCAGCGTCCGTTCGAAGGAGTAGCCGAAGCGGCTGCTTCGCACGCGCTGGCTCAGCATGGTGCCGGACTCTTCGACGACGTCCCACGGCCGACTCCACAGTTCGCCGTGATCGGGTACGGCGATCCCGAGGTAGGGGTCACTCGGGAAGACGCAGGCGTCGACCGAAGGGAACATCTCGTCCCAGCCGCAGTGGTCGGTCTCGGTGAAGGTGACGTCCCTCGGAAGCGTCGCACCTCGCGTCGAGTCGAGCGATTGGCTGAGCCATTCGCGTCCGTCTACGTCGTTGCGTACGTTCGTTATGCGCGCACCGTGACTCGCCAGGACCGTCACGTTCATCTGGTCGCTGCTCAGCGTGACGCGTCTCTCAAGTATCTTTTCGCTCGGCATCGTGTTACGTCGCCATCTGGTAGGGAAGGAACTGTCCGTCGCGTTCGTAGTCCTGCGCGGCCGCGCCCAACGCGGCGTCGTCGACCAGGACGCCTAGGCCCGGCACCGTGGGCGCGCCCCAGGTCGGTCCCGCCGCGATGGGCAGCGGCTCGGCGACGACGTCGCCCACCATATGGGCCGTCGTCTGCTGGTTGCCCTGCACAATTGCCGGCAGCGTCAACATGACGTGATGGGCCGCGGTCGCGGCGATGGCTAATTCGCCGTGCGTGTGTTTACAGACCTGGCCCCCATGGTCGTACACCGAGAAGCCCAGCCGTTGGAATCCGCGCAGTGATCCAACCCAGTACGGGCTGAAGCAGTAGACGTCGGCGACGTGGGCCTCGATGCGCACGCGAGCCTGCTCTTCGCTCCAGAGTCCCTCGTTCGCCGCCACCGGCACCTTCACCATGTGACGTAGCTCGCCGATGAGTTCGAGCGGGACCTGGCGAACCGGCTGTTCGATGAAGTCGAGGTGCGCGTCCTCGAGCAGCGATAAGTTGCGGCGGGCCTCGATCATCGACCACGCCCCGTTGACGTCGAGGCGAAGGTTGCACTCGTCGCCGATGACCGCCCGCACGGCGAAAACGCGCTCGAGGTCGTCGTCAATGTTGCGTCCCACCTTCAAGTAAAAGGTCCGGTACCCACGGCTAAGCCCGACCTTGGCGTAGGCCAGAAGTCCTTCGAGGTCATCGCCGCTCAGGTACCAAAAGTAGTCGACGCTCTCGCGTACTCGCCCGCCGAGTAACGCGTGCACCGGCACGCCGGCGTGTTGGCCGCAGAGGTCGAGCATCGCCATGTCGAGGCCAGCCCAGGCGAAGTTTCCGGTCGGCTCGCGAAACTGCCACAACCCACGGTGCCACGCGTCGCGCTTCATCTCTTCGGCCCTCCAGGGATCGCCGCCCAAGACAAACGGCGCCATCGCTCGCACGGTCGCCAGCACCGACGCCATATCCGCGCCGCTGCAGGCTTCGCCCCATCCGATCAGACCGTTGTCGCTCTCCATTCGGATAACGCCCGCGGTGACGCCGTCGCGCTCGACCTGCGAGCTAACTTCGCGGTGCTGGTAGGCGACGTTGGCGCCAACGACCTCAATTCGAGCGATCTTCATCCGTGTTTCTCTCTTACGTGCGTTAGTTGTTGTAGCTAAGCGGCGGACCGGCCGGCAAGCCGGACATCAGTCCCCCGTCAACCGTGACCATCGAGCCGGTCATGAAACTCGCCAGCGGCGAAGCCAAGAAGAGCGCCGCTCCGGCGACCTCGAAGGGTTGTCCAATACGACCGAGCGGATGCGCCGACGCCATGCGCACCAACTGCTCTTCGGGATCAGATGAGGCCTGAGCCTCACGGCGAACCATCGGGGTATCGATAGTGCCCGGGATGATGCCGTTTACACGAACGGCGTAAGGCGCGCCCTCTAGTGCCAGCGAGCGCACCAGCGCGTGAGCGCCTCCTTTGGAAGCGGCGTAGGCCCCCGCGTCGGGCACCGTGGCGAGGGCGTGAGGTGACGAGGTCACCACTATCGAACCAAAGCCTTGGTCGCACATCCTGCGCATCGCCGCTCGACAGACCAAGAACATACCGGTCAGGTTCACGTCCACCACCCGTTGCCACTCATCCAGAGTGGTGTGGCGAACGTCTTTGGTCCACTCGATTCCGGCATTGGCGTAGAGCACGTCAAGCGAACCGTAGGTTGCGTCAACCCAAGAAAAGACGCCCTCAACGTCGGCTTCACTGCTCACGTCACAGTGGCGATAGACGGCGTGGTTTCCCTTCGAGCTCAGCGACCGCGACAACGTGGTGCCAATCTCGTCGGCGACGTCGGCGATCACCACGTGGGCGCCGGCGCGAGCAAATCCTTCGACGGCCGCCGCGCCAATCCCGGTGGATCCCCCGCCCACGACGACGGTCTTGCCCGTGAAGTACTCATCCCACATCAGTCATCTCCCTCACCCTCATTCTGAGTGTTCGTCTCTCGCACCGCGCAACACTGCTCGAAGTCGGTCCAACACCATCATTTCATCGTCGCCAACCAACGTGTCGGGAGTCACGTAGATGCTGTTTTCAAGTCCCGCCAGCACCGCCACGCGCGGCGTGTCGTCCCAGAGACGTTCGACGACCTCGGCGGCGCTAATCATCGAGAAGCCCGGGTCGAGCGTGATCTCGAGGCGCGCCACTGGTTGACCCGCTTCGTTGTCTTCGACGCGACGCACCGTCACGCCGTCAAGGTCGTCGAGCCCCTTAGCCCACATCTCGACGGTCTCGTTCCACGTGCTCGCCATCGCCTCGTGATCGAGCGCGACGTAGCGCTCGATCGCGGCGACGAGACCAGCGATCTCCTCTTTGCCGACCTTCATGGCTCGAGCGAGTCGCTGTCGCGGCGCGGCGTTGGCACGGACCGCGTCGAGCAACTTCGTCGAGCCCACCATGAGCCCGCTGGCTTGTGGCCCCCGCATGGCTTTACCGCCGCTGAAGAGCGCCACGTCCGCCCCACACTCCACCGTGAAATACGTCAAGTTCTCGAGGGGAGGAAGCTGGGCCGCCGCGTCGACGATCACCGGCACCCCTCGGGCGTGCGCAATGGCCACCGTCTCTTTCAGCGAGAGCGTGGTCTGGGGAAGATGGCTCCCAGCCACCCAGAAGACGGCGGCGGTGTTCTCATCGAGGGCCGCGTCGAGTTCCCACTCGAACGTCTGGATCATGTTGCCCACTTCGACGAGATGTCCGCCGCCCAGTTCAATTGCTCGGTCGTAGGGAATGCGGTGTACCCGGTGAATGACGACATTGCGAGCCAGCGTTTCGTCGTAGGGAAGGCGCGCGATCACCTCGGGCTGGCCCGCAGTGATGGCGGCCAACACGCTCAGCGCAATACCCGCGGCACAGCCCGACGTCACGTAGGCGTCCTCATTGCGCGTCAACCGCGCGAGGTGCCGGCTCGCGGCGAGGTGGAGTTCGTCCATAGAGACACACGACGTCGACGCCGACGCCATTGCTTCGACGACTTCGTCCGGTAGGACGGTTCCACCCAGTGCGGTCAACGTGGTCGCCGCGTTGATGACCCGTCGCACGCCGAGCTCGGCGTAGATATTGCGCACGGGCATGTCGAAGATCAGTCCTGGACGGCCAGAGCCGTTATTTCTACCTTCATTCCAGGAGGAAGCTCCACCCCGACGGTCGTACGCGTTGGATACGGCGCAGAGAATACGCGCGCGTACTCTTCGTTCATCGCCGCGAAGTCCGACAACGTCGAGAGATAGACGTCGACTCGTATAACGTCATCCAACGTGGCACCGCACGCGGCCAAGGCCGCCCCGATGTTCTTGAAAGTCTGCACGGTTTGGGCTCCAACGTCCGCACCGGCGAGCTGGCCTGTTTCTGGATCGAAGCCGGCCTGACCCGCCACCGAAATGGTCGAACCAACCCTGACCGCCTGTGAATACGCCGCGACGGGCTTTGGGGCGCCCTCCGTTCGTCCTTCAACTCGTGCCATTTCTCTCTCCCTTACTGATTAGAGCGCAAGGCCAACCTCGGCCGAACTTCCGCTTTGCGTTTGAAATCATTATTTTCCCATACCTGCTGTGAGTCCTCTGACAAAGAAGCGCTGACCAAAGACGTAAAGAATGCCGAGCGGCATGATCGACATGAAGGCCGCCGCCATCAGCAGTGGTTCGTTCGACAGGTACCGGCCCTGGTAGAGCGTCAGGCCGGACATCAGAGTCCTCGCCGAGTTACTTTGCAAGAAGACAAGGGCCACCAGCAACTCGTTCCACACGAAGATGGCGTTGACGATGACCAGTGTCACCGTCGAAGCGCCCGAGATCGGCAAGATCACGCTGCGAAGGATTCGGTGGTGGGGCGCGCCATCCATATACGCCGCCTCAACGAGCTCGATGGGGATCTCTCGGAAGAAGTTCACGAGGAAGAAGATCGAGAACGGAATGAGAAGCCCAATGTAGAACAGGATCGCCGAAGGTAGTTGATTTATCAGATGGAACTTGATCATCAACATGTACATCGGAATCAGCAACGCAACCGACGGAATGGCCATCAAGGCGATATTGACGCGAAACAACGTCTCGCGACCTCGCGCGCGACTAAAGACGATGGCGAAGGCCGCCATTATCGAAATGATCGTGGACACCAAGACCGACACGACGGTGGCGACCAGGCTATTTCTCACCCACACCAGAAGTGGCCAGTTGGTCAGCACCGAACCGAAGTTCGCCAACGTGGGGTGGTAGGGAAGTCCCATCGGGTTCAGCACGTAATTGTTCTGTGACTTGAGTGCGGTGGACAACATGAACCACACCGGGTACAGCGAGATGATGCACAAGAAGATCAAGAGCAGGTGGCGCAGAGTATTTCGAAGGTGTTGCATTAGTTAACCTCCTTCGCGGCGCGCGTGCGAACCCACAGATAGATCGCAATGAGAACGCTGGCGAGAGCCAACAGCACCACAGCGGCGGCTGACGCGATCCCGATGGAGCCGTTCTCGAATCCATTTTGATAGATGAAGAACTCCATCACGCCCGAGGAATAGCCCGGTCCCCCACCGGTCAACACGTAGATGTAGGTGAAGACCGACGACAGCACGATGATCGCTTGGAGAATGACAAAGAACTCGATGATGCGATGGATCTGGGGAATCAAGATCTTTCGTTGAACGACCCACCAGTTCGCGCCGTCAATGCGCGCCGCTTCAATCGTTTCTCCGGGTACGGCAAGCAGTGCCGCCGAAAACACCACCACCCCGAAGCCGAACTGCTGCCAGACAATGACGCTGCCGATACTGAACATCACCCAACTCGGCGAGCCGAGCCAGTCGTGAATGAGAAAGGATAGATGGAGATTCTTCAGCAGTCCATCCAATATTCCGTTGCCCTGCAAGATGTACGAGAAAGACAACCCCATCGCGGTTGCCGGAAGGATGTAGGGCACGAAAACGATCGCTCGGTACGCTCGCACACCGCGAAAGGTGGTATTGATCACGAGCGCGAGGGCGAGCGAGAGAATGGTGACGATAGGCACGGTGAACAACAGCCGGAAGTTGTTGAACATCGCGTGAACAAATTGCGGATCGATAAAGAGTTCTCGGTAGTTGCTGAAACCGACGTACGTCAGTTGTCCGATACTCCCGGCGTAAAGGCTGTAGTGAGCGACCTCAACAAACGAATACACGAACACGACGCCGAGCGCGACGAGCGCAGGTCCCATGTAGCCGTAGGGCCACAGCTGGCGCCGTCGCCGGGTACGTCTCGTACCCGGCGACGGCCGCTCTTCTATGCTGGCACTACTTAAAATCGGACTCGGGGAACTCGCATACGTCACCGGTCAGGAACGCACTTCGTCCGTACGCGAAGACCCGAAGTTGAGCAAGGTTATGAGCTGGCCCCCGCCCAAGTCTTGAACTGATTGAACTGCGTGGGCTGCTGGGACTGCCAGAGCTGGAGCTGCTGCTTCCAGAGCGCAACCGCAGAAGCAGCGGTTCCCCCTGAGGTGATCAGCTGACCAGCAGGCCTGTCCGCACTCGTGTCAATACTCGGTGGAATGAAGTTCTCCAACCAAATTGACGTTCCCGCAGTATCAAACCCGTCAAGGGTCTTGGCGAGTGAATTGGTGATGTTTGACTTCGGGAATCGGCTGTCGGCAGGGAACGCACCGGTCTCCTTGTTCAACGCAACCATGTTTGATGGTGTGTGGAGCCACGCGAGGAACTTCGCGTCGGCCTTCTTGTTTGGCGACCACGACGTGATGAACTCCGACGACGACTGCGTTGCGTCATACGTCTTCGCCAACGTGCCAGTGCCCCAGATCGGCGGCTCGCCGACACCAATGTTGGCTTGACCAATGGTCTTAGCCCAAGCGAGGGCGTTGCCGTCGGTGGTGAAGGACATCGCGGCCTTGCCCTGAGGGAACAACTGCCATCCCTGGGCGAAGTCGAGTGACGCCACGTTGCTGTTGATGTAGCCCTTCGACATAAGTCCCTGGAACATGGTGTACATCTTGGTAAGCGAAGCCAGCAGCTTTGCCTGGTCATTCCCCTTGTTCGCAACACCTTCGGTCAACTGTGAGATTGAGTTCAGGGCTTGCTTCTCGTAGATGGCGAACATCCACGCCCCGAAGTCACCGTCCTTATTTCCCATTCCTAGGGGTGTGATCCCGTGAGCCTTCAGTGCTGCGCAGTCGGCGAGGAACTCACCCCACGTGGTCGGTGCCTTATTGGGGTCCAGTCCGGCCTGCTTGAAGAGTTTCTTATTCCACACCAGTGGAACACCGATGACGTACAACGGCATGGCGTAGAGAGCGCCCTTGTATTCGTTTTCGCTCGTGTTGAGCCACTTCGAGGTCTCGCTGCTCTTGACGTACTTCGAGATCGGCGTCACGCCACCTTGCAGTGCGGGCAACAGCACCGGCAAGGTCGCCCACTGCGTATCAATGTCGGGACCTGACTTGTTCTGTGCTGCTAGAGCGAAGCTAGGAATAATCGTGGAGTCCGACTGAGGAACGAGTGTGATGGAGACACCCGGGTTCAATGTCTGATAGGTGACGATGCGTTGCTGCATCCACTTCGTGATTCCCGGAATGTCGCCTTCTCCCCAGAACCAGTACGTGATGTTGGTCTTTTTAGCCGCAGCACTCGCGCTCCCCGCCACCGGCGCTACCGCCATAGCGAGCCCAAGGGACGCCACACAGAACATCGCAATCAACCTGTGCGCGACGCGTCTACCAGCCATCGACTTCGAGCGAGTTGAAGTCGATGCCTCAGTCGCCAAAACTTTCCAGTTCATGTTCCTCCCCAATATTCACCCATGATGAATGACGTTGTTCAACAACCTAGCCAACAAACGAGTGATGGTCAACGTCACGGAGCGTCACCGACACGCCTGCAGCGTGCAGCGTCAATCACTTCACGTAAGTGTTCCAACAACCGGAACGTCCAAGACGAAAGGTCAACGTCACCACACAAAGATTCGACGCGTCGCGGTCAACGCGGCGTTGCTCACGGGTTTCTCAGACACAGCGCCCTTCGTGGATTCACGTGTCTTCTAAACGGGAAAGTCAACTGGCTCGCGATGTCGCGCGGCAACAACCGAGATCGCGGCAAGACCCACCACGACACCGACGACTTGAACGACGGTCAGCGGTTGACCAAGAAAGACCACCGCGGCCCCAGCCGCGACGAGCGGACTGAGACAGCCAATCACTGAAGAGATCGACGCGTCAACGTAGCGGTGGGCCCAATTCATCGCCAGATGCCCTCCCCCGGGAACGATGGTCAGCAGCAAGATCCACCACCAGTCGCCGGCCTGGACGCGACCAAGCGATTGCCCCGACAAGAGGACGATCGGCGTCATCGCCACGGCCGCCAGCATCGTCACGCCCGTCGTGTACTCCATCGCGCCGTGCAGTTCTCGCGCGCGTTTGGACGCGAGCCAATAGGCAGACCAGAAGATGAGTGAACCGACGGCGAGGAGGTCGCCGAGCACCTCGTGATGGCTTGTCACCCCGGGACCGACGACCGCCACCGCGACACCTACCATTGCCAGCAGGATCCAGATCACGTCCCATCGACCCATTCGTTCGCCAAACATACGACGTGCGACGATCAGAATGAGCGCCGGTTGAACGGCACTTATGACCGTCGCGTCCACGACGCTGGTGAATTTGACGGCACTGTAAAACATGGCCATATCTCCGGCAAAAAACACGCCACCCAGCCATGCTGCCCGCACTAGGGACCAGGTGAGTCGACGACCCGAGGCGTACAGAACGATGACGAGCATCGCCACTGCTATCCAAAGCCGATAAAAGGTCAATACCAGTCCCGGGGCGGACGCGAGTACTACGAAGATCCCCGAAAACCCCCAGCAGACTGCAGCGAAAGCTGAAGCGCCGAGACCAATTCGCTCACGCCCAGAGCCGGCGAGCCGGGCGAGTGGGCCTGAGGCTCTCATCGCAAGCGAGCCTACACTTCGTCTCTATTTTTACCTACGGTGCGCGACGAAAGGTGGGGACCTACGTGTTGGAGAAACACAGTGCCTTGATGTGAAAAACACACACGAAGAGAACAGTCTCAGGCCTTCTCGTTCGGCGACGCGAGCCATGATTCGAGTCGTGCCCACAGAACAGATGACCCGTTCAGTCAACGTCACGACTGGCTCATTTGCGTACGAACGCGCCCTGGTTCTAAATTCATGAACTGCTGATTATGGATCATTCATCTACGAGCGACCAATCCAATTTCCACGTGAGGATCGATCGCTCACCAACACACGAAGTTCCGGGGTCGTGATCCGCAGGAAGGGCTCAACGTGAAGCAAGCTGCCCAAGTTCAGTCAATCGTCGTCATGGGTGTGTCTGGCTCAGGCAAGAGCACGATCGCGCTGGCGCTCGCTGCCCAAATCAATGCTGAGTTCAGCGACGCTGATTGGCTTCACCCGGCTGACAACCTCGCGAAGATGTCGAGCGGCCAAGCGCTCAGTGACAACGAGCGACTGCCCTGGTTGCAGCTCGTGGGACAGCACTTGGCGCAACTTGCGTCAATCCATCGAAGTTCCGTCACCGCGTGCTCCGCGTTGAAACGGACGTACCGCGATGTACTGCGCGCGTACGTTCCCGACGCGATCTTCATTTTTCTCGACGGACCGTTCGAAGTTGTCCAAGCGAGGGTTGAAGCTCGACATCACGTTTTCATGCCTTTATCGCTTCTTGCCTCTCAGTTTGAAGTCCTTGAGCCGCTTGACGACGACGAGCGTGGTATGCGCGTCGACATCGAAATGAATCCTGACGTGATCGTCAGCAAAATTGAGGTTGAGTTGCGACGGCTTATTATCGCAACAGGACGAAACGATGAGGAGACAAGGTAGATGAAGATTGAGAAGGCTGAAGTCCTCGTAAGCAGTCCAGATCGAAATTTCGTGACGCTACGAATCACCACCGACGACGGATTAGTAGGGCTCGGTGATGGCACACTCAACGGAAGAGAGCTCTCCGTCGCAAGTTACCTCGAAGCTCACGTGGTCCCGCTGCTTATTGGTCGCGACGCACACCGCATTGAAGACACCTGGCAGTATCTCTATCGTGGCGCGTACTGGCGTCGCGGGCCCGTCACGATGGCCGCCATCGCTGCGGTAGATATTGCTCTGTGGGACATAAAGGCGAAGGCCGCGAATCTTCCTCTCTACCAACTCTTGGGAGGGGCATCACGCGAAGGAGTTCGTGCGTACGGGCACGCGAGTGGCGTCGACATTCCAGAGCTCTTTGATTCAATTCGAGAACACCAGGCTCTTGGCTACCAAGCAATCCGAGTCCAAACGGGCGTCCCAGGCCTCGGATCCGTGTACGGCGTTGCGTCAAGCCCCACAGTGGGCGGAGCACGCTACGACTACGAACCAGCCCGACGGACCGCGTTGCCCGTCGAAGAAAAATGGGATACCGTCGCGTACCTACGACACGTGCCCACCGTGTTTGAAGCCGTACGCAATGAGTTTGGACCGGAGTTGACACTCCTTCACGACGGCCACCACCGGATGACACCAATTCAAGCGGCGAAACTCGGTAAGTCGTTGGAGCCGTACGACCTCTTTTGGCTCGAGGATTGCACACCGGGTGAGAACGCGCAGGCGCTAAGGCTGGTGCGACAACACACTGTCACTCCGTTGGCCATCGGTGAGGTCTTCAATACTGTGTGGGACTATCAGACACTCATCACTGAGCAGCTGATCGACTACGTGCGATCCGCCGTTACCCACGCAGGTGGCATATCGGCGCTGAAGAAGATCATGGAGTTTGCTGCGCAGTATCAGATCAAGTCGGGCATTCACGGACCAACGGATATCTCGCCCGTGGGCATGGCCGCGGCATTGCATCTTGACTTGGCGATCCACAATTTTGGCATTCAGGAATATATGCGCCACGGTGACGCCACGAACGACGTGTTCATTCAGTCCTTCCGCTTTGAAGATGGTTACCTGCATCCGGGTGACCTGCCGGGACTCGGCGTCTCGTACGACGACCAGATCGCTGCAAAGTTTCCGTACCAAAGCGCGTACCTGCCAGTCAACCGCCTTCAGGACGGGACCGTTCACGACTGGTGATCTTGAGTTGTGCCGGTTGACAATCGTAAATCAGCACTGATAGAGAATCACGCGAGTTTCTTCAGCCAATTTGTGGCCTACGACGTTGACGCCGCGCGCCTAGCCCAGCCAACGTTCCAAGAACGAGTAGGCCAGGTCGCCGTGCCACTGATGGCCACCGACGAACACGTCGTGGACCAGTGCGTCGCCGGCGCCGAGGCCTTCGTAGACCGAGCGCAGCTGCGCCATCGACGACTCCGCCGACGTCAAGGGGAACAGCGGGTCCTCAGTGGCGGACTCGATCAGAAGAGGACGTGGGCAAATCAAGGCACCCAAATCCACGTGCTCGAGTTGGCCCAGCATTCCCCACAGCACCTGCGATCCACACATGTTGAAGGGGATCGTGTGGGCCTCGCCCCACGAGGAGAAGAAGCCGCTCACCACGACGGCCGATACCCGATCGTCAGTGGCGGCCAGCAACAACGAGAGAGTGCCGCCGAAGGAGAGGCCAGCCACGCCGACCCGAGTGGGATCCACCAGGGGGTGCCCATCGAGCACGTCCAAGCATCGAGCGAGATCCCAAAGATTCTGCGTCAACGGATTCCATCCGGCCATAACGGCGTGCACCAGATTGGTGTCGCAACCGTAGTGATCGGGCGGCGACCAGTCAGCACGCTCTCCGAAACACCGCAGGTCGGGGGCGAGGACGACGAAGCCCCGTTGGGCCAACTGATGCGCGTAATCATCGCCGGGCGTCTCCGATGAGTCGAGACCGCAGACCAGGGACTTGCCCGACCCGTGGCCGTGCACGGCCAGGACCGCCGCGCCCGGGGCGCGACGCTCATCAGGTAGCAGTAAATAAGCGGGCACGGACATGGTGTCCTCAGTGTCGAAGACCACCCGGTCTCGCCGGTAGCCGTCGCACGCCACGCTCTCGGTCACTTCGAAATCAAGCGGCACCCGCGATGGAGTCGGAGCGAGCAGTGACGCGAGCCGTTGCTGACAGCGCACCCGCCATGCATCGAACTGTGCCCGATCGCCCTCGGGTAGCGGGTCGACCTGCACCGTGTCGTTGAGTCGGCTCGTCCATTGGGACCAGGGCGAAAAGTTACGCGTGCGGGTACCTCTCTGCTCTGCCGGCATGGTAGCTCCCCCTTACGCGGTCGCCACCGCCCGCCGTCTAAATTCAATCAACGTTCGACACTACCGGACGTGGTGTCGGTGCCTTGTCGTGGATGTCAGTCGACGACACACCGGCAGACACCTTCGTCCATCTGTGTCCCACGGCTTTCGACGACCTATTAAATGGTCATCGCCGAAAAGCCGCCGTCGACGTGGATCAGAGCACCCGTGACGAAGCCGGACGCGCGAGAAGCTGCCAGCCACAACAGTGCCCCGTCGAGCTCTTCGGGTTCACCCAGGCGCCGCATCGCAGTGTGCGCGACAATGCTGTCGACGCGCTCGCGGGTCAAGAGCGCACGATTCTGTTCCGCGGGGAAGAAGCCGGGAATGATCGCGTTGACGCGAATTCCGTCGGGCGCCAGTTCACGAGCCAAATATTGCGTGACGTTGTTTAATCCGGCCTTCGCGGCGGCGTAGCCAAAGACGCGACTTAGTGGTGGCCCCGACGACGCCGACGAGATGTTGATGATTGACGCTCCGCCGGGTCGGTTTCGCATCTGCGGGACGAAGATCTGACAAGCGCGAAAGACCGCACTGAGATTGACGTCCAGTAATCGATCCCATTCCTCATCCTGCAAATCAGCGAACGACGCCGACGAATTCACGCCCGCCGCATTTACCAAGATGTCGGTGCCTCCCGTACCCTCCAACGTCGCGCCAGCTGCTTCCATGCTTCCCCTGTCGACCACGTCGACCGACAAGAACGCGGCGCGCCCACCAGCCTGAATGATGTCATCGACCACCGCGTGGCCACGCTCCATCGACCGACCGAGCACCGTCACCTCTGCGCCAGCCGAGGCGAGGCAGCGCGCAAAGCGCGCCCCGAGTGCGCCGGTCCCACCGATGATCGCAGCTCGTTTGCCGCTCACGTCGAAGAGCTCAGCCGCGGGATTTACGAGTGGCGTGAGGTCCCCTTCAACGGTGCCAGATGGCGTCCAAGATGGGTCTCCAGCGCATGATGGTAGCGATCAGACTCCACGCCGAGCAGCGAATGCAGTTCGTCCTTGAGCCGGAGCTCACCTTGTTCATCGCGAAGGGTGAGCACCGCGCCGTATCCCACGTGCAAGATCTGTCGACTGTCGAAACTTGTCACCAACGCATCGAGATCGGCGTCCGCGACATCCCTTGAGAGAGGAGTTCGATCTCGAACCGCCGAAACCTGATAACTGGCTCGTGCTCCTTGGTAGGCGTCACGGCTCACGTCGTAGATCTCTCGAAAGAGCGACGGCGCGCAGAGCGCCGCAACACCGAGTGCCTCGAGGTAACTCGTCCCCGACGTCTTGAGATGGAGCATCCCACCCGTGGCGTCCGCAGCCAACGCGTAGATACTGAACTTGTCCGAGCCCGAGTGCAAACTGAGTTTGTAGGGCCCCAGTGCACTCGTCACCGCAAAATGCTGACGAAGGCTGTCGGCCAAAACGCCCGTGTCGCCAATGTACTCCACACCTTTTTCGAACGCGCCGATGTAGCGGGGAGCGAAACTCACCCACTGCATACCCAATCGCTTCATTTCCGTGGCCATGTACACGTGCTCGGCAATGGTGGTCGGAGATTCAGTTTCGTCTATGGCGACTTCCACTTCGACGGGGTAGTCGGCGTGCGTCATCAAATGGCGATACATCGAAACCGTGTAGGCCACCGCTGCCGCGTACTTGTGCGCGGCACGTCTCAGTTCTACGTCGCTCACGCGTAGTGCAATCTCTTCCAAGTCAATTGTCTTGGCCGCATAGCGACGAAGCATCGAGGTTTCATCGTCCTCGAGCGCTGTCCAGGGGACATCGGTGAGGTCGCCCTGGTATGACGGAGTGACGTCACGAACGTGTTCACCTGGGTCAATGGTGAACGTGGTGAAACCTGCCTCCAGGCATCTGTCGATGTCAGCGAAGGTCTTTAGATGGTCCGCGTCGGCGCCGACTTGTCGGTCCCAGCCCGCCTCCAGCGCGCCGAACGTGGCGTCGTCCAAGACCTCTTGTGGGGTGCGCCCCAGGCGGTCCATCTCTCGTATGGATTGTTGCGCGAACACCGGCACGATGCCGCTGCCGTACGTGCGAAACGCCTTTACGTGTCCCGGCGTGGCCAACCCGAGTCGATCGCCGACTCCCGCCGACGTGGCCAGCCCCACCGGTCTCGGTTGCAGCCCGGGAACTTTTGCCCGCACCGCACGTGCATTGAGGGGCGAGAGAGAACCTTCGAGAATCGACCCGTCGACGCTCGTGCTCACGACGCCGTCGAAATCAGACAGCTCCTCCGCCGTGCGCGCGACGACTCGAAGTTGACGCCGCGTCCCCGCTCCGACGACGCTCAAGGTCAGTTGCCCCGAGGTCAGTCCCGTCATCTCTTCGTCAGCGCTCAACGACGACTCCCGACGATCATCGAACAGTCACCCACGGTGCCGTCGAACGATTCACGACCGACGATCAAGTAAGGCCGATGAATCGGCGTCAAGATAGAGACGTGCGTTGGGAGCCGTCTGGAGTAGCGAAGCAGGGCAGTCCGCGGTCACTGGTCCCTCGAGTACGCGCTTCACTATTTTCGCCTTTCGCGCTTCGGGCGTCAGCACAATAACGCTGGCCGGTCGCATCAACGCGTGCACCGTGAGGGTCAGGGCCCGAGTGGGTACATCGTCGATCGACCCGAAATGCCCCTCACCGACTTGCTGGGCACGACACGCCTCATCCAGTTCAACAATGTGTATCATCTCGCGAGTGTGGAAGTCCGCTGGGGGGTCATTGAACGCCAAGTGGCCATTTTCGCCAATTCCCATGACGCAAATTGCTGGATCAAGGTCACGAACTAACTGACCGTAGCGAGCCAGTTCCTCTTCCACCGGCTGATGGTCGCCGCGAACACCATAAAAGGCCTTCGGCTTCACCCGTGACACCAACTTTTCCTGCATATAACGGCTAAAACTCTCGGGATGATCTTCAGCCATCCCGAGGTATTGATCCATGTGCAGGATCGTGATGCGCGACCAATCGATATCACTACGATGACAGAGCGCGTCCATGAAACTCAGTTGCGAGTTGCCGGTGGCCAGGATGACCGCAACCTCGTCGCGCGTCTCGAACGCCGTGGCGACAGTCGCAGCAAAGTCGTCGGCTCCAGCGAGGCCAAGTGCTGCATTGGATTCCGCGATGAAGACAGTGAGTTGACCGTATTTGAGATCCTGCATATACATATTTCCTCTCGTGGCAGATCTTTGAAAGCGACGCGGCACTTTGAGATTCACGTCGTCACTTCGTTCTCGTGTATGACTCTACTATCCGTGAGCGCTTTTGAATATTTGAATTCAGCACGACAACGCCGCGTTTACTCAACGTAAAGACTGCTCAAGAGAACTGACATCAATTCCAATTACTCGAACACTGTCAGCCACTTCGATCGAGCACATGTTACCGGCGTGTCCTTCAAGACTCGTTCGAGTGATGAGATAGTCAACACATTCTGGTCATCTCAACGAGTGCATTAGGTCGACGAGACAACCAATCGTTACGAAGTTGTCCTTGGTAACCACCATCAAGCAAGTATCGTGACCGCAGAGACAAAGCTCGCGCGACGACGGAGGACCAAATGAAGGCACTCGTATTCACGGCTCCAGGAGTCGTGGAGAACCGCGATATTCCCGACGCGGTCGCCGCCGACGGGGAAGAAATCGTCCACGTCGAACGAGCAGGAATCTGCGGCAGCGAGCTACACGGTATTGCGACGGCCGGCTTTCGTGTTCCGCCGATGATTATGGGTCACGAGTTCGTCGGGCGTACTTCTGACGGCAGGCGCGTGGCCGTGAACCCGCTGAGTTCGTGCGGTAAGTGCGAGCTGTGCGTTTCGGGTCGCACGCAACTGTGTCGCACCAGGTCGCTGCTCGGGGTTCACTCGGCGGGAGGTTTCGCCGAACGAGTGGCCACGCCCATCACCTCGATACACACAATTCCTGACGAAATCGACTGGGACCACGCCGCGCTCATCGAGCCCATCGCCAACGCCGTGCACGCGTGGGCGCTCGCCGGGTCGCCTCCGGACCTGCGATTCGGAGTGATCGGTTGCGGCCCGATCGGACTGGCCTGCCTCGAGGTCGCTCGCAACAAAGGCGCCACGAGTATCGCCTGCGCCGATCTTTCAACCGAGCGTGGTGACGTCGCACGGGCAATAGGTGCCACGCGGGTCGGATCGTCGCTCGAGGGTGAGTTCGACGTAATCTTCGACGCCGTCGGCACGGCCTCCACTCGCGCTAGTTCGATCGACCACCTCATCCCCGGTGGTACTGCCGTCTGGCTGGGTCTCGCGACACCGGACCCCGGGTTTGACGCGGCCGCAGCCGTGCGCTTCGAGAAGAACATCCGCGGTTCGTTCGCCTACAACGATGCGGAGTTCGTCGAGGCGATCCACCTAGCGCCCCAGCTCGACCTCTCGTGGTTCACGACGTACCCCCTGACCCAGGGTGCAGAGATATTCACGGCGCTCATGAACGGCCAGACCACACCAATCAAGGCTCTGTTGCAACCATGAACGTCTTCGACCTTGATACGCCGACGCTCGTCATCGACCTCGACCGCGTCGAAACCAACATCGCCGAAATGGCGCGACGCAGTCGTGAGGGAGGTGTTCGCCTGCGACCCCACACCAAGACCCACAAGATGCCCGAGATCGCACGAATGCAGATCGACGCTGGTGCCTCGGGCATCACCTGCGCCAAGATCGGCGAAGCAGAGGTGATGGTGGCGGCGGGCTTCGACGACATCCTCATTGCGTATCCGCTCTACGGATCAACGAAGCTCGCTCGGTTAGCGGCTCTTCGAGAGAAGGCCCGAATACTGGTGAGCCTCGACTCCACCGAGGTTGCTCGGGGGCTCGGCGAACTCGGCGTCGCGTCGGGCAATCCCGTAGATGTCTACGTCGAAGTCGACACTGGTCACCACCGCATGGGCCGTCCTTCTGGCGCCCCGACCGTCGAACTGGTCTCGGCGCTCGCCGAGATACCCGGCATCACGATCTTCGGACTACTGACTCACGCGGGACACGCCTACGGCGCCATCTCGCTCAGCGAGCGCGGCGTCGTGGTCGACCAGGAGATTACGGACCTGCTCGACACGCAGCGACTTTGCTCCGAGGCCGGCGTAGAGGTACGCGAGATCAGCGTTGGATCAACGCCGTCCGCGCGTAGCGAAATCTCTCGACACGGCGTGACCGAGGTGCGACCCGGCACCTACGTCTTCAACGACACCAGCATGATCAACCTCGGCGTGGCGACCCAAGAGACCTGCGCCGCGCACATCCTGGCGACCGTCGTCAGCCGGGCGAGCGCGGAGCGCTTCGTCATCGACGCCGGCACCAAGTGCTTCTCGTCCGACGGCGTGGGCCGACCCGGCTGGATCCAGGTTGTGGGGCGCAACGACCTCACGATGGAGTTCATCACCGAAGAGCACGGAGTCGGAACGATCGATCTCTCCCAGGGCGGCATGCTCTCTATCGGCGACAAGCTCGAGCTCATTCCGAGCCACGCCTGTGCGGTGATCAACCTCTTCGACTCCGCATACGGAGCGCGACGTGGAGAGATCGTGCAGGAACTCGTCGTCGCCGGACGCGGCAAAGTTCGCTGACCAGCGATACCTGTCGTTGCAATCGCGCGTGAGTTCTCGATGTCATCTCTTTAGATGCCCCCGTCGGCGCAACACCACTAGCTGAGAGGCGGACGAATGGAAGGAAGTCGCTCGACGCCACACGGGGCGCCATCGACTCAGGTCACCTTTCAACCGGTCGCGTTCGCCGGCGCCACGACCTCCTTCGTCCTCTTCGGTGCGATGACGTCGCTCTTCGGCCCGCTCTTGATCAACTTCTCTCATAGGTTCGACGTCTCACTGCCGACCGCAGGCGCCGTCATAAGTGTCAACTTCGTTGGCTCGTTCTTCGGAGTCCTACTCGGCTGGTTCGGGGTCAAGCGCGTGTCGGGTTCGTGGGTGCTCTCGGGTTCGCTGTGGCTCTTGGCCGCGGGAGCCACGGGAGCTGCGTTCTCGCACCACTGGCCGACGTTCCTCACGTGCGTGTTTGGCATTGGCCTCGGATTCGGTGGGCTGGACTTCTCGCTCAACACGTTGCTGGCCCGAACAGCCCTCGAGGGCCGGGTGTTTCGACTCAGTGTCGCCAACGCCGGCTTCGGCGTCGGTGCCGTCATCGGTCCAGTGCTCATCGTCGTGGTCCATCCCACCAACTTCCCGATCCTCCTGGGAGGCATCGCCGTCGGCGCGGTGTTGCTGTCCACACTCAATTGTGGAGTCGACGCGCCAGTCTTACGCGGACATCAACACCAGCGCGAGGTGAACGCACTCGCGTCACGGCGACGTCCGATCTTGATCACGTTCATCGCGGCGTACATCTTCTATATCGCCGTTGAATCGAGCTCGTCGGGGTGGCTGGCCGCACAGCTTCACGGCGTCGGCTACTCCGGATCGACGGCAACTATCGTGACGGCCGGATTCTGGGCCGGACTCGCTGTTGGACGCGTGGTGGGCGCTCCTCTGCACAGTCGTTGGTCCGACAAGATCCTGGTCCTCGGTGGCCTCGCTCTCGCCCTCGTTCTGTGCGGTTGCGCCTCGTCGAGCGCCCTTGCGCCGTACGCATATCCGGTGCTGGGACTCGTCTTGGCTTCGATCTTCCCAATGGGACTCATCTGGTACACCGTGCTCTGTCCGCACGACAATGACGGACTCGCCCTCATGATCCTCTTCATGATGGCCGGTGGCGTGATCGGGCCCGGCGTTGAGAGCCTCATGGTATCTGCCTTCTCAGTCCACGTCGTGCCGCTGGTCATCGCGGCCTTCGCGCTGGCCGACATGGCGATCTTCGCGAGCGCCCTGCGCTTTAGGCCGCTCTTCATCAGCTGATGAAGGACACGATTACGTCAGCGGTCGCGACCTTCCACGATGAATCGAAACAGCTGGACGTTAAGTCGACGACCTTGGACAATCTGGAAACACTCCCAAGGTACTGGGATTGAGACCCGGGCGACCCACTGAGCTTGTTGCGCTGACCACTTGATTCCGCCCAAAAGACCTTCGGGACCTGCTTGACGTCACAGGGTGATTGCTACCGTTGCTGGACATTGCGGTCGACCCATGGCACATATCGCCCTGGCTCAGCGTCTCGCCGATCAGCGGAGACGACGAGCTTGGCACGGCGCCGAGTCGTGTCACACCGGAAGAGAAGAATTCCACCAACAACGTGCTCCGCCTTATGCCGCGCGCTGACACAAAACCAAGCAGCGAAGGCGTAAAGGAATCGACATGACAACAACAGAACCAACGACAATCCCCTCTGTCGGCCAGGGCGACCTTGATTTCATCTTCGGCAGTTGGATCGTTCACAACCGAAAGCTGCTCGACGCGACGGACCCAAACTGTCACGAGTGGACTGAGTTTCAGACGACGTCGCGTACCGAACCGGTCCTCTTTGGCCTCAGCCACGTAGAGCGTATCTACGCTGACGCTGTTGAAGGGGCCGACGCGTGGGAGGGCTTCACTCTGCGTCAATTCGATCCCGCAGAATCTGTGTGGAGGATTTGGTGGGCGTCGACAAGGAGTCCGGGCAAACTCGACGCCCCTCTCGTGGGGCGCTTCGTCGAGGGCGTTGGCGAATTCTTTGGCGACGACACAGTGAATGATAGGGCCATCAAGGTGAGATTCGAGTGAACCAATCCAACCCTCGAGAGCGCCCGCTGGTCACAGTCGTTCTCGTACGACGATGGTCAAAGTTGGCAGACCAACTGGATAATGGAGTTCTCCCGCGAAAAGTGATTGACACACCATCGCTCAAGATTCTCCTCGGCGCCTAAGGGAGCGCGGACCAGGACTTCCTAGGAAACCAACATAACGAGCGCGGCTGTTTCCAACTCGAAGGAAGACTCAGTCGCTGGTTGAGGGCTCGCCAACACACAGTGCAGCGTGCCGAACTCCCTGAGTGATTCTTTTTCTCTATCCCCTTACTCCAACTCGTTGGGCTGACCTCTCCCCGTTGCAATCAACGTCAGCAAACTTCCGTTGATATAGAAGTTCCATCCGCTTGAGCACGCTTCGAAACACTCGTAGTTCGGGACTAAACCCACGTGCGTGAAGCGGACTTCGGTTTTATCGTCGAGTTCCGACACATCAAACGTAATCTCGGTTCCGTTCCACTCGGTTTTGTCATCCACGAATTTCAAGTAGCTGTCCACAACAAGCCAGACGACTCTCGTGCTGGGAACGAGTTGCGTTATCTTTTGCTTCGAGTAGTGGATGTCTTCGTACCGATACGTGAACTCATCGTCGAGCGTGTCGGTACTTCCTTCGATGTCGCCCGACCACCATCCGCGAACATCGAGGATGGCAGCGAAGGCTTCTTCGCGCGTCTGATCTACCGTAAAGCTCGTGGTGAAATTTTCTTCATTCATGGCTCTCTCTGCTTTCTTGACCCGAACTTGAGTTCGTGGCGTGTTCGTGAACCTCCGACGCTTCGGCAATCTGCTTAATGACGCTGAGTCGGTAATCCCACTGTTGGGAAAGTTTTTCCATCCACTTCACCGTTTCAGCAAGGGGTTCGGTTCTGACGATGAATCGATGCTCTCGACCGCGGCGGCGCCCTCGAACCAATCCCACCCTGTCGAGCACGGCAAGGTGCTGCACGACGGCTTGACGGCTAATTGGAAGGTCCCCGGCGAGAGCTGTGGCGGTCGCTTCGCCTCGGATGGAGAGCCTCTCGAGAAGGTGTCGCCGGGTGGGGTCGGCCAGCGCGGTGAGAACTTCAGTGACGTTACTCATGGTGAATCGAAGAGCGCGGTCTCCTGGTTGGCCATGACGTACTTGACGAACTCTGCCACCACGCCAGTCCAGCCTTTGGAGTGATTCTCGAATCCGGCGTGTTGCACGCGATCGGCAGGTATCTCGAGTGCGTCAAAGCCACTCTCCACGACGCGAAGAACCGTCCCTTCGGGTGTCGCTTTCAGCGTGAACTCCACCAGGGTCGAGTTGTCCTCCGTTGCGAGGACGTCGGGATACGCTGACGCCCAGCGAAAGGAAAAGAGGTTGGGTGGTGACACCGAGACGATGACCGTCTGGAAAGCTCCGTGGTCACCTTGGTCGAGCGCCATCACGCCGCCCTCTCGAAGATCGATCGTTACTTTGTTTCCATTACTAAACCAGGAGCTCACTGACGCTGGTTGGGTCAGCGCCGACCACACCCGTTCAATCGGTGCGTCTATGACGACTTCGCGTTCTATTCGGTCAGTATTCATTGACTAATTCCCCACTTTCGTTGTTTCCATGTGCAAGTGGAGACTAGCAGATAAAATGGTGATACGCAAGTCCTTACTTGCGCTTAGGGTTACACCCCGGTCTCATGGAGCGTGGCGCCTTTTGTGGGGAACCAGTAGGACTATTCAGACGTCGAAGAGTCCAATGGCTTTTTGTTATCTGACTAGCCGCCGAGCGTCACGTCTTGGTCTTGATACCACTCGAGTGCTTCGTGGAACTGGTCAATCGAAAAGTCCGGCCACAGTTCGTTGACGACATAAAAATCTGCGTAAATCGACTGGATGGGCAGGAACCCGCTCAATCGCCGGCCACCGCCCCAGCGGACGATGAGATCAATCCTCGAGATATCGGCGGACGCGATGCCGTCGGCGATGTCGTCACCCTTGTTCACGTCACCGTTCTTCAGTGAATAGTTGAGATCCCAACTCCAGCCGTAGTTGACGAGGAAGTTGACCTTGATACGACCCTCACCGATTCTCGTTCGTTTCGTGTACGGCAGCAACTCTTCTGGGAAAAGTACCGACTGCGTGTTGCCGACCACGAGCAGATCCGCGTCCCTCGTCTCCAACTCGGCGACGGCCTCCACGCACGCGGTTCGAAACGCTTCGATCTGAGCCGCGGGACGCTTCGTGTTGTCGACCGTAAAGCCGTAGAAAGTTATCTCGGGGATGCCCAGCTCCAAACACGCGCTGTACACTTCGAGACCCGGTTGCAGGCCAAAGTGATAGCCGTCCTCTTTTTGGAACCCCTGGTCTTGCGCCCAACGCCTATTGCCGTCGGGGATGATACCCACGTGCTGAGGGAGTCGCTTAGCCTTCGCCATCGAGGACGTCTTCAGCCAAATTATTGTTCACAGTGAGGCGATTGTAGGACGCGTGGCGCCGACGCGCGGGTTCAAACGAATTCGGGCATTCGGCTTTGGTTTGCCGGCGCCTCGCTAGAGCCACTTTTTGAAACCCTGACTGGTCGGTTCGAAACCGTTGGCCTCATAGAAACGGTGCGCGTCGAGGCGAACGTTGCGACTGGTCAACTGCACGCGGTAGCAGCCCTCTCGTCGAGCGAGTGCTTCAGCCGCTGCAAGAAGTCTCGAGCCAACGCCGAGACCGCGCTGGTCGCTTCGTACGTGCACGCTCTCGAGCTCGCAGCACCATCCGCCCGTGTGCTGGAAGTGTTGAAACACGAGGACCTGACACACGCCTACCACTTCCCCATTCATCTCGGCCACGAGCACGTCACCGCGACGACGACGCGTCTCTTCAACGGCCGACCAGTACGAGTCGACGTTCGACTCGTCCTCTACTTCAGGTGTGAGTGAGCCGCCCTGGACGACCAATGATGCAGGACCGACGTCGCCGAAGGCGATGGGGCGAATGAGTACCTCCACGATCTATGGTCTCGGGTCAATGGGCGTAAGGACGCCGGCGCTCTGTTCAATGGCTTCAGCGGCGTTCAAACAGAGATCCTCTCGAAAGAGGTCACCAATGACCTGAACGCCGGTCGGAAGCCCGTTCGCAACGCCCGTCGGGACGCACGCCGCTGGCAAGCCAAGAAGATTGGGCGGCAAGACGAATCGGAAGAGTTCGACGACCTTCATGGCCGATTCCGTGTCTTGTATATCGAAGCCCAACGCAAAGGGAGGTTGCGTCCAGACCGGTCCGACGATCAAGGGGTACGTCGTCAAGAACTCTCGCCACGCGCTGGCCACTCGGTAGCGGGCCTCGTGCATCAGGGCCATTGACGAAGCGGTCGCGGGCGGGAACTCGACGTAGGTCAACTCGAGGAACCGCCTTCCACCCTCGCCCATCAATTCCTCAAGTCGGGGCATCGCCACCGCGAGGCTCGTCATCATCAGCTCCGTCCACGCCAAGTACGCGTCAAAGAGGAGTGGCGGCTCAACTTCTTCGACCTCGTAGCCGGCCGCTTCAAGTGCACGGCCCGCGACACGAACACCCTCAGCGACGTCGGCGTCGGTCTCACCTCCAATGGGTTCGACGACGAGCGCGACGCGCCTCGACACGGGGCGCCCAGAGAGGGGAACATCCACGGACTGCGGGTCGCTTCGATGCGAACCCATCACGACTTCGAGTCCACGACGTACGTCACCGACGTGACGGGCCAGTACTCCGTCAACCAACATGATTTGGTCGTTGATTGGCATCTGCAGCACGCTGCTCGGGTTGCCTTGCGCCACGCGACCCCGAGTTGGTTTGATCGACGCGATGCCACAGCAGTACGCGGGGTTTCGCAACGACCCACCGACGTCATTACCGAGTCCCAATGGGCTCATGCCCGAGGCGATCGAAGCCGCCTCGCCACCCGAGGACCCACCCGCGGTGTAGCCGTGTTTCCAAGGGTTATGCGTGGCACCGTAGAGCGATGACTCAGCGTTGATACGAAGTCCGAGGTCGGGCATGTTCGTACGAGCGAGCATGACCGCGCCGGCGTCGCGCATCTTCTCGACGATAGGCGCGTCGGTGGTGGCCACGACGTCCTTCAGCGCCGCCGACCCTTCGGTGGTGGCGTAACCGGCAACGTCCAAGTTCGTCTTCACGCTGAAGGGAACACCGTGCAACGCACCGAGGGCGGCGCCACCCTTCAGGGACGCGTCCGCGGCGTCGGCCGCGGCGAGAACTTCTTCGGGACGCACCTCCACGACTCCGTTGACGGCACCGTTCACGGCGTCAATGCGTGCGAGGTGCGCTTCGACGACCTCGCGCGACGACGTCTGGCCGCTTCGAATGAGTTGCGCCAACGACGACGCGGACTCTTGCCACAGTTCTTTCCCCACGACGATCCCCTCGAAAAAGTTATCCTCGGTAGTTTGTCACGCGAGAGCGAGACGAAGGATCAGCCGAAACGTCCGAGGGTGTAGTCGAGTGTGCGCGAGTCCACGGGATTGTTGAAGATCTTCTCGGTGGTGTCGAACTCGATGAGCTCACCGGCACGATCTTCGCCCATCAACAAGAACGCGCAGTCGTCGGAGATTCGTGCAGCCTGTTGCATGTTGTGCGTCACGATGACGACGGTGACGCGGCTCTTCAGACTCGTCATGAGCTCTTCGATTCGCAGCGTCGCTACAGGGTCGAGGGCCGACGTCGGCTCGTCCATCAAGAGGACCTCGGGATCGAGCGCCAACGCGCGCGCGATACAGAGTCGCTGTTGCTCGCCACCCGAGAGGTTTGAAGCGGACACCTTCAGGCGCGAGGAGACTGAATCCCATAGCGCCGCTGAGCGAAGCGACGACTCGGCGGCCTCGTCGAGCAACGACTTCTTCTTGATGCCGTTGAATCGAAGACCCGAGACGGCGTTGTCGTAGATCGACATAGTTGGAAACGGGTTCGGACGCTGGAAGACCATGCCCACTCGGGTACGAAGTTCCGTCACGGTCACGTTGCCTCGGTAGATGTCGACGCCGTCCAAAAGGATCTGGCCGGTCACCTTGGCGCCCGGCGTGAGGTCGTGGAGACGATTGAGTGCGCGTAGCAACGTCGTCTTGCCCGAACCCGACGGCCCGATGAGGCTGGTGACTTGATTCTTCGCGATATCGAAAGTGCAATCTCGTACCGCGGTGCGACCGTGGAACGACACGGCCACGTCACGAAGTTGCATCGCGATGGGTCCTCGGCTGATCGACTCGGTGGTCGCGGTCTTGGATTGAATGTCTGCCATGATCTCTTGCTCCATTAGTTTCTAACCTGTTGCTTTCTTGTTGCCCAAATCCGGGCGGTAAGACTGAGTACGAACACGAACGCCACCAGGACTAACGCAGCCCCCCACACCTGTAGGCGTTGCGCTGGCCACTGGGACTTCGCGTTCTCAAAAATCGAGAGCGGCAGCGACGAGACCGGGTCGAGAGGTCGCCACTGGTTGATGAAACCGCCGCCAATGACTAACAACACGGGTGCGGTCTCACCGACCGCGCGCGATATCGCCAGGATTGTGCCGGTGACGATGCCTGAGAGTGCCGTAGGGAGCACGATGCGGAGGGACACTTTGTGATTCCTCGCGCCGAGAGCGAGTCCCGCTTCACGAAGCGAGTTCGGCACGTTGCGAACGGCGATCTCGGTGGCGATAATGATCACGGGCATCATCAGCACCGCCAGCGCGAACGAGCCGGCCAGCGCGGAGAAGCCAATATTCAAATCGTGAACGATGAACGAGAACGCGAAGAGGCCCATGAGAATCGACGGCGCACCGGCCATCGTCTGGGCGATGACTCGAAGTATCGATGCCAGTTTCGACTCACTCTCGGCGAGGTAGACCCCGACGAGGATGCCCAACGGAATGGCTAGCACCGAGGCGTAGACAGTCAGGGCCAGACTGCCGACGATGGCGTTGGAGACACCACCGGCGGCGTTGGGCGCGATCAACGTCGGTGTCTGTGGTTCGGTAGTAAAGAACGCCTTATTGAGCTGCGGTAGGCCGTTCTTCACCAACTCAGCGATCAGCATGACGAGAGGCACCGCGGCGACGAGGAGAGCGACGGCGCACAGCACCATCATCAGTCGCGACGTCGCCACTCGACGAGCGTGCACGCTCTTCGAGATCCTTCGAACCTCGTCACGTACGAGGTGACCGTCTTCGACGGGCTCGTTGAGTTCGGTCATGTCGCTCATACGATTGCCAAGATCTTGCGCTGGCGATTCACGAGCGCCCGACTAATCATCGAAAATCCAAAGTTCAAGAGCATGAGCAGGACGCCAAGCGCCATGAGGGCCGCAATCTCGTTGCCCTGCGACTCACCGAACGTCAGAGCGATCCACGCCGCGATGGACGTGCCGGGATAGAGAAGGTGGAACTGCGCGTCCGCAACGCCGCCGGCGACGAGGGCGACGGCGACGGTCTCGCCTGTCGCACGCGCTAGCGCCAAGAACGTCGCGCCAAAGAGTCCAATCTTGGCCGTCGGTAGCACGACCTCTCGAATCACTTGCCAGCGCGTGGCGCCCAAGGAGAGGCTGGCCTCGATGAGATCTTGGGGGACGACCGCGATGACCTCTCGGCTGATGGCGACGAAGGTTGGCAAGATCATGATCCCGAGGACGATCGACGCCAGCAAGAGAGACGTGCCGAACTCCTGGCCGGGATTACCGAAGAGCACCTTCGCGAAGGGCCAACTGTTCAACCAAGGATTGACCGTGACGGCCATCCAAGGTGACAGCACAGCGAGTCCCCACAATCCGTACACCACGCTCGGCACGGCGGCCAGGAGTTCCACCAGGGTCGCGATGATGTTGCGCAAGCGCCGCGGTACGAGAAAGACGATAGCTATCGACGTGCCGAGACCGACGAGTACGGCCAGGGCGAGCGCGATGAGCGACGTTTCGAGCGTGCCAACGATCATCGCCAAGCCGCCGAAGGGGCCGTTCGGCGACGACCAACCCTTTCCCGTGAGGAGCGTCACGCCATGGTGCAGCCACGTGGGCAGCGAACTCCAAAAGATCGTCCCCACGAATCCGACGCTGATGATGCCAAAGAGGACCGCCGCGCCCAGGAGGACGAAGTGGTACCACGTACGATCGGCGGTGGCGGAGTTGAACTCCGCCACCGCCTCGTCGTGGACGTGCAGGTCAGTAGGTACTAGGGTCACGCTCTCGACTACCTACTCCCTTGCGCTTGAATTGCTTACGTGTTCGTTACGACTTTTGGCTCACGCAGGCGGTGCCGCTGACCGTTACTTCCTTAAGGAGGGCCCGCGCGTAAGTGCGAACAGCCGTGGGCAGCGGTACGTAACCCTCGGCCTTAGCGATCGCGTTCTGCGCGTAGTGCGACTCCCAGTCCAGGTACTTCGTGATCGCCTCGCAGCTACCCTCGTTGGTCTGGGTCTTTGGCACGATGGCCCAGCTGTACGTCGCGAAGGGCCACACGTTCGAGCCTGGCTCGTCGGTGATCGCGAAGTTGGCGGTCGACAGACCCGAACCAGCGGCCGCAGCCGCGTTGGCGATGTTGGTCAAGCTGGGCTCGAGCCATTGGCCGTTCTTGTCCTGGAGCTGCGCCACTTGGATGGCGTCGTTACCGGGGATCAACACGTAGCTGTACTCGACGTAGCCAATGGAGCCGAGGGTGTTGACGATTCCCTGCGCCATGGCCGCGTTGTTCGCCACGCCGTTGATGTTCGTCGCTCCCCACGCACCACCGGCACCTTCCATCGGGCTACCGCCGTTGGGCGCGTGACCCGAGTTCCCGGCCTGGGAGAGGAAGTACGTGAAGGCTTCGGTGGTGCCAGAACCAGCGTTGCGGTACAGCACCTTGATGGTGTTGCGCGCTTCGTTGTTGGTCCCAAGGTCCGCCAGCGCCTTGCCGGTCGCCGTGCCCGCACCACCGTTGGTCGCCACGATCGCCGAGTTCGACCAGGTCGTGATCTTCCCGTCGTAGATCTGAGCAATCTCAGGAGCCGTGAGCTTGATGTTGTCGAGGCCCGCACCGAGGTTGTAGCCAATGACGGCACCACCCAACGCGTAGGGGACCTGGGCGTAGTTCGCTTCCGTCGTACCGCTTGGCAACGTGCCGGCCGCCGCGGTCATCGGCACGTCGGAGAATCCGATCGCAACCGAGCCGTTGGCGATGGCCGTACGCCCGGTGCCAGAACCGGCCGCCGGGTACGCGCTGAAGGACACCTTGCCGCCCGCGGTGTAGCCCGTGGATCCGCTGGTGGTCGCGCCAACCAACGGCGCGTCGAACGACGATCCGTTGATGGCCAACGTCACCGTGCTGGGCACGCTGAGGTCGGTGTCACCCTTGAGGTTCGTACCCTGCAAGCTGGGCTTGGACCGACTCCACCCCTTGGGGCAAGCCTTGGTGAACGCCTTCGTTCTAAGCGCCGTGTTCGTCAATTCGTAGCAAGTGATTTTTTTCGCCTTTGCGGCACCACTTGCGGGCAACGTCGCCACGGTGAGGAGACCAGCCGCGGCGATGGATACCGCCGTGAGTGACCTAAGTGTCTTTTTCATTCTGAACTTTCCTCCTAAAGAAAGTGGTGCAAGGTGACTCGACGATTCGAGGCTCGAACGTGTTGTCGCAAGCAACCTAAGAAAGGAAAGTAAACGGGAGGTGATGAGCAAGACCTGCCTGGGTGAAATGAAAGAGAAATTCCAAAAAGACAGTAAAAATAAGGTCTTAGTCGCAGCAACTGTCTCGCCAGTCGTAGCTCGCGCAGCGAAAGTAGGCGTGTTCGGGGCGTAGATCCGATCCGCAGTGAGGACATTCGGAGAAGATTGCCTGGGGGCTCGCGCACGTCACGTCGCCACCAGGCACTACGGATGATGGCGAGGTCTGCTCACGCGACGTAGTCCCATTGTGCACGAGCGACGACCCCACGCGCCGACCCATTTAAAAGGGAACAGGAGCCCGCCGTTAGACGGGAAGGGCGGCGGGCGTTTCCGCGCTCAATTGGCCGAGTCGATAGTGGGCGCGACAGAGCACCTGGTAGTGCACGGCCCCTTCGCTCACGTCACCAGTCACGAACTGCGTACCCTCACGCGCGACCACACCATTAACCACGCGCGCGTTACAGCGACCCTTCTTGCCACACCAGCACGACGACGTGAGCGGCAGCTCGTGCGCCCAGTCGGCGATCGCGAAGAGCCGCGCCGAGGAGGGAAAGACGTTCAAGAGAAAGTCCGCCGAGAGGCCAAAGGCGTGCACGTCGACGTCTCGATCGTCCACGAGCCGGGCCAACGAGTCGATCTGGGCGACGCTCGCGAACTGCGCTTCGTCGATGACCAGTATCTTCACGCCACGCTCAATGAGTTCTTCCACGTTTGGTTCGATATCAGCACCGGGCACGATCGCCTCAGCGGCGGCCTCGATCCCGATGCGGCTGGTGACCATTCCGTCGTCACTGCGATCACCAAAGGTCCACAGCGCGACGTCACTACGCCCCTCTCTCAGTTGCCAACAGAGTTGCAAGGCCAGAGTGGACTTGCCGGCGGCCATGGTTCCGTAGGTAAAGGTAAGTTCAGCCATCTCTTCTTCTCTCGAACGCTCCACGATACCGCTGGCGTCCGCACCACTCGCGACCTCACTTCACGCGATTGCGCGTCGTCACTAGATTGGGCTCGTGGAACCCGTGATGCGCACCATTGCCTTCGTGCGCAACGAGCGACGCGAAATGAGCGATGACAACTGGGATGATTTCGTCTCCACCATCGAGTTAGCCGACGACGTTCCGAGTGCCGCGCTGCGCGGGCTCGACGAGTTCTCGCACGTCGAGATCGTGTTCTTCGCTTCCCTCGCGCAGAACGTGCCGCCGGGGCCTTGGCACCGCCATCCCCGGGGTAACACGGCGTGGCCCGACGTTGGAATCTTTGCTCAACGAAACAAGGACCGTCCGAACCGGCTGATGCTCTCGATCGTCGCCTTGGAACGAGTCGACAAGAGGTCCCTCGTCGTTCGTGGCCTCGACGCCATCAATGACACACAAGTCCTTGATATCAAACCGGTCTACTCCTGGAGCGGACCGCGCAGTGAACTGCGCGTCGCCAAGTGGAGTGAGGAACTCGGCGAGAACTACTTCTAGGGCGCCACGACCAACGCGTTGAGCACTGGAGCCAGTCTCCTCGACTCTCCCCTTTCCTGGCGTCCCCTGCTCAATCGATGGTCGCGGAACCGGCTCCGAGACGCCATATAGGTCGTCGGCACTGACAACTACGCCCTCGCGCTCTCGGGTTTCGACGGGCCTGCCCAGGACCAATACTGTGCCCTCGCTCACTTGACCCTATAATGCCGCGATGGCGAGCGACAACGTTCACGAGGGCACCATTTCGTTTGGTGAATGGTCAACGTGGTATCGGGTAACCGGTGATTTGGATTCCGGGATGACGCCCCTCGTGGTCGTGCACGGCGGTCCGGGTTGCACGCACGACTATCTCCTCGCACTCGCCGACGTCGCCGAAAGTGGGCGCCCCGTCATTCATTACGACCAACTCGGCGGTGGGCGTTCAACGCATCTGCCCGATCGTGGTGGCGACTTCTGGACCGTTCAACTCTTCTTGGACGAGTTGGACAACCTGCTCGACTCGCTCGGTATCGCCGACGACTACCACCTCTTGGGTCAGTCCTGGGGTGGGATGCTCGGCGCCGAACACGCCATTCGCCAGCCCGAAGGACTGCGTTCAGTCGTGCTCTCCAACTCGCCTGCTTCGATGGCGCTGTGGGCTAGTGAGGCCAAGGTTCTGCGTGGGCAGTTGCCGCCCGACGTCGAGGAAACCCTCGATCGCCACGAGGCCGACGGCACGACCAGCGACCCCGAGTACCTCACGGCGTCGCAGGTCTATTACGACGAGCACGTTTGTCGCGTCGTGCCGAATCCCCCAGAAGTCGTGCGCACGTTTGAGTTCCTCACCGCTGACCCCACCGTGTACCACACGATGAACGGGCCGAATGAGTTCTTCTGTATCGGGACCTTGAAGAACTGGAGTGTCGTCGAGCGCGTGCAACACATCGTGGCTCCGACCCTGTTGCTTTCGGGACGCTTCGACGAGGCGACGCCCGCGACGGTCCAACCGTTCTTCGACGCGATCCCCGACGTCCGTTGGGAGATCTTCGAGACGTCGAGCCATATGCCCTTTATCGAAGAACGCGCACGCTACCTGTCAGTGGTCGAGGACTTCCTCGCCCAACACGACACGTAGGCGAAGGGTCGTATCTAAAAAGAAAAAGGGGAGCATGATGGCCAAGCAGTTAGTCCAGAAGGCGTTCGTAACGTTCGGGGCGCTCGCTCTGATGTCGAGCATGCTTATTGCGATGGGGCCGGTGACGCCCGCGGGCGCGGCCTTCACCTATCAAGCCAAACACGCGGGAGGCACCGTGCATCTGCTGGCCTCGACGGCGGGCGGCACGTTGGATCCCCAGGTCAACTACACCTTGCAGTACTGGCAGTTGTATCAAGCGACCTACGACGGCTTGGTGAGCTTCGAGAAGGTGAGTGGGCAGTCGTCCTTTAACGTCGTGCCCGACCTCGCGGTCGCGATGCCGACGGTCACCAACGCCGGCAAGACCTACACCTTCAAACTTCGTACCGGCATCAAGTTCTCGAACGGTAAGGCCGTGACCGTGAAGGACGTCCTCGCGAGCTTCCAGCGGATCTTCAAGGTCTCGAACCCCAACGCGGGTACCTGGTACAACGACATCGTCGGTGGTCCGGCCTGCGTGACCACGCCCGCGACGTGCACGTTGAAAGGCGGCGTGGTTGTTAACACGTCAACCAACTCGGTGGTCGTGAACCTCATCAAGTCCGACTCGGAGTTCCTCGACCAACTCGCGGTCCCGTTCGGCTCGATCTTGCCGGCCAGCACGCCCGGCAAGGACCAAGGTGACGTCCCGATTCCTGGCACTGGCGCGTACACGTTCTCCAAGTACAACGTCAACACGGGGTTGACCATGAAGCGCAACCCGTACTTCAAGGTCTGGTCTGCCGCGGCCCAACCCAAGGGTTACCCCGACACGATCGAAGAGACCTTCGGCGAGACCGTGGAGTCCGAGGTGACCTCGGTGGAGAACAACCAGGCCAACTGGATCTTTGACCCGCTGCCCACGGACCGCCTCCAGCAGATCTCGACGAAGTACGCCTCGCAGTTGCACGTGAACCCACTCACCGCCGACTGGTACGTGCCGATGAACGTGAACCTCGCGCCGTTCAACAACGTGAAGGCCCGTCAGGCGCTCAACTACGCGATCAACAAGAACGACGTCGTGAACCTCTACGGCGGCACGAAGCTGGGCCAACCGACCTGCACTATCTTGCCGCCGGGCTTTCCCGGCTACAAGAGCTTCTGCGCGTACAACAGCACGAGTTCCTCGACCTACAAAGGACCCGACCTCGCGAAGGCCAAGGCCCTGGTGAAGGCCTCGGGCACCGCTGGTGACAAGGTCGGCATCGTCGTCACCAACGACCCGGTGAACCTCGCGGTGGGTCAGTACATCCAGAGCGTGTTGAACTCGATCGGCTACAAGGCAACCGTCAAGCCCTTGTCCGCCAACATCCAGTTCACCTACATCCAGAACACCAAGAACAAGGTGCAGATCAGCGTGAGTCAGTGGTACCAGGACTACCCCGCGGCCTCGGACTTCTTGAACGTGCTGCTCAGTTGTTCGAACTTCCACCCCGCTTCGGATAACAGCATCAACATCTCGGGCTACTGCAACAAGACGATCAGCGCCAAGATGCAAGCGGCGGAGGCCCTCGAGTTGACCAACCCCGCGCAGGCCAACACGATGTGGGGTGCCATTGACCAGCAGATCATGACCACGGACGCGCCGTGGGTACCGCTGTTCAACCCCAAGTTGACTGACTTCGTCTCGAAGGGCACCGGTAACTACCAGTTCTCGAAGCAGTTCTACATGTACGTGGACCAACTTTGGGTGAAGTAGTAGGCACCAACGAACACAGCGTCATTGACCTCACCGAAAACGGAGTGACTTCCGCCAGGGGACCCGAAAGCCCCTGGCGGTCGTCGTTACGTCAACTTCGACGCAACAAGGCGGCGATGGCCGCGTTCGGTCTCCTCGTCGTCGTCGTGACCGCCTGCTTGTTGGCACCGGTCTACGCCCACCACATTGCTCACGAGAACCCCTTCACCTCGAACCTGAACGGCACCATTCGACTGGGTAACAAGACGGTCAACGTCCTGCAGGCCAACACCCAAGGCCTCGGGCTGGGCGTCACACCGATTGGCCCCACGTGGCATTTCTCCACGTACTTCCTCGGCGCCGACTCCCAGGGCCGCGACGTCTTCGCTCGCTTGCTCTACGGCGGACGCACCAGTCTGTTCATCGGCTTCATCTCGGCCGTGATCTGTTGCGTCATCGCGTCCGTGCTCGGGTTGGCTTCGGGCTACTTCGGAGGGGCCGTCGACTGGCTGATCTCACGAATCTTCGACATCGTCTGGGCCTTTCCGATCTACCTGCTCGCCATCTCCTTGTCGGTCGTACTCCTCACGAGTGGACTGAACATTGCCTTCATCCACATCCAGGCCGGTTCACTCGTGCTGCCGATCCTCATCATCGCCGCCGTCTTCGTGCCCTACGTCGGACGGCCGATTCGCGGCCTCGTCATGTCGCTGAAGGAGCGAGAGTTCATCCAAGCCGCCATTGGGGCGGGTGCCTCGGACTTTCACATCTTGCGAAAAGAGATCCTGCCCAACGTCATGCCGAGCATCATCGTGTTTTTTCCACTCATGGTGGCCTTCAACATGCTCACGGAGTCGGCGCTGTCGTTCCTCTCCATTGGTGTCCAACCCCCCGCCGCCAGTTGGGGCACCATCATCAACGACGGACTCGATCTTCTCTACACGCGTCCCTGGGTCGCGATGGCGCCGGGGATCATGATCGTCATCACCGCCGGCGCGCTCAACGTCCTCGGCGACGGATTCCGCGACGCGTTTGACCCCAAGGCCAAACTGCGTGGATCGATCTAGATGATCTACTTCATAGTTCGCCGATTCGCGTCGGCAGTTCTGGTGCTCTTCGCCATCAGTGTGTCGGTCTTTCTCATCTTCTTCGCTACGCCCGGCGTCGATCCGGCAGCGCGCATCGCTGGACGCAGTGCGTCGGCGCAGGTCCTCGCCCACGTGGCCCGCGAGTTCGGTCTCAATCGACCGCTGCCCATTCGTTACTGGTTGATGATGGAGCACCTCTTCATCAAGCAAGACCTCACCTCCTACGTGAACATCGGCGTGCGCGTGGTGCCCCAGATCACCCAGGCCGCGCCGATCACGCTCTCACTCGTCATCGGCGCCGCGGTGATCTGGATGATCGTGGGTGTCCTGGGCGGAGTCGTCGCCGCGGCCAACCAGGGCAAGTTCATCGACCCGTTCATCATGTTCATCGGGATTGCGGCGGTGTCCGTACCGGCGTACTGGCTCGGCGAGGTGATGAACCTCTTGACCCAGAGTAAGTTCCACTCGTCGATCTTCGCCTGGGTGCCCCCCCCGGGCTACGTCTCGTTCACGACCAGTCCTTCGGAGTGGTTCCTCCATCTTCTCTTCCCCTGGCTCACGTTGGCCGCGCTCTACGCCGGGATCTACGCGCGGGTGCTGCGCGCCGAACTCGTGAACGCGCTCAACGAGGACTACGTGCGCACGGCGCGCGCGAAGGGACTCTCGGAGCGGCGCATCTTGTTCCGCCACGCGCTGCGCTGTTCATTGATCTCGATCGTCTCACTGTTCGGCTTGGACTTCGGCGCGCTCATTGGCGGCGCGGCACTCCTCACCGAAGTTGTCTTCGGGCTCCCCGGCGTCGGCATGCTGACCTACACCTCGCTTCAGAACTTGGACCTACCGGTGATCATGGGTTGCGTGATGTACGGCGCCTTCTTCGTCGTGCTGGCCAACGCGGTCGTGGACGTCCTCTACGCCTACCTGGATCCGAGAGTGCGTCTTGCCTGAAGCGCCCCTCCTCCAAGTGCGCGACCTGACGGTCTCCTTCGCCACGCGCCAGGGCGCGCTACGCGCCGTGGACGGACTCTCCTTCGACGTCGGTCAAAAAGAGATCGTCGGCATCGTCGGCGAGTCGGGATCGGGCAAGAGCGTGGCCATCTACTCGATGCTCGGCCTCGTTCGAGAGAAGAACGCGACCATCACCGGCAGCGTGCTCTTCGAGGGCCGCGAGATCCTCGGACTGAGCGACAAAGAGCTGCAGCCGATCCGCGGCGGCTCGATCGGCATGATCTTCCAAGACCCCATGACCGCGCTGACGCCGGTGTACACGGTTGGTTGGCAACTCGTCGAGCAGATTCGCCAACACCTGCACCTACCCAAGGCCGCCGCGCGCCAGCGCGCGATCGAACTACTCGGCCAGGTCGGCATCCCCGACCCCAAGTCCCGCGTAGACCGCTACCCCCACGAGTTCTCGGGCGGCATGCGTCAACGCGTCGTCATCGCGATGGCCCTGTCGTGCAACCCGCGGCTCTTGATCGCCGACGAACCAACGACGGCGCTCGACGTCACCACCCAGGCCCAGATCCTCGACTTGATGTTGAAACTCCAAGACACCTACGACTCCTCCATCGTCATCATCACCCACGACATGGGCGTGATCGCCGAGATGGCCCACCGCGTCGTCGTCATGTACGCCGGGCGGCCCGTGGAGATCGCCCGCGAACTCGACCTGGTGCGTCATCCGCGCCACCCCTACACGTGGGGACTACTCGACGCCGTGCCGCGCCTCGACGCGAAGCACGACCGACTGCGCACCATCCGCGGCAACGCGGTCTCGCCGTTGAACTTGCCACCGGGTTGCGCGTTCGCGCCACGTTGCGACTACGTGATGGATCAGTGCGCGCAGCGCCCTCCACTTCAAGGTGACGCGGACCACGTCGACGCCTGCTGGTTGAGTGACGCCCAGCGCGTGACGATTCGCCAACGCGTGGAGCAGCCCTCGTGAGCGACGACGTCGTCCTCCAGGCCACCGACGTGGTGAAGACGTTCTCCTCGCGGGGCAAGAAACTAGGCACGCGCGTGGTCTCGCGCGCCGTCAACGGTGTCTCACTCGAGGTACGTCGCGGCGAGACCCTGGGCATCGTCGGCGAATCGGGCTGTGGGAAATCGACGTTGGCGCGCTGTCTCGTGCAGCTCTCGCCCGTGACGTCGGGCACTGTCGCCTTCGAGGGCACCACCCTCACGGGACTTTCTCGCCGGCGACTTCGACCGTTTCGACGTCAGTTCCAGTTGGTATTCCAAGACCCCTACGCGTCGCTCAATCCGCGCCGCACGGTGGGTGACATCGTCGCCGAGCCGATGCGTATCAACCATCTCGGCTCGACGAGCGCGATCGACGCTCGGGTTCGCGAGCTCTTCTCCACCGTTGGTCTCGACGCGGCCGCGGTCAATCGCTACCCCCACGAGTTCTCGGGCGGCCAACGCCAGCGCATCGGCATCGCGCGCTCACTCTCGCTCAATCCCACGTTGGTCATCGCCGACGAACCGGTGAGCGCCCTCGACGTCTCGATCCAAGCCCAGGTGCTCAACCTCATGGCCGACCTGCAACAAGAGTTCAACCTCACCTACGTCTTCATCGCCCACGATCTCGGCGTCGTGCGACACGTCTCGGACCGGGTGGGCGTGATGTACCTCGGCGAGTTCGTCGAGTTCGGCGACGTCGGGTCGATCTACGAGACCCCACTGCACCCCTACACCGAGGCGCTGCTATCCGTCGTGCCGGAACTGAACGACACCGACGCGCCGCGTCGTGAGCGCATCATCATCACGGGCGACGTGCCCGACCCCGCGGACCGACCGAGTGGCTGTCCCTTCCATCCGCGATGTCCCGTGGCGACCGATCTCTGTCGAGTGGAAAAACCGGCGTTGTTGACCATCGTCCCCGGTCGACAGGTGGCCTGTCACTACCCACGCAATCTCGACGCGGTCAAAGCGACGAGCACCACCTCGTGAGATCGCGCGGGCGCGAACGCGCCGACGGGTTCACTCGTCGAACTGGGCAGTCCAACGCTCGACCTCGTCTCGTCGCGGGCCGGTTGCTGGACCGAAACGGCTGATCGCCATCGCGGCGGCGGCGTTGGCCCATCTCGCCGCGGCGAGGGGTTCATGACCACTGGCGAGCTCGGCCACGAAGACGCCGTTGTGCACGTCGCCGGCACCGTTGGTGTCGACGACCGTGGTCGCGAATCCCGGAACGACCACCGCGTCGCGGTGATTGAGGGCCACGACGCAGCCCTTCGCGCCACTTCGCACGAGTACGTCGAGGGTGTCGTTGCGCGCCGCCAGCGACGACGCCGCTTCAGCCACGTCATCACGGCCGGTCAGCATCATGGCCTCGGACGCGTTGCAAAGGAGCCAGTTCGCACGCTCGACCATCGCGTCAACGTTCGACGGAGGAATATCAACCATTCGCGTCGCGGGGTCAAAGACCACCGTCACGTCCAAAGCGAGGCGAGCAACCCACGCCAGTACCAACGCGGCGAGTTCGGGGTACATGACGTTGTACCCGGACACCAAGACGTAGTCGCCCGCTCGAACGTCGAGCGCGTCGAGATCACTGGCGCGAAGCGTGGCCTCAGCGCCGCGCGAGGTGACGAACGAGCGCTCGCCGTCGGGCTCGAGGAGCACCACGCATATTCCCGTGTCGAGGTCTTCATTTCGGGCAATGGGCGCCGCAATGTGCTCGTGTTCGAGGGTCGTGGCGGCGAGCGCGGAGAAGGGACCCGCGCCCAGGCGGCCCGCGTAGACGACGGACATGTGGTGTCGAGCAGCGGCACTCATGGCGTTAAAGCCCCCACCGGTCGTGACGAGATTCTCACTCGCGAGCACGTCACCCGCACGTTGCGGCAGCGCCGAGATCTTCAACACCACGTCAATCAACACGGTGTCGAGACAAAAGAGTCGCGGCGCGTCGCTCATAGACCAACACCCTAGTGAGCAGGTCGTGAAACTTCTAACGAACGAACGAGCGTGGAGCCGTCGTGCAAACGCTGATCACTGCGTACAATCGATGCCAGCGAAGCACGAGGCTGTCGCGAGGAGGCACCGTGAGCGACGATGTAGCTGAGCGCGTAGGGGCTGGACCATCCAGCGTCCTACGAATTGAAGAAAACGGCATCAACGTCATCGCCGAGGGCGAGCGCAAGGGCCATCCGCGAGACCTCTTTTGGCCCTGGTTCGGCGCCAACGTCTCAGTCCTCGGATTGGGATATGGCTCGTACGTCCTGAGTTTCGGCATCTCCTTCGTCCAAGCCCTCATCGTCGCCGTGATCGGCACGGTGTTTAGCTTTTGGCTCTGCGGCGTGATCGCCACCGCCGGCAAGCGCGGGTCGGCACCCACCATGGTGCTCTCGCGCGCGGCCTACGGCGTGCGGGGGAACCGTCTGCCGTCGGCGATCTCGTGGTTGCTCTGCGTCGGGTGGGAGACCGCCCTCACCGTCATCGCCGTCCTCGCCACCAACACCGTCTTCGTCCGCCTCGGCTGGGGCGGTGGCGACGGCCTGAAGGTGGTCGCGATGCTGGTCATCGCGGCCTTGATCATTGGCGGCGGCGTCATGGGCTTCGACTTGATCATGCGCATGCAGGTGATCATCACCGTCATTACGGGCGTTCTTACGATTGTCTTCATCGCCCTCACCGCGAAGCACATCAGCTGGCACGTCGTCAGCCACGTGCACAGCGGCTCGTTTCAGCTCACCATCGGGGCGCTGGTCTTCGTCATGACGGGTTTCGGTCTCGGTTGGGTGAACGTGGCAGCGGACTACTCGCGTTACCTTCCGCGCAGCGCGTCGTCGCGAGGCGTGGTGTGGTGGACCACTTTCGGCTCGTCGGTCGCGCCCCTCATCCTCATCGCCTTCGGTCTGCTTCTGGCTGGTTCGTCGTCGACGCTCGCCAGCGCCGTCGGGAACGACCCGGTAGGGGCACTCGCGAACCTGTTGCCCACGTGGTTCCTCGTACCCTTCGTCATCGTCGCCATACTCGGGCTCGTCGGCGGCGCCGTGTTGGACATCTACTCCTCGGGTCTCGCGCTTCTTTCAGCAGGACTCAAGATCCCGCGCTACGCCGCCGCGGGCGTCGACGGCGTCATCATGTTGATCGGCACCGTCTACATCGTCTTTGGCAAGCAGAACTTCCTCAATCAGTTCGAAGGTTTCCTCATCACGGTGGGCGTCTTGATCGCCGCGTGGTGCGGCGTCTTTTTGGGCGACCTCGTGCTGCGCAAGAAGAACTACGTCGACGCCGATCTCTTTCAGTCCTCCGGCCGGTACGGCGACCTGCGTATCGTGCCCATCGCGACGACGATCGTGTCGGGCTTCCTCGGCTGGGGACTGGTCACCAATAACTACGCCTCGTGGCTCACGTGGCAGGGCTATCTGTTAAAACCCCTGGGACTCGGCGGCAAGACGGGACACTGGGCCGGTGCCAACTTGGGCGTTATCGTGGCGCTGGCACTGAGCTTCGTCCTGACCATCCTCTTCACGCGAACCGAAATCGTGCGCGAAGAGGCTCTCGCGTAGCGCGGAACGAGCTATTAACGCGGACTGCGTTCGTGCTAGCCGCGAATGCGCCCGACGCCGCCGCCGCGTGCCTTGCCGAGGATGTTCAAGATCTCCAGGTAGAGCCAGATGAAACTGAGGACGAGTCCAAAAGCGCCGTACCAGTCGTACTCGGCCCCGACGTTAGCGGCGATGAGTTTGTCGATTCGGTCGAAGTCGATGAGAAACGTGGAGGCGGCGATAACCGCGAGGACCAGCGAGACCCCGATACCGAGCGCCCCACCCGATCCGTCGAGGTCGGGTCCACCGAAGACCATGACGAGGAGCGTCACGCCGTAGAAGGCGATCGCGCCGATCATGGCCATCGTGATGACGCGCGTCACCTTCGCCGTGACCTTGATGATGCCCGTGCCGTAGAGGAACCACACGACGAGGGCGACGCCAACCGTGGCACCGAGAGCCTCCGCGACGATACCGGGGTACGTGGCGTTGTAGACCGCAGAGATGACCCCGACGGCGAAACCCTCGAGGATCGCGTACGCCACGCCGAGCACGCGGGCCAGTTTCGGACGCCGCACGATGATCATCGACAGGCCGAACGCCGCGAGGATCGACACGATCATGATCGTGTTGGTGTTGGTGGTGACGGCACTGGGTTCACCTTCGTACCAACCCAACGCTCCTCCGACGAGGCCGAACACGGCGAAGACGCCGAGCGCCTTCGCGACGCCGGCGCGCGTCATGCGTAACGCGGGGTCACTGGTCGTGTCCAAAAACTGGATTCGCTTATCCGTTAACGCGGGATTGGCCATGGTCTCTCCTTGTCGCGTTGATCGCGTGTCGCTGACACCTCGTTCACGATACTGCGAACGACGTGCGTGACCTTCGCGCTCAAGACTTTTTCGTGATGAGTTCAAACCCCCACCACAAGGCACCCACGAGCGCGCCGGTCATAACAACGGCGACGACCACGCCAAGGATTCGAACGACGAGAGGTCGAGCCGTGTCGCGGGCGAAGGAAAGGGCGGCGAGGCCGACCGAGAACGCGACGACGACGCCCACTCCCGCCAAGACGGCGACGAGGACCACGCGGCCCAGCAGAGGCCAATCGACGAGAGAGGCGATCACGTTGGAACGAAACGTCGGGTGGGCTTACGCCGCGACGACGGTAGCGGCTTCGAGGGGCGCGAGCGACTCGCCCCAGAGGTCGTTCACGTTCGCGGCGTTGATGACGTGACGACGTGAACGGCGCATTAAGAACGTGACGTACGCCGCCGCGACGAGTGCCAGCACCGCGACACCGAACGTGCCGCCAATGACGTGGGCGACGTAGTACGAAAAGGCGCCGAAGAGTCCGGCCGCCGGCAAGGTGACGACCCACGCCATGGCCACGTCCGCGACGAGCCGCCAGCGAACGGGCTGCTGGGGTGTCGCGGCGCCCACCCCGATGATCGCGCCGGTGGCGACGTGCGTCGTCGACAGGGGCAGACCCATGTGCGACGACGTCAAGATGACGGCCGATGAGGCAATCTGCGCGGCGAAGCCCTGCTGGGGCGTCAAGTGGGTGAATCCTTGACCCATGGTGCGAATGATGCGCCATCCGCCAAAGAACGTGCCCATCCCGATCGCGATCGCGCAACTCACGACGACCAACGCGGGCGTGGAAGAGTTCGACGCGAGCGTGCCGTTGGCGATCAGGGCCAACGTCACGACGCCCATCGTCTTCTGTGCGTCGTTGGTTCCGTGCGCAATGGAGAGCAGCGACGACGATCCGATCTGTCCCACACGAAAACCAAACGACGAGGTGTCGGTGTCGACTTTCGCCGTGAGACGTCTCGCCGCGATAAGGGCGACACCCGCGGCGACCAAGGCCACCAATGGTGCGAGGCCCGCGGGGATGATGACCTTCGAGATCAGGCCACCCCAGAGCACCGCGTGGCCGCCGGCGAGGACCATCATCGCGCCGATGACCCCACCGATCAAGGCGTGACTTGAACTAGAAGGAATGGCGAAGTACCACGTCGTCACGTTCCACGCGATGGCGCCGATAAGTCCCGCGAAGATCACCGGCAACGTCACGAGATTCTGTGCCACGAGGGCACTGGCGATGGTGGCGGCGACCTTGAGTGAGAGGAACGCCCCCACGAGATTGAAGACCGAGCTGAGCGCCACGGCCACTTTCGGCTTTAACGCGCCCGTCGCGATGGTCGGCGCGACCGCGTTCGCCGTGTCGTGGAAACTATTCGTGAAGTCGAAGGCGAGCGCGACCGCGACGACGATGGCCAGTAACAGCGTGTTGTGCATGCCTACGTCCTACCAAAGGAACTTTCGACTTCAACGGGAAAAAGCCCTAATGCGCACACATTTGTCACACATTTAACCTTCGGATTACCCAGTTAGTCCTGACGTCAATTTCGCTCGATCGAGATGACGCGGTGGCCCTGTCACCGCCGCGTCCGGTCCGTGTCGCCCTTCTCCAAATGGACTATCCAACACTCCTAGACTGGCTTCGGGTCTGGTGAGGGAGTTTCATGCGAATCGGTGTTCTGACGGCTGGAGGCGACGCGCCCGGCCTCAACGCCGCCATTCGCGCCATTGGCGAAATGGCGCTGCGTGACGGTCACGAGGTCATCGGCATCGCGAACGGCTGGGCGGGACTCGTGGGCGACTTCCAAGGTACGGCGCTCGCCGCCAAGGACCTTCGCGGCGTGATCGGCCAAGGCGGCACACTCCTCGGGACCGCACGATTCAATCTCGACAAGCCCGCTGGCGGACGCGAGTGCGTGCTCGCCGCCATCGAAGAGCACCTCGACTCGCTCGTCGCCATTGGCGGCGACGGGACGCATCGCATCTCGAGTTGGCTCGCCGAACGAGACGCACCCGTCGTTGGTGTTCCCAAGACGCTCGACAACGACTTGCCCGGTACCGAATACTGCATTGGCTTCGATACGGCCATAAGTATCGTCGCCGAGTCCCTCGACCGGCTCCACACGACCGCAGCCTCGCACCACCGCGTCATCGTCGTCGAGACCATGGGACGATCCACTGGTTGGGTCGCGGCCCTCGGCGGATTGGCCGGCGGAGCCGACATGATCGTCATCCCCGAGTTCCCCGTCACGATGGACGAAATCGTTGAACACATCAATCGACGTCGAAGTGCCGGTCTCGTGTACTCCATCGTCGTCGTCGCCGAAGGAATCAACCTCGCCATTCTGGGCGGGGTCGAATCAGAAGAAGAACTCTCGAACGAAGGTATTGGCGGCGTTCGCCACGCGACGCGAGGCGTCGGCCATTTCGTCGCCGCGAAGATCGAAGAGCAGGGAGGTTTCGAAGTGCGAACCACCGTCCTCGGTCACTTACAACGTGGAGGAAGTCCCACCGCCCATGACCGCATCTTCGCCACGCGCGTCGGCGCCGCCGCGTACGACGCCGTGATTGCGCGCAAGTTCGGCATGATCCCCGTCATCCGCGACGACAACGTGGTCCTCGCGCCGCTGTCGACGGTCGCCGTTGGACAACGCAAAGTCCCGCGCGAGATCTACGACCTCTGCGCCGTCTTCTTCTAATCCGCTAGACGGAGACTCTCCCCTGACGCCAGCGAAGATACCTCGACGCCACCATCCGTAGTCCCAACATCAAGGCACCGAGAAAACCGAGAGCCACGAAGATGAAGGCGAGCGCCGTTCCTTGACCGAAGAGAACGCGCAAGACCATCCCCAACACGACGGTGCAGAGCCAGACCGAGACGCCACTTCGCGCTGAAGCCCCATCTCGTCGTCGAAGCGTGAGGTACAACCAGCCCAGTCCCAGTCCTACCGCGAACGGCCAGGTCGTCGAGAGGAATCCCGCAAGTCGAAGGCCGTGATGGTGGGACGATCGGCCAATACCCACGAAAAGCAGCACGATCAGAGCGTCGACGACGATCCACACGCGATTCATACGTGCCAACACTACTGACTTGAACCAGACGAGAATCCCACGCCGACGTGACAAACGTCGAAGGTCAACCCACTTTTGGCGCGTACGAGTTGACTCTTTACAATGGAGTGATGCATACGCTCATCAAGATCGTTGGCGAGTACTTCGTGTGGCTGAGCGTCGCGATCGTGGCTGTCTATTGGCTACGCGCGAAGGTCCGCGTCAAGATATCGCTTACGTGGCAACTGGTCGCTGGCGGCGTCCTCGCGCTGGTTTTGTCCTTCATTGCCTCGCGACTCTTCTACGACACACGACCCTTCGTCACGCACCATCTCACGCCGATAATCCCGCACGCCGCCGACAACGGGTTCCCCTCCGACCACGCCATGTTCACGTCGTTTCTCGCCTTTACGATGGTTCTCTACTCGAAGCGCACCGCGATCGTGCTCTTCATCATCGCGCTGCTCGTGAGTTGGGCGCGCGTCGCCGCCCACATTCACAACCCGATTGACATTGTCGGATCGTTCGTCATCGCCGCGATTTCGGTCGCGGTGGTTCGCGTCGTCACGAAGTGGTGGCACGCACGCAAGACACCATCCAGTTGGCGCTCGCCTAGCTAGGCGTCCGGACGCAACGTAGCATCGGGGTGCTCGAGTATCTGCGGCCACGAATCACGGTGACGTCGCGCCGACGCTTCGTCGTAAAACCCACCGTGCGTGAGTCGAAGGTCCTTCCCTTCCGTCAATGGTGCGAGCTCGACGCGCACGACTGTCTCGGCGCCGTCAGTCCCGTAGCGGCCAGTGACCCACGTCTGTTCGATTAATCGTCCTGCTTCGACGCGGAGAAACCGCCCGTAGTGCGCGTAGCGCTCGCCCTCGTCAAGAACGTCGAACCAGAAGGGCGCGCCGGGAACGGCGATCATCGAGATCTCGCCGGGGGTCGCGAACCAGGTGTCGAAGTGATTCGTCCACGCGTCAAATATCGTCTCGGACGACGACGCCATTCGGTATTCGACCACGAACGCGTGACGTTGACCGGGTGTTGTGTCCGAAGCGTTGTGTAGTTGGTCTTGCGAGTCGTCCATTTCTCCGCTTTCTCATTGCAGAACTATCCATGCGTCTCGCGAAGTGCAACGCCAAAGCGCTCGAACGCCCCCGTCCCCATATAGATTGAGCGAAGGCGTTCGTCATCACGTTCGTTTTGTCGGCAAGTCGCGTGTCATCTTGGAGGACAGTGGGTACTGAAGAGGGACCAGGTCCCATCGCACTGGTGGGATCGGGTGAGTACCTACCCCAGATGGCCGACTTCGAAGCGGCCCTCATCGCCGGTCGCGCTCCGCGTTACGTTCAGTTGGCCACCGCCGCAGTCCAAGACGGACCCTCGGTCGTCAACCATTGGCACGAACTCGGAAGAACCCAGGCACAGCGTCTCGGCGTGGAGCCCGTCATAGTTCCCGTCAACGATCGCGCCGACGCGGACAATCCGGAGTTCGCCGAGATGATTGAGGGCGCGGGATTGATCTATCTTTCGGGTGGCGATCCCAACTACTTGGCGGACACGCTTCGAGACACGAAAGTGTGGCGGGCCATCGAAGCGACGTGGCGCCAAGGCTCGGCGCTCGCGGGGTGCAGCGCCGGCGCGATGGCGCTGGGCGCGTGGATTCCTTCATTGCGGCACCCGCGTAAGGGCAGCATCGCGGGACTCGGCATCCTCGAGCACCTCGGCGTCGTTCCACACTTCGACGCCTTCGCCGCGCGCGTTCCCGACCTCCTGACCCGCTTCGTTCTCCCCGATGAGTCGTTGATCACCGTCTTTGGCATCGATGAAGAGACGGCCCTCGTCGGTGGTCCGAAGGAGTGGACCGTCCAAGGACGTCAAAGCGTCTGGCGACTCGGCACGAGCGGTCGTGAAGAGTTTCCCGTCGGCGCCACAGTGTCCACGCGCGGTTAGTCGTTTTCATCACCACCAGCACTGGGTGGTACGAGCGCCCTTAACTTGAGGCGACCTTATCGAGGTGGTAGCGAATCTGGATCGACGCCGCCGCGCCTTCGCCCACCGCCGACGCCAACTGCTTTGTCGAACCGCGCCGCACATCGCCGGCGACGAACACGCCGGGTACGTTCGTACGAAACTGCTCGTCACTCACGATGAAACCGCGCTCGTCCAAGTCGAGTGCGCCGTCGAGGAACTTGGTGTTCGGGTCAAGCCCGATGAAGACGAAGGCCCCTGAGGCTTCGTGTTCACGACGCTCACCAGTCACGCGATCTTCCAGTTCCACCGATTCGAGTTGGCCCGTCGAGTTGCTTTTAAAACTCACGACCTTCGTGTTCGTGACGACGGTCATTTTCGGGTGCGCGAGTACTTTGTCTTGCAAGAGCCGACTTCCCGCCAACTTCTCGGAGTATTCAACCACCGTCACGTGGTCGGCGAACTGAGTGAGAAAGAGTCCTTCTTCCAACCCGCTGTTCCCGCCGCCAATGACGAGGACCTCCTTCGCCCCGCGATAGAACGGTCCGTCGCAGGTCGCACAGAAGTGGACGCCGGCGCCGATGAGGTCGGATTCGCCCTCGGCGCCGGTGCGCCGGTACATTGATCCCGTCGCCACGAGCACGGCGCGAGCCTGGTAGGCATCTCCGGTCGTGGTCGTCACCGTGACCCAGTCACCCTCCGCGGTCACGTCGCTCACGCCAACCGCCTGGAGGATCTCGACGCCGTAACGTTCCGCTTGACGTCGCATCCGATCGGCAAGATCGTGTCCCGCGACGCCGTCGGGAAATCCCGGGTAGTTGTCGAGACGCTCGGTGATGCCGGCTTGGCCTCCTACGGCGGACTTCTCGATGATCAGCACACTCTGGTTCTCCCTCGCGGCGTAGATCGCGGCGGTGAGTCCAGTAGGTCCCCCGCCGATGATGACGACGTCGTACGCCAGGGACTTCGCCGAGCGATTGATCCCCAATTTCTCGGCGAGTTCGTCGTTGCCCGGTTCAATGAGGTGCGTACCGTCGGGAAAGACGATGGTGGGAATGCTTCGACTGCCGCCGTTGATGCGTTCGACGAGCTCGGTCGCTTCGGGGTGCTGCTCTAAATCAACCCAGTCGTAGGCGACGCGGTGTTCGCTGAGGAACTCTTTGGCTCGCCGACAGTCCGGGCACCAACTCGCGCCGATGACGGTGATCGTGTCTTTAGCGAGTTCCATCGAGCCCCTCCGTAACGACAAAGCAAGGTCTCTAGCCGGCCTGCTTGGTCACCTTAGTGGTCGACGATACGTCAAAATGACGACTCCCTCGCCCGTTCTTTCGACGTCCTTCAGTAGCCAGCGCGAAGTGTTGAGACCTTCGTCAAAGAGTCGAGTACCCGATCCCACGATGATCGGATGAACCCAGAGTCGGTACTCGTCCACGAGGTCGTGCTTGTGCAGGTAGCGCACGAGTTTTCGACTGCCGATGACCAGGAGGCCCTTGCCGGGCTCTTCTTTGAGCGCCCTGACCGCGTCCGCGACGTCACCGCGCAACAACGTCGCCCTCCAGGACACCTCGTGCAGTGTCGACGACGCCACGTACTTCGTCATCGCGTTGATGCGATCGGCAAAACCGATCTCGTCACGGATCATGGGCCATACCGACGCGAATCCTTCGTAGGTCTTTCGACCCAAGAGCAACGCGTCGGCGTCAACGAATTGAGTGAGAATGATGGCGTTGTGATCGTCGCCCACGTACTGGCGTTGCCAACCACCCCCCGGAAACTCACTCGCGTCGCCGGGTCCTTGCATCACTCCGTCGAGGGAGAGGAACTCTTGCACTATGACGGGTCTCAAGATCACCTCCAGTCGAAGAAAATACTTCGTGAATCGACGCCACCTGACCTAGCGTCGTGGCTATGCAGCGCGCCACGCCTCTTAGTCAAGCACTGGCGATTGTCGTCGCGCTGTGGACGGCGCCGGCCAAGGCCATCACCGTCACCCAAAACGTCCGTTCCACCATGAAGGCTGCGTTCCGCCGGCTGTGACCAACCCACGACCCTCCATCGGCCACACACGTTCGATGAAGGATCGAGTGGTCCGTGACGTCGCGCGAAGCCAGGTAGCCTTCGCCTTCTTCATCGCGGTCTGCGTAGCCCTTCACCCCGGCGTGGTCCTTAAGAGCAACGAAGGCGGCCTGAGCAACTACGGCGTGCACCTCAAAACCGTGATTCCCTACACGCTGGCGCTCGCCTTGGCGTCACTGCTGTCGTATCGCGCTACCCGGTCTCTTCACACCGCGCGCCGCGAGACCCGACACTTCAAGCTCCTCCTTCTCGTGTACAGCGGACTAACGCTGCTCACCCTGGCGACCACGTTTGGCTACACCCTCGACACTCCCCAGAGAGACCTCCACGTCGCCGTTGGCGTCGTCATCACCGTCTTTGAGTTCGCGGCCTCACTTTGGATGTACTACGTCGTGCGTCATCTGGTCCTGGTCGTCGTCGTGGAACTCATTGGCTTCGTACTCGCCGCGTTGACGTTCTTCGGCGTCGTGCACGTGTTGTTCCTCACTCAGGTACTTATCGGAGGCGCTTTCGCCCTTCTCATGGTGAGAGCGAGTGGAGCTCTGGCGTAGGAAACGCGACGAGTCAGCGAGTTCTCCGTTTGAAGAACTCGCAACCTTCAGACCAGGGGACCCCGACCGGGCGCATCGGAACTGGGTCCTAACCCAGCGCGTTCTCGCACGACGGCTTCGAACGCGTCGGGATCGTCGGGCGTCACGAACGGCTTCACCGGCTTGCCGACGTCGAGGGTGAATCCGAACTTCTTCACGGAACGTCGTAGGTCCAAGTTGGCCCAGTACTTGAAGGTCCCCGTGCCCCAGATTCGACCTTTTCCCCGCAGGGCACTCATGGTGAATCGCTGAATTCCCTTGACGGACGTGTAGGGAATGTCCTTGGTACCGAAGGGAAAGTAGTACCAGTGAATGCGCAACATCGTTGGTGTGCACTCGATCTTGGCGTCGTGGTACTGCTCGTTCACGGGCGAATCCTATATCTGGTCACGGCGAAAAGATGTCGCAGCGAATTCGTCCAGCGAACTACGGGAACGTTGCCGACGTGGCCGTGACGAACTTCGCTGGTTTGGCGACCGCGACCTTTTCGCCCCACTTCGAAAACAACAAGTCGCTCGACACCTTCTGGCCGCTCACGACGCCTGAGTCCGATAAGGCGAGCGGCCGATACGGCGCGGTGGTCGATACGTACAGCGTCTGGGTACCGCTACTACCCCCCGACGAGGACGTCAAGGAACCCTTGATCGCCACGGCCTCTTTGCCGTTGATCTTGTAGAGCCCGGCATCCTTCAACGTGCTGACGCCCACTACTTGTTGTAGGACCGAGGGAAAAAGTATGCCCACGGCAATGTTGGCGTAGTTCTTGTTCGTCGCGGGAACGAGTACCCACTCATTCGCCAGTTTCGTGTTCTTCACACCGAAGTCCTGTGCGTAAGACGTTTTGTCGCCAAAGATGTAGAGCGTCTCGCCAAGCAGTCTGCTCGTTTCCGTCCCCCCACCCAACTTCTGCGTTTGCTGCCCCACGCTCGACGCACTATCAGTCGAAAGCGTGATTTGCACGACGCCCGCGTAGGAATCCGTCGAGACGTAGTGGACGCTGCCGGCGTTCTTCATGGCCGACGTAGCGAGGGCGAGGATCTGCGCTGGTGACTTTGACCCAAAGGGAATCGACGCCGCGCTCGTCGGCACCACGATGCCGAAAACCATCGCCAGGAGGCAAGCAAACGTGACAAACGGCAGTCGTAAACGCATAGGGCTCCAAGAATGGTTCGGTCACGCGATAGGGCGCAAGTAGCGCAAAACATTACCACCGGGTCTTACGAGGATGGTGTCGACTCAGCGTCACGCACCGGTCGACGTCACCAGCGTGCCGCGCCCCGCTCGAGACAGTTCAGTACCTGTTCGTCAGAGGTCTGTTCAAAGTGCTCGTAGCAGTTACCCACCGCGAAAGGCCCCTCGACGACGACGAGAGCCACGAACTCATCCACCTCGCGCCTGAGTCTCGTCGCCGCCTCGACACCCGACACGGGAGTTGCCACGACCAGTCGCGAGGCCCCGCGTAGGCGAGCGACTTGGCACGCAACTCGCACGCTCGAACCCGTCGCGATTCCGTCGTCGACAATGACGACGGTCTGGCCCGTGATGTCCGTTGGCTCCTTAGCGCCGCAATAGAGCTGAGCGCGGCGTTCGAGCTCGTCGCGCTCTCGCGCGACAACGTCAGCAAACTGCGCATCAGAAACTTTCTGTGAACGAACAACGTCGTTCTCTACAACCACGGCTCCGCCTTCACCGATCGCTCCCATTGCGAGTTCACGCTGCGTCGGAGCTCCGATCTTGCGCACGATGACCACATCAAGCGGCGACGTCAACGCAACGGCGACCTCGAAAGCCACCGGAACGCCACCTCGGGGAATCCCAAGGACGACGACGCCCGCGAAGCTCGACGCGAGGCTCGCGCCCAAGGCCGCGCCGGCGTCAATTCGATCCGCGAAGCGTTGCACGAAGTAGGCATATCACCAGCCAAGAGACGCAGAAACTATCGCCGTCTCGCTCGACGCGTGGTGGCTAGAGAAAAGTCAACGTGGTGGCGACTACGTACTTCGTCGACCCCCATTTACGACCTCTTCACCCCAGCGTGAAAACTGAAGTTAGTTCTCCATTTCTTGGTCGCTCTCAAGGCAACCGACTGCTGCGCGTCAAAGCGTTCTCGGTGACCCGCGTTGAGCAATCGCGCAGAAGGGACGCCAGATATCAGGATCTAGGTCGCCTCGAGTGCGGCATCAAGTGCCACGAGGAATGGTGGCAAGATACCAAGGACGACGCTCGGCCTGCGCCACCCGTATGGACCCGGAGGTCGAAGGAGGCTCGCTTCAAGTGACGAACGAGGCTCCCGGCGACCTGGAGTGTGAGATCATCAAGGGCTTCACGCGCGATATCCTCCGCGTCGCTGAACGCGATATCAAACTGGCAGATTTCAATGTCAGGCACAACCATCGAGAGGGCGTCGCTGACGACCCTGAATCAACGCGCAAGATCCGTCTGTCGTTTCGCCGCGTCCGCTATCAACTCCAGACAATGGCCACCATCGAGAGTTCTCTCGGTGCGGAATTGCTTATCGGACGCTTGCGCGACGTCGGCCAGCCCTTCGGTCGGCTCCGTGACGCCGAGATCCTCGAGTCGAGTGTCATCAAGGCGCTAGGCGACCGGGCCGATACGCCCCAGGGTCGTCAACTCATGGAGATCGCCGCGCACTCGCGTCGCATCGAGCAACAGACCACCGACCACCTCCTGAACTCTGACGCGTACCGAGAGACTCTCAATGAAGTGAGCAAGTACCGCCGTTCGCTCCCCTCTCGACATTCAACGCCGGATTTGTTGCGACCAATGGCCGAGCGCGCGATGCGCTTGTCGTGGCGATCGCTACGCCGAGCAGCGCTGAAGGCGAAACGCAAACCCACGGACATCAACCTTCACCACACACGAATTGCGGCGAAGCGAGCTCTCTACGCATCCCAACCGCTCTCCGGCGTGCTCGGTGCGCCGGTCGAGGAGTTTGCGCGCAACGTCACCGAATTCCAGAAATACCTGGGCAAACAACACGACCTCGCCATTGCGTCGGAGTGGTTTACAAGCGTCTCCAAGGACTACCCGGCCCTACGCAATTTCGCCAGATCGCTCGCGCGGGAGGAGCGAAAGCGCGCGGATAAGCGGTCCAGGGGTTGGACGAAGTACTGGAAGTCCCTCGAGTCCTTTCAGCCCACCAAGAGATGGTGAGGTACACCGCCCCCTAACGATGCGGTTCCTGCGGGCTAGACCTTACCGATGATGAAGTCGCGATACGCGTCAATCGTGTCGTCAGGGTTGTCGTGCATGAGATAGAGCGCGAACTGATCCACGCCGAGTTCACCGAGTTCGGCGAGGCGTTCACGATGTTGTTCGACGGGACCAAGCAGACAGAATCGATCGATGACCTCGTCGGGGACGAACTCGGCGTCGGGATTGCCGGCCTTTCCGTGGTGGCTGTAGTCGTAACCCTTACGACCCTTGATGTAATCGGTCAACGCGGGAGGAACCATGTTCGAGTCGGTTCCGTAGCGTCCAACGATGTCGGCCACGTGATTGCCCACCATGCCACCGAACCAACGCACTTGATCGCGCTGGTGCGCGAGGTCACTACCCACGTAGGCGGGGGCGGCCACGCAGACTTTGTACTCATCGGTGTTTCGCCCCGACGCTCGTACCGCCTCGCGCGCCGTGTCGATCGCCCACTTGACGACGAAGGGATCGGCGATCTGAAGTATCAGACCATCGGCCTTACGACCAGCGAGCTCCAACGCCTTGGGGCCGTAGGCCGCCATCCAGACGTCGAGTTGGCCGCCCTCGACCCAGGGAATCGTGACGGTCCGATCGTTGATGACCACCCCGCGACCTTCCGCCAGTTCCTTGATCACGTTCATGCACGCCGAAAGAGTGGACAACGACGCGGGTGTTCCGCCCGTCACGCGAAGCGCCGAGTCCCCGCGTCCAATGCCACAGATCGTTCTCGGCCCGAACATCTCGTTCAGCGTGGCGAAAAGTGACGCCGTCACGGTCCAGTCGCGCGTGATCGGATTGGTCACCATCGGACCAACGGTTATGTGATCGGTGGCGCCGAGTATCTGAGAATAGATGACGAAGGGTTCTTGCCAGAGGACGACTGAGTCGAACGTCCAAAAGTGCGTGAACCCGGCGTCCTCCGCGCGTTTGGCAAGTTCGACGACGTTCCTCGCGGGTGCGTTGGTTTGCGCGACGAGACCAAAGTCCATCAGGTGAATCTTTCCGTCGCGTGCTGCTCGAAGTCCCAAGTCCGAGCTCCGCGAACGTACTCGATCATCGGAGGTACCCGTTGAGGCCCCGGCGAAGGAACTGACCATCGCCCTTGCGTCCCGCGTACTGTCCGTTCTCGATCACGACGGCCCCTCGTGACAAGACGGTCTTCACCTCACCCTTCACCGTCATCCCCTCGTAGGCCGAGTAGTCGACGTTCATGTGGTGCGTGTCGACCGAGAACGTGTGGGTGGCGTTGGGATCGTAAAGCACGATATCCGCGTCCGATCCCGGCGCGATGATTCCCTTCTTTGGAAAGAGACCGAACATCCGTGCGGGAGTCGTCGCCGTGACGTCCACCCAACGAGCGAGCGAGAGCTCACCCATGGCGACACCCTGGAAGATCAAGTCGACGCGATGTTCGATGCCCGGGATGCCGTTGGGGATCTTGGAGAAGTCACCCACGCCGAGTTCCTTCTGTTCCTTGAAGCAGAAAGGACAGTGGTCCGTCGAGACGATGCTGAGGTCGTCGGTGCGCAGGCCTCGCCAGAGATCGGCGTGGTGATGTTCGGGACGAAGCGGTGGTGAGCAGACGTACTTCGCACCCTCGAATCCCTCGCGAGCGAGATCGGCGTCGGAGAGGAAGAGGTACTGCGGACAGGTCTCGGCGAAGACGCTTTGGCCGCGGTCCCTCGCCTCGACCACTTCGTCGAGCGCCTCGGCGGCGGAGAGGTGGACAATGTAGAGCGGCGCGCGCGTGACGAGCGCCAGTTGAATCGCCCGGTGCGTCGCTTCGGCTTCGAGCGCGACTGGACGGGTCAGGCCGTGGAACCTGGGACTGCCCTCCCCCTTCGCGAGCGCTTGAGCGACCAGCACGTCAATGGCGATCCCGTTCTCCGCGTGCATCATGATGGTCGCGCCGTTCGCGGCGGCCTGTTGCATGGCTTGGGTGATCTCGCCGTCGGTGGAGTAGAAGACGCCCGGGTAGGCCATAAACAACTTGAAACTGGACAGTCCCTCGTCGACGACGAGGTCCATCTCCTTCAGCGATGCCTCGTTGACGTCCGACACGATCATGTGGAAGCCGTAATCAATGGCGCAGTTGCCCTCGGCCTTGGCGTGCCACGCGTCAAGGCCCTCTCGAAGGCTCTTTCCCTTGGACTGAATGGCGAAGTCGATGATGGTGGTCGTGCCTCCGAAGGCCGCCGCGCGCGTTCCCGTTTCGAAGGTGTCCACCGAGTGCGTGCCCCCGAAGGGCATCTCCAAGTGGGTGTGCCCGTCAATCGCGCCCGGGATGACGTACTGGCCACTGGCGTCGATGACGCGGTCCGCGCCCACTCTCCAGAGTTCTGACGTGGTGGTGCCGGGCGCAGCCAGTCCGACGATGGTCTCGCCGTCGACGAAGACGTCCGCCGCGAAGGGACCACTCGCGTTGATGACGGTGCCACCAATGATCAAAGTCTTCATGGAACGTTCCTTCTTTCTTCGAGTACCGGCGATGGCTAAGGAGCGACCAGGCTTTCGTAGCTGTCCGGACGTCGGTCGCGATAGAACGCCCAGGTGTGACGGACCTCCTTCAACACGTTGAGGTCGAGATCGCGCACGATGACTTCGTCGTCCGTGTCGGAAGCGGCGTCACCGACGAGTTGACCACGAGGGTCGACGAAGTACGACGAACCGTAGAAACTGTTGTCGCCAAGTTCTTCGACGCCTACGCGATTGATCGCTCCGACGAAGTACTCGTTCGCGACCGCCGCCGCGGGCTGCTCGAGGTTCCACAGGTAGACGGACAGGCCCCGACTCGTCGCCGAAGGATTGAAGACGATCTTCGCGCCGGCCAGACCGAGCGCGCGCCATCCCTCGGGAAAGTGTCGGTCGTAACAGATGTAGACGCCAACCGGACCGACGGCTGTCTGAAAGATCGGGTAGCCGAGGTTGCCCGGTCGAAAGTAGAACTTCTCCCAGAATCCCTTCACTTGGGGAATATGGTGCTTGCGGTACTTCCCCAAATAGGTGCCGTCCGCGTCGATGACGAAGGCCGTGTTGTAGAAGACACCTTCTTGTTCGACCTCGTAAATGGGCACGACGAGCACCATGTGGGTCTCTCGAGCCAACGCTTGCATCAACTCGGTGGTAGGCCCCGGGATGGACTCGGTGTAGGAGAAGTACGCGGGGTCTTGCACCTGGCAGAAGTAGGGACCGTAGAAGAGTTCCTGGAAGCAGAGAATCTGCGCGCCTTGCGCCGCCGCCTTGCGGGCGAGCGCCACGTTGGCCGCGATCATTGAATCCTTGTCGCCAGTCCACTTCGTCTGGACGAGTGCCGCGCGAACGATCTCGTTGGTGGTGCCCTCTGGAGTAGTCATTCGCTTCACCTCGAAGTTCTGTTCAACGTGGAAATGCCGTACGAATATCTCCTGTGTCGAACATACTTTCGACCAGATTGGGATACTAGACCCGAACGTGGATTGCTTCGAAACTTCATCGTCTCTCAGGCGTAGGGTCGTCGTATGAGTCTGAAACAGCGTGGTGTCGATCTCGGGTTCAAGGCAATGAACTCGACGCACCGTGCGGTTCTTCTCCTCAGTGGAGGCCACGTTGGAGGTTCGATCTTGGGCAGGCCCATGATTGAACTGCTCACGGTTGGGCGCAAATCGGGCGTAGTCCGCTCGACCATGCTCTTGGCGCCCATCGTCGACGGCGACCGAGTGGTCCTCGTCGCCTCCAAAGGAGGCGACGACCGAGACCCCGATTGGTATCGAAACCTCGTAGCCAATCCCGACGTCGAGCTGACAATGGCGGGCGAACAACGACCCATGCGAGCGCGCCTCGCGACCACGGAGGAACAGTCCGAACTCTGGCCCCGCGTGGTGAAGTCCTATAAGCCTTACGCCAGTTATCAACGACGCACGACACGCGAGATTCCCCTGGTGATCTGCGAACCGCGCTGAGGGCCAATCTGCCGTACGAGTTGGAGTAGAGACTGCGCACACCACCTACGAGCTCGGGGCCTAATCACTTGGTCTTTGGCGACCTAGAGTTGCGCCACCCACTCGTGCACGGTCATCACGTTCGCTTGGCGGGGAAAGACCTTCTCCATGAGCACCCGATGCACTTCGGCGTCGGCGTCGAGGCACGCGTCACTGAGAACGGTGATACCAAAATCCAAGTCCGCCGCCTGTCGAATCGTCGAAAGCACGACGCCACTCGTGGCGATGCCGCTGAGGACCAAAGAATCGATGCCTTTCGCTCGAAGCACGACGTCAAGGTCGCTCCCCGCAAAGGCGCTGACGCGACGTTTCGTGACGATCACGTCGCCTGGCTCTACCGCCAGGTCCGAGTGCACCTGGGTCGTTGGACCGTCTTCAGCCATCGCCTGCAAATTGGCCAACGCCGAGAACGACTTGTTTCGAGGGCTCACTTCGGGTGCACCGTCGCGGAAGGCGACGCGCACGAAGATGACCTGGACGCTCGCTCGATGAGCGGCGTCCAGTGCGGAAGCAATCGTGTCGATAAGCGGTGCACACTCGTCGGAGAATCGTTCGACGATCCCGTTTTGCATATCCATGACAAGCAGGGCGTGGCTCATGATTCTCCTCATATTTTGGTGCCCCCGGCAGGATTCGAACCTGCGCTCACGGTTTAGGAAACCGATGCTCTATCCCCTGAGCTACGGGAGCCGCGCCAACTTGTTCCAATGTGGCTCCAATATTTCGTGAGGTCCACGTAACAGCAACAAGGCGATTCAATGGTACAGGCTCACTCGTTGAGCGGCCGAAGACGGTCCGGAGTTATAAACGTCGATCGGTGGGGACTGGCATCATCGCTAGATAATGCAGACCAAAATCGGTGCAGGCTGACTAGGGACTGTTAGTTATCGATCATCCCACCGCCGCGTAGCGCGGGAAGCGCCGTTGCGCGCATCCTCCTCAACACTCGGTGTGATATTGGGCGAACGTCAGGGTGCACCCCGCCGTTCGCCTCCGCCGCCGACTGCCATGTCGCAGCGCGCTTCGCGAATGTCGCTTCGTCATTTAATTGCAAACAGTCGATTCGATCAGTCGCAATGTTGATCGTGATCGTGTCTCCATCTTCGACCAATGCGATTGGACCTCCCAGAAATGCCTCTGGAGCAACATGACCTACGACTAATCCAACGGAGCCACCCGAGAATCGAGCGTCGGTCATTAGGCCAATGGTGATGCCCTTTTGTCGGCAGAGGGTGGTGATCTTCGATGTGGGCTCGAGCATTTCGGGCATCCCAGGAGCGCCGCGTGGGCCTTCGTATCGAATCACCACCATGTCGCCGTCCTGGAACTCTTCCGGTCGCTGATCCAGAGCCTCCCTCAGGGAGAGCTCGCTATTGAACACTCTCGCCCGACCTACGAAGACGTCATCGGATATTCCACTTTCGACACCGGCGAGTTTCAAGATGGCTCCGCCGTCGGGCGCAAGATTTCCCGCTAGCAGGCGAAGTCCGCCAGTCTCCTTGAAGGGTCTGGCAATGGAGTAGATGACGTCGTGATCTGGCAATGGCGGAGCGAGTCGTTCAATCTGGTCTGAGAGCGTCTCTCCGGTGCAAGTGATGGCAGTGCCGTCGAGGAATCCGGCGTCAAGAAGATCTCTGACAATTACCGGAATTCCGCCCTTTGCCTCGATGTCCGGCATTGAGTAAGAGCCAAAGGGTCTCATGTTGACTAGAACCGGAAGCCGACGTGAAAGATCGTTGAACTCCGCCTGGCTGAGCACCTCGCTCCAGAGGTCAAGTCCAGCAGCGCGCGCAATCTCAACGCTGTGCAGCATCACGTTGGTCGAGCCTCCCATCGCGGCAGCGACAGTCAATGCGTTGCGAAGGGACGCGGGAGTAACGATGTCTCGTGGACGGATGTTCGAAGCGGTCATCGTTACGAGGCAGTCAACGAGTTGACTTGGGAATTCTGAGATTCGCCGCGGATCGTCCGAAGCTGGGGACACCATATGAAGTGGCTCCAGACCCAAGACGCTAATGAAAGTCTGCATCGTGTTGTACGTAAACATTCCGCCGCAACTGCCCTGGCCGGGGCAGGCATTGAGTGCCATTTTCGTCCGGACCTCGGGGTCGGGATCCGAAGCCGCCTGAAAGGCCGAGACGAGATCGATGCGCTCTCCAGATTCAGGGTCGATACCGGGCCTGATTGAACCATCAGAAAGAATCACCGACGGCGCATTGTGCTCGAGCAGCGCTGCGAGGGTGCCCACCGGAGGCTTGTCACACGCAACGACCGCAATAAGGCCGGCGACACCATTGGCGGCGAGGTGCGTGGCGGATACGTCATTGACGAGTTCTCGACCAATCAGCGAATATCGCATTTCCGGTGTCCCGTTGAGCTGGCCGTCTGATACGCCCAAGGTGAAGGCTGGAGCAATCAGTCGCACGGGAAGTTTGTCCTTAGAGATGCGCTGGGACATTGCGGTGTGAACCGCAGCAACCTTCTGTTGGACGCCTAAGTAGCACTGGCTGTCGCCAAGATTCCCAAGCACGCCCCAGACCGGATCATGAATCTTCGCGACATCCTCGCCAAGGAACACGGCGGTCCCGACCCTTTGAACGTCGCGCCCGGGATTATTCGAGTTTAGGTTTCTCATCTCGCTCAAATCGGATTCACTGGCGGCGACATTCGCGCATCCAGGCTCCCAACATGTTAGGACCTTGGTTTCACGATAGAAATATTCGGCGTGAACGGAGGGCGGTTTCAAGTCGATATCGGCAACGATTGTGGTTCGAGACGCACCCTTTAGGTTGGGAGTGACGGGCACGAAGTGGTGTCCAAAAGGAGTGACGACATGGAGATCATCCGCAATCCCGACGGGAGCCTGGTGGTACCTATTCCAGAGAAGCGGCATCACGACAGTGACGACGCAGTCGACACTCCGAGCGGTGACGGCGTTGACCTGGTCGCAGAACCAACGACTCGACTGTTGCATCCCGGTGAAGGAGGCTATAGCGAGGCCCTTGCCGAATGGGATCTTCAACAAAATCCAGATCGCGCGCCCGCCGTCTCGACCGCGAGTGGACGAGAAGAAGCGATGAACGTCGTGCACACCGTCGCCGAGTCGCCCGACCATGACGTTGTCGGCGCGCTCAAAGACGTCCACGACACCGAAGCGAGCGGCGAGGCGCTGCGACACGTGCTGATTGGGGGGACTCACTCGGTCGAGGCCTTCTCCGAAGAAGTTGCGGAAGCCGAAGGGGGCGAACCACTCCCGGCCCACAAGATGACCAAGATCATTGGCGAAGTCTTAGCCGAGCTGGACAAGTAGACGGTCCGTCCTTGCGCCATCTAAGAGGGTGGCGCTCGGATCGTATTTGTAGGTTGTCAAGGCCTTCAGGTTCCCGTTGGGAGGCGGCCCGTCGATTCAAATCTGCGCCGGTCTCATCTGCACGAACCTACCCTCGAAGAAGTGGGAGACGAGTGAAGTTTCGAGAGTTACATTCCTCATAAATCGGTGTGAAAATGGTTACTTTCATGTCGGTTTGAAAATGGACAATTAGGTCAACATTGACACCGCCGACCGATGCGCCATATAAACGCCACCCCGTAGTCAGTGTGAAAGCTTCGCGTTCAAAGGTGTCCGTCAAGCAAGATTGTTCGCTAAGGGATTCTCTGCGGGACGCCGTTCGCCAATGGTGCCCTCGTGGGTAGATTGGAACATTAAGGCTCTTCGTACGTCCACAAGGCAGGAGGCGTGTTGCCCTCTGGGAATCAAAGACATCTTGTGTGCACGATCGCCACGCCCAATTATCTGGGTCAACTTCTGGTCCTAGGCCGGTCCATTGCCACTGCCATGCCGTCGGCGGAGTTTCGCGTGCTGGTACTCCAGGACTGTGCCGACGTCGGGACCATACAGGAACGCATCGATGGCTACCTCTCCGAGCTGAGCAGCGGTGCTAGCCATACGGCGCTCGTCATAGATCAGTGCGATTGGCGCGGCTTCGACGTCGATTCGGCGGCGTTGTTCTACAACGTCCTCGAATTCGCCACGTCGGTCAAGCCGGCGCTCCTTCGGTCATTTCTTCTCGAGGGTTGGGATCGCGTCACATACTTAGACCCCGACATCCAGGTATTCAATGACTTCACCACGTTGCTCGATGACGACGCGGCGGTGTCGTTAACCCCCCATCTGCTTTCCGATATACCCGATGACGGCTACCGACCCTCGACGGGCGACATCTTGAAAGCGGGCTTCTTCAACCTCGGGTTTTGCTCCGTTCGACCGAGTGCTTCGTCATTCCTCGATTGGTGGAGCGAACGACTTCAGTTCGACTGCACGACTAATGCCACCATGGGCTACTTCACGGATCAAAAGATCGTGGACCTGGCTCCCTTGATGACCAACGTGCAGATCATCAGCGAGCCAGGTTGCAACGTGGCGTACTGGAACCTCCACGATCGAAGCATCGTGATGGATGACGGCGTGTGGCGCGTCGCCCACAACGCGGTGCTCCACCCGCTCTACTTCTTTCACTTCAGCGGGTTTTCGGTATCGGGCACACCGTCACTCTCTGTCCACGCGACCCGCCGAGTGTTGGGCGACGCCGTTCCGCGGCTTTTCGCCAACCAGTACGCGCGGTTGCGCTCGGAGTCTGAAGAACTAAGTCCGGTCGCCTACAGCCTCGCAGGGGCGACCGCGTCGCGTCCATTACCAAGGAAGTGGAAGGAAGCGCTTCGCGAAGACGCTCGCACCCACGTACGAGCTGGATTCACCCTGCGCGAAGTCCGCGAGGAGATTTACCCCGCTCCAAGCGAAGATTCGTGGACGACCTGTCTGGCGTGTGGCGACGAGCACCAAAACTTCGGTTCGCGAGTTCGATCGTTCCTCGCGGGGTGGTCGTGCCATCCCTCTTTACTCGGGACGCCCAACGCGATCGGAGCGTTTTTCCGCGGCGATAGCTACCAGCATCGCGACGCTGCGTTCGAACAAATGGCGTGGGCCGGCAAGCATTTCACCAATCAGGCGCCCGGCCATGAGGAGCTCATGGAATCAGTCCTCGACGCCGCCGAGTACGCGATCAGGAACACGGTTGATCTGCGCCTCGTGGGCTACTTCACGTATCCGGCGGGAATTGGGCGCATCGCGCGCTGGACGCTGGGGATTCTCGACGACGTCGGCATACATCCAGCGATCGACCTTGTCGCGGTGGGTAGAGATTCACACGAGTACTTGTCCACGCTGTTGCGTCGACGCAATCCGATGAGCGCGTCGACAGCGTCAGTCCTCTGTTTCATCAACGCCGACCAGTGGGAGAGCCACGTCATAGATCCAGGTCGAGTGAACACGTCGATCGCGCACGTGGAGGCGACGTGGGCGTGGGAACTTGAGTATGTCCCAGATGAAATGGGAGAGATCGTGGTGAAGGGCGGTATCGAGAGAGTACACGCGCTGTCGAACTGGAGCGTTCGAGCAATGGCGAAGGTGCTTCCCGTTCCCGTGCAACGGATGGCGCCCTTTGACGTAGGTCTGTTCGACGTGCTCAAGAATCGGCTGCCCATCGTTGATGACGACGCATCGACGCGTCGTTACATTCTCACCACTTTCGACGCCAAGAGCTACATAAGTCGAAAGAATCCCGAAGCGGCACTCGAGGTGTGGCGGCGCGTGCAGGACGACTATCCCGACTGTCGTCTCACGATTAAGTGCAGTGACTTGAGGGAGTACGCACCGGGCGAACTCCTCGACGCGATTGACGCCTCGCCGAGAACGGAACTCATTGACGAGCATCTCGACGACGACAAGTACCTCGCGCTCCTTCAAGGCTGTGACGTGTACCTATCGCTACATCGATCAGAAGGGATGGGACTGACGCCGATCGAGGCGGGGTTGTGCGGATTGCCCGTTGTCTACACCAATTACGGCGGTGTTACGGACTTTCTGGACAACGGCTTCTTTCCCGTGACCTACACACCCGTCCAGGTCGGCGAGAGCGCCCACGCGTCAGGTCCCTATGACCCTGCGGCTTGGTGGGCCGAGCCCGACCTTGACGTCGCTGAGCGCCAACTACGCCGGGCCCTTGATCTCGCGCGCGACGAGGCGCGAGAGTTGACGCTCGTGCACGACGTGAAGCGACTCCAAGAGAACCTCATCGCCGCCCAAGAAGAAGTCGTGAACACGGGCAAGAGGCTCGTCCATTTGGCCCGCGGGCGTGCGCGCAACGTCGTGAATGATCCTCGCGCTGTGCGTGTTACACCCGAAGAATCCGAGTCCGATGACCTCGATAAGGGACCTAACCCCGTCATCTACCAGTTGCTCGTCGCTCCCTATCGTGGCTACCGAATCCTGCCGAAGTCGCTGCGTCACCAACTAAATCTCGCACTCAAGAAACTACGCGAGCAGCGAAACGTCCCGTAAGCCGTTGGCCACCATAAGGGGACGTTCTATTGCGTCGAAGGTACCGATCAAAAGACCGGCAAGATTCGACGTCGCACCATCACGATCTCAGCAAGAAGGTGACCGCCTCGCGTGGTCGGAGACGAAGGATCCTCGCCGCTATTCACGACGCAAAAACACGAACGTTAGCGACGATTGAACAAATAGTTGCGGAGCATTTTCCTACGATCGAACCAGATCGAAATGAGCGCTCATCGTCACCCAGCTCTTGATCAGGTTCGCTTTCTTCATGCCCAGCATCTCCTTCGTGACCACTACCTGCGTAGAGAGGCTCACTGACTCACCCGCACGGCCAAGCTGCGCGAGCAAGGTGAGTGGCGTTGATCGTCCGTGAATGGCGAGATTGCCGAGCACGAGAACGTTGCCTGAGAGTGCGGAGCGAAGTTCGCTGACCTTGAAGGTGATGGTCGGAAAGTTAGCGACGTCAAAGAAGTCAGCGGAGCGAAGATGGTCGTCGCGTTTCTTTATCTTGGTGTCGATTGAGACGGGGTCGATGACGATCTCGCAGCTAAAGCGTCCGTCCGAACCAACATGAGCGGTCCCTTCGGTCGCCTGAAGGGTTCCCTTCGCACGGAAGAGCCATAAGGCCCTCGTGCGAAAGTTCACCGCAGTCTTCTCGTTATTCAGTGCCCACGTCCCGACGAAGTCGGCAAGATCCACGTTGGACTGCGTGGTCATTGTGCGGCCTTCACGCCAGACTCAACGCTGTCGGCAGCTTTGGCCGCTTGCGCCGCTGCCAGCGCCGCCCGACCACGAAAGCTACCCGGGACGAGCTCACCGGAAGCGCGCGCCACCTCAAGCACGTGCGACCACCATGCCAAGTCATCGAGCATGACGTCCAGGCTCACGCTCGCCGCGAGGTCGCGCGCCTCACCACTCTCGTCAAACGCAGTTGTCACGTACGGGATCAGGACGGTGTTGCGCAGCGGGACGCCTTCGCCCTCTATCACGACCTGGGCGAGATGCTCGACGGCCCGGATTCCCGCCCCAATGCCGCCGCTGTAACCGACGGCGGCGATTGGCTTGTTCCGGAAGGCGAAGGAGAAAAAGACACTGTCGATTGCGTTCTTTAGAACCCCGGGAAGGCTGTGGTTGTACTCGGGCGTGATAAATATGAAAGCGTCGGCCTCTTTCACCTTGTTATTCCACGCCTTCACGATTGGCTCGGAGTATGTCGGGTTGCTGAAGTCGCCGATTGTGCCGATGTGCTCGGCGAAAATCGGCAACGGCCAGTCGCGAAGGTCGAGCACCTCGACGTCGAAGCCGGCGTGTGCAACAGCCCTGGTGACGACCCAGGGCAGGACGAGATCGGCCGCTCGGGTCTCTCGCGTGCTTCCGACGATTATTTTCAATCTCGACATTTGACCCTCCATTGGACAACTCCGTGTGAGATAGGTAGTGTATAGCCAATCATTTGTGAGACACAAATCCTCTGTCCCCCGTCTATGATAGGTGCGTGGACGAGATATCAACCAAACAGGACTACCAGTCCCTACCGTTGCTTGATCACCTGGCTCGCCTCGGCCGTCGTGCCGCCGAGGCATCAATGTCACCCGGTGGCCTTCGTCCCAGGCACCTCCACGCGCTCGGGCTCTTGAGTGAGCGTGGGCCATTGACCCAACAAGGCCTCGGGGAGGTATTGAGCCTCGACCCGAGCAACGTTGTCGGACTATTGAATGAGCTTGAAGAACCCGGTCTGATCATCCGGCGGCGCGATCCCGTAGACCGGCGACGTCACATCGTCGAGATATCGGCCGCAGGCGAAGACGAGCTCGCCGTTGCTTATCTCCGACTCCACTTGGTCGAAGACGAACTTCTCGCCACACTCAGCGCCGAAGAACGCGCCACTCTCTATCACCTGCTTGTCCGCGCCGCGGGTACCGAATCGCCGCCATGCACGGCCAACGTGGAGCCACCATCGAATGATTGCTCCATCTCTCCGAGTGCGCGACTGCCAAAGACTTGAAGGGTGCTTGCACCAGTTTTTGATCGGGAATTCTTCTAAGAACCTTCGCGCGTCAGTTCTTCTCGCGTGCGCTGAAGGCACATCTCAATCGAGCGAGCTTCTCTTCATTCACGATGTATCGACGGATCTTCAACGCGAGTTTTGAGGATCTCCTCGCGCACCGCTGGGTGTCCCAACACTCATCTCGATTGTCAGCGCTCGGAACACCGGCTCCTCGTCATTAACCTGTCAGTCGCGTGGCAATACTTATCGACCTCCAAAAAGTGTCACTCCAGGGTGCTGACCGATCCCTGCTGGAGAACCTTGACTTAACGGTCTCCTCCGGTGACCGTATTGGCGTCGTGGGCATCAACGGCGTTGGCAAGACCACCTTGCTGAAGATCATCGCCGGCACGTTGAAACCGGATTCGGGTGACATTCGACGGGGTCGAGGCATCCACGTCGGCTTCTTGGAACAGATTCCCTCTCTACCGATCGGAACGGTTCGCGAGACGTTGGGCTCGGGGTGGCAAGTCGACGCCGCGCTCGACCGCTTGGGAATGTTGGGTGCGGCCGACACCGACACCTCCCAACTTTCCGGTGGACAACTCAAGCGTGTCGCGCTGGCTCGCGTCTTCGCGGAACCCAACGACGTACTCATTCTCGACGAACCGACGAACCATCTCGACTTGAACGCCATCCAATGGCTCGAGCAACAGATCAGCGCCTTTCGCGGCGCCGTCATCCTGGTCAGCCACGACCGATTCCTTCTCGACCAGGTCACCACCCGCATGGTCGAGATCGACCGTGGCAAGACCTTCATCCACGCCGGCGGTTATTCGCGACTATTAGAAACCCAGGCCGAACGAGAAGAGCAAGCCGCGTCGGCCGAGCAGGTGCGGCGCAACCTCGCCAGGACTGAACTGGCGTGGCTTCGTCGCGGTGTCAAAGCCCGCTCCACGAAGCCCCAGGCGCGCATTGACGCTGCCAAACGGTTGTTGTCCCGTCGTCCCGACGCCGCGGCGCGCGCGGGCACGCTCGAACTCAGTGTGGAGACGCCACGCCTGGGCACCATGGTGATCAAAACGCACCACGTCGCTTTCACGTACGACAACGAACACCAGATTCTGCACGACGTCAACTTCGACCTTGGCCCCGGTGACCGCGTGGGCGTCGTCGGTCCCAACGGCTCGGGCAAGTCAACGTTCGTCAATCTCCTCGCGCAACGCATCGAGCCAACGAGTGGCACCGTGAAGCGCGGACCGACGGTCGTCACCTCCTACCTTGACCAAGGCGGTGGCGACTTCAATCTTGAAGCCACCGTTCAAGAACTCGTCGCGGGTCCCCAAGGCGTGCCGGGCTCGCCCGCCGACGTGGCACTGATGAAGAAATTCTGGTTCACCGGGGCGCTGCCCACGACCAAGGCCAAGGACCTTTCCGGCGGTGAACGCCGGCGACTGCAGTTACTGCTCGCCCTGGCACTTCGTCCCAACGTATTGTTCCTGGACGAACCGACGAACGACCTCGACCTCGAGACCATTCGGCTCATCGAAGAGTTCTTGAGTCAGTGGCCCGGCACGTTGATCGTGGTCTCGCACGACCGGACCTTCCTCAGTCGCACGACCGACCGACTGCTGGAAGTGCACGCCGACGGAACGATTGCCGACGTGCCCGGTGGCATCGACGCCTGGATCGCTCGCGCAAGTGGCGTCACCACGACGACGGGATCGAACGTCGAAAGCGACGGCTCGCCCGACGCAGCGATCATCGTTTCGTCGGGCGCTCCCCTCGGCCGTCAGATCCGCGACGCCGAAAAGGAGATGTCGCGTCTCGAGCGTCGTCGAAACACCCTCACCGCGAAGATTCTTGCGTCAGACGATCACGTGGAACAGACGCGATTGGGCAACGAATTAGCGGACGTGCAAAAGGCACTCGGCGTCGCTGAGGAGTACTGGCTGACGCTGGTCGACTGAGACGGCGACGTTCGATTGGTCACGCTCGCCACGGGGAAACGAAGCGTCACCACGTCGCTGTAGCGATCGACACAAAGAGTTCGCCGTACCCGACACAACGTTTGCGTTTGTCCCTGCTTCGAAATCCTCGGGACCCATTGCGGTAGCCTGGAATCTTCTATGGGGCTGTCCATTGGCATTGTCGGTCTGCCGAACGTCGGAAAATCTACGCTTTTCAACGCGCTCACGAAGAACAACGTGCTGGCCGCCAACTACCCCTTCGCCACCATCGAACCCAACGTGGGCGTCGTGGCCGTCCCCGACGAACGCCTGGGTGTCCTCGCCTCGATGTTTCACTCCGAGAAGATCATCTCGGCCGTCGTGAACTTCGTGGACATTGCGGGCATCGTACGCGGCGCGTCGACGGGCGAAGGGCTCGGCAATCAGTTCCTCGCCGCTATTCGAGAGTCTGACGCCATCTGCGAGGTGGTGCGCGTCTTCGAAGACGACGACGTCATTCACGTCGACGGGCGCATCGATCCGGCGAGCGACGTGGCGACCATCGAGACCGAGCTCATCCTCGCCGACCTCCAGACCGTCGAACGCGCCGCCGCGCGCTTGGAGCGTGGGGCCAAGCGCGGCGGTGACGACGCGGTCAGGTTGGCCGAGTACAAAAAGGCCCAACTGGCGCTGAACGACGGTCGCGTTATCTCGCAGATCGGCAAGGAGCTCGACCGGTCGCTGCTCTACGAGCTGCACCTCTTGACGGACAAGCCCTTCATCTACGTCTTCAACGTGGACGAAGAGACGCTGGCAGACCAGACGCGCCAAGACGAACTCAAGGCGTCGGTCGCGCCCTCGCCGAGCATCGTGCTCTGCGCCAAGGTGGAGGCCGAACTGTCCGAACTCGACGACGCCGAAGCTCTCGAACTTCTCCAGTCCTATGGTCAGAACGAATCGGGTCTCGCCCAACTCTCTCGCGTCGGCTTTACGACTCTTGGTCTTCAGACCTTTCTCACGGCCGGACCCAAGGAGGCGCGCGCCTGGACCATCCGCATGGGTGAGACGGCACCCGAGGCGGCCGGCGAGATTCACACGGACTTTCAAAAGCACTTCATCAAGGCCGAAGTCGTGTCGTTCGAAGACCTGGTCGCGGCCGGGTCGATGGCCGCCGTGAAGGCCGCCGGCAAAGCGCGCGTGGAGGGCAAAGAGTACGTCATGCGCGACGGCGACGTGGTCGAGTTCCGTGTGGGCGTGTAAGCGGTACAATTGCCCTAGGCGAGTGCGACAGAGGTCGGCGCCTGGAAAATTCGAACTCCTAGGAGAATCATGACCTCTGACGCCTTTAACTTCAAAGTCGCCGACCTCTCACTCGCTGAGTACGGTCGCGCGGAAATAATCTTGGCCGAGCACGAAATGCCCGGTCTTATGGCGATGCGCGCCGAGTTCGGCGAGTCGAAGCCCTTAAGGGGATCACGCATTGCTGGGTCCTTGCACATGACCATCCAGACCGCGGTGTTGATCGAAACCCTCGTCGCCCTCGGGGCGGACGTGCGCTGGGTGAGTTGCAACATCTTTTCAACCCAAGACCACGCCGCCGCGGCGATCGTCGTGGGGCCTTACGGCACCGTGGACGAACCGAAGGGTGTGCCCGTCTTCGCCTGGAAGGGCGAATCACTCGAAGAGTACTGGTGGTGCACCGAGCAGCTGCTTCGCTGGCCCGGCTTCGAGGGACCGACGATGATCCTCGACGACGGCGGCGACGCGACCCTCTTCGTCCACAAGGGACTCGAGTTCGAACGCGCGGGCTTCGTTCCCGCGCCCGAGTCGGCCGAGACCGAAGAGTACGCCATCATCTTGCAACTCCTCAACAAGATCGTCTCGAGCGGCGAGAAGATCTTTGGACCGATGGCCAACAGCATCATTGGTGTGTCAGAAGAGACCACGACGGGCGTGCACCGTCTGTACGAGATGGAGCGCGACGGTGTCCTGCTCTTTCCCGCGATCAACGTCAACGACGCGGTCACCAAGTCCAAGTTCGACAACAAGTACGGCGTTCGACACTCCCTCATCGACGGCATCAACCGTGCCACCGACGTGTTGATCGGCGGCAAGGTCGCCGTCGTGTGTGGCTACGGCGACGTGGGTAAGGGTTCGGCCGAGTCCTTTCGCGGCCAGGGCGCACGCGTCATCGTGACCGAGATCGACCCCATCTGCGCACTGCAGGCCGCGATGGACGGCTTCCAAGTCACGACGCTCGAAGAAGCGTTGCCACTGGCGGACTTCGTCATCACCGCGACGGGCAACCGCGACATCGTCACCGTGGGGCACATGCAGATGATGAAGCACCTCGCGGTACTGGGCAACATCGGTCACTTCGACAACGAGATCGATATCGCCGGGCTCACCAACTTGCCCGGCGTGACGCGCGAAACGATCAAGCCCCAGGTCGACAAGTGGACGATGCCAAGCGGAAGGGCGATCATCGTGCTCTCCGAGGGACGCTTGCTCAACCTCGGTAACGCGACCGGTCACCCGAGCTTCGTGATGAGCAACTCCTTCACCGACCAGACCATGGCCCAGATCGAACTCTTCGTGAACCGAGAGAGCTACGAGAACAAGGTCTACGTCTTACCCAAGCATCTCGACGAGAAGGTCGCGCGACTCCACCTCGACGCGCTGGGCGTCAAGTTGACGACGCTTTCCAAGCAGCAGGCCGACTACATCGGCGTCGCCGTCGAGGGCCCCTACAAGCCGGACAGCTACCGCTATTAATCACGAGGCAGTACCGCCGTCGCTTCGACCAACCGCGTCATTCGTGAACGACGCGACGTCGGCAAAAGTTTAGTATTCCCATAAACTTTGTAGGATAATCTGAGCAGTAACTGGTCGACGCGACTGGGTGTCGAGACAGAGATAGAGGAGACCGAGATGGCCGAATGGGGTTTTGAGACGCGTCAAATACACGCCGGGACTACGGCGGATCCAACGACCGGCGCACGGGCGGTTCCGATCTACCAGACCACCAGTTACGTCTTTCGAGACACCGCGCACGCCGCGGCACTCTTCGGTTTGTCCGAACTGGGCAACATCTACACCCGGATCATGAACCCTACGCAGAACGCCTTCGAAGAGAGGGTCGCTTCGCTGGAAGGTGGCGTCGCCGCACTCGCGGTGTCGTCGGGTTCGTCGGCGGAGACGATCGCGCTACTCAACTTGGCTGAGAACGGCGGACACATCGTGTCGTCGGCCTCGCTGTACGGTGGCACGTACAACCTCTTTCACTACACCTTTCCCAAACTCGGGATCGAGACGACGTTCGTCGAGAACCCCGACGACTTGGCGGAGTGGGCCAGCGCCATTCGCCCGAACACCAAGGCTTTCTACGCCGAGACGCTCGGCAATCCCAAGGGCGACGTCTTGAACTTCGAAGGCGTCGCGAAGGTCGCCCACGACAACAAGATTCCGCTGGTCATTGACAACACGCTCGCGACGCCCTTTCTCTGTCGCCCCATCGAACACGGCGCGGACGTCGTCGTGCACTCCGCCACCAAGTTCATCGGGGGCCACGGGACGTCCATTGGCGGCGTGATCGTCGACAGCGGGAAGTTTGACTACGAAGGCAGCGGCCGATTCCCCGGCTTCACCGAGCCTGACCTGAGTTACCACGGACTCGTCTTTGGGGATCTGCCTGAACCGTTGTTCTCCGCTCGCTTCGTCTTGAAGGCGCGTCTTCAGTACCTACGCGACATCGGTGCGGCGATTGCCCCCCTCAACTCCTTCCTCTTCTTGCAAGGACTCGAGACGTTGAGTCTTCGCATGGAGCGACACGTGTCCAACGCCACCACCGTCGCGAAGTGGCTCGAAGCGCGCGACGATGTGAAGTGGGTGAACTTCCCCGGACTGGAGTCGAGCCCGTGGCACGCCCTGCAGTTGCGTTATCTCCCCAAGGGTGGTGGCGCGGTACTGGCCTTTGGCATCGAAGGCGGCATCGACGCGGGACGCAAGTTCATCGAAGGCCTCGAACTCTTCAGTCACCTGGCGAACGTGGGTGACGCGAAGAGTCTGGCGATTCACCCGGCCTCGACGACGCATTCTCAGTTGTCAGAAGAGGAGCAACTGTCGACGGGCGTCAGCGCCGACCTCGTGCGACTTTCAGTTGGCATCGAATCAATCGAAGACATCCTCGCTGACCTCGAGACCGCCTTTCGCGCCGTCAAGAGCGGATGACGACGAACACCCCGGGCTACTGGCGACCGGGTGACGACCCCGGCACGCGCGCGTTCGTAACCTTGAGCGGCGAGTCCGGATCGGGTTTCACCTTCGAAGGTGGTGGCCACCTCGCGACCGTGACGGTCGCCTTCGAGACGTGGGGGACGCTCAACGCCGAGCGATCCAACGCGGTGCTGGTGATGCACGCGCTCACCGCGGACTCGCACGCCGTTGGCGACGAGGGCTCCGGTCATCCAGCGCCGGGCTGGTGGAACGGTCTCATCGGGCCCGGACTCGGCATTGACACCAACGAGTTCTTCGTGGTCTGTCCCAACGTGCTCGGTGGCGCGCAGGGTACGACTGGCCCTTCGTCGCTCGACGAGAACGGCCAACCCTACGGCTCGCGGTTCCCCGTCATCACCGTGCGCGATCAAGTGACGGTAGAAGTCGCCCTCGCGAATGAGTTGGACATCGAGGCCTGGTACGCCGTGGTGGGTGGATCGATGGGAGGGATGCGAGTCCTCGAGTGGGCCGTTGGCTACCCGCGACGGGTGCGGCGTGCCGTGGTTCTGGCGGTCGGGGCCGCGTCGACGCCCGATCAGATCGCGCAGAGCTCGCTTCAGGTTCGAGCCATCAGGGCCGATCCACACTTCCTTGGTGGCGACTACTACGAAAGTGGCTCCACGCCTCGTGAGGGTCTGGCTATTGCCCGAGGTCTCGGACACCTCACGTATCGAACGTCGGACGAGTTCGACGTTCGTTTCGGAAGGTCAAGCCAAGACGAGGGCGATCCCCTTCGCGGCGACCTCTACGCCGTCGAGTCGTACCTCGCCCACCACGGAGAGAAGCTCGTTCGACGCTTCGACGCGAACAGCTACGTCGTGCTCAGCGAAGCGATGAACCATCACGACGTGGGTCGAGGTCGCGGTGGCGTCGCGACGGCCCTCGGTGGCGTGCAAAGTCGGGTCACGGTGATTGGCATCGACACGGATCGGCTCTATCCCTTGAGGCTCCAAGAAGAACTCGTGCGCCTCATTCCCGACGCCAACCCACTCTTCGTCATCTCTTCGCCCGTCGGTCACGACGGCTTCTTGCTCGAGGTTAAGCAAATCGGAGAGATCATCCGCACCGCCCTCCACGAGTAGCGACGCACACTTTCGACTTGCTCGTCGTCAGGTCCAGACGACGATCGCCATCTAGCGGTAGCCCACGAAGATATCGTTCGAGGATCCCGACACGTTCGTGGGATTCGTCACGCGGACGAACCACTCGGTGCGCATGGCCTCCTTGAACTGCTCGCGACCCATCTTCATCCAGAAGGAGTCCGCGATCTGCGAGTGGTGCGCGGCGAGGGCGTCGAACTTGGCGTCGTTGGCCGAGCGCACGTCGACGGCGACGTCGACGAGTTCGTCGGGCGTTCCCATCTCCTCGCGATCCTCCTCGCTCACCTCGGGCTCGGGCGCGCGCACGATTCCCTTCGCGGCGTCGGCCTCCCTCTTCTCGCGATCTTCTTGCTCCCAACGGGCACTCATGATCGCCATGACCGAATTGGGTATGGCGTTGAAGTACAGCGTCGGTTCGTAGTCGAGGAGTTCGAGGGCGGCCATCGTCACGCGGTGGGCCTGGATGTGGTCGGGGTGGCCGTAGAAGCCGTAGGCGTTGTAGGTCATGACGACCTGGGGACGCTCTTCGTGAAGTATGTCGGCCAGTCGCTTCGCGGCGTCAGCGACGGGCGTCGCCCAGAAGGACTCGGGATCGTCGTTCTGGGGCCAGCCCTTCATCCCCGAGTCGCGGTATCCGAGTCGAACCAGTCGGTCGATGCCGAGGATCTTCACGGCGTTGTCGAGCTCGACGGCACGAATCTTTGCCACTTCGTCGCCGTCGTGGTGATCAGCGTCGGGCTTCGCGCCGTCGAGGGCGTCGCCGCACTCACCGTTGGTGCACGTCACGAGCACCGTGCGCACGCCCTGGTCCGCGAGCAGACGGTAGAGGCCCCCGGTCGAGCTCGCCTCGTCGTCGGGGTGAGCGTGCACCGCCAAGAAAGTTAGTCCCATTACAGTCCTCCAAAGAGATCGGCGCCGTCGTCGGTCGCCTCGCGGCGACTCCAGGCGCGCTGGTAGTACTCCGTACCAAAGAGCAGTGTAAAGAGTTCTTCGTTCATTCGAACAAGGTCGCCATTGTCGATCTGCGAGGCGTGGGTCGCCATGGCCTGTTGTTTCAGTCGCGCGTACGCGCCCACGTCCATCGTCGTGGCCACCAGTTCATCAGGAATATTCGTCCCGGCGTCGAGCACCCAGGCGGGCATCGAGAGCTCGAGATCCTTCGCGCCCGCGAGGAACCTCGTGATGACGCCTCGGGGCACGACTGGGTAGTAGAGACGCGCCACGCTCGACGAGAGGTTGATCGCCCGACGAGTCACGACGTTGGCCTGGACGTGATCGGGGTGACCGTAAAAGCCGTTCTCGTCGTACGTGACGACGACGGCGGCCTCCTCCTCATCAAAGATTGAGGCAATCGTTCGCGCGACGGCGTCAACGTCGACGTTCATAAAGGCGTCCGGGTGGTCGTTCTCGGGCCAGCCCTTCATACCCGAGTCTTCGAATCCGAGCGTGACGACGCGTGAGAATCCGAGCAACGCCGCCGCGCGCTGCAGTTCGCCCGCGCGAACGCTCTTCGTCTCCAATGAATCGTGCAGTGCTTCGTTTCCGGGCCGCCCGGCACTGTCGATGCCCAACTGACCGTACGTGCAGGTAATGAGCACCACTCGGTGGCCGAGCGCGGCGTAGTGCGCGGTGGCTCCAGCGCCGAAGAACGCCTCGTCATCGGGGTGCGCGTGCACGCACACGAGCGTGGGCAGAGGACTCATCAGAAGAGGCTATGAGACTGAGGATCCGACGGAGCACGCCGTTCGTTGTCATTCAATCGAACGTTTTCGATCACTTATGGAGACCCAGCTGGAGGCCCTTGACAATCAGCATGATCACCGCGACCACGAGGTAGCCGCGCAGCAGGTACATGCCGAAGAGTCGACCGCGCGACCACTTCGGTCGGCTCAAGAGGCTGATGGACGGCATCCGCCACGACCCGCGATTCCTCAACAGGTCCGGCGAGATCGGAACCCGTCGAGAACGAGTTCGAAAGACCACGACGCCACCGACGGCGTAGGCGACGAGGAGGGTAGCGCCCAAGGCGATCGCCAGCCTGCTCACGTTGATCGAAGAAAAGAGCGTCGTCACCATGAGGACCAGCGACATCATGAGCAGAATTGAGACGATGACGCTCGCGACAATGTTGAGCCACAACTTGTTGATCCACGGACCGAGGACCTCTTTGTCGTTGCAGAGCAGGAGTAGGAACACGGTGGCGCTCGGGAGGAGGATCCCGGCGAGAGCCTGCACGCTCGTCGTGATGAGCCCCAGTGGCGCGTGAGGAATGATGACGATGCCCGCGGCGGCGATCACCATCGCCGAAAAGACGCCGTAGAAGAACTTGGCGTCTCGCCAACTGCGGTGCAGGGAGTGCTTGGCGCCGAACATGTCACCGAACGCGTAGGACGTCGCCAACGTCACCGAGGCCGCACCAATGATCGAGGCGTTGAGCAGAATGATCGCGAACAGCGTTCCCGCGGCGGTTCCCACGTACTTCTTCAGGCCGTTGGAGACTGCGCCGGCATTGACAAAATGTCCGGCTAGGGGCGTCTTACCAAAAGCGATGGCTACGACGGCCATGAGAACGGCCGCGGCGAACACCGTGATAATCGAACCGAGAACGGTGTCGAGTCGTTCGTAGTTGATCCAGCGCGGCGTGATGCGCTTGTCGACGATATTCGACTGCTGAAAGAAGAGCTGCCAGGGCGCCACGGTGGTTCCGACGATGGCCATGATCAACAGAACGGACGTGGAGTTGAATCCTCCCTTGACACCGGGCGTCACGAGACCGTGGAGAAAAGGTTGGATCGTGGGGTGGCGATAGATGGCGAGCGGTATGACGAGAAAGTTCGCGAAGATGAACACGAACATGAACCGCTCCCAGCGCCGGAAACTTCCCGACGCAGTCATCAAGATGAGGCCTAATGCTGCGAAGGGAACCGAGATGTACTCACTGACACCGAAGTAGCCAAGAGCCAAGCTGACGCCAATGAACTCCGTGGCGATCGTGAGGAAGTTGAGAACAAAGAGGTCGCCCACCGAAAAGGCACCCCAGAACTTCCCGAATCGCTCATTGATAAGTCGTGCGTGGCCGACGCCCGTGACGGCGCCCAACCGGACCACCATCTCTTGATTGACGACCAAAACGGGGATGAGGAGAGGGAGCGTCCAAAGAAGAGTCAGGCCAAAGTTCTGACCCGCTTGCGCGTACGTGGCGACGCCGCCAGCGTCGTTGTCGCCCACCATCACGATGAGTCCCGGCCCCATGATCGCCAGCATCGTGAGCAGGCGCGCCTTCATTGAGTTACGAGCTCCGACGTCGTGCTGGGCAATGGTGCCAAAGGCGCCTTGAATATCACCGACGTGAGCCTGGTCCAGCACCGCGGACGAGGAATCGATTTTTGGGTTCTTCTCGGCCATGGCAATCGCCCCTAAAGATCCTTCGAGCACGCGTCGAGAGCCGCGTGGCTACCGACAGTGTTCGAGGACGTGAGTCCAAGTGGACGGATAGCGAGGGACGTCACGCCGCCCTCAAACAACACCGAGAACGATGCGAGCGTGAAAGGTGGACGCACCTTCGGGCCACGACGGTCGTTCCCTTCGAATGTTCGCGCGTCAATTGCACGGGTGACTTGCAAAGCCTTCGACTTTTCGCGCTGCACGCTCCACCTCCTTTCGTCTCGTTGTGGTCGTTAAGCGAAACAACCACGCTGAGGCTAAAGGGGGCTAGGCGCTCTCCTTTAGATACGGGCGAAGTTGTGTCGGTACGTCAGTTGCCTTGCGGCTGGTACTAGGGGGTTTCAGAGAGGCCCCCTTAGAACGTGACCTTGATCGGCGCGGTGCATTACTCCTCCACCGCGCCCATGCCGAACTCGGCGCGCCAGCCCTGGGGCAGTAGCTCTTCGAGCAGGTCGTCCACTGTCACTACGCCGATCATCTTGGCGTGCTCGCTATCGAGCACGGGCAGGACGGTCAGGTTGAAGTCGCTCATTTTTCTTGAGACCTGATGCAGATCCCACTGGGGATGCACGTGTGCCAAATGGGTCCGGGCGACACTGAGCGCCAACTGGGTCGGCCGCGCGCGCACGAGCGGTGCAATGGACGCCGCGCCGATGGGTTGGCCACTGTCGTCCACGACGAAGACGGCCTGCAATGACTCCGCCGGGACACTGGATGTTCGAATAGCCTCGAGCGCGTCGGCGACGGTGGCCGTGGCGGGAATGGAGACGAAGTCGGGGTTCATCATGCCGCCCGCCGTGTCGGCGTTGTAGGAGAGGAGCTGGCGAACCTTGGCCTGCTGTTCGCTCGGCAACAACTCGAGGATCGGCAGACGGCGCTCTTGGTCGATCTCCGTGATGAGGTCGGCCGCGTTGTCGGGTTCCATTCGTGAGAGCAACCGCGCGGCTTCGGCGTCGCTGCGCGACTCCAGGAACTCCAACTGGTGGGTGGTGTCGAGCTCTTCGAAGACGTCGGCCTCGAGTTCTCGGTCGAGTCCTACCGCTTCGATGATCTCCTCACCTTCTTCGTGGCTGGCCTGTTCGACGAGGTCGGCGATCTGGGCGGGGTGGAGTTTGGCGAGTTTGCGATACGGGATGCGAAGGCGCGCCGTGGGGACGTGCGAAACGAAGGGTTCGATGGAGGCGAAGTCGACGATGGAGTCGGCTTGCACGTGTGAACCAATCTTGTGACCGAGTACCCGGCGCCAGAAAGAACGGCGTCCCGGGTCGACGCCCACGACTTCCCAACGACCATCGATCTCAGCGATCTCTATCTCGTTGGCGATGATGATGCGTCCTCGCACCAAGTTGATGAGGTGGCGCGCGAGCAGGTCCTCCGCGAGCAAGAGCTCGCCGGGTCGACGCTCAAAACGGCGAAGGTCGACTCGTCGACCCTCGAAGGTCATGCGGCCCTGAGCGAGACCGCCGATCTTCTTAATCGAGACGAAGAGGTCGCGTCCTTCGATGCGAATGACGGCGCCAACGATCGGCGGGTGCGCGTCGTCACCGAGACGCGCGACCAGGTCTTGGACGCGTCCGATTCTGTCGCCGTCGGAGTCGAAGATCGGACGGTGCAGGAAGGTCGAGAGGTGCAGAATTTCGTTCATCAGATGCCTTTACAACCCCCTTAGGCTACCGCCTCGAACGTGGTGACTCCACTGTCATTCGGTGAACGTCGCGCGAACGGAGCGCAACGCGGATCGAGTTCTCAGCGGTTCGAGGGGACGAAGCGAGCGAGCACGTCGGCCACGTAGTCAACGTCGTCGTCGCTCACGCCCACGTGGGTGACGAAGCGTGCTCGCTTGGGTGCGACCGTTCCGCCGTCAACACCGAGTTGGGAGAGCTCTTCGACGATCTGACGGGCTTGAGGGTGATTGAACGAGACGATGTTCGTTCGGCACGTCGTGGGGTCGTAGTTCGACTCGGGAAACGCGGCGGCGAAGAGTTCACCGAGCTGACGCGCGCGCACGTGATCGTCGCTCAGTCGCTCCACCATGGTGTCGAGAGCCACGAGGCCCGCCGCCGCCAAAAATCCGGCTTGGCGCATCGCGCCACCGAGGCGCTTGCGCTCCACGCGCGCACGTTCCATCAATGACGCCGGTCCCGCGAGAAGTGAACCCACGGGCGCGCAGAGTCCCTTCGACAGACACGTCATCACGGTCGTGGCGGGTGCCGCGTACTGCGCGGCGCTCGTGCCCGTCGCGACGACGGCGTTGAAAAGTCGAGCGCCGTCGAGGTGCAGCGCTCGCTCGCCAATCGCTCCCGCGAGGCGACGCAGATCGTCGACGTCCCAGGGCGTTCCTCCCGAGAGCATGTGCGTGTTCTCGACCGTGACCATCGCGACGTGGGGCTGATGATCGCCTTCTGCGTCGATCAACTCGAGCACGTCGGCGAGTTCGAGGATGCCCGTCGAGTCGTCAACGGTGGCGAACTGCACCGAAGAGTTGCGCGCCGCGGCGCCCATTTCGAAGCTCACGAGGTGTTGAGAACGTCCCGCGACGATAACGTCGCCGGGCTGAGCCAGCACGCGCAGCGCGATCTGATTGGCCATCACGCCCGAGACGACGAAGAGCGCGGCTTCCTTGTCGACCAACTCGGCGAAACGTCGTTCGAGTTCGTTGATCGTGGGGTCTTCGCTGTAGCCGTCGTCGCCGACGACGGCATTCGCCATGGCGTCGCGCATCGCGGGCGTTGGCTGGGTCACCGTGTCACTTCGTAGGTCTACTCGACGAGTCATAGAGAAAGGCTACCGGCTCATAAACTGCTCCTATGAGCGACAACTTATTCGACAAGGATTCACTTCGTCCCAACGTGAACGATCAACTCGGCGTCGAAGTCGTGCTCGTGACGCCCGAGAAAGTGGTCCTTCGCGTCGAGGTCGGACCCAAGGTTCACCAACCGTACGGCATCTTGCACGGCGGCGTGTCGGCGTTACTCGCCGAGGGCGCGGCGTCGATCGGCGGCGCCGTCAGTGTTGGTCCAGATCAGATCGTCGTCGGCACCGAACTCAACTGCTCACACCTTCGCGCCATGAGTTCGGGCATGCTCACCGCGACCGCGACGCCCTTTCGAAAGGGTCGCAGCGTCCACGTCTGGGGCATTGAGCTGCGCGACGACGAAGATCGACTGATTTGCGTCGCGCGCTGTACTTTGCAGGTATTGCCAGCACCCTCGCCCAACTAGACCCACCCCCTAGACTGGGTGGATGACTGGCCAACGAAAGGGCTGAGACATGGGTGCTCGTTTTATTGGTTGGGGTACGGGCGTACCAGACCGAATCGTCACCAACGACGAACTCTCTTTGACGCTCGACACGAACGACGCGTGGATCACCGAGCGTACGGGCATCAAAGAGCGCCGCATCGGTGGCACGGCGAAGAGCCTCGGCGTCATCGCCGGTAACCGCGCCCTCGAAGACGCTGGCGTCGAACCCGAGAACATCGACTTCTTGATCCTCGCCACCACCACGCCCGATCGCATCGCGCCCGCGACGGCAGTGTTGATCGCGCACGAGATGGGACTGAGTTGCCCGGCCATGGACTTGAACGCGGCCTGCAGCGGTTTCATGTATGCCGTTCGAACCGCGTACGGACTCCTCGAGACCGGTAACAAGCGCGTGCTCGTCATCGGCTCGGAGAACCTGTCGCGCTGGGTCGACTGGAGTGACCGCAACATGGCGGTACTGCTCGCCGACGGCGCGGGCGCGACCGTGCTCGAGTACGACCCCACCGAAAACGACCTCCTGTCGTTCTCACTTGGCGCCGAAGGCGCTGACGCCGACCTTCTCACCTGTGAACACGAGGGTTTCTTCCAGATGGACGGTGCCGAGGTCTTTCGCCGCGCGGTTCGCGTGGTGGTCGACTCGGCCGAAAAGGCGATGGCCATGGCGGGCATCACCTCGGACGATCTCAGTCTCGTCATCCCCCACCAGGCCAACATCCGCATCATTCAAGCGGCCTGCCAACGTCTCAACGTCGAGATGGACCGCGCCGTCGTCGTCCTCGACCGCTACGGCAACACGTCGAGTGCTTCCATCCCTCTCGCCTTCTTCGACGCACGAGAGAACGACCGCGTCCACAAGGGTGACTACGCACTGCTGACGGGCTTTGGTGCCGGGATGACTTGGGCCTCAGCCGTCGTTCGGTGGTCCAAGTGAGCGGCCCGTCACTCGTCATCTTGGCCGCCGGTCGCGCGCGACGCTACGGCGGCGTGAAGCAACTCGCGCCCGTTGGTCTGCACGGCGAGGGCGTCATTGACCTCATCGCCTCGGACGCGTACGCCGCGGGCTTCGACGACATCGTCATCGTCATCAACCCCGACACCGGTCCCGAGATCCAAGAGCACGTCGCGAAGTACTGGCCCAAGGGTCGACGCGTGTCCTTCACGCACCAGACCCAACTTCGCGGCACCGTCAGCGCCGTCCTTGCCGCCGAGGACAGCCTCGATCTGACGCAACCATTTGGTGTCTCGAACGCAGACGACCTCTACGGTCGTGAGTCGTTTCTTCACTTAGGTCAGCACCTCACCACGAGTGCCAACAACTGTCTCGTCGGATTCGAACTCGAGCGCGCACTCGTGGGCGAACTGCCCGTCTCTCGTGGAACGTGTGTCGTCGTGAACGGTCACTTGACCGAGATCGTGGAACGTCGAAACGTGTCGGCCACGCTCGACGGCTACTTCGCCGACGACGGACTAGAGCCGGCGATTCTGCATCCTCAGACCACCGTTTCAATGAACCTGTGGGGCTTTCAGCCGGGAATAGTCCCTCTAATGCATAAGTCCCTCGAGCAGCACGACTTCGAGGAGGAGAAGGAGATCCAACTCTCCACCTTCGTCGGGCAAATTCTTCACCGAACGCCACTGCGCTTTGACGTCATCACCACGAAGTCACGCTGCATTGGTGTGACCCACGCGGACGATCTGCCTCTTGCGCAGATCCTCGTACGTGAAGAGATCGAAGCCGGCGATCGTCCTGAGTTCGCTTTCGTTAATTAGTCAACACAAGATCTTCTTTACCGGCAGTGGTGATGACTCCTCTGCTCATGACCTGGATCCCTGTCAACGGCGCCTGTCGTCTACTCACCACTAGATAACTCGGTGACGTTTGTTGGTGGGGCTCAGCGCCAGTCGCGCGAGGGTGCGACCGACCCCAAGGTGAGCGGCTCGACGTACTCGGCGGTGAGCGTCACGATCCCCTGGCCGCGCTCGAGCGAACCTCGTATCACCAACGCCGGCTTGTGACTCGCCACACTGCCCCACCGGGCCCACGCGCCCTTGGAGAAGATCACGTTCACGTGACCGGTCTCGTCTTCGAGGTTGACGAAGACCGCGCCGTTCGCCGTCTCGGGTTGTTGACGGTGCGTCACGACACCGGCCACCATCACGCGACCGCTCTCCACCGCGAAGAGCGCGCTCGCGCGCGTGACGCCGCGTTCGTTAAGTGACGGGCGCACGAGTTCCATGGCCGTCGCTTCGGTCGTGAGACCCATCGACCAGAGATCGTCGGCAACGCGCTCCATCTCGCTCACCGTTGGCAGTGGCGGCGCGACGAGTCCCGTCACCACACCGGGTAGCCGGTCGGGCAGCGACTGCGCCGCGGCGCCAGCCGACCAGGTCAGCGCGCGTCGGCTCGGACCAAAGGCGTCGAGAGCGCCCGTGGCGGCGAGTGCTTCGAGGTGATGCTGTTGGAGACCGGCACGACGAACGAGATCAGTGCTGCTCTGCCAGGGCGCGCCCGCCACTACGCGTTCAGCGAGTTCGCTCCCAATCGATCGAACGTCACCGAGACCGAGGCGCACGAGGGGGCACTCGGGATCCCCCTCTAACGTGGCCCCCACGCCCGAGACGTTCACGTCGGGACGCAACACGTGAACGCCGTGGCGTTTCGCGTCGGCGACGAGGCTCTGCGTCGACCAAAAGCCCATGGGCTGGGCGTTCAGCAACGAAATGAGAAACGCGGCCGGGTAGTGCACCTTGATCCACGCCGAGCAGTAGACGAGATGGGCGAAAGAGACCGAGTGCGACTCGGGAAAGCCGAAGTTCGCGAAGGCCGCCAGCGCGTCGAAGAGTTGATCGGCCGCGGCCCCGCTGATGCCGTTCTCCTTCATGCCGGCGTAGAAGCGGCTCTTCAGTTTCAACATGCGCAGTTCGGAACGCTTGGCGGCCATGGCTTGGCGCAGCTCGTCGGCCTCGGCCGGCGAGAAGCCCGCCACGGCGACGGCCATCTCCATCAGCTGTTCTTGAAAGAGCGGCACGCCGAGCGTGCGGTGAAGAATCGGCTCGAGTCGGGGGTGTAGGTAGGTCACCGGCTCGTCGCCGCGACGCCGACGGATGTAGGGGTTCACCGCGTGACCTTGGATGGGGCCGGGGCGAATGAGGGCCACCTCAATGACGAGGTCGTAGAAGCAGCGCGGCTGCACGCGGGGCAACGTCGCCATCTGCGCGCGCGACTCCACCTGAAAGACCCCGACGGTGTCGGCCTCGCAGAGCAGGTCGTAGACCGCGTCGTCTTGCGGAAGCGTCGCGAGATCGAGCGCGACCCCATGAAAGGCCTCGACGGCGTCCACCGCGCGGTGCAGCGCTTCGAGCATGCCCAGTCCGAGGAGGTCGAACTTCACCAGACCGATCGCCGCGCAGTCGTCCTTGTCCCACTGCAGCACACTGCGTCCGGGCATGCGCCCCCACTCGACGGGACAGACCTCGAGCACCGGTCGATCACAGAGCACCATGCCCGCCGAGTGAATGCCGAGGTGACGCGGCCGGTCCAAGAGTTCACTGGCCATCGTGAGGAGAAGTTCGGGCACCTCGGCGTCGGTCGCGCTCATGGTCGCTCGATTGACGTGGTCGCGAAAGAAGTTCGCCTCTTCTTCGCTGTGACCGAGGGCCCTCGCCACGTCGCGCAGCGCCGAGCGCGACCGGTACGTGATCACGGCAGCCACCTGGGCGGCGTGGTGACGTCCGTAGCGCGTGAAGACGTACTGAATCACTTCTTCGCGCCGACCCGACTCGATGTCGACGTCGATGTCGGGAGGGCCGTCGCGCGCCGGCGAAAGGAAACGCTCGAAGAACAAGTTGAGCGCGACGGCGTCGGCGTTGGTGATGCCGAGCGAGTAACACACCGCCGAGTTCGCGGCCGAACCTCGCCCCTGACAGTAGATGTTGTTCGTGCGACAGAACTCGGTGATGTCCCAGACGGTGAGAAAGTAACCAGCGAACCCGAGCGTCTTGATGACGCCGAGCTCGTGATCGATCTGACGCCACGCGCCCTCGACGCGCTCGGCGTCGCGCGACCCGTAGCGACGCGTGGCACCCACGGCGACGATCTCTTCGAGGTAGCTCTGTTCGTCGTGTCCCTCAGGGGTCACGAACGCGGGCAGATTCGGTGCCACGAGGCGTAGGTCGAAGGCCAGTTCACTCACAAGCTCACCGGCCCGGTCGACGACCCCGGGCCAGCGCGCGAAACGGCGACGCTGCTCGGCGTCGCTTCGAAGGTGCGCGAGCGGTGAGGCGCTCAGCCAACCCTCCATCTCTTCGAGACTCTTGCGCGCACGGATCGCCGAGAGCACGTTGGCCCGCGGGAAGTCGCGTGGCGTGGCGTAGTGCACGTTGTTCGTCGCGACGAGCGCGACGTCGGCACGCACCGCGAGTTCGGCCAGGACGTCGTTGCGCGCGACGTCGTCGGGCGCGCCGTGATCCCAGATCTCGACGGCCACGTTCTCACGCCCGAAGCGCTCGATGAGTCGTGAGAGGGAGCGCTGCGCCGCGCGCGGACCCTCGTCCATCAACGCGCGTGTCAGGGGCCCCTTGCGACACCCCGTCAACACCAGCCACTCGTGCGCCGCGTCCGCGACGTCGTCGAGCGTGAAACGCGGCGCCCCCTTCTCACCACGCTCGAGGTGCGCGAGCGCGAGCATCCGCGAAAGGCGTGCGTAACCCGCGGGCGAACGGGCCAAGAGCACGAGGTGCTCGCCCGACGGGTCCGGCACGCCCACGCGATCGTCGTTGCCGTCGAGCGTGATCTCACTGCCGAAGACGCTCGCGAGACCGAGTGCGCGCGCCGCTTCCGAAAAACGCACCACGCCGTAGAGTCCGTCGTGATCGCACAGGGCGAGACCCGACAGTCCGAGACGGGTGGCTTCGACGACCAACTCTTCGGGGTCGCTCGCGCCGTCTAAGAAGCTAAAGCCCGAGTGTGCGTGCAGTTCTCCGTAGGTCGCCATCAGTCATAGATTCCAACGAGCCACCACCGACTCGACTCCGCCACCACCAACAACGCCTCGCCACTCGCGAGCACCATCTGCAGGTGCGCGCGACGGCGGTGGCGCGACCACCAGCGCTCCACCAGCGGCCACGGTCCCGCGTACCAAATGATCTCGCGACGAAGAGGCGAGGAGAAGATCACGGCCGTGGGCTCCGAGCTCAGGGTGCCACGCGCACTCAACACCACGGGACGATTCGCCCCGTCGCGCAGTTGCAACGGCACCGGGTGGGCCAGCGTGGTCGCTGGCGACGGCGCCGCGAGTTGTCCGGGCCACGGCGCGAGGTCTCGCACGTTCGTCGGTGGTGAGCCCCAGGGCACGAGCGTGGCCCGATCCTCGGGTCCACGTCCACCGCGCAGGGCGGCCACCACGATGCCCTCCGCCCCGAGACGTCGACGCACGCGATGCGCGGCGGCGTCGGCCCGGTCATCGCCGGCCCCGCGCTGACCGAAGAAACCCTGTTGCTCCTCGAAGAGATCCTCCTCACCGCGTAACTGCGCGAGGCGCCGCGCGAGGCGCAGGTCGCGCTGACCCTCCATCTCGGAGAGTTCGCCGCACGCCACGCGGTGCAGCGCGAGCGCGTGTTTATTGAAACGCTCCGCCACGCGCGCGTGATCGAGATCGGCGAAGGCGCCCAGCGTGTGCAGTCCCAAACGCTGGCACGTGGTCGCGAGATCCTTACGCCCCAATACCTCGAGGGGCTGCGCGCGACGAAACGCGTCGTTCGTACCGCGCGGCACGATGAGTTCGCGGTGTGCCGCGAGTTCGGCGCAGAACAGCCCCTCGGCGACACCGAGCTTGGGCTCCACGCCCACGAGGTCGAGCACGTTCTGGCGCACCGCGCGAAGAACGGCGGCGTCGCCACCGAAGAATCGGCTCGGCCCCCGTAACGGCAGTACGTAGAGACCGAGACGCACCACCTCGGTAAAGGGACAGAGCACGCTTAACGCGTCGAGCAACACGAGCGTGTCGCGCAGTGTCGAACCGTCGGGTTGTTCGAGCGAGAGCGGCTCCACCCAGATGGCGAGTAGCTGTTCCATCAGCTCGCCTCCGCGCGTCCGCGACGATTCGGTACCACTACCACGTGCTCGCCCCCACGGACCGCTTCGCCGCGACCACTCACGCGCACGGTGAGATAACGCGCGTCGAGTCGTGAGGAGGCGACCCACTCGGCCTGGGTGACGCGAAAGGAGAGGTCGGCCGGTAGCGGCCAGGGAGCACGTGGCTCACTGAGCGCGATCAACACGGTGCCGCGTTCGCGCACCCGGTCCATCAAGCGGCGCGCGGCGCCGTGGCCGGCGCGTGAGGGTGGTCGCACGAGTACGAGATCGACGCCGTCGAGGAGATCGGCCGCCGACTCGGCCCACGCTCCCCTCGGGCGTGGCACGAAGAGCACGCGACGTAGATCGACGCCGAGTTCGACCATCGCCATAACACCGGGGTCGTCCACGCCCACGACGGCTGCCCAGTGACCTTGCGTACTGGCCTCACTCAAGAGACTGAGGGCGAGACTCAATCCGCCCAGACCCACCGGTGCTTCGACCACCACCGTTGAACCACGTCGCAGTGACGCGTCGGGTACGAGCGCGCGCCACGGATCACCGAGGGGCAGCGTACGGCTCTTCGCCAGCGAGACGGGGCGCACGGCGGCGAGGAGTTCTGGGGAGAGGGGAGGTCGAGGTGGTGAAAAAGCGAACATATGTTCGTAAGAGTAGCCACTCGTCGTCACACGCGCCAGCGCCAGCAAATGAAGGCAAACTGGAGGTCGTGTGTGGCCGCGTCGCTCTCTTTAGTCCGCCAGCTCGCCTGGCCCGGTTCCTCGACGCGGCCCTCGCCGCGGGCCTTGATCCCGAAGGACACCCCAGCTGGAACGTCGGACCCCAGCGTCGTCTCTTTGGTGTAACTGAGCACGACGGGACGCGCGTGCTCGATCGCTACCGCTGGGGACTCGTACCGAGTTGGGCGAAGGACCCCAAGATCGGCAACAAACTTTTCAACGCGCGTGGCGAGACCGTCGCCGAGAAACCTTCGTTTCGAAGCGCCTTCGCCAAACGTCCCTGCGTGATTCCCGTCGACGGTTTTTACGAGTGGGACCATCGCCCAGGACGTAATCGCCAACCGAACTTCTTCACGCGTGCGGACGATAATCCCCTACTCCTCGCCGGGCTCTACGAACGCTGGCGTAACCCCGATGACGAAGGCGCCGAGCCCGTGGCGACGTGCACCATCATCACCACGACGCCGAACGTCGATATGGATGAGATCCACGACCGTATGCCGGTCGTGCTCAGTACCGAGGACGTCGAGACGTGGCTGAACGTCACCGACTACGGACCGGACGAGCGGCTGCAACTGCTGCGTCCAGCTCCCAAGGGCACCCTCGCCCACTACGGCGTGGGTACGGCCGTGGGATCAGTGAAGAACGACGGGCCCGAACTCACCGAACCCGTGGATCCGCAGTCGCTGTTTTGATGCGCCTAGGCCACGAGGGTGCGCGACGTGCTCGTCGAAGTGGCTCGCTCACCTCGGTACGCTGAATCAATGGCGCTGCGACTTCGCCCCTACCGACCAGAGGACGAGTCGGCGGCTGTCGCCGCTCACGAAGAGTTGCTCGCCGACGACTTCCACTTTCTCCTGGGTTGGGACGCCACCGTATCGTGGTCCGATTTCTTGCGAGTGCTCGATGATCAGCGCCACGGCGCAAACCTCGCGGAAAATCAAGTGCGCGCAGTACAGCTCGTTGCTGACGTCGATGGAGAACTCGTCGGAAGAGTCTCGGTGCGTTTCGAGCTCAACGGTTTCTTGGCAACGACGGGAGGGCACATTGGTTACGCCGTGGTGCCCGCGCACCGCAAGAAGGGCTACGCGACGGAGATTTTGCGCCAGGCTCTCGTGGTAATCCGCGCCGACGGGGTGGATCGAGTTCTCATAACCTGCCTCGAAGGGAACGCCGGTTCGCGTCGGGTCATCGAGAACTGCGGCGGTACGTTCGAGTCGACCGTCCCGTTAGAGGCTGAACAGAACCTCTGTCACGACAACGGACAGGCTGCTCGCAGGTACTGGATCGAATAATCGACCTGGCGGTGTCGGACGCGTTTGTCCCTAGACGGCCGAAAACCCCGAGTGACCAGTGAGCCGAAACTCACCCGCCCCTCGGGGTTTCCGAGGCACGCCAACTATGTTCCGTGTCGGACAGAACATCTTTGACGGCAGGCACTTCACGTCATAGCCAGTTTCGAACAGTGGACCGAACTCCACCGCCCGCTGGAAGGAATCCGTTCCTCTTGCGAGGCCCCTCATCCCCCTACTTCCCTCTCCCCTTGCGGTTCGAAGAATCGTTGGCAGGTACTACGTGAACTACGAGAGACACTCTGCCAGAGATTCTGGCCCTCACCAAGGTCGCAAGGGGAAATCAAATACTTATACCCAGAATTGAGATACTTATGCACCAGTTTTGACCTGGGGTCGTGAGATACCAACCACTTAGTCGCATCTTTCCCACAGGAGTGGCTCGCGTCGCGACCGATGTCGCCACGTTTTTTGCGCACCGCCGCGGGTCGAAACGACCCCTCGTAGGGAACTACGAGGATGTAGTTTGCTCGAGCCAACGTCCGTGCGCGTGACACCAACCCCAATGCGTCGGCGAGGACCCCGGATTCGTCACGACGATCTGCGACGCACCACGGTGGTGCGCCTCTTCGTCGACGTTGACGCCCGGCCACGTCACCATCGTCGACTCGATGGAGATCCACGCGACGTTGTTCTGACGACAACGTCGCGTGAGCTCGTTGAAGTACGCGCGCTGTTCATCGGGCGTGAAGTAGAACGCGACCCACGTGTTGATGACAACCGTCAACGTGTCGGCGTCGCTGAGATTGAAAGCGTCGTCGAGACGCTCGAGCGCGCTGCCAGTGAGTTCAATGACACTGGGCCACGAAGCACGCACTGCCACGATCGCGTCAAGGCGTTCGTGACGGCGGCGTTCCTCGGGCCAGAGACAGGCCTTCAGCCAAAGGCGGTCATCCTCGTTCGAAAGGTCGAGCGGATTGGGATCGATACCGACGCGAGATTTTATCGACGGCATCTTCCTCGAGCGGTCGATCGGGGTCAAGTCCTCACAGATCAACGTCAACGGGTTACCGTCATCTCTCGAGCGCACCGGGAACTGGTCAAAGCAAAGATTGATGCCCGCCGACGTTCCGACCTCGATGACGCTTATCTCCTCGATCGAATCCGCGACCAGGTTTGCGATGAGGACCTGCAGAATCGCGCTACGTCCCGGCTCGTTGGTCTGCGTCGAACGCCACAGTTCGCCACGCACGAGCTCGGGTGTTTCGTGCACCACGTCGAGCACACGAAGGGCTGCGCCTTCGGGGTCCTCGATGTGACCGTGGCGCGCCGTGTCGTAGATCGGTCCGAGCACTGAGTGACCTCGAAGGGCGGCGAGTTGCAACGTCGCTAGCACCAGCATCGGGTTACGTTGTTCCAGCCGTACGGAGGCGAGGAGTTCGAGCGCGAGCGTGTCGCGCTCGAGTTCGTGCAGCAGCGCTGCGTAGAAGGGGAGGCGTTGGTAGTCCTCGGGGGGGAGAGCGAAGTGGTAGCGCTTTCGCGCGTCGTCGAGATCGGGGGCTGCCATGGACGTGGCCCTCATCCTAGGGTGACGGATTGGACGCTTCGCGTGATGTTTCCTCCGCCACTGTGCAGGACACGTCGACGTCGGCTTGCGAACACTGTTTAGGACCGCACGGCAACCTTCGGTGACGAAACGCTCACGAGGTGGCTGAAGACCACGATGTTGGACTCATAGTGTCCCGTGGCGTGATCGAACGCCCCGCCGCACGTGACGAGTTGTAGCGAACGAGTGCCGTTCGATCCGTAGACCAATCGATCGGGAAACGATGTCTTGGAGTACTGCACGACCTTGGTCACGGCAAACTTCGTCACCGTTCCGTTCGCCAAGACCAGAGTGACGCGATCGCCGGCCTTCAGCAACTTCAAATCGAAGAAGACGCCCGGACCCTGAGTCGAGTCGACGTGGCCGAGAATGACGGCCGAGCCGATCTGTCCGGGGGGCGGTCCATCCTTGTACCAACCAACCACCCGAGTATTGGTTGGCACCATGACCTCGTGATCGGGTTGTAGACCGAGCGTGCCGACGGTGGTATTGACCCCTATCGCGGCGATGGCAATCCTGATCGGTCGCGATCTCGCGATGGCGGGAAGCTTCGCGATTGACTTCGTCGAAGTCTTGGAGGTGACGTGGGCTAACACGACCACCTTGGGATCACTCCTTGGCAACGCCGCCACGAGAGAGAGTGCACCGACGCTCAACGCGAGCGCGGCAATGCTCCACCACACCCACGGTCGACGCTTGTACCCGTTATGGTCACTCACGTCCTGCGCGCGATCATCGGAGCGTCACTATTCGTGACGGCGACGAGAACGCACCGCGAGCGATGTTGCCGCGACACCAACGCCGAGAGCACCGAGGCCAATGAATCCGAGGAGTGATGATCCTGATCCCGCCGTGCCGCCCTCACCGGTCTTCGGTGCGCCGACAGGAATAATCGTCGCACTCTTAGCGAGCGTCGTGGTCGTGCGGTGCTTTGCGGGCTTGGTGGTGACGGTGGTGGGGGGCAACGTGGTTGCGGTCGTAGCCGTGGTCGTCGTCGTCGTCGTTGCGGTCGCCGCGGAACACGTCGGAACATTGATCGTGTTGTCGATAAGAGTGACGGCGCCCGTTTGGGCCAGCAGTCGACCTTGAACGCTCGCCGCGTTATTCAGCGAGATCGACGCCTTCGCAAGTATCGTGCCGACAAATGACGTCGTCGTTCCAAGCGTCGCCGAACTGCCAACTGTCCAGAAGACGTTGCACGCTTGCGCGCCGCCTTCAAGAACTACCGAGCTGCCCGACGCGGTCGTCAACGTGGATCCTGCTTGAAAGACGAAGACCGCGTTGGCGTTCCCGCCGCCGTTAAGAGTCAAGGTCCCATTCAGGGCCAGACCGCTTGTCGACTGGTAAACGCCCGGCACCAATGTCGTGCCCCCGAGCGTTCCCGCCGCCACCGTGGAGAAGGGAGTCTCGCCAGCCGCGACCAAATAGGCGGCAGTTGAGGCGTTCTGGGCCAAGAGCGACGGCGCGTCAGCGGCCCCGGTGGTACCAGAAGCGAGACCGGGCGGAAAGCCAGTGATGGATGTGCCCGGAGACAGTCCGATGTCACCGGCGATCACGGAAGATCCGGTGTTGGTAATGGTCGAGCCCGCTACGATCGCGTACGGCGTCGCGGCACCGAGATTGATGGGCGTGGCGGCGGCCACCGCGGTATCACTCGTAAAGGCGATCAGCGTTACGAAACTGAGGAGCGTCGCGGCCAACGCGCCAAGGCCCAACCGAACGCCAGAGAGATGGACGGGGCTGCGAGAGTCTCGAAACTTAAAGAAGTTTGGTGGCGAAAAAGAGGGACGATCTGCTGCGGGGAAGGTACGCATACGACACACTGCTCTCAGGACCGAATTAAGTTCAAAGTCATCGAGGTTGAAAACCGGTCTGTAAGTAAGAATTGTACAGTGCACTCTTATTTCATTCATGTGACAATTTGATACTCAGTTCACGTGAGCAACGAGCCACCTTTCGATTTCCTTCTAAACACTGGTAACTGGTGTCTTGTCGGCGATGAATCGGGTAAATAAGCGGCTGAGGTTCTTCTCAGGCGCACGAGAACGGATGATATTTTTCTCACATTCCGCCCAACGCGTGCACAATGAAGGGTGACCCGTTCGGTACCCGCATCGAAAGGAAACGCTACGGACGACCTCTTTTCAATCGTGATCGGGCGTGCCCTCGCTGTCGTTAGGAGCGTCGACCGCGTCTCGCGCGACCTCGGCACCGTTCTGCGTTTTCGCCCCGAGCCGTTGGCGGCGCATATTGAATCGAAGCTGCGCTACACGGCCAACGCCCACCGCGAGGACGACAACCGCGCCCGCTAGTGCCGCGGCGAGCAGCGCCACGGCGATCGGCAATCGTCCGGAAACGGAGAAGAATTCAATCCGCACGTCATTCGTGTTCTGTGCGATGAAATCGATCAACGCCACGCCGAAAAGTACGGCGACCACTATCCCCGCCCACGCGGCCGAGGTTCGCGTGTGGCGGTAACGCTCTATCTCTTTCGTCGAACGCCGTGCTCGTTTCGCTCCGAAATGCTGAGGGCGATCGTCGGCGGAGTGACCAGGTGGAATGTCGTTCTCCGACTCGCGCGCGTTGTCGTCCATCTCACTCATGTCAGAACCGGTCCGCGTCGTAGAAACGGTCGAGTGTCGTTGGTGGATCGAACGTTACGACGTAAGAGTTGATAATCCAATCGCGTGGCTAGAGTTTTCAGACTTTCTCCTCACGGGCCAGAACGTCGATGCCCTGGGACATCGACCACTTAAGGGCGATCGTAGTGCTTTGGGGAACGCTCGGCACGGGAGAACAGGGCGTTACGGTGACAACGTCTCGACGGTGGCTCGCCGCAGCGAAGCCGTCGTAGCCCACGAAATGTGTACGCGGGCCACGGCTCTGGTCGAGAGAAACGTCCCAACGGAGCGGAACGTCGCGAGCGCAAGTGAAGAGTCGTTCGGGGCGCAGCCAATTAGGCGCACCGAGGCAACGTAGTCGAGCATTTCGCGAATACGTTTATCGCCGGTCGTGGCAACGCCAAGCACGCCCCGTGCATCGTATTGTTCGGTGGAGGTGATGGGATTCGAACCCACTGCCTCTACATTGCGAACGTAGCGCTCTACCAATTGAGCTACACCCCCGAAGAGGTCTCTACTTTAGCCCAACGCCCGACGTCGCTGAGGTTGGCGATCCCACTGATGATCCGTCTGGGGCTCGTAAAACTCTGATTCGAATTCGTCCTCGTACTGCACGTCAGCACGGTCGTACCCTTGGCTGTAGAGGGGTTCGATGGTGGCGAGTTGGCGACGTTGGGGCACACGAATTGGCAACGAGGAGTCGTCCAAGTAACCCTGACTCACGGAGTAGAAAGCCAACGCGACGTAGATCACTACCGCGATCATCGAGAGGGCCGCCACATCGAAGAGCAGTGTGTTACCCGTGACGAAGGCCACAAGGGTCAACACGGCAGCGGCAAGAACGAGTCGCGTGAACATCATGCGACGCCGTGACTTCATCGTGCGACGTCGTATCGGCGCCTCGAACTTCGGCGTCGCGGCAATCTCATCGGGCCGTGACGAGTAGGCCTTCGCGTAACGATTAGTAGAGGTCGTGATGGGTCGCACGGTGTCGTCGTACTCGTACTCGTAGTCGTCGCTCCAGTCATCCCACGACGACCTCGATTCGAGTGTGCCAAAGGTGTCGTCGGCGTGAACCACGGTGAGACGGGGCTTGCGCTGCGACAGATGAACAGCGGGAGCCGCCTGATCGGGCTGGTCGAGGCGATGTGCAGGGGCAACGGAGTAGTCCTGACGGCTCAGAACCTCGTGTTCAGCGTGAAAGGACTGAATTGACTTCTCGGTGCCCCCGTCTCGGAGTCGACGAATCGCGATAGGTGCCAACAGCGCGACCCAAAAAAGGGCCAGCACGATTAGCAGCATTCGACCTGCTCCAGGTAGCGTCGCGGTGACATCGCCACAAATTTACTGTTGAAGCCTGGTTTATTGGTGGATGATTAGGCGTCGTGGAGCCCGCACTCTTCCTTGTCGAGTCCCGCCCACCGACCCGAACGTCGATCACCGGCAACTTGTGGCTTGAGTGTCATCGCGGCGCATCCGATCGACGCGTAGCCCTCGGCCCAGAGTGGGTGCTCTGGTAGGTCGTGACTCTTTAGGTAGTACTCGACATCGTCGTCGCTCCACGTCGCCAAGGGATTGACCTTTACGAGGTCAAATTTCTCATCCCACATCAGGGTTTTCATCGTTGTGCGCGACGGCGCATCCACGCGCTTCACCGACGTGATCCACGCCGAACGGCCGTTGAGCGCGCGTCCCAGTGGCTCAACCTTTCGCAGTTCGCAACAGTTCGCAGTTCCACAGGGTGACGCGGCGGCGTCGGGACCCGGGACGGTGCGCGTCACGTTGAGCGACCACTCGTTCGTCATCCGCTCGGTGAAGTCCAGCGTCTCTTGAAAGTGTCCCCCAGTGTCGAGGAAGATGATTTCCGTCGCCGGACGTAGTTCGTGCACCATGTGCAAGAGCGCCACGTCCTCGAAAGAGCAGGCCATCGCGACATCGTCGCCAAATCGCTCGAAGGTCCACTTGAGGATATCGAGAGGCGTCGAGCGCTCGAAGCGTTCGTTGACTTCCTCAAGTTCATCAACGAGTTCAGAAGTCGGTGTCATCAGGGCCATTCTCATGGAAGTCTTAAATTGTCTAGTGCATTACTAGAATACAATTACTCGACGGAAACATGACCACGACCTTGCAGACCCCTCACGCCACCGACCATCTCGACGTTCTTGAGTCCCACGCCCTCTTTATTCTTCGAGAGGTCGTGGCCGAGTGCGAACGGCCGGTACTGCTGTTTTCAGGAGGCAAGGACTCCGCGGTTCTCCTGCACTTAGCGGCCAAGGCCTTCGCACCGCAGCAGCTCCCCTTCCCCGTGTTGCACATCGACACCGGCCAGAACTTCGATGAAGTACTCGACTTTCGCGACCGTGCCGTGGAAGTGGCGGGCGCGCGGCTCATCGTTGCCAAGGTCCAAGACACCATTGATCAAGGTAAGGTCGCCGACCCGGGCCTCCTCGGATCGCGCAATCGTCTCCAGACGGTGACACTCCTCGACGCCATCAACGACAACAAATTCGACGCCGCCTTCGGTGGCGCTCGACGCGACGAGGATAAGGCCCGCGCCAAAGAGCGCATCCTCAGTTTCCGTGACGCGTTCGGTCAGTGGGACCCGCGCCAACAACGCCCCGAACTCTGGCAGCTCTACCAGGGCAAGGTCAATCCCGGCGAACACGTGCGAGCGTTTCCACTCTCGGACTGGACCGAACTCGACGTCTGGCAGTACATCGGACGAGAGAAGATGGACCTCCCTTCGATCTACTTCGCCCACGAACGTGACGTCATCTCTCGTGACGGCATGTGGCTCGCCGTGGGTGCCTTCGTGGAACCCAATCCCGACGAAGAGGTCGTTCGAAAAATGGTTCGTTTTCGCACCGTTGGCGACGCTAACTGCACGGGTGCGGTGATCTCGAACGCCAACACCCTCGACGCCATCATCGAAGAGGTGGCGATCGCGAACGTCTCAGAACGTGGCGCGACGCGTGGTGACGACAAGTTCTCCGAGACGGCGATGGAAGATCGCAAACGCGAGGGTTACTTCTAAATGGAGCTTGCGACCAAGGACCTGCTGCGACTCGCAACGATCGGATCGGTCGACGACGGCAAGTCGACGTTGATTGGTCGACTTCTCGTCGACACGCGTCAACTCTTTGACGATCAGCTCGACGCGGTGGCCGCCGCTTCCGAGAAACGCGGCATAGGCGATCTCGACTTGAGTTTCGTCACCGACGGACTGCGCGCCGAACGAGAACAGGGCATCACGATCGACGTGGCGTACCGCTACGCCACGACTCCAACGCGCAAGTTCATCATCGCCGACTGTCCCGGTCACGTCACGTACACGAGGAACATGGCGACGGGCGCCTCCACGGCCGACCTCGCCCTCGTCGTCCTCGACGTCGCGTCCGGTCTGAAGGAACAGACGCGCCGCCACCTCTGCATCGCGGCCCTGCTAGGCGTGCGTTCGGTGATCGTCGCGGTCAACAAGATGGACGCGGTTGACTGGTCCGAGCTCGCCTTCGAGCGCGTCGTAGACCAGATCGCGACGGTGTCGCGCGAGTTGGGATTCTCCTCGTCGCTCACGATCCCCGTGTCGGCCCTGCTGGGCGACAACGTCGTCGAGGCCTCGCTCAACACGCCGTGGTACGAGGGACCCACGGTCCTCGAGGCCCTCGAGGCGTCCGAGGCCGGATCGTGGGAGACCGCCCAAGGCGCGCGCCTTCCCGTCCAGTGGGTCCTTCGCCAGAATGGCGGCGGACGAACGTACGCGGGCATGGTGAGCGGTGAGGCCTTTCACGTCGGCGACGCGGTCACCTTGTTGCCGGCGGGAGTTCAGACGACGATCAGGGCCATCAACTTTGGGGGTGTGCCTCGACCTGAGGCGACTGTTGGTCTCGCGGCGGATCTCGACCTCGCCGACGAAACCGACGCAGGGCGCGGCGACCTCATCGCGACCGCTCCCCTGCCGACAGTAACGAAAGAGTTCGAAGCGACGATCTGCTGGTTCGGCGAACAGCCCTTCAGCGTGGGCGGCCAGCGACTCCGCCTGAAGCACACGACGAAGTCCACCCCCGTGCGCGTCCAGGCGATCAAGGGACTCATCGACATCGAGTCACTCAAAGTGGTTGACGCCACGTCCTTCACCACGAATCAGATCGGGCTCGCGACGTTGGTCACCGCCGACGCGCTCGTCGTCGACGACTACCGCGAGGATCGTGTCACCGGCAGCTTCGTGCTGATCGACGAGGTCACCAACGCCACCGTCGCCGCCGGCATGGTCGGTCACGCCACGTTTCTCTAAAGAACGTCAGAACCGTCACGTCGCAGCGTGGTGACCGAAGCGACGCGTCGCAGGTTGTCACCTCATCGCGATTCCGACAGTCGACTCCTACCAGAGAAGTGGTACGAGTCGATAGGGCGTGCGCGTGGTGAAGTCCGCGAAACTTGCGGGAAAGCTACGGCGTAGAAGTCTCTCTTCCACCTGGATCCGGTAGATCTGAAGTCCGAGAACACCTAGGGCGCCAACGAGCGTGGTGAACCGTGCGTACCCAACGAGGACGCCGAGGATCATCATCAACTCCGCAAAGTAGATGGGATGACGCAACAGTCGGTAGGGACCCGTGACCACGAGGTTGCGAGCCTCGGGCGTGATCGAAAAGCTGGATCCCAGACTCAGGAACGAGGCGAGAGCGAGAGCTGCGCCGATCACGGTGAGGGCGAGTCCAACTTGCTCCACGTGTCGTGACGCACTCCACAAAATCGGACCGGCGGGCGCGTAACTGAGCCCCACTAATAGGAAGGTCGCGGTAAGCGAGGCGACGAGGGCCACGCGGCGCCCGTCACGTGCTTGGGGAACCTTGCTCGATAAAAGGGTGATCGCGGCGCCGAGAACGAACGCTGTGTAGAAGGCGCTGCGCGTGATCTCTGAAGCCACCGTCCAACTGGGACTCGCATTAAACACGACCCAGCCTCGTACGACGGCAATCGCCTGCGAGAGGCCGAGCCAGCCGAGCACCATGGCCGGCGCGATAATCGTTAGCGCGCGCCGCGAGTTCGCGCCGCGAAGCGAGAACCCTACGGTGACGGGCGCCACACCTGGATTTACGTGATCAACCGCCGGCGCTCGCACTCGACCCACTGCCGGTACTCGTGCTCGCACTCACTCCCGCTCCGGCCCCACCGCCGCCGAACCCACCACCGAAGCCGCCGGTTGACGTCACGCCCTTGGCGGTTGCGCTGACCGTCGCAGCCTGGACGGAGCCGTTCTTCGCCGTGGGCCCCGACACCGTTACGGTGTCACCGGGCTTCAGCGCGGACAGCGACGCCGAGGCGTTTCGATCGATGGTTGTCGCCGACGTCACCTTCACCGCGACGAGCGCGCCACTGGCGTTGGTCACGTACAGCGTGTTACCAATGATGTCGGTCACTGTGCCCGACGTGCCCGTCGCGGCAGCGGAACCTGCGCCCGCCGCGCCGCCAGCACCCGCCGCGCCCGCGAAGGCGCCGCCGGCGAACCGGCCGCCGGCCGCCGCCGTGGACGTTGCTGAGGACCCCCGGCCGCGCTGCAAGAACGCGCCCAACGAGAGTCCTCCAACGATCAACAAAAGAGCCACGAGGACCGTGACGGTCCACGACGCGCGAAAGCCCTTCGACGAGGACTGCTCGGGCCACTCTTCGCTTTCGCCGCCGAACAACACCTCGAACGCCTCGTTGCTGTTGTTGATCACGTTCGGGTCCGTAACGTCGACTGGCGAACTCGTTGGTTCACCACCGTCGAGCTCACCGGCCGAGTGAACACCCTCGGGGGTGTCCGTCGATCCTCTTGTCATGTCGAACTGCCTTTCACTTACTCGTATCGAAGAGCGTCAATCGGGCGAAGTGACGCCGCCCGGTACGCCGGGTAGAAGCCCGCCACGATGCCGACGCTGAGCGCGACACCAAGGGCGAGGGGGATGGAGTACGAAGCCAACACGGGCTTGACGCCCGCGATGGTGAAGCGAGAGACGACGATGCCCGCGACCGCCCCCAAGACGCCGCCCATGAACGAAATGACGGTTGACTCGATGAGGAACTGGGTCAAGACGACCGACTTGCGAGCCCCGATGGCCTTGCGAATGCCGATCTCTCGGGTCCGCTCGGTGACAGTGACCAGCATGATGTTCATCACGCCGATCGCACCCACCAGCAGCGACACGGCGGCGACCCAACCCAGAAGGGCCGTGAAGGTCTTGGAACTCGACGTGGCGGTCGTGATCAGACTCGCTTGGTTGAGCACGTTGAAGGGAAGTGCCGCGACCGTGGTGTCGTTCTGTGCCGCGAGGATGCTCTGGACCTCGCTCTGCGCCAGCGAGAGCGTCGCCGCGGACTTACCTTGGATCAACAGCTCGGAGAACGACTGCGATTCGCCGGTCAGTTGATCCTGGACGGCCGTGTAGGGAGCGATCACCACGGCGTCCGCGTTGGTGAGACCCGTGGAGCCCTTCGACGCGAGAAGACCCACGATGGTGAATCGGGCCGACCCGAGTTCGATCTGTTGACCGAGGGGGTTCGATCCTACGGGAAAGAGGCCACTGGCCACGGACGCGCCGATGTCGATGACCTGGGAGTGGCTCGTCACGTCGGCCGTCGAGATCGACCGGCCGGCCGACACCGTGTAGTTCGACGCTACGAGGTACGAAGGGGTCGAACCGATCACTGACGTGGTGTACGTCGACGATCCGTTCGTCGCCGTCACGCTGGTAGTAATCACCGGCGAGACCGATTGAACGTCGGGAGCGTTGTTAGCGTTCGAGATCAGAGAAACGGACGCTGAGTTGAGGTTGGTGTTGCGAATCTGGGTTCCAGTCGAGGCACCACTGCCGCCGCTGCCAAACACCGTCAACGTGTTGGACCCGAGAGCCTGGATGGAGTTCTCGATCGAACGTGACGTACCGGTGCCGATCGCGAGCAACACGATCACCGACGCCACGCCAATAAGTACGCCGAGCATCGTGAGCAAGGTTCGTAGCCAGTTCGAGCCGATGCCGCGCACGGCCATAATGAGATTGCTGAACATGTTCGACATCAGACCTCGGATCCGTCGCCGTCTTGCGACGAGGTAACAGTGTTTGACGACACTGACGGGAGGCGCGGGCGCTGGCGCTGGTCTCTGATGACGGAGCCGTCACGTAACTCAACGACGCGAGAGGCGTACTCGGCGATGTCGTTTTCGTGCGTGATCATCACGATCGTGCGGCCTTGTCGGTGGAGGTCGGTGAAGAGCGCCATCAACTCGTTCGATGACCTCGAGTCGAGGTTGCCGGTCGGCTCGTCGGCCAAGATGAGTGCCGGATTCGTACTGATGGCCCGAGCGATCGAAACACGCTGCTGTTGACCACCCGACAGTTCGTTGGAGAAGTGCTCGAGGCGCGATCCAAGTCCCACCAAGCGCAGCGCGACGATGGCGCGCTCTCGACGCTCCTTGGGCTTTACCCCGGCGTAGGCCATGGGCAACTCCACGTTCTGCAGTGCCGACATCCGCGGAATCAGATTGAACCCTTGAAAGACGAAGCCGATCTTCGTGTTCCTGATTCGCGAGAGAGCTTGGTCGTCGAGGTTTCGAATGTTCACGCCGTCGAGGGAGTAGTGACCGCTAGTGGGAATGTCGAGACAGCCAATGATATTCATCAGTGTCGACTTGCCCGAACCTGACGCACCCATGACCGCGACGAACTCCCCTCTGACGACGGTGAGCGAGACACTGCGGGTCGCGAGGACCTCGACGCCGCCCATCATGTAGCTCTTGACGATGTTCGACAGTGCGATGATCGGCGCCTCGACCAACGAGGCCGGGGCCCCGGGGTCGAACGCGACGCGCGACGCACCACCACGGGTCAAGATCACGGTGCTCCTCCACCGAATCCTCGACCTCCTCCGCCGCCAAGACCTCCGGTAGTGGTGCCTCCCGTAGTCGTCGCGGCACTCACGGAAGCCGTGGGCTCGACGATGGTCTCACCCTCCGTGACGCCGCTAGTGATCTGCGTGAAGGAGGTACCGACGAGGCCCAGCGTGACCGGCGTCGTCTTCTTGACGCCATTGGCGCCTTGAACTTGAACCGTAGAGAGACTTCCGGTCGTCGTGATGGCCGCACTCGGGAGTTCCAGTACGTTCGACACGGTCTGGACGACCACCGAGACTTGCGCGGTCATGCCGTCCTTGAGCGTTGCCGGTGGGTTGGTCAGACTGATCGTGACCGGGTACGTGACCACGTTGTTCACGATGGTGGACACGGCCGCGACGGCAGTCACGACACCACGAACCACGGTGTTGGGCAGCGAGGCGAGCGTAATCGTCGCCGTCTGGTGCACCGCGATCTTGATGGCGTCGGCTTCAGCGAAGCTGGACACTACCTGGAGTTGGCGCAGGCCCTGGATGGTGATGAGAGAAGAACTGCTCGATCCCGAACCTGAACCCGTTGTTGATGAAGAGGATGTCGTAGTCGCGCCACTCGACGTCGACGAACCGCCGCCGCCCACGGTTTGACCTACCGAGCCACTCACGGCCGTCACGTCGCCGCTGATGAGAGCCACGAGTTGAGTCTCCGATAGTGCCTTTGACGCCTGCTCGATGGAGACCTGGTCTTGAGCGATGGACGCCTGGTTCTGCACGAGGCCAACCTTGCTCTGGGCTATAGCGGCCTCGTCTTGGGTGATCGATGACTTGTCCGAACTGACCGCGGTGGGTGAGGCCTTCGCGCCTTGCTGGGCGATCTGAACCGAAAGACCTTGAACGGTGATCGCCGATTGGTCCTTGGAGATTTGGCTCTGATCGGTGGTGACCTTCGTCCCGTCAGTGGTTATCGTCTGATTGGAAGTGAAACACGACGTCTCGGGGGTCGTCAGCGTTACACCGGTGCCCAAGGAGCTGCCCATAGAGCTGTTGGCCACCACTTGAAACAGGTAGGTGGTGTTGGGGCTGAGTCCGGTGATCTCGGTGGAGACCTGCGTCGAGTTCGAATTCGACTGGACGCTAGAAGTCGCAGTGGCCGCGCCGTACGAGGAGGTCGTACCGTACTGGAAGTAGTACGTCGTGGCCGATCCGTTCGGGTTAATGGTGGCGTTCAGTACGGCAGTCGTGGTGGATATCGACGTAGCCCCGTCGGTGACCACTGAGGGTGCTCCGCCGACTGCGGGTGTGACGGAGCCCGACGAGGGTCCAGACGAACCCGTGCTCGCCGGAGAGGCCGGGCACCCGAGCGACACGTCGGATGAGTACGTCGACTGCGCCGCAGAGAGGTTGGTCTCATCGGTGGCGAGCAACGTCTGATCCGAGACCAACTGATTCTGGTCGTTCGTCAGTTGCTGTTGCGCGTTATCGAGTGTGGACTGATTCTGGTCCTTCTGCACCGTCGTGCCGCCCCTCTGGTCAGTCGCGAGGGTCGCCTTCGCCGTGGCGAGAGTCTTCGCGAGCGTCCGGGCCGACGTCTGAGCGTTGGTGTAGTTCATCTTCGCCACCGTGAGGGTGGACTCGGCCGACTGAAGCGCCGCGCTCTGTTGGGTTGAATCAATGGTGGCGAGTACCTGACCGGCGGTCACCTTTTGACCAAGGGCCACGTTGAGCGACGTCAGGGTGCCGCCGGCGACGAAGGCCTCGTTGGCGTTGGACACGGTCGAGAGATTGCCCGACGCCGAGACGCTCGACTGGACGATACCCGTCGTCACTTTGACCGTCCGTGCGACACCCGTGCTCGAGGACGCGGGAGATTTGTAGATCGAGGAGAAGGCGAACGCGGCGGCGACAACGACCGCGAGCCCGAGGGCGAGGTAGCCAACGCGCTTACGCGACGGGTGAGCGAGGTTCTTGATTTTCATGTCAGTTTCTCCGTAGGGGTGGTTGCTGATGGCGCGAGTCGACTCACGGAGTCGATCAACCACCTGTGGTGGTCGTCGCGGGCGTCTTGGCGGGGGTCGGAATGAGCGACTTGCACGCCGCCAACGCCGTCTTGTACTTCGGGCTTGAGGTAACGGATGAGTTCGCCGTCGGCGCGCTTCCCGCCGTCTTCTTCGCTATGGTCACCCCGTGCAGCGTCATGCAGTTGCGGAACGCGGCGAGTTGCGTCGAACTGACTCCTGCGCCAACGCCAGCGCCACCGCCGCCACCGAATCCGGAACCAGCCGGGCGAAGGCTCGCGCAGGCTTTGAACGCCGCGCTGGTCTTGGAGTTGCCTCCGAAGCCGCCCGCAGGACGACTAGCGGTCGCGGAACCCGACGGCTTCTTGCCACTCCCAAAGCCCGAGCCCGTCACGCCGTGCTGCTTGAGGCACGTGGTGAAGGCTGTGCTCGACGCGGACGAAGATGACGACTTAGGCGCTGTCGTGGTCGTTGTCGTGGACTTGGTCGAGGTCGGTGGCGCCGACGTCGCGGCGCCACCGCCGCACGCTGCCAGCACGACGCCCGAAAGAGCGATAGCGAGTACTACGAGCGACGCGGAGCGATGCTTGCCACGTCGTTTGTCTGATTCAGTCCCATTTGTCATGGCAACAGTATGGAAAGCGAATCTGGACGCCAGATGAGGCTGACCTAATAGTTTCCTGGATGCGCACCGGTGCCCCGCCGAGGGTCCGCCGCGACTCGGCCGCCCTCGATCGTTGGCCGCACCCGGTCCAACGAACGAGTCTTATGATATGTGGCCGCGGATGTTCAGGGAAATCTTATGATGAGTTGTCACACTGGGCCGGTGAGCATCGAGATCCTGTCCGTTGAAGATGACGACAATCTCGCGTACGTGATCGCTACGACCCTTCAACTAGGGGGGTCGAGGGTCACCCGCGCGAAAGATGGACACGAAGCGCTGCGCTTGGCCATGAAAGATGACCCACCTGACCTCATAATCCTGGACGTGATGCTGCCGGACCTCAGCGGTTTCGAGGTCTGCCAGCGACTGCGCGAGGCGGGCGTCAACATCCCAGTGATCTTTCTCACCGCGGTCGATTCGGTCGGCGACAAGGTGAGAGGCCTGACGATGGGCGCCGACGACTACCTCACGAAGCCATTCAGCGTCGAAGAGCTCGCGGCCCGCGTGCGGTCATTACTGCGACGGATCGGTAAAGCCTCCGCACCTCAGGTGACGTCGTGTGGCGACGTCGTCATCGACGACGACGCCCATTCGGTGACGAAGAGTGGATCGTTGGTAGACCTCTCGCCGACGGAGTACCGACTCCTACTCTTCCTCGTGAAGAACGCTGGAAAGGTTCTGACCCGCTGGCAGATTCTCGACCACGTTTGGGACTACAGCTTCGAAGGTGAGCCCACGATCGTCGAATCGTACATCTCCCAACTGCGAAAGAAGATCGACACGTCGCCGCCGACGATTATCCGAACGATTCGAAGTATCGGCTATCGAATTGAGCGACCGTGACGTCGAGGTGAGCCTCCGTCTCCGGCTCACGTTCGCGGCGTCACTCCTACTCGCGGTCCTCTTGCTGCTTGGTGTCTTGCTGGTCAGCTCCGTAGGGAAATCCGAACTTCGACAAGTCGATCAACAGCTAAAGAACTCGCTGCCGGTTGCCAGGACCTTGGATCAGACAGCGTCGCCCACGTTTCCTTCGCTCGTCACGTCGCCAAAGACCTTCACTGCGAATCGCTTCAGCGCCTTCTACATCGCGGTCGTCAAGAAAGGACAACGCAGCGTCATCTCGACGCCGCTCGACGCGCAGAGCACGTCACCGCAAATTCCATCTGCCGTCACAACCCAAGGCCACCCAATAAAGATCTTCACCGTGGGATCGGTCTCCGGTTCCCTTCAGTGGCGCGCCGTCCTCTTAGCGGTACCGCACTCGAAGACCGAGGTGCTCGTGGCGGTCTCCCTCGGCCAGGTCGACACGACGATGAGCTTTCTTCGCCTCGCCATCCTCTTCGCTGGACTCATCGTTCTCGCGGTCGTCGTCGCCACGGGCTTTTGGATCGCGAGGCTCGGTCTTCGCCCCATTGCCGAGGTCACGGAGGTGGCCGACGCCATCACCGCGGGTGATCGGACGCGACGCGTAACAAGAGCACAGCGAAAGACCGAAGCCGGGAAGTTAGCTCAAGCGTTCAACTTGATGCTCGACGAGCAACTCGCGCTTGAAGCGCGTCTTCGTCAGTTCATCGCGGACGCGTCGCACGAACTTCGTACTCCCGTCTCCGTCATTCTCGGTATCACCGAACTATGGCGACAGGGCGAGCTGAGAAATGGCGAGGAACGCGATGAAGCGATCCATCGCATTGGACTGTCCGGGAACCAGATGGGCAAACTCGTCGAAGAACTTTTGCTACTGGCCCGTCTCGACGAAGGCCGACCCATGGACCGCGCGCCCGTCGATCTCGAACGGCTGATTCACGAGGTCGTGGCGGACGCGTTGACGACGGACCCTCTTCGCACCATCACGGTCAACATCACGGACCCCGTCGTCGTCCTTGGTGACGCGTACCGTCTGCGTCAGGTCGTGGCCAATCTGGTGAGCAACGCTCTTCGCTACACGCCCGCCGAGGCGGTGGTTGAAGTCCGACTCTCCACCGACGGCGACTCGGCGCTACTCGACATTGACGATTCCGGACCCGGCATGACCAAAGAGCAAGCGGGCCGCGCTTTCGACAGGTTTTGGCAAGCGGACGCCAGTCGATCGCGGTCCGGCGCGGGGCTCGGACTACCCATCGTGCGCGGCATCGTCGTCGCCCACGCCGGCAGTGTCGTCCTCGAGTCGGACCCGGGGACCGGCACCCACGTGAGGGTCATCATTCCGATCGGCAACGAGGACCCGTCCGGGCCTGACGCTGTCGCGGTTGGCTCTCTCGAAGGATGGTGATGTCGTAGGCGACGCGTCGGCACGTTGCGCTTAGCGTCCAGAGAGGAACGTGACGTCATCGTCCCAGTGCTGAAGGACGCACCGCCGACGACGCAGTAGACGCCGAAGAGTTCTCGTTCCGTCGAGAGAGGCGTACACAACTAGTTGAGAGTGTTGAGAAGACCTTTGAACGCGTTGCGCATCATCGCAATCGAGGAGGAACTCGGCTCACGTAGATACGCAAGGGCGAACGCGTTTGAACTCTCGGTGGCCTGGCTTGGCGCCGGCGATAAGGGAACTGACTCGTCTACTTCAGGCCTCATTGCACTGGCGTCCATGGCGCTCCCCACTTCGGCCCCTGCACTACGGACTATTGCACTTTCATCAACATTTGTCAAATGGTTGTTATTAGATAGTGATTCAATCGTGGTCCTCGTTGGCGAGCACGCGTTCGAGAACGTAACGACAGAGTCGACGGGAAAACCGGTGAGAGTCCCTCCGTGCGAACGAAGAAAGCCACGCTCAACTTTCCATGACCGAATCGCCAAATCTTGAAGGAGTGAACTCGCGGTGTGACGAACTTACACTTGAGGCATTGAGAAGAAACGAACGATGAATCCTCCACGCCTCTTGGTGAGCGTACCCGACGTCCGCTTAATCGCGGCGCTCGGCGACGTACCCGCCGGCGTCGAGATCATTCAGTGGGATATGTCAGGACCGGCGCCGGTCGACGAGATTGACATCGTCGTGCCGCCGTACTTCAGCCCAGTAACGTCACTCGCCGAACTCGCCAACGTGAAGACTCGACTCGTGCAGAGCCAGTCTGTCGGCTACGACGGGGTCGCGGACGTGCTGCCACCAAACCACGTCTACGCAAACGCGAGCTCGGTTCACGAGACGTCCACTGCCGAACTGACGTTGGCACTGATCCTCGCGTCGCAGCGCGGCATTCCGGATTTCGTGCGTGGCGCTCGTGAAGGTCGATGGGTGCCGGCGTGGCACCAGAGCCTGGCCGATCGAAAGGTACTCCTTGTGGGTTACGGCGGCGTTGGTAAGGCGATTGAAGCACGACTTCTACCGTTCGAGGTTTCGGTGACGCGCGTGGCACTGAGGGGGCGCTCCGACGAGCGCGGTGCGATCCACGGCTTCGAGGAACTGCACGATCTGTTGGCGTTGGCGGACGTCGTCGTCGTCGCAGTACCGCTCACCGAGAGAACGACACACCTCATCGACGACGCGTTCCTGCGTCAAATGCGCGACGACACCCTGCTCGTGAATATCGCGCGCGGCAAGGTGGCCGACACGAATGCTCTGCTCGAACACGCGAAATCCGGACGTCTTCGCCTGGCCCTGGACGTCACGGACCCTGAACCGTTGCCCGAGGGTCATCCCCTCTTCAGTCTCTCGAACGTGCTCATCTCGCCACACGTCGGCGGCATGTCAACGGCAATGCTGCCACGTATGGCGAACCTACTCAACGAACAGATTGGCCGAATGCTGAGCGGCGAGGAACCCCTGAACGTCGTGTTAGGCGGTTAGTGCCCGCGCGAAACTGACTCTTACTAAGGAACTAGGACTTGCGCTGAGGAGCGAGGATGCGGTGACGAGTGCTGATTTCGCGCGTTCGTTTCACCCAAATGTTCATACAACTCGGTACGTTAAAGTTCTGATACCGGCAAATAAAAGGGACTGAGACATGTCAAACGACCGCTCCGCACTGACTTCCATCGAACGTGAGAAGGCGTCCGTGTTCCACTCGTGGTCGGCCCAGTCCACCATCAATCCCCTCATGATCAAAGACGCCCAGGGCGTCTACGTCACCGCCGAAGACGGCACCACGTACCTGGACTTCTCTTCGCAGTTGGTCAACACCAACATTGGTCACCAACATCCGTCAGTGGTGCGCGCCATCCAAGAACAGGCCGGACTTCTCTGCACCATCGCACCTCAACACGGCTACGAGGCGCGTTATCACGCCGCTGAACTCATTCTGGATCACTCCTTCGACGGGGCGGCCAAGGTCTTTTTCACTAACGCTGGCGCTGAGGCGGTCGAGCACGCGGTTCGAATGGCGCGACTCCACACTGGTCGGCAGAAGGTTCTCGCGACGTATCGCAGCTACCACGGCGCTACGTCAACGTCCATCAACTTGACCGGCGATCCGCGACGTTGGCCGAACGACAGAGGATCGTCTGAGGTCGTGCACTTCTTCGGTCCGTTCCTCTATCGGTCGGTCTACAACGCCACCACCGAACAAGAGGAGTGCGAGCGCGCGTTGGAGAGCTTGGAGAACACCATCCGCTTCGAGGGACCCTCCGCGTTTGCCGCCATCATCCTGGAATCCGTTCCCGGCACGGCCGGCATCATGGTGCCGCCGAAGGGTTTCTTGAAGGGAGTCCGCGAGATCTGCGATCGGTACGGAATGGTCTACATCGCCGACGAGGTGATGTGCGGCTTCGGGCGCACCGGCGCGTGGTTCGCGTACCAAGACCACGACGTGAGGCCCGACCTCGTGGCCTTCGCCAAGGGCGTCAACTCCGGCTACGTGCCGCTGGGCGGCGTCGTCATCAATGAAGCCATCTCGGCGACGTTCAACGACCTCGTTTACCCCGGTGGTCTCACCTACTCGGGTCACCCACTGGCGTGCGCCGCGGCGGTGGCGTCGATGGAAGCGATGGAGAACGAACACATCATCGAGAACGCCAAGCGAATAGGTGACGACGTGTTACGCCCCGGACTCGAAGCGCTCGCGAAGAAGCACAAGATCATCGGTGATGTCCGTGGTCTCGGCGTCTTCTTCGCACTGGAGCTCGTGACCGACCGCGCCACCAAAGAGCCGCTCGCCCCCTACGGCGCGAGTTCGCCCGCGATGAATGAACTCGTAGGCGCGTGTCGAAGCGAAGGCCTGTTGATCTTCAACAACTTTCACCGACTCCATGTGGTGCCACCGTGCACGATCACCGACGACGAGGCCCGAGAAGGCCTGGCCCGATTGGATCGCGCGCTCTCGGTCGCCGACAAGTACTACGTGGGCGCGTAGCAAGGAAGTCTCGACGAAGGCCTTGACCGAGCACGCCACCTAAGGGGCCCTGGCCGTCGTGTCAACCGACAAAGCTCACTGAATCTGTCACTCGGAAGTCGAGCCGTCGATTGACGCGTAGCGGGACCTGGGCCTACCCAAACTTGATCCTCGCTACTCCGAGAGAGGTTGCGCAGGCTCGTGATGACGCGCGGCCACCACCGCGATCGCCGTTAATCCAAAGAGGGCGCCCGCGACCTGCAAGCCCGTGAGCGACTGACCGAGAATCGGTATAGCCGCTGCGCCCGCGACGAGCGGACTCAGACAACTGATCGCTGAAGAGACGGAGGCGTCCACGTAACGTTGGGCCCAATTCATAAGCAAATGACCGCTTCCGGGCACGACCGTGAGCAAGAAGATCCAGAACCAGTCGCTGACCTTCGCGCTTCCGAGCGACTGACTTGAGAGCAACACGACCGGCGTCACCGCTACTGCGGCCACGATCGTCACGCCTGTCGTGTACTCCATCGCGTCTCGCGTCTGACGAGCCTGCTTGGTGACGAGCCAATAGGCGGAGAAACTCAAAAGGGCGCCTACCGCCAAAAGATCACCGACGACTTGATGGTGGCTCGCCTTTCCTGGACCGATGATCGCAACCGTCGCGCCAACCATGGCCAAAATTATCCACGCGACGTCCCATCGCCCCATCCGTTCGGAGAAGAGTCGCCGCGCGGCGATGAGAACGAGCGCGGGCTGAAACGCACCAATCACGGTTGCGTCCACGATGCTGGTGAGTTTGACCGCGCTGTAGAACATGACCAAGTCGCAGGCCAGTAGGAGACCGCCTAGCCACGTTGTGCGCAGCGTCGACCAAGTAAGTCGTCGACCTGAAGCGAAGATCATGATGGAAAGGAGGACGGCACCGAGCCAAAGACGGTAAAAAGTGACGACGATCCCAGGCGCCGACGCGAGCGCGGCGAAGATGCCTCCGAATCCCCACAACGCGGCCGCTGCCGCGGAGGCTCCCAATCCAAGATTCCGGCTTCGCTTGTCAGTGTTAGCCATTGTTCTGATCGATCAAGGACAATTTTTGGATTTGGTGCTCACCACACTCGAAGGATCTATGGGGAAAGTTTAACGTTGATGAGCGTTCACTATGAAGCGCCGTCTTGACTCTCAGAATCAAGTAATGAAGTCGCTCTGGCGAAACGTCGAACGATATGGATCGATTGGTCGGGCCATGACGTGGACGTCGACACTAAAGAGGCGCCCGGCGTCTGGTTCCCGGTCGAGAATATGTTGTGCCGTGTCCTCGCTGGCGGTGGTGACGTACAACGTGGTTCCGCTAACACCACCGATCGTGCAACACGATGGCTGTGCGGTGGACAGGCTCACGCGCGCGAGTTGCACTGCGTCAGGAGAATAACCCCTCACCTCGTAGCCTCCCCACATGGCCACCCAAATCGCGCCCTCTCCATCAACGTAGAGCCCCTCAGGCGTACCCTCGGTGGCGACGTCGAATTGAAGAAAAGGTCGTTGATGAGAGATTTCACCACGCTCGTCAACATCGAAAGAGTACAAAATGCCGGGACCACTGTCGACGTAGTACATCGTTCGCCGATCCGGACTCCAGCCAAGTCCGTTGGATACGGTGACGTTGTCGAGAATCGTGTCAGTGCCCGTTGACTCCTGGAAACGAAAGAGACTTCCTCTGCCCTCACTCGAGTCGAACGCCATCGAGCCAACCCAGAATCGTCCCCAGGGATCGGCTACGCCATCATTCATTCGCACCTCAGTTGCTTGGCGCGCCTCTGGCTGAGCGAGTTCACGAAGATCACCCGACTCCGTGAGCAACAAGATCGATTGATTCACTGCCACGATCCATCCGTCGGAACGATTCTCCAAGGGGGCGAACGACGACAGAGTTCCACCTACTTCGTAGGAACGCACGACGTCGATTCGCTCGCCGTCCGCACGAGCGCGAAAGAACCGCCCGGAGAGCACGTCGACCCAGTTCAACTCACCTCGAACGTCGTCCCATCGACAGCACTCGCCAAGTTCATAGAGATCGGCCGTACACGCCGTAGCAACGAAATCTTCCACTTCACTCATCCTCTCCCAATTATCACTTCTTTCCTACACGTCAAAGGCTCATTAGCGAGAGACGCGAGCAGACCTTTCAGATGAGCGTGAGAGAGTTCGTAAGAGAACCCGTTCGTCCAGCCGAGCGCCGCAACAAAGACGTAGGCGATGTCGTTTCACGTTGGGCGCAGCGGTCGGGTCCGTTCACCACCGACCTCGGCACAGCGACGAAGAATTCCACCGTCCGAGCGAATCTCTTTCTCAAAGACTGTCGTCATTCAGCTTCATTTGCGGCCGTGTCCAATTTACGCTCAACGAGCGCAGCGGCCTCGTGATCACGCGACCCTGGTCCTAACGATCGAACAACTTAATGGCGCCCTTCAAGGTGGCGTCGTTGACGTTGACCACAATCCGATACGCCGAGTCAGAAAATTGCGTCAAATCGACGCGTCGCGAATTGCCCCCACCAAGATGCACGGTATCCGCGGAGAACTCATTGACAAAGTTATCGACCGCCCTATGGAGCAGACCATTCCACCGCACTTCGTCTTGAGACCTCGCGAATTCGCCCAACATTCTGTCGTACGACTTGCCTTCGAAGAAGAGTTCCCCACCCACGTCACGAATCTTGATGAGCGAGCCGTTGTCGACAAGCGCAATCCCAAAACCAGTGCCGAGCGTAAAGACCAGTTCGTTTCCAGTCCCTTCGCTGCACCCGAGCGCCGCCAACGTGGCGTCGTTCACTACACGAACGTCCTGGCGACTTGCCGTACGAAAGGCCTGTTCGAGATTGGTATTTTTCCAGTCAGCGTGAAGCGATGGGTCGATCTCTGACGTGAAACCCTTTGGTCGCGAGAGGTTTCCGGGTTCGACCACGAAGCCCTCGCGTAAGTCACCGGGGAAACCCACCCCGACGCGCGAGCAACCGCTGAGCGCTATCTGTTCGGTGACGAAATCAACCAGCCGGCGAGGAGAGCAAGGGTACGGGGTGGCCATCCGCAGCACCTCTGCAACCAAGTCACCTTCAGCATCGACGACACCGAACTTGATCGTGGTGGCGCCAATATCGACAGCCAGGATGGTCTCGCGCGTAGCGGTTTGCAATTCTGTCACTTGCGAAGTTTACTGATCCAGTCACCATCGCCCAATCGACATCGAAGTTGGAACAACTGCGCCGCCTAGGATTGAGCGCACCCGTGGACTCCGACAATTCGCCAACCCCTCTCACGCTTTCGACCGAGGTCAGTTTTCGACCATCCGCCTTTGCGAGCACGACCGGCATCTTCATACTCATGGGGGCCGTGACGTCTCTGTTCGGGCCACTGCTCGTGAGCTTCACGCACCGGTTCCATCTCTCGCTACCCAGTGCCGGTGTGGCACTCAGTGTCTATTTCGTCGGGGCGACACTGGGCGTTCTTCCGGGCTGGTTGGGGCTCAAGCGACTTCAGGGCCGAACGGTTCTCACTTTCTCGTTGGTGACGATCGTGCTCGGCGCGGCCGGCGCGTCGTTCTCGCACTCGTGGGTGTTGTTCCTGATGAGCGTCTTTCTCATTGGTCTCGGATTTGGCGCTCTCGACATCGGACTTAACACTCTGCTCGCTCGCACTGCGCTGCAGGGCCGCGCGCATCGACTCAGCATCAGTAACGCCGGCTACGGCGTCGGAGCGGTCATCTGCCCACTCGTCATCATCGCCCTCAATCCCAACAACTTTCGACTCCTGTTCGCCGGCCTAGCGGTCATCGCCCTCATACTTTCCACCTTGAACGGCGGCGTGCACGCGCCGCCACTCCGCACCGAACCCCTGCAGTCCGAGATAACGAAGATGAAGGCTCAACGACGCCCGATCCTTCTCACCTTCGTGGTGGCGTACGTGCTTTACGTCGCTTTGGAGACCAGCTCGTCAGGATGGATGGCCACGCAGCTCCACGGTGTTGGATACTCCGAGTCCTCGGGAAGCCTCGTCACGGCTGGGTTCTGGGGCGGCGTGGCGATCGGGCGTTTACTCGGAGGGCCGCTCTACCACCGACTCTCGGAAAAGAAACTCGTCCTCGGCGGTCTCGTCCTCGCCACGTTTGTCTGCGCCGCGGCCTTCTCTGACTCCCTCGCGCCCTACGCGTACCCCCTGCTGGGTCTCATCATCGCTTCGATCTTTCCGATGGGACTGATGTGGTACACGATGCTCTGTCCTCACGACAGTGACGGACTCTCGCTACTTATCCTCTTCATGATGATTGGCGGCGTCGCGGGACCGGGCATCGTCAGTTTGTTGGTCTCGCAGTTCGGTGTGCACGTCGTGCCGGTCACGCTCGCGACCATCGCCGCGCTCGATCTCGCGGTCTTTCTGAGTGCGCTTCGCTTTCGACCACTCGTCGTGACGGGTGAGTCAGTGAGGACCAGTCCGGCCTAGTCAACGACGTCGCACCGAGCGCAACTTGGTCCTTGGCTGAGTTACAACCGTTACTTGATGCAGCAACGAAAGTACGCCCAAGGAACCTTGACGCGGAACTCGAAGCACTGGAGCTCCTCAAAGTCGAGCGAATGCTCGTCAGACACCCTATCTACTGGTCACGAACGGGCAAATTACGGCAACAACAGTTCGAGTCGGCACATACCTTGATGCGGACTCCGCGATCGACCAAGCAGCCACAGTCAGCACAGTGGATTTCCATGGACTCAAATCCTAGTGACGTGGCCGCACCAAGCCCCTGCGCGACGTTCAACCCCAACGAGCATTCGCTCGTCGGGATTAGTACTGAATCAGCATCGACAAGAGCGCGATCGCGACGAGCACCAAGATCGTGTCAATCGATCGAACGAGTTGACGACCTCTTTCGGGTGACTCGACGCCGGCTCGCGCAATGGTCTCAGCCACGGCGCGTTCCTGCGGCAACGTGCGCGCCTCGAGATGCCCGGCCGCGGCGAGGTAGCAAAAGAGCCCCACGCCAATCCAAGGTCTGGCGAGGGAGACGGAACTTCCTCCACTCAAGGACATGACGAGCCCCGTCACCGGCAGGACGTGCAAGAAGCGTGCCGCCCAGTTCCGTCGCCCGGGAAAGCGCAAACTCTGCGTCGCGGCGTCGGCACCTCGAGCGACGCTGAGAGCGGCGTAGCGCATCGTGACGAAGACGACAATGGTGGCGACGGCCGCTGAGATGTGCACTACTAGGACAACGTCGTACCCGACGGACGTCGCGATCATGAATCGGTCAGTAACGTTTCGGCCGCGCGATAGGGATCGGTCGATCCGTTGAGAAGCGCTTCAATCTGCTCGTCGTAGGCCTCACCACGGGCTAGTTCAGCGACGCGCGAACGAAGAAGCACGCTTACGACCTTGTCGAGCTCGACGCGAGTGCGTAGTCGGCGAGCGTCTTCGAGGAACTCCTTGTCGAGGAAGGCTCTATGCGCATCGATCGCGTCGAACAGTGCCTCCGTCCCTTCATCACTCGTCGCGTTCGTTTCTATGATGAGCGGGCGCCACGAACGAGCCCCCCCGAGATCGAGCATCTGTTCGAGATCTCGCTTGGTCTCCTTGACCCCAGGCCTATCGGCCTTGTTGATGACGAAGATGTCCGCGACCTCTAAGAGGCCCGCCTTGTTGGCTTGCATTGAGTCGCCCCACCCGGGGTTCGTCACGACGATCGTCGTGTCGGCCGCCGATGCTATCTCGACCTCCATCTGACCAACACCCACCGTCTCGACGAACGCAAAGGGGAAGTTCGCCGCACCCAACACGCGCAGCGCGTCGGGAACGGCCAGGGAGAGTCCGCCTAGGTGTCCGCGCGTTGCCATCGAACGGATGAAGACGTGGTCGTTGGTGGCGTGATCTTGCATGCGAATACGATCGCCCAGTATGGCGCCGCCGGTAAAGGGCGAACTCGGATCGACACAAAGCACCCCAACCTGATCGAAGGTCTCGGCGTCACCGACGTGGCCACGCGTCAGCGCCGTAGTGATGAGACGGTCAGTGAGCGTTGACTTTCCGGCGCCCGGTGCCCCGGTGAGCCCGACGACGAAGGGCGCGGGCGCCGCGTACGCGAGCGACACGGTGGCTCGATGCTGCGCTCCACCAGATTCCACGTAGGTCAACAGTCGCGCGAGCGCAGTACGTGAACCGTGCTTTGCCTCCTTGAGCAGTACGTCAGGTTCGCGGGCGATCACGCGAATCGATCGATGGTCGCGCCCAGGGCACTCAAGCGACCGACGAAGTCGTCGTAGCCACGGTCCATATGCTCGAGCCCCGTCACGGTGGTTTCACCTTCGGCGACGAGACCCGCGAGAATGAGAGCCGCGGCCGCGCGAATGTCGCTCGCGCGCACCGACGTCCCCTCGAGACGCTCAACGCCACGAATCATGGCGTGATGGCCTTCGGTGGTGATGTTGGCGCCGAGGCGCACCAGCTCGTCGACGTAGCGAAAGCGCCCGACGAAGAGATTCTCGGTGACGACCGAGACGCCTTCGGCGACACTCAGCATCGTCGTTAGAAGTGGCTTGTAGTCCGTCGCCACGCCGGGATACGGCAGGGTCGCCACGTCAACGGCCTTGAGTCGTTGGCGAGATCGAACAGCGACGCCCACCCCGCTCTGATCAACGTCAGCCCCCATGGATTCGAGCTTTCGCAGCAACATCACCATGTGCTCGGGCTTCGCGTCGACGACGCGAACGTCGCCGCCGGTGATGAGGCCCGAGGCGAGGTACGTCGCGGTCACCACGCGGTCGGTGACGACTTCGTGGTAGGCGGGACTGAGCCGCGGGACGCCGTCGATCGTCAGGAGTGACGTGCCGAGTCCTTGGATCCTGGCGCCCATGGCGAGCAGTTGGCGACCGAGATCGGCCACTTCGGGCTCTCTCGCGGCGTTGTCGATGATGGTGCGACCTTCGGCGAGTACGGCTGCCATCAAGAGATTGTCGGTCGCCGTGTGGCTCGGGTACTCGAGCGTGACGCGCGTGGCGTGCAGTCGCGGCGACGAGGTCGTCGCGCGAATGGACGTGCGATCGTTGTCGAACGTGGCACCCATGGCGGTGAGGCCTTCGGTGTGGAAGTTGATGGGACGCTGTCCGAAGTCGTCGCCTCCAGGAAGGGCCATGTTCGCCTCGCCGCATCGCGCGAGTAGTGGACCAAGCACGACGATGGAAGCACGCATCGATTCAAAGAGGTGCGACGGTGCCACGGGGTTGATGTCAACGCTCTCGGGCACGACGACGCGGAGCTCGTGCTCAGCGGGCTCGTCGACCCGACAACCGAGGGCCACGAGGAGTTCGCTCATCACCTTGACGTCGCTGATGCGCGGCACGTTGGTGAGGCGATGTTCGCCCGACGCGAGCAGGCAGGCCGCCATCTCCTTGAGAACGGCGTTCTTCGCTCCGTAGGCCCGAACCTCGCCGTTTAGGGGACCAGCGGGCTTTACCACGAGAGAACTCACTTCTCAAGTATTGCCGGTTGTGACAATCGACAAAAGTGGCGTTCGGGGCCAAAGGAACTGACGAGTACGCTGACGCTGTGCAGCGCCCATCCACGCCCGATCGCAACCTTGCCCTCGAACTCATCCGTGTCACCGAGGCCGCGGCCATCGCGGCCGCACGGTGGTCGGGCCGTGGCGACAAGAACGCCGCCGACGGCGCAGCCGTAGACGCGATGCGCTTCGTCCTCGGCGCCGTTGCCATGGACGGCATCGTCGTCATTGGCGAAGGCGAGAAGGACGAAGCGCCCATGCTCTACAACGGTGAGCGGATCGGTGACGGACGACCGCCCGAAGTCGACGTCGCCGTCGATCCGGTCGACGGCACGACGCTGACGGCGATGGGACGCAACGGCGCCCTCGCGGTCATCGCACTCTCCGAGCGGGGCACGATGTTCAATCCCGGCCCCTGTTTCTACATGAAGAAGATCGCGGTGGGTCCACGCGGACGCGGGTGCGTCGACATCAACGCGTCGGCCACGGACAATCTCACTGAACTCTCCAAGCGATTGAAGAAACCCATCCAAGAACTCGGCGTCGTCATTCTTGACCGACCCCGCCACGACGACCTGGTGGCAGAAGTGCGCGAAGCCGGCGCGCGCGTCATTTCAATCACCGACGGTGACGTCGCGGGCGCGATCGCGACGGGTTGGCCCAACTCCGGCGCCGACGTACTGCTTGGAATAGGCGGCACGCCCGAGGGTGTCATCGCCGCCGCGGCACTGAAGGGTCTCGGCGGCGAGATCCAAGGTGTCCTGCACGCGCAGAGCCCCGAAGTGAAAAGAGAGGCCGAAGCGCTTGGTTATGATTTCACAAGAGTGCTCAAGACCGACGACCTCGTCGCGAGTGATAACTGCTTTTTCTCCGCGACCGCCATCACCGACGGTGACTTCTTGCGCGGCGTTCGATTCTACGATTTCGGTGCCACCACCCAATCTCTCGTCGTTCGTTCACGCTCGGGAACCATTCGCACAATCGAAACGTTCCACCGACACGACAAACTCCAAGAGTTCAATTCCGCTGGTCTTTAGCGAAACTGAGGAATTCTTCGGATTCCCTTCGACTGTTGCTATGTGTGAGTCGTCGTCGTAGCCTCAAAAGTAAGGGCCGGCTGGCCTTAACGCTTAGGCGTTGATTGGGGGTACACGATGCGAGTCTCGAAACTTTTAGCGGGTAAGGGCCGCGACGTGGCGACGATTTCCAAGGAAAGATCCGTGCGCGACGCGCTCGCGCTCTTGAAAGAGCGCGGCATCGGCGCGCTCGTCGTGACGGGCGCGAAGCCACCGTTGGTGGGTATCTTCTCTGAGCGCGACGCCGTGCGAGCGTTGGCGACCAGTGGCGAGAGTGCCCTCGAAGAGAAGGTCGCGGATCTCATGACCAAGGACGTCGTCGTCTGCACCGAGGCCACGCAACTCACCGAGTTGATGACCATGATGACCGAGCGTCGAATTCGCCACGTGCCGGTCGTCGAGGACGCAAAACTCGTCGGTCTCATCTCCATTGGCGACGTCGTCAAGGCTCGCCTCGAGGAACTCGAGAACGATAAAAAGGACCTACTCGACTACGTGTCGGGTCGTTAGTTCTGCAACCCCGCGGCGCGCAGGCGCAGTTCGGCGCGCTCGAGTGCGGCTAGGGCGATGAGGTAGATCACGCTGTCGTCTTGATCACCCTTCGACGAGCCGGCGAGTTGCGCTTCGGCCGCCTCTTTGGCAACTTGGGCGCGCGCGACGTCGATCTCCGTCGTTCGTTCCGCGATACCCGCGAGCACGGTCGCGAGCGTCTCGCCGTCCTCACTCCCTGGTCCGACTTGAAAGTAGCCAGTATGCACGGCGAAGGCGATTTCGCCTTCGGTGGTCTCGACGCGCACGATGCTCGAGACGATGTCGCCCACCGTCGGCGTGTGCTGGGGCAGGATCGTGAAGTTACCCTCCGAGGAGCGCGCGATGAGCGCGCTCGCCTCTCCGGCCCACAGGGCCTTCTCGGGTGACACAATCTCCACGGTAAGCGTCGCCATTAGCTCTTGGCCATCTCCGCGGCCTTCGCCTCGACGTCCGAAGCGCCCCCGACGTTGAGGAACGCCTGTTCGGGGAAGTGGTCGAGGTCACCTTTGACGAGGTGTTCGAAGGACTCGATGGTCTCTTGCACCGGCACGTTGATGCCCTCAATGCCGGTGAAGACCTTGGAGACGAACATCGGCTGGGAAAGGAAGCGCTGGATCTTGCGCGCGCGTGTGACCATGATGCGGTCCTCTTCGGAGAGTTCGTCGAGACCGAGGATCGCGATGATGTCCTGAAGCTCTTTATTGCGCTGAAGGATCTGCTGTACCTGACGAGCCACCGCGTAGTGACGCTCGCCCACGATCTCGGGCGCCAAGATGTTCGACGTCGAGGTGAGCGGGTCCACGGCCGGGTAGATACCGAGCGCCGCGATCTGACGACTCAACTCAGTCGTCGCGTCGAGGTGGGTGAACGTCGTGAAGGGCGCCGGGTCGGTGTAGTCGTCCGCGGGCACGTAGACAGCCTGAAGCGAGGTGATCGAGTGACCACGCGTTGACGTGATGCGCTCTTGCAACTCGCCCATCTCGTCGGCGAGTGTGGGCTGGTAGCCCACGGCAGAGGGCATGCGTCCGAGCAGCGTGGAGACCTCGGAACCGGCTTGCACGAAACGAAAGATGTTGTCAATGAACAACAACACGTCTTGGTTCTTCACGTCGCGGAAGTACTCGGCCATGGTGAGTGCCGCGAGCGCTACGCGTAGGCGCACCCCCGGTGGTTCATCCATCTGGCCGTAGACCAACGCCGTCTTCTCGATAACGCCGGACTCGCGCATCTCGAGCAAGAGGTCGGTACCCTCACGGGTGCGCTCACCGACGCCGGCGAAGACCGACACGCCGTCGTGCTGCTCCGCGACGCGTCGGATCATCTCCATGATCAAGACGGTCTTGCCGACGCCCGCGCCACCAAAGAGACCAATCTTGCCTCCCTGCACGTAGGGGGCGAGCAGGTCGACGACCTTGATACCGGTTTCGAACATGGTCGCGCGAGGTTCGAGTTGGTCGAAAGCGGGCGCGTCACGGTGGATCTCCCAGTGATCCTCGACCTCGCCGATGTCGTCGGTGTCGAGTGACTCACCGATCACGTTGAAGACGTGACCTAACACGGCGTCGCCCACGGGCACCGAGATGCCTCGCCCGCTTTGGCGCACGACCGCACCGCGAACGAGTCCGTCGGTTGGCTTCATGCACACGCAGCGAACGCGACCTTCACCGATCTGTTGAGCGACCTCAGCGACGACGGTAATCGTCTGGCCCTCGAGCTCGATGTCCATCTCCACGGCGTGGTTGATCTCGGGCAGGGCGTGGGGCGGGAACTCCACGTCCACGACCGGTCCGGCGATCGCGACGACGCGACCTGTTTCGAGCTTGGTCTTTTCGGGAGCCACGGTCATTTGATTCTCACTTTCCCGAGCGGAGCGCTTCGGCGCCGCCCACGATTTCCATAATTTCGGTCGTAATCGAGTCCTGACGGGCTCGGTTCATCACGCGCGTCAACGTCTGGCCGAGATCGTCGGCGTTGTCCGTCGCGGCGGCCATGGCGCGCTGTTGACTGGTGTGAAACGAAGCGGCGCCTTCAAGAAGCGCCGAGTAGATCTCGCTCTCGAGCGCGCGCGGCGCCAAGAAGTAGAGCAACTTCTCTACTTCCGGCTCGAACTCGGTGTAGCCCTTCAGCTTCGTGGACTGGTCGTTGACGGGTAGCTCGGGTATGACGAGTGGAAGCAGTTGTTGTACGTCGACCGCTTGCGAGCCCGCCGAGAGGTAGCGCATCGAGACCATGAGGATCTGCTGGGCTTCGCCGTCGAGGTAGGGCGCCGCCAGGTGGCTGGCGACGAGTTGGACGTCGGCGAACGTCGGGCGGTCGACGAAGCCGACGAAACTCTCTTCGACTTCGAGACCGCGGAAGCGAAAGTAGGCGGCGGCCTTCTTGCCCACGCAGAAGAGTCGCACCTGCGTGCCCTCGCGCTGGAGCTTGACGACCAGGCGCTCTCCAGCACGCAGCGTCGCGTTGTTGTACGGACCCGACAGCCCCCGGTCGCCCGTGATGACGAGTACGAGGGCCGTGTCGACCTTCTCAGGCAGCGCCAGCAACTTGGCCGCGCCGGCGGGGTCGCCGAGGGTCGCTTCGAGAATGATGCGCTGCATCCCGAGCCGGTACGGGCGATTGGCGATGATGCGCGCCAGGCTCCGAGGGATCTGCGCGGCCGCGATGAGCTCCATGGCCTTCGTGATCTTGCGTGTTGACTGCACCGACTTGATACGTCGACGTAGGACTCTCTCTTGTCCACCGGCCATGATCCCTCCTTTCTCTCTCGGTGCTCTCTAGTTACTGGTGGCGAAGCTGTCGAGGAACGACTTCAACGCGGCGTCGAGCTTGTCGGTGTCGGTCAACGTCTTGGTGTCGCGAATCTGCGCCAGGATGTCAGCGTGCTTGGCTCGAAGGTCGGTCAAGAACTCCGCCTCGAAACGGATCACGTCGGTGACGGGAATCGTGTCGAGCCAACCGCGCGTGCCGGCGTAGATGACGACGACCTGCTCTTCGACGGGCACCGGCGCGTTGAGGCCCTGCTTCAGCAGTTCAGTCAAGCGGTAACCGCGGTCGAGTTGTTGCTGGGACGACTTGTCGAGTTCCGAGCCGAAGGTCGCAAAAGACTCGAGGTCGCGGAACTGCGCGAGGTCGATCTTGAGTGTTCCCGCCACCGACTTCATCGCCTTGATCTGTGCGGCGCCGCCCACGCGCGACACCGAGTTACCCACGTCGATCGCGGGCCGCACACCCGAGTAGAAGAGGTCGGACTGCAAGAAGACCTGACCGTCGGTGATCGAGATGACGTT
>PMOI01000010.1 GCA_003162475.1 Acidimicrobiaceae bacterium
CTAACTGGGATGTCCTTCTCTACGCATCGCGGAGCGGCCGTGAGATTTCGGTGCCGGGTGTTCGAACCGAGTATGTGAATCGAAGTTCCTGGAGGCGTATTGGCTGGGATTCGACCACGGTCGGCCGTCGGGCTGGAGGCGCTGGCGCCGACGTATTGTTGAATATGGCCAATCATGGGCCGGTGCATTCTCCTGTCCCATCGGTGCTTTATCAGGCAAATACGATTTACTTTGATCGGGCCTGGGTGCGGCGGATGAGTCGTACGCAAGAAGCTAAAGCGTTTTTGCGACGCGAGCTTGCATTCATGGCGATGCGAGGTTCTGAGGTGGTTGTGGTGCCAAGCAAGGCGATGGGCGATTATCTTCGCAGTTGGCGAGGATGCCCGCGCTCTGCCTCCATCGAGGTTGTACCTCACGGTATCAATCTCGATCGATTTCGTTTCCTTCCGACGCCGAGATCGAACCGTGTGCGCATTGTGGCCCTCGGAGACGAGTATCCGCACAAGGATCATGGACTGCTCGTCGATATGATGGGGGAGCTTCGACGACGCGACGTCGAAGCGATTCTCGAACTGACGGTACGTAACGATGACTCTCTTCGCCACGTTGCGGCACTCCGAGAGCGCATTCGAGCTACCGGACTTGAGAAGAGAATCCGCCTCGTCGGGCGGGTAGACGCACCTTCGTTCCTCGCTGATGCTGACGTGATGGTGATGCCATCGGTCACCGAATCGTTTGGGTTCCCGATCCTCGAAGCTATGGCGAGTGGCGTCCCGGTAGTGGCCTCATCTATCCCGGCGACGAGGGAGCTATTGGGTGACCTGGGTTCGTATTTCCCGGTTGGAGACGCCATTGCCGCAGCCGATGGGGTTGTCTCGATTCTCGAAGCAGATCCGTCGAAAATCCGCCTACAGGTGGAATCGGCCAGAGAAGTGGCCTGTCTATATACCTGGGAAGCGAATGCCCGACGGATTGCTGAGCTGATCGAGTCCGTTGCGGATTCGGCGGGAGGAGTGGCTGAAGGCGATTTGGACGACGATGCCGACCTCACGAACTGAAGATGAGGCTGACTGATTCCCGCTGGAGAGCATGCATCTGAACAAAGATCCGAATGGTAAGCATTTCAGCCACGGTGATCCACCGGACGCCGCAGTGAGATGAGCAGGGTTGGATGGAACCACCGTCGAACTCCCGAGAGGCCGAGCGGCACCGCCGACTTCCTTTCGACAACCAATCCGGCGGCAGCCGCCGCCAGCTGCCAGGGAACGCCGTCGCCGTGGGGCCGGAGCCCGAGGAACGACAGGTCGGTCAGCCGACCGGTGGTTGTCAGTCTCCGCGTGACCAGAGGCTGGCCGATTCGTTGTGCGATCCGCACCGGTGAGGTCCGATTGGGCACGGTGATTAGGAGCATTCCACCCTGGTCCAAGCGCTGGGTCAATCTGGTCAGCAGTGTCTTGGCATCGGCAACGTACTCAAGGACGGCGATCGCCAGGATCAGATCAAAACACGCGTGTCGCGAGCTGACGCACTGATCATCGCCGGCAATCCGGGCGATCTTGCCCAACGGCCCTTCGAAGCCCTCCGACGCCAGCATGGCGGCCATCGAGGGTAGATCGGCTCTTCCTTTGGTCAACATTGGCAGCGAACGGTCGACGCACACCGTGAACGAAGCCCAGCGGGACGCCACTGCCGAAAACACTCCGGTACCCCCGCCGAAATCGAGGACCCGAGCTTGCGGACAATCGTGCCGGAACTCATCGATGGCTTGTCCAACGACGTAGAGCCGAGCGCGGAATGACGGACTCGATTGGTAGCGGTCGGTCCAAGACGCCGCCCGCGTACCGAAATACGCATCCTGGCTTCCGGCCAGGTTCCTGGGTCGAGCGGACCCAGTCGGGGTGGTCGCGTCGCTCACCATGTTGACCCTTCGGTCCTCGAGTGTTCGCTCCAAGGGGACCGATCCGATGGCCACTCGAGGAGCCATCCCAACGTCCTTGGCAAATCGGCGCCGTTAACCTCAACCTGGTGCACAGTCGCCGGGCGAAGCCGGCCGAAGCCCCACGCGGTGCTGCATGTCTCGTTGGTGAATCGACCGCCCCGCCCGGTGATGAAACAGCGCGATGTCGCCACCGGAGCTACGTGCAGACGGCTGACCACCCGATGGGTCCCGGCACCTGTGATTGTGTCGCTGATCTGCACCCGCCCGGGGCTGATTAGCCAGTGCCGCCGGTGCACCGGGGAGCCGGACAGCCTCCGATAGCCGTCGTGGGACGCCACCACTTCGACCGTACCGCCGACGCTCGTGATGAGCTCGAGGGTTCCCCGTGCGCGCCGTGCCGCGCGAAAGATCCCCCATACCTCGCTCTGGTCCTCGCCGTCGATCTCGATGGTGTTGTGTGCCGCGGTCGACCGCTCGTATGCGCGCCTTGGCCCGGCCTCGTAGGTCGAGGTGCCGGTGTCCACCACCCACCGCTCACCGTCGACCCATAGCTCGAACGACAGGCAGTCGGCGTGGGCGTGGGCGGGGAGGTCGTCGGGGCATGGATCACCGACGTCGAGAATGAGCTGGGTGTGTTCGTCCGGCCTGACCACCACGTAGCCGGACGTAGCGAGCACCATCACGGGTTCCTTTGGCGGGGGGGTGGGTTCGAGTGCCGCGAGCCTGTGTGTCCCGATCGGGATGGCATCGTTGCACAGTGCCACCTCTCCGTCGGCCCCGACCATTGCGCCCAGCCACCGACGCATTGAGTCGATGGCGTCGTCGAGACCGACGACCGGTGGTGCGTTGGTGCTTTCCAGAAGGTCCCGGATGTCGATGAGGTCACCGAGAACCTGGCAGTGGTAGGAAGGCGAGCGCTCGAAGTGGCCGCCGTCGGCCAACACCTGAACGGGTAGTTGCGTCTCGAGAAGGCGTCGCCCGTTTGCCACCACGTGCGGTCGAGCTAGGAACGCCCCCATGCCGATCAGAGCCTTGAGATTCTTGAGCAGGTGGTTTCCGCCCACATCCAGCTCCAGGTGCGACTGCACGTAGCCGGCATGCCAGGCGATCTGGTCGAGGTAGTCACTCTCGATCCCGCTTCCCTTCACCAGCGCGTCGAAGACGCTGCACAGCACCCAGGCGCGTAGCGAGGCGACATACGGGGACCAAGCGTCCCCCTGTGCCGGCTCGATCGAGGTGCGCCATGACCGCCACAGGCTGGCGAACGACGCCCGGGCCGACGCGCGATCCGGCGCCTGCGCCAATGCCCAGGCCCACTCGAAGTAGTGGAGGTGGAACCGCCATAGCAGTGGTGCGCCTTGTTGGTGCCAATCGGCTGGTTCGCCCAGGGACCGCATCTGGCCCAGGAAGGTGAACGTCTCCTGGGCCACCTCGGCTGCATCCCCGTGGTCAAGTGGTGCATCCAGCGGGCTGAAGGACGCGGGCCATCCCGGAGTGACACCCGTCGGCGGGTCGACCGAGCGGGTGACCAGCTCGGGCCAGCGCCGTTCGACAGTCCGTAGAGTACGGAGCCGGATTCGATGGGCGACCTGGGCCGGGCGGAGCCGCACCACGGTGCGGGCCAGGAGCGCGGCCTCGTGCACCCGTCGATGCCCGTACTGTTGGTTCTGCTTTTCCGGGTCGTCGTTCACGAAGTTCAATGGTGACATTCGAGCAACGCCGCCTCCGCCTCGATCCCTTCGGCGAACGACCGGGGTGCGTACCCCAGTGATTCCGCATCGCCGATGTCAAATGCCTTGTCCTCGTCCAAGCGCAGCACCTGCTCGACTTTCAGTCTCGGTCTCGCAGAGAGCCGTTCGTAGGCCCGCACCGCAGCGACGGCAGGGCCGAGCGGGAGCGGTACCAGTCGGGGCTTCCGGTCCACCGCCCGTCCCGTAGTTTCGACGATCTGGCGCAGGGTGAGTGGCTCCGGCCCGGCCACGTCGTAGGCACGGCCGACGGAAGCGTCGGTTTCGAGGGCGGTGCCGATGAACCAGGCGAGATCATCGACGTGCACCGGTTGGATGAGCCGGTGCCCGCCGCCCGGCAGAGGCACGACCGGACTGCGTCGCACGAAGGCCAGCAGCCTGGCCAGGTTCCGGTCACCGGGTCGGCCATAGATCATCGTCGGACGCACGATCGTCCATCGGAGCCCGCTGGCCTGGATCGTCTCCTCGGCAGCGACCCGCCCGGCACGCGACGCGGCAGGCAGGGTGGTGAAGATGGCGGTGGTGGACACGAAAATCGCCCGCGCGATGCCAGCCTCCTCGGTGGCGGCGACGATGGCCGGGGCGTGCCCGAACCCGAGCGACGCCAGGTTGGCCAGGGCGTCCGCTCCGGATCGGCAGAACGTGTCGTCGAGACCGGCCGGGTCGTTGAGATCTCCTTGAACCACCTCTGCTCCAAGGGCGGCCGTGGTGGCGGCCGCTGTGGAGCTGCGGGCCAGGGCGACCACCTGATGACCTCGGCCGATCAGGTCGGGCACCACCGAGCTGCCGAGGAACCCGCTGGCCCCTGTGACCAGGATCCTCACGGTGTTCTCACCTCGACATCTGCTGTCCTACCGTCGAGCACTGATGCCAGCGCGGCGAGTGTGGCCCGCGAGCTGGCCAGGCTCTGCTCGGTGACGGTGTCACTCTGCCCCTGGTTGACGGCGCGAGCGAAGGCGGAGACCAGCGCGGTGTGTCCTTTGTCCTGGGAGCCCGACCATGCATCGGCACCGTCGACGGTCAGGGATCGGAAGTCGTCGATCACCAGTGTGTGGCCACCTCCGAGGATCTCGATACGCTCCTTGGCCGTCGAGCTGTGGCCCCCACTGGCGTAGGTGATGGTGGCCAGCGACCCATCGTCGAACCGCAGGGCCAGGGCCAGATCGTTCCCGCCCTGGGCCTCCCCGGCCAGCCCGGCCACGGCCACCACCTCGGCCGGCGGCGCGCCGGCCAGTGCCGCACAGGTGTCGACGAAGTGGCACACCTCGCCGAGCAGTCGGCCCCCCTGGCGCCGATCCGCGTACCAGTGGGCTTTCGCGATGGGGCCGGCATTGACTCGATAGGTGATGACGACTGGGCTCCCAGCGCGGCTCAGGTGTCGGCGGGCCTCGAGTACCGCCGGTGCGTAACGCCGGTTGAAGTCCACCCACAGCCGGCAGCCGCTCGACCGCCAGGCCTCCTCGACGTCGTCGAGCTCGACCTCGGTGAGGGCGAGGGGCTTTTCGCACAGGACGTGCTTGCCGGCCCGGAGTCCGGCCGCGGCCAGGGTGGCGTGCGAGTCGTGCGGGGTGGCGATCACCACGATCGAGACGTCCGGGTCAGCGATGACCGCCTGGGCTGACGGAGCGACCTGTTCGAACCCGACCCGCTCGGCCAGGCGCACCGCGCTCAGCCCGGACGCCGAGGCCACCGACACCATGCGTCCGAACCCGGCCGACTGCAGCGCTGGCACAAGCACTCCGCGGGCGAAGGCGCCGGCACCGATCAGCCCCACGCCGTTGCCCCCGGGGACCCGGTCAGCCAGCCGGATGGGAGTGACCCTGTCCGGAGTCACTGATGAGTAGACGAGCTCGATCCCCAGAGAGGGCGTGTCGCTCTCGAGGAGCTCGTAGGCGGCCAGCGCGTCCTCGAAGGGGAACTGGTGGGTGATCAGATCGTCCACGGCGACCCGGCCCCGGTCGAGCAGCCCGATGAATGCCTCCTGGTTGCGGCCCTCGGTCCACCGGACCTGGCCGACCGGAAAGTCGATTCCCCACTCCTCGTAGGAGCGTTCGTAGCGGCCCGGCCCGTACGACCGGGCAACCTTGAAGGACAGCTCCTTTTCGTAGAACGGGCGCCGATCGAGCTCCAGGCCGACGTCGCCGACGAGGACCAGTGTCGCCCGGTCGCGGGCCAGGTCCGGGGCCCGGCGCATCGGGTCGGAGGATCGGGTTGCCGCGGTCACCAGCACCGCATCGACTCCTGCGCCTCTTGTCCACTCGGCCACCGCGGCCGTCGTGTCGTCGCCCGCCTCGACCAGGGCCACGTCAACGCTGGTGCCCTCGGCGCGTTCGACCGCCCAGGGGTTCACGTCGACCCCGATGACCTCGCACCCGGCCGCCCGGGCCAGCCGCCCGGCCAGCTGGCCGACCAGCCCGAGGCCGATGACCGCGATCCGCGAACCCGGACCGACCTCGGCCAGACGGAACCCGTGCAACGCGATCGCCCCGACGGTGGCGAACGCGGCGTCGGCATCGCTCACCCCCTCGGGGAGGCGCGTGGCCAGCAGGCCGGCCACGGCCTGGACCGACGCGTGCCCGGCCCCTCCGGTGGCCACGCGGTCCCCCGGACGGATGCCGACCACCGCCTCGCCCACCTTGAGCACGGTGCCGGCCGCCGAGTAGCCGAGGGGCATCTCGTCGTCGAGCCGGGTGCGGACGGCCCGGACGGTCGGTAGCACACCCTCGGTGCGGGCCTTGCGCAGCACCTGGCGCACAAGATCGGGCCGAGTCCTCGCCTTTTCGACCAGGTTGGCCGAGGCGAGTTTGCGCACCGCCCGTTCGGTTCCGGCCGACACCAGGGAACACGCGGTGGCCACCAGCACCTCGCTCGGGCCGATCTGCGGCGCGGGCACCTCGACGAGTCGAAGGTCACCGCTGCGCACCGACTGCACCACCTGCTTCATCGGATCAACTCCTCAACCTTCCGGAGATCTCGTACACCGGTCCAGGATGGCATGGTACTGGGTGGCCAGTTGACGCCGGTCGAAGTGTGCGGTCACATACGGGCGGCCTTTCGCTCCCATGGCGGCGCGGCGGTCCGCATCGCCGGCCAGTTCGGCGATGGCACGGGCCAACGCCGTCGGGTCACCGGGCTCGACGACCAGCGCTCCACCGTCTCGGAGGATGGCGGCCGCTTCGCCCCGCAGCGCGCCAATCACCGCCTTGCCGGATGCGAAGTACTCGAAGATCTTCGACGGTATGAACGTCGAGAAGAGGGGAACGTCGCGCAAGGGCACCAGGCAGATGTCTGCCGCGGCAAGGAGCTCCGGCACCTCGTTCCTGGGAACACCCGGGTGCATGGTGACGTTCTTCAGTCCCAGTCGGTCGACCTGGGCCACCAGTGCGGATCGATTGGCGCCCTCACCGACCAGGGCGAACCGAACGGGCACCCCCGGGGCGTCGGCCAGGAGGGCTGCCGCGTCCACCACCGTGTCGAGCCCGTGGGAGATCCCGTGCGCTCCGACGTAGAGGGCGAGCACTTCTTCGTCGGCTACTCCGAGCCGGTGTCGACCCGGTGCCGGGTCCCCGCCGGGGGAGAAGCGCTCCAGGTCCGCCCCGTTCCGTATCGTTGTGACCTTCTCTGGGGGGACGCCCCGGCGAATCAGGTCCTGGCGGAACCCTTCACTAACCACCACCACCTCGGCCGCCTGCCCGTAGGCCCACAGCTCCAACCGCTCCAGCAGCCAAATGAGCCGGCGGTTGGTGAGCACGCCGAGCTCGACGAAGATGGCCGGCCACAGGTCGCGCACGTCGATGACCAGAGGGGCTCGCTTGAGCTTGGCGATGGCCCAGGCCCCGAATATCGAGAAGAAGGTCGGGGAGGACACGACCACCACGTCCATTGCACCGACCGGTCGCACCCCGAGCAGCACACTCGAGACCATAAAGCTGAGATGGCCGGTCGTCTTCTTGATGAACTCTTCGTTCGGTGTGGCGTACAACCAGGTTCGCACGACGTCGTATCCGTCGACATGCTCGTGAACCCGCAGTCGGCGGCGGTAGGCGGGGGGCACCACGCCGGTCGGGTGATTCGGCATACCGGTGAGCACGGTCACTTCGTCGCCGGTATCGGCCCAGGCACGGGCCAGTTCGCTGAGGCGGGCCTGGGGCGCACCGATCTCGGGGGGGAAGTAGTGGGTGACGACGAGGACGCGCATCACCCGGCCCCGAGGTCCGAGGGTCGAAGTCGCCGCTGAGGGACGCCACCGACCAGGACGTCGGCGATGCGGGCGCCGGCCCGGCCGTCCCACAACGCCGGGCACCGCTTCGGCCACCCGTTGGACAGCACGTTGCGAGCGGCCGTCAGCACGCGCTCCGGCGACCGCCCGACCACCTGGTTGGTCCCCTCGGTGACGGTGATCGGCCGTTCGGTGTTGTCTCGCAAGGTGAGGCATGGGACACCGAGGACGGTCGTCTCCTCTTGGATGCCGCCGGAGTCGGTGAGGACCAGCGCCGCGCCGTGCTCAAGGGCCACGAAGTCGAGATACCCGCACGGCTCGACCAGCGTCACCGCGGCCGGCACCGCCAGGTCTTCCAGCCGGGCCCGGGTGCGTGGGTGGACAGGGAAGACCACGGGGATGTCTTCGGCCAGGCAGCCGAGGATATCGATCAAGTGGCCGAGCACCCCGAGGTCGTCAACGTTGGCTGGACGGTGCAGGGTCACCAGCGCGTAGTGGCCGGCACGGAGCCCAAGGCGAGCCAGTGTGTCGTGTCCGATCGCTTTGTCGAGGTTGGTCAGCAACGAATCCACCATCACATTGCCCACCAGGTGGATCTGGTCGGCACGATACCCTTCGGCTTGCAGGTTTGCGACCGCATCCGCCGAAGGGGCGAACAGGTAGTCGCTCACCCGGTCGGTGACCACCCGGTTCACTTCCTCGGGCATCGACCAGTCGCGGCTGCGCAGGCCGGCCTCGACGTGCGCCACCATCGCCCCTGACTTGGCCGCCACCAGCGCGCAGCCGAGGGTCGAGTTCACGTCGCCCACCACCACCACTACGTCGGGACGCAGTTCGTCGACGACTGGTTCGAAGGCCACCATCACTCGGGCCGTCTGTTCGGCATGGGTGCCCGAGCCCACGCCGAGCGAGCGGTCGGGCTGGCGCAGTCCGAGATCGTGGAGGAACACCCCGGACATGGCCTCGTCGTAGTGCTGGCCGGTATGGACGAACGTCGTCTTCGCGCCCAAGGACTCCAGCCCATCGATGACCGGTTTGATCTTGATCAGATTGGGCCGCGCTCCGGCCACGCAGATGGCGTGGATCATCGATCGACCCGAGAGGTTCGGGCACCGAGGGCCGGCAGCGAACCGCGGTGTTGGATCAGGCTCGGCAAGACCAGGTATCCGGCGATCAGCACGGCGACCCCGAAGTCCGCGGCGACGCGTTCGGGGACAGACCCGAGGAGGCTCACCGACGCGAGTACCGAACACAGCGTCACCAGTGCGAACACGAGGCGGGTGGTCTCCGTGTGGCTCCGCCCCTGCTTCACCAGGCGCTGGTAGGTGTGCGGGTGATGCGCCTGTTGCCACGCCTCGTGCCGGTCGACCGTGGCCGAATCCCAGCCAATACGCCTCCAGGAACTTCGATTCACATACTCGGTTCGAACACCCGGCACCGAAATCTCACGGCCGCTCCGCGATGCGTAGAGAAGGACATCCCAGTTAGACCGAACTTCAATGAGAGCACGAACGAACGCGTCCAGGTGTGTCTCACCACCACCTCTGACCATGCCAACACCATTGATGTGCAATCGCACGGTCAGTCTCTCTCAGGTTTGCCGTGCACAAAGACGATCTTTCTTCTGCCATACCCGAGGACGACACCAGCACACGCGACCGACAGCCACACCAACTTGTTCGAACCACACCACGTCCCAGATCCCATCCATCCGTCAGCGCTCCAGCGTGAAGAGCGAATTGTCGGCCAGAAAGTCCTGCGCCGAGAGCTTGTCCACAGCGTAGCGACAACCCGCAACCCCTATCTGGACCCGGTCACGGCGCATGACAACCGGGCAACGGTGGGCATTAGCCGCCTCGATGGAGCAGGGTGAGGGCGATCAAGTGCTCGGGTTTCTTGAATTGGAAGGCCACGCGCTGCAGTAGTCGGAGTTTGGTGTTGGTTGATTTAACAATGTCGTGTTAAACCGTTATAGCCACGTAAGAGGGGGACTGTATGAGCAGTGAAGAACGTAGCTCGGGCGAAGCGACTATCCCGGGTAGGGGCAGCGTGGAGTTTGGACGCCGCCTTGGACTGAAGACGTTGGCAGCTTCCGCCGCCGTGGGGGGACTCGCCGCGCTGGCGAGAGCGTCCGCGGCTTCCGCAGCCACGAGTTCCACGGACTTCATCCCCCTCGCCCAAAAGGGCGCACCCTCGGGGGTAGCGGCGCTCGACGCATCGGAGAATGTTCAAGGGGCTGGCGCGATTCTTACAGGGCCAATCACCATGACCCAAACGACGAGCCCGCAGATACAGTGGTCGTTCACTCCCGATAACGCTTCCTCACCGGCCAACTTCGAGAGCCTGTTCGTCACTGGGACCTTTGGCAGTTCGCCCCCAGTAACCGCGACCTGGTGGGGCTTCGGTTACAATCCCAACCAGGTCAATCCTTCTTATCCAGCAATCTACACCAGCGTGTTCGCTAATGCCGGTGACACTAAAGCAATGGAATGGAACCTGGCGTGCAACTATCCCGATGGAACCGGGCTTAATCCGATGCAGGCGTACGCGAAGTTGGACGACACCTATTCCTTTGTTTGGTCGTTCAAGATTGGGCAGGCGACGACTGACCAATTTCTACTCAGCGACGGGTTTGGGAATGAGATCCTCTCTTTGACTCCAACGGCTGCTGGTGCGACCTTCTACAACCCCATACTCACACTCGACGGGCGCAACTACACCAAGTCGCCGCTGATTCATCTCATTGCCCTATCGGGTCAGACCAATTCAATCCAATTCGCCAGGGGCTCGACTGAATCATGGTTGCTCTATGACGCCAATAGTTCTGCCTTTTTCCTCAGGGATACGGTCAATGGCGTCATGGCCCTCAGCTTGTACCCAGGCACGGGCCACTCGGGGCAACTCCAGTTCGGCTATCCGATTTTTCCCGTCCAAGCAACTACATTGTCAGCGCCTCAATACCGACTTGGTGCGATTTATTTTGACACCACGCTCAACAAACTCCGCATCGGTGGGGCGACGGCGTGGGAGACGGTGACTTCATCGTGACCAATCGAATGAGACTTATTGGTTGGAATGTGCAACCCGTGGTCATGGCCGACGACGGGGACAACCTGACGCCCGTTAACGTCGGCGCTCAGATGATCCCCGTCGCTCAGTGGCAGGCGTTCAAGGATGGCGGCGACGTAGCGGCGTTGGAACAGGTACGAGCCCAGATCGAGGAGCCGCAACCTCCGACAAAACGCGTAAAGGCCGAGAAGCGCACGAACGCACCGAAGCCATGATCCCCGACGAAGCCCGCGAACTACGCGAAGCTTCGGATGGAGAAATAACCTGATGACTAGAGCGGAGAAATAGATTAGGGCGCCCTCGGATTTCCCAACTTCTATAGACGGCCTGACGGAACCAACGCCAACGAACCGATGAACGCCCCCCTCACACTCGGGCCAACACGCAAACGAGAACGATGGCAATGAAGCGATTGAAACGTTCGTCGGAACGACCGCCTCACCGAACTTCATCATGCTCGCCCAAAAGGGCGCAGCCTCGGGGGTAGCGGCGCTCGACGCCTTGGGGAATGTCCTAAGAGCGGGGGCGGTGCTAACGGGACCGGACAACTTTGCGTTGAGTCTGATCCGATCGTCGAGTCTCTTCTCCAAGGACATGACCATCGGCGGCTAGATGTACAAGTTCGAAATCACTGTTAAGGACAGCCAATCGAACGCGTCGGTGGCGAGACAGGTCACCACGGAGTTGATCCAGTCCACCGGCGTGGACCTCGTCGTCACCAGTTCAGCCCCGGAGTCGACCATTCTGGTGAGTGCGGTGTGCGAAGGGGCGCATGTTCGATGCCTCTCGGCCGTCTGTCCCTGGGAAGGCTGGTGGGTCGGCGTAAATCCGAAAAACACCATTGGACCGGCCGGCAACGTCGTGGGATCGCCGCCGAAGTGCTGCAGCATGTTCTTATTTGACGTACCTGAGTTCGTCGAGTGCTTCTTGCCCATGTGGAACAAAGTTCTAACGCAAACGAACGCGAACACGGTGAACGCCGCCATGTTCCCGAACGACGTGAACGGCAACGTGATCGCGGCGGCCTGGCCTCAGACGCTCGGCGCCATCAGTTCCGCCCAGACGGGGGCGACGTGGATTGACGTCTTCGGTGGCGCCGAGACCGACATCACGTCGGATGTCACGACGATGATTGAGACGTTCAAGACGGGTTCGGGCGGAAAGTCGTGCGACTTCTTCATCACCTGCCCGCTACCTCCGGACTTCAACACCTTCTGGAAGCAAGCGTCGCGACAGGGCTGGAAACCGAAGCTCGCGACGGTCGCCAAGGTCATGTTGTGTCCGATCGACGGGTACGCACTGGGGGCGCTGTCGAACAACGTGGCGATGAATTGTTGGTTCTCGCCGAACGCACCGTATAAATGATCGCTCACGGGCATGACGGCGAACACGTTCGCCGCGAAGTGTCAGACGATCGCTAAGAGTCAAATGTGTCCAGTCAATGGGCTCGACGTACTCGCTCTTTAAAATCGTGATCGAAACCTTGAAGATGGTCAATAATCCTCACGACCGTCAAGCGGTGGCCCACGCCATTTCCGAGGTGAACAACGACGGAGTGTGTGGACCGCTGATCCTTGCGGCGAAGACCAACCCAGCGAAGGGCATTGGCATCATCAAGCCGGTTGGCATCCAGTGGAAGCCCGGTTCGACGTCACTCGTTGGCCACAGGAAATGCGCGTGGTCGCCGTGGGTTGTTGACAACACGCTTAACTCGCACATTCCGATTCAAGCAAAACTCGAGCCAACGCGCCAGTCCTGGGCGTTATCGCGCGATTTTTGCGAAACGAATTTTTTCTTTGGGGCCTCGAAGCAAACCCTGCCACCGTCAATGAACCGTTGAGCCGGCCGACACGGTAGCAATACCAATACAAATGAATGTCGACAACGCGATCGCCCAAAATGCTCGCAGCACGTCTACCTCCTCATGGTTCACGCTCAAGCTCTCATCAAAGTAGCCAGAATTATGGCCAAAAGACTCTACATTCACTACCAAGAGAGTACGGCTTGACAAATATGGACCCCTGTGGGAATGTTTTGTGTCGCAAGGGCCGCATCGGAGTGAATGAGTGTCTGGCGCCCTAATTTTAGTTGCGGATGTTATCTGATGACATTAACGAAGCCTTCCAGTGACGTTGAAGTTCAAAGTGAGAGTTTTTACCTGGAACAAGAACACTTGTTTCAGGGGGTTGAAGTTACCGTCGTCTTTCCGTGGCTGTGCGAGGAACTCGTCGTTGGATTATGCGTTGAAGAAGCCCTAGAGGCCATGCGCTTTACCGGACTCGACGGTTCTGTATGAGCCAGCGCTCTCTAGGGAGAATATAGATGCGAAGCAGAGGCGGTTTCCCTCGTCAGGTATGGGTGACGCCCGTCTACGATGTCGTCTCCTGGGCCCTCGCCATTCTCTTCGCCTCATTTCTACGCTATCGGGTTGCCTCGAACATGAAGGTTCACTGGAGAGACGTGCTGATCGGTATAGGCGTCTGTGTCATTTCTCAACTTCTCATCGGAGCGATCTTCATTTATCGCCACAGATGGCGAATTGGTTCGTTTGAGGAAGTGGTGACCGTTGCAACCGTCGTAACTTCGGTCGGCGTGATACTGGGAACTGTATCTGCAGTATTCATTCGATCTGGTGTCTCATACGGTGCTGTCATCGCCGCCACGCTGTTCGCAGTGGTTCTGGCCCTAGGCGGCCGCGCGATGTACCGCCTTTTCACGGTCGCCACAGGAATGAGACCGTCCAACGTCTCCAGCCATCGGGCAATCGTCTTTGGTGCGGGCGAGGCCGGGATCAAGGTAATCGAAGCGCTCCTCGCCAGTGAGACGCCGCCCTTTCTTCCGGTCGTGCTGCTTGATGACAATCCGTCGAAGCGCCACCTTCGGATTCGAAGCTTGAGTGTCGTGGGAAACCGTGACGATATTGGTAAGGTTGCCGAGCGTTTCAAGGCGACGATGCTGGTGATTGCGATCACCAACGTTGATGCCGTCGACATCCTTGAAGTGGCGGAACGTGCCAGGGATGCGGGTCTGGAAGTTCGGATTCTCCCTCCTCTGTCGGAGATGTTTGCGGGGAAAGTTCGAGTTGGCGATATTCGGTCCTTGACGGTGGAGGACCTTATGGGACGACGTGAAATTGATACGAACGTCGAAGAGATCGGCGACTATTTGAAGGACAAGCGTGTTCTTGTCACCGGAGCCGGAGGGTCTATCGGATCCGAGTTGTGTCGCCAGATCACCAGATTCGCCCCGTCGTCACTCGTCATGCTGGAACGAGACGAGTCAGCGCTACACGAGCTGCAACTGGCCATTGAGGGTCGCGCATTACTCGATACGAGAAATCTCGTCGTCTGTGACATCCGTGACGCAAAAGCCCTCAATCGAGTATTCGATGAACATCGTCCGGATGTTGTTTTCCACGCCGCAGCACTAAAACATTTGTCACTCCTGGAGATGTGGCCAGCGGAGGCTCTGAAGACGAATGTCTGGGGATCAATCAATGTCCTCGAGGCGTCCCACACTCATGGTGTGGGAATCTTTGTAAATATTTCCACCGATAAGGCGGCCGATCCAATTAGCGTGCTCGGATACTCGAAGCGCCTCGCCGAGAGGTTGACTGCCTCGTATCATGATGGCGAATTCATTAGTGTCCGATTTGGGAATGTTCTGAACAGTCGCGGCTCGTTTCTCCCGGCCTTCAGAAAGCAGGCGGCTGTGGGGGGCCCGATCACCATTACTGACCCCGACGTGACACGCTACGTAATGACGATTTCTGAAGCGGTTCAGCTAACGCTGCAGGCAGCTGCACGCGGCAAAAGCGGCGAGGTTCTCGTACTTGAGATGGGTCAGCCGGTTCGAATCACTGATGTAGCCAAGCAAATCGTCGAAGAGTTGGAAACACCCATTGAAATTGTCTTTACAGGACTTCGTCCAGGGGAGAAGTTGCATGAAAGTCTTTTTAGCGTCGGGGATGCTGACCCCCGCAAGATTCACTCCTCGATTACAAGTTGTTCGGTTCCCCCAATCGCCGCCGCGGTCTGCTGGATCATCGAGGCCAATGCTTCGCCCGAGCGGGTGAAGGAGGCGCTGAAGGCCTTGAGTCTGACCGAATCGAGCCCACCGGTGCGGGTATAAGTGGTGATTGATCTGAAGCACTGTGGATCCCAAAGGTGCAGGTGTCAACGCCGTTCAGATCCGGGTCGTCGGATGCTTGCAGTATTAGATCTCGGCCAACTTGGACATCTAGGCATCATTTGAGCCGACGTGCTCGAACCTGGTTTACGGCGAATGGTCGCTTGCGCCTTGGACGACAGCACGCGCACCGAACTCGCGAGGCGGGCTCTCTCCATGACGGTCGATATTCGTAGCGGCGACGTTAATAGGGTGACCATTCTTCACGATCGCGACAGACAATGCGTGTCGGGTGACTTGTGAACGCAGCGCGAACGTAGCCGCATTGCCAAGTCGGTCGGACGCACTGGATGGTGCCACGATAGCGCCATCACCGAAAGTCTCTTGGCGACAATGAGGCAACAGTTTTTTCATCGATACCGCCGCACTTCGAGAGCTGACGTTTGGTGAACGATCACCGAATGGATTGATCGTTGCAATGCAGTTCGTCAGCACTCACTCGTCGATGTCATGACGCTGATCGAGTGGCAGTTACAATTCGCTCGGAGTCAGGTACAGGCGGCATCGGAATGTGTCCGGAATTTACGGGGAGGGCCTCAGTGGAATGCTTCTACTAATTGCCGTCTTGGGCGGGATCATCGCGAGCTCCCTCGTCACCGCCCTGACCCTCCGACTGCTTGGTCGACGGGGAGTCTTGGACGTTCCTAATCACCGATCATCGCACCAGGTACCTACGGTGCGGGGCGGGGGCATCGGATTGGCCTTTGGAACACTTGTTGCGTTGGCCGTCGCCGCTAGTTGGATTTTCGGGTCAGCAGATATCGCGCTGTGTGTCGCGGGCATTTCTTTTGGCGCGATTGGCTTCGCTGACGACCTGACGAGCAGGATTTCAATCAGGGCTCGGATGATTCTGCAGTTAGTAGCTGCTCTTCTTGTTATGACTTTGATTCGGAGTCACCATTCCTTCGGAGTTGTGCCGTTGGTTTTTGCGGGTTTCTTAGTGACGGTCTGGATTATCTCCTTCGTGAATGCCTTCAACTTCATGGATGGCATCAACGGGATCTCGTGTGCGGAAGGAATCGTTGCCGGTGTCACCTTCGGTTTCATTGCTCGATACGAGCACCAATATGCGCTGCAGGCTGCTGGGTTTGCTTTAGCCGCTGGCGCAATCGGCTTCGCCCCATTTAACTTTCCAAAAGCGCGTATATTTCTTGGGGACGTTGGAAGTTATTTCGTAGGCTCATGGATTGCGACGATGGTGGTTATTGGGCTACAAGCGTCCATCCCCGTGGACGCGATGGTTGCTCCAGTCATGCTTTATGTGGCAGACAGTGGATTGACTTTGGCGCGTCGCGTACTTAGGCACGAGGCATGGCACGAGGCGCATCGTCAACACACGTACCAACGGTTGGTTGATCGTGGGTTGAGTCATACGCAAACCACTGGTCTCGTGTTTGTGGTCGTCGCGTTGTCTTCGGCGTTGGGGTCAATCAGTTTGTTCGACTCTCTTCAAGCGCGCCTCGTCGCAGACGTCGGGATCGCGGTATTGACGACTGGATACTTGGCATTGCCGAGCCTGATCGACCATTTTTGGGACGACTCTTCTAGTCCCGGCCATGTAGTGAGCGACGGATGATGACCGTTTCCACCTTGTCGCCCTGTTGGTGAACTGTCGGTCGCTCGAATCATTCTCTCGAAAGTTTTTTGAAGTCGTTCATTCCTCTCGCACGGGCGTTTGACGTGTTGCGCGATACGGTGAAAACTGTCAAGCGACGTGGCCCCGAGGCGCCCAGAGCCGCGGTCTCCTGGTGACTCGGCAATCGATGACAGGGTATCTTCACAGTCAGTTAGTTCGCCCCCAGTGGTGTTGTCGCAGGCAACGAGAATGGCGAATTCCTCCTCGTAACTAGAGCTTTGTTTTGCTGATCGAGCTTCGGAGTCGATGTTGTCGTTCGCGTCAGCATTTTGGTCACTCGAACTTGTGCTTGTGGGATTCGTTCAATTTACTGCTCTCGAGTTTCACGCATCTCGCCTTCCAGTTAAGAATTTGACGACGAGCAACTTCCAAGGTCCTAAGAGTCAGAAGGCTTAGCCATGGCATTATGGGTAGGTGAAACGAAGAGACTCTTTGCTGCGCCGTCCTAAGTGGCCATGGGTTGTCGGAGTTCTCGCTGTCTTTGTGATCATCGCTGGTCTCGCTGTCTACTCGACGTTGACGGCTCGTTCTCACGCGCTGCGCGCGCAAACTGAGTTTCAATACGTCCAGCGCAATCTATCGAGTGCTTCGACGACATCGGGGCGAGCCAATCTCGAGGCGCACCTCGAGACGGCACTAAGTGAGAGTCAAGCGGCGAACAACTCGTTGACGTCTACCGTGGTGCTCAGTGCCGCGCGATGGATTCCCTATTTCGGTGAAGAGATTAAGGGAGCGCAATCATTGTTCACCGATGCGTCAACTGCGGCGACGAATGGACTGAACATTCTCCATGCGCTCGACACGTTTCAATCGAGCGATGCCGGTGGCGACATCTCGAGAGTCAGCCTCACTGCACTTCAGCGAGAAGTCGCCGCGGCGACCTCGAACATCACCTCGCTCAATCGACCCGTCGGAAGCCTCTTCGGTCCGGTCGGTCACGAACGAGCAGTGTTTAACGAGAAAATGGCGCGAGCCGCGAGTGAGATGAAAAACGTGGGTGATGGCCTCAGTGTTGGAAGGGAGCTTCTGGGCATCGGAAAGACATCGACGATCCTCGTATTGCCGGAGAACAACGCGGAGATGCGCGATCAGGGAGCCATCCTCTCCTACAGCCTCGTTCAAACGCACGACGCATCGTTCACGGTCCTTCGTTCGGGCTCGGTAGAGAGCATCAACCTCACTTCCCCGTTGGACGTCCCGGCAAGTCCCGGCACGAAGTATTTTTTCTACCCAAGCGGTGCGAACCAGATCTATCAGTCCGTGAACGGTACGGCGGACTTCTCCTGGACGGGAGCGACCGCCGCCGCGATGTTCAAAAAAGCCACCGGGATCACGGTGGATTCGGTCGTTGCCCTCGACGTCCCGACGATGGCCGCGCTCGTGGGCGTCACCGGCCCAATCTCGGTTCCGGGCATTCCCGAGCAACTCACCTCGGCCAACTTCTCGACGGTCGTGCTGCACGATCTCTACGCGCAGTATCCGGTTGGCACTCAGGTACCGCGAAAAACGGAGCTGAACGCTATTGCGACGGCGTTGCTGCAACGACTTCGCTCCGCTCGTCACGATCAGGTGTCGTATCTGCGCGCACTGGCTGGACAGATCCCTGGTCGACACCTGCTGCTGTGGAGCGCGATTCCTTCCGTCGAAAGTGCCGTAGTCCGGCTCGGTGCGTCCGGAAGGGTTGACACGGTCCTGCCCAAGCGGACCTTCCACGTGGCCGTCGAGAGCGCGGTCGCGGCGAAGATGGATTACTACATCACGGTTCACGAATCCTTCAACGTAACCGTCTTACCGAGTGGCGCCGCTTCGGTAGCGACCATCGTCACGGTACATAACACTGCGCCCGCCGGTCAACCTGCTTCGTACCAGTTGGGTCCGGACAACATCAACTCCCACGTACCGGGGGAGTACGTGGCCAATATCAGTCTGTGGTCGCCGGCGGGCTCAAAGGTCGTCGGTGGCAAGTCGGAGTCGGGCCTCGTGTTGAACGGATTTTCGACGGACGTTTTCGCCCAACATTCGCAGTCGACGTTGTTCGCGACCTCCCTGCCACTCGCGGTCGTTGGGGGCAAGTTCGTTCTGCATCTGGTGCCCCAGCCGACGCTCAATCCAGCGACGGTGTCAGTTTCAGTCAGCGGCGTCGGGTGGGCCGTTTCGGGACCCAAAGGCCCATTTTCCCTGATTCGACCGACGACGTTGGAGTATTCCGTCGTCGCAGCGCCTTAATCGAGGGGAAAACTGAAATTACCGGACGGGCCCACCCACTCCGTGGTACCCTCCGAGTAAGTATCTATTGGCCAATATAAGCCAATGACGAGGGAGGCCAAAGTGACTGGTCGAAGAGTTCTTGCTATTCCAGGTGTCTTGGCCCTCGTGTTCGCGACCACGCTTGGCGTTGGCATCATGCCGGCTAGCGCGCATGATCGAGGGAACCCACCACCGCCGCCGCCGCCAAAGCACCAAGAGTGCCCATCGCCGCGAGGAGGGCACGATGACGGAGGGCGGGGGAAGCACCCAGAGTACCCACCGCCGGTCTATCCGCCTGGCCATCACTGTGGTTTTGACCATGACGGGGACCAGGACGGGAACAGGTAACTATCTCGGGTTCTGACTTTGACGGCCCGCTGTCAATCACTAGTGACGAAGTTGGAACGAAGGAAAGCGTCACTAACTACCAAGACAATCTGCTCGTCGTCCAGGTATCGGTTAAGGCCGGGTCGCGAGGGGGAAGTTACGATTTCACGACTTCGGATCACGATGGCCGTTCGTGCAAGATGCACTACGCATCCGAGTAATCAATCACTTGCAGTAGCCGCCGCACTGGGTCTCTTCGAAAGAGGGGCCCAGTGCGGCGGCGTTTCTGTTGCTCGTACTGAGGCATCGAAGGCGATGGACCATTTGACTGCTGGATTCTCAGGTTCGTTCGGGTGGACTCTGCGGAAGGCTTCGAATGGCTTCAGTAGTGAAGTTGAATACTTCCACGCCAACTCATAAGGGCCTCTTCAACCTCAGGACTAACGTCCGCTGCGGACAGCACTCCACGTAGATCAAGCGCTGCCAGAGCCGTCCGAAAGGCGTTCTCGGTGCTGGTTCCTAGTGACTGGCAGAAGGCCTCGAGGGCCGCCTCCTCGTTGTTCTCGTAGGACCAAGCCGCGCGCAAGTCGCCGCGACGCACCGTTTCGAGGTAGTCGTCCACAATCTCCTCCGGATCAGTGTTCACCGCCGACAACAGCAGCAGTGAGATCATTCCCGTTCGGTCCCTACCTCGAAGGCAGTGAAAGAGAACGCCGCCCGGCGGTGCTGAGACAATCGCCGAAAGTGCGGAAACTGCTCGGTTCGGCATGGCTTCGAGATGTGGAAGGAAATAAAGGGCCGTTCTCGCGAGACCGTTCGGCAGATAATCGCGCCAAAACTCGTCGTCCGCGAACCCGTTGAGTTCAACCGTCAAGGTGCGAATCCAAGTCGGCCGTTCGTTTCGATCGCTCGCACGCTCACTTGCGTCGCGAAGATCGACGATCGTTCTGATCCCAGTTTGATAGACCTGCTCCCAGCCGGCCGGCGTTATTCCGTCAACGTTTTCAGAACGATAGAAGACACCTCGTGGTGTAGTTGTGCCATCTAGCCGACGAAGGCCTCCCAGGTCACGTGCGTTTACTAGGCCTTCCACGTAGAGAGTTCGCCGAGAAGACCCTTCAACGTTATCCACACTGAAACTATAAACACGAGATTGGTCGTGTCTGGAGATCGAACTGGATGAGTGTGTTTCTCTCGTCCTCAACTTCGACAGACCGCGGGTTCATAGGAACTGACTGACTCGGCCAGTTGATTCAGGGGCAGTCCTTGTCGACGGTCGCGTTACACCGCCCGCCCCGTTCGAAATCATTCCTCGGCTATCCTCGCCCGAGGAGCAGGTCGGCGGTGACGTGTAGGAACGGGCCGTGGCGATGAGGCACGAGCACTTCGCGGGTGACGAGGGCGTCACTAGCGAGGAGCAGGAGTAGACCGTGGTCGTGTCGATTCATCGAATCCGTCGTTGGGCGGTGCTGCTGCTCGTGACGTTCCTCGCCATGGGTGCCGCAGGCGCCGCCGCGTCGGACGGACCCCACGTGATCCTCCCGCCGCAGAACCCACTTAGCAACTGGAATCCAGGTCGGGTTGAGACTAATTACATCCTGTCGTTGGTGAACGCCGCACGACGCGCTCAGGAGGGACTTGGCCCTCTGACTCTCAACATGGCGCGATACAGCCAATTGACGATCCCCGAGCAACTCTTCGTGTTGGACGACGTTGAGCGAGTGACCCGCGGCGAGGTGCCGGCCTACGGGCTCTGGACAGTGCTCAATCGCGTGGCGGCGACCGGTGCGCGCCTGGGGCGAGATCCTCTTCCACCCTCCAACTGGAACACGGTTTTCGCCTCCATCTGGTCCTCCGCGCCGAACTCGCGGACCCAGGTTGCGTTCTTCTCGGACTTCGCCTGGATGTACGAAGACGGTGGGCCGCCGTTCTACGGGTCCGAGAACTTCGACTGCCTGCGCCGAGGCATGCCGGGGTGCTGGGGACACCGCGACGTCATTCTCGAGGCGGCACCACACGTATCCCACAGCGGCAGGCCACTCGTTCTCCTCGCCGGGGCGGCCGGAGGCATTCGGAACTACCGCGGGTCGTCGTCACTGACGATGGACTTCACGTGGGCTGTTCGGGCGCCAACGACGGGCATCACGTATACGTGGGCCCAGGCAGTGAGATTCCTGGGCCTGCCCGCGAACTACGTATCGACGACGACCACGACGACGAACCTTCCCGCACCGACCACGACCACGACCACGACCACGACCACGACCACAACCACAACGACCACGCCGGGCACCACGACCACCCTCGGGGGATAGCCGAGGCGAGGGCTGCCCTGCCACCGCGGTCCGGACGGGAGAGGGTCTGTAAAACCCAACCCTTCTCTCACGCGCACGGTCACACCTCGACGCGTGGTGGCCGCGGCGCAGTCACCGACTCCTGAGATGAGATAGTTGTGGGCGTTTTGGCACGCCGATATCGGAGGTGTGCCTATGTGCAACATGCCCACCTGCCCGGCGTCGCGGGCGCCCGCCCCATTCGGATTCAGGATTCGACGATCTCACCTCACGAGTGGGGGAGAACTGGCACCATAATGGGGGCGTGGGAAAGTCATTCGACGACATCGACGATCGCCTGGCCGAGTGGCTCGTGGAGCAGCCGGTCTTCTTCGTCGCGACCGCTCCGCTCGCCGCGGACGGCCTCCTCAACTGTTCACCCAAGGGCAATCGCGATGAGTTCGCCGTGGTCGGACCTCGAACGGTCGCGTATCTTGACCAGACCGGCAGTGGCGTGGAAACGATCGCCCACGTGAAGGAGAACGGACGCGTCGTTGTCATGTTCTGCGCCTTTGCGGGACCCCCGCGTATCGTGCGCCTGCACGGCGTTGGTCGACATGTGGGGCGAGACACACCGGCGTTCAAGCGATTAGCGAGCCACTTCAACGGAGCGGCGGGCGTCGGTGTTCGCTCGATCATCCTCGTCGAGGTGAATCGGATCTCCGATTCGTGCGGGTACGGCGTACCGCTCATGACGTTCGACGATCATCGCCCGACGATGGACCAGTGGGCTAATCGCAAGGGTCCCGCCGGAATCCGCGACTACTGGGCCGAGAAGAATCGCCGCAGTATTGATGACCTCGAGGGTCTCGATCTCTAGCGGTGACGTGTAGCTCGATCAGGGGGGCGTCGTGGTCGACTTCGAGTTCCGCTTGGAGAAGGTCCATGGCTCTTAAAAACGCGTGCGTTTCGTGCTGGAGTTTCTCCAGCGCGCGCCAGAGGTGCCGCTGATCCATCGAGCCATTTATCTGCGACGGGTCGCTGCGCTGGCGCGATCGCGACCACCGTGCGCCGGCGGTCGGTGTCGTTCGCATTTCGTTCCACTAAGGCCGCCCGGTCCAGATCGGCGAGAAGTCCACAAACGGTCAGCTCGACGACACTTCCAATCTCGTTTCCGGCGACGATCGCCGTCACGAAGGACCGCCAAATCGGTGTCACCGCGGAGACGGTCATCGACCGCTCGGACTTTGGCTTGACGTGGAATCAGATGGGTGCGTCCTCGATGAAGAACACCATCACCCTGCACGCCGTGTTCGTCAACGACTGAGCGGCGAGTTCTTCGCCGCTCACCGTCACGGGCTCAGTTCAACTGGACGAGGCCCGTTTGATACGCCATGACCACCAACTGCGTACGATCGCGCGCGTCGAGTTTCGAGAGCACACGACTGACGTGTGTCTTCACGGTGGCGACGCTCATGTGCAAGAGTTCGGCGATCTCCGCGTTCGAGTGACCCTGGGCAATGGACACCATGACCTCGCGCTCGCGTTCCGTGAGTACGTCCAACTCCTTGATGGTCGCTGGCGTAGCACTCGGGCGGCTCGCGAACTCGGCGATGAGTCGTTTGGTGACGCTGGGGGCTAGGAGCGCTTCGCCCGCGGCGATCACTCGAATGGCGTTCAGTAACTCTTCCGGCGGGGTGTCCTTCAAAAGGAATCCGCTGGCGCCCGAGCGAAGTGCCTCGTAGACGTACTCGTCGAGATCGAACGTCGTGAGCATCAAGACGCGCGTGACGCGTCCCGAGGGGGAGTCGGTGATCAGTCGGGTAGCTTCGAGGCCGTCCATCACGGGCATTCGAACGTCCATCAACACGACGTCGGGTCGCAGCGTGGTGACGATCCGCACGGCCTCCTCGCCGTTACTGGCGAGACCAACGACCTCGAGGTCCGCGGCTGAGTTGACGAGTACCTCGAAGCCCGCACGAACCAGGGCCTGGTCGTCGACGATGACCACGTGAATCGTCATGAGGCACCTTGGGTTGAGAGATGAGCCAATACTCGAAAGCCGCCGCCGGGCAGATGTCCCGCGCTCAACGATCCGTCGAAGGCGAGAGCGCGCTCGGTCATGCCGACGATGCCGTGGCCCTCGTCGGACTCGAAGGTCGCAGGGTCGACGGACCGGTCCAAGCGACGTTCGTTGGCGATGGCGTCGTTGGTGACCTCAATCACGACTTCGTCCTTTGGAAAGCTGAGACGCACCGTCGCGGGTGCATCGTGCGCGTGCTTCACGACGTTGGTGAGTGCCTCTTGGACAATCCGGTATACCGATAGTTGGAGCCCCTCGGGCAGTGGTGGGGTGTTGCCTTCGACGACGAAGTCGACGCGCACGCCAGCGGCGCGCACGCCGTCGATGAGCGTCGCGAGATCGCCCATGGTCGGGGCTGGCGTGCGGTCGGCCGCAGCATCGTCACGGCGACGGAGCACCCCGAGCACCCGTCGCAACTCCTCCAGCGCTGAACGACTCGTGCTTTCGACCGCCAGCAACGCCTTGCGGGCCTCCTCCGGCTGGTCGTCCATCACGTGTCGCCCCACGCCCGACTGGATGGCGATGACACTGAGGCTGTGCGCTAGGACGTCGTGGAGTTCGCGCGCAATTTCGAGGCGTTCCTCGATGATCGCGCGACGCGCTCCCTCGATCGCCAATCGTTGACGCTCCTCGGTCTGTTCGATGAGGCCGCGGCGATAGACCCGTCTTGTGCGGATGCTGTCGGCGATGAACCACAATGCGACCAGCAGTAAGACGTTGGCACTGGAGTTTCCTTCGCCGCGTCCACCAAGCACACTGACCACGATCGACGCGCCGACCAAGCCCTCGACAATCACGAGGACTTCTAAGGACTGACGTCGTGAGTAGGACGTGGTGACGGTGTAGAGGGGCAGCGCGATGAAAGGAACCGGCGATAGTGCGTGTCCGAGCATCGTGACCAGAACGACGGCGCCCGTCGTGAGCGACAGAACGGGGAGAGGCCATTTTCGTCGAAAGGCGATGGGCACCGAGGCGATCAGGAAGAGTGGAAGGAGGAGCCACTTCGAGTCGGCCATCGACCGATGATGGTCGAACTCGGACGAATAGAAGAGATGTCCCACAACGGCGCCGGTGATCAGGATCGTGATCACGACGTCGAGGCGAACCCACTGGGTTGTCGAGAGTCGAGCGAGCCAAGGTGGTCGTTGGAGTTCGTCCGAGGACGACGGCACTGCCATGCCCCGACGCTACCTACTGGCCGTAGGAAGCGCATTCATCGCGAGTCGTGAATACCTGTACAACTTTTGGATGATGGGACGCCGTCAAACAGACGCGAAATCTGCATCTTTTGAATGAGTGAGAAATGGACTCGGGGCTGACGATTCTGTGCGCACACTCCGCGAGACTTGATCACGAACAACCACCTCAACAGTGCGTTGAGTTGTCTACTCGAGGTCAGGAGATGTCGACGTGATTGAAGTGCGCGGCGTGACAAAGCGTTACAAGGAAAAGGTAGCGGTCAAGGACCTGAGCTTCGAAGTGAAGCAAGGTGTCGTGACGGGATTCCTCGGACCGAACGGCTCTGGAAAATCGACCACCATGCGAATGATCGTCGGACTCGACGCGCCCGACGAAGGCACGGCCACCATCAACGGTAAGTCCTACGCCGACCTCGGCGTGCCGCTACGCGAAGTCGGTGCCCTTTTGGAGGCGAAGGCCATCCATCCCGGACGAAGCGCGTTCAATCATCTCTGGTATCTCGCACAATCCAACGACATCCCGCGTTCACGCGTGGACACGGTGTTGGACATGGTCGGACTCTCCGACGTCGCGAGAAAGCGAGCTGGCAAGTTCTCTTTGGGCATGGGCCAACGTCTTGGTATCGCCGCGGCGCTCTTGGGCGATCCGGGCGTACTGCTCTTCGACGAGCCGATCAACGGTCTCGACCCCGAAGGTATCCTCTGGGTCCGTAACCTCTTGAAGGGACTCGCGAGCGAAGGTCGTACCGTGTTCGTCTCGAGTCACTTGATGAGTGAAATGGCGCTCACCGCCGACTATCTGGTGGTGATTGGTCGAGGTGAACTGATATCGAGCGGTTCGGTCTCGGATTTCATTAATGAAAGTTCCGGACAGTTCGTTCGCGTTCGTTCCCCCCAGGCCGAACAACTCGCCACGTTACTCACGGGCTTCGACGCCGTGGTCGTGCGAGAAGACGACGGCGCTCTCGCCGTCAGCAGGCTCTCGGCGGAAGCCATCGGCACCTACGCGGGCGACGCGGGCATCCGCCTCTTCGAACTCTCGCCGCAAAGGGCGTCGTTGGAAGACGCCTTCATGGAGCTCACGCGCGACAGCGTGGAGTTCCACGGTCACGGCACCCAGAGTGCCCCGACCAACGACACCGAACTTCTCGCCCAATCCGTCACCTCAGGAAAGTAGAACCACCATGTCTCTCACTTTGACACCCGCGCTACAAACTCCACGACCGCACCTTCGCACGACGAGCCTCCTTCGTTCCGAATGGACCAAGATGCGAAGTGTTCGCTCCACCATGTGGACCCTCGTCGCGATGGCAATCGTCGTCATTGGGATCTCCGTTATTGGCTGCTTGGCAATCACCAACAGTTGGGCGACGATGTCGCTGGGCAATCGGCTCTCCTTCAATCCCACGGGATTCGCCTTGAAGGGCATCGTGTTCAGTCAGTTGGTCATTGGCGTGCTCGGGGTCCTCGTCATGAGTGCCGAGTACGGCACGGGAACCATTCGCGCCACGCTCACGGCAATACCAAATCGACCACGAGTGCTCGCGATGAAGGCCGTTGTCTTCGCTGCGGTCTCACTCGTCGTTGGCGAAGTTTTGTCCTTCGGCGCCTTCTTCGTGGGTCAAGCCTTGTTGCGTAGTCCAGCTCCTCATGCCACGTTGTCCCAGCCCGGCGTCCTTCGCGCTGTCGTCGGTGGGGGACTCGTGATCATGGTGCTCGGCCTCTTCGCCCTGGGTCTCGCTACCATCATTCGCCACTCCGCCGGAGCCATCACGAGCTACGTCGGCACGATCCTGGTTGCCCCGATCATCATCCAGGCGTTGCCGTCGTCGATCGGACACCCCCTCATGCGGTTCATGCCCTTTCAGATCACCAACGTGATGACCTCCACGAATCCTTCGAACGACATCGGTTCCGCCTTTAGCCCCTGGGTAGGGTTCTCGCTGCTTTGCTTGTACGCGGCGATAGCACTCGTCGTCGCGGGCGTGATGATGGTCCGCCGTGACGCGTAGTGGCTAGTCTCGGCGGACTACTTGCGCCGGGCGCTCTTTGGCCCCTTCGCGGCCCTGGCACCCTTGGGTGGCTCTCCCGGATGATCGATGGCGAAGCCCTTCTTTATCATCGTCGACACGTCCTCACCGGGAACGGCGGGCGAGAAGAGAAAGCCCTGACCGAGTTCGCAGCGCAACTCGCGTAGCCGGAGGAATTGATCGCTCGTTTCGATGCCTTCGGCGAGCATCGTCATGTCGAGTTTGTTGCCCAGCGAGACGATGGCCTCCAACAGCGCGTCGTTGTAGGCGCTAACCGAATGCGGGCTCACGAAGTACTGGTCGATCTTGATGACTCGCGGACGAAGTCGAACGAGGTAGGAGAGCGACGAGTACCCGGTACCGAAGTCATCGAGTGCGATTGCTACACCGAGACGACTCAACCGTTCGACGATACTCATCGTCTCTGCAGTGTCGAAGAGGGTCACGCTCTCGGTGATCTCAATGATGAGACGCTCGGGTGAGAGTCCGTTCGATTGAAGGACGCTTTCAATCAACGCGAAGAGATCCGGATCTTGGAACTGGCGCGCGGACAGATTGACGGTCACGAATGGTCGAGCGGCACCTTTTCGAGCAGATTTCCATGACGCCGCCGCGGCGACGGCTTCGTTCAGTGCGAACGCACCCAATTCGAGGATCAGTTCGCTCTGTTCGGCGAGGGGAATGAAGACATTCGGTGGTACCCAACCTCGTTCGGGATGGCGCCAGCGCATGAGCGCCTCGAAACCGACGATCTCGCTCGAGGCGAGGTCGATGACGGGCTGGTAGTGCATGGCGAGTTGATCAGTTTGCAGCGCGTGACGCAACTCTTGGACCAAGGTAAATCGCCCCATGACCTCTTGTTGCATTCGCGGGGTAAAGACGACGAAGCGACTCTTACCGCCGTGTTTCGCTTCGTACAGCGCGACGTCGGCGTTCTGAATGAGTTCGTTGGCGCTCGTGCTCGTTGCGTCCCATATCGCTACGCCGATACTCGCGTGTTGCCCGAAGCGCACCTCGTCAAAGGAGAAGGGTTGATTCAAGACGTCGAGGAGTCGCATGGCGACGTCTTCCGCCTGCGACGCCGTCTTGAGTCCTTCGGCCAAGTAGAGAAACTCATCGCCGCCGAAGCGCCCAAGCGTGTCCGTCGCGCGCGTGACGGTCTCGAAGCGACGCGCGATCTGAACGAGCAGTTCGTCGCCGACCAGGTGGCCGTGAGAGTCGTTGACGGCACTGAAGTCGTCGAGGTCTAAAAGCAGTACCGCGCCGAAGCCGCCTTGGCGTTCGATCCTCGAATGGGCCTGGACGAGCCGGTCTTCGAAGAGAACGCGGTTCGCCAGTCCGGTCAGGGGATCGTGCAACGCCTGGTGCGTCAGTTGTTCAGCGAGCGCGCGCTCTTCGGTAATTTCGCGTTCGGAAGAGACGAAGTAGATCGTCTTGCCGGAAGCGTCTCGCGCGGGGGACCGCGAGACCTCCGAGATGATCACCCGACCGTCTTTTCGCAGGTAGCGCTTTACGTAGCGGACCTGTTCTACTTCGTCCGCGTTGAGGCGCGCGATGGTCTCTTCGGTGATGCCAACGTCCGAGGGGTAGGTGAATTGGACCGAGTCGTGCCCTACGAGTTCTTCCTTCGAGAACCCGACCATGCGACAGAAGGCGTCGTTCACCGCGATGACCAGGTCGTCGAGGTCGCTGAAGACCATGGGGGCCATGTTGCTTTCGAACGCGAGTCGAAAACGCTGTTCGGACTCACGCTGTAACGCCGTGTTCTCGGCGAGACGGACGGCATCGCGAAGTCGTCCAATCCCGTAGCCCAGGGAGTTGGCCAACTCTCCCAAGAGCGAGATCTCCTCTGAACCGAAGGCTCCCTCTTCATTGGAGAAAATGGTGAGCGCCCCAACAGCCTTGTCGCCGATCTTGAGCGGAAAGGCGCAGACTGTTCGAAAACCGAACTCCTCGGCTCTTTTCCTGCCGACGGCCGGCCAATTCGATCGGCGGATGTCCGCGAGAACCTGAACCGTGCCCGTACGAATTGCCGTACCAGTTGGGCCGAGGCCAGTTAGGCTTTCGTCCCAGGTCACGTGGACCTCGTCGAGGTAGTCGGTTCGCCCACCCACCCCAGCAGGATGCACGACCATGTCCTTCTCGTCAATGAGGCCGACCCACGCCAGGAGGAAGTCGCCACTGTTGACGATGGTCCGACACGTCTCCTCGATAAGGGAGACCTCGTCGGTCGCACTCACCAAGACTTGGTTGCCGTTCGACAACGTCCGTAGCGCCCTCGAGAGATGTATACGCTCCGTCACATCGCGAGCGTTGACGATGATTCCCTTGATGGCCGGATCGTCCAAGCAGTTCGCCAAGACGCACTCCAAGAACGTCCATTCACCCTTTGCGTTGATGAATCGCACGACGATCGGTTCGCCGTCTCCCCTGCGATTCACCGTGTCGCTGAATGTCTTGAACGCGAGATCGTAGTCGTCAGGATGAATGTGCGCGAAGCCGTCGCCGCCCAAGCGGGTCGTCGGGTCGTAACCACTCGAGCTGGCGTTGGCCGGATTGGCGTAGGTAACGCGAGCTTGGTCGTCAAGAACCACGATGAGGTCGCTGGAGTTGGACAACAACTCGCGAAACCACTGTTCTGATTCCGCGAGGGTGTGTTCCGCCATCTGGAGAGCGTCGTTGGCAACGGTGAGCTCTTGAAGGGCAACCTCGGTGCGGTTGACTGATCGAAGGTGCACCAGTCCGAACTCGATCTCCTTCACGATTTGTTGGAATCCGGCGACGGTCGTTTCGTCGAAGGCGAACGTTGCCTCATCGAACACGACGAGGATGGCGTCAAGTTCCGTTGAATCCAGTGGTATGACGATGGAAGAGCCCAGCTCGAACTGGCTGGAACGCGCGCGCTCGGACTCATCCCGTGTGTCATTCGCCAGGTCGTCCACGATCTGTATCGAGTCGGTGTGGAGCGACCCGGGCGAGCCGTTCGAGGGGTCTTCGCTCGACTCCCACCAGGGAGTGATTGGACCCTGTAGGTACTCGGTCGCGCCCGCGGCGCACATGACGTCGAGAGGAGACGAGCGATCAAAGGACGCTGGGCCGATCCAAGCCAACTTGTACCCGCCGAGACCGACGAGCATTTCGCAGAGTTGCGCCAGGCACTCACCCTCGTCTTTGGACGTGATGACTATTCGATTCGCCTCGGCAACCAGTTTGAGGATTCGCCGACTCTTGACACGGGGCGTCACGTCGTAGAACGTGGAGATTACTCCGACCTCGCCGGTATTCAAAGGAACTTGGGCGGTGCTCGTCATCACCCAGTGGCGCTTTTGGCGCGCGTAGGCAACGCCCATCACCACGTCGAAGCACGGCTCGCCCGTTCTCAGGGTTACCTGTGATGGCTGCTCGCCGTAGGGAAAGTCGGAACCATCTTCACGCCACGTATCGAACACCGAGGCGTTCGTTGGACGGGCGAGAAGTTCTTCACGAGGGACACCCATTATCGACATCGCCTGTTCGTTGAAATCGATGACTTCACCTCGTGCGTTTCGCAACACGATGCCAATGGGTACCGACCGAAGGACGGGATCGCTGTTGAGCAATGAATACAAGGGACTTTGGGCGTCACCCCCGTCGTGCGTGTTCTTGGTCAATTGACCTCGCTGATTCGCGCAATAAAGAGAACAGTAACACTTCTGGAAATTGCTACGGGAAGTCGACGCTTCAGGAATCGAGTTTTTTCAACAACTTGTTGAGATTGGTCTCGCGTTGCCGAAGTGCCGAGCACGGGTGTAACGCGACCATAGAAAAGGTGATGAGCACGCTCGTCGTTCCTGATGCTCATCCCTCTCAACGTTAGTCACGGGCGGCCCGATCGAGTAGTCACGTCCGATCATCCGATACACGCGGAGTTTGGCCTTCGCCCACGGTGACTGGCACGATTCGTTCTTTACGAGGCCGCGGCCACAGAATTGGCGAATGTCACAAGAGACTGAAAGAGTAGAAGGGTGGCAAAGAAATATCTCCAGGTGCCCGAGCTCATACTGGGCTTTGACACTGAGACCACCGGACTGAGCGTATTGAGCGAGCGCGCCATCTCATATGGATTCTGTGCTTATCGCTTCGGTGTACCTCAATGGTCCGAGCACTACTTTGTCATACCGGATCGTCCAATAAGTCCAGGCGCGCAACGGGTGCACGGACTCACTGTTGAAGACCTCGAGAATAAGCGTGGAAGCGAAAAGGTGTACAACGTGGAAGCGGGGTTGACGCGCGCCATCAAGATCCTGCACGACTTCTACCAACGCGGGGCGTACGTCGTAGGCTCGAACGTCGGTCGATTTGACCTCGAAATGTTGCGGCGAAGCTCGATGTCCATTCTCAGTAGTGCGCTCGACGACGCCTACTTTGACATCTCTCTCTTACGAATCATCGACGTCGTGGAACACGACCTCGCGATGGAGCCGAGTCGGGAACTTCGACCGCGAAGGGGTCTGCCGTATCTTTGCGATCACTACGGCGTGACGCCGGGTGGTCACGACGCGCTCGGCGACGCGCGCGCGTCTGTGGAGGTCTTCATGGAGCAAGTCATGTACAACAACGCCGGTCAAACGTCGCTCTCACTACCGACCGATGGCGATGAGTTTTTCGTGACGATTTAGACACTTCGCAGCCAAGCTTGGGGATTCTTCGCTTCGTAAGCCGGTGGTAGGCTGGTTCCCCACGGGGCCGTTGGCGCAGTCTGGTAGCGCACTTGCATGACACGCAAGGGGTCACAGGTTCAAGTCCTGTACGGCCCACTAAAAAATCCCTGGTCCGAGGCATCGCCCTCGAACCAATTTTCAGCAAAACACCGCCGCAAGCGACCGTTGTCAGCAACGCAGTCAGCAACGCGAAAGTGAGACCCTGTGGCGGGCTTTAGAGGTAATGGCGAAGGATCGGTCTATCAACGCTCGTCGGACGGACTTTGGCTTGGTGTTCAATCGGTCGGTCGGGGCAGCAATGGCCGTTCGATTCGAAAGACCGTTACGGGCAAGACCCGCGCGGAGGCGGTTCGAAAGTTGAAGAAGCTCCAGCGAGAGTTTGACGACGGACTGCCGGCACCCGATATGAAAATGACGGTGGCCCAGTTGCTCACCCTGTGGCACGACGACGTCCTACGTCACCAGGTGGCCCCGAGCGCCGCACTCAGCTACTGGACTGTGGCGAAACATCACATCGTTCCGACTCTCGGCAGCAAGAAGCTTGTAAATCTCACCTCCGCTGATATCGACAGATTGCTATCGGCGAAGTTGGATAGCGGTCTGTCCGTCTCTACGGTTCGCCGGATCAGATCTGTGTTGGGTCAGGCCATTGATCAAGGCATTCGGTGGGGCAGCGTGAACAGAAACGTGGTACGTCTCACACGGCCGCCCAAGGAGCAACGTCGAGAAGGGCGAACGCTTACATATGAGCAGGCGCGACGACTTCTCAAGGAACTTGAGGGACATCGCCACGAGGCGTTGTACTCCTTGATGCTTTCGACCGGACTACGTCGGGGCGAGGCCCTGGGACTTCAATGGCGCGACTTCGATGGGGCAGGAAGAGTTATCTCGGTCCGTCGACAGCTCAAACGGGAGGGCGGATCACTCGTTACCGCCGATACAAAGACCGCGAGGAGCCGGCGATCGGTGAACCTTCCTCGAGGACTGGTGCAATTGCTCGTGGAGCACCGCAATCGCCAGGAGGAAGAGCGCGACGTTATGGACGAGCTCTGGACTGACACGGGATTCATTTTCACCACGAATTTTGGTACTCCGATTGATCCAAGAAATCTCAATCGCGAATTCGCGACAATCTGCCAACGGGTGGGCCTCGAGCACTGGCACCCCCACGAGTTGCGTCACTCTGCGGCCAGCCTGATGCTCGCGAGCGGCGTCAAACTGCAGGTGGTAAGCGAAGTACTGGGACACGCCTCCATCCGAATGACGGCAGACGTCTATGGACATATCTTGGCGCCAGACAGAGAAGCGGCCGCCGACGCTATGGACCAAGCATTTTGGAATGGCGCCTGAGCGTGGCGAACACCGCAATATTTGGAGGTGAACACAGGAATTATGGGGGTCAAGCGCTAAATTCCCTCTGATGGGATATTGCGCAGTTTGTGACGGGGAAGTTACTGGTGCGCGGATCCCTTTGAAATGAGCCACTGCTAACGAGAGTCTCGATGCTCCAGGCGCCTTTCGCGCAGATGAAGGTGCCTTGTATTGGTTATTGGCCGAAACTGGGCGCATTAAGGTTCCTTCAGAAGTCACCTTGTTTTCGCTCAACGTGACCACTGACGGTCCGCTTCTCCGGTGTTGGGAGACAGTCATCTCGTAGCATCACCTCATGACCAAAGCGCTCTCTCGAAATGAAATTCGAGCTCGGGCGACCCAATTTGCTCACGACTGGCATGGTGAAACGAGGGAACGGGCGGAGGCCCAGACATTCTGGAATGAATTCTTAGAGATTTTCGGCGTCAATCGACGTCAGGTTGCAATTTTCGAACGCAGGGCATCTAGGTTGTCGACCGGCCACGAAGGCAGCGCGGACCTGTTCTGGCCAGGAGTTCTCATTGCCGAACACAAGAGCGCAGGCAAAGATTTGGCGGCTGCCGAAGATCAGGCGTTCGACTATCTCTATGATCGCAAGTCAATCAGTCAGAACGAATTGCCACGTTTTGTTATCACGTCCGACTTTGCTCACATTCGAATTGTTGAACTCGACAAGGGCGATGAGGCGGTTGTCTTTGACACATTGGATTTGCCGAAGGAGATAGATCGCTTCTTGTTCATCGCCGGATACGACGTCCGCCCCCACGCCGTTGAAGCAGAAGCAAATATCAAGGCCGCACAACTTATGGGACGGCTATACGAAGAGATTTCGGCGAATGGTTACGAAGGACACGACGCGTCCGTTTTGTTGACTCGGATTCTTTTCCTACTTTTTGGTGACGACACAGGAATGTGGAATCGCGACCTCTTCTACTTCTTTCTCGATGAGAGAACCAATGAAGATGGCTCTGACCTTGGACCGCAACTGAGCCTTCTCTTTCAAACACTGAATAAGCCAGTTGAAAGGCGTTCGCCTGCACTAGACGAGGCACTCGTTCCTTTCCCCTTCGTCAATGGCGGGTTATTCGCTGACACCATCGAAATTCCCGTCTTCAATAGGTCAATGCGCAAAGAACTTCTCGCATGTTGTCATTTTGACTGGGGGAGAATCTCTCCTGCTGTATTCGGAAGCCTGTTTCAGAGCATTAAGAGTAAAGAAGCACGGCGTGAACTCGGCGAGCATTACACGACCGAAGAAAATATTCTTCGCGTAATTGAGCCGTTGTTTCTGGCTGATCTTCGACGCGAATTAGTAACTTCGCAATCTGACATCAAGAAACTTGAACGTCTTCGCGAAAGATTGGGCAAGCTCCGGTTGTTTGATCCCGCGATGGGGTGTGGCAACTTCGTCATCGTTGCCTATCGTGAACTCCGACGTCTTGAGTTGCAGATAATGATGCGACTGCGTGAATTGACAGGTCAAAATCAGTTGAGTCTCGATCCCACACTTGGTCTCAGAGTTTCGATGGAGAATTTCGGCGGAATAGAGATTGAAGACTGGCCCGCCAGGATTGCCGAAACTGCAATGTTTCTTGTTGACCACCAATGCAATTCTGAACTTGCAGCAGAATTCGGACAGGCTCCTGAGCGCTTGCCAATCGAGATTTCGGCTCGCTTTTTCTGCGATAATGCGCTAACTCTAGATTGGGGTGAGGTCTTTGAATCGAATGACAACGTGTTCATTTTTGGAAATCCTCCATTTGTAGGAAGCACGTATTTGAGCGAAGCGCAAAAACGAGATCAGAAAGCCGTGTGGGGCGCGGCAAGCGGGAGTGGAATTCTTGACTACGTTTCCAATTGGTATATGGTCGCCGCAAAATACATTGGCGACTCGACGGCACGGGCCGCATTTGTCTCAACTAGCTCAATTACCCAAGGTCAACAACCAAACATTCTCTGGGGAGCTCGAGGACTGGGCAGGTTTGGAACCGGAATTGTGTTTGCTCACAGAACGTTCTCTTGGTCATCGGAAGCTCCAAGTGAGGCTCACGTACACTGCGTCGTTCTTGGAATTGCGAATCGAGATGTTCCGAAGCTCAAGTCCCTTTGGGAATATCCCGATATCAAACAGGACGGAATCCTACGAAGCGTACGAAACATAAATCCATATTTGCTGGATGCGCCCTGGGTCGTTGTTGCTTCGCGCAGTCGCCCCCTTTCTGTGGGCGCAACCGAAATGGTGAATGGATCTAAGCCGACTGACGGAGGCTTCTTGAGCAACCTCTCTCCAGAGGAGGCTCAAGAGATTCGGAAGTCCGATCCGATTGCAGCGAAATATCTCAGAAGAGTAATCGGATCGCAAGAACTTATTCAAGGAATCGAGCGATGGTGCCTGTGGCTGGTTGGTGCATCTCCGGATGACGTAGCCGCGTCCTTGATTCTGAGGGAACGCATCGATGCAGTAAGAGAAAGTCGCGGAAAGAGTAAGAAACCCACGACTCGCAAGGATGCAGCGACCCCTTCATTGTTTCAAGAACTGCGTCAACCAGACAGTCAGTTTTTGGCCGTGCCAGAAGTGTCAAGCGAAACTCGAAAGTATGTCCCAATAGGTTTTTTTCCGCCATCTGTCATTCCAACGAATAAAATTCAAACAATTCCAAATGCGACTGCCTACGACTTTGGATTACTCAATTCTTCAACTTTCAACGTTTGGCTTGCGGTCGTCTCCGGACGTCTGGAGAGCCGATTTAGCATTTCCGCAGAGATTACCTACAACAATTTTCCATGGCCGGAAACTGACCTGAAACGAAAATTAAAGATTGCGAGTGCTGCCGACAAAGTGCTCGCCGTTCGATCGCAATTTCCGGATTCGCCTCTAGCTGTTCTGTATTCTCCTTTATCGATGCCCCCTGTATTGGTCGACGCACATCGAGAATTGGATCGAGAAGTCTTGAAGGCGTATGGACTCAGAGGTGACGCGACTCCAGAGCGGATACTTGAAGAGCTATTCAAGAGATACGCGCAACTCAGCGGCAGTGAAGTTCTGTTTGAAGAGTAAGACGGAGACGTAGTCGACATGGTTTCAAGACGTGCTCAAAAGCGACGGAATTTACAGAAGAACACAGGCAAACAGGTGACACCGTTAACAGCACCCTCAACCGTTCGTACTCTTGCCGACTTCGTTTGGTCTACTCCTACTAAAACTGCGATTAGATGGGGAGAAACCCAAGATCTTTGGTGCGTTCGCGACGCCTTTTCAGAATTGTTTGAGTGGGAACCCGGATCGCTTGAATGGAGTCGATTCGTCGAGGCTCCCCGCCCAGACGACATGGACCGATTAGTGGATTACTTTGAACTGAAATGGTACGACCCCGAGTGTTTTGTTACACAGGGAGAGCTGATAGCGGAGGCGTTGGATCATCCCGGCGTGAGTGTTTATCACTTGCATTCATTGAGATCGGGTCATTGCATTTTTCAGCCTCACATTCGATTCATGCGGGAACTGTCTTCTCAGTACGTCCCGTTTGAACCTGAATTATTCCGAGTAATCTTCGATCCATCTCAACCTCCGCGTACACAAAATTGAGCACGCGACGAATGTTTTTCTAGTTTCGGCCGAGTTGTGAGCAATGTTGCTAGCAAGACGCCAATCATCGGACTTCTTGGGCTCTGCCCAGATTGCGGGAATGCACGAAGATTTTCGTTCATGCACTGATCTCCGGAACTACACCCGCACCCTCGAGGAAGATCCCTCACGAATGAGCCTTATCGCATCTCGAATCGAGATATATCGAAAACTCTGCGGCGGCAATGAATCACCTAGATGCTCACGGACCCTGGTTAACGGGATTGGGTGACCAAACCGCTTCGGCGTGCCTACCGAAATTGCGACGCCACGTTCTGTATCATGAAAATACTTGACTAGGCCGCTTCTGTTCACTCCCGTTGAAGCACCATGGATACGCCAAATTTCTCGAGGTGTTCCTACGGAAATCTCTTGAACGATACAAGTGCCTATCAACTTCATGACCGGCGAGCTCGCGTAGACAAGTACTAGTGTTCCTGGAAGGGCACGCGGCCGAATTCGACGGAGTTCAACAGTCTTATCACCTGAAATAATCATTTCAGCGAATTCAGGCTTAAGCGACAAGAAGAGAACATCTCTAGTTGCTTTCATGCATTCCTCTTTCGTATATAACATCGAAGATTTCATCAGGGAGTTTCTGCGGAGACCTAACGACAAGATTGTGACCAAACTCTCCAAGCAACTCTTTGAAATCTGAATGCTGGATAGGACTTTTCAACAGTTCGGTCCGAGAGAAGCGAATTGCCATCAACTTTCCCGATTTCGGTGCAGCGCGGAGAACCTGTTGACGCTGATATACACCCAGGCGACTGAATCGTCGAAAGAGGTCAAGGGGTCGCCCAACCACCACTTCATCCACGACTGAGACAGCGCGGATGGCCCCCGTCCCATGACGTTTCGACTCCTTCGTGACATACCAGAGTATCCGCGCAGGAACTCTTAAGCTACCTTGTGATGCACCGCTGTAATAGACATGCTCTCTTGATATTCCAAGTTCGTCTTGGCGAGCAAAAAGTGTCGAAGCGCTTAAGTCTGTATCAAATAGTTGTTCAGCCCATACGGCCTTGATTGGAACAACAAAGGTTGGGACGTGCGAATTCGCAATCTTAAGTGGGGCGAAGATACGCTCAATCTCCAATGCCTCAATCGGTGAGAGTTCTTGAGCTCGCAATTTTGAGATTGCGACACTCAGCCCATCTTTCGGAAAGAATGAGGGCAACTGTTCAATTTCGTTCGCAACGACTGGTGAGGAATCATGAATAGAAAGCACTGGAGCGAACCACTGCGAACCAGATTGGATAAATCCCTCTGCTAACAAGCCTTCTACAATCTGTGGAGAAGGTGTTGGGTCAGTAACTTGAACAACTCTTGCGCTCGCGCTTAGACAGTAGTCACGAAGCATGTGCGCAAGCTGCCGCCCCACTGTTGCCGAATGTGAGCCGGCAACTCGAAGTAGTGGCACTTCAATCCGCTTGCTAAATCGAGCACGAGCAAAGAGCGCTACAGGTGGCTGATCGGTGGCGCGCAAGACTCTCAATTCCCAGAGTTGCAACTCTCTGCGACATTGTTGAAGTAACGAGTCAAATTCCTTCTTCCTCTCGCCCACGGCGCGATTTGAAAAAGTCCGGTACAAGTCGTCGTCTGAATATTGGTCAACGGCGAAAGTCGAAAAGGAAGTGTTCTCGATGGCTGCCGGTATGTACGGCTCCGATAACTCGCCCCAAAGATCCTTCAGTACATCGGCCGGGGTTCCAATCCTCAATTGGAAAAGGTCCCATGCAGTTCTCTGGTAGCGCCGAATGAGTCTCCGGTCTCGAGAAGCAAAGTAGCCGATGCTTGCGGCGGCGGTTCTTGAGACATGCTCAAGATCAAATAGATCATGAGGTGAAAGATTCCGTAGTCCGAGTTTCGCGTTCAATTCAGATTGAAAGGTCTTCCAATCATCGGAAGCGCGGTCCGCCCTCGCGAAACTTGTGAGTTGCCCTCGACGCCGACTTCGAACTCCCGGGTCCGTATTGTTACCGAGTTCTTGATGAACCGTCTTCGTAACGACGACAGTCGAAACCTCCGCAGCCCAGCCCGCAATTAGAGCTCTGCTTGCTCTTGATTGAGGCCGATCCTCTACAAGATCGATGAATACATCTGTATCTACTGCTATACGAATACGGCGGTCAATTTCTTCAAGTTCCGATAATAGATTGGGTCGTCCGAAACTCAGCCACCACTTCGTCTTGAGAAAACCCTCTTTGCTTCGACCAACGCGCTCGCTGACGGGTTCAAAATCAAGTCGAGGCCAGATCTTGTTCGCCTCAAAATCGTTTCGGCAAGTCAGGATGATTCCTTCTTGCTCCGGATGACGAATTCGGAGCTCGTTAATCAAATCGCGTGCAAGGCCGCTTCCGCGAACATCTTCCGAGAGGCAGAGGTGCGTGACGAAAATCAGTCCGCGTCTCAAGTCGTAGAGGAGGTAGCCGCACACGGCTGAATCTCTCACGCCGACAATGAGGGTTCCCCTGGTAGCGGCTGCTTTGAACGCTCCACGTGGCATAAAGCCTAGAGTCTGCGAATTCGCACGATAGAGAAGCCAGATCTCATTCATGCGAGCGGAATTGTCACCGGCATCTTCCACAATCATTGAGAACAGCCTTGCATGGAAGCTGTAAATATTGTGGAAACGAGCAATAGAAGTTGTGTCGCCCACTGTTGAATTTGCCCTGTTGCTCGCAAGATTGACATCTGCACCATGTCACTACTGCGATTGCGGCGGTGCTGACCATTCAAGACTGTGTGTTTGCGAGGGCGTACATCGGGAATTCCTCGTTCAGGTCAAGATTGAGTTAGTCGATGGCTTCTGTTTCTTCATCCAAGTCGCCATCTTCGTCTTCTTCAAAACCTTGAGCCTGGGACACTGCTTTGCCTGTGGCTTTCTCAATCAAACGCACAAGCCTCTGTTGACGATCGTCCATGAACTTCTCGAAGGAATCCGAACGCAACAGTCGGTGGTCAATCAAGTGACTAGATACGAAGGAATCAAGCGTTGCTGAATCAATTGCGGGATCCTTGTCGCTTCCCTTTTCCAATCGACTCAAGTAGATCGATGGCGCGTCGCCACCGATCAGAATGTTGGTTCGCTTGGAAAGTGGTGTCTTGTTGATGATTGAGTCAAAGACCTTCTTGTCATATCCGGATGCCTTGCACCACTTCTGCGGAAAGACGTGATGGATGTCCACTGACTCGCCAAAGAAGACAGTGTGATCGAACTCTTGTCCGGTGCGCCAATCCTTCGCGTCTTCTTCCATCAGAAGTGCATTGACTCCCTTGTACGCCGCAGAGAGCCTCATACGCATTGACCTCAAACGGTCAGCTCGAAATTGCGAGTCGAGAATTGTTGCGGGCTCTGCGCTTCCTGACTGGAGCCAAGGACCAACTTCCATGAAGTCCTTTGCAATTCTCGTTTCAGTCGATGAACCATAGAGTTCACCAAAAACGCCGTTCCAATACCACTTCACGATGCGAGACCGGGTCGTGGCGTTTTCCCAGGCATTTCCCAAGTCTGCGAGTATCGCAGCGAGTGGAACAACCTGCGATTGATAGGGGAGGTCGTAGATTCGAAAGATGTGCAGTCGGTGCAGGAACTTCGCAGCCTGCATGAATCCTTCTTCGGCGAGATCCTTGTACTGCTTGTAGGCCTCAAGGGGAAGGTTTAAGAGCGCCTGCCTCGTGGCCGTAACTTGTGGAAGTTCCTTTCCCAATTTTCCTGCACTTTCAGCTGCACGCCTCAGGTCGCGCGTGTGGAAGAGGGAGATCACCTGCATGAAGTCAGTCGGCTCTACGCCGGCCAGAATTCCGACTGTCGAACCTGCGGGCTTGAACGCCACCTTGAGGCGTTGGTGGATGCCATCTTCAGACTCCGTGCCGTACCAATCGTTTCGAAGTTGGTGGCCGTCTGCCGCGTAGATGGCAGTAATCAGTTCGAACGCGTCAAGCGCCTTTCCTCCGGTGTTCACCTTCTCGAAGACAATACAAACCGCTTCCTTCGTGGTCTCCTTGTCGAGGGTAATGACAGGAATATCGAATTCAGTGAAGTTCTTGATTATCTCCTCACTGAACGCTTTCAGGAGAATTCCCATTTCATCCGACTCTTCTTTGCCACGCCAGTAATCGTAGAAAGCTAACTGCCAATCCATTACGTCGAAGACCTGGTTAAGAGGAAAGTGGAGATTGGCAAACTCGTGTGCGGGCTTTGAAAGATCGAGGTCGACTATGTGACCGAAGTTGGACTTCATAAGTTTGTCTTCTGGAACCGCGACGATTGCTTCCTCTCGCGGAATCGATGAATCTAAAGCTTTGACCATGTCGAAGTAGAACCAACGCTTGAGCGCCTTACCTCTGATCGTCGTAGTGTTGACTACGGCATCACGTGAAGTTGCTTGGTACAGGGATGTGATTCGCTGTTGCCCATCAAGCAGTAACTCTTGAGGATCAATACTTTTCCCTACGGGTGCGCCCTCGATGAGACGAGGGTGAAATGTCACCGCGCCACCTGACTCCAGTGCCATGAGAGCGCCCACGGGGAAGCCCTTAGAGACTGATGCGATGAGGGAGGTGATTCTGTCGATATCCCAAACCCAGCTCCGTTGAAAATCCGGCAACTGCAGTTTTCCGGAGTGACACTTCTTCATTAGATCGCTGAGTTTCTCGGGATTCGTTTTAAATGTGGATGGCACTGCATTCCCTTTCCAGCGAGACTTGTTTCAACCTAATCGAAGGCCTTGGCGCAAACGGAGACTTCAGAGTCCCACGTATGGCTGGGCGAATTCAAGATCTCGGGCTACAGGTCAAGTCCAAAATCTTGGTGGAGGGGCTCCAAGAGGTCGTCGCCGGAAAACACGTATGCAGCCTTCGCCGGTGGAGTCTCAACCACAGTGAGCGTGCCGGCCCTCTGGGCGGCACCCAGGACACGACTTCGCTGAGCCTCTTGTTCGTGGTTAACGGTTGCATCGTCGAGGATGGTGTCAGGGTTGTCCATACCCCATCGATCAAAGTAAGCCGCGCCAATTGCAACTTCCAGTACCCACTGCTCGTAGGGTCGGCTGGCCGCAGGAGCATCGCCGAAGTCCAACACCCATGTGTCGCCACGTTCAATCGCAATGGTGGCGAGTTCACGGGCACGCTGCTCGATGGCGTCGGCGCGATCGTTGAGTGCGAGCACGATGTCGGGGTCGGTGATCCCGCTCGGCCGGGGAAAGATGCCGGCGACGAGTTCACTCGCCGGTGGGCTGGGGTAGCCCACGCCGGTGACGTAGCGATCGATGCGGTGGTGCAAGACACTGGCGATGTCGCCGGCGTCTTCGAACGAGCGACCTGTGACCAGCATCGGTAGTTCGGTATGAATGTCGAATCCGCGACTCTCCGCGTCTCGTAGTTGTGCGAGAAGTGCTGCGTACGCGGGGGAGGCCTTGGTCTGGGCGAGTTCGGCGTCGCTGAGTCCCGACTCGTTAAGTATTGTCTCCCAGCGGCCATCGTCGGCCTTAGCGACAATGGTGTCGTATTCGGCAACGAGTGCGGCGATGGACTGGGTCTGGGACCGACGGATCATGTCGGTAGCGGACACGTCGGCTCCCTCGTGGCGCAGTACGCCGGCGAGCACTTCTAGAGCGCTCGAGATCGGGTTTAGCCCATCGTGGCCGGTTGACGGATCGGGGTCGTAGTGGGTGTCCACGTAGAGATGGTTGGACTCTGAGCCGCGTGTCAGGGCCACGTACAGTACTTCGCGAGTGGTGGTGGGACTGGCGAACGCGTGTGCGGTATCGACGGTACGTCCCTGGGCGCGGTGCGCCGTCGAGGCGTACGCCAGTTCGACGTTCTCGGTGACGTAACTGGCCGGCAAGACGACCGTGCCGTGTCCACTCACTCGAGTGACGGTCATAGAACCATCGGCGTGCGTCGCCGAAACGGTCCACACGTCGCCGTTCTTGACCCAGCCCGTGTCCGTTGAAAGACGTCGATTGTTCTCACGCGTCACGACGTGATCATTGGCGCCAGCCGTCATGGTCCCGGCGACGTTGACCCCTTCCTCGATGACTTCGCCACTGGCGACACGCTCCGCGCGGGCGCGAGCATTGAGTTCGTTGACAGTCGCGGTGTCGCTGGCCAGCATCAACGAGTGCAGGCCACGCTTCGTGTCGGTCTTCCACGCCGAATACAGCGCGTCGAGCATGTCGTCACGAGTTCCGTCCGCGATCCGTCCGTGCGTCGCGTACGTGGCCAAAGCCGAACTAGAGCCGTGGCGGACCCCGAGGCTGGCCTGCTTCTCCCAGTTGGCCCTGAAGCGGCGAACGTCCGCGAGGGTCGCGGCACCGTCACCCCGGTCACGCACGAGAGTGCGAAACATTCCCCCGGCGTCCACACTGGAGAGTTGTGCCCAATCACCGACGAGGACGACTTTGGCCCGCGCGTCGAGAGCGGCCGACATCAGTTCATCGAGCGCGAAAGTGGACGCCAAACTGGCCTCGTCAACCACCACCAGTTGTCCCGGGCGAAGACTCCAGCGAGTAAGTGTTTCCTCGCGTTGGCGAATGCTCTGGGCTAGCGCGGGACTCGGTATTCGCCCTTTGCGTCCGACCAGGCGAGCGTGCTCGCGCAACTGCTCGAGTTCGCGAAAGCGCTGGCCGTGCTGGCGGTGTTCGTAGAGCCATTTGGCGAGATTGTCGGTGTCGATGCCCATGTCGTCGCCCAGGACTTCGGCCGCCGCCGCCGAGGGCGCGAGGCCGGTGACCGAACCGGCACCGTGCTCGACTTCCCAGGCGGCGCGCAGTCCCGCCATGGCCGTTGACTTACCCGTGCCCGCCGGACCCACCAACACGTCCAGGACCCGGCCCGAGGTCGTGATCTGCTCGACGGCGAGGGCTTGATCAACCGAGAGTTTGAAGGCTCTTCCAGGCAGTCGCTGTTTGGTAACGCCCGCCACCTTTTCGCGGCTGACGACTTTCGCGTCGAGGCGCTGGCCCGCGTCGAGTAGACGTGCTTCGGCGTCGAGCAGCGTCGTTGAGGTGTAGAGCCCGTGATTGGTTCCCTGGAACTTAGAGGTGCCGTTGGCCCGAAGCAAGAGACGTGGCGTGTGGTGCAGGTTGGGAGTGGTGATGAGTAGCGCCTGGGCGACGGCCAGGTCGGTCGCGCGAGTAGCCGCGAGAATCCGTTCGGCGGGCTCGGTGAAACGAACACCCTGCATCTGGCGAAAGACCTCCGCTTGGACGTTGGCTCGAGAGAACGTCGGGCGCTTGGTGCTCACTAAGTCCAGAGCCGCGTTCGCAATGTCGAGCAAGATCTCGTCCTCGAAATCTTCGCTGGTGAAAGCGCGTACGTCTCTGCCACCCAACTCGTGCACCCACGCCATGGGCTCGTTATCGAGGTACGGTGTCGCTCGAGTTGTCCACTCTTTGGTGAGATCTCCGAGGCCCCGGCCCTGCTTAGCTCGACGAGTGGAGAGAGTCGCCGTCTGGCGGAGTTTGAGAACTTCGACGTCGGTGGGTGCGCGGTGGTGATCGACTTCGAACTGGGCGATGAGGCGATCCTTCGCGCTCACGATGGCGGTCGTGCGCTGCGAGAATTCGTCCATAAGGCGCTTGGACACGCCGGCCACTTCCCACTTCGGGGCGGTGCTGGAGCGGCGGGTGTGGGCCGCCCAGTCCCAGCCAAGCTCGGCGGTCAGTAGGTCCGAAAGTACGCCCTGGTGCATCTCGGAGAGCATCACCGTTGACGCGAAGAGTCCTCGACTATCCAGGGTGCGCCAGGCGCCGTCACTCTTGGCCTGGGCGCGGTTGAGCACGACCACGTGGTCGTGCAGTTGGGGATCACCGTCCCTGGAATCGAAGTGGGTGAAACTCGCCGCTATGACGCCAACAATGTCCTCTTCGACGCAGCCTTGGCTGCCCGTTCGTGTGTGAAAGACCTCGCGCTCGGCGTAGGCGAGAACTTCCGCGATCGCTAACTGATGGCACCGGTAGATCACTTCGCGGGTCTCCCGGTCGGCCAGGGCCCAGGCGGTAGAGACACTCTTGGTGGGGCTGAACGTCAAGTCGAAACCACCCACGGCCTTCGTGCTCGGAACCCTTCCGAGCACTTCGCCGGTGATCGGATCGGCGCAGTCCTGCAGCATCCTCTGGAGGTTTTCCGCCGTCACCGACTGCCCGACAGCAACACCCAGACTGTTGTTGAGACCGACGAGCCCGGCCCCCAGAAAGACTCCCGGGGGAGTGCCAGTTTCGCTGTAGTAGCGAACCAGGTCCGACTTGTCGGTGCCCTCGGGGCCGTCGCCCACGGCGATTGATTTCAGCAGGTACTTGTAACCCGCTCCGATGCTGAGGCGTCGAATGGTCATCATGTCGGAGGTACCTGCATGCAACGCAACTGTCGTATCAGATGCAACAAAGGATGCGAGTTTTCCTCGAGTGCCAGACGTGTGAGACAACAAATAAAAATGAGCGCAGAGAGCAGGGAAAGAAAGCGGAATAAGGAGCGGGAGCTAGCAGGACCCAAAAGGGAAGGTGGGAGAGCTAGAAGAGCAAGAGGTAATGAGGTAGGAAGAATGAAAGCGGACAGGGGCATCGATTGAAGAGTCGGAAGCCGGGCTACGAGTGAAGTGGGGCGGTACCTCGGCTCGACGCTCCGAAACGAATAATTATCCAAGTCGCGACTAAGCCCACTACTAACTCTAGAATCTCGGCTTTTTGCGCAAGAGTACTGTTCGGCCACCTGAATGGAACCCAAGGGACGTCACCTAAGCCGACCGTGCTCGCGATCCATCGTGCGGGAGGTTCGAGCACCAAAGCAAGAGCGACGGGAAATGCGTAGACCCAATAGCGACGAGTGCGCCAATAGAAGCCGAGCAAGCCCAGCACTGGGCCAACCAGCAGTGCGAATAAGAACCATTGTCCTTGGCTCAAAAGTACGTGAACAAACAAGTTCAAACTCAATTGGTTCCACGAGCCATGAAGACCCGTTGGCGCCGGTCCCAAGTGTGTGCCTTCCATCGGACTCACAATCATCAACACGTACGCAAGGACAGACAACCAGGTCGCGAACAGACCCGCGAGAACTGCCCGCCGATGATTCGACATCGAGAAGCCAGCGATGAATGGAACTACTAACCAGAGCGCTGACATTCCATTGCTAACTTGCGTCCAAAACAAGTTGTTGTGAGCACCAATCCATTGATCGAATGCACCGAACAGCAGCGCGGCTGTCAGTACGACCAGAATTGGCGTTGATCGACGCTGGGAGGTCATTCAACATAATCGCAGGTCGAGAGTTGCCGCGACTATTTGCCAATGTCCTCCCCATAGTTCCCTCAGGGTGCCCTCCCTGCAGGCCTCAGAAACGAACACCGGTTGGCAATACTCATCGGCGTTTCGTGATCACGACTTCGGCCAATTGACGGATGAAAGTCGCGGACGGCACCCTATGAACTGACGGACCGCCGCCCACGCGGTCGATCACCTAGGCGATTGAGCGATGCTTGCACTATTACGACTTCCGTACTAACGTGCAACCGGAAGGGGGACCCGTGGCCCGAAGCAAGATTGGACGAACGCAGGACGCAACGATACTGGTGCTCACAAGCTTGGCGGAGGGTCCGAAGCACGGATACGCGCTCATCAAGGACATCGAAGCGATGAGCGGTGAAGCGATGGGACCCGGGACTCTCTACGGCGTTCTGGTCCGCTTGGAGCAGGAAGGCCTCGTCGAGGCGCTCGAATCCGAGGACCGCCGCCGCCCATACCGCTTGACCGGAGCCGGCGCCGTGGCGCTGCGCGAGCGACTCGAGACCATCACCCGTGTTGCCAAAATCGGCCTCAGACGACTCGGGGCGGCGTGAGAATCGACCCGGTCCGTATCGCCCTCGCGATGCACCCTCGGTGGTGGCGACGGCGCTACGGCGACGAGGTCGCGACTATCACCGCCGATTTCCTCGAGGAAGGACGATCCCGTTGGCGCGTCGCCAGTGGCCTTGCCATCGATGCCCTGCGCCAGTGGGCCCGCGGACCGGTTCTGGACCTGACGCACTCAACGGCAATCCGTCGACAGGTCGCCGCCTCCGCAGCGGCCCTCCCCATTGCACTCGTGATTCCTCTAGTGCTCTACACCACGAGTTATCAGAGTTATCGCTCAGCTATGTTGCGTTCGGTGGGCTCTTTGCTGCCATCGCCCTCATGGCCGAGTCCGCACGCATTTGATTACCGTGCGAACAAGCTCATCACGCACGGCGCTAACACAGCCATGACCCCCACCGGTCCGATTGTTCACGGGTTGATGTCGTGGTCGACGTACATGTCGGGCATCGGGTACTTTCTCATTACGGTCCTGGCGCTCGTATGCCTCCTGGGCCTCCTCACCATCTGGTCCTCCATGAGGAGCGCGTTATGGGACCGCAGCCGCCACTCACGAACCCAGCGTTTCCTCGTGTGGTCGCCGGCCGTCGCCTTGGTGGCCATAGTTGGCCTCTACCTCTGGGCGAACTACCTCAACCAGCAGCCAAAGTTCGGCTTCGTCACGGTGCACGGGCACCTCGTTAACACCACGACAGTCCTCCATCCGTTGCTCGACAAGGTTGCGAGCGATTCAAATCTGATTTTGGGACTTGGCACCTTGGCTGGATCAATCGTGGCCATGGCCTTTCTGACATCTCGCGTCGAATTGAGTGCCGGTGAGGCTCGAATTCCACTCGCCGTCAGTCGAATGATCGGTCGTATCGTTCCTCTCATGACCGTGGCGTATTCGCTATGGGTGTTGGGACTTCGACTTCAAGGAGATCCCACGTCGCGAGGGCAAGTGATTGTGAGTTATGCCCATAGCGGGTGGTGGCCATTGGCGTTGGTGTGCTTGGTCTATGCGTCAGTGGTATCCGTGCGCGCGGTCGGTGCCGAGTCGCATCGACTGCAACACCAAATGATGTCAATTACACATGGCTAGTTCTGCGAAGCCGCGGGGTGAATCGAGAGACTTCGCGTGGAATGATGGCGACAATCGAGTTGTTTTGAAGAAGCGGGGACGTGGGCGACCTAAGGGTTCGAAGAACAAGATCTCTACGGCCATTGCGCCGACTTCGCGGCGGTACATGATAGCTAACACCTGCGATGGCGTGACGGTACAAGTCACACACTTACCTTCACTCGTCTGTGAGAATGAAGGTAAGTGGTCACCCTACAAATGCGCGGTGGGGTCGGCCAAGTTCCACACCGTGCGTCACGTGGAGAGTTAGCGATGAGTGAGACGGCTACGGCAGCAGAAGCCGGTGATGCCATCGAAGCTCACGACAACGCAGGACCACTATGGCTAAAGAGTAGGGCTCGGCGCATCGCACTTACAGCTCTCGTCGTAGTCGCAGCCATCCTCGTCTCGGGTGTTGCTTGGGTACACAACTACAACCCCCTAGGGCAGAGTTTTCTTCAGGGTGTGAATGGGGAGTTCAGCTCGCACGTTGCGAGCGCAAATGGTACTGAGGCTCACTACACATTCTCCGACTTGCCGGGCCAACCTAGCGAGCAGGTCTGGAGCGAACCTTCTGGCAAGTTCTCCGTCGAAGTCGAGACGGAGATTTCCAATAACGATTCTCACGCTGTGAGCATTGATCAAATAAGCAAGCCGAACTTCGGCTACAAGGTGAGCGACTACCGCGTCTCCTTCTTCCGCAACACGAACTCAGGCTCCGAAGCGGGGGCCGCCTTCCACCCGTTCACACTGGCGGGACACACCGAACGGATGGTCGTCGCCGACTACTCGCAATGGTGCGTCACGAGTGCGACCGCGGGAACAATCAGCCTCGGTATGTCGAGTCTTCCAGTGACGTACTCCTTCTTCGGCTTCGCTCACACGGACTACGTCCCGGTGATGCCATTCGGATTCCAGACACGTCAAGCCTGCTGAGCCGACAACTCTCAGTCGTAGGTAGACGAGACGCTTCCACCACACTCTGGCGGGATGTCTGGTAAACATGACCCAACTCAGCAGTAAGAGGAGGAATTATGGAATCAAGACGACGCGCATCTCTCGCCCTCGTCCTGCCAGCAATACTCATTCTGTCCATTTTCGTGTCGTCAGTAGGTGCATCGGCGTCCACCAAGAACCTAAAGAAGATGGCCTCGCACGAATATGTGCTCGCGTACCACCACTGGATTGTTGCCAATAATGCAACGCTCAATCGGGTGAACAGTTCGAATCATTCAATCAGTATGGCAGGATGGAACGCAGATATTACGGCGTACGAAAAATTTGACACGGCACTTCTTAAAATCAAGTTTCCCAAATTGGTTCAGCCTGAAGTTCAAATCTTGCTTAACGCGAATGCGCAATTGGAATCGTACGGTAGGCATGCGGCGGTAAACACCGACAACACGTCTGTCTACAATTCAATTCTTAGCCAGTTCGAAAGTGAGGATGCCAAATTCACGGCTGCTGATCACGTAATTCGTGAGGATTTAGGAATTAGTAACTAATGAATCGGGACCGCTTTTGATTTAGTGAGGCTAAGCACCCTTACCGTGTAGGCCACTGATCATCGGAAATCGAGTACCGAGTCCGGTGAGCAGATTTAGAGCAAACGCAGTCAGCCGGTTTTTAGTCGAGTAATTGACGATTGTCCCTGGGCCAACTAGGTGAGTTATCGACTCAGGGGGTTTCGATGGCTGCTTGACATTAAACGAAAGGGTCGCATACCTAGCCATGTATGAATGCCAGGGCGAACCTTTCCAATTACTTATGATCAAGTAGCCGAGAAGGTAATTGAAGTTCTCCGACTTGGCAATTTGAGACCCACAAGTTCGCAGCTCCGTCAGTTACAGGAAGTCGAACAAGGAGAATGTGGGGCGCTGAAGAGCGGCGCGTCTCAAGTACTGCGCGAACGGGAAAACTCTTTTCGATTATTCGGGATGGACCATCAACTTCGACACTTCCGATCGGAGCTACGCAACGGCGAATCAGAACGAGATCAAATGCTCCATCCGTTTTCCTTTAAGAATTCGAACTCAGTGATGCAGCGAACATCAAATCGTTCGCACATCTGGTGCACCCCGATCTTTCCTTCATTGGCCCCATAGCCATCGCGGGTTACTACAGCCCACCCGCTCTCCAGCGACATAGCGACCAGAATTGGATCAGCATCGAATTTCCCAATATTGACCTTTACGGCATTTTCAAAATCAGCAAGGACTACCGCGAGGTTCTGCTGTTGTTGATCGGTCATGTCTTCAAAGATGTCCCTGTTGCGATCACACCAGGCAAGCACCACGTCGCCGCCCTTTGCGCGGTCCTTCAGCTCAAGATAGACCTCTTCAGGGGACTTTATTTGCCGGGTCTGAATTAATTTTTCAACGATTGATAATGCACTATGACGTAATTCAGGCGGGCTCATTCTTCTACATAATTCAATAATTGTGCACGTGTCGAGGATGTAGCCCGGAAACAGTGACGCGGTCATATACGACCTAACTGCGTCCCTACTTCTTCGAAAGTCCCTTGATTCAGGTTGAGCATGCGAGAAGCGTTAAGAGCTGAAACGGCATCTCTTGTATACGCGTCGAAGACTTGATTCGAAAACCGGAGACCTGAGTCTTTCAAAAGATTAGATTTTCGGGATGAACTACCCCTGCTTTTCTGTGGAGACCGATCTCGAAGTTCACCCATTTTGATTGAGGTATCTTCTGGCGATGTGAGTCCAAGTTCTTCAAATCGAATTAACAACGCAGTTTTGCTGCTCTTAATAAGTGCGGATAACTCATCCACGCGATTGGTCAATTCAGACCCTCTTGAATCTCCCACGAGTCTTCTCACAAGGGGTTCTGGCATCAGAAAATGAGTGGCAAATTTGTCACATTGCCGCTCCTGTTCATAATCCCAAAGGTTCTCTTCTGGATTGCACAATCCAGAACTCCCGTTAGCCAGATGGCAAAGTTCATGCAACAGCGAAAAGAGTCGACTGCCCATGTATGGGTCGTTTGAGCTAATGACAACTAGAGGCGGATCCTCGGCGAGACAATAGGCCTTCGCATCGGACGATGGATATTTGTGGACGAGTACATCAATTCCAAGACTGGCGAGTCTTGACACCAACCAATTGAATGTGACGCGAGAATCCTTTAAGCGCAACTGGTTCTCTTCAGAAAACTTGAGCCACTCGCGTGCCCCGATTGCGTTCTTGGCGTCGTCTGGATCCTGTACCCAATAGATCGGTGTGAGGGATTCGCCTAATTCCTTCGAGAATGTCTGGATTGCTCTAGCCCGACGAATTGAAAGCAATGTTTCGCGGCTCAGAGGACCTCGGCGTAGTCGAAAGTCTCTTGGGCGCTCAACAGATATCGGTACATTCTGCAGAAAGAATGTTGCGATCGGTTGCCTGTAAAGTTCAGCAAGTTTTCTAAGCTGAGCCAGCGTAGGCGCCTTGGATCCAAGTTCGAATGCGAGCAAGTCTTCTTCCGAAACGAGGGCCTTTGACGCAGCTCGATTCACATCTACGTTGAGCGATTCTCGCGCCCATGAAAGAACCCTGGGATTCGTCGCTGTGCAACTCACTGAATTCATCGCAGAGCCCCCCAATCGTTTCAACAACTTACGTTAAGACTCTTTGAAAAATTGACAATGCAGTTCCCATACGTCAGGCCTCGAGTTTTTCTAGAACTCGCAGGCCACCATTTGTACACCGGGGTACGGGTCACCGGAAGTCGGACCACTAAGCGCACCCAAATCTGATGGGCTGAGCCATACTCCGAGCGGTTGCGGCGTTCCTTTTGGGCATCCGTTAAAACTGAATGCGAGATAGAAGCCGCTCGGCAAAATGGCCGACGTGCCTGGGATACCTGGGATACCTTGGACGCCTGGGACACCTTGTAGTCCTTGGACGCCTTGTTGACCGACTTCATTCCAGACGATCTCTCTTTGTCGAAGTGGACAACTCTCTTGGGATGTCTCGACGTGGGTTAGCAGTCCACCACTTAGACATGCGTAGTACTTGAGCGCCGTTGAAGTATGGGACCGAGAGAGAGCGGTGGCGACTGCAGCGCCACCAACGAGGCCACCAACGAGGCCGCCAGCGATGAGAGCCGCTCCAACACTGAAACGAGCGAACCGATTATTAAACATGACAACCCCCTTGGTCGATTGAAACTGAGTCTGACATACCCGGGCCCGCCAATCGATTGAACGACTACGCCAATCGCCAGTGTCTGGTACCAGACCTGATGCGTCGGGTCCCTGGAGTAATTCGTTATCCCATTGAATGTGATGCTTCCCAAGTAGCCTGACGAGAAAACGAGAAAGCTACTAATGCAATCGATTGCCGCTGCATCTTCAGGTCCCGCCGCCGTTCTTCTGCTGATCTATCTCGCAGTGTCCGTTTTCTACATTGTCGCGGGTTGGAAAGTATTCGCTAAAGCTGGCGAACCAGGCTGGGGGGTCTTCGTCCCCATCTACAACCTCTACTTAATATGCAAGATCTCTGGTCGGCCCGAGTGGTGGTTGATTCTGTTCTTCATTCCGTTGGTGAATATCGTCATAGGACTAATAGTCGCCATGGACATTGCGAAGGCCTTCTCGAAGAGTTCCGGATTTGGAATCGGTCTCTGGCTCCTCAGCTTCATTTTCGTTCCAATTCTTGGATTCGGATCGGCGCGGTACACGCAGCCAAGCGCCTTGCCTCGATTCTGAGGATTCATCGCATCCGACTCACTACTGACTTCACTATTCGCTAGTGGAACAGTGTTGATGTCGAGCTTCCGCCGCCAGTCATGACTTGCGTGACCCGAGCCGCCATTAGGTTGCAGATCTGTTGACGTCGGCTCTCCGACATCAACAATTTCCGATCCCATGCAGCCGACTTCGCCGTAGGGGTCGTTCAAAGCGGGGGCGACCACGACTGTCACTCCGAGTCGTCAAAGGTTCATGCCCCGCAGGATGACGTGGGCGCACTCAAGTGCAGACATATCAGAAGTATCAACTTCGATGTCGTAGCTCACCCCTTCATGCACGATGCTCGACTGTGTTCTCGCCATCCCCGTGACTCGATTCGTGCGTGATAACTCTCGCGATGACGCGATTTCTGGGTCGCAGTGAACGCCCACCCAGAGCACCTTGAGATCGGAAAGCGCCGAACTCAGCCGAGACTGGGATGCTGCGCCGCCCAGGAATACGTCATCAATGATGACGCCGGTGCCAGATCGGGCAATCGCTGCCAAGCCTTGATTCCAAGCGTTTTCAACTTGACGGAATAGTGCACCTGTACTGACCATCCCGTCTGCGCTAAAGGCGATCACCGAACTGGATCCGGCGCCAGCAGGCCCCAAAGCATCTATAAGGTTGTCAACTCCCAGCGTTAACCACGGCTCGGTTAACAACGCTTGCAATGAGTTGGCAATCGTTGACTTGCCCGCACTTGACCCGCCGTTCAAAACAATCACGTCTGTGTGCATCCCACGAACCCTATCTTCGGGCCATTTCTCCCCCTAACCAAAGTCAAAGGACAACACGGATGAGCCGCTAGTTATCAGGTTGCAAGGGCACCTTTGTGATGTCACTGCCCGCGATATTGATGTCGCCACCGGTGCACACGAGCACAGTTGGTGAGAGACTGAATGACCTCTTCGTCCACCCGATGTACAACGGAAGAACAACGAGTCTGTTCGCTGCTTTTGCATGGCATTCTTTTCCGAATGAACTAACGCGCATCGCCGACGCTTGCGCTCGAGCGGACCGACCGACGCCCAGTACGACGTTGCCCAAGATGTAGTTCGTCGGAGTGGCTGATCCCTCCAACACGTTGGCACCCGAGAGCGCCTCGAGACCGATGTACGTAATCGGCAAACTGCACCAGCGACCGCCGGTGTTGGTGTAGAGGACCCACGCTTTGAACGACTCGGGCGCGGTCGGTGCGACCTTTCTCGGTACGAATGTCTCATGGATCTGACTGGCCTTGCACAGTGGTGCAGTCGTCGATGCCGCAACGGCGGAAGTTGACGCCGGTAACGAAAGGATGACGAAGATGCCGGCAATGGCGAGAGTTGATGCGGCAATGGCACGCACTGGGAGCTGCAACTTCACGATGAACTCCTCGAATGGGCTAGTACTACATAATGTCCGCCCGATGGCAATGATTTCATTCGCTTAACAGAAACGTGACATCTGAAAGGGAAAGTCGCGCTGTCGTTAAGTCGCCGTAGCATCAGCCAAGGCAGCCCGAGGGGACTCAATCGATCCAGGCATGAAGTCCCATCCCATTAGATTGTGTAGGTCGGCTCTCCGACACCACGCACCAGATCCCGTTGTGGATACGCCCGCCGCCCACCTATTGCGGTCCAGTCCTATGGTTTCAAATGATGGCGAATTCACAGAAGCGAAGCCTTCGCGGCGTGCGTCGTCGTCTAATACTCGTCGCCTCTCTGGTGGTTGTCGCCTTCGGAGTTGCGTTAACGAGTTACGCGACGAGCAACAATCCTCGTCTGACGATGCCGCCGACGGGATTCGTAACTGTCACCGAATTTGGAGCTTCGACGCCAATGAACGGATCAACTCAGCCAAGTTCAGTTGTCTTGGCCAACTCCCAGGCCGCAACATTGCGGAATCGTGTCTCGCAGATCTCAATTATGTCGGTGTCAGCAGACTCACTGATGTGCATGGAAAACGAGACCGTGTTCAGGATTGTCGTGAAATCTAGTCACGGACCTTCTAAGACCGTTTGGATAGCCGAGGCGGAGCTGTGTCCGGCCCCTGGCATTCTCTATGTTCATGGCAACGATGTCGGCAAACCAAAAAACTCCAGGTACTGCATCCTGAAGAGTCTCTTGCTCTCGTACTTTCCCAAGGGGTCCGTGAACGGCACCAGCAGGATGTTAGGTTTCTGCTGAGAGTCGCCAGTGCCTGGTAGCAGACCTGTTACGTCGGCTCTCCGAGACCAACGATCACCGCCCCATCAGTTCGCTGCAAATCTTGTTCAACGTCAGCGAACTTGGAGATCGGTATTTTCTACCTGACTTCGGTTTCGTCCGGCGCCGGGTGCTTACGGAGTATCACTTCCAGAAGGTCTTAGGACCCACTCCTTTACCCGAACCGTTTCTGGCGTTCCCCTCGACGCTGGCCGAGTGAAGTTCTCGGATCTGTATTCAACAAAGACGTAACCAGCCTTCTCGGCAACTCGCTCTGAAGCGACGTTGCCTTCGAGGGTCTCCAGATAAAGCTCTCGAGGATCAAGGACGTCAATGGCCCATTTGTTGGCAATCATCAAGGAACGCGTCGCAACTCCTCGCGCGCGACCCCATTCTGCCACCCAGTACCCCAGAGCTGCCCGTCCGAGCGCGTCTGGTGGCACGATTACGTTGATGTTGCCCATAAACGCGCCCTCGGTAGCGTCGACGATGGCGAATGAAGCCGTGAATCCAGAGTTCCAGTGTTCGGAGTGGCGCTCGATCCAGCCTTGAGCGTCTGACTCCATGTACGGGATCGGTATCGATGCGGTCCACCGCACAATCTCTGGGTCTTGGCACGCGCGAGTAACGTCGGCAACGTCGTCCATCGTGAAACGGCGGAGCGAAACGATGCCGTCAGACAGTGGGGCCTCGAGGTCTGGGAACTGTCGCATCTGTTGATTCTTCCACGACCGCCAACCCCAACTGCGCCGACGTAGGTCAGAACCCCGCAGGATTAAGGCGCCAGTGACTGGTTGCAGATCTGTTGCTTCGGGTCTCCGACACGAGGCTATGTGCTGATTTATGAGTCCGACTGCTGTTAGTCAGACTTAGTTCGGCTCTATAGTTCCGTCTAATGCAACGTGCAACGCGGCTGCTGTATTCGCTCGCCGTGCTGGCTCTCGTCCTTGTCACTGTTTTCACTCCATTTGGTCCGGATTCGCAGGTTTCCGCAGTAAGCGTGCCCCACGGAACGAAGGCGCTCTTTTCGGTGGTGAAGAAGTTGAGCTTCGGCGACTGCGGCCCGGACCCGAGTATCGACGCAGTCGACAAGTCGTCGATTTTCCTCACGGGGACATTCAGCTGCGGCAAAGCCACACCGGCAGATTTGATACGGGTGGATCGCGAGAACTTCAGGGTGGTCGCACGAGTGTGGCTTCCAACCGTAACGAGCGTCGCGTATGGCGACGGTTTGCTGTGGTGGGCGACCGGCGCGCCGCTAGGTAACGCGGGTACAACATTGACTCCGGGTGGTGGACGGCTTTTGCTCAGAGTCAACCCGGCGAGCTTGAAGGTCACCGGACGTTTCAAACTCCCCGGACCAACCGAACTCGTTACGATCGCTCACGGCAACCTCTGGGTCGCGACACGGACGAGCCTGTATCGTCTAAATCCAGCGAACGGCGCGATTATGGCAACGGTTCACCTCGCCTTCTTTCCAGCGGCATTGGCCGCGTCGCACGACGGTTCGTGGCTCTACGTACTCGGTGGCACCAATGCCGGAAGCCATCTAGTCGTGACCGTTTTCTCGTCGGTCTCAGGACGACTCCTCGGCACTCGCAAGAGTCCGAACTTCAGTTCTGGACCGTTCGCCGTCGTGCGCGGAGGTGTGTGGGTTCCTGTGCAAAGCACGGCGACGCAGTCCACGACAATGCGGCTCTTCAAAGGTCGAGCCTTAACGCCGAGTTCGTCGTTGGGTAGATTCACATTTGATACCAACGCGTACGTGGGAGGTGGCATCTTTTGGCTCATTGACGCCGGTGGAGTTGGCCCGACGGAGTGTGCCAGTCCTGTTGATGGAGTCGTACGAGCCCGGGGCGGTCCCGTTGGGGTCGAATACGGCGCAATGGACTTTGTCGATGGCAGCACGTACTTACTTAGAACGGCTGGTCTCAATCAATCGCTCCTCCAAATTGTTCCGTCAGCTCGATGCTCTCGGTAAGAGTCGCCAGTGACCGGTACCAAACCTGTGCATTCGGGTCCACGACTGGAACCCTCACTCAGTCTTTTGATCTCGTGGAGGGATGTGTGGTTCTGCACGTTGTCTAGCAGCCCAGCGAGAGGGACGAGAGCGGGACCGTCGGGGCATTCGCTCCAGAGGCGTTAGTAAGAGTGAAAGTGCCGATGACCGTCGTGCCATCGCTTTCGTAAACGGGGATGGACACATTCCGGCTCTGGCTCACTTTGTCCCACGCGAGAGCTTCCGCCGGCGATTTCACATCGCCACCGGACGCGCAGTTGAGCTCGCTTTCCTTGACGTAGCCGGTATTGCCTTGATCAGCGAAGACAGCGACGAGATCCGGGGTGCCCTGCTGGTTTCTTACGCCGTAGGTCTGACCGCTCGCGTTGGTTCCCCATTGGGTCGTGACCCGGTTCACATACACGGCTTGCAACATCCACGACGCGTTCGCGCTGGTCTTGATCGTCACGGTGTCGACGCCAGGACTGAGCGGCACGACTTCGCTGGCCTGTCGAAAAATTGGCGCACGGTTGAGGTCAGTCGCGTCGCAACTCTGGCTGGACCCGTTGGGAAAGTAGAACGTGCCGATGGTGAGACAGGTCAAAGTGAGCGAAAGACTGGTGGCCCCGGCGGGCAGGGGGCCGAGTGCGATCGTCGCCGGTCCGGTTCGGGCGGCGGTAACGCCGCCGCCAAGTGATGTGTCGATCGGCGCGCCAGGGGGAGAAAACACTCCCGCGGCAAATGCCACGCCACCGGCGACCAGGGTCAAGCCGACGACCGTGCCTGTTCCCAGACGCCACCGCCAGCGACGACGTACGCGAGGGGTGTTCTTAACGGTGGTCACCAGCGCCTCTCGCAGTGCTGCGGTGAATACCGGGTCCATCTCTAAAGTGCTCATCGACTCTTCTCCTTTGTCGTGTCGTCGTCTGCGGTTGTCAAAGCGTCGAGTGCCGTGGCCATGCGGGTTCGTGCGCGGTGCAGGCGGGTTCGCGCCGCGCCCTCGGATATGCCCAGGGCGACCGCTGTTTGGGCCGACGAGTAGTGCTCGAGCGTGGTGAGTGTTATCAAGGCCACGTCCGAGGGCGCCAGGGAACGAAGCGCCTCTCGTACCTGTGTAGCGATGCGCACTACTTCGATCCGTTCTAAGGTGACGTCTTCGGCGCTTCGCGCGTCATCGCCGTGGGGCAGCGCGGCGATGAGCGTTCGATAGCGGCGAAGACCGCGCGCCCGATTTCGTGCCACATTCGTCGTGGTGACCAGGAGCCAGGGCAGCACGGAACCGTCGACCACCCGAACAGACTTTCGACGACGCCAGAGCTCGAGAAACGCTTCTGCTGTGACGTCTTCCGCGTCGGGCACGTTCGCGGTCATTCGCAGGGCGTGACGGTAGACACGGTCGCGGTGTTGATCGAAGACAGCGCCGAAGGCGTCACCGTCATTGCGAAGAGCCGCCGCCCAGGCCGTGGGCTCGTCACTGACTGATCTCACCCTTAGTACTGTCCGCACCGGAGCCAGCGTTACACGAATCGGAGGACTGTACACAAAGAGTCAGGATCTCGTTCGAGGATTACCCGCTGAATAGGCGAGGCTGTGGGGACTCTTACCCCAGGGTTCGGGGCCAGCGACACGACAGACCGTTCCGGAGCGCTGCGCCGACGCGCCTATGCCCATTTCCGAATCCTCCAGTCGGAAATTGTTGAGGTCGGCACTCCGACGCCGCAGTTCTGCCACCAGCGCGTAGTTCGACCTCTTCAAGTTCTATGTGTCCGTTTGCATTATCGGTACTGACCAATTATGTGGTCATCGGCCTACAGTCGCTACGAGTGAAGGGAATGTCGCTAGCCGGACATTAAGAGAGTGATGAGCAAAACGAGGGCTCCAATGCCCGACAGAGAACAGGACTTTGCGAGAGTTGTCGTCACGCAACGTACTGCCCTCATGCGTTACGGGCTCCGCCGCCTCGACGACCACTCGGCGGCAGAGGACTTAGTCGCTGAAACCTTCGTGGTGGTGTGGCGGCGATTCGGCGAGATGCCCTCACGAGACGAAGAACTCTTCTGGCTCTACGGCATCGCCGGGCGGGTGTTGTCCAATATGCGACGCGCACGCCAACGTTCGATGCGGCTCGAGTCTCGCTTGGCCCTAGAGCGTGAACTCGATCAAGAGAGACCGCGCTACTCGGAGGAGGATATCGAAGAACTTCTAGACGCGCTGGGTTCGCTTTCGCCGGACGAGCGTGAGCTCATTCAACTTGCGTACTGGGAGAAACTCTCGTACCGAGAAATCGGCGTAACTCTTGGCTGCAGTGAAAAGGCTGCCGGCATCCGGCTGTCAAGAGCTCGACGCACTCTGCGTGAGTGTTTAAACCAAACGACGGCGTCGATTACTCCGATGCCCTTACTTCGAGAGGAGATGTAACGATGAACGATGAACTGTTACAAACCTTGATGGAATCGCTCGACCCGGCTCGCGAACTTTCCGACGCGACGCTTGACCAACTGTTACCGCACGACCAACTGATGGTAAAGATTACGGCCGGTATCGCCGCTGAGCAGCCTGAGCCCCGTTACGTGAAACCAATTCCGATCTGGCGTCGGGTTCCGACACTCGTTGGTACCGCGGCCGTCGCTATTGCCATCGCCATCACTGGCATGACGACGTTTCTGGGTTCCTCTCCAACGGTGCTTCAGGGAACGTCCGCGGGCACCAAGACGGTCACTGGTGGCACGACAACGGGGGCTACGGTCGCGGGCGCCCAACTCGCGGTGCCGAAGTGCAAGCCGTCGCACATCAGTGAGTGGGGGGCCGGACAGGGTGGCCATTACGTCGCCACTGAGGACTTCAAATTGGAAATCGTCTACACGAATACTGGAAAGACGTGTTATCTCCCCATTACCTACGTGGCGTTCCAGCCCGTCTCGGGCACGAGCCATTCGCCGGTAGGTGTGGGGTCGGCCACTCCGGCCGTCGCCATCACGGGCAAAGTTGTACTCAAGCATGAGGAGACCGCGGCCGCGGATCTCACTATCGACTCCACCACGTCAAAACAGTTTCTTCAGTTGGAAAAATCGCACGGCACGAGGTGCGCGCCGAGATTCGCCAACGGCGTCGAGGTGCTCGGGCTGTACGGCGGATGGCCGACCAAGTATTTCGGATTCAATGAGCCTCTGCCGATCTGCACGAGCCACTACGACAACGTTGCCGGCAGCTTCATCGCTAAAACGAAGAAGGTCATCGTCCATGGCTGAAATTGGCCGAAGGACGACAACGTTCTGTATAAAGAGCACTAATCGCGTGGAATCGAGGTCGTTATGAAAGTCGTCAACCGTCATTGGATCGATGGATTGAATTCAAAGAGGATCGCTGCCCTCACTATTGCCTTTATTTTGTTGGCGAGTGGAACAGTTCTCGCCGACGTACACCGTTCGGGCGCAAGTTCAACGGCGCCTCATGGGATTGTGCCCATTGGTCAAACTAATGAAGGTGGCAGCGGGTCCGGAACTGGTCCGGCGACTGGGTTACTCGACATCACGGCCGCGCCCTGTGTCGGGATAGCGCTCCAAAATGCCTACGAATCTCTTCCGACGCGGATTACCTTGCTACAAGGATCCAAAGTCGTGGCGAGATGGGAGATTTACGGGGAACAAAGGATCGCCTGGATTGAGCCAGTCGGTACTTACCGGGTCCACTCCAATCAGTTCTCTGCCAAAAGATACGTGTTAATGGTGGTTTCTGCGGCGCGTCCTGCGAAGGCCGATCTCGTACCCATTTGCAAGTAGACGACCGACGGTTCTCAAGGAGGTCCATTCAAGTCGACCTGAGGAACAGTTTGCCTTTGAACTCTTCGTCAGTAGCCACCTCGACGGCCAACCGTTCTTTCTGTTTTACGAACTAATGCAGAGCGCGATCGGTTCTTTCAACGAAGGACGCTTTCGAATGTGTCTGGCATCAACTGGCTCGGCATTGGAAGTGCTAGTTCAAACAGTCATTCGTGAGACATGTCCGCTTTATCGAGGCAACCTATCTCGCATCGACGGAATCCTTGATTCTGGTCTGAAGAATCAGCTCGAGATTCACATCCCGCGTCTTACCGGCTGCGTCGTTGACCTAGTTGATTCGAACAATGACTTCGGCGCATGGTGGCAAGGTGGCTACAAGAATCGAAATCTGGTCATTCACCAAGGAGTGACGCCTACTCGCGAACAGGCGAAGTCCGCTCTTGACCAAGCCAACGGTGTTGCAGCGGCGTTACGCGCCGGCTTGCTGAACCAACCGGTGACCAGTGACGTGGGGCAAGCATTCCTCTGGGGCGGCGCACCGAACGCGTGAGAGTCAATAGTTGGATCACGGCAATATCCGCCAGTCACGGATCATGCACTTCACCTATGAGGATGAAGTGTTAGAAATTGTCTGAAGATGTATGTCGACAGATCGGTTCAAGGTCCATACGTGAATCAAAGTAAGGTCATTCCAGATTCGTCCGCAGACGCAGCACCCCGTGACCTCTTTCGTCGCATTTTGGGGTCACGATTGAAATTCATCGTTGCATTAGGTTCCGTGCTGGTCATCGTGGTAGTTCTGGTTGGCGTCGTTCGCTACCAACCGATCGGCACCAGCACGAGCACGATGGGGGTCAGCACGAACGTTGTTCTGACACCAAACGGTTCGCAGGTGGCGCAGAAACCTGGTGTCGGTGTCGAACAAACATGGATCATGCCGTCCGGAGATGCCGTACTTGAAGTTGTCGCGACGATTTCGAATCGCGGGCCAATGGGTGTGGAAATATCAAATGTTGGTGCACCAGTACCGGTCTATTTTGCGCCACTTAACCACATGTCGCGGTTAAAGGTTCGTGTCGGGCAGTCAAATTCTTGGAAGCGCGATAGCGGCTTTAAGCCATTCGTGCTCGGATCTCACAGTTCTGAGAGAGTGGTTGTTCGAGAGACTTTCTCATGTGACCGAGCACCTGGCAACACGTGGGATATTTCAACGTTGCCGATTTCGATGAGCTTTCTTGGACTTACACACCATGTTGCCGTTCCGATCGAACCGTTCGCGCTGGCACGGCCAAGCTCCTGCTGATACGAACTGCTGATCCGGAGCTACAAAACTCCCCTTTCCTCTGGGAAAAATGACTATCGGGAACATATCTATTGCGACGATGCTCGTGCATAAATCGAAGGAAGGCTTGACCCCGATCGCAAGAGACGGTCGCCCGTCATCGCGATCACGTCTAAATCTCTATTTGATTCCAGTGCAATGACGGGGTGTCCATTTGGCCAAACTCGCCACGAGGTACCAGCAACATTCTTGAGAATCACGTTGCCCAAATAGATACCCACCTCGTTGCCGAAGTCCACGCTCTCATAATGACTTGGATCGGCGTTCCATTCATCGATATGCGCGTCCAAGACCTCAAGACTCGCCAAATCATCAGTGAGGTCGACGCCATGCGCAAGCGACCATTGGCGAAGCCGACCGCTATCGGCCGATGCGCCAATCACCACGTCGGAACCGACTGAATCTGCTGGGGTGAAGACCGCAACTCCACGAGCGACCCCATGTTTCGGCCCCATCCATCTGCGTCGAATCTTGAATTTCACTTCTTCCCAACACCCCCTCGTGAATTGTTCATTCCTTGAAGACTATTCAGCAAGGTGTCCCTTTACCGGAGCGCTGAGGCAGGGGTGAATTCATCGATGGTGGAGAATCCAGTACAAGGTGGCATTTCTAATGGGTCGTGTCTTCGACACCAACAATCCGACTGGCAAAGAATCGTAGTTATTGCGTGCTCCTCTCAACTCAGATGCGCCAATGCAGTTTGCGGGTGCTGTGAACAGGGGACCACCCGAAGTGTGCTTGGCGTTATTCGATCGTCTCGTCAATCATCTGGTCAGCGTTCTGAGCAGATGAAATCATCATTGTTTGATTGGCGAGGCGCATCACAAGTAAGAACCCGATTCCAGTTATCAGCCAACCGAAGAACCAAAGTCCCGCACTAACCCTGAATACTCCGGGCCCTGGCGGAGCATACACGTAGTTACCAAGAGCCTCGGCTGTGAATGCGATACACATCGATGCGAACAGACTTAGAGCACGAACGAGCGAATTCGAGACACGCTCCACGCTTTCAAGTGCTCGAAGAAGCCAGTACCATGCGACGGCCGCGAAAGCAAAAGCGACTGGAGCCGCCGCGAGGCTCAACAAGTGCCCCCAGTGGTGCGGCTCGGTTGAGTTTTCAATCCTGATGATCTGGACATTGGAGAGCAGAAGACTCACCGCAAGCAGGGAGACACCTTCCACAACAAGGTTCGCGCCCGACAGAGTTCGCTTCAGCATCACAACCGGAGCCTATTCTTTCTTTCAATACTGCGAAGTCCATGGAATTCGTGTTGTCCATGGCTCAACTCGCCTGTCGGAGAATGTGCAGCTCCCCTCTCCGACACGAGTCGACACTTAGGTGGCGCAAGCATCCAACGCAAAGCATCTGGAAGTACCATTCAGTCATGTCAGCATCGAGGAAGTCCTTGATCCTCGCCATTTGTGGCGCGATGCTCATTGCGATCGGTCTTGCGGTCTCCCCGAATACCGCTTCTGCAGCGACGACGACGAGCACGAACGTGCTCTACGCGGGCCACGGAGTCGGCATCGTTGCAACGTACGACTTAAACACCGGATGCAGCGAAGTCTTTCTTTCGACTGACATGATCAAGTGGCGCAACATCACGCCACCGCTGAAGAGTCCCGCAGGCATTCCTAAGGGCCAATGTCCTTACGTCTGGAACAGCGCCTACTTCGTTTCGCCCAGCGACGGATGGCTGTTGGCGCGCAACGGCGGAAGTACTAACACGATCTTGCGACACACTGTGGACGGGGGGAGAACTTGGATCGCCCAACCTGGTGGTGACACCGGGAGCAATGGCGGCGGGGAGTCCATCAGCTTCGTCAGCGCCGCGTTGGGCTGGCGCCAACAGTTTGGATTTGGCTCAAATGGTAATTATTCCCTGGAGCGAACTTTGAACGGAGGGGCAAAGTGGACAACTCGTTCGCCCGATCCTCAAGGTTCGTGCATCTTCGCCAACGACGTCTTCGCAACGGCGACCGTGGGCTTCGCCTCTGTGGCGTGGGCGCCAGCGACCAACGCAACCCATTTATGGCGGACCAGCGACGGCGGCGTGGACTGGTCGTTGATGACCCTTCCTCGTCCGTCATCAGTTCCTTCCACGGCGCTCGGGCTGTACGGCAAGCCCGTCTTTTCAGGACTCACGGGCGTGGTGCCCGTGGACTACCCCGACGGAAGTCGCCAGGCAGTTTACTTTTACGTGACGCACGACGGTGGTTTGAAGTGGACCCTTGACACCGTGCACCCGCGAGTTGTTGTCGGGGGAGATCTTCGAATTAATCGTCAAGGTGCCGCCGCGCAGCCGTGTTTGGACGGGACGTCGGTGCCAGTCGCCTCAGGGCACGTGGTCGTGATTTCCCCCGCAGGCCCGACAACCTGGTGGATACTTCAGCCGGGAGGAAAAGATCAGGGGTCTGTCTCCATCGTCTCGCTCAATGGAAGCCACGTTCCGTCAACCAAATTGCGTGATCTACCCTCCACGCTGAATGAAACAGCCCTCGCCGCGTTGAACTCGAAGGGCGCGCTCCTCACACTCCCGATTCCCTACGGATATCAGTCGACTTACGAAACTTCGAACAGCGGAGGGACCTGGAAGAAGATTGACTTTCCAACTCCTACGGAGACCTCGGCGGAAGCAGGCTAAGGCACCAAGCGCCAGTGGCTGGTAGCAGATCTGTGACGTCGGGTCCCCGAGTAGAACAGGCAAGTAGGGCCCAAATATCACTCACTACCCGTTCCTCTTCGAGATCCCGGAACGATCTCAGCAAGTAACTGTGCTAATGTACTAGTACATGACACAGCATCCGTCACTCACGTTTCGACTCGACCCGCAAAGCGGTCTAGCGCCCTATCGACAACTCGTAGACCAGGTTCGTCTCGCCGTACGCACCGGTCTCTTACGAGATGGTGACCAGCTCCCGTCGGTGCGTGAAGTCGTCACTCAGATCACGATCAATCCCAACACGGTGCATCGGGCCTATCGGGAACTCGAGCATCAGGGGATCGCCGAAGGTCGTGCGGGTCTGGGCACCTTCATCACTGCGCGCTCGCGAGTTGCACCAAACGTGACGGAACGTGTCTCTCTCGAGCAAGCACTTCGCGACTGGGTTATCGACGCTCGTCGCAGCGGTATAGACGAAGAGACGATCAGTGAACTCATGCGCACCGCGCTCCGTCAAGACGGCAACGTGCGCTCGTGATCGAAGAAACGTCCGTGCTCGAAGCGGTAAACCTTGGCAAGCGCTACCGGCGCACCTGGGGACTACAGGACTGCACCCTCACCATTCCCAAAGGGAGAGTGGCCGCTCTCGTTGGTCCGAACGGATCGGGAAAGTCGACACTGCTCCGGATGGCGGCGGGTTTGTCAGAACCGAGCGCCGGAACGCTACGAATCCTCGGGCGGTCCCCGTCGCCAGGAACCAACGATCTGCGCGAACGAGTTGGCTACCTCGATCAGGACCGTCCGCTCTATAAGAGCTTCCGCGTCGCCGAGATGTTGCGCTTTGGCGAAATGAACAATCCGACGTGGAATATGGACGTCGCGAAGAACCATCTCGCACTCCTCGACATTCCCTTACGCTCGCGCGTGGGCAATCTCTCGGGTGGCCAGCAGGCGCAAGTGGCCCTCACGCTTTGTTTGGCAAAGCAGCCGGAGCTCCTGCTCCTTGACGAGCCGGCAGCGGCTCTTGATCCGGTGGCGCGCGAGGACCTGCTCCGTCTACTCATGCGCCAAGTCGCCGACAGCGAATCGAGCGTGGTTCTTTCGACGCACGCGCTAAGCGACGTGGCGGCAATCTGCGACTACGTCGTCGTGCTCGCCCACGCTCGCGTGGTCCTATCGAACGACACCGAGTACATAGTGGAGACCCACCGAATTCTCTCGATTGTCGACGACAGTGATCTTGTGCCCCCGCCGGGTATCACGGTCATCAATGAGCAGCAAAGCGCCCGAGGTCGATCGCTCCTCGTGCGAGTGGAGCTTCCCTTCAACGACGAGCGTTGGCGCGTCGATCGACCAACCCTGGAAGAGATTGTCATGGCCTACCTGCGAGAAGGTTCGCCGCATCGTGATGGTCGCCACGTCGACGACATCGAAAACGATGCGCGCTGATGTGGGTCGTGTGGCGCCAGCAGCGCTCCATCGTGATTGCGTTCGCCCTACTCGCCGTTGTCGTATCGACGTGGGCGCTGATCATGGGCCTACACGAGCAGACGCTGTGGCGCGAGTACTTATCCGCACCCTGTAAAGGCGAGTTCGGCGGGCTCACCGCGAGTAATGCCAAGTTCTGCGGGGGTCTGCAGTTCTCCGTCTTCAACAGCGAGAAGTTGAACGAAGTGGTCATCGGCATCGGCGTAGCATTCGCCCCACTCTTCGGTCTGATTCTCGGCGTCAACGCCGTGGCGCAGGAGATCGAACAAAAGACGAATCGTCTGGCCTGGACCCAGTCGGGCTCTCGTGCCCGGTGGCTCATGAACAAGTACCTCACGAGCGTCGTGTCACTCGTGGTTATTCTTGCGCCGCTGTGCTGGTTATTCTCGTGGTGGGTCGGCGCGACGCACGTCGCCGCTCGAATCACGCCCAAGGTCTTTGCGATCTCGGGCTTCGTCGAGGTTACTTGCGGGATCTTCTGCTTCGCGCTGGCCATCGTCGTCGGGCTTCTTCTTCGCCGACCTGGTTGGTCCCTCGCGGTGGGCGTCGTTCTCTTCGCGGCGATCTTTCTGGGCTTCGCCACCCAGGTCCTCCCCAGTCTGGCGTCGCCGTCGGTCGCCGCGTTGCAGAGTACTCAATTGGGCATGGGCTCGTCGAGTGGTTTCTACTCGTCGGGTGGGGCTCCCGCAGGTTCGTGGACCCTCTCAAATGGGTACGAACCAAAGACGGAGAAGGGCGTTCCGAGCACCTCCCTCATGAACCGATCGACGAACGAGATGTATAAGTGTGAGGATGCGGTGACTCCGCAGCGCTCACCAACCATTTGCGCCAAGCACTTGGGCCTCACCGACATTCAGCTGTACATACCTGGCAATCAATTCTGGACTCTGCAGTCCCTCGAAGGAGGCTTCTACCTCATTGTGGCGGCGCTGCTCGCCGCCCTCTCTCTCTTTGCGGTACGTAGAGCGAAGGCGTGATCGCCCTCGAACTAGGTCTGATGCGTACGACAAAAGTCGAGGGCGAGTCTCGCTCTTTCAATGCAACTCAGGGGGTTCGGGTGAATGCTGAAACGTTTCGGCGGTAATTCTCTATCCGTCCTTCGAAGGCGAAGTGTCTCGATTTAACCGTTGCGCCAAATGACGCGAGTCACTTCGTCTAGACGCCAGTGTCTGGTACCAGACCTAATGGGACGTCGGCTCTCTGACTCGAATCCGCACGTTACACGATTACGATTTGACGTTTCATAGTGCCAATACAGGTGAGGAATTCGTTCTCGCGTCAGTCTCGTTAGACGATCGCTCGTCGGACAACGCGTCTGCAATCACGAGTCTCGCGCTGGACTGGAGCCGACGTCCCGTAAGACCCGTCCGGTGATCTGTCGGGTGACGGGGGGCTAACCGGTACACCGATTACCAGTGATTGCGCCGAAGCTGCTGACTTGTGATTGGTCAGACATTGCGCCAATTGCCGCCGAAGGCTAAACACAATTCGGAATTCTGCTTGATGTGCGCTAAAAGCCGTGGGCGAAATCAAAGATTGTTGATCACTTCAACTTGCCCTGCTGAAAGTGCGAGTTGGCGCGACCGTTGCGCTACATGCCAAATATCGGAGGCTTTAGATGGCTAAAAGTGATTCGATTCAACTTCAGGTGCCGCGGAACTCTTTCGTTGAAGGATCAGCGTCGTCGTGAACAAGATCGTGCTACTTATCGTCGCTCCGTTCGTTTGCTTCGCCGTGGCTCTGCTGGGACTAGTCATCCTGTTCAGCACCGTGGGTGGGACGGCCCAGGCCGCGGCCTGCGCTCTATCAAAAATCCAACCACTCGCCAAGGCCGGCTCTACTACAACGACCACAACCACGACACTGGTTTCAAACCCAAACTGTGGCGCGGCAGCTTTGGTCACGTTGCCCAATTCACCAGTAAGCAACAACGGTCTGCCACCGAACTACGTAATCCCCGCCGACGCCACGGCCGCGGAGACGGTGGCGATCACCTACGCCTTGGCGCAACTCGGCAAGTCGTATCTCTGGGGTGGTACTGGCCCCACGGCCTTCGACTGCTCAGGCCTCACCATGATGGCTTGGGCGCAGGTCGGCGTGGCGTTGCTGCACTACACCGGCGATCAGATCAACGAAGGCACGCCCGTGACCTCTTACGCGGACGTCTCACCGGGTGATCTGGTCCTCGTACCAGGGAGTGACGGAACCCTTGCGAACCCCGGCCACGTGGGGATCTACCTCGGCGACGGACTCGTGGAGTCGGCGGTCGACGTGCAGTACGGCGTCATCGTCCAGCCGTACTCGCAGTTCGTCGGCGGCGGTCTCTCCGGGATTCGCCACGTGGGCTAAGTGGACCTACGCGCAAGCGAAATGCGTCGAAAAAGAAAGTCAACCCAAATAAAGGAGCAGTAGTGATTACTCAACTCGTATCCGTCCGGCTCGTGGCCAGCGGCGTGAACGTCACGCCGAACAGCACGGCGATCCCCGGCATCAGTACCTTGTCAAAGCTCGTAGGTTCACTCATGGCCTTTGGCCTCGTGCTCTCCCTCGCCGGGTTTGTAGGGTGCGCGATCGTCATGGCGATTGGACACCACAGTGCCAACCCGCAGTGGTCGACTAAAGGAAAAATGGGGTTGCTGGTGTGCCTCGTCGCCGCGTTGCTGATCGGCGGCTCGGACTTGTTGATCAACACGTTCTACAACCTCGGCTCGAGTCTCAGCTAATGAGAAGCGTCTGGGGATCTGCGCGCACGAAGCTACTGATTTCGGCCTTATGGGCAGTGGTGGTTGTGGTGTCGCTAATCGTCCTACTGGGTTCGTCGGCGTCACCGACCAAGGGACCGACTGTACGGACCCGGTCCGCAAATAGAGAAAGTACGGCGAACGCGTACCGCCCGCTGCGGATCACCCCACCCCAGACGGCGGTCGAGCGGACGGTCAATCAAGCAATGAATCAGAGTTCGAACCTTGGTGGTTTGGCCGCGTTGGAGGCGGCGAAGTTTCCGCTACCCGCCACCGACGTCGCGTTTCCACCGATTGATGAAGCGGACTCGTCGTCACCTGCCATGTACGCAATGGCCTTCACGCAGGAACTCTTGGACATAGATTTCGCCACGTCAACGAGGAGTGAACTACTCGCCTGGGCGAGCTACAACAACGCACCGAACACGTTGATCGAAATTCCGGCTACTGCAGAGTTGAAGGTGCTCCCAGCGTCACTCACGACGGGTCCGGGCTTACTCCCCGCGCTGGCCCAGTGGGCCACGAAAGCGGCGGCGCGAACGGTCTGGCGCGTCAGCGGTCTCGTGATCTCGGTTAATCCCGCGTGGACGCAGGCTCTGAGCGCGGGTTGGGAGTCGGTAGATCCACTCATGGTGATCTACGACGTGTCCGGGACGCTCACGGTAACGACCCCTGGCCGCACTTCATTAGTCGAGTCGTTCTCCTTCGGACTCACCCTCGGCGGTGCGTCGTGGCACTCCGGCTACGGCGCCGTGGCCGTGGACTACTGGACCGTTAATTAGTGTGTAACAACTTCAACCCCCTCTGCGCTGTTGTCAAATCGATTGGCAGCTTGGGCACCACCGTCACGACCTCGGTGTTCAGTAGCGTCGCGTCGGCCTTTGGGAACACCGCCGACTCCGCAATCAATTGGCTGTGGCAACAGTTGTCCACGTCGACGGCGATCTCGCTCAGTGGCGCCAATTTCGAGCTTGACCTGGGCATCGTCGTGTCCATTGCCGCCGTCGTGTGTCTGGGGCTGTTCATTATTCAGATGGCGCTCTCTGCGCTAAAGCACGACGCGGGCGGCATCGCTCGCGCGCTGCGCGGTTTGGTAATCGCGACCGTGGGCTGTGCGATTACCTTGGCGAGCCTCGACGTGCTCCTTGGCGCCGTCGACAAGATCTGCGTGGGAGTGGTGAAGATCGCGACCGGCGGCACGATTGCGACCATGGGCACCAAGATCATTGCCGGCACCATGTTCACGACGGCCCTGGCCACTCCCGCCACCGTATTGATTCTGTCGCTCTTCGCGATTTGCGCCGTGGCGGTCGTGTGGTTCGCGCTCGTCATTAGAAAAATGCTCATCATCATCACCGCGATCTTCGCGCCCCTGGCCTTCGCCGGGGGTGTCGCCGATCTCTCGCGAGGTTGGGTGCGCAAGTGGCTCGAAGCCATGCTCGCGCTGGTTTTCTCCAAACTGATCCTGATCATCATCTTCGTCATCGGGCTAGGGGTTCTCGGCGGCATGGGTACACCAGCCGGGGCCACACCCTTTACGGCGATAACCCAGGAGATCACGGGCCTGCTCATCCTCCTCGTCGCCGGGTTCTCACCGTGGATGGCCCTGAGAATTGTGCACTTCACGGGTGACCACGTTGCCACGATGGCGGGTTCGGCGTCGCACGCCAGCTCAGGAGCATCGACCGTGGTGGGTGCCCCACAGAAGGCCGCGCAGATGAAGTATTCAGCGATGATGCTCGGGGGACACCGCTCAGGGTCACTGGCGCCGCCACCCGGTTCCGGACTTGGTCCGATTGGTGGTGACGTCGCGACGTCCACGAGAGCGGGGGCGTCCGCCGCGGGTGCGGCCAGCGTTGTCGGCGGTGGCGTCGTTGCTGGCGCGGCGCACGCCGGCGACGCAGTACGAAGGGGAATCTCAAGCGCCGCAAAGAATGGAGTCTCACGGGGTACGGGAGTCGACGAGGCACCAGGTGGTGGCGTGAGTGAATCACTCGTCGTTCCGCGCGCTGCTGGTCCATCTCATGCCACGCGAGACGCGACATCGAACTCACCTGGCCGCTCTACAACACCTCCGGCCCCCAGTCCTGGGGCTCGCAGCGTCGACGCCGACGCGCCTAGTACTCCAACGTCATTTACGCAGTCGCCAGCGTCGCCTGCACCGCCGGCGACGCCCCGTGCGGCGCCAGATGCACCATCTCTAGCGCCCCCACCGTTCCCCGTCACGCCGCCCGAGCCCCGAAATGAGTAAGTCGTGACCACACTCACTGCTCCCTCGACGGTGCGATTCGCCCGACGTCCGACGCGCGGAATGATGCTCGGCTTTTCGGCCCTGCGCTGTAGCGCCATCGGCGTGGCGTTCGCGACGGTGCTGCTCGGCCTCCTTGTTGGGGGCGGGTTCGGTCTTCTCGTGACGGGTCCGCTCTGGACTTTGTTCATAGCGAGTGCCTTCGTCACGCGCAAGGGCGAGCCGATCGTCGAGTGGTTGCCCTTCTTGGTGCACTGGTCGACGCGCGTATCGGCGAAGCAGACGGAGTACCGGGTGCGCGTCACGTCGCCCCGTCCGGCGGGCACGATGGCCCTGCCGGGTGACGCGGCACCGCTGCGTTTCTTTAACGACCCCGACACCAGAACGTGTCTGGTTCACGACCCCCACCGTCAAACGCTCTCGGCGGTTCTCGCGGTGTCGCACTCCGCCTACGTACTGCTCGCGCCGAGCGAACAAGTACAACGCGTGTCGGCGTGGGGGCGCGTGCTCGCGTCACTCGCCCAGACGGGAACGTGCGCGGCGATCCAGATCCTCGAGTCGACGATTCCCGACCCCGGCACGAAGGTCGCCCAGTGGTACGAGGAGCACGCCACGTACGCGGCGGACTGGTCCAACGAGCAGTACCGGGCCTTGCTCGCGCAATCGTCCTTTGGTTCCTCGACGCATCGCACGACGCTCACCCTCACCCTCGACATGAAGAAGGCCGCGCCGGCCATTCGCGCGGCCGGGCGCGGAGTGAAGGGCGCCGCCCACGTGCTGCGCGTTGACATGGCCGTCCTCGAACAAGGGCTCCGCGCGGCCGGCCTGCGCGTGGATGCCTGGCTCAACGAAGCCGAGATCGCGACGCTCATTCGCCAGGCCTACGATCCCGCGAGCGAACTGGGTGTTGAGCATCCCGGGGCGAGACTCCGATCGTCGGGACCGGTCGCCGTTTCGGAGCACTGGTCGTACCTGCGACACGACTCGGGGTACTCGAGCGTGCTCTGGATCAGCGAGTGGCCCAGGATCGAGGTCGCGCCACACTTTTTGCACGCGCTCGTCTTCGCGCCCGATATTCGCAAATCCCTCTCATTGGTAGCGCGGCCGATTGGCACCGCGGAAGCGCTGCGGGCTCTGCGAAAAGAGAAGACCGAAGCGATTACCGACGCCGGTCACAAGGCCAAGGTGGGCCAGATTCAAGACCTCTCCGACGTCCAGGAGTACCAGGACTTACTGCAACGCGAACAGGCCCTTATTGGTGGCCACGCCGACGTTGAGTTCGCTGGCTTCGTCACGGTCACCTCGGGCAGCGAAGAAGGATTGACCCAAGCCGTGGCGCTGATTGAACGCGCCGCCGGTCAGTCGGGGTGCGAAACCCGGGTGCTCTACGGGCGCCAGTCGCAGGGCTTCGTCGTCGCGGCGCTGCCGCTCGGACGCAGCGTCTTCTAAGGAGAGAGGTGTATTCAATTGTCACGTCGTAGAGACAGCCCCACGCAGCACCACGAGATCAGAGAACTCGAGATGGCGATATCGAAGCCGCGCCTCGCGCGAGTGCCGGGGTCCCACCACGTCGTCGTGGCCGGCGCGAAAGGGGGCGCGGGTAAGACCACGGCGGCGGCGATGCTCGCCCTCTGTTTCGCCGAACTCCGTGAGGAGATCGTGAGCGTGCTCGACGCGACCACGCAGCTCGGCACACTGCGCCGTCGCTTGGTGTCGTTAGAGGAGCCTTCGACGCGACCTTTTCGAGAACTCTGCGCCCGAGCTCTTGATGGTGACGTGCTTCCCGAGTGGTCCGCGCTCGCGCCCTACGTCGACGTGGTGAACGGTCTGCGGGTGCTTCGAAGTCTGAGCAGTCCCGCGGACCAGGACTGTCTCACGCCCGCCGAGTACGCAGCCGGCGTCGCGCTGCTGCGACACGCCGGTGACATCGTCGTCTCCGACGTGGGCACGAGGACTAACGGCCCGGTCGCCGTCGCGTCGCTCGAGAGCGCGAGCACGCTGGTCCTCGCGACAGAGTTCGCGTACGACGCGCTAGAGCTGACCATTGAGATGGTGAGCGCGCTCGCCGGTCAGCCCCTCAGTTATCGGCCCGACCCCGACGACTGGTCCGCCGTTGGCGACGGTAGGTTCGCCCCGTTGGTCGCGGGGTCCGTGGTCGTCGTCGCCCCCGGTCGTCAACGGTGCGGCGCCACGGATCGCCGCGACGTCAATCTCACGGCGATGACCGAGTGGCTTCGCGTCGTGTGCGGCGGCGGCGTCGTCATGGTCAACCACGACGATCACCTCGACCTTGGCGATCGGATCGTGCTCGCAGAGCTGCAACTCGACACAGCAGTTGCGTATCTGCGCGCCGCCGCTCTGATCGCCGCGCGGTTCCCACTGACGGAGGTGAACGAGTGATTCCGGAGCTACCGGTTCGACGCTTTGCGCCGCAACGTCGAGCCAAGCGGGTCCGTCGCCCGGCGTCTTCGTCTGCGTCGACAAGAGCGAAGCGCAGCACGGTGGTTCAACTGGCGTTCGTGGGCATCGTTGATCTGGTGTTGATAGTGGCGATGTTTCATCCAGGAATCGTGCGCAGCATCTTCACGTCAATGCCGATGGCGGCAACCGTGCGAACCGCGACGGTGACGACGGCGACGAGTGGGGGTGGCGCGTGACGAGCCAAGAAGGGCCACCGGTTGCCGGGCCGGCGAGGATGCAACTACCGCCGTATCCGCCTTTCGTCAACGCACGAACGCGTAGTTTCGTCACGCCGTCGGTGGTCTCGCCCAAAACCCCTGGTGGATCCTGGGTACCTACGCCCCGCACGGCGGAAATGGAGTCCGTAGCGGCGATCCTGGACGGAGGGAATTCTCTCGGCGCCACGTTGTACAGCGGTTTGAACACTCCGCGACGGGTTCGACGAGGGATGGCGCGCGCGGCGGCGCAGATTTCCGGGGCGGATCGCGTAGCAGCGCGCGAACAACTGAGGGATGCCAAACGTCAACTTCAACTCGAGGCTAAAGCAGCCGCGTATCTGCCGAGGAATGGCGAACTCGGGGAACAGGCGCTGCGTACGTATCGAAGGTTGAAGGTTGAACCACACCGAGCGACGAGCGAGATCTTAGCCGGCGCGTACCCCTTTCTCGCCGAAAGCGGTCTCGGGAGTGAAGGGATCCTGATCGGTCAAGACGCGTGGAGCGGCGCGGGCTTCGTCTACGACCCCTGGGTGCTCTACCGACTGGGCATTCTCACGAATCCGAACTGTCTACTCGCGGGGGTCGTGGGTCGTGGCAAGAGCACGCTCGCGAAATCGATCGCGACGCGCTCGATCGCTTTTGGGCGGAAGTGTTACGTGCCCGGCGACCCCAAGGGGGAGTGGACGGCCGTCAGTCGCAGTGTCGGCGGCCAAGCGATTGCCTTGGGCGACGGCGTCGCGGCACGACTCAATCCCCTCGACGAAGGTCCGCGTCCCGCGTACCTGACGAACTTCGACGGCGGTCAGGTTGCGTTGTCAGACGCGGCGTGGGCGCAGATGGTGCGTCAGCGTCGCCGCGAGCTGTTGCGATCGATCACCGAAGCGGCGCTCGGCCGACTGATGGGACCGGTGGAGTCCACGGCGCTCTACGCGGCGCTCGACGAGGCGGTGGCAACGAACACCGTCGCGACGTTGCCGCAGGTGGTGTCAGCGATGTTCGATCCACCCGGCGACGTGATCGGTTCCAATCGCGCGCAGTTGCTGGACGACGGTCGCGACGTGGCGCACGCGCTCAATCGCCTCGTCGGTGGTGACCTTGGAGGACTGTTTGACGGGCCCTCCACCGTGCACTTTGACGCGACTCTCCCCATGGTGAGTCTCGACCTCAGTCGCATACAAGGTTCGGACGCGAAGATCGGCCTGGTGATGACGTGCGCCAGTTCGTGGATGGAGGCCGCGCTGCAAGACCCCTCGGGCGGGCAGCGCTGGGTGATCTACGACGAAGCGTGGCGCGTGCTGAAGCAACCAGCCTTGCTCGCGCGCATGCAGAGCCAGTGGAAACTCAGTCGGGCGCTCGGGATTGCCAACCTGATGGTGATCCATCGTCTGAGCGATCTCGACGCCGTGGGTGAACGAGACTCCGAGGCGCGTAATCTCGCGCTCGGACTACTGGCGGACTGCTCCACCAAGATCATCTACGCCCAAGAGTCGGGCGAAGACGCCAAGACCGGCGCGGCGCTGGGTTTGTCCTCGACCGAGATCGACCAGCTCGCGAGTCTGGCGCGAGGCGAAGGGCTCTGGCGCGTGGGCGAGCGGTCCTTCGTCGTTCGCCATATCTGCACGCCGGGCGAGTTGGCTCTCTTTGATACGAACCAAAGAATGGAGGTTTTGTGAGACCGCGACGCCACGACGACGACGTGTGGTTATTCGTCATCGTCGGAGCTTTCGGACTTTTCTTCACGTTGGCCGCGGGAGGGCTACTGAGCGCGTGGCTCTCGGGCCACGGATTCGCGACGCACCACGTCGCGGGTGCGCTCTCGGCCTTGGCGCACACTAGTGACCCGTCGTTCGCGTGGCGCACGCCGGTCGGTCCCGCGTGGCTCTACTGGTCGGCGACGTCAGTGGTCTTCGCCGTCAGCGTTATGGTCGCCTGCTTCGTGACGCGCATCGTGCGACGTGACACGCGCCGCAAGGCCGATGATCCGACTCGTATTCCCGGCCTCGCTGATCGACACGACGTCATGGTCGCCGCCGGTGCGAAGCATCTTCTCCAACGGGGCTCGATCCTGCGGCCATCAGTTGCGAAGCCGACATCGAAGGATCTCGGACTCTTCCTCGGGTCGAGTCGTGGCGTGGACTGTTACGCCAGCGTCGAGGACTCGATGGTCATTCTCGGACCCCCGCGTAGCGGCAAGGGGTACAACCTGGTGATCCCCTTCATCCTGGACGCGCCGGGGGCGGTCATCACGACGAGCACCCGACCGGACAACTTGGCCGCGACGATGAGCGCCCGGATGCAGCGCGGCCCCGTGGGCGTCTTCGACCCCCAAGGACTCGCCAAGGGCGTCGCTGGGGGGCTGCGCTGGTCGCCCATCAGGGGATGCGAGCTCCCGCAAACGGCGATGCTGCGGGCCGGTGCGCTGTGCGCGGGCGCCGCGGGCCGCGTCGAGGGAGGCAACTTCTGGCAGCAACAGACCGAAGCGGTCGTGCGCTGTCTTTTGCAAGCGGCGGCGGTCGATCGGCGAAGCGTGAGCGATCTCTATCGATGGAGCCTGTCACCCGACGAGGCGAAGGAGGCCGTCGAGATACTGAGCGCCTCATCGGTCGCCACGCCACTCTGGTCGCGAGCGCTCGGGGCCGTCGTCGGACTCGAACCTCGCCAGCGCGCGAACATTTGGTCGGTCGTCAGTTCGGTCTTCGCGCCCTTGGCGAGTCCCGAGGTCATAGAGCAGCTCACCCCCTCACCCGGCGCTGAGTTTCAGCCCGCGCAGTTTCTCAAAGAGAACGGCACGCTCTTTCTCCTCGGCACGAGCTCGGGTGCGTTCGCCACGTCGAACATCGTCTCGGCCTTGATCGAGGACGTGGTGGAGACCGCGCGTCAACTCGCCGCAGCGTCGCCCGGCGCTCGCCTTGATCCGCCGGTGGCGCTGATTCTGGACGAAGCGGCGAACTACCCGCTGCCCTCGCTGGGTTCTTTAATGAGTGAGGGCGGGGGTACGGGCATCACGACGGTCGCGGTCCTGCAGTCCCTGGCGCAAGCGCGCGATCGTTGGGGGAGTGAACAGGCGCAGGCCATCTGGGACTCGGCCACGTCGAAGGTGATTCTCGGGGGCTCGAGTAACGCGAGCGACCTGCGCGATCTGGCGCAGCTCATCGGTGATCGAGAACACCCCGAAGTCACGACCACGCACCAAGCTGGCGGTGGACGGAGTATCTCGGAGTCCACGCGCCACCGAGCCATCCTGGATCCGAGCAGCGTCCGGCTCATCAAGGTGGGTCACGGCTTATTGATGTTGCGCGCGGCCAAACCCATCATGTTGACCCTGATGCCCTGGACGCTGCGCGCGGACGCTCGCGAACTCAGCCTCGCGCGAAGGAACGTCGAAGAGTTACTGCGCCTCGGCGCTCTTCCTCGATGCGAAGTCCGGGCGTGAGCGCCGAGACGCCAGCGCGCCAGGTTCTACCTCGTGGCTTCGACGCGCGTTCGAAGGCGACCAGCGACGAGGAGAAGATCGAGCCGCCGATTCACTGGCCAACTTTGGCGGCCATTGCGGCCGAGCGCGAATGGTCGGGGTTGCGTCAATGGGTTGACGAGCTGCGCGAACGCTACAAGGGAATAGATAGTTACGTCGTGCCGGCCTGTTGGTATGAACACCAGTCGCTGGTGCTTGCCTTGCAGGCGCTGAAGGATCACGAACGAGTCGCCTACGCGAAGTCGTCACCAGCGTCCTCGGGAACGGACTGGCATCGCGCGTTTCGCGACATCACGGCAATGCTGCGACAGTTCACCGCCGATCTGCGTTGCGCTCACGGACCCGAACGCGCTGAGAGAGAATTCTTCGACGACTTCGTTGACGAAGATATTGCTCGACGACGCCGCCACGCCGCGACCGTTGCGTTAGGTCACTCGGAGTAACTCACTACCGGGTGGGTAACGGAGATGCAGTTATGGACCACGACTACGCGGAACTACTCGAAGCACTGGGCGAGGGTGTCGCGGCGCTGACGACCAGCGAGCGCTGGACGCAGTACCTCGACGTGCAGAGTCGCTTCCCTCGCTACAGCTCGAACAACGCGCTGTTGATCCTCGCCCAGAAGCCCGACGCCACGCGCGTCGCGGGCTACAAGGCCTGGCAAGCCCTCGGTCATCAGGTAGTAGCGAAGGAGTCCGCACTTCGCATCTTCGCGCCGGTGAAGTACCGAAAGGACGACGTCCCCGAGAGTGAGACCGTTCGCGAAATTCGCGGCTTCAAGTTGGTGCCGGTATTCGACGTCAGTCAAACCGAGGGGCCCGACCTGCCCGATATCGTGAGCAAGCTCAACGGGCTCGCTCCCGAGGGCGTGTTCGAGAAGCTCACCGGGTTCGCCGACGACATCGGGTTTCGCGTGGAGCGACCATCGTCGCTCGAGAGCGGGGCGAACGGTGACACGAATCATTCAGAGGGCCTCATCCGGGTAGCGACCAACAACGCCGAGGCTCAACAAGTGAAGACCCTCGCCCACGAGATCGGTCACGCACTCCTGCACGATCCAGGTCTTGCGACCAACAAGGACTTGTCGCGCGCACTGAAGGAACTCGAAGCGGAGTCCACGGCGTACGTCATCTGTCGCGCGCTCGCCATGGACACCAGTGACTACTCCTTTGGCTACGTCGTCGGTTGGGCCGGTGGTGGGGAGCAGGCTCTCCAGGGCATCAAGGCGTCCATCGGACGGATCCAGCGCGCCGCGGCGGCGGTACTAAAGACCTTCGAGGTAGAGGAACCCGTCGTCGAGGCCGTGAACGTAGTGAGTGCGGGCGTCTCGATCGAGCAGTGGCGTGACGTCACGGCCGTGCTCGACGCTGGTGAGCGCTGGGCGGGCGATTCCGGTGAAGCAGCACGCCTGCAACAGATTGGCGACGCGTCGGCCGGGCGGATCAGTGTCATACCAATCGACCTTTCGAGAAGTCCCGAATCAGTTGGCAACTTCGCGCCACTCGACGGCTGGGAGTTCGACGGACCAGCGGCGAGCGCGCCGGCGTGGCACGAGCTCGGACTCTAGGGGGGAACGTGACTAAGCGAATCTCACTGGTCGTTACGTACGACACCGACAGCCAGACGTCAATAGTTGACGTCGACGCGTCGACGGCTCGTTTTCCCGAGGGGCTCTGTTGGGACGATGAACTGGATCGTTGGGTGGATGATCCGGGACTAGTGGATGAGGCCACGAGGCGACTTGTTGCTCAGTTGCGAACAGACGAGCGCTCGACCTCGCCCGGTTCTCGGGCGCCGGTGCCCGTGGAAACGAAGTTCATAGAACTGGCGCTGAACATCATCGACCCGGACGGCGCCTGGGACCCCGAGGAAACCCTCGAGTTCGCTGACGCGGCGAGGGTGTATCTCAGCGAGTATCCAATCACTAGTTGGGAGATAGAGGGCGCCTTCGCGCTCGTCGCCCAGTTCGTTCACGATTGGGCACTAGGTGAAGCTCGTGGCTATGGCGAAAGTGCCGGTGGGCCAGCGTTGACGACGAGCGCTCCGACCTTCCTACGTCAGTCGAAATCTTCGCCAACCTTAACCAGCGACGTTGATGACATTGATTTCGCCGAACGCATGTCACTCGAAACAGAGGATCCACTCTCTGGCGCAACACTGAGAATGTTCTTTGGTGACTTCGAAGGCGTGCCGACACTCGCGCTCTTCGTCGGCGAGGACGAGGAGCCAGTACTGATAGATCACTCTGCACTGCAAATTGCGATTGACCTTGCATCGGACACTCGAAACGGAAGAGACGAGCCATCGCTCTCGTTTCGGGCGAACGCAGATCGGGAGCTCGAAGTTATCCATCTAGATATCGACGTTGAACCTACATTCGAGTGAAAGCCATAAACGCTTGTGAGCGAGAGGAATGAAAATGAACTCAAACAGGGTCGTTGAATATGAGGCAATGCCTGACAAAGTTGCAGTGCCTATGAAGTTGCTCTTGACGATCTCAGAGGCAACCCACGTGCTCGCCATCAGTCGCTCCAAGCTTTACGAGCTTCTAAATTCGGGACACCTGCAATCGGTGCATATTGGTCGCTCGCGGCGAATTCGGATGAAGGACATTGAAGACTTCGTCAACAACGGTGGTGATGAGTATTGAATAGAAGGCGCACTAAACGCTTCGGAACGATTGTGGGCACATCTCCCCCAGGGGGAGCGAAGGTGCATGGACTTCAACCAGTACTTGTCTATAACTCAGTTCCCCAATGAGTCATAGTTGTACCGTTGCTAGTCAGTAACGCCGTCAGCAACGCCGAAGAATATGAGCAATCAACGAAAGATTTCGGTGGACACAAAAATTGTTACGATCTAACGAAATTTGGACGACAGAAAGCGATGGCGGACTCGAAATATGGGCATCCAATTTTCGAGACAGGACATGTACCCGCCTACATTCCCACAGCGATAGATCGTGATGAATGAGCGACCGGCAGCCTAAGGAACCTCCGATATGGACACAATGTCCTAGAGCTAAATGAGAGAAGCTTGGGAGTGAACGATAGAGATCAGGTCTTCGAAATTGGGTATTTCCCCCCAAATCAAAGGTCTCATGGCTAGGTAGCCACTCTTGAGCGCATCTTGGATTGAGGGATCGGAACTGAAAGCTGGGCTGCTTGCGAAACCACCTACTGGTCGAGGAGTGAAGCCCCATCCGGCAGTCTCGCTTCGTGAATCAACATCGATCATCAGTTCGGCAACGACGCCACTCTGCAACGCATCCAGGGTTGGAACATGGCGAAGGAGTTGGGCGACGTCGTAAAGATGTCGTGCACCTGCAGTTAGCGCGGTGTAATCCCTTTCACACGCTCGGTGATGAAGAAAAGCGAGCTTCTCGGCGAGTGTTCGCTGGGGCGCGAGTACAGGTACAGGGAAACTGTCGAGGTCCAGATAGTCAAGACGGGATCCCGGGGTTACGAACTCTGCATTGGCTGCCATAATTGATTCGATGGTTCGATCGAGGCAGGGTGACGGACCACCCCGTGTTCCAATCTCAAGAAGGACTCCTGGCTTCAGAAATGGAACTTCCGACGATTGATCGTATTCGAAGCGAGCGTTCAGGAAGCCTCTTCCCTCGTGCTCCCTCGTTGATGTCAGGCCCGTCATGTTTGTAACCAGAGCTCCTAGTGATCGAAGTAGCCGTTTCTGCGCGTTACCTGTCAAGGAAGTTGAGACGATGAGGTCAATATCCTCCGAAAAGCGTTCGATGATGTTGTATGCCTTTGACAGGCTCGTGCCGCCCTTGAAAACAACAAGGTCTGCCCCTGATAAAGGGACGACAACGGCGCGGAGTACTTCGGTAACCCAATAGTCCTTTTCAATGAGAGCCGGAATGAGCCCAGTAATTTGCGCGGTCTCGTCGCGAAGAGCTCCGAAGGCATTTGCGTCAACTCGAAGCAATGGACGTGTTGGAGTTGACATGATCTACATTGAAGCTGTGGCGAATATTTTGTCGAGGTTCGCCCGCGCGCCCGCGTGATGCTCTTTTCTGGCAACACGAATGAGGCAGTCTGGGTCCGCGTCGCCACTGTTGACGAAGTCAATGAAGTGACGTCGGACATCGTCTAAGGACGTTCCGACATCAGTATGAAGGGGGAAGTCCCGTAAAACTTCAAGTGTGGCGACTTCGACAGGATTGAGGTCGCGTCGATCCAGATTGGCACGAGTGACGAAATGGATATCTTTAAAGCCTTTTGGCGGGCGACCGAGGGTCGCAATTGTTACTACTGCAGGCACTTGCGTGGTTAGGCCAAGCATCTGACTTGCTGACCAACCAGACGGACCTGCTCCGGGACCCGCGATGCTTAGCGCGGCAGCCACGGAATCGGGGCGACCGAAACCGAATCGGCTAGACGTTGGTTTCACCCAGTAAAGACCATTCCTCACCCGAGTGATGGGCCCGCTTGGATCCGTGGCCATGCGAGACAGGGCAGTGTTAACGGAACCCAGGGATCCAGGGACGTCGCTACTTTGGAAGAGAGATCGAGGGGGGCGTGAAGAAACCCAGTCGCGAACGCCGTGTCGAGAAGCCATCTGATTCATCCTTTCGTAAGAAAAGTATAGCACTTTTCTTACGAAAGGATGTCATCTCATCTGGAGGGCTTTCGCCGACGAATGCGCTGACAAAAGGGTAGGTCATAGGTCTACCTGTTCTCGCATCCATGCCCTAATCCAGACGAGGCGTCCTTCCACCGCCCCCCACAAGCCCACCCAAATGCTGTTTTCTGTCCACGATGGGGCTCGCTTAGTCGGATCAGGGGCCATTCTGTAGCGTGCGGCCATGTCGTTGCCAAGTAAATCGCCGATCTTCTTCTCCGATTCAGTTACCCAGGAAAACAGCGTTTCTGCCGTTGTTTGGGCTTGGGTGTCATATTTATGTTGAGTAACAGTGGCTGCAACGCTGGGGATGGGAATGAGGAGATTACTGAGAATTGTGAGTTTCTCCCAGTCTTGAAGAAGGGTGAGCCCATGAAGATAAATGCCCTCTATCAGGTCACATATCTCCATATCCCTCTTCCGAGGGTGGTGCGGAGGCCATCTCATTGCCACGGCGAAAGCCATGTACACGGCAGCACCGCCAAAGACAAAAAAGGCTAGCGAAAGCCAGTCAAATACCTTCATGAGCCAACCAGTTTCGTGGAATGACCGTAAAAAGATCGACCCAGCGAGGAAATACCCAGCGGAGACACTCCACGCAAGGCCCCAATGCCCCCGGTCAGCTTTGTGACTCGCGCGTTCTCGAAATTTCGCCCAGAGTTTCCCCATTTCTGACAGCCTAAATCAGTCCTGGTCAGGGTTCTGGTGATGCCCCCAGCGAAAATGTAGTTATGAGCAACCGAACCACCATCGCAAGCCTTAGCCAAGAAGTCACCACGGAGGCCGAGGCGTACGCCTACTTTGAGCGCCTCCGTTGGAACGGGAACCCCATCTGCGCCCACTGCGACAGTCTGAACGTCTACTTCATCGAGCCTTCTAACGGCGTGAGTCGTGCCACGCGCACGGGTCACATGAGCCAGCGCCGTGTGTGGCGCTGCCGTGGCTGCAAGCGTCAGTTCAGCGTCATCACCAACACCGCCATGCACGGCACGAAGATTCCTGTTCGCGTGTGGCTCATGGTGATCTTTGAACTTTGCTCGTCCAAGAACGGCGTTGCCGCGCGTGAGGTTGAGCGCAAATACGGTGTCGCTGGTCGTAGCGCGTGGTTCATGTTGCACCGTATTCGTGAGGCAATGAGCCACGACGACGCGAGTCTTTTTGTCGGCAACGTAGTTGCTGATGAGGTTTACATTGGTGGCGACCCTGCCAACCGTCACGCCAGCGAGCGTCACGACGTGCGACGCGGAGCAGGAACGGACAAGACGCCCGTAGTTACTCTCATTGACGCGGAGACTGGTGAGGCACGTTCCACTGTCGTTTCGTGGGTTGACTCCGTTTCGCTTCGTGACGTTATCCGCGAGAACGTGGACATGGCTACCGCAACGCTTCACACGGACTCTCACCGTGGCTACATTCCCGTTGGTCGCAAGATGGCTGGTCACTACTCGGTCAATCACTTCGCCGGTATCTACGCGACTGACAAGACGAACGGAACCAACAAGTGCGAGAACTACTTCGCGCAGTTGAAGCGTGGACTCAAAGGTACGCACATTCACGTTGACCCTAGGCACTTGCACCGTTACCTCGGAGAGTTTGACTACCGATTCTCTACGTGCGACATGACCGACACTGAGCGCTTGGCAGACCTCGCTACGAGGGTTGCCGGACGCCTGACTTACAAAGTCGCTACTGCGGCGTAGAGTCCTCGGACTCTTCTTCGTCGTCTTCAACCAAAGCGCGCGCCACGTCTTCGGGGTCTTCACCGTAGAGGGTGAAAACCTCGTCCAAATCAGGCTTTTGCTTGCGCTCCATGACATCATTCTACGCCCGAGCGCGGAAATAATAATCGATGTAACGTCCGACCTGACAGCGAACTTGGGGAGGAATCATGGAGTATTACTGGACCACGACGTCGGAGGACCATCCGGTGTATCACTGGAATCCGAGTTGCGAAGAAGGACGCAAAATCGAAGCGGCGAATATTGAGGGAGGAACGGGAATTCCTGTGGGTAGGGCTGCTTGCAAGGAGTGCTAAGTCCCTCGCCTTTCGCCACTCCGCTTGGGCCGTATCCCACTCGTGCCAGCGGCCATCAGTGCCAATAAAACTGGCCTACCACTGACGCATTAACTCGCGCGGTTCGCCCTTGAAGTAGAAATAGCGGGGCACCACGCGGCCCTCTAGGGGCACCTTGACGCCGAAGCCCTTTGGAATCGGCACGAGGGACCAATTCACGTCCGTAAGGCCCTTGTCCCACGCACGTCTAACGAAACACTGGGGGCAACGGATTCCGCCTGTTGAAACGCCAGGCTCGCATTCCATGACTGAATCCCAAATCTCAAAGGGCGCAGACCAGCGAATATTCGGGCCCCCGCGGTCCTCACAAGGACCGTCACCGAGCCAACTATCTGACATTTCCGCCGCGATCTGGGGCATTATTTGGTGCGATCCCTTTTGTCATCGCACACAGCGCCAATAACTCTGTACGAACGTACGTTCGTACTACGATAAACGCGAGGAATTAAACCTCACGGAGGAAAGGAATATCGACATGCCCACAAGTAAAAAAGATGCTTCGAAGGCTTCGGAGCAATTGCGTAATTCAAAGAGTACGGCGGCCCAAAAAAGTGTTGCGGGCAGCGATCTGGCCCAGGCAAAAAAGAAGCCGAAGAAGAAGGGGTAGTGAACGCTTCTGGACGTCATTTCAACCGGCCAGACGATTTCGACCCTCCCGATCTCAGCCAGAAAAGGCTGCACAACTTTCAGTGACGTTGCACAACCACCTTGATGAGCGAGTGAACGTGTGTTTGTTTTGTCAGAACCCAGATGCCAAGGTCACGGCAGAGCACACTTTGTCAAAGCCGATTGGAGACTTGCTGAACACGACGAACGTACGGTTTTTTCATTGGACGGTTGATACGAATGGTGTCCAAAGACGCGAACCGTATAAAGGTGATCGAGTGTCCTACAAGCGCCGCGCGTACTGTGCGGAATGTAATAACGGATGGATGCAGCGAATGGACTTGGACATCTTGCCCTTACTCACTCCAATGGTGACAGGAGACTCCATCGTTCTGAATCCGAAGGATCAATTCGATTTGGCCATTTGGGCAACGAAGATTGGTCTCGTATATGAGTCACTGTATGGCAATGATCGAGTGGTACCCGACGAAATATATAAGTGGTTTTACGACAATCGATTGCCTCGTCCCGATGGTCCAGTTCAGTTGGTTCGATATGTCGATGCCGAACCTCATATCCATATTCGTAAGCAGTATGGATGGCGGAGTGGTCGCGACTTAGAAATGGTCAGCTTTGAATGCGTTGTCCTGGCAATAGTAATTGGACAATATGCAGCAATCACGGCATTGCCAGCTCAGCCGCGGCTGGTCTTCAAACTGCCTAAGGATCCGAGTCGGCTTGACATCTGGCCATTCAACACTGAACAATTGAACTGGCCACCGCTTGGCCACTATGTGGCGGACTCGCTTCCCGATCTCGTCGAAGTAGATGTAAGGCCGTCGTGAGTGCTGTCGGTACAGCTTGGGTGGTGGTTGCGGCGGCGTTGGGAGCATCGATTGCGACAACTGCCGGATCATTCATCTTGGAATTACATCGCGAAAGGCATCGCGAAAAGATTGCCAAGAATGACGAACTAAGGACAGCGTGCATTCACGTCATGGCGAGTGCTTTTAAAGCGACTCAAAGGGCGGCAGCCATGAAAATGAACATGATTATTCGTTCTGGATTTTCGGACAGTCTGGAAATCGCGCTTCATCACAGAAAACCAATTGATGTGTTGGAAGTTCATGATTACCTCTATGGAGAACTGAGCGATGCCTTGGACGCTCAGGCGGTTATCTGGGTCCTAGGTGACTCGGCCCTGATAAAGGGCGCTGGTGATGTGATCCTCGCAATGGGGGAGATGATTGATAAGTCCGTCGCATTACCTGCGAATCGGAATTTGAGTATGGCGAGTGGCAGATTAAATCGACTGAGAGTGGCCGTACGACAATTCAAATCGTTGTCCATGGATGAGACCGATGAAAAAGAGAGATTGAAGTCGGTTAAGAATCTGAGCCGTACTTGCGCGGAGTTCGGTCAAGTAATGCGTAAACATCTTGGAATCGATGACATTGAAGCAATATTGGGTGTCTTCCCTGGCCTTCAGAAAAATGAAGAGTCAGGTACGGACTCTAAGGTACAGTAGGGTCGATTTGATGCTTCGCGATATGCGTTGCTGGTTGGTCGGTCTTCGTGATCTGGATCAACTAGTGGTTCCCAAGAAGGAATCTCAATGAATGTGAGGCTGCATTTGTGACCCTTTGCGTGGTTTGCAAGGGCAGACCGTCAGCAACGCCGTCAGCAACAACGGTAAATTTGGACACGCAGTGGCGAATATTGGTGGACAAGAAGTGCCAAGATTTAACGAGATTTGGACGTCGGGAAGCAGTGGCGAGCAGGAAAAATGGGCATGACACGCAAGGGGTCACAGGTTCAAGTCCTGTACGGCCCACCGAGTTGTAAGAAGTACAACGTTCATCCAACGATTCCACTCTGGATTAGAGCCGTCCCAACACGCCCCGCGATGAATTCTTCCTGGTTGAATCCTTCATAATGTCCTCGACGGTGATCTCACCAAAGGCGTCAACGACATCTCAACATCTATGACATCAAGATAATGGCCGCGGGCACGTTGAAAATACTCTCGTGAATGGTCCGGGGCATGGTGACACTTGTGATGGGCGTCTTGTTTGTTCAAGTTGCCTGACGACTTGTTGAAAGTGCGGATGTCTCAAGAGTGGGCGGATCAAAGAGCATTGGTCCTTGGTCAGGCAGCCGCTGTGCGCCGGGCATAGGCTTCCGCCCGAGGTGCCACCGTTGGCCCCAAGAATGGAGAAAGCCCATGGATCACGCAGTGGTTATGAAGGTCAAATTGCCTGACGCCGGTAATTCGGATGCCGGGATTACGATGTTGCGCGAAATCGTGATTCCCCTTGCGAAGTCCCTGTCCGGATTCAAGAGTGGAAAATGGATGCACGACGGACCCGATGGGATGGGCGTCATCGTGTTTGATAGTTCTGACAACGCAGCCGCGGCAATGGAAGCGATGAAGCCACCGACTGGAGGTCCTCAGCTTGTGTCCTCCGCGGTCTATGAGGTGAGCGGCGAAGCCTGAGCAAAAGTGAATCGTGCCGGAAAAGCTGGAGAGTGAATCCTCTGAGAGGATGTCTCCGAGTCAGGATCATCCCGTTCCTCACCCAAGCTGCGTGAACGAGCCGTGAGAAAGGTGATCGATAACCGTCCGGACGAACCGTCCGAGTGGGATGGGTTGACGGCAATCTCGAAACTCTGCGCCCAATTAGGTTCTGAGTTTGGTAGAGAAGCGTTATCCGCTCCCGCGTGTGTCATGTCGGCTGTCCGGCACGAGTCGTACGGAGGCCACTGTCCAGGATCCACATCGGGCGGGTAGTTTTCCGACGTGAACGAATACGGGCGACCACATCGCTGGAAGGAACCAAGCGTGATGACCAGCCGTGGCGATATTGGACTTAAGACTTCACCGAGAAGAGTCGACCCGTGCAGCACGGTGTGCACTCGGGGTGTGCAGAGGATTCAACTGGGGGTTTTATGCAGCACGAGGTCGATTGGGCGCGGCTTCCAACTTGGTACGGCCCACTAAAAATTTCCTCTGATGAGAACGTCCCCTCGAGAGCTTTGCATCGAAAAAAATTCAATGAAAGTGTCCACTGTCAGCGGCCGGGTCGAGTTTTCTCGCATCGAGAACAGAAGCTTTGGGCGCGACTTCACATTACGTCGGGGTTGTCTAGATGTTGTCGAGCGCGCGGCAAACATCCCTCAAAAGTTCCTGCCTTCTATCTAAGGTTGTGGGCCTATGTCCTTCCCCCCAAAAGTTTCATTTTCTCGTCTACTCACGTCCCTCGTGGTAGCTACTCTCTTCGCGGTGGTAGTTCCGTTGGTCGGGCCGGCTGGCGCGGTGAGCGCCCCGGTGGCTTCGCCGGTGAGCGTAGGCGGGGGGCAAGTTTGCGCGACGGTGACGTCGGGAGCTGTCGAATGTTTCGGTCTCGGCAACCTCGGACAGCTCGGCTACTTCTACGGTTCAAATCTTTCCTCGACCCCTCACAACGCTGGCTCCATAGGCAATGCCTCGACCGTGAGTACCGGATCGAATTCTTCGTGCGCGCTACTTTCGACGGGCGGCGTCGACTGTTGGGGCTACAACTACTACGGCGAGCTCGGTAACAACGGGGTGGGGGGACAGTACAGTACGGCACCCGTGTCAGTGAGCAACATAACGACGGCGACCGATGTCAGCCAAGGTCAATTCAGTACGTGTTCCGTCCTTAGCGGAGGGACCGTCGACTGTTGGGGACAAAATGCTTCCGGGGACCTCGGTGACGGGAACTCCACGCAGTCCAACGTCCCTGTGGCTGTCTCGTCGATTACCGACGCCGCGACGGTGAGCATGGGTACCAATTTCGCCTGCGCGTTACTTACGACCGGATCGATTGATTGTTGGGGCGACAATTCCACCGGTGAATTGGGTGATGGCGGCGCCGAGTCATCTTCCAACGTTCCCGTGAACGTGTCCTCCATCAACAATGCGGTCGAAGTGAGTGCTGGCGCGGACAGCGCGTGCGCATTGCTCGCGACGGGTTCCGTTGAGTGTTGGGGCGGCAATACCAACGGCGATCTCGGCAACGGGGGAACGTCGCAGTCGGACAGCCCCGTCGCGGTCTCGTCGATCACCAACGCGATCTCGGTGAGCGTCGGAACCGACTTTGCGTGCGCAGTCCTTTCGACCGGATCCGTACAATGTTGGGGCAACAACGCAAGCGGCGAACTTGGTAACACGAGCACGGTTCAGTCCGATACTCCCGTGACGGTTTCGTCGCTCTCGACCGTTTCGGCCGTAGGTTCGGGATCCACGAGTTCGTGCGCGGTATTGGTGGGTGGCGCCGTGTGGTGTTGGGGCTCCGATAGTACCGACCAACTCGGGTATACGCCGGGAAGTCCCAACTACTCCGACGTCCCAGTGCAAATCTCTGGTCTCGCCGCCGGCGCGCCAGCCGTCAGGTACGCCGTCTCGTACAACCCAGATGGCGGGACAGTTTCACCGACGTCCGCGTCCTTCACGGTCGGCGGCAGCGCCCTGACGCTACCGACGCCGACTCTTTCGGGTTACACCTTCAACGGTTGGTACAGCGCTTCGAGTGGCGGCACGATGATCACCTCGCCCTATACGCCGACGGGTGCCACGACGCTCTACGCCCAGTGGACCGCTAACTCATACACCGTCTCGTACAACCCAGATGGCGGGACAGTTTCACCGACGTCCGCGTCCTTCACGGTCGGCGGCAGCGCCCTGACGCTACCGACGCCGACTCTTTCGGGTCATTCCTTTCAAGGCTGGTACAGCGCTTCGACCGGGGGCACACTGATCTCGTCGCCGTACTCTCCGAGCGTCGCGATCACGCTCTTCGCGCACTGGTCATCGAACACGTACAGCGTCGACTTTGACGCTGACGGTGGGAGTGTCACGCCTACGACCCTCGGGTACTCCTTCGGAAGCGGCACCGTGGTGTTGCCCACCCCGACCTACGCCGGCTACGAGTTCGACGGTTGGTATAGCGCGGCAATCGGCGGCACGCTCACGTCATCACCCTTCGTGCCCTTTGGCTCCGTCACGCTCTTCGCACAGTGGACGCCCGACGTCTATCTCGTGACGTTTGACGCGAACGGCGGAAGCGTCTCGACTCATTCCACGTCCTTCACGGTCGGCGGCCGCGCCCTGACGTTACCGACGCCAAGTTACGCCGGTCATACTTTCAAGGGCTGGTACAGCGCAGCCAGTGCTGGTGCGCTCGTGAGCGATCCGTTCAGTCCCACAGACGCAGTGACGCTCTACGCTCGATGGTCGCTAAAGACTCCGCTGAGTCCCGCGGACCTCAGCGTGAGTCGATCGAAGAGTCAGATCGTTGCTCATTGGAGACTCGACACTGACGCGTCAAGCTACACGTGCACGTTGATGCGAAGCGCCACGGTGTCGACGTCGACCAAAGTAACCACGAAATCCAATGAGTGCGTCTTCAGCACTCGTGGTGTCGCTAGAGTCTACGGCGTCAGTGTGGTTGCAACCAACGCTCACGGCACGTCACGCGCTTCAACGACCTTCCACGGATAGTCGGCAAACTTAGAGAGCGACGGCGGCGAGACAGAGGCGTTGGTCGTCGACGTCAATGTCCGCGTCATGAGCTAGGAACGCTTCGTCACTGGGGAACTAGTCGACCGTCGTTTATCTCAGCCGTTCTGCTCAATCCGACATGCGTGCTGGATACATGACCTGGGGGAACTAGTCATTTCGGCTGGTCGATTCCTCGTGGCTATCTCGTCAGGGACTCGTGCGAACTCATGTGATTGAGCTTCGACGCCAGGACACGCAAGGGGTCACGGGTTCAAGTCCCGTACGGCCCACCAAGTTTTTCCCTTGATTGCAAGGTTGTTCAAGCCGCTGATGTCGACGAATTCAGCGCCGCGCTCGGTGGCTGGAAATTAGGCGCGAGGTTGACGACGCTTCGAGGTGTCCGTTAACGACGGTGGAATCCAACCGGCATCGCCGGGGTTGAGGTTGGTGCCCGGTGGCACGATCTCGTCGATGCGATCCAAGACCGACGCTTCGAGTCGAAGGTCGGCGGCATCAAGCTGTGATTCGAGTTGCTCCATCGTGCGTGGTCCAATGATCGCTGAGGTCACGGCGGGGTGCTCCAGCACGAAGGCCAACGCCAGGTGAATCAAACTGAGGTTGGACTCTTCGGCGAGTTTCGTGAGCTGGTTGACGACCTCGAGCTTCTTCTGGTTCTCAGGGATGGCGAGGTCATATCGCGCGGGGAGTCGCTCCGAACGACGACTGGTATTGGCTTTTCCTTCGCCGTAACTGCCCGAGAGCCAGCCGCCCGCGAGGGGGCTCCACGGGATGACGCCCATCCCATAACTCTGCGCCACCGGGAGAAGGTCGCGCTCGATTCCCCGCACGAGTATTGAATAGGGCGGCTGTTCAGTCGAGAAGCGCCCGAGTTGGCGGGTAAAGGAAACCCATTGAGCTTCGACGGTCATGTCGGCCGGGAAGGTTGATGAGCCGAAGTAGCGAATCTTGCCCGCGTGCACCAAGTCCGTGAGCGCGCCGAGCGTTTCGTGAATGTCGGTTGACTCGTCGGGACGGTGAATTTGGTAGAGGTCAATGTAATCAGTCCCGAGTCGACGGAGACTGTTCTCTACTTCGGCGGTGATCCAGCGACGTGAGTTGCCCTGAGCGTTGGGATCGTCTCCCATGGGGAAGTGGACTTTCGTCGCGAGCACGACACGCGAGCGGTCGATCGAGGAGAGTGCCTTGCCGACAATGGATTCGGATTCGCCCTCGGAATAGACGTCGGCCGTGTCGATGAAGTTAATGCCTGCGTCGAGCGCGCGGTGAATGATGCGTACTGAATCATCGTGGTCCGGATTGCCCCAACCGCCAAACATCATCGCGCCAAGGCACAGTGGGCTGACTTTTACTCCCGTACGACCAAGTGTTTTAAGTTCCATGAGCCAACCTTATTGCTGGCGTTGTAGATGGTGACACCCAGCTATTGGTCCAAGAGAACGAAGAGCCGTGTCTGATTACCCATCGCGCCTCAAATTAGTTAGAGTTGGCCATGAGTCGATCCTTCGAAATAACGATTCCCGAAATAACCTTCCCAAAGTTTGAAATCCCGTGGCCCGATGGCACCGCGATTGCAAACTCTTTCAAGTCTCGAATTCCCGAACAGAAATCGACGTCGAAAGTGCCAATGTTCCTGGCAGCCATGGTCGTCATCCTGGTGCTCGTTATCCTCGCCGTGGGGGCCAAGAAAATGTGCGGACGTTCTTCCCGCAAGGTGCACACCGTGGAAACTGAGCCTGACGGGAAGTCGGTGGTAACGGACAGCGAAGAGGGCTAGCCGTTACTTGACGACACAGATTCATGTGGGGATGACCCTTATTTATCAAAGCCACCGGACTTAGGAAGAGAAACGAGCATGGAGAAGAGTGGGTCGCAGAAAAGCAAGTCTCCTTCTCAGCTGATAGACGCGAGAATCAAGGAGTTAGACGATTGGCGTGGCACGATGCTAAGCCAGCTTCGTACCTTAATAAGGGAGACTGATCCCGACGTCGTCGAGGAGTGGAAGTGGAGAGGAGTTCCGGTCTGGTACCACGACGGAATGATCTGCACCGGCGAGACGTATAAGAACGTCGTGAAGATGACCTTCGCCAAAGGGGCGGCTCTGAAGGATCCTTCAGGTCTCTTCAACTCCAGCCTTGACGGGAACACCCGGCGAGCCATTGACTTCCACGAGGGCGAGAAGATAGACGAGAAGGCGTTGAAGACTCTCTTTCGCGCCGCCGTGTCCCTCAATAAATCCAAGGCGAAGAGTTAGTCCGCGGATTCAGCCATTTTCCGGAAGATTCAGCGAGAAGTCGCCGTCTAAGTTCCACCATTGAGTCGGGTTACAGAACCGAAATTTCGCCCCAGGTCTAGCGACAGCGATAACAAAATACTCGTCAACCACGTGTACGACCTACTAGAAAGGGCGCTCGACCTGTAATTCGACTCGCTCATGGCCCGAGTCGGCTCCCGCGTCTCCAAAAGACTTCCATCCACGGGTCGCGCCTTCGGGGCCTTACGATTGGGTGACCAACAAGATAATCGGTCTCTAGGATCTCTATGAAAGTTGAGTGATCCACGTGTTCATTGTTCTGCTCTTCCTCGTGACGGCGTCCGTGGGCACGTCAATCTGGGCCATCGTCGACGCGGCGTCAAGACCTCAAGAGGATTTCGTCGCCATAGGTTCGTCGAAAAGTACGTGGATTGCACTGATCGCGGTCTTCACGCTGTTCTCCGGCATCGTCGGATTCATCCTGGCGCTCACCTACCTCTTCTCACTACGACCAAAGATGAATATGAGGTCGAAAGGCGTGTGGAGGGCTCCACGTCCAGTCACGTCTCGTCAATCGTGGGTCTCGTTCTTCGCCTGGATGCTCGTCGGTGCCAGCTTCGTCATGGTCATCGTTGGTGCTTTCACCATTGGAATCTTCTTCTTACCCGCGGCGGTCATTGCGACTATCTGGTTGGTTCGCCGTCCGTCGTCCAAACGTGGCCTTCCCGGACTCTTCGGAGGGCTCGGACTCCCGCTGATCGTCGTTGCGTACTTCAATAGCGGCGGTCCCGGCATGGTGTGCACGCAGACTCACAACGTTTACGGGACCGTGCACAGCTGTACCCAAGAGTGGAGCCCTTGGCCTTGGCTCATGGCTGGAGTGTTGCTGATCATCGTTGGGGTTGTCGTGTTCAAGGTCTCTTCACGTTCGATCCCGGGCCGACATTGCACTAACTGCGCGCAGTCGCTGAGCCCGGAGGCCAAGTTTTGTGGCCACTGTGGAACCCGTTCTGAAGAATTCAGCGAGGCACTGTGAGTGTCGTCGTGGCCAGAAGGTCCTTGGCGTTCGTCATTCGCCCGGCACGTCGCGTTATCAGATCGCACGTTCTCCCAGGAGTGCGCTAGCTACTTCGATGGCAGTAGTCGTCCGGTAGTGCCTGCGCTTGTGGCACCGCTCTTACTGCGACGTCAGATGTCCTTTCGATGAGTGCGCCAACCCTAAGAGTGCTGGGTACGTTCAGTAAAGTACGGACCTTCCAGCGTGCGATCGTTTTCTCGAAAGTTCAATGATTTCTTGAGGTGTAGCAGCCTTGTCGCGTCGCGCACCAAGGCGCAAGGTCCCCGAAAGTGCACGCGAAAGGGGGTACGATCAGGGTATAAATAGTGTTGCAAGGACTTGAGGGGGCACCATGAGTGAACTTCTTCCTATTCTTCCCGTTCCGAACACGTCGACGGTGATCGTCACTCGAACTCCCGCCAGCGGGGCCTGCAAATGCGCCCGCCAATCCTGCTGGCACCAGCGCCAGTGTCGCTCAAACGGTGCCGTACGAATCCTTCGCGCCGCCAAATCGAATGAAGAGGTTCGCAAATCCGTGGTGCTGTGTCGCGAATGCGCGGCGCCCTCGCAACGTCATCGCGTCGCCTAGTCAGAACACTCATTTGGCCTTTCCGGGTTCTAGAAGGCTGCTTTGGATTTCGCCGTCAATTGCGAGAACGAAAGAAGCATTTGCCCCGCAATGGCGGAATTCGCGTCAAGTCTGTTCGAACGTGACTTTCAAAGGAGAAACACCAATAGTTGCCCGCCTTTGACTTTTCTAGATGACGCCCGCTCAAACCCGTCGATAGTCGAACCGAGATTTGCGAGCTGACTGCTCAATCCCACGTTCCTGATTCACTCGTTCGCCAGGCTTCAACGATTGCACCATCTTCGCAATTTCAGGTGATTCGGCTGTTCTAAAGGGAAGTCGGCGCGTTAGGCGACGCTGAGTTGATCCTCGCTCGTAGAAATTGGGCTCACCTTGTGAACGCGTTGTCTTGAAATTGATGTTGCTAAATGAGGATTGTTGACGCTGTGAATGCGTTGTTGTGAAGTTGATTTCAGCTGAAAAGAATTCGCCGGCAACTTTCGAACAAGACGAAGGGTACACGACTCATGTTGATGTTCGAACGCCTTGTGCACGTGCACGAAAGTGACTCCATGCGGTTGAAAAGTATTCCAAATGTTTGGGATCACCAGACCCTCTCCATGATGCCTCGCTTTCACCACGTGGCTCCTGTTCATCGTGCCGCGTCACCGTGGACTGATCGAACGGCGCTCATCTCGTACGCACGTGAACTTGACACAGGACCGCCATCATGACGATGTTGAGATCGCGCGATGCGACGGCCACGCCCTACCAGGACATCGCTCTACGCGATGCTTCCAATAAATTCCAGCTTTACTCCCAGATCTTTGCGATCGTCGCAGTCGCCGTCTACGCGGCGTCGCTCTTCACCGACCTTCATTCCGCCGCGGTTTCTTCGAGTTCTTTGACCAGCTGGTTGGGGCGAATCGCGGCCCTGGCACCCGTAGTCCCGATCTACTTTCGTGTCCGCAAGCGAGCGGAGCTTCGTGGCGCGTGGTTCATCATGGGCGTTGGCGTCCTGTTCTTCAATCTCGCCAGCCTCCTCAACTCGGTCCCTCTCACCAGCTTGACTCGAGTCGTGACGCCGACTCTTCGCGACGTAGTCTTCGTCTTCTCTTACTTCGCGATCGCCGTCGCGGTGGCCGTGGTGATGCAGCAATCCTTCGGACCTCGAGCCAACAGCGTGCGACTCGACGGGCTCATTGCTGGTCTGGCGCTGGCATCGTTGGTGTCCATGTACTGGTTCAGGGCGAACATCGAACTGAGTGGTCGGCCCCTCGTCGCGGAACTCAATATCTACAATCCAATACTCGTGTTGGCCCTGTTGGTCCTGCTTCTCGCGGGGCTCGTCCCGAAGCACTTCCGCTCAGACACGACAACGTCGTTTCTCATCGTTGGACTGACCGCCTTTGCCGTGGGCGACGTCATCCAACTCAATCACGTAGTCTTTGCGTCCTCCTCCTTTTACGCGTTGGTGAACGCGTCTCGTCCCGTTGGGCTCTGTTGCGTGGCCTTAGCCGCGTGGCCTCGTCTCGATCGACGCTCTGACGCTAGGGACTTCCAGGTCGCTCCGCGTGGCCTCAACTTCATTCCGATTATCTTCGGAACGCTCTCGGTAGCGATACTCGCGATCTCCGTGATGCGGTCCATCTCGGAGTCGACGCGCTTTATGGCTCTTGCTTCGCTCATGCTCGTCATAATTCGTATGGTCATGACCCAGGGTGAAGTCCGTCAACTGGGCAAGTCGAACTACGTCGAGGCGAGGACCGATCACGTCACCGGCCTGTCCAATCGACGAGCGTTCTTGGAGGATGGCGAGGCAAAACTCGCCTCACTCAAGCCTTCGGAACAACTCGGCATCGTGCTGATTGACCTCGACGGTTTTAAGGAAGTCAACGACTCGATCGGACACGCGTACGGCGATGAACTTTTGAAGATCGTCGGCCAACGCTTCGCCAAGCGCATAGCCGAGCGAGGATCGGTGGCGCGCTTGGGTGGCGACGAGTTTGCCTATACCTTCGTCATAGACGCCGACGTGGACCCTACGGCGTCGGCCAAGGAGTTGGCGTGGACGCTGTCCAATCCCATTGCACTCGACGGCACGAACGTTCGGGTGAACGCGAGCGTGGGTGTGTCGATTTGGCCCCAACACGGGGCAACGCACGTTGAACTGCTTCGTAGCGCCGACGTTGCGATGTACGAGGCGAAGCGCAGTCACGTCGACGTCTGTGTGTACCGCGATGAGATTGACGTCAACAGTCGAGAACGTCTCAATTTGATCAACGATTTGCGAACCGCGATCGAACGACGTCGCCTCACGCTGCACTTTCAACCAACTCGTGACCTGCGCACCAACGCGGTGTATGGCGTTGAAGCTCTCGTGCGCTGGGATCACCCCACGTTGGGTCTGCTACAACCCGACCAGTTCATACCCCTCGCCGAGCGGGTGGGACTCATCGTTCCACTTACGCGAACGGTGCTTGATTTGGCGATCACTGAACTCGCTCGCCTCGATCGCAGTGGACGTTCACTGCAGATGAGCGTGAACATCTCACGATGGGACCTGATGGATGAGCATTTAGCTGCGTCCATTGACCGGATGCTCGAGTGGCACCACATCGACGCGAACAGGATCACGCTGGAGGTTACCGAGTCGTGCTTGAGCCAAGACCCGGCTCGCGCAAAGAAGAGCCTTGAGAAGCTGCGACAGGCCGGGCTCAAGATCTCGATCGACGATTTTGGCGTTGGGTACTCTTCGATGTCGCAACTTCTGGAACTACCTGTGGATGAGTTGAAGATTGACAAGTCCTTCATACTGGCGCTCAACTCCGACCGCCGTGCAATCTCGCTGATTCGCTCGATGATTGAAATGGCCCGGGCGCTCGGTCTGGTCGTCATCGCCGAGGGGATTGAAGACGCGGAGAACTTCGAATCGCTGCGAAAGGTCGGCGCCGACATCATTCAAGGTAACTTCGTTTCGCTACCACTGACCAGTTCTCAACTGGACGAGTTCCTTTCGCGCGAGGTGAAAGTCGATGACGAGACGATCACGGACTTTCAAGACATCGTCGCTGAGCGCCACAGGAAGCGCAGCCATCTGCGCGTTGTGTAGTACGAACTCTTTTGGCGCCACACGTTCGAGGGTTCACGTCGTCATGGCGCGATACGTCTCTCCCTGGAGTGGTCACTGAATCGGCCCGCGTTCGTTGACGCGAGATGAACCAATGGGGGCACCATCGTGCGCCAATGCCGATTCAGTGACAAGGTCCGTCTGCGCGTCGGCGAGTGAGATAACGAGCGGCTAGGAAGACGGCTGTCCCGGCTGGGCTGGGGGCGGACCGAGAGCTAAGAGTACCGTGCTCCGCGCAACGATCGCGTTACCGATGGCCTTCTCGAGTGTGAGACGAGCCGTACGGCGTTGCGTGTTCGTCGTCGCGCTCGCTAGAGCCTGGGCGTACGTGGACTGTGCGGCGCTGGCGGACGCTCGAAAGGCGACGTTCGCACTTTGGATTCCGATGACGTACGCGGTGCCGTTGTAGCCAGTGGGCGGCGCCGGCGGGTCGCCGGCAGCCGTGATCGCGACCACGCGAACGCTAGTGTCAGCGGCCAAGGCGCCCTCGAAGTTGGTACGTGCGCTTTGACGTTGGGCTTCCGTGGTTGCGGCAGCTATCGCGCTCACGTACACGGAGCGCGCGCTTTCGACAGAGGATCGATAACTCAGGTTGATCGACTTGAGCCCGTCGAAGTACGAAACCCACCTCGTGTTCCACGTTGTCCACGGCGTTGGAGCAGCGACGGCGCTGTTGGCAGCGGGCGTCGAAGAGTCACCGTAGGCAGTTCCCGGAACGCTGAAACCTAGTGCGGCCGCGAGTGAAAGCACCGTGATGGTTCGAGTAGCGAAACGTTTCATTGGCTTTCCTTCCACAAGTACGTTCCTCAGCGTAGAAAACCGAAGTGTGGAATGGGTATGAAAGACCTGTTTCGGGGCTAAGAGATCTCTTCGAAGTTCGTGAGAAAATGTCTGACGCAGAGGTGACGGTTTTCCAACTTGACTGCTTGGGAGTGGGAGAGATGCTCACCTCCATCAATTGCCCCGATGGTGGTAGTGCTGGCGTAGCGCGTCGAAACTCATTCTTCCGTTCTTGCGACAACGTCTCGCGTGTCACCGCGTCCTCGACCCGAAAGGCGGATTAACTGCTGACGTTCAATTTCCCGGGTACGAAGAATGACGATCAGAACCGGAGAATTGCGTCAGAATCACGCCCGCGATTGGCAGGTCAATTTCTCCCGCGGATGGCGGCGACCGCCGATCGAGGAAGTCGAAAGACTTGCGTTAGCCCGAGCAAAATGTACGACCACGTGTTTCTTGGTGAGAAGTTGCCGATTCGTGTCGATTTCGAAGCAAGCAGACGGAAGGCCGCGCCAGCGAACAAACCGCACGCGAGGGCCACCGTGTGCTCTACGCCGTCAACTCCGGGAGCGATGAGAGCCGCCGCGACGAGAGCCAGCGTCAGGAGCCAGGCGCACCGTTTCATTCGCACGGCGACAAGCAGACACACGCCCACTGCTGTCGTCGCGGCAGACGGACCCGTGTCGAGTGCGTGGGCGAGTGCGGGCGTGAGACCAAACATGCTTCCGTGTATTGCGTTCAATAGAACGAAGGCGACGAGAGAGGAACCGAAGTGACCAATGGTCGCCACCGTAACCGTCAACCATCGACCGAGAATCATTTCGCCAAGGCCGAACACGATCAATATTTGGCCACTGGCTGCCCACACCGGCAGGTACGGCGTGGGCAGGAATAGCGACATTGGGAGGCGAGCTAGTTCACTCTTAAGTGGCAATGCCGCGTAGACAGCTCCGGAACGCCAAAGTTCAGGACTGAGGAGATGAAACTTCAACAGCAATGCGACGAGCGCGGTTGCACTGGCCAGAGCGAGACCTAGCCAAGGTCGATCACCTCGCGACAGTCGGTGATGAGCGATTGCGCTCAGTCGACTCAACTCTTTTAGTGGTGAGGCATCAGTATTGACGTACGTAAACGGCGTATCATCGACGTGCACGTCACCGCGGTTTACATCGGGGGCGGTGCTCATCGGACGCTCGATCTTGTGCGAGGGATCCTTGATCTCGAAGACCGCCCGCGTGATCCCGTGATGGTGGTCATCTCTCTTGAAGTGAGCGTCATCTCGACATCGTCCTCGTTTAACTCGGGTGCGACAATTCAGACTCTATGGCCCAATTGCCTCATTAGAGGCCATGAATTTTGACATCTCACTACAAGAGATAGGGAGCTACTCACCAATAAACGACCTCGTCAGACGCCAGATATGCCGCCCCGAGCCACCGGAATCGGTGTGGTCATCGCTCGACCGATTCATCAATTCTGATGAGAGCGGTGAAGATCGCCCCCGCCGAGAGCCAAGGACGTACCGTGGAAGAGCCGAAGGGGAGCGGAATGCCTCGTCAACATTTAGTGACTGATCATCGTGAAATTACGGTGTCCACGGCAAGTTCCTCGTGGGCTAACTCATAGTGGCCACCGTCGGTGTACTGCTCGCCGCCTTGGCGTTGATACTCCTCGTCTTCTACCTGTCGGGCCGCTACGGAGACCGAAACAGAGGGGCGGGGACCTCACTACGCCGAGGTCCGCGCGCGCACACGACGTTGCGCGGGCACTCCAAGATGGCCTACGCAACGCGCGACGAGGCCGCGGCCCGTGCTCGACTGCTCATGAAGCGCGACGGTGCGCCAATGAGTGTCTATCGATGTGGCACGTGCGCCAAGTGGCACGTGGGTCACGAAAAATAGTCATCATTTGGCGCCAGTGTCAGGGTCAGTGTCGGATTTCAATTCTGCTGCCTGGCGACTTCGCACCAACATCTTTTGGCCATCTCGTCGTCGAGTGATGTCAAAGTATTGCAACTCTCAATTGGATCGGACCGTCTGCGGAGGCTTCGATTCGGATATCACACCCTGAACCGAATAATTGAAGTAGAACTAAAGAATTATGGACATGACGAATGAAAGATGTCCCATCTGTCGCGAGTTCGACTCGAACGCCGACGTCTCAGAGAGCCTCGCCGGACGAACAGATTCCTGGCTCGTAAAATTCAGTGAAACGCCGAGGCTGCCAGGGATACTCGACGTGCATCCTCGAGAACACGTATCACTGCGTGGCGACCTTGCCTCAGAACGAGAGGCCACGATGCGCGGAGCTGAAGTCCCGCTTCGAGAATTTTGTGAGCGAACCTGGGAGGCGACATTTGCTGACGTTGGCATTACACCGTTCTCTGTGACTGAGTTTCACGTGAACGACTTCGAATTTGATCACTTGCAGACTCGTATCCAACCAGCATTCCTGTGGCCGCGCGGTCTAATTGGTCTCGAGGATCACCTCAATTCGGGACAGGCTCAAGTGGTGCGACGTAACGCGGCGATACTCAACGAAGCGTTTCGCCGAATTGCATCGCAATCGTTCGCTTCCGAGATGGACGTCATCTTTGGAGGAGACGAAGGAGGAACGAACTGAACGTCGTAGGTTGGACTACGAAGCGGTGAGCGACGATGATTGCCCAGAAGTCGAAAGAGTGAGTCCAAGGAGCGCCAAGTTTTGCTTAACGGACCTGGTACGTCGGGTCTCCGACACCAGGCACTCCTCAACTTCCTCGAGTGGCCGATGCTGGGCAACACCTCTGTTGCTTCGGGCCTTCGAAGCCGACGTGCACTTCAATTGGTCGAAACGTACCCACGCACGGACCTCCATGTTGCCGCGCTTGTTGGTTGTCCCACTTCTCGAAACCAAGTGCGAGAATTGAAAGCGCTCGCATTGTCCGTAAGCGAACGTCCAAACTGCTCAATTTATTCGCACTCGCTCTGAGTAGCATGAGCCCCAACGACGACCAGGGGAGACTTGACAAGATGCCCACGCTTCGAATTGAGCATGCGGTGCCGAGTTTCGACCTTTGGAAGCAGGCATTCGACAACGATCCGGCCGATCGCAAGGGTTCGGGAGTCAGTTGCTACCGAATCTCTCAAGCGATTGACGACCCGAATTACGTCACGATAGACCTGGACTTCGACAACGTCGCAGACGCTCGGAAGCTTCTCGAGTTCATGGAGCAGATGTGGGCTGGCCCCGCCAAGGCGTTCATGGTGGATCCCAGGGCCCACATAGTAGAGACCGTGGAGGTCGTGAAGCTCTGATCACAGCAGTCCGTACGCGGAGCAGAGTCTCCTTGACCGGACGGTTCGGCGGATCACATCGGATGCCTGATCCGCCAAAGGGTGGAACGAGACTCTTAGGTGCCGGTGACAGCAATTGAGTTTCAACGTCGGTTCTTCGAGACCTTGAACCTAAAACGCAGTGGGTGTCAAGAGGGAGCGCTGAGGGATTGATCGAGGCTCCGGCGACAGGACCGTTCAGCGTACAAGGCGCCGGCGCTTGGTCGCAGACCCGCCGAATCGGGCCTCCAAATCCCGTCAGATCTCTGCTCGGTCAAACTTCCTGCGGACGGTTGCATTCCTGTTCAGTCGGGCCACTGAACAGAATCCGCACTTTCTAGCCCAAGCGCCAGTGCTGGGTCGCGTTCCTGTTGCGCAGGGTCTCCGACACCAACAGTCTCCGACCCGTAGCAATTCGGAGCCTCACTTGGAATCGCTCAACGAAACCTCAGAGATTCAGTTTGCGGGTGCTCTGTTACACGGCGAACCCGATCCATTTTGGGGGCTGATGTTTTTACCCAAGGGAGCTAAGTAGACCAATGTCGAGAGAACTCCGTGGAATCAAGTGAACGCGGTGAAATTGGTTCCTACATCGGAGTTCCCAACTGGCATCATTGAGGCACACGCTGAACTTTTTGACCATGCTTGACTGACTGATTCCAACTTCATCGTTGGAAACCGCGCCGTACGACCTCCTGCCCAATCAATTCACATGTACGCGTTGACGAGAACTTGGTTGGACAAAGGCGCCCACAGCACTTGACAGAACTTTAACAGTGTGCAAGTATTACGAACAATGATTAATACTGCAGAGATAACCGACTGGCGCGAAGCCCGACGACGCGCCGCTCGAGATGCGATCATCGATGCTGCCTGGTCACTGGTGGTAGAGGAGGGTCTGGCTGGCTTGTCGCTCCGGGATCTGGCCCGTCGGGCGGGAATCACTGTGCCAACGGTGTACGCCTATTTCGACTCAAAGAACGCTATCTACGACGCAATGTTCGGCCGGGCGGCAACGGAGTTCGCCGAAAGAATGGCCGAACCGTTCGACAGCGATGACCCTCGCGAAGTGCTCAAGGCGACGGCGAGACGGTTTTCCCAGTTCTGCACCAATTCTCCCGCGCATTATCAACTGCTGTTCCAACGGACGATTCCTGGATTTGAGCCGTCACCAGAGTCCTACGCACCGGCGGTCGGTTCCTTGGCGCTCGCCCGGGGCAGGCTCGCCCTCAACGGGATAACCGAGGCGCGCCATCTCGACATGTGGACCGCGCTGATAACCGGCCTGGTCGACCAGCAGGTCTCCAATGATCCCGGAGGGGATCGCTGGACTCGTCTCATCGACGAAATGGTGGATATGTTCCTCGCCCACTGCAAGTCAACCCGGGCTTCGCGAAAGCCAGCATCCCGCCCAACTCAAGTCAAAGGAGTCCACACATGACGACAATCGAGATTTCGACGATCGAACCGTTGACACATCATGAGGCCATGCGCCTTCAGGCAGATGAATTGGCGTTAGCAGTCGCGTCGCTCCGATCCCTCGATGACGCAGCGTGGTCGAGCGCAACTGACTGCCCCGCCTGGGATGTCCGAGCAATGTACCAACATGTACTTGGCGCATGCGAAGCGGGCGCGTCCATGCGCGAGAACATCCACCAACTGCGGCGGGCCCGTTCCCACCGAAAGCAACGAGGCGGACCGCTTGAAGCCGCGCTGTCCGCGGTGCAGGTGCGCGAGCGAATCGACCTCAGCCCCATCCAGATTGTGGAGCGATTTGCGGACATTGCGCCCAAGACTGTCCGTGGCCGCAAGCGCGTACCAGCGCTAGTGCGTAGTCACGCGCGCCTTGCCGTTGACGGACCCGTGCACGAGACTTGGAGATTTGGATACCTCATCGACACCATCTATCTGCGCGATCTATGGATGCACCGCGTTGACATGTCCCGCGCCCTTAATCGGCCACTCGAACTCAGCACCGACCACGATGGTCGCATCGTCGCCGACGTTGTCGCTGAATGGGCACGTCGACATGGCCAACGCTTCGTGCTCGAGCTCTCTGGGCCTGCCGGTGGCACGTACGCGCACGACCCCGACCTTCTCGGAGCAGAACACCTTTCGCTCGATGCCGTCGAATTCTGCCGCACGCTCTCCGGCCGCGCAACCGCTACCGGCCTTCTCACCACTGTCGTCCCGTTCTGAAGGAATACACCATACCCACACCAAGGAGAACAACAATGGAAACACGCATCGACGAAGTCGCCAGCCGAATCTATCGTTTCTCGACATTCGTCCCCGAGATCGGACCTACCGGTTTCACATTTAATCAGTACTTCATCGACGACGATGAACCTTTGCTGTTCCACACCGGACCCCGAGCCATGTTCCCCTTTTTGGCTGAAGCCATTTCCACGATCACCCCACTCGAGCGACTTCGTTGGATCACCTTCGGCCACCTCGAGTCCGACGAGTGCGGCGCCATGAACCTGCTACTCGCAGCGGCACCCCACGCCGAAGTGGCCCACGGGACTCTCGGGTGTTTGGTGTCATTCAACGACTTGGCAGACCGAACGCCGGTCCCACTCGCCGACGGTCAAGTGATCCAGCTGGGAGGGCATCGCGTACGCCACATCGACACCCCGCACGTCCCCCACGGTTGGGAGGCGCGAGTGTTGTATGAAGAGACAACCAAGACGCTCTTGTGCGGCGACCTTTTCACCCAACTCGGCGACCCGCCCGCCATTACGACTGATGACATCCTCGAGACCTCCTCGCTAGCCGAAGACGTTTTTGGCGCTACGTGCATCACACCGCGGACTGGGCCCACCATCCGGAACCTCGCCGCTCTCGCCCCAGCCACCTTGGCCGTAATGCACGGATCATGCTTCGCCGGCGACGGAGCTAAGGCTCTGCTCGAACTCGCTGACGATTACGACGCTCGCCTCGCCAAAGCAATCGGATAATTTAACCCTCGGCCGTAAAATTCACGACGATTCCAAATGGCGCAGTCAAGGGGTCAGCGCAACGCCTGGTGAGTCAGTGTTGAACTGTTGTCTATCACGGAGGCCGAGGTGCATCCCTGATAACGCGGGTGCCGTTGGATGTGCGAGTTCATTAGATAGTGCACGGCATGCGTCGAGACATCGTGGACCCTTCCAGTCGGAGGTGTAGGCGCGGTCTTAGCGTAAATGGTGGTCAATTCAGTGGTTTTGGAGGGGCGATCTGTCCGGGTGACGGCCCTGCGCTGCGGAGTCTCCAAGTCCTGGGCTCATGGGCTCGTCCGTCGCTGCCGCGACGCCGCCGAGGTCCTCGTCCCTCGCTCCAGGACCCCCGCACACGAACCCGCGCGTGATTGACGAGTCCAATCGGCATCCCTGGAAGTGACGTATTTGTAATCATCCCGATAGCTCAATTTCGAACTGGCGAGCAGTGGCTTAGCCTCTTCGACCGTGTCGGAGTTTCGACAGAGACGGCTACCTAAGAGCCCCGCGTTTTGATTCGCCAATCGGAGATTGTGTACGTCGGCTCTCCGACGCCAACAACCTCCGATCCAACTGCGGGTCTGCAAGTTGGTGCGTCCATGTGTCCAATTCAGCGGATGCAGTTTGCGGGAGCTGTGATATTGAGAGAACGAACCCTCGGTGATTCTCAACTAGGTAGGCGCAAGATGTCAGAGAATGGATGAATCGGTAAGCACCTCGCCTCTATGGTTTGGAATCATGTCTGTAAATTTGGAGAAAGTCACCGTTGTAGAGCAAGCGATAGTTAGTCGCAAACCACGATCTCAGGGCTTCATCCACAGGGATTGTCGAAAACGCTGGACCATCACGAACAACATATTGTGCCGACTCAAAGTAAGTTTTCCACTGCGCTATTAAGGCGAGAGTAGGTGGGGTACTTTCGTTTCCCCAAGCCAACCGAATACCAATGGGATCGACTATGACGGGGCACCTAGGATCGCTCGACAGCAAACGATTCTCCACGACGCCGTAGCCGACGTCATCGTAAATGACGCAAGAACCAACAGGAATGTAACGGGGGATCTCAGAGAGCGTCGCACTGTTACTTACTTCAGCCGACGTAAGGTCCATGTAAAAGTGGGTGTCCCAAAGGATCATGCTTAAGACAAAAATGACGCCGATGAAGCCAATCGCCCCAGAGACAAATCGGCGATCAGTGCCGGAAGACTCGAGGCCATGAGTCAGCGTTCGTAGTGGTTGTCCGAGGCGCGCCGTAGAGATTGCCAAGAGCCCCAGCAAAAATGGAAGCGCAACGGCCGAGTAGTGAGGATAGAAGAGTGGCGCCGCTAGTAATCCAAGTGTCGTGGTCAACGCGGCCAAAAGTAAGTAGATTTCAAGTCCGTCGATGCCGACCCGACGTGTGTACGCGATGGCGACCACACAGAGCAACACGACGAAACTAATTACCGCCTCTTGGGCAGTTGGAGGAAAACGCGTCAGAGCAAATCCCGTCATCCCAATTAGTCGTGCCAAGGTACCTGCGTTATTGCCCCAGTATCCCTTTCGAGTCAGCTGTTCCACGAAAACCTGACGAATGAAATTTCCTGGTGCCCCGAGTAAAAATGGCAAAGAGAACACGACGAAACTGCTCGCGGCGGCGATGACGAATATCCATACCCGCTTTCTGTAAAGCAGTGCGAGAGTGATCACCATGGCCACGAATGGGAAAAATGCCCAAACTTTAACTAGCGCGGCGAAGCCAAATAGCGCGCCGCCGACCGCTAGAGAACGGGTGGAAAGTCGGTCGCCATGAGGTTTCGAAGAGAAGATCGCTAGTGATCCGAGCAGAATGAAAAAAACAAGATACTGCTCAAGAAATAGCGCAGAGCTCATCTCGGAGGCGAGGGGCAGAAGCGCGAGGCCCATGCCGGCGATGAGCATTGCAGATCGTCCTCGATGTCGGACCAACCAAGCCAACATGCCTGCGTTGAGCGCCGATACGAACGAAGTAATCACTCGTGCGAGCTCTAAGCCGTCGTGACTTCCAAAGATTCGGCTGAAGATCGCCGCGGGGCTCATCAGAATTAATATGCCCGGGGGCTGGACGAAGGCGAAGTCTTTGTAGGGTAGAGCGCCAGAAATGAGATGGATCGATGCAGCTAAGTAAACACCGGAGTCGTATAGACCAACATATTTCGGTACAGTCAACTGCCAAAACGACATGCCGAGGCTTACCGAAATAGCTCCGACCACGATTGCGAGCTGATGCCATGGTCTAAATCTCTTAGAAAACGCTTCTCGAACAAGCGACTCTCGGCTTTTCTCATATGAAATCACTGACACGGCATCACGGATTTCTCAATTTCCTTTCAAACTTCCGAGGTCAATGTTTATTCTCCCAGAGCATCGGCACGGGGACCGGCTCTTCAGACGGCAACTTTCAACCACGATAGAGAAAGCTAATGGCGGTGAGGAAACCTTGCGAGCGATACTTCGAATCCCAAGCTCAATGTCGAGCTCAGAATGCAGATCGCCAGTCGGAGATCGCTAACGTTCGCTGTCCGACGTGAAAACACACGCTTGGCCTTTGCGTCCCTACTTCATCCTTACAATTTCGGCTAACTGCGCTGGACCTAGTGGGCTTCATGGGCGAATTCCCGGATAACTACCCCGTCAGCGGTCGAGGTGAGCAGTTCTGCCAGAACACCCGGAACTAATCTTCCGTCGCTTAAGCGGACACCCGACTCCTAATACGCCAGTCGGAGATTGTGGACGTCGGCTCTCCGACTCCGACAATCTCTGACCTTCGCGGAGTCAGTAATTTCCTACGCTATGCATTGCCCGATCGCGTCGATGTACTTTGCAGGTGCTGTGACAGGGAGCGCATCCACTACTTCGTTAGTGCCCACCGACGGCCGGCGCGGCGTCTACCACGATCACCTCGCTGAAGTTCCGCCCGTCCACTTGCCAGGCGTAACAACCCCCCGAGGTGACCCACGTACTGCCCGGCATGGTCCGGAAACCGTCCGTTGTGTTCAGAGTTGGACCAGCGGGGACGACGAGGGGTCCAGAGCCAGGTTCCAGACCAGTTTGACCAGGCTGGACTTCGATGGGGCCGTTTGCTCCGAGCCGCTTGGCGCGGACGACAAACGGACCGTCGTAGCCGGGCATCGCGAACCACAACGTTTGGAGCGCGAACCACCCAGGAGTATCGGTGGCGAAGCCGAGATCGGCACGACCCTGAACCAGGTCGCCACGATTCGAAATGAGGACTCGCGCGGGACCGTTCCCGAGGGCGACACCGCTGAAGAAGGAGTTGCTCACCGTCGCGCCGGCCGTTGCGGGGCAGCTCTCGCCGGGCTGGAGTGAGGGGAAGTGGAGCGGCCGGGCGAGCAACGAGGTGGTTCGAGGCGACCGGGCAATCACGCTGGCGGTGAAGAAGCCGGCGATCGCGAACAGGACGACAAGTCCAACAATGAGCCAGCGTCGACGCTGCCGTCGACGCGCCTCTTTGATCAGCGCTTCCGCGTCGAACGTCGGAGCGTCCGTGGTTGACGTCCTTACTCGGAGAAGCATCATCCGTGCCTCGGAGACACGTTCTCGATGATTCGTAGCAGCTCCTCGCGTCGATAGCCCTGTTGACACGCGACCCGAACAAGCTCTTGGGCCTTTGTGAGCACGATGCTCTTTTGGCGCGCCCCACTAGTGACGGTGGTCCCGCGTCCACGACGGAACTCCAAGAGACCTTCCTCGCGGAGAATCCTCAACGCTCGAAGAACCGTGTTCGTGTTGACCCCGAGGACCGCAGCTAAATCTCGAGCGGGCGGAAGTTTCTCGCCTGGCTTTGCCTCGCCGTCGGCGATCGCTCGTCGGATGTCTCCAGCTACCTGGTCATGGAGCAGCGCTGGATCGGCACGGTCAATCTTCATGCGAAACATGGTGCTAGCCAGAGTAGCACTCCTCAGTCAACCAAGAAACCGATCAACACTTGACCCAAACCCAGATCAAACCCTGATAAACGTGGCCCACCCAACGTGGTCTAGCCCATTTGGCGGGGGCTGGAAGACTCGAACCCAACGTATGACGTCGTCCCTGGTAAATGAGTCTCGCTACAGTCTCCACGTCTGAATCCTCCAGTCGGAGAATGTTGAAGTCGGCTCACCGACACGAGGAATCTTTGATTCCTTGAATCTCAGTTCCTATCAAAAACACTGAAAGGCAGTCTTTTCAAGACGCAGTTTGAGGGTTCTGTGATCCAGGAAGTGTACTGATGTTCTCGCGACGGTACTCGACCGCAAATCGGCGAAGTTTTAAGTTGATCCAGCATGGCACGAATGAGTCCGCCGAAGGAAATTTAGTTGAGCGATTCGTCGGGCTGAGATTGGCGAGTGGTCACATACTTGACATTGGCGTCGCCGTCAGCCCGGGAAGTAGTGACGGAAAGAACAGCACGAGAGCAGCGATGACGAGCAGAGATACGCCTACTACGCGCGAGAACGCTGTTCCGTGTCGCCAGACCTTCTCAATCAAGATCACCCCCGCGAGCGCGACCATCACGGGAATGTTCATAGCGCCGACAGCAACCAGCACGATCATGAGACCCCAACAGCAACCGACGCAGTACAGCCCGTGGTGGATTCCGACACGAAGATCGCGTACCGGACCCTTATAGCTCGCGTAGTGGAAGAGCGAACCCAGCGGTGTCCGACAATGACGGAGGCAGGCCCCCTTTAACGGCGTTAGTTGGTGAACGCCGGCCACCGCGAAGATTGCGGCACCGACCCATCGAACAGTGCCGGGCGCATCGTTGGCGAGCCTGCCCGCACCCAACAACACGACGTAGACGGCGGCACCAAATGCCGCCCACGCACAAAGGTAGCCCGCGAGGAACGAGGCAATGCCGACTACGCGATCTCGCGAACTCGGTCGAGCGGCCACCGAGCGAATCCACACGATAGCCATCGGCGCCACCGACGGGAACATCATGGCGGCCATCATGACGACCCAGATGGGTAGGAACGTGGTCAGGGACATCCCCATCACGCCAGGTCCGACGTTCATCGTGCCAGCCCATGCGATGGTCGCGGCCCACGCCAGCGCCGCGATGAGGCATAGCCCAATCCATCCAGGTAGGAGTTGGCGCAGCGGTATCCCTAGCGGTGAACTCGCGTCCACGCGGGTCTCAGCCTTGGTACGCAAATTCCGTCACGAAACTATTGGTGCCCGAGAACTCTGCGTCCCAGTGGTCGTGGTAACTATTCGCGCCGGCTTTCGCTTGGGTTACGGGTTGAGAGACGGCGCCCAGGAGAGGGTTAGTGATAACCGGTGGGTGCGAGCCGTCCATGCCGACCATCTCTTCAGACTCCATCGACAGCACGGCTCCCGCCGATGCCTTGAGCGAACCAGCGTTGCGGCTGAACGAAATTGATGCTGGCGTCACACCCGCAACTTCTCCGATCAGCGGACCCAGGGCGGCGAGATGGCCACCAGCGCCGCCCGAGAAGATTGCGCCCAAAGCTTCGGACTGCTCGAGGGTCGCGCGATCATCGAGATAGAGTGCGACCTTCCAATTGCCGTCTGTCATCTTCTTGGGTGTGTGCACCGCCATCACTGCGTTCAGTCCAGCGAGGTCGACACCCTCCCTTTGGCCCTCCGTTACGTGCCAGGCGAGCAGCAAATCACATGCATCGTTCGTCGCCGCTCCGAGCCAAATGCAAGCGCAACTGACGTCGCAATTACACGTTTCGAAGTAGTCACCTTTGACTGAGAAACTCATCTCTGATCCCCCTATTTCGCACACTGCAGCGCGCCGTGCGTTGGCCTCGTCTCGGACTATAGGTCGGTCGAGGTAGAGATTGTCATATAATTTTCTCGACCCATCATTGAAATCGCCATTCGACGGTGGGTGACGCCGAACCGGCGAAAACTCAGGCGTCGTAGTGCGACAACCACCAGTGATTGGTTTGAAAATAGGCGCGCAGGACCCTAGACAGCATTCAGGCCGACAAGGTTAGGCATAAGTGCTTGGTAACAGATCAGCCGAATCGGTCCTCCGGCACTTGACCAGATCAGGTGATCAAGCGCCAGTGCCTGGTATCGAACCAGTCACGTCGGGCCTCTGACACCAACCTCGACTAGACCGCGAGCCGCCAGTGCGAGGTTGCATTCCTGTCACGTTGGGTCTCCGATACCAACAATCTCCGACTCAATCTTTCAACGGTGATTGCAACATCTTTAGTGCGTCGTCCGTCTGAACCCGCGGGTGCTGTGATGCAGAGAACACACCGTGCTCCGATTACTTAGGCGAGACTTCCAGTGAATCACGCACGGCGGATCGAAAACCATGGAGTCCAATTCTCATTGTTTTGTATTCGTCAGATCGATAGTCGCAGCCGTCATGGGCCTCGACTTTCTTCAAACATTCCGACAGTCGTGACATTCACCGCGCCAAGTACTCTTTAACGAGTGTCTCTTTCTCCTCCCACTCTCGAAGTTGACGAGACCCCGCCTCCACCCGTTTCGAAGCGACGGTTCCGCCAACGATCCCTCATTGAGTGGCTCGTCGTCGTGGCGGCGGCGGTCCTCGTCTCGCTATTAATACGCACTTACGTTTTTCAAACCTTTTTCATCCCTTCGGGATCGATGGAACCGACGTTGCAGATCGGCGACCGCATCATCGTCAATAAACTTAGCGTCGAATTCGGCACCATCCACGTCGGCGACATCTTGGTCTTCAAAGCTCCCAAGGCCGTGGCCCTGACCGGCCCGCACGGCTGTAGCGATAAAGTCGCCGATCTCGTCAAGCGCGTGATCGGAGTTCCCGGTGACCATTTGGTGTCAAAGGGCAACACCATCTACGTGAACGGGAAGCCCCTCAAGCAGCCGTGGACCCACGTCGCCCAGATCGGTTCTAAACCCCTCGAGCCGACCTATGTCACGAAGAACCATTACTTCATGATGGGCGACAACGAACCCGGTTCCTGTGACAGTCGCTACTGGGGACTTATCCCACGCTCTGCCGTCATTGGTAAGGCCTTCGTGCGCATTTGGCCGCTCTCGCGACTCGGTTTCCTCTAACTCGAGAGCGAATGCGCCACGAAGAACGACCACATCACGGCGTTGGCGTCAATCGCGCTCGACTGAGGGCCGAGATCTGCGGTGAGGCGCGAGGGCATCGCTGCGCCGCCCGAGCCACCAGTAGCAGGACCGTCACATGCGTGCGTTACCAAGACCTCTGCGACCCTCCACATGGTCCTTCCATGCTCGAACTCGCCAGTCGAAGATTGTGGGAGTCGGCTCCCCGACGTCTCAGGTTCGCACCTAATCGCTCATGCCGGTCGACGCGTGACTCTGGGCTATGTACTTCGTCCGAGCACCAGATCAGAGCCGGCTTACAGCAGCAACTCTGATCGCAGCGGGCGGGAAGGATCGCTTCCGGACACGCCGGCCACCATCGGATTAACGGTGATGCCGCCGCCGCAGTAGATCCATGCGGAGTACACACGCGGCACGGGAATCACCGCACGCCCCGTCAGTGATTTCACCGACATCAAAATTCGACTGGCGTTGATGCATGTAGGCATGACGTCATTGCCAAAGATCCAAAACGACGCAATCCCACCCGGCAAAAGGCGAATTGACGGAATGCGTCGACCGGAAGTGATGCCCATCATGTCGTTTCCAAAGTGCCCAGCAAAGTCCTCGGTCTTCATCAATAGTCGTTTGCCGTTCTCGTAAAAGGAAATGGACGGATAGCCGCTAACGACGCATGCAGAACCGCCGTCATTACGGATCCAGAACAACTCTCCAAAGGTCCCGGCGAGACCTCCTGTGGTCCCTCGCCAGATGACGTTCAGATCATCAGAACCGCACCTCAGCGTGGACGTAGGCGTAGCGTCTGCGCCGGACGGGGCGACACCGATCAGAAGGAGCGAAGATAATGCCAGAAGCAATCTGGTCGCAATCCGCGTACTTCTCGAGCAACCATCACGCATGAGCGCAAAACTACCTTCATTCGCAGCAATGAATCCATCGGAGACTGCCCCGACCGGCTCAGGTCGGGACTGAGGTGCCAACGTGCAGCGAAGGTGGACGGAACCGTGGGACTTCTAGGACGGTGAAACGAGCAACTAAGTGCCAGGTCGTTCGCGGGTGCCTTTGTTTCGTTGCAATCGCCGGCGCTCTGTTTAGTTTTTGCCTTCAAGGGATTTCTTATGAGGACACGGGAACAGTACCGAAGTTCGAGTTGGGCCACCCCTTCGTAGCCGCGACCGGAGTGTTTAGCTCTCCGCCCCAATGCGCCTACGCTCACCTACCGTCCGCAGCGAACGGGCAGCACTGGGTGTGTAAAGGTGACCTAGCGCAAACGGTCCCTAACGGTTAGGAACCCGACGCGATCCCGCTCGATCCCTTAACGAGCGGTGTCACTTGAAGGTGGCCGCAGTAGTCACCCATGCCTCGGGAAACGCCAACATTGGCCTGGTACATGGACCGTGCCGTCAGGACATCCCGCGAACCGGGCAACGTGATCTGGATCGAGTTGATCTGCGGGCAGGTGGACGGGATACCGCCGCCGCCGCCGCTCATGTCGACCGTGAAGGACACGATGTGAGGACGCGACGTGACGGAGAGCCGAGGGAGCGGCGCGTTGGTCGTCATCCCTCCGCCGAGATAGGCGTTTCGCACGTCGCTGGCCATCGCGGTTGAGTGGCTCGTGAGTTGCGCGCCGACGACCGGGTAGCCGCTCATCGTGCACGTTGCTGAAGACGACACCGAGGCGCGCACGAGCAGGCCGCCATGCCCCAAACCTCCGGGCATTCCCGTCACGCCGAGCAGTTCCACGCGTGCGCTTGGACACGTCAGTGTCGCTGCCGAAGACGCGTTGCTATTGCTAGACGCCGCCGGCGAGGATGAGAAACGATCGACGCCAACCACGATGAGACACGCCAAAGCTAAGAGAATGATGACGATCAGTCCGCGACGACGACGTCTGCGCCGCGAGACCACGCGAGCTTCTTTTATAAGAGCCTCTTCATCGAGGAGGTCGATGGTGCTGGGGACCAGTTGCTTGATGGTTGCGATGGCCTAACTCGCTCTCCCGCTCGAACCCTTGACCAGCGGTGTCACGCTTAGGTAGCCGCAATATATCCCCAAGGGCTGGCTTCCGATCAGTCCACCCTCGCGCATTGTCCGTGCCGTCACGTTGAGCCGCGAACCGGGCAACATCATCTCCACCGAGTTGATTCGCCGGCAAGTGGGTCCGTTACCACTAAAAAATGCAACCGTGAACGACACCACACGCGAGTGCGACGTGACAAGAATTCGAGGAGATGCCGCGTTGGCCTTCGATGAGTACGGCAACCCTCCGAAGATGCCCGTTCGTTGATCGCCAGCCACAGCAGTTGAGAGGTTAGTAAGCCGAGCCTCGAAAGTCGGGTAACCGCTCATCGCGCACGAAACAGAAGAAGACACCGAGGCACGTACGAGGATGCCAGCGGTCACGGCAGCACCGGGGATTGACGTCACGCCGAGCAGTTTCACGCGTGCGCTTGGACAAGTAACTGCTGCCGCAGCCAAAGCGTCGTTATGGCCAGAGGACGCGGTCGCCCTTGAGAATCGATCGACACCAGCCACGATGAGGCACGCCACAGTGACAAGGGTGATGACAAGTAGACCGCGACGACGACGTCTGCGCCGCGACAGCACGCGAGCTTCTTTTATAAGAGCCTCTTCGTCGAGGAGGTCGACCGTGCTGGGGGCCAGTTGATTGATTGTTGCCATCGTCTTCTCCACCCGACTCCTCGATGATACCAACACCAATGGTATCATTCTAGGAATGGAAGTCAACCGCAATGACTCAGTGGCGCTTCACGTGCAGGTCGCCGCGGAGATCCGACGGGCGATCGCCGATGGTGAGGCGGTTCCTGGCGAACGTTTGCCACCGGCCACTGACTTAGCAGACGTGTTGGGCGTAAATAAGAACACCGTGATGCGAGCACTGCACCTCTTACGCGACGAAGGACTGCTTGACTTCACGAGAGGTCGTGGCGTGCGTGTCGTTGGCACGCCGCAGCAGAGTGCCGTACTCGTTCGAATCATCGAGCTCTTGGCGTTCGCGCGGGAACAGGGCTACCGGCGCGACGAGGTGGTGGCGATCATCGAAAGTCAAGGCTTACGATGACTCGCGTGTGGCCCTGTGAAGAAACCGCTGCGACCGAAACTACGCAAGGGCACTCATCAGCGTCGAGCAACAATTGCTCGAAATTGGTGACGTTGCGATGATAATCACCCCGACCGAACACGCCACAAACACCGGGGACGCGGAGTCTGTCGAACTACTCATCAGAGAGGCTCGGCGCAAGGCGCGACGACGACGGCTCATGATCGGTTCAATTATCTTCACAGCTTTGATCGCTGGCCCACTCGCAATCATGGTAGGCGGTGATCTTGCCAACTCAACTCGACCGACTAACCACGGCGAGCGATCGCAGACCACAAATCTGCCGACAGGGCGCATCGTCACGCTGGACGTGGCTGGGTCGCTCGCTGTCGGGCCGAACGGCGTCCTCTACGCCGCCGCACCCGATGAGCATCGCATACTCGCCCGACTTCCGGACGGGAAGTTTAAGGTCGTCGCCGGAACGGAGACCGCCGGATACTCGGGCAACGGCGAGAAAGCGATAGATGCTGAACTGTCGGATCCAATCGACCTGACGTTCAATTCGATGGTCGATCTCTACTTCGTCGATTCCGGGCACGTCCGCGTCATCAAGAATGACGGAGTAATCGAGACTATTGTCGGCGACGGGTCGATTTCGTGGCCACTCGGTTCTCATCCAGCCGCCACAGTGGCGGATGGCGCGCCCGCCTTGAGTGCCTCGTTCCGTTCCGACCCGTCCATCGCATTTGGCCCGGGCGGCATCCTTTACATCGCTTCTGACGCACAACTGCTACGTCTGACGAGCGCAGGTCGGCTCGATACCATTCGAACGCACCGCGTCTCATTCGGCAAGATCGTAGGTTTGCCAGTTTCGCTTGATGAGGGTCTCGACACACTCGCCGCCGCCAAGGACGGAAGCCTGTACGTCTCGGGATTCAACGGCTGGGCGATCTGGCACGTGGCGCCTAATGGCGCAGCCACCTACGTTGGCTACGACCGGGGGGAGCGGCGGCACGATCCCCGATCTCGTCAGTGATCCTCGTGGTGCCGTCTACGCGGCGAACGGCGGTGCGATCGTGCGCGTTACGCCGACCGGCGTTGCCAAGGTCGACAAATTGGTCAAAGTCGATGGCAAATACTTCTGGGCAACGAACTTCGCGTTCGGCCCTCACGGCACGCTCTTCGTAGACGAATTGCCTGGCAACCTTGGCTTTGAGCCTCGACAGGAGCTTGTCTCGCTTCGCGGGGGTCGAACAAGAGTCCTGTGGACGGAACCAAAGTCGGCTGCTGCACGGCACAGCCAGTAGGGCCCAAATATCACTCACTACCCGTTCCTCTTCGAAATCTCGGCTCAATCTCAGCGAGTACCTGTACTAGTGTACTAGTACATGAGCCAGCGCCCATCCCTAACGTTTCGACTTGACCCGCAAAGTGGTCTCGCGCCCTACCGACAACTCGTTGATCAGGTTCGTCACGCCGTACGGACCGGTCTTTTGCGAGACGGCGACCAGCTCCCTTCGGTGCGTGACGTCGTCACTCAAATCACGATCAATCCCAACACGGTGCACCGGGCCTACCGGGAACTCGAGCATCAGGGGATCGCCGAGGGTCGTGCGGGTCTCGGAACCTTCATCACTTTGCACTTGAGTGTTGCGCCCGACGCAACAGAACATGGGACTTTCGAGCAAGCGCTTCATGACTTGGTCATCAACGCTCGCCGAGCCGGGATAGACGAGGAGACAATCCGCGAACTCATGCGAACTGCGCTGCGTCAAAACGGCAACGTGCGATCGTGATCGAAGAAACGGCCGTGCTCGAAGCAGTAAACCTTGGCAAACGCTATCGACGCACCTGGGGACTACAGGAGTGCACCCTCACAATTCCCAAAGGTAGAGTGGCCGCCCTCGTTGGTCCGAACGGATCGGGAAAGTCGACGCTGCTCCGGATGGCTGCGGGTTTGCAAGAACCGAGCGCCGGAACGTTGCGAGTCCTCGGGAAGTCCCCGTCGCCAGGGGCTGACGATCTGCGCGAACGAGTCGGCTACCTAGATCAGGACCGTCCGCTCTATAAGAGTTTCCGTGTCGCCGAAATGCTGCGTTTTGGCGAAATGAACAATCCGACGTGGAACATGGACGTCGCGAAGAACCATCTCGCACTCCTCGACATTCCTTTACGCTCGCGCGTGAGCAATCTCTCGGGTGGCCAGCAAGCACAAGTGGCGCTCACGCTTTGTCTGGCGAAGCAGCCGGAGCTCCTACTCCTCGACGAGCCCGCCGCCGCGCTTGATCCGGTGGCGCGCGAGGACCTGCTCCGTCTACTCATGCGCCAAGTCGCCGACAGCGAATCGAGCGTGGTGCTCTCCACGCACGCGCTGAGCGACGTGGCGGCCATCTGCGACTACGTCGTGGTGCTCGCCCACGCTCGCGTGGTCCTGTCGAACGACACCGAGTACATAGTCGAGACTCACCGAATTCTCTCCATTGTCGGCGACGGTGATCTTGCGCTTCCGCCGGGCATCACCGTCATCCACGAGCAGCGCAGCGCCCGGGGTCGATCGCTCCTCGTGCGGGTGGAACTTCCCTTCAACGACGATCGTTGGCGCGTCGATCGACCAACCCTGGAGGAGATTGTCATGGCCTACCTGCGAAAGGGTTCGCCCCATCGTGATGGTCGCGACGTCGACGAGACGGAAAGCGGTGCGCGCTGATGTGGGTCGTGTGGCGCCAGCAGCGCTCCATTTTGATTGCATTCGCCCTACTCGCCGTTGTCGTATCGGTGTGGGCGTTGATCATGGGCCTGCACGAGCAGTCGCTGTGGCGTGAGTACTTATCCGCACCCTGTAAAGGCGAGGTCGGCGGATTCACCACTAGCGACGCCAGATTTTGTGAGCATGTGCAGTTCTCCCTCTACAACAGCGGGAAGTTGAATGAGGTGGTCATCGGCTTTGGTATGACATTCGCCCCACTCTTCGGACTGATCCTCGGCGTTAACGCCGTGGCGCACGAGATCGAACAAAAGACGAATCGTCTGGCTTGGACCCAGTCGGGCTCTCGCACTCGATGGCTCATGTACAAGTACCTCATGAGTGTCGCGTCACTGGTAGTCATCCTTGTGCCGTTGTGCTGGTTGCTCTCGTGGTGGGTCGGCGCGGCGCACGTCGCTCCTCGAATCATGCCGAAGGTCTTCGCGATCTCGGGCTTCATCGAAGTCGCCTGCGGAATCTTCTGTTTCGTGTTGGCCGTCGTTGTTGGACTCATCGTTCGTCGACCCGGCTGGTCCCTCGCGGCGGCCGCCGTCCTCTTCGCGGCGATCTTCTTAGGTTTCTACTCGTCCGGAGCCCTCCTCGATCTCGGGTCACCCTCGGTCGCCGTGTTACAGGGCAATGGAGTGGAAGTGGGCTCGTCGAGTGGATTTATCGTGCCTGGTGGAGCCCCCGCAAATTCGTGGCCCATCTCACTGGGATTTGTACCGAAGATGGAGAAAAGCGTTCCGAGCACCTCCGTCTTGAACCGATCGGCGAGCCATGTGTATCGGTGTGCGGATGCGAGGAAGGATGGCAAACTAGAGCACTCCGAAACCTATTGCCTCAAGCACCTTGGTCTCATTGACGTTCAGTGGTACATACCGAACAGTCAATATTGGGCACTTCAGTCCTTCGAAGGAGGTTTTTACCTCATTGCGGCGGCGCTGCTGGCCGCACTCTCCCTCTTCGCGGTACGTAGAGCGAAGGCGTGATCGCACTCGGGCTATGGCTAACACGCACGACAAAAGTCGAGGTGGCGAGTCTCGCTCTTTCAAGGTAACTCGGGGGGTTCGGGTGAACGCTCAAACGTTCCCGCGGTAATTCTCTATCTGTCCTTCGAAAGCGAAGCGTCTCGATTTAACCGTTGCGCCAAATGCCGCGAGTCACGTCGTCTCAACGCCAGTGTCTGGTACCAGACCTGTCACGCCGGGTCACCGACGAGAACCCTCACGTTGATGTTGTCATGTTTCAAGCTTGGAACTGTCAAAATCAGTTCGTATATCCATTCGGCTGGCTCCAGCGCAACAGGTTCATGCGCTCAATGTTGACGTAACCGTGATCGACGAACCAATTGGCAGAATCGTAGAGGGCCCAGCTTGCCGGACGTGAACGGTAACCGAGTTCGCGCCGGGCCCTTGAATCTTCGAAGGTCATCGTCGTCGTTGCCATCTGCGCTGCCTCCAAGGGAACGCGCGGCTCGCGTTTCAGTACAATTCCTTCGATGAATTGCGACGCGCGTCCCGCGATCATGGGAAAGATTGACGGGAAGCGTCGTTGGGACGAGGGAAGTCCGGTGATGTTCGTCAGCATCTCCAACATCGCGGCCATCGTGACGTTGTCGCCGCCGCAGATATAGCTTCGTCCCTGCGAGCCCTTCTCCAGCGCGAGGACGTGCCCTTCGGCGAGATCGTCAACGTGCGAAATATTCATTGCGGTGTCGACATAGCCGGGCATTTTTCCGTTCAAATAATCGAGGACAACTTTTCCCGAAGGTGTCGGACGTTGGTCGAAAGGACCGTGCGGCATCGTCGGCAGTACCAGGACGAGAGGAGCGCCTTGCGCGGCGAGTCGTAGTACTTCGTGCTCGGCCACGTACTTGGTCTTCTTGTAGTTCCCGTAGAGGTGCGAGAGGTCGGCCACGTCGTCTTCGTTCGAGGGTCGACCGGACTTCGTCCGCCAGAGACCTAGGGTCGCGACGGTGGAGGTATAGACGGTTCGTTCGACGCCGGCTTCGGTGGCCGCACGCACGACGTTTCGACTCCCGTCGACGTTGACGGCGTAAAAACTCTCTGGATCCTTGGGCCAAAAACCGAATTTCGCAGCGAGATGAAAGCAGAATCGTGCTCCCTCAAAGACGCCATTTAATGCTGACGCGTTGGTGATATCGACTTCGCGTCGCTCCAACTCAAGTCCGTCAAGATTCGAACTCTTGGTACCCGGCTCTACCAACGCCACCACGCCGACGTCTCGGCGCAGCAACGCCCGCGTGACGGCAGAGCCAATGAAACCTGCCGCGCCCGTGACGACAACACGGTCGCCGCGACGCAGTTCGAAGCTCACCTCATGACCCTCGTCGGGCTTGACGACCGGGTTCGCTTCATGGTGCCCTTAGCCATGGTGACGCCAAACTCCATCAGCCAGCGACTACTTTTCTCGGCGTCGCTCAACAGTTCGTCGAGGGCGTTGACGAACAGATCGATCTCGGCCTCTGCAGCGATGAGGGGTGGCAACAACTTGATGACGTTGACGCCGTCAGCGGCGACTTGGGTCAATATTCCGTAGCGGTGGAACAGCGGAACGACGAGGGACTGGGTGAACATGGCGGTGCGCGCGGCCTCCACCGTTCGCCACCGTCGCCTCGCACCGGGCGAGGTCGGAGGACCAAAGACCACGCCCATCATCTGGCCGCGACCGCGCACGACGTGCAAGAACTCGTGGCGAGTGGCGAGCTCTTCGAGTCGAACGCGCCACAGGTCTCCCATCGCGGCCGCGTGCTCGACAACGTGCTCATCGTCAAAGACGGACAAGGTGGCGAGGCCCGCCACCATCGCTAACTGGTTTCCCTTAAACGTCGTCGAGTGGACCATGGCCCGGTCCATGGAGCTGTAGATCTTTCGAAGGATTTTGTCACTCGTCAACATCGCGCCCACTGGGACGTAGCCACCCGAAAGGGCCTTGGAGACGGTAATGATGTCGGGGTGCAGACCGTAGTGCTCGAAGGCGAAGAACTTGCCAGTTCGCCCGAGACCAGTTTGCACCTCGTCACAGATGAGCAGCGCGCCCGCGTCATGCACGGCGCCCTCGATCTCGTGCCAGAGATCGGCGTCGAGTTCGTTCACGCCCTTACCCTGGATGGGTTCGACGATCAAAGCGGCGACGTCGCCTTGGCGAAGTTCACTCTTGAGCGTATCGAGGTCGCCAAAGGGGATCTCGGTCGAGCCCGGAAGGAGAGGACCGAATCCCTTCTTGAAATCGGAGGACCCGTTCACCGCTAACGCTCCCGTCGTCAGGCCGTGAAACGCGTGGGCGAAGTAACAGATGCGCCCACGTCCGGTGCTCGCGCGAGCGAATTTGATCGCGACCTCGACGGCCTCGGCGCCAGAGTTACAGTAGACCGCTCGTTCGATCTGGTCCGGACTGCGAGTGACCAACTGTTCAGCGAGGAGTCCCGGCAACAGCGCGCAGTCCATCTGGACCATATTGGGCAGATCCGCGTCGATCGCCTGGTGAAGGGCATCTTTGATAACGGGGTGACTGCGACCGAGTGCGAAGACGCCGAAGCCGCTCAGCAGGTCGAGGTATCGCTTGCCCTCGTCGTCGTAGAGGTAGCAACCCTCACCGCGAACGTAAAAGCGATCAAAGCCCAGGGTCTTCACGACTTTGGTCAACTGGGGGTTGAGGTATTCGTTATGGAGTTGAAAGTTCTCACCGTGACGCTGATCCAGTAGTTCCGCGAGATTGAATGACACGTCGCTCCTTTGGTCGTTGCTCTCAATCTACGTCTTCGTTCGAAGAACTCATCAACCGACGAGAGGTGCGGCCCGCGTCGTTTCATTTCAAACCAATCACCAGCGCCCGCGCGCGCGGCCATCTTCTTTTCGTTTGGGGGTGCGTCGTGTGGTGGTCGAAGAGAGAAAGTGACCGTAGGCTCGAAAGGTGGTTATCACTTTGGCTCTTCTTGCGGCGTTCGCGAACGCCATCGCGAGCGTCTGTCAGCGACTCGGCGTGGAGGACGCGCCTTCCACGAATGGTCCGTCGATGGGCCTCGTACGACACATGCTGCGCCGGCCCATCTGGATTCTCGGTTTCGTGATCATGGCACTCGGATACGCGTCCCAAGCGGTCGCGCTGCACTTGGGTTCGCTCAACGTCGTCCAACCGCTCATGGTGAGTGAGTTGGTGATACTGGTGTTCGTCCTATGGTTCTGGTTCTCGACGCCGATGCGCCCGCGCGATTTCGTTGCCGCCTTCGCGGCCGCGGTGGGACTGAGTGCGTTCTTACTTTTGGCAGCGCCCACGATGGGGTCGAAGATACCAACCAATGCTCTCTGGCTCGTCGTCGCGTTGGTCACGGCTCTCGTTGTTGCGCTCTTTGTCGTCGTCGCTCGGCGAGGTTCCGCTTGGCGCCAAGCTCTGCTCCTGGGCGCTGGTGCGTCGGTCGGCTTCGCCCTCCTCTCGGCGATCACGAAGTCGATGACCGACGTATTGGTCGTGGGATGGGGAGCACTCTTCAGTTCGTGGCAGCTGTACGCGCTGTGCGTGATCGGACTTAGTTCGTTTCTCATCATGCAGGCGGCCTTTCGCGTCGGACCCTTCGCCGCGTCCCAGTCGACCCTCATCTTGGTGAATCCCTTCGTGTCCATCTTCATAGGCCACGTTCTCTTTGGTGAGAATCTTCGCGGTGGACCGCTGTTCGCGTCGCTCGAGGTGCTTTCGCTCGTCGTGATGGTTCTCGGTGCACTCGGTCTCTCGACGTCCGCACTCATGACGACAATGCACGAAGCAACCCCGGAGACTCATCTCCTCAAGGGACGCGGTCGCTACGCCCGGTGGCGTGTTCGTTCGCCAGGGTCGCTGTCATCCGGGGACTAGAAACCACCGGTCACGTTGACGTCGATCGGGACGCGCCCTTCGCTCGTCGCGCGAGGTGCTCGCCCGTTACCATTTGGCATGAATGAAAGCGTGACGCCATTGAGTTTCACGCCATTCGATCGCCCGATTCGCGCTGCGTTCGTTGGTCTTGGCAGAGTGTACGACCTCAACGTTCGCGGCTACCTGGGCAACGACGACGTCCAAGTCGTGGCCATTGTCGACCCGAGCGACGAACGACGCGCCCAGCGCCACGGCGACTGGCCCCACGCTCGTGCTTTTGCTTCCATAGACGAACTGGCCTCGAGCGGCGTGCAGCTCGACGCGGTGGAAGTGTTACTGCCCATTGCCCTGCACGAAGAAGGAGTGGTCCAGTGCCTCGAGAGCGGTTGGCACGTCAACCTGCAGAAACCGATCGCGAACGACCTGGCGAGCGCCAAGAGAATGCTCGACGCGGCGCGCGCGAACAATCGCCAGTTACGAGTGATGGAGAACTACCTCTTCCACGAACCGCTGCGAAAACTGAAAGAGGCGGTCGACTCGGGCGCGCTCGGCACGATCAGCGGCTATCACTTGAAAATGGTCGCCAGTGGCAGAGGTGGATGGGACGTGCCGGGCGACACGTATCAGCGCCAGTTCGAACAGGCCCAGCGTGGGCGCGGGACGTTGCTGTTCGATGACGGCTGGCACAAACTGTCGACAGCCCTCTGGCTTTTCGGTCCGATCAAAGAGGTGCGCGCCTGGATCGGCACCACCGAGATCGTGCCCGGTATCGAGGTTGACGCCCCGACCACGGTCTCATGGGAACACGTCAATGGCGTTCGCGGCGTGTGGGACATCACCCTCGCCGTTGACATGTATCTCCGCTCCGACTACTACACCAACGACGAACGCTGGGAGGTCACGGGGCGACGGGGCTTCGCCCGCGTGAACCGGTGCACGGGCCGTGGCATCCAACAACCCAGTTTCGAGATCTACCTCGACGGCGAGACGCGCGCGTTTCACGCACTCGACGACGACTGGGCGAGTAGTTTTCGCGACTCAGGTCGTCACTGGCTGCACTGGCTTCGCAGTGGCGACGGACCACTCTGGTGGAGCGCTGAAGAATCAGTCGACGTGTTGCGCGTAGCGCTCGCCGCGTACGAGAGCAACACTCGAGGCGGCACGGGCGTCGATCCCCGGTCCCTCACGTAAGCGTCGCGTCGTTGGGCGACGCAGGTCAACCACTAATTTCGTCCACAACTCTCTGGGATGTTCGCGTTGCTTAGCGTCGGACCAGGAGCGCCGGTGAACATTTCAGCGACAGTAGGGTGCTCGTTCCCGAAGACGACGAGGCTGACCGTCGGGTTTGCGCCCTGGAGCGATACCCGAAAGAATCGGGAAGAGGTCGCCGCGACAACCTGAAAGGCCGGCACGTCGACACCATCGAACGGAGGAAGATGGTGGGCAGTCAGCAACTCGAGGAACCATTTGTTGGACTGATGGATATCGTCGTAGAGCTTCACGGAATCACGAATTGGGTTGCATTGATCGTCGGCGCTCTGGATCACTAACAGCGCCGGATGACTGGCCGGGGGAGCGTAGCTCTGGGCGCGATCCTCGTCGCCCGACAGAATCGCCACCGCCCGATAGTCAAGACCCGCGCGCAAGCTGGCGTAACTTGCGCCCTGGGGATCGTTGCCGCGGTCGTAGGTGAGGAGCCCCACGACCGTCGCGCCGTCGGAGTGTCCCGCGAGAGCGAGTTCCGACGCTTCGATCAATCCACTCACCACGTGGCAGCCCGTCGACTGGTTGGCCGACGCTTGGAGGAGAGAACGCGTCACGAACGTGATGTCGGCGGGTTCGTTGAGGAGATCATCTTCGGTATTCGCTCCGTGCTGCGCGGCGACAGCGTACTGGTTCTCATCGGGGAACAACGGCGCGACAACGACGAAGCCCGCGCGAACCCACGCGTCGAGCATGGGCGCGTAGATGTCGGGAGTGACGTCGTAGCCGTGCGCGAACACGATCATGGGATAGCCGCCCGTCCGCGCCACGGGTGCGGCCCCGTTGATTTGGCTCGGACCACCCACGACGTACGACGTCGGATACCTGATTTCGGTGACGAGCGTGCGATCGTTCGACAATATCGAGTGCGGCGTGGTCGAATAGTTGAGCACGTTGCGCGTTCGATCGACGAAGGTACAGCGCGCGAGCCCCACGGAAAAGAGTGGGGTCTGCGCGTGTTGAACCGTGTGACTGCGACTGGCACTCGCCGGATGGGCCAAGAGCAGTGAAGTGGAGAGCATCGCAAGAGCGACTAGGACGTTCCGACCGGCCTTACGGGGCAGCAAAATTCCTGAGCCAGTGGACAGACGCAACGTCAACCTCAACGGGTTTCGACCTGAGTTCGGCGACACGCCGTAGGGCTCATGCCTTCCGCCTCCCACGCGTGAATGAAGGAGTTCGTGGCGACGCGCGAGTGACACTGCGATCTATAGACGATGAACGTCATCCTAGAGTGCAAGGTTCCATCGCTTCGGTCAGACCACTCGTCGCACTCTGTCGCACCATTGTGACGCATCGCACTCATCGCGACTGAATACTGTGGCACACAGAGTGCTCCCGGAATGGTGTTGGTTTCGTCGCGGCGATGACTGCGGTCGTCAGGACTCGGCGGGATTCGTCGCGCCGCGTTCCTCGGCGATCGAGTTCCCGCCATCCACCACGAGGCACTGTCCCGTCACGTACGACGCGGCGGGTGAAGCGAGCCAACAGATCGCGCCCGCCACCTCGCTCGGACGAGCGCTGCGACCCATCGGGGTGGCGAGACCTTGTTCGTGTTCCCGGGCCGTCTGCGAATCAGTGACCACCCAACCGGGCGCCACGGCGTTGACCGTGATGCCGTGGGCCGCGTGGTCGACCGCTAACGCGCGCGCGAGGCCCACCATCGCCGATTTGGCCGCCGCGTACGCCGGTTGGGATCTCATGGCCATGACGGGCCCCGTCGTGCTCGCGACCAACACGAGACGACCCCACCCGGCGGACCTCATCACCGGCAAGCAGGCCTTCGCCACCCAGAAAGAGGTATCCAGATTTCGTGACAAGCTCGCGCGCCAGAGTTCGTACTCCATCGTGTCGAGCGAACCCTCTTCGGGCTGGGGGTTCGATATCGACGTCATTCCCGCGTTCTGCACGACCACGTCGAGACTCCCGAACAGTTCGACGGCGCGTTGCACCGCGTGTTGACCAGTAGCCGGGTCAGTGAGGTCGCCCACCACAGCGTCTACGTGCGCACCAAGGGTGTCGCGAAGTTCGTTGGCTCGATCATTGATTCGCTCCGTGGCCGAGGTGATGACGACTGACGCGCCCATTCGAGCGAGTAGCCGAGCCGTCGCAAAGCCAATGCCGCTCGGGCTTCCCGCACCCGTCACGAGTGCCGTCCGTCCGGTCAAGTCAAACGCCGAGTCCACGGTCAGCCTTTCATCAAAGATTCTTGCCGAGTGTTTCAACGATGCTAGAGCGTCGGCGCTCCGCTTCTGAACTGATTCACTGGGGATGGCGTGGGGCGAGACTTAGGCTCGCTCTATGGACGCTGTCTTCGAGCCCATGGTGGATCTCTCCGTCGCGAGACGGAGTGCGGAGACGTTCGCCGACGAGTGGGACCTTGAGTTAGGAACGCCGTTCGCCCTTTCGAACGTTTCGTTCGTCGCGCCGGCGGGTGAGACGAGTGTCCTCAAGGTGAACTGGGAAGGCGACGACGAGTCATTGCACGAAGGCGACGCGCTCGAACTATGGGACGGCGACGGAGCGGTGCGTTTGCTCCGCCGTTCGGAGCGAGTACTGCTCGAAGAGCGAGTCGTTCCCGGTGATGACCTCTCGCTGTTGCCCGAGGACGAGGCGACGGCGATCGCGGTCGAACTCGCTCTGCGGCTCTGGCGCCCGGCGACGGAGCCCTTTCGCTCGGTGAATCCTGAGGTGTCGCGTTGGCTGGATGAAGCCGAGCGCGAAGGCAGCGATTTGGTTGCGATGGCGCGCGAACTCTTCGCGGAGATCGGCGGCGGCGCTGAGTGGCTCGTTCACGGTGACTTCCACCATCACAACATTCTGCGCGCCGGTGAGCGGTTCGTCGCCATCGATCCTAAGCCGTACCTCGCCGATCGAGAGTACGACGTGGCGTCATTTCTCTGGAACCCGCTCGACAACCGAATGACCGATCGTGCCCAGACCGAGCGACGGATCGCGGCGTTCGTGGCCGCCGGACTTGACGACTACCGCATCCGCGCGTGGGCCATTATTCGTGGTTCGTACCTAAGGACCGCGCCCGAGTACGTCGAGCCGATCCGTGCCCTTCTCACTCGCGGCCCCTTCGAATGATGTGCCCCATCAACCACATGGCCGCCGGCGATGATCACTAAGGCTCATTGGGCCCTCGTCGTGAGCGTGAGCGTACTCGCGAGCAGTATCGCATTGGCCGTGCCGTCAGCCTTGGCGTCGTCGAGCCACGCCTCAGCGGTGTCGCACCTGAGCGCCAGAGTTACCGGGACCAGGCTGCCGAGAACGACGTGTCCCGTCTTTCCGAGTGACAACGTCTGGAACACGCCGATCACCTCGCTGCCGGTCGACGCGCACAGTGCGACGTGGCTGAGTTCGATGAACGCGTCGACCACGCTGTTGCACCCGGACTACGGACCTTCATCGAATCCGAGAAAGCCCTACGGGATTCCTTTCGAGATCGTTCCCGCGCGCACGACGTTCACGCGGATCAAATTCCTCTACGCCTCGGAGAGCTACCTCGGTCCGTATCCCCTCGCGCCCTCGACACCCATCGAGGGCGGTTCTGATCGTCACGCGCTCATGGTGGATCCGACCAGGTCGATCAGTTCGCCCGCGTGCACGCTCTTCGAGACCTACGACACGCAGTACCGCGCCAACGGCCAATCGGTCGCGGGTTCTGGTGCTCGATGGAACCTCAATTCGAATGCTCTTCGTCCGGCTGGCTTCACCTCGGCTGACGCGGCCGGGTTGCCAATCCTTCCCGGTCTCGTCAACTATGACGAGGTGGCGTCCGGTTCGATGGACCACGCGATTCGATTCACGGTGCAGTGCACGCAACAGACTTACCTTTGGCCCGCCCGGCACGAAGCTGGACAGGCCAACACGAACTGTCCGCCAATGGGAGCACGCTTCCGACTGAACGCTTCGTTTTCGCTCCCAGCCTCCACCTGTGCCAAGTTCTGTCAGACCGTGCTGACCACCATGAAGACGTACGGTCTGATCGTGGCGGACAATGGGAGTAACTGGTACTTCCAAGGAACGGCCGATACCCGGTGGACGGCTAGCGAAGTCGACCAGCTCAAACAGATCCCGGCCAACCAGTTCGTCGCCGTCGACGAGTCGTGTTTGATGGTCAGTCCCAACTCGGGCCAAGCCCTTCAACCGGGCACGCCGAGCTACGCGCTGCGCTGTTCGCCTACGGCTGGCTAGCCTTTCCTGGCTTGAAATTAAAGTAAACCCGTCGGTGCCTGGACCGTCGAAACCAGACCAAATCTGCCCACATGGCATTTTGACGCGCGCGGCACGGGAGCGACAATCAACCAAGCACGTGCGAAGCGGTCAGAGTTTTGCCGATTTTCTTATTGGTGGGTGACAACGGGTGGGGCTATTCTGCGAGAACGAGGTGAGCTATGGCTATCGCATGCAAAGTGTCCGGAGAGTTCGCGCAGAACATCACGTGCCAACTTGACGCCGGTCAATCGATGTTCGCTGACGCGACGAAATTCCGTTGGAAGACGACCAACGTCGCGATCGAGACACGTCTTTCGGTTCCCGGTGGGAACGCGGACTCGGCCAACCAGCAGGCCAAACAAGGCGGCGGCGGCTTCTTGAAGTCGGTGGTCGCGACGGCTACTGAAGTCGGAAAACGTGCGCTCGCGGGCCAGAGTCTCGCCTTCCAGTGGTTCACGCCTTCGGGCGGATCGGGGCTGGTGACGTTCGCCGGCGAGGTCCCGGGTCAGGTTCGCGTGATTGAACTCGACGGTACCGGCGGTTGGCGTGCGGAAAGCCGGGCCTTCGTCTGTGCCGAGGCGAGCGTCAAGTACGACATTGACTTCAGCGGATTCAATCTCGGTCGTCGTTCACGAAACGGCTTCATTTTCGAACATTTCACTGGAGTGGGGACTGTCGTTCTCGGAGGCGGAGGCAGCCTTCAAGAACTCAATCCCGTCGACTACGGAGGGAAGATACAAGTACATGGCGGCGCGGTCGTCGCGTTTTCGGACGCGGTCGCCTTCAACGTCGAGCGAGTGGGCGCCTTGAACGCCCAAACCATCATGACGGCCGCGTTCGGGGGATCGGGAATCAATCTCGTCACCCTTTCCGGTGACGGTCCTGTGATACTGCAATCAACGTTGCATCGCGAGTTCGAAGATGAAGAACACCAAGATCAGAGTGATTCAAATCCACTTCGCCAGGGACTCCTCGGTCGACTCTAAGAAGAAAGCAGGTGAAGTATGGCTTTGATGGACAAGATGAAGGCCCAAGCGGCCCAACTCGCCCAGAAGGCGCAAGAAGCGGGCAAGGCGGGACAGGCCAAGATGGTCGACGTGCAGGCGAAACGTCGCGCGGACGGCCTTCTGCGCGACCTCGGCGCGGCGTTCTACGCACAACGCACAGGTACCGCGACGGGCGACACGGCCGCCGACATCGATCGATTGGTTTCCGAGTTGTCGAAGCTCGAATCCGAAAACGGCCCGCTCGACGCGGGCGACACGGGCACGCCCGCTAGCGACACGACGGGTGAGACCGAAGAGCCACCTGAAGGCGGATTTACCCTCTAGCGGTCGAGGGTCTCTCACTCGCTCGTGCGATGACGCGACGAACGCTCTGTAGCGACGAGGCCAAACGCACGAATTCGGTTGTACGCACCCCACGAGACAGGAGTAGGCCACGGTGACCGACTCCTCCCTAGGCGCCTCGCCAACATGATCGAACAGTCGAACTACTCGATCGAGCCGTGGTGTCTTCGTGAAACCCGCTTGGACTGCGACCTTTTGGCGCAAAGCGAGTCGCTCTTCTCGTTGTCCAATGGTCACATCGGGTGGCGAGGCAATCTCGACGAGGGCGATCCCCACGGTCTCTCTGGTTCGTACCTGAATGGCGTGTACGAAAATCGGCCACTGCCCTACGCCGAAGCGGGTTACGGGTACCCCGTCAGCGATGAAGTGGTGATCAACGTCACCAACGGCAAGTTGATCCGTCTCCTCGTCGATGACGAACCCTTTGACGTTCGTTACGGCGAATTGACTGCTCACGAACGCCTCCTCGACTTTCGCGCGGGCGTGTTACATCGCGAAGTTGAGTGGACGTCACCTTCGGAGCGAAAAATTCGAGTCACCTCGACGCGTCTCGTGTCGTTGGTGCAGCGCTCGGTCGCTGCCATCCACTACGAAGTCGAAGCGATCGATCAAACGGTGCGTCTTGTCGTCCAATCGGAGCTCGTGGCCAACGAGACGCCACCTCCCTCGAGTGGCGACCCGCGCGTGTCAGCGGTGCTCGACTCGCCATGGCTGTCGAGGAGTTATTCGAGTGACGGCACATTGGCCGGACTCATTCATCGCACCACGTACAGCAAGTTGAGGGTCGCGGCGGCCATGGATCACGTGGTCGAGGGACCCGAAAGCACCCAAGTGAGTGCCGAGAGTTTCCCGGATCTCGGTCGAGTCACGATCACCGTGACGCTGGAGCCGGGAGAGCGTCTGCGATTGGTCAAATACGTCACCTACGGCTGGTCGGCGCAGCGCTCGAAGGAAGCGCTGCGAGATCAAGTCGACGCCGCGCTCACCGTGGCCCGCCAAACGGGGTGGGACGGGCTGCTCGCTGAGCAGCGCGAGTATCTGGACGATTTCTGGTCGCGGGCGGACGTAGAGATCGACGGTGATGAAGAGATTCAACAGGCCGTGCGCTTCGCCCTCTTTCACGTGCTGCAGTCCAGTGCTCGAAGTGAGCGCCGAGCCATTGCCGCTAAGGGATTAACGGGTACTGGCTACGCCGGCCACGCCTTTTGGGACAGCGAGGCCTACGTACTCGCCGTACTGAGTTACACCGTGCCCGAAGTCGTTGCCCACGCGCTCGAGTGGCGCCACGACGCGCTCCCGTTGGCATTGGAACGGGCTGAGCAGTTGGGCCTCAAGGGCGCGGCCTTTCCCTGGCGCACCATTACGGGTGCCGAGTGTTCGGCGTACTGGCCAGCAGGGACGGCGGCCTTTCACGTGGGTGCCGACGTCGCCAACGCCGTCATTCGCTACGTACATGCCACGGGCGACGTGTCGTTTGAAGATAAGTACGGTCACAAACTACTCGTGCAGACCGCTCGGCTCTGGCGCTCGCTCGGGCACTACGACGTGCACGGTGGTTTTCGGATCGACGGGGTGACCGGCCCTGACGAGTACAGCGCTATCGCGGACAACAACGTCTACACAAACCTGATGGCCCAACAAAACCTTCGGGCCGCCGCCGACATCGCCGAACGCTACCCTGAGCGAAGTCGCCAACAGGCCGTCGACGACGACGAGATCGCGGCCTGGCGTGAGGCCGCCGACACCATGGTGATTCCCTTCGACGACACGCTGGGCGTCCACGCTCAGTCGGAGAGTTTCACCAACCACCAGCTCTGGGATTTCGCTTCAACCGGCCCGGATAAGTATCCACTGCTCTTGCACTTTCCCTACTTTGACCTCTACCGAAAACAGGTGGTCAAGCAGGCCGACCTGGTACTGGCGATGTACTTACGTAATGACGCGTTCAGCGCGGAGCAGAAGAGGGCCAACTTCGACTACTACGAACGCCTCACGGTACGTGACTCGTCGCTGTCGGCCTGCATCCAAGCGGTGATGGCCGCCGAAGTTGGTTACCTCGCCTTGGCCTACGACTACCTGGCCGAGGCGGCGCTCATGGACTTGGGCGACCTCGAACACAACACGGCTGATGGTCTGCACGTCGCCTCCCTGGCGGGAACGTGGATTGCTTTGGTGGCGGGATTCGGAGGTTTGCGCGAACGTAAGGATTCCCTCGGTTTCTCTCCTCGACTACCTGAGGGGATTACTCGACTGGCCTTCGGTGTGGTCTTTCGCGGACGACGGCTGCGCGTGGAGACGACACCCGCGGCCACCACGTACAGGCTGATCGAAGGCGACGCGCTCGAGCTGTTCCATTTCAATGAGTCGATCACGCTGTCAACGAAAGAGCCGGTGGTGTGCCTACGGTCCGCGGACGAAACGTCGACGTCACCAGCGACGGTGCCTAGCCAGCCGGCTGGTCGTGCACCGGTCCACCGTGAACCCACCGCCGCGCGAAACCTCGAGGCGTCGACGTGAGCGAGCGGCCGCGCTCCACCACACCGGCGTCGGTGGACATCAAGGCGTTCCGGGCGTGGCTCTTCGACATGGACGGCGTACTGACCAAGACGGCGTCGGTGCACGCCGAGGCCTGGAAGGAGGCGTTCGACGCGTTCCTTCTCGACGAGGCCAAGCGTACGGGAACGACCTACGCACCCTTCGACAAGGAGCGCGACTACGAGCAGTACGTCGACGGAGAACCTCGCGAGGACGGCGTTCGCAACTTTCTCGCCGCGCGCGGTATCAAGCTGCCCGAGGGCGCCGACGACGACCCAACCGACGCTCGAACCGTCGAGGGTCTCGGCAATCGCAAGAACGATCTGGTCCTCGAAGTGATGAAGACCAAGGGCGTGGCCGTCTTTGACGGAGCAGTGGCGCTCGTGAAGGAACTGCGCACACTCGGCGTCAAGGTCGCGGTCGTCTCGGCCAGTGAGAACACCAAGGCCGCGTTGAAGGCCGCGGGGATCATCGACCTGTTCGACACCTTCGTCGACGGCCACGTCGTGAAGGAGCGCCATCTCGCTGGCAAGCCCGCGCCCGACAGTTACTTAGAAGGCGCGAGAGAGCTCGGGGTCGAGCCCGCTGAGGCGGTCGTCGTGGAGGACGCGCTCGCCGGCGTTGAGGCGGGACGAGCCGGGCACTTCGCGCTCGTGGTCGGCGTTGACAACCACGACGTGGTGGGCACGCACGCCTACGCCGACCAACTTCACGCGCACGGGGCCGACGTTGTCGTCACCGATCTCGCGGAGTTGTTGGGTCAACGACCTGCTACCGCGAGGAAGTAACCGGCCTGGCGACGTTTTCTCTCGTCGTCTCGCGTTGAGCGAGTCGACGCTCGAAGAGCCCACGTGCGACGCCGTCCTAAACCACCGTCGCTGCCCGCAGGTACGCCTCAAGACCGACGAAGAGTGCCGATCGAGGATCCTCGAACTATTGAACGGTCACCAAGGTGCCGACGGGTGTGTGAGGCCACAGACTCGCGGCGTTCACGTAGGGCATTTCAACGCAACCAAGACTCTGCGGGTAGCCGTACCCGGACCGGATAAAGCCGTGAAGCGCGTCACCGCCATTGAAGTAGGACACCCACGGAATCCCCGAGTCGTGGTAGGTGGAACCGTTCGGCAACGTCCCCGACATGGTGGTCGTGGTGTAGCGAAGATAGACGGGGAAGGTGCCGTTCTGGGTGGGGGCGACACTGATGCCGGTGTTCACCAACGACGTCAGCACAACCTTTCCGTTCTGGTACAACTTCATCTTTTGGGGGAGAGATTGGGTGACGGAGACCATGTTGTAACTCATGGGATCCAATTGATTCTTAAGAACCGCTTGCGTGAGAGCTTTCCAAACTGGCCCAACCATTTGACCGGTCACGGCGAAGCCGTGAACCGACTGGAATCGCATGAGGGCGCCTTGGAGAATGACGTTGTCGGTGCCCACCGTCCATCGGGACCTGAAAGCCGCTGGCAGCGAGTTCCAGCGCCATACGAAGCGTCCCTTAAGAAGTTTCGTCGAAATCGTCGGCTTGGTCTTTGGCAACGTCGTGGTAGTGGTTGTCGTGGTCGGAGTCGTTGTCGTCGTGGTCGTCGAAGTTGTTGTCGTTGAACCGACTGACGTCGTCGTCGTGGTCGGAGTCGTCGTCGTCGTGGTCGGAGTCGTCGTCGTCGGTGTCGGTGTCGTTGTAGTACGAACCGTTGGTTTAAACGAAACGGGCAGGTATCGAAGGGTCGCGAGAAACTGATCTTCCAGACGAATGGTGTACGGAACTGCGGTCGAACGGTGATTTGCGGCTTGGGCCACGCTGGTCAATGTCATCGTTCCCAAAGTGACGGCACTCGCCGCGACCAGGTAGGGAACCCACGAGTTTTTCGCTTTCACACGTCAATCTTACTTTGCCGCCAGATTACTTCTGCGTTACGGTGATGCCACCGTGGAACTGTGGCGTCCTTGTTTATCGGCAGCGTCACGTCTACCCGGCTTTCGAGTTCTGTCGAGCATGGCGCTCTCCCTCCGTGCATCAGAGGAGTCCACTTCGAGAGCCGACCTTTCGGACAAGGTAAATTGAAGTGGTGAAACGGCTACGACTTTCGGTGATTCACCGGATTTCGCTGGCCGCCAAGGCGTTTTTCGCGTTGATAGTTGGTCTTCTCCTGGTGGCAAGTCCCGCGACAGCCACGTCAACGACCACCACCACGACCACCACCACGACTCCCACAACGACGACCACCACGACTCCCACGACCACCACCACGAGTCCCACAACGACCACCACCACCACAATTCCCAAGAGGCCGATCCTGTCATGGCCGAATGAGGGAAGCGCCGCGCTCGCCGTACCTCAACTCTCGGTGGTCGCGTCCTCGCCGTCGCAACCTCGCGTGCCGATCGCCAGTCTTACCAAGATGATGACCACCTGGGTAGCGCTCCACGCGCTTCCCCTTAGACCAGGCCAGAGTGGGCCCTGTGAAATCGTGAGTGCCAGCGACGTTGGCGTCTATGACTACGACGTCGAGAGCGGGCAGTCGACGGTGAAGATTGTCGAAGGCATGAAGCTCTGCGAGGGGACCCTCCTGCGCGGGATGCTCGTGCACTCGGCCGGCGACTACGCCGAACTCTTGGTAATGCTGACGGGAATGCACGAGCCGACATTCGTCGCGGCGATGAATCAGTACGCCCGTGCTCTGGGGTTACGGCACACTCACTACGTCGACGTCACGGGCATCTCCATTGGCGACGTCTCCACCGCACAAGATCAGGCGACCTTGGCGGCAGATCTGATGACCAACGAACAGATCGTTCGAGGAATCGTTGTGCTGCCCCAAGTGTTTCTGCCAGTGGTTGGCGTCGTCCAATCCTTCACGCCATTCGTCGGCCAGGGTGGCGTCGTCGGTGTGAAGTCAGGTTTCACGAATGCCGCTGGGGGATGCGACGTGATGGCGGTCCAATATCGCATCATGAATACGGTCATCACTACCTACGCGGTGGTCTTGGGCGAGCACGGGAGCAATCCCTTGGGGACGGCGGGTGACGACGCGCTGGCCCTTTCTCGTTCTATTCGTTCGTCCATCGCGCGTGTTACCACTCCGTCGGGGATTCAAATCCAGTGGATCGGCTCACCAGCTGACCTCGTGAAGCCGCCCGCGTCTTCGTAAGCAAAGAGCGGACCTTGGACGACCAGGGGTAGGAAGTTGACTCGCCCTCGCTGACGCCAGACTCTCCTTTCGCGTCTCGCGAGAAAGCTTCATGTCAGTTGAGAATGGTGACTGAACTATTGAGGAACGTCCCACATTGACCGCGTACGCGAAGTTCGCGGCCCAGCCGAACCCAACCGCGATCGCCGAGATCAAGGACGACCTGAAGGACTCGACCGGCTTCGCTCCAAACCCGCTCGGCAACTTCATGTCGGAGTACATGCACTTCTAGTACGGGGAACGACTACGCCCCGCGCTTGTTCGACGGGCCAAAGAGTGGCTGGATCGACGCTTGATGCCAGTCGGTTCTCGGGCAGTTGAACAGTTTGTAGAAGGCCTCGATGATCGCGTCGTAGTTCATTCGCCATCCCGCGAAGTCAGACCATGCCGCGTCGCGGTCCGCGACGAGCGGTACCCCAATGCGCTCCAGGCGCAGCAGGACCAGGTCGAACTCCTCGCGCGAGATGGATATGGGAACCGTTCGATCGAAGTTCGTTGGGTAGGAGACGCCAAAGTAGTCGGCGAGCTTTCGTAGCGTCAGCCACCCCGAGCGAATGCACAACCCGGCGTTGGGTGAGGGTTTCGCGTCGACGGCCGCGTTGAAGAGAGCGGCGGCGTCGAGGACCGTCGCGGCCGAGCCAATCCAGGTTTGATTGGCGTTGGGGGAGCGGTAGAAGTTAAGGATGGTCAACGTCGAGTGCGTCTCACCGACGTCAATGAACCACTGTTCCCACTCGTGCCACAGTTCGTCGAGTCGCTCGTACGACTCGACGCTCTGCGCAATCTCAAGGACACCCCAAGGGGTGGCCGGGATGCCCGCGCGAACACTCAGGCGCGACACGGAGTATTCGCGTCGCTGGAAGGCCGAGTACAAGGTCGGGATGAAGGCGATGAGAAGGGCCAACAACGTGAGGCCCACGCCAGCCTCGAAGAACTGGAGGACGACCGGGGCGCCGCCGTGCGCTGCGGCGGTGCCGAGCGTGAACAGTGACGAACCCGACATCTGAAAGGCGACGGCGAAGCTCGACGCGCCCGCCGCAACGAAACCAAGAGCGAAGGCCACCAGACTGATGGCGAGCCACGTCGCCTGGTACGTCAACAAGACGATGGACGCGTAGAGCGAGAGTATTTGGTCTCTCGCCGGGTAGGACTTGCTGGAACGCGCGAGTATGGCAAAGACTCGACCCACCACCCTCGAGACCATGCGGGTCAGTCGGACGTTCGCCACTCGTGGCAACAGAAAGGTGCGAATCGCGGCGTCGAGCACGACTACCTGCAGCAGCAGACCGAACAGTCCGGCGACGACGCGCACCCAGACGTTCATTCTGACACGTACTTCTTGTGACGCGTCACGTTAGTTTTCTTGCGCTTCCTCAACAGTCAGTTCCGCTGCCGGATCGGCTTCCAAACGTTCGTCGGGAATCTCGTCGCCACTTCGTACTGAATGTCCGTAGGTGCCGTCGCGAAGGCGCTGTTCAGCTCGCTCGATGGCCATCAAGCGCTCGCGCAGACTCGAGGTCACCGCGTCGTCTTGTTCTTCCAACGTGAGCGACGTGGCTGGATCGCTCATGTCACCTTGTTCGCTAGCGCCCGCTCGATCGTCGAGTCCAGCGCCGGACGATTGACTCAGCAGGTCCTGTACTCGAACGCGTTCGGCCCGAAGTAGTGCTGCAGCTCTTGTGTTGTCCATGGCGCCTCCCGAGGGTCGTAGGAACTTCTTCTCGAGGATACTTTGCCTTCGGTGCACGCGAACCGTGACGAATCAATTCATAGTGGCGCTGGAGCGAGCGAGTGCGACCAAAAATCATGCCTCAGTAGTACTAAATACCGTGTCGCCTGCCCACTGTTTCGCTTCGCTCGCAACTAAAATGGCCCGTAAGGGTCGCTGACGTTGACGAAGGTCTGGACGTTGGTTGTTGAAACAATTTTTCGAGGAAAGAGTAGCCACGTGATGAATGAGCGAGCACACTCAGCCAGGACGTTGGATAACAAAATTGGCCTCTGGCCTCGTCGGCCCCAGCAGATCTTCGCGGCTCGCGTGGGCGGGGCGGGCCTGACCGGTATCCCGAACCAGGAAACGCTCGAGACGATCTTTCCTCCCATCGCGGACTACGCCTTTCTCTCCGACTGTGAGAACAGTTTGCTCGTGGCGCCGACCGGCGCCATCGAGTGGTTCTGCATTCCGAAGCCACACGATCCGAGCATCTTCGGCACCCTCTTGGACCGCGCGGCGGGATCGTTTCGACTGGCGCCCGTGGACAGCGCCGTCCCCGCTCACCGTCAGTACGTTCCTGGCACCATGGTGCTCGCGACCACTTGGCAGACACGAAGTGGTTGGTTGATCGTCAACGACTTCTTGGCCGTCGCCCCCTGGTACCGCACGGGCGAACGTTCCGATCACCACCGTCGAACGCCCGGCGACTTTGACGCCAAACACGTCCTCGTGCGCACGGCGACCTGCCTGCACGGCAGCGTCGATATATTGCTCAACTGTGAACCGTCGTTCGACTACGGTCGCGTCGACGCGGAGTGGGAGTACGAGGGTACGGCCTACGATGAAGTGAAGACCACCAACCCCGATTTTCCACACCTCACGTTGGCCGGCGACATGCGATTCGGCATCGAAGGACGAGCGGTCCGTGCCCGTCACCGCCTCACCGAAGGCGAGACGTCGTTCGCGGTCCTTAGTTGGACCGATTCGCCCGCCCCGTCGACGCGAGCCGAAGTCGATACCTGTCGAGCGGAGACGAGCCGTTTCTGGCGCGACTGGATCGACGGTGGGCGCTTTCCCGATCACCCGTGGCGCGAGTTCCTGCAACGTAGTGCGTTGACGTTGAAGGGTTTGACCTACGCCCCGACGGGTGCTCTGTTGGCGGCACCCACCACGTCGCTGCCCGAGAACATCGGTGGCGGGCGGAACTGGGACTATCGATTCACGTGGGTTCGTGACGCGGCCTTCACCTTGCGTGCCTTGCACGCACTTGGCTTCGACACTGAGGCCGACGACTTCCTGGCCTTTCTCGGCGACGTCCTTGAACCTCAGGGCGGGGTCATGTCGGGCAAGAGGATGCGAGCCGCGTTACAAGTGTTGTACCCGGTGGACGGCGCCGGCACGCCGACCGAGAGCGAGCTCGATCACTTGACGGGTTACGGTGGCTCTCGACCGGTGCGCGTGGGTAACGCGGCCTACAACCAGGTCCAGTTTGACATCCTTGGCGCGATCGTCGACTGCGTCTTCGAGCACACTCGTTCAAGGGACTCGCTGAGTGAACGATCGTGGCGAATCGTGGTACAAGCCGTCGAGACATCGTTGAAGTGCTGGAAAGATCCCGACCGCGGTATTTGGGAGGTGCGCGGAGAGCCGCAGCACTTCACGTTCTCCAAAGTCATGTGCTGGGTCGCGGTTGATCGCGGTGCACGGTTGGCGGCGCTTCGCGGCGAACGCGATCGAGCCGATGACTGGTGGAATGCGGCCCAGGAGATTCACGCCGACGTGTGCGAAAAGGCCGTCGACGAACAAGGACGCTTCACGCAGTCCTACGGGTCGAACGAACTAGACGCCTCACTCTTGTTGCTTCCGCTGCTGGGCTTTCTTCCGGCCGACGACGAACGGATTCGCAAAACCGTCCTTGCTATCGCCGACGAGCTGAGTGATGGTCCGTTCGTCTATCGCTACCGAACGGCCACGACCGACGACGGGATCGGTGGTGAGAACGAGGGCAGCTTCACGGTCTGTTCCTTCTGGCTCGTATCGGCGCTGGTGGAGATCGGCGAGCTCGACCGGGCGCGAACCAACTGTGAGAAGCTGGTCGGCTCCGCGAGCGCGCTCGGACTCTTTGGTGAAGAGCTCGACCCGAAGACCGCCCGCCACCTCGGCAACTTTCCCCAGGCACTGACGCACCTTGCCTTGATCAATGCGGTGCTGCACGTCATCGAGGCCGAGCAGCGCGCCAGTGAAACGTTGACGGGCGTGGCCGGCTCCCCTAGTTGGTGGAACGCTGCCGGGAAAGACGACCGCAGCACTACGATCATTTGATGAGTTAGGGTAAGTCCGCTTTTCAATTCACGTTGCAAGCCTCTCACGACGCCGACTGAGGGCATTAGGCTTTTGATCAGGTACAAAATCATGTTGGACGAAGCCAGCAAACAAGCTGAACCGGTCGCGTTTAACGAGCGGGCGTCAAGTCGCGATTCAGATAAGGCGGACTTGGTGGTCGTCGCGAACCGATTGCCCGTGCAACACTCCTCGGGGGCGAGTGACGACGAGTGGAAGCCCAGTCCCGGGGGATTGGTCTCGGCCCTAACGGCGGTCCTACAGAATCGAAACGGACTGTGGATCGGGTGGCCCGGGACGTCAGAGCACCAAGAGTTGCCCCTCAGTTACGAGGGCATCCGTCTAAAGGCCGTCGACATCTCCAGCGACGAGTACGAGAACTTCTATCTCGGATTCTCCAACGCCACGTTGTGGCCCCTCTACCACGACGCCATTCGGGCGCCGACCTTTCACCGACACTGGTGGCAGGCGTACACCACGGTGAATCTTCGTTACGCCACGGCGATCGCCGAGTCCGTTGCGCCCGGCGGCACGGTGTGGATTCACGACTACCAACTTCAACTCGTTCCTCAAATGCTGCGCCAACTCCGACCGGACGTCCGGATTGGATTCTTTTTGCACATTCCGTTCCCTCCGATCGAGCTGTTCATGCAGTTGCCGTGGCGTAGGGAGATATTGACCGGACTACTCGGCGCGGACCTCATTGGTTTCCAGGTTCCCCAGGCCGCCTCGAACTTCTCGCGAATGGCGAGGCGTCAATCGACCGCCACCGGCACCGACTCGGTGCTCGACCTCAACGGCCGCACGGTTCAAGTGGGAGCGTTCCCCATTTCGGTGGACTCTGAACAGATCATCGCGCTGGCGAACGATCCGGCCATTCGTGCACGAGCAGTGGCGATCAAGAAGGATCTCGGTGACCCCGAGTTGGTCCTGCTCGGCGTGGACCGTTTGGACTACACCAAGGGCATCCAGCAGCGCATCAAGGCCGTGTCCGAGCTCTTCGAAGACGGTTCACTGAAACCCGGTAAGCACGTCATGGTCCAAGTGGCAGTGCCGAGTCGAGAGACCGACGCACACTACGAGCGAGAACGCCACAACCTCGAACAGGCCGTGAGTGAGATGAACGGCGAGTACGGCCATGTCGGAAGTCCCGTCATTCACTATCTCCACCAGAACCTCCCCTTCGACGAACTGGTGGCTCTCTACCTGGTCGCGGACGTCATGATCGTGACACCCTTTCGTGACGGCATGAACCTGGTGGCTAAGGAGTACGTGATGACGCGTCGCGATCTGACGGGTCGACTCGTGCTCAGCGAGTTCGCCGGGGCCGCGGCGGAACTTCGAGGTGCTTTCATGGTGAACCCGCACGACCTCGAAGGGTTGAAGGACGCAATCCGACTGGCGGTCAACGCCGGTCCGAAGGAGGCACGTGACCGCATGTCACGAATGCGCCGAAAGACCTACCGTCGTGACGTCTACGACTGGGCGGAGTCTTTCTTAGAGGCGCTCCAACAAACGAGCAAGTAACGATCCGCCGCGGCGGTCTCGCCGCGAACCGCGAAGGAAGAAAACCTAGAGTTCGTCGATGAGATCGGCGACCGAGTTGACGACGCGAGTGGGTTGGTACGAGTACTGCTCGATCTCTTCACGCTGCGTCACGCCCGAGAGGACGAGTATCGTCTCGACGCCGGCTTCGACGCCCGCGATGATGTCAGTGTCCATGCGGTCACCGATCATCACCGTTGACTTCGAGTGTGCCCCGAGAATATTGAGTGCGTCACGAATCATGACGGGGTTGGGTTTTCCGACGAAGTAGGGCTTGACACCGGTCGTGCTGTGGATGAGTGCCGCGAGCGCGCCGCATCCCGGCAACAGGCCTTCCGGTGAGGTCCCGAAGGTCTCTGGATTCGTTACGACGAATGAGCATCCCTGGTCGATGAGGCGAATGGCCGTGGTGATCTCGTCGAAGGAGTATTTCCAGGTTTCGCCGAGTACGACGTAGTGGGGGTTCACCGCGTCCTCGGTGTACCCGACGTCGTGCAACGCCTCGTGAAGGCTGGCTTCGCCGATGACGAAGGCCCGACCCTTGGGGCGCTGATCGTGAACAAACTGGGCAATGGCGCAGGCCGACGTCCATAGTTGTCCTTCAGCCACGTCGATGCCGAGCGAGGTGAGATTGTCGCGCAACTGCTGGGGAGTAAAGAGGGAGTTATTGGTGAGGACGAGAAACGAACGATCCGTGGCGCGAAGTCGATCCAAAAACTTGTCGGCACCGGGGACCATGCGCCCTTCGTTGATAAGGACGCCGTCCATATCGCAAAGCCAACTGATGGCGCTGCTCACGTTATCCATCTTTCAATTGCCAACACTTACTCTCTTCAGCACCTAGATTTTAGCGCCAATAACACCTCTCAACTTACCGGGAGTCAGAGAAGAATTGAGCGATAAGGCGCGAAAACATGGCCAACGTGTTGTTCGGTACTTCACTCCGCGCCGTTAGAAACAGAAAATCCAGTTGGCGCGCGAACCCCGTCTCCGGGGCTACGCGACAACTGGACTTTCTGAGACTTCGTACGGAACTACTTAGTGACGGTTGTGACCTCGTCCACCATGACCATGGTTGCGACCGGAACCGCTGTGACCACCGGATCCGCTGTTACCACTAGAGCCGTCGTTATCGTGGTGCCCGTTCTTCTGGGGCTCGGGCGTGGGGGTCAATACGACGACCTTCTTGATGGCCACGCTGATCGCGGTGAGCGTTAAACCGTCAACCGAAAGCGTGCCCTCACCACTAATTCGCGCGCCAACGACGACGTCCGCCAAGGTAGCAGGAGCGCCATCCTTCGTGTACGTCGTGGTGCCGACGAGAATCGTGCGTGGTGATCCCTGGTGATCACCAATGGTGATGGTGTTGCCGCTAATCGCGGTGACTGTGCCGGACAGGTGCGCCAGCTCGATCTCGACGTTCAGCGCCGTCGTGGCGGCGGCCGAACTCACTTCAACGCCGACCTTTGAACCAACGGCCAAGTCCGCGGCACTCAGTGAGACACCGTCGTCCTTAAACGTGGTGGTCGTCGAGAGCGTGAAGACCGTTGATGTCCCGTCCTTGGCGAGGACCGTCAAGGACGGACTCGTGAAGGCCGTGACAACACCGCGGATGGTGTCCATAGTGCTGGCCGTGCCGACCGTGCTGACCTTGATGGACAGGGCGTCCAGCGTAGTCAAGTTCGTGTCAATGGTTCCTTCGGCCACAATCTTGCTTCCCACTATGACGTCCGCCAGCTTTCCCGGAGCGCCCCCAGTGGTGAAGGTCGTGGCCATGCTGGCCAGAATGGTGCGGCTGAATCCCTGCGGGTCGGTGATGGTAATCGACTCACCACTCACCGCCGTCACCTTGCCGAATAACTCGGCCAACTCTATGTTGACCGAAAGAGCGGTCGTGGGGTCAGTGGAAGACGTCTGCACGTTGACACGGTCACCGGTGACGAGCGACGTGATCGAGGAAGGCGACTTCCCTTCTGTGTACTGCGTCGTTCCCGTGAGCGCGTACGTCGTCGTCGTGCCGCTCCACAGCAGTACCGTGACGGAGCTCATGGTGACGGCAGTTACGTAGCCGCCCTGACCTACCTTCGCGTAATCGAAGGACGACACCTTGCCACTCGCGACGTCGCGATTCTTGTTGCCATGGTCGTGGTGACCCGACGCGGACGCCAGGCTCGCGCTGCCAACCGTGAGCGTCATTCCGATGGCGAGCGCGGTAGCCGATCGGCCCACTACTTTCATTTTCCTCGTGTGCATCGTGTTCCCTCCGTTGGGTTCGTTCAAGATGTTCTCGAACAGCCTCAGTCTTTCAATCAAATTTGTGAGGCTCATGTGAGGCGTCTGTGAGGGGTCTGGGGAGCTTCGCGGACAACGACGTTGCACTCTTGAACGATGAAGAACGTATATCCGCTCTGCCTTCAACGAATGGCCCGTTGAGCAAGTAGTTCAGTTTTTGTTTCGTTGTTGACGTACGGTCACCAAAGGCGAAGTTCCATCACCTCCAGAAATAATCCGCTCGACACGTTTGACGTCCCTCGCTCCATCAGTTCCGACTCGAAGCGCTGGAAAGGCTTTCCTTGAGGAGTCCCGCGGTTGATTTCGCTCGACGTCCGCTTGCAGGACTGGCCCCGTGGGACGATGGCTGCCCACGTGAAGCCTGTACTTATCATCTGGATTGCCCATAAAGTAATGCTCGAAATCTTTAGCAAGGGGAGGTCCCGATGCCAGCTGTGACACCAGAGAAGTGGTCCGATTTAGCGCACTTTGACTCAATTGACGGTGGCGAAAGTACTGAACGGGCCGTGAAGTCAGTGACGACGGCGCCGAGCGGCCTCGAGGGTGAAGGGTTTCCCGTGCGTCGGGCCTTCGCCGGGCTCACGATGAAGGACCTTGACCCCTTTGTCCACATGGACCAAATGGGCGAAGTTGACTACGCGCCGGGTGAACCTAAGGGAACGCCGTGGCACCCACACCGCGGCTTCGAGACGGTGACCTACATGATCGACGGTACGTTCGAACATCAGGACTCGCACGGCGGCGGCGGCCTCATCAGGAATGGTGCAACGCAGTGGATGACGGCCGGCAAGGGAATACTGCATATTGAGACCCCGCCCGAGGCGCTCGTCGTGTCCGGGGGACTCTTCCACGGAATTCAGCTCTGGGTCAATCTTCCCGCGAAGGAAAAGATGATCGAGCCGGCGTATCAGGGCCTCGAGGCCGATGACGTGGTCTTCGTGTCGTCGCCCGATGCCGAGTCCCTCGCTCGCATCATCGCGGGCAACGTAGGGGGCCACCGAGGGCCCGGTTCGACGCACACGCCCATGGCCATGACCCACGTCTCGATCTCGCCAGGCGCCCGGATGGACCTGCCGTGGGACCCCAGGTTCAACGCGCTCGTCTACGTACTCGCTGGATCGGGCTACGTCGGAAGTGAACGCCGCCCCATCGAGATGGGCCAGCTCGCGGCGTTCGGCCCCGGCGATTGGCTTCGCGTGGGTGCCGACGACAAACAAGATTCGCGCACCGTCAACTTTGAACTCCTCGTCATCGGCGGCCAGCCCATTGGTGAACACGTCGAGCACTACGGACCGTTCGTCATGAACTCGCGAGCGGAGATCGTCGAAGCGCTCGAGGACTTTGAAGCGGGACGTCTCGGCGTCATACCGCCCAACGCACTGATGCCCCACGTACCGGACCCCAACCCGGTCAGAGTGGAACACACGGGAATATAGTTCACTTCATCGCTGAGAGTAACGGCGTACGTCGCGCCTTCTCCGGGGTGCTTGCGATGAGTGAGGGAGTCGTCGATGGGGAACATTCGTAACGACGTTCGTGAGATGCTCCTGCCCGGTAAGGACTCGCCGCACGGACCTCTGGCGCCCCTACTCGTCGCGATGACGGTTGTTACGGGACTCGTTGACGCGTTTAGTTACCTCGTGCTCGGTCACGTCTTCGTCGCGAACATGACGGGCAACATCTTGTTTTTGGGTTTCGCCCTCGTGGGTGAACACGGCCTGTCGATTGCGGCGTCGCTCGTGGCCCTCGGCACATTTTTGATTGGCGCGGCGATGGGAGGGAAACTCATCGCCATAATGAAGGATCATCGTGGTCGTCTGCTCGCGGTCTCGTCGCTTATCCAAGCGGCCTTTCTCGCGGTCGCGGTCGCCTTCGCCATCCTCAGCGCCACGCCAGTCCAAGGTGGGTACCGTTACGCGCTTATCGTCTCGCTGGCGCTCGCGATGGGTATACAAAACGCCGCGTCGCGAAAGTTGGCCGTGCCAGACCTAACGACGACGGTACTAACGCTCACCATCACTGGTATCGGCGCGGACAGCGTGCTCGTCGGCGGTCCCGGCTCTAAATCGGGCCGTCGGCTGGTGGCCGTGGTGAGCATGTTGATCGGCGCACTCGTGGGAGGGCTCCTCGTGTTGCACGCGCGTAGCTTTCTTGCTCTGATCCTGGCCCTCGTCATTGTCGTGATCGTGGCAACGTCGATCTCGATCGCGGGCCGGTCAAACCCCACGTGGACGTAACGACGCCGCACGGGGTTGCCGACGGTCACGTATGACGTCACTTGGTCCGCTATCAGCGATCGAACACCAGTGTCCGTCGGCGCGACTCAGCACCTAGTCTGGTGGCGGACGAGCACTTGGTGCTTTGGCTACGAAGGATGGGTCATGGACGACGGCACAATACTGAAGCACATCGAAAAGCTGTCGAGCGAGGAGCAAGAGCTCGAAGAGTCGCATCACGGTAAGCCGCTGTCCAAGGAGCAGAGTGCACGACTTCGAGCCGTGGAGATTGAACTCGATCAGGCTTACGATCTTTTGCGCCAACGTCGAGCTCGCCGCAGCGCGGGTCAGGACCCCAATCAAGCCGCCGTGCGTACCGAGGGCGTCGTCGAGAACTATCTGCAGTAGTGGACGACGCGGCACCACTTCGTCAAGGGCACGAAACGAACGCGACGCCTCCGTGGAGGCGCTCCGTGCGGCCATTTGTAAGATAAGCCAATGGATTTAGAGCTCCGCGATCGCGCCGTCCTCATTACCGGCGGCAGTGACGGACTTGGTCTCGGTCTCGCGCAGAAGTTGGTGAGTGAGGGTGCTCGCGTCGCGGTCTGCGGTCGAAACGTCGAACGGCTCGAAGAGGCGCAGAAACTCTTGGGTAGCGACGCGCTCTGTTTTCGAGCCGACGTCACGAAGACCGAAGAGTTGGACGCGTTCATCGACGCAGCCCTGTCGCGTTTTGGTCGCCTCGACGGTGCGGTCAACAACGCCGGACGGACAGCGGGGAGCGCCGTGGCCGAATCCGACGACGAGATGTGGCGCCAAGATTACGAACTAAAGGTGATCTCGGCGCTGCACGTGTCGCGCCGGGTGTTAAGCGCTCTCGAAGCAACGGGTGGAGCGATCATCAACGTCCTCGCGATAATGGCCCGCTCACCTGGAGCGAACTCCACGCCCACCACGGCCTCGCGATCGGCTGGTCTGGCCCTCACCAAGGCCATGGCCAACGAGGTCGGACCGCGCGGCGTTCGCGTCAACGCCATACTTATCGGCCTCATCGCGTCGGGCCAGTGGGTGCGTCGGGCCAGGGAGGCGGACATGGCGTTGGACGACTTCTACGCCAGCATGGCGAAGGGCTCGAAGATTCCACTTGGTCGAGTCGGGCGAACCGAGGAGTTCGCCGACCTCGCCGCGTTCCTCTTGTCACCGCGGGCCAGTTACATCACCGGCGTGGGCGTCAGCATTGACGGGGGACTCTCGCCGGTGATCTAGTCCATGCGGGACTCGTCGGCGGTGAAGGATGCCGACATCCGTGCGCGGCGTCTCGTTCACGGGTCCACGGTAAACAGACGCAAAGAATTTTCTCTAGCGAGCCAGGCCCGACGTCGAGAACAGGGGTCGTCGCGTGTCGAGTACTTCGTACGTGACTGTGATCTCTCGTGCTGAGTACGGAACATTGCGGACCGGGACGATGAGCGCCTTTGGCTCCGTATCTCCTTACGCTCGCCACCGCGACCCGATATCTTAAGGAACACCATGTCGTCGCCGTCCGATTCCCTTGCACTTTCCCTTGAACACGTCTCGGTCCACTTCGAGGGACTGAAGGCTCTAAGTGACGTGTCGTTCACCGTGTCGTCGGGAGAGATCGTCGGGATGATTGGTCCGAACGGCGCCGGCAAGACGACCGCGTTCAACGTTGCTTGTGGCTTCATCAAGCCCTCGGAAGGACGAGTGCTGTTTCCCAACAGAGGTCACACGAACCTCAAGCCCAACCAACTCGCTCGCGCTGGCGTCGCCAGAACGCTGCAGGGCGTCGGATTGTTTCCGCACTGTACGGTGCTGGAGAACGTGATGGCGGGGGGCCAGGTTCGTGCGAACGGAGGGTTCATCTCCGGTTTCTTGTCGTTGCCGAGTGGCGTCCGTTCAGAGAGGGCGTTACGCCGAGACGCGTTGGCGATGCTCGATCGTCTGGGTATTGCCAACATGGCGATGAGGCTGCCGTCGGCCATTCCCTACGGCGTCGGGAAAAAGGTGTCGGTGGCACGAGCACTGATGTGTGAGCCGACCCTTCTGCTTCTCGACGAGCCGGCGTCGGGGCTCGACGAGGCCGAACGTGACGATTTCGCTGCTCTCATCACGGAACTGCGATCGTCGATGGGGGTATTGCTCGTCGAGCACGACATGGAGTTCGTGATGCCGTTGGTCGATCGACTGGTTGTTCTCAATTTCGGTCAAGTGATCGCGTCGGGTACGCCGAGCGAAGTGCGCGACGACGTCGCGGTGATCGCGGCCTACCTCGGGGTGGACGAATGATCGTCGTCGAGGAGTTGTCCGTTTCCTACGGCGCCGTCCAGGCCCTTCGCGAAGTCTCGTTTCGAGCGGAGACCGGGGTGATCACGGCGGTACTCGGTGCCAACGGCGCGGGCAAGACGACCTTGCTTCGAACGATCAGCGGTTTGAAAGAGCCCGCGAAAGGGACCATCACGCTCGACGAGCACTCCCTGGCGCGCCAGAAACCAGAAAACATCGCACGACTCGGCGTGGGACACGTGCCCGAAGGGCGAGGCGTCATCAGTGAGTTCACGGTCGAGGAGAACCTTCGCCTCGGCGCGATGATGGCCAAGGTGAACCTGTCCGATGGTCTAGAGGAGCAGTACCAACGGTTTCCCGTCTTGGGCGAACGGCGCAAGCAACACGCCGCGAAGCTTTCGGGAGGTGAGCGCCAGATGCTGGCCATGGCCCGCGCGCTCATCGCCCAGCCGAGCGTGCTCTTGCTCGATGAACCCTCGCTCGGGCTCGCGCCCCAAGTCACCGCGCAACTCATGCACACCATCCGCGACCTCTGCGCGTCGAAGGGCCTCACGGTGATACTCGTCGAACAGAACGCGTCAACCGCGCTTCGAATCGCGGACCACGCCGTCATCCTCTATCTGGGGCGCGTCGTGGCGAACGACGCGGCCTCCATCATCGTCGCCGACGAGGATCTACGCCAGCACTACCTCGGCAAGGTCGAGTGATGGACGCGTTCCTAACCTCGAGGATCATCTCAGACATCTTGGGGGGTCTCACGAACGGCGTGATCTACGGCTTGGTCGCGCTCAGTCTGGTCCTGGTCTGGCGTTCGACGGGCATCTTGAACTTCGCTCAAGGCGCGATGCCGATGATCGCGACCTATCTCGGCATGGTGGTGTTCGCCCACCGTCTGGGTTATTGGCCCTTGGTGGCCATCTCCATCGTGGCGGGATTCGGCGTTGGTGGGGTTACTGAACGCGTGCTCGTTCGCCATCTCTACGGCAAACCCGAGATCAATCCCATCGTGGTGATGGTCGGTTTCTTGATAGTGCTCGAAGGCGTGGCGGCCGCCATCTGGTCGACGACGCCTCGCGGTATTCCTAATCCCTTCTCTCCTATTGACTGGCAGCTGGGCGGTAAACCCATCGCACTCTCACCCTTCAGCGTCTACGAGATCGTGACCGCCCTCGTGGTCATGAGCGGCGTCGCCGTACTCTTTCGATTCACGAAACTTGGGCTTCAGTTACGAGCCTCGGCCCTGGCGCCTGAGGTTTCGCGCCTGCTGGGCGTGCGGGTGAGCCGAATGCTCACCCTCGGTTGGATTCTCTCGACGGGAGTAGGGACCATCTGCACCGTGCTCGTGGCTTCGAACTTCTTCACGGGCTTGACCCCTCAGGTGATGGACGGAATATTCGCGTTCGGTTTCATCGCGGCGGCGGTGGGCGGGCTCGACAGCCCCGTGGGGGCGATCGTCGCTGGGGTGTCGATGGGTATTGTCCTGCAGTTCGTGGGTGATTTCGTGAACTCGAACGCCATCATTATCACCGCGCTCATCATCCTCATCGTCTCGTTAATGGTTCGTCCCAACGGCCTCTTCACTAAGAGCACCGCGAGGCGAGTCTGATGAAGTGGCTCGTCGCCGAGCGCCGTAGATCGCTGAGCGCAGCCTTGATCGTGGTCGCTGTCGTGATCACGTCGCTCCTCGCGCCGAACCCACGAGATCGTGTCGCCCTGGGCGTGGCGATCGTGGTGGCGATCGTTGGCGTCGCGACGCTCACCATCAGAGGGTTTCGAGAGACGCATCCGGTGTTCGCGCGCGCGACGCTGACGGTCGTGGCCCTCGACGTGGCTCTCTTCGCCACGTACTTCTTCTCGTCGATCACCAACTTCAATCTGGCCATCGGCGCCGCGATGTCCATTGTCCTGCTGGGTCTCTCGTTCCTGACGGGCGCGTCGGGACAGATATCACTCGGCAACAGCGCGTTCATGGGCGTGGGCGCGCTCGCCGTCGCAATATGGGCCAATCACCACGCCTCGACGCCGATGGTCGTCACGCTCTTGATCGCCGTTGCGTGCGGCGCGTTCGTGGGGTTGCTCTTGGGACTCCCGGCCACGCGACTGCGCGGTCCCTACCTCGCGGGGATGACGCTGGCTTTCGCGGTGGCCTTCACCGCGATCGTCAACTCCTTCACGTCGTGGACCGGAGGGGACGCTGGTCTCCAACTGCCCACCGCGGTGACGCCCCCGCAGTGGCTCTCCAGCTTCTTCAACGCCCAGACGTCGCTCCTCAGGGTCAACACGATGTGGCTCGCCGACATCACGATCGTCGTCACGGGCGTCGCTTTCTTTTTCATGGCCAACCTCTTCGCCAGTCGCACCGGCCGAGCAATGCGGCTGGTGCGCGACAACGAAGTCGCCGCAGAACTCGTTGGCGTCTCGCTGCCGCGCGCTCGGGTGATCGCTTTCATGGTGTCTTCGGCCTACGCGGCGCTGGGGGGAGCCCTGTGGACATTGATCAATAATTCGGTGTCGCCCCCCACGTTTTCGCTCGCGCTGTCGATCACGATCTTGTCGCTCGTCGTCATTGGCGGCATCGGGACCATTTCGGGCGCGTTGATCGGCGGCGTCATCTACGCGTACTCAACAAACGTCATCTCGTGGTTTACCCAGCACACGGGCATCAACTCCCAGGGCAACCTCGCTAGCCAGTTACCTGGCATCGTCTTTGGTGGTCTGCTCATTTTGACGATGCTCTTCGCGCCCATGGGTATCGCCGGAGCGGTTCGACGCGTTTGGGCTCGGCGCCGCGTTCGAATGACGCCCTGACTTGCATTGACCCCTCGGCACACCTACGCTCACCAACCAGGTATGACTAGGGGGGAATTGGATATGAGGAAGACCTACGCGCGCCGACTCGCGACAACCAGTGCGGCGCTGTTGCTCAGCACGGGACTCGTAATGGCCGGAGGTTCCGTTGTGACCGCGGGGGCGGCAACGCACACGCCGGGCGTCACGGCCTCGCAGATCACCATCGGGGCCACGGTGCCACTGACGGGGATCGCGGCTAACGGCTATAACGAAGTTGCCAAGGCCGCCGACGCCGTCTTTATGTACGTGAACAGCAAGGGCGGCGTCAACCACCGCAAGATCAAGTACATCTTGAAGGACGACTGCTACGGCACGCCCGGCTTCGGTTGCACCGGCACACCCAGTACGGTGACCCAGACGCACGCGCTGCTCTCGCTACCCGTGTTCGCCACCGTAGGTTCGTTGGGCACGCCCACACAAGACTCGGTGCGCTCACTGCTCAAGTCCAACGGTGTGCCGCAACTCTTCGTCAACTCGGGCTCAAGGGACTGGAACAACCCCACCGCCTACTCGGGACTGTTTGGTTGGCAGACCAGCTACAACGAGGAGAGCAAGATCTTCGCCAAGTACATCAACGCCACGTACGCTTCGGCGAACGTGTGCTTCCTCGGACAGGGTGACGACTTCGGATCCGACGGCTTGGCCGGCTTGGTTGCTGGGGGCGTGACGCCCTCCGACACCCAGCTCTACAGTGTCGCCGCCCTGGTCACGACCCAAGGCGCGTCGCTCGCGCCCTACATCGCCCGATTCCAGACCGACAAGTGCACGGTCGTCGTCCTCGACACGATTCCCGGCGCCACGGACGCGGCGCTCGGCGCCGCCTTGCAACTCGGCTACGCGCCCCACTGGGTGATATCGAGCGTTGGTTCGGACCCGGTGACGGTCTTTGGACCACTCGCCGCGAAGGGCCTCACTGCGGACCCCGAAGTCGGTGCGGTCTCCTTTAGCTTCCTTCCAACGCCCGGCAGCAGCAGCGCGTGGATCCCGTGGATGCGTAAGGTGCTCACGGCTGACAAGTCGCAGTTTCCAGGCTTCAGCTCGACCTCGACGCTAGACGGCAACATGGAGTACGGCATTGGCTGGGGCGTGGCCTTCGTCGAGGCCCTGAAGGCTTCGGGTAAGAACTTCACGCGCGCGAGCTTCCTCAAGACGCTCACCAGCACGACGTTCTCCCAGACTCCGTCGTTGACGCCACTTCGCTACACCACCACCGATCACCAGGGTTTGAACGGTGGCTACCTCGTCACGGTGACGAGCGCGACCTCGGCCAAGCCGGTCGACGGCAAGATCTACACGACGGACAGTACGTCGACGGGGCCAGTGGTGTCGGCCAAGAAACTAAGTAGCGGGATCCCGTCCTGGTTGAAGTAGCGCGCGGAGGTCGCTGACGAGTTCTCGGTGCACGTTGGCCGGACGCTCGTCAGCGACCACGACGCTCAGTAGTCTTTGACGTTGCGTTAGGGCTCAACGACATCGGCGCGATCACCAATGGCGCCCGTGACGTGGTGTGTTGAGTAAACGGCCACGTTGTTTCAGTGACCCACGCGACTCAGCTCGTGCAGTAACTCACCGACCTTGGTCGCCACGTCGGACGCCGTTGCGTAAGGCACCAATCGGGCGCCGGCGCGTCCGTGGAGGTGAGCCGCCAGCGCCGCCGCGTTCAATGGATCGTGTCCGCGCGCGATGGTGGCCGCGATGAGCCCTGCCAAGACGTCGCCGGTGCCCGCGGTCGCCAAAGTCGGCGTTCCCGACGTCACTACCCGCAACGTTCCCGAGGGATCCGCGATGACCGTGACCGGTCCCTTCAAGAGCACGACGCAACCAGTCGTCCCCGCGAGTTCACGCACGTCATCGAGCCGATTCGCTCCCAGAGGTCGACCAGTGAGACGCACGAACTCGCCCTCATGTGGGGTGAGCACCCACGAGCCGTCGCGTGGCGAATGCTGGTCGATCAGCGACCGGTCGAGTCCGTCAGCGTCGAGGACAACGGGACACTCAACGTTCGCTAAGCGTTCTTCCAACCACGCAGGAGCGTCGGGCCCGAGACCCGGACCGGCGACCATCGCTCGACAGCGGCGATCGACCGAAGACTCTTTCGAGTGAACGACCTCGGGCGGAAGCTGGACGTAGGAGGCAACGTCACCTCGACTCTCGAGGCGGATCATCGAGGCGCCACCGGCGAGGGCTCCTCGTAGGACCAGTTCGGCCGCCCCGGGCATGAGCGACGAACCGACGAAGGCCTGGACGGCGTGCGCCCACTTGTGATCGTTCCGCTGAAACGTGACGAGCGGCGCTAGATCGCTGTCGTCGACCAGACCGTCGTCGTAGGTAGTCACGATGTCCAGTCCGGCGAAGTGAAGTTCGCCCATGAAGTCGAGCGAGGGGCCCGCGAGGTGGGCGGGTTTGAGGGCACCGAGAGCGAGCGTGGCGTTGGCGGTCATCGGTGCGCCCAGTACAGCTCCCGAGTCGGCGTCGACTCCGGAGGGAAGGTCAACCGCCAGGACGAGCGTACCGGGCGACACCTTGGGCGCCATGAACGGGCGCGTACAACCCAGTCCGAACGCGGCGTCGACGACGAGGTCGTAACCGTGAAGTTCCGTCGGCACGTGGTCCCACGCGACGACGTCCACGCGCGCGCCGCGTGACGTCAACCACGCCGCCGCGACGCGACCGTCGGCACCGTTGAGTCCCGGTCCGACGACGACGGCGACACGTTTGCCGTAACACGAGCGAAGTAGTCGCTTCGCATGCAGGGCGACGGCCGTGCCTGCCATGTCGACGAGGGCGTCGACACCGCGCCGAGCGCTGGCCTTGGCATCGGCTTCGCGCATGGCGACACTCGTCAAAATGGGAATCACGTACCCTCCAATGACGGTCGCGCCGTGGCGCTTCGCCGTGGGGCAATGTTACCGAGGGACGTCACGCGCCAGTTCTCGTCTCCACCGTGACGTCCGTCGCAGGTCGAAGCTACGCAACGACACTCGCGCAGTGCAGGCACTTGGTCGCGGCCGCGGGAAGATCGCTCGAGAGGCACTCCGGGCAGGTCTTGGTGAGCGCCGGCGCCTTGGGCGCACCGAAGACCGTGGTGCCCTGTCGAGCCATGTACGAACGGTAGGGCACGACGAGGACAAAGTAGACGACCGCCATGAAGATCACGAAGTAGACGATCGACGAAATGAACGTGCCCAGCGCGACGAACTGTCCGTTCAGCGTCCACCCGAGTCCCGGTCCGCCCGAGGAATTCCCGGCCAGGGCGTTGATCAAGGGCGACACAATGCTGCCGGTGAACGAATGAATCAGGGTGCTGAAGGCGAGTGCCACGACCAGGCCGACAGCGATGACGATGAGGTCTCCTTGCATGAGGAAGTTCTTGAAACCCTTGAGCATGCTGCCTCCCATTCGACGTGTGCTCCGACACTACCCAGCCCACTGTTCGCAGGCGAATGTGCTGTGAGATGCTCGCTACGGCGTCGCGGCGACGATGCTCGTGATGACGCTGACGATCTCGTGAGCGCTCGCGCCCGGCCCAAAGACCGCCGCGACACCGAGCGCTTTGAGTTCATCGAGGTCACGTGGCGGGACAATGCCGCCGAGGACGACAGGGATATCCGAGCCGCGCTCGCGAAGGGCCTCCACCACCAGCGGCGCGAGCGTCATGTGCGCGCCGGACAACATCGAGAGCCCGACCACGTCGACGTCTTCTTGGATGGCGGCCGACGCCACGGTCTCGGGCGTTTGAAAGAGGCCGGTGTAGACGACTTCCATGCCCGCGTCGCGAAGGAGGCGCGCGACGACCTTGATGCCCCGGTCGTGGCCGTCGAGGCCGACTTTGGCGACCAGAACGCGCAGGCTCACAGGGAAGGCACTTCGACGTGGCGTCCAAAGACGCCCACCAGCGCCGTCATCATCTCGCCGACCGTGGCGTAGGCCTTGGCGGCATCGATGAGGGCGGGCATGAGATTGAGGTCGGGGTCACTCGCCTCGCGACCAAGACGTTCGAGGGCGAGGGTCACTCGTTCACCGTCGCGGTCGTGGCGAACCTTCTCGAGTCGACTGAGCTGCTTACGCTCGTCTTCGTTCGTGATGCGCAGCGTCGCCATGTCGTCTTCGTCGTTGCCTTCGAGGAACGCGTTCACGCCGACGATGACTCGTTCTCCGGAGTTGAAGGATCGTTCGAGCGCGTACGCCGAGTCGGCGATGCGTCCTTGGAACCAGTTCTCCTCGATACCGCGCACGCACCCTTCGAGCATGGAACCTTCGCCCATTTTTGCGATCTGGGCGAATATGACCTCGGCTTCGCGCTCCATCTCGTCAGTCAGCTCTTCGACGAACCACGATCCGCCCAGGGGGTCGGCGACGTTGGTGACGTTCGTCTCGTGCGCGATGATTTGTTGGGTCCGAAGAGCGATGCGCGCGGCCTTCTCGGAGGGTAAGGCGAGCGCTTCGTCCATGGAGTTGGTGTGCAGCGACTGGGTACCGCCGAGCACGCCGGCCAGTGCTTCGATCGCGGTGCGCGCGATGTTGATCTCGGGTTGCTGTGCCGTGAGCGACACGCCGGCCGTCTGGGTGTGAAAGCGCAGTTGCCAGGAGCGCTCGTCCGTGGCGCCGTAGTGCTCTCTCATCCATTTCGCCCAGATTCGCCTCGCCGCGCGGTACTTGGCGATCTCTTCGAAGAAGTCGATGTGCGCGTTAAAGAAGAAGGACAGCCGCGGCGCGACGGCGTCGACGCCAAGGCCGGCCTGTCGCGCGAGTTCGACGTACGCGAAGCCGTTCGCCAAGGTGAAGGCCAGTTCCTCCGCGGCCGTAGAGCCGGCCTCTCGTATGTGGTAGCCCGAGACCGATATGGAGTTCCACTTGGGCATCTCCGCGGCGGTGAAGGCGATGGTGTCGCGTACGAGACGCATGGACTGACGAGGAGGAAAGACGAACTCCTTCTGCGCTTGGTACTCCTTCAGGATGTCGTTCTGCAAGGTGCCACCGAGACGCTCACGGGCAACCCCCGACTCCTCGGCCTGGGCGACGAAGAGGGCCAACATCACGGCCGCGGGGGAGTTGATCGTCATCGAGGTGGTGATCGTGCTGAGGTCGATCCCGGCGAAGAGGTCGCGCACGTCCGCGAGCGAATCAATGGCCACGCCGCAACGTCCCACCTCGCCAAGGGACATCGGGTCGTCCGAGTCCAGTCCTAAGAGGGTGGGCATGTCGAACGCCGTCGACAGGCCCGTGCCCCCAGAGCGGATGATCTCTCGAAAGCGCTTGTTGGTGTCGGTCGCGGTACCAAAGCCCGCGAACATGCGCATGGTCCAGAGTTTCGTGCGGTACATCGAGGAGTGCACGCCGCGGGTGTAGGGATAGACCCCAGGAAACTCGGCGTCGCTCGGGCCGTACACCGGTGCCAGTGGAATGCCCGACATGGTGTCGAACTTCCCGGGGCGGATCGGGGCGGCGTGAAAGAGGCGGCGCCAACGTTCTTGGGCACTTTCCGTAGCCACGTGGTCACCGCCTTCATTGGGATTTCACAACGAATCCAGCATAGAGTTCGCCAACACGTGGATTCGTCGTGCGGGTCGATCACGACGACAACGTCGCCGGACGTTCCTAATGGTGCAGTCGAAGGTACAGCAGCGAGAGGGCCAGAGCGAACGTCGCCCAACAGAGACTGCGCAGGGCTCGTTCGAGGGGCGCGAGCATCGACTGACTCGTAAGGGGCACTGCCGTTCCGTCGAGGAGCACCTGGACGCCGTCGATGGAGGCGGTTCGCCGGCGAATATCTCGCGCCGGCGACGAGAGTTCTCGCTGAGTCTGCGAGATGAACGCCGCGAAGGCGCTGGCGAACAGCGCGGGAACGCTGACGTTGGCGTGTTGCGCAAAATACGCCGTCAGGAGCGGGAACCCACCCCAAGCCAGGGCGAAAACGACGTCGGAGTGGAGTCGTGCGTGGAAGAGTTCGAGGTTGTAGGCCAGCGCGATCGTGGCACCCACCACGATGAAGATGGCGAGATACGCGCTGACGAGAAAGAGTCCGACGATACCGAGGGCGACGGCCCCTCCTAGGCCAATCCCCGACGCCGCCACGAGTTGCCAGGTGGGAATCGACGTCGACAGGGGTCGCCCCTTGAGCTCATCGAGGGCGTGCGCGCCGACGCCAACGGCGAGAAAGAAGGCCGCCAGTGTTAAGACGAGACGAACGGTATTAACGGGCCCCGCGAGACAGGCGCCGATCACGACGAACGAGAGATGCATCAGCGTGTACGGCGGGTGCAGCAGCGTCCACCACTCTCGTTGCCTCGTTCGCGTGAAGAACTTCGGTTGCGCGTAGAAGGCCGGACCGTTCTCGGACGTCTTCTTTGGAGTGGATTTGAAGATGGTCAACGTGCTCGGTAGCCCCACGTCACGACGCCGCCACCCAAACTCATCGATCGGTACTCCACGTGTTCGATCCCCGCGTGCTCCCACGCTCTGAGAATCCAGTGCAGGGGATACTTCTTGTAGTGCGAGGAGATGCTCGGTCCGAGAAAGCGGCCTACGTCCCACCAACCCCTGCCACCGGTGAGGTAACCAGCGACCGGGAGCACCGCGCGGGTGTAGAGCCACCAGGCGAGACGCCAGCCAATTGAGGGGGGAACGCCAAACTCCAGGCTCGCGATCGGTCCGCCGGGCTTCACTACGCGCGCGAGTTCGGCCAAGGTCGCTTGGGGGTCTTCGACGTAGCGAAGGAGATACGTGAAGGTGAGTCCGTCGAAGGTCGCGTCGGCGAAGGGAAGTTGCTCGCCGCGACCCAGCACGAGCGAAACCCGTTCGGCGAGCTTTGAAGTTCTCACGTTGCTTTGACCTTGGCGCAGCATCTCCTCGCTGAGGTCGAGTCCGACGATTCGCGCGGACGTGCGCTTCGCGAGTGCCTTCGTCACCGCGCCGGGGCCACAGGCCACGTCCAAGACGAGTTTGGGATCCGATCCCACCACGTGATCGAGCATCGTCGATCGCCAGCGGCGATCTTGACCGAAAGAGAGGAGCGCCGCGAGCAGATTGTAACGAGACGGCAACGGAGCGAATAGTTTCCGGGAAAACAGGTTGGGCGCCTTCCTAGAGGCCTCCACGTTACGGTTCCTTGACGTCATGCCCATCACACCCTTCGACGAGTGGTGTTCACTCACGTGTCGACGACGTTATCTCGGCACGTCAGTAGAGCCATCCATTCGCTCCCTAGTTGCGTTGTCGTCAGCGTAGGCGCGCGAGCCGCGAAGATGCTCGCCACGTCGACTTTCCAGTCACGGTCCGTACTCTTTCGTGGAGCACTCCCTCTTCACGAATCACGGCTGGAGGTCGGAGCTACGCCAAACATGGTCACATCGTGTGCTCGTTCGTCGAGGGCATTCGCCGTTGTCTCGAATTTGTCAAGAGAGTCGACGTGACCCCGTGCAACGCGAACTAGGATTGGAGCCGGTTTCGGAACTGAGACCAGAAAACGCTAAATCCAGCCCCCGTTGAGCGTCTTCGCGTTGCGAGGAGACTCACCAATGGTTCAATCGACACTACGTATGAGGCGCTGCCGGATGGCGCCGCGAAACCTCCAACGTGGGAGCTAGCCGTCTTGTTGAGATTTTTGCGCTGATGGCGCGCTACGAACGTGAACACCCCCATAGCGCGACGCTGTGCGCGGTTGCGGCGGAGATCACCGAACTGAGCGGTGCCGGGATATCACTCAGCTCCGCTGAAAATGAAAATACGAAACTTTGCACCAGTAATAGGGTCGCCGAGGAACTTATGGATCTCGAGATCACGTTGGGGGAAGGCCCGGGCGACGAAGCGAGCCGCAGTGGCGTGGCCAACGAAGAATCGAACCTCACTTCTCCGGAGGGTTCACGTTGGGTGGCCTACTCGCCCGAGGCAGTGGCCGCCGGTGCTCGCGCGGTCTTTGGCTTCCCGATCCGAATTGGCGCGGTGCGATTCGGCGCTTTAAGCCTTTTCCGAGACAGTCCGGGTCCGCTGAGTGAAACCCAGTCTTCGGATGCCTACCTCATGGCGTCCGTGATCGGGCGTGCCATCTTGGCCATGCAGGCGGGCGCACCGAGAAACTCCCTGTCTCGCGAACTTGAGGGCCAGTCAACCTTCGATTTCTCCGTTCATCAGGCCGCGGGGATGGTCTCCGTGCAAGGGTCATTGTCGATGAAGGACGCTCTCGTGGCGATACGCGCACACGCCTTCGCGACCAAGATAACGTCGTCCGCGCTCGCACAAAGGGTGATATCACGTGAGATCCATCTCGATCCGATTTCTGGTACTTGGCAAGAGACCCTACGGCGTAACGACTCGTGAGGACGCTATTATCTCTTGTATCGGCCAGTCCAGATGCTCTGACGCCGCTTGTCGTCATCAGAGGGTGAGAGAACAGGTGAGATAGTGGCTAGAGAATCCCTATTAATTGCAACGCTGGTCGAACTGGCAGACAATCTTGTCGATCACTATGACGTGATTGACGTGCTCACGGTCCTCAGCGATCGCTGCGTAGAAGCCATGGACGTCGACGCCGCCGGCGTTATGTTGGCTTCTCCAGGGGGAGAGCTGCAATTTGTCGCGTCCTCGAGCGAGTCAATGAGAGTGCTCGAACTGTTTCAGATTCAAGCTGACGAGGGCCCTTGCGTTGACTGCTATAGAGCCGGTCACCCAATCGTCAACCAATCGCTCGATGAATCCGATGGCCGGTGGCCTCGGTTCACGCCGCGGGCACTCGCCCAGGGCTTCCGCTCCGTTCACAGCCTTCCACTGCGTCTTCGCGGACGAACAATTGGCGCCCTCAATCTCTTTCGAACGACGCAAGGTCCCATGGAAGAAGAAGACGTGGTTGTCGCTCAGGGTCTCGCGGACGTCGCCACGATCGCGATTCTTCAGCACCGCTCGGCCTTGGATGCCAACACGTTGAACGAACAGCTCAGTAATGCGCTCAACAGTCGCATCGTCATCGAACAAGCGAAGGGCATCATCAGCCAAGCGACAAATTGCGACATGGATCACGCCTTCGGTCGACTTCGTGCGCACGCGCGCAACCATAATGAGGGCCTCACCTCCGTCGCGTGGGCACTCGTTGGGGGCACGCTCAGTGCGCAAGAGCTAGACGAGCCCAAAGAAAGGGTGCCCAAGTAAGGCGCTTTTGCGGAGAAGCGAACGCCGGTTGGTTTCTTGGATGAGGGATTGACCGCGCGAAGCGGCGGAGTCGTCAAATTGTTTGCCCGTCCACGCGGTTCGGGCGACAGGAATCGTCTGGGCGAGCGACCGACAACCCTAAGTTCGCGAGTTGCGGCGGAAGGGTCCCGTCGGAGTTTCCACGTTTCTGACGTCGCCACCACCAGGGTGGTACTCTCCAACTAGGACGTCCAGACCTCGCATCCTTCTCGCTCGACACTTCGTCGTGCCCGTAAGAAGAAGGAACTATATGGGTCTACCTGGAATGGTTCTGAGCGCAATCGCTGCGGCGGTTGGGGCAATTATGTATTGGGCCGTGACCTATCAGGGCACTGGCTTTCGTTTATCCACCGTGGGCGTCATCCTCATGATCGCTGGCGCCGCTGGCTTCATCGTGTCGTCGATCATCTTTGGCATGTCGCGCCAGTCCGTCGGCGCCGGCCACCACACGATGGATCGTCAGGTCGTGGATCCTCAGGGTCACACGAGTTCACTCCACGAAGAGACCAAGGGGTAGTGAGGGACGTTCGTCCGAGGTGACGGCGGAGTCTGTCAATGAGAAATGAGAGTTTCCAGTACGGCAGGGGCGAAAGCCTCTCTAAGAGAAGCAAGAGGGCAAACTATGACGATGAAAGACAAGGCAAAGAACTTCTTCCAGGTCTCCAAAGGAAAAGCTAAGGAAGTCTCGGGCAACGCCGTTGGTAACAAGGACCTTGAGGCGGATGGTCGCCACGACCAGAGGGCGGGCGATCTCAAACAGGCGGGCGAGAAGGTCAAGGATGCTTTTAGAAAGCACTGAGCAACCAGACGATCCTGACGCGATCTCGGCCTTGATGAGCGAGTCACGCGCGATGCACTTGGTGGACACTCAGTTCGAGAACAGTCCCTTGCACGACGACGTGGAACGCTTGATCAAGATCGCTGCGCAACTTTTTGCAGCGATTGAACGCCAGATCCACCGTATAGAGGATGACCTCATGTTCACCTCGGGTCAGAACATAGTGGCGGGCGGTCAGACCATGTTCAAAGAACAGCTGATCCGAACCGCCCAAGCACTTGACAACTCACTTCAAGAGATTGCTCTCCACCTTGGCCAAAGGGTCGAAGAGCTGCCGGAAGCCACTTCAAACGGACAGAGCAGATTTCTCGATTATTTCTAACGAGAGCGACGCTCCGTTGGTCGTTCACCAGAACGCCAACGCGAGGCGTTTAAGGGTCTGAGGAGGGGCCTACTTCTCGTCGTTGTCGTTGGGCTCACGTAGAGCTTCGTGGTGGGCTACTTGGCTCTCTTCGCGTTCAATGAGTTCGGAGTCTTCGGCCTTTTCTATGTGGACCAAGAGGTCATCCGCGTTCGGCGAGGTGCGGATCAGTTCATCGAGCTTCAGTTGAATGGCCATCTGCTGGCGACTCTGGGTGTGTTGGATGACGAACAGCATGACCAGCGTGATTGAGTTGGCCACCGTCGAGAACACCATCTGCCACTTTCCAGGAAAGCCGTCAATGGCCGACACGAGAATGAAGATGAGAAGGACAACCGCAGCGATGACGGCCGCGCTCGCGCGTGACGTTAACTCACCCACCCAGTGCAGTGCGCGACTGAAGCGTTGTGGAATCGGCGAACTCTCCATGAAATCTCCAATGGCTTCGGACGTCTTCGTTCAAGACGCGTTGGCGAGTTTCGCCGGATCAAACAGTCTCTTCGACTGGCGGTTGCCTCTGACACTCCACCACCTCTACGTGCGGGTAGAAACTGCGTGGTGCAAGTCAAAGTGTAACGCGCTCGACGTGCGAAACTGTCCCCTAAGGTGACAGGACTGGAGGGGATTGTCCCTTCGAGCAAAGACGCCAGGTTCGGGTCGGACGATCTAGACGATTGTCGCCCGTTCGGACACGACGACTTCATTTTTAATGGAGGAAGTTCATGTCCCTGCATCAGTTGACCAACAAACATGACGCTTCGGCGGTTCCCGGACGTTCTGATCGAAAATCTCCCGCGAACATTGTTCCACGGGGGTTTCTGGGCGAAGTCGCCATGGTCGCGGTCGCGGTCGTGGCGCTCACCGTCAACATGAAACTCATGTCGTGGCTCTCCAGAGGTTCGGCCAAGAGATGAAGTTCCCTTCGACCTCGTGGTTCAAAGGATCCTCGGCGCGAGGATCCTCACGCCAGCCACTCGTTGCTCGCGGCGACGTATTCGATGACCAGACCATGAGCGCGAGCCCACCCGAGTCTCCAGAGATAAACAGCCCCACGCCGTGGGCGCAGAGTACGGAACGAGACAGCGTCCAAGAAGCGTCTGACGCCCTGGCGATGCGCCAGAGCCCCAATATCGACGACGTGACGTAGGCCTCGCCACTTCGCGTCCCCTGCACCGCGGTGAGTCACTGATGCACGTTGTCCCACTTCACGACGCTTAGCGACGTAGCGCGTCGGCAATCTCAAGGGCGAGCAACGGTGCCGACGCCTTGTTGAGGCACTCCTGGTACTCGAAGTCGCCTCGACTGTCCGCGACGACGCCGCCGCCGGCCTGCACGGTCGCGACACCATCGCGAAGTGAAAGGGTGCGAATCGTGATCGCGAAGTCAGCGTTTCCCGACAGTGAGAAGTAGCCCACCGCGCCACCGTAGGGACCGCGGTACACCGGCTCGAACTCATCGATGAGTTCCATCGCGCGCACCTTGGGCGCACCGGTCAACGTTCCCGCGGGAAAGAGCGCGTTGAAGGCGTCGAAGGCGTCCAGACCGTCTTGGAGTTCACCGTCGACGTGACTGACGAGATGCATGAGGTGAGAGAAGCGCTCCACGTGGGCCAGCCGCTCCACGCGAACGGTGCCGGGCTTCGCGACGCGACCGACGTCGTTTCGTCCGAGGTCGACGAGCATCACGTGTTCGGCGATCTCCTTTTCGTCCACCAACATCTCGGCCTCGAGAGCGAGGTCTTCGGCGTCACTGTCGCCGCGCCGCCTGGTGCCGGCGATGGGCCTCGTACTCACGACGCCGTTGTGCACGCGCATCAACATCTCGGGCGAGGCTCCGACGATCTGGTGACTCCCCGAATCAAGGAGGTACATGTACGGCGAGGGGTTCAGCGCTCGAAGGACGCGGTACAGGGTGAGCGGATTGACAGTACTGGCGCGCTGGAACTGTTGGCTCGGGACTACTTGAAAAACGTCGCCGGCGAGGATGTGCTCCTTCGCGCGTTCGACGATCGCCTCGTACTCAGATGCGCTGAAGTTGGAGAGACCCGCGGCGATCGTTCGGATGTCGATGGTGGAGCGAAGCTGTGGCGCGGTGGCGACCACGCGCTCGGCGCTCGAGTCACGGCGCGCCTGCGGCGTCAACAAGGTGGTGACGAGTTCGTCAAGTCGCACGCGCGTCTCTGTGTAGACCTCGCTCGGATCGTCCTCGCCGACGAGGGCGAGGACGACGACGGTGGTCGAGTGGCGTAAGTGGTCGCAGATCAAAACCGCGCCGGGAAAGGAGAAATCGACGTCGGGCCACGTTGGTTCGCTCTCACGACCCGGCAGGCGCTCCAGTCGACGCACGTAGTCGTACGTCACGAAGCCGACCGCGCCGCCCACGAAGTCGGGAAGATCACTCGCCACGTAGGTTCGATACTGCGCCAAGAGTGCGCGTAGTTCGTCCAGGGGTTCGCGGTCGCTCGTTCGCGTCTCGCCGTCTTCAATAATGGTGCGAGCGTCTCTCGTCGTGAGACGCCAGCGTCGATCGAGACCAATGAAGGAGTAGCGCCCCGTCGCCTCGCCGAGCGCCGCGCTCTCGAGGAGGAAAATGGCCCGATCGCCAAGTTCTTGGTAGAGCGACACGGGCGTTTCGCGGTCCAGCTGCAAGGTCACGTGCAGTGGTACCACGTTGAACCCTTGGTCGATGAGATCGAGGAACGACGCGAGTTCGAGTGGTTCCATGGAGAAAGGTTAGTGAATCCGCGTCGTAGGCTTGCGCTACATGTCCGACGGCCCCTCCATTCTCGTTATTGATAACTACGACTCGTTCGTGTACAACCTGGTCCAGTACCTGGGTGAACTCGGCGCGCGCGTGAGCGTGCGACGAAACGACGAGGTGACACCGAGTGACGTGGCCGCCGCGACTTTTGACGGGGTGCTCATCTCGCCGGGACCCGGCTATCCGAGTACGGCGGGCAACTGTTTGGCGATCATTCGATACTGTGCCGAGGCGGGTCTACCCCTGCTGGGCGTCTGTCTCGGTCACCAGGCCCTCGCCGAAGCCTTCGGGGGCAAGGTGCTCGTCGCGCCCGAGCTGTTGCACGGGCGCGCCAGTCTCGTCACGCACGACGGCGCGGGTGTCTTTCACGACGTGGCGAATCCCCTCGTCGTTGGTCGCTACCACTCGCTCGTGGTGGTGGACGAGGGTCTGCCCGACGAGCTCGAAGTCAGTGCGCGCTCCAACGGACTCATCATGGGCCTCCGTCATCGTTCGTTCGACCTCGAAGGCGTGCAGTTCCACCCCGAGTCGGTGTTGACCCAAGACGGCTACTTGATGCTGGCGAATTGGCTCGAACGTTGTGGCGCCAGAGACGCCGTGGTGCGAACGAAAGAGCTTGGTCGCCGAGCCGATGACGTGCGCGCGGCGCTACCGCAGCCGCGCCGCTAGTCCTTAGCGCGCCACTCCGTCGACGCGTTGGTGCACGCCGAGGGGATTGTCGTCACGTAGGGCGTCGAGTAAGAGTTCCTCGGGCACGCTCTGGTAGGTGACCGGGCGTAGCCATCGATCGATGCCGCTCGCTCCCACCGACGTGGCCGACGCGCTCGTCGTCGCCGGCCACGGTCCGCCGTGTTGCATGGACCAACTGACGCCGACGCCCGTAGGGAATCCGTTGGCGATGACGCGCCCAGCCTTCGTCTGGCCGAGTTCGATGAGCCACGAGGCGTCGTCGTCGCTCGGAGCCGTGAAGACGCTGAACGTGAGCGCGGCGTCGGCGCTCGCCAGTGCCTTCGCGAGGTCGTCGCGATCGAGGTAGCGGATGACGATCGCGAGCGGTCCGAAGCACTCTTCTCGCAGCGCCCTCGACGAAGGGTCGGCAAAGACCGTGGCGGGGACCTCGAAGAGCTGAGCGTTCACGCTCGTACCTGCGTCATCGCCGCCCACGAGGTGATTGTTGCCGTCGACACCGGAGATGGTGACCGAGCCCGATCGAAAATTATCGGCGATGCCCTCACTCAACATGGTCATCGACGAGAGTTCACGTAACGAGTCCACGAGCGACGTCACCAGCGCGTCGCCGGCCGCGTCTTGGGGGATGAAGAGGAGCCCGGGCTTGGTGCAGAACTGGCCAACGCCGAGGGTCATCGAACCCGCGACGCCCGTCCCTATTTCGCGTGCGCGCTCTTTCGCGGCGGCGGGCGTGACGACGAGGGGATTGGCGGCACCTAGTTCACCGAAGAAGGGGATAGGGGACGGTCGCGCGTTCGCTCGACTCCACAGCGCGCGACCGGCCGGCACGGAGCCGGTGAAGCCCACCGCACTGATGAACGGCGCGTCGACAAGTGCGATCCCCGCGTCGAAACCGAAGACGAGACCGAGGAGACCTTCGGGTGCGCCTCCTTTGCGCGCACCGCGAACCAGCGCGTCGAAACAGGCCTGGCTCGTCGCCGGGTGCGCGGGGTGGGCCTTGATCACGACGGGACAGCCCGCGGCGAGGGCCGAGGCGGTGTCCCCACCGGGAACGGAGAACGCGAAGGGGAAGTTCGAACTTCCAAAGACACCAACCGGCCCGAGCGCGACGCGCATACGTCGAAGGTCGGGCAGTGGACCCATGGGCGAGTCCTTCGCGTGGTCGATGGAGACGTGAAGAAAGTCGCCGTCTTCGACCACGTCCGCGAAGAATCGGAGTTGAAAGGCCGTGCGGCGAAGCTCCCCCTCGAGTCGAGGTTGTCCGAGCGCCGTTTCGTCGAGGGCAATGGCGACCAGGTTGGCGGCGTCGGCCTCGAGTTCGTCGGCCATCGCGCGCAAGAGTCCGGCGCGCCAGGCGAGCGGACGCCGCGCGAAGTCGAGGGCCACGGACGCCGCGAGCTCGGTGAGAGCGACGACGCCGTCGGACGTCGTCTCCAAGACGTCGAGCTCGCGCTCGGTGCCCGTGGCGGGATTCCTGCTTATCACTCGTGTCACGCGTACTCACTTTGTAGGTTGGGATAGAACACCGCGACACCAGGGAACGGGGGGCGGATGGTGATGAGGTCGTGGCCACAGAGCGAGGCCAACGCCAAGCGGTCTAACTGTTCGCCGTAGAAGGCGACGTTAGTGGGCGAGAGCATGTACTCGCCCGTCCAATCCTCGAAGAGGAGTTGCAGTCCCTCTTCTCTCGTCCAGCGCCAGAGTTGATTGGGCTGGTAACACGAGATGAGCAGCCCGCCGTGCGCGTCGAGGGCCAATCCGTCGGGCACGCAGCGCTCCATGGGGATGACGAGCTCGAGGGGTCCGCCGCCGAGGGCCATCGCGCTCACGCCCGGCACACTCGACTCAACGAGCCACAGTGTTGTCTCGTCCACGCAGAGACCGTTGGCGAACGCGATCGGTCGCGGCGTCACGTTCGCCGTCGTGCCGTCGGGGTCGATGACGAAAAGTTGACCGGTGGCGTCGTCGAACGATCCCGAGTCCGACACGTAGAGCCGTCCGTCGGGGCTGAAGGCCGCGTAGTTGGGGTAGTCAATGGTGTCGCCGAAAGGAACGTTGGTGCCGTCGTCGCGGACCCGCCACACCTGATGGTTACCGGGGTCGCAGACGTAGAGCACGCCGTTCGCGTCGAGCGCGAGACCGAGCAGGGCACCACCGTGAATCGTCACCGTGGTCGTGACCGTGCCGTCGAGGTCGACGCGGTAGACCTGACCCGCCTCGCCGCCCGCCCAGAGGCACCGGCGCTGGGGATCCCAGCAGACACCCTCGACGTGATCGAGACCGCTCGCCAGGACCTGACGATCGAAACGCGAGGGAATCGGGCTGGTCACGGTTTGCGTTTTCTAAGGGTCACGCCCGTCGTGGCGTCGAAGAAGTGTGCGTGTTCGGGAGAAATCTGCACCGAGAGCACGTCGCCAACGGCAACTTGAACGCGTGGCCCCATCTTCGCCACCAGCGAAGACCGGCGCGAAATATCGCGCAACGCGCCCTGTTCGTTCGCCAAGGCGTCGGCGCTCGAGTCCAGGTGCGAGAGGTGGACCAGTATCTCCGCACCCAAAGCCTCTCGTCGCTCCACTCTTGTCTTGATCGTGTTCGGGCTCGAGGCGTCAGTGATGATGACGTCCTCGGGACGAACACCAACGACGACGTCGAGTCCCGACGCGGGCAGTTCGTGCGACGACGTGTAGTGCCACGGCAGCTCGATGGTCTGGTCACCGAAGTCCACTTCGACGCGATCGTCGCCGGGGCGAACGTGACAGCGCACGAGATTCATCGGGGGTGAACCCATGAAGCCGGCGACGAACTCATTGGCCGGGTGGTCGTAGAGGTCTTGGGGGGTGTCGACCTGTTGAAGCTTCCCAGCGCGTAAGACCGCGACACGGTCGCCCATGGTCATCGCCTCCACCTGGTCGTGGGTCACGTAGACCGTCGCCACGCCGAGGATCCGCTGGATCCTCGCTATCTCGAGGCGCATCTCGACGCGCAACTGGGCGTCGAGATTGGAGAGCGGCTCATCCATGAGAAACGCTTGGGGGCTTCGAACGATGGCCCGACCCATGGCGACGCGTTGACGTTGACCGCCCGACAGGGCCTTGGGTCGACGCTCGAGGTAGTCGGTCAGGTGCAGGATCGCCGCCGCCTCTCCCACTTTGCGTTTGATCTCGCTCTTCGAGTCGCCGCGGATCTTGAGGGCGAAGCCGATGTTCTTCTCCACCGACATGTGGGGATAGAGCGCGTAGTTCTGAAAGACCATCGCCACGTCGCGGTCCTTGGGCAGCACGTTGTTCACCACGGCACCGCCGATCGAGAGCGAGCCCGACGTGATGTCCTCGAGACCGGCCAGCATCCGCAGCGCCGTTGTCTTGCCGCAGCCCGACGGCCCAACGAGCACCATGAACTCACCATCGGCGACGTGCAGCGAGAGTTCGTCCACGGCTCGAATGTCGTCACCGAAGATCTTGGTGACTCCGTCGAAGGTGATCTCCGCCATTAGTAACTGCTCCTTGGTCGAAATGAAAGCGCGTTGCTCATCGGTCGATACCCATGGTGAGGCCCTTCACGAGATAGCGCTGGAATCCGAGGTAGACGACCATCGCCGGGAGTGCGCTGATGATCGATCCCGCCATGAGTTCGGGGATCGACGTCGTGCGCCCGGCGGCGAGGACCGCCAGTCCCACGGTGATGGGACGTTCCGACGTGTTCTGGATGAAGAGCAGACCCACCAACAGATCGTCCCAAATCTGGATGAACTGCAGCACGGTCACCGTGGCGATGGCCGGGATCGCTATGGGCACGACGAGGCGCCAGAGAGCGCCGAAGTAACTGAGGCCGTCGACGATGCCCGCTTCGATCAACTCATCGGGCACGCCTCGAAAGTAGGTGGTGAAGAGAAAGACCGAGAAGGGCGTGCCGAGCGCGGCGTAGACCAGAATCGCGCCAAAGTACCCACCGGTGAGGCCGAGTTTCGTGACGTTGACGAACTCGGGCATCAAAATCGCCTGCAAGGGGACCATCATGGCGCTCACGATCACGAGGAAGACCGCCGTTGACGTTCGAAACCGCAACTTCGAGAAGGCGAAGCCGGCCGGCAGACCGACCACGAGGATGATGAGGATCGACGCGGAACACACGATCGTGGAGCTGAGGACCTCCTGGCCAATGGGAATGGTCGCCGAGAGGTTCTTCCAACTGAGCCACGAGAAACCCTGGCCCGCGAGGAACTGCGCTTCGGACTTGAGGCTCGTGACGATCATCACCCAAAACGGGTAGAGCATCACGACGGCGATGACCATCATGGCGAAGAAGAGAACCCACCGTCCGACTTTGGAGCGCGACGCACGAGAGGGTCGCGTCGACTTGTTCGAACTGTCGGACTCTTTGGGCGGGGTCATGAGGGTGGTCATTCGTTCGATCCGATGAGTCGAAGCTGTACGACGCCCACTATCCCCGTGAGAACGAACAAGATCAAGCCGTACAGAGCGGCGGTGCCGAAGTCACCCTGGTTGAAACCGGTCTGGTAAATGAGGAACTCCATTGTCGTGGTGGCGTAACCGGGACCGCCGCCGGTCATGACGAAGATGAGACTGAAGAGGGCGGAGAAGAGCGCGATCACGGTCATGACGAAGGCCAACTGGATGAAGCGACTGAGGTGGGGCAAGGTAATGCTGCGAAAAATTCGCCAACTCCCGGCACCATCGATACGCGCGGCCTCTTCGAGACTCGGGTCGAGCGTCGCGAGGCCGGTCAGGAACAACATGGTGTTGGTTCCGATCATCGTGAAGACGAACGTGATGCCGAGTGCGCTGAGTGCCGTCGACTCGTAGCCCAGCATGTTGGTGTTCACGTGGGAGAACCCGAGCGCGTGGATGATCGAGTTCAGTGTCCCCTGGTAGGCGAAGAATCGCTCGGCCACGAGCCCGAGCACAACCCACGAGATCGCGGTCGGCAGAAAGTAAATCGAACGGAAGATCCTCCAGCCCGCGACGCGTTGGTGTAACAGCACCGCGATGCCGAGTGGCAACCCGAGCGCGAAGGGAACCGCGAGGAGCAAGAGCGCGTTGTTTTCAAGTGCCGTCCACAGATTGGAGTTGTGAAAGGCTTGCGCCCAGGTGGACGGACCAATCCACGTCGACGTCAACCCGTTCCACTGGGTGAAGGAGTAGTACACCGCTTGGCCGATCGGCACACCGATGAAGCCCACCACCAGCGCAATAGCGGGCAGCGCGAAGAGAAAGCCGGCGACTTGGCGCCGTCGACGTAGGGTCATTCGCCGCACGCGCGGCGCGCTCGAGGTCATGACACTCATGTGGGCACTTCGTTCACTCATTTTCCAATCAGACTAAATGATCGTCCCCACCCAACTCGATCCCTCGAGCTGGGTGGGGACGCGTCATCGGGTACGAGCTAGCCGACGAAGCCACTCTTGCTTCGCTGCGCGGCGGGAAGCTGCTTCCACGCTTGGGACATGTTCTGCAGCGCCGAGAGAGGCGTTTGCTGGTTGGCGAGCACGGCGGGAAGCACCTTGTCCGCGGCGTTGCCGACGTTGACTTGGATGTAGTTGTCCATCATCGGGTACGCCGTCATGTGGTCCTTCGTGACGAAGTTCAACATCTCCTGGTTCACGGGGTTGGTCGTGGTCAAACCCTTGATGTCGGGAATGAGGCCAGCCTTGTTGATGATGCCACCGGCTTGGTTCGTCGTGAGAAAGTCCAAGAACTTAAACGCGGCGGCCTTGTTCTTGGAGTACTTGGTGACCGAGAAACCGTCACCCGGGTACTCAACGACGCCCTTGATTGGCGTGACCGAGTAGGGCGGTACGAAAGCCGCGACGTTGGTACCCATCGTGCTCGTGTACTGCTGGGTGTCCCAGGTGCCGTCAACCATCATGGCCGCCTTGCCCTTCTCGAACTGCTGGATGTTGGCGGTATTGGTCAACACGTCGGAGTTGGTGTAGCCGAGCTTTTGCAGCGTCGCCCAGTTCTTCAACTGAGTGACGTTGGCCGACGACGTCCAGGGAATGGCGCCGTCGTAGAGGCCCTTCCAGTTCACCAACGTGTGAGCACCGATCATGAGGTAACTCATGTCGTACCACGGGTAGAACTCGGTGCTGATGGCCTGGCCACCGTTGCCGTAGACCATGGGCTGGACGCCGATGGCCTTCAGTAACTTGCAGTCGGCCAGGAGCTGAGTCCAGTCCGTGGGAACGGTCTTGATGCCCGCCTTCGCGAAGAGCTTCTTGTTGTAGAAGCCGATGTAGAACTGCGTCTCGAGTGGCATGACGTACGCACCCTTGGACGCGTTAAAGTTTGGCGCTTCCCACTGCAAACCTTCCATCTTCGCGAGGTCCGCGGCCGGCACGTTGCCCTTCAGGTTGACGAGATAGCTCGAGTACTGAAGGTCGTAAATGCCCGTCCACATGACCGCGAGGTCCGGCCCGTTGCCCGAGACCGCGGCCGACTGGAGCAACTGGAAGTAGTTCGTGCCCGGTTGGGCGACGATCTTGATGCTGATGTTCGGATTCAGTTTCTCGAAGGCCGCGACGAGATTCGTCGTGGCCACTGCGTTTTGCTCGGTGCCGTAGTTCTGCCAAAGCGTCAAGTTCGTGGTGGAGCTGGCGGAAGCTGGTCCGGCGGCGTAAAACGTCCCCGCCAGCATCAAAGCAGCCGTCGCCGCCCCAATTCCTCTGGTTCGTATCCGTTTCAAGGTTGTTCTCCCATAAATAACTCGAAGTTCACGGTGAACTCCAACTCTCGTGAAGCTTGCACTTCTCAAGACCTCCCTACAACCGGCTCAACGAGGCGCGGCGCCTGGCCGCGCGGTTGAACCAAAAAATCGAAGTCGCAGCCCTCGGGGGCCTGGGTGACGTGGCGTCGATAGAGCTCGATGTAGCCGCGCGCGGCCCTGGTCGGCACGAAACTTACGGGCCGACGCGCGGCGAGTTCGTCTTCGCTGACTTCGAGTTCGAGCACGCCCGCGTCGGCGTCGACTCGTATGACGTCACCGTCCCTCACCAAACCAATCACCCCGCCGATCGCACCTTCGGGGGCCACGTGTAAGAACACGGTGCCGAAACTGGTGCCGCTCATGCGCGCGTCGGTGACGCGAACCATGTCGGTGACGCCGCGTTGCAAAAGTGGTTCGGGAATGGGAATCATTCCCCACTCGGGCATCCCTGGTCCCCCTACGGGGCCGACGCCACTAAAGACCAGGACCGCGTCGTCGGGGCACACCGCGTTGGCCCCGGTGCGCTCGGCCAGTTCGTCGTAGTTCTTGATCACGTACGCGGGGCCGCGGTGCTGCAGCAACGCCGGTGTCGCCGCGGAACGTTTGATGAGCGCGCCCGCCGGGGCGAGATTTCCTCGAACGACACGAAACGCTCCGTCGGCGTTGACGGGGTCGTCCACGTCATGCACGACGCCATTCGCCGGCTTCGCGAGCGACTGCGTTTCGCCCATAGTGCTGCCGTCGGCCATGACCACGTCGGGGTGAAGACGCTCACCGAGGGAGCGAAAGACGGTGGGCAAGCCACCCGCGACGTCAAGGTCTTCCATCAGCGCACTACCCGAAGGCTCGACGTCCACGATCACGGGAGTGCTTCTGCTCAGTCGGTCGACGTCGCTCAAGGTGAGTTCGAGGCCGAGCCGACGGGCCATCGCCGTGAGATGAATGACGGCGTTCGTCGATCCCCCAATGGAACTGAGCACTACGAGGGCATTCTCCAGCGCTTCTCGCGGCACTTGGCGCTCGATACTCGATCCTTCGAGCACGAGTTCGACGCTGCGTCGACCAACGAGGTGAGCGATCTCCACGTGACGTGCGTCACCCGCGGGGATCGACGTTGAGCCCGGCCACGCCAAACCAAGCGCCTCGGCGACTGCGCCCATTGACGACGCGGTACCCATGGTGTTGCACGAGCCCTTCCCCAGCGTCAACGCTCGCTCGAGATCGGCCCAGCGTTCGTCGGAGAGTTGTCCGGCGCGTCGTTCATCCCACAGGCGCCACAGATCCGTGCCCGTACCGATCCGGCGACCCTCGAACACGGCGACGGGTCGTGGCCCCGAGGCCAGCAACAGCGTCGGCACATTCGTGCTGAAGGCCCCCATTAACGCACCGGGAACCGACTTGTCACAGGCCGCCAACACCACGACGGCGTCCAGTGGTTGGCTTCGCAGGGACTCTTCGAGCTCCATTGCCAACAGATTGCGGTACAGCATCGAGGAAGGTTTCATGAGGTCTTCGCCGAGGGACATCACGGGAAACTCAACGGCGACGCCGCCGGCGGCAACGATACCTGCCTTCAACGGAGCAACGAGTTGCGCGAGGGGTTGGTTGCAGGGATTGAGATCACTCGCGGAGTTGGCGATGCCGATGATCGGACGACCACCCTGAGCGTCGACGTCGGCGCCACCCATTCGCAGAGCGACGCGGCTATCGAGGGCGACTTCGTCGTCACCTCGTACCCAGCGGTCGCTCCGTAGGCTCACGGTTCGGGGACTCCAATGCCTTCGGCGCCGGGCTTGGAGATCGTGAGATCGAGCGGCGAAAGGTCCAGCCACTCGAGCGCGATTTGGGCGCGACGCACCTTCTCTCGTACGTTGCCGACCACGTCGTTGACCAGGTGTTGACCAGCCGGATAGACCGGGCGAGCGTTACGAAGTCCGAACTTCGCGTACAGCGGCGCGGCCACGATGGCGATCTCAGCGAGTTCGTGGCCCCGAACGACGCCCCCCATGGCGTCGGGCGACTCGAGGTAGAGGTCGATGGGCGCGTCCGAGAGCGTACGAATCTCCGCGAGTTCTGTGAGCGAAATATCACTCGGTACGTTCACCGTGGTCCCGCCCAGGGTAACGAGCTGGCGGAACGTGACGGGATTCGACGGCGCCAGCACGGCCGAGATCTTCCACACGATGTTGTTCGGCAGTTCGCCAGCGTTCACCATTGAACTGAGGACCTCCATGAGACCCGTGTCGGCGATAAGAAAGCCCCGGATGCCCGCGTCCACGGCACGCTCAATGTCCTCAATGGCGTAGCGCAACTGGTGAAAGCCTCGTAGGCGGCCCGAGAACAGCAGCCCGTCGGGACTGCGCACGGCGCCGCCGATGCCGAACTCCTCGCGGGGTCCCACGAAGAGGTTGACCTCGATACCTTCATCGGCGCCGATCTGCGCCATGGTGGCGAGATCGTCCTTTGACAACAACATGGCGCCGCTGCCCTGAGAGGCGCGGTGGATCGGTACCTTGCGCTCACGAGCTTCCTCGACGACGGCGCGCAGCGCGTCGGGGTTTTCGACGCTCGGGATCTCAATTCGAAAGTGAGCACCGTCGGGAAACCGAGCCTCGCTTGGCGTGAGTGCGACGCCGAGCGCACCGACGTGTCGAGACAGCGCGGCGGATCCTCGGGGGCTACCAGCACCGTTATTCATGTTGAACCTTTCTCTCGCACTACTGCAATACCTTGAGTGCACTACGCCGTGATCCGTGAGGACCCTCGAGCACCGGCCACGAGGGCGTGGGCGTGAGCCACTCGAGTCCCGCGTTCACGAGGTAGGTCTCTTCGATCTTGGCGCCACCGCGAAGGCTAGGGTTCCACGCGACCGCGGTGTTGGCGGCGCGCGCAAGATCCCAGTACGGCGACGCGTACTGCGTCGGGGCGAGTTCGAACTCGCGTTGTTCAAAGCCAATGGGACCACCTTGAAAGTGTTCCCGCCAGGCGTTGGGTTGACCGACGGCGCTATAACCAGACGCGAGGGCCCTTATCGTCTCACCCCACGTGCCTCCGGGTAGCGACGCTTCGAGGACGGCGTCGTTCACGGCGTCGAGTGTCTTCATCAACGTGACGATCTCGTCGTTCGCGTGACGAACGCAGAGGCGCGTCGCTGCCACGTGCAGACCGGCGCGCTTGGCGACGACTACCGCCATGATCGCGTCGCTAAGGACGTCACCGACTGCCAGCGGGTGGCGAAGTGTGCGTAGGCGTTCGTCGCCGCCAACGATGAGACAGACGGCCTTGGCGCCCTCGGCCTCGAGCGCGCTGCTGATAACGGCCGCCGTGTCGAAGTCCGTCGAAGCGCCCGGCGTCCAGGCGTCGATGCCGGCGCCCAGGGCGTTGCCCACCAACAATCCGAGCTCACGGAGCTCTTCTTGGTCGGCGTCCGAAAGTACCATCCGCGCCCCCACGAGATGATCTCGAATGTTGTCACCAAAGGCGTCGTTGTCGCTCAGCAGTTCGCTCGGTGCGACGTCAGCGTACGAACAGGCCAGCGCGAGGGGCGCGTCCGCGTCGTACCACGGCGCGCGAAGAACGTCCCAGCCCAAGGCGCGCACGTGGAAGTCGCTCTCGAAGCGCGGTGCTTCGATCTCACTCGTGATGAGCGCGGACCCTTGCGCGCAGTCGAGGATCCACAGCGGATCACTTCCTGCCGTTACGTCGATGGGATCGGACATTCCTCCGCTTCGCCAGTTCACCGAACCGGGCGATGTCAAGAGAAGTGGGCGAGCGTTGAAGGTCTCTCGTAACGTGTCGGTCGCGCGTTTCGCCGCGTTCGCTCGACGACCCATCCGGGCCAGCCTGTTCGGCAGTGCAAAACGCGTGTCGGAATTGATAAGTGCATCCAAGCACGTTGAACGAGCCCGGTCAAGTTAAAGGACATTGTTACCGCAACATTTCCGTATAGTGTTTTGCCATGCCGAACATAAGTAAATTTGCCGACGAAAACCGATACCAGGTTCAGTCCGTCGCACGCGCGGCGAACCTCTTGAACGAGATCGCGAACCAGGGCGCGAGTGGGCTGAGCGTCACGGAAATCTCCGTACGACTCGGTGTGGCGAAGAGCACCGCGCTCGCGCTCGCGCGCACGTTGGCCGCGGCGGGTCTACTGCGCGGTGTGGATCCGGGACCGCGCTACGTCTTGGGGCTCAACCTCCTTCGACTCGGCGACCTCGTCGGCCAGCAGACCTCGATCGCCGAGTTGGGCTTGCCAACGCTGCGCGACCTTTCGACGGTGACGGGAATGACCGCGCGTCTGGCGATGAACGAAGCCGGCTATCCCGTCTTCTTGGAGCGCATTGACGGCGAAGGCTCGATTCGTTTTCACGCGCCCCTCGGCCAGCGCGAGGAACCGCACGCGACTGCCGCGGGAAAGGCCATCCTCGCGCACCTTCTCGACGTCGACGTTCGACTCTTGCTCGGCGAAGCGGGTATGGCGCGCTACACGCCCAAGACCCTCACTGACGTCGAGTCGCTCATGCGCGAGCTCGAGCGAGTGCGCAGTGAGGGCTACGCGCTCGACGACGAAGAAGAGGCCGAAGGCGTGTTCTGCGTGGGTTCGGCGTTCTTCGATCATCAGGGCCAGTGCGCGGGAGCTCTCAGTGTGACCGGTTTGAAGGTTGACCTACCGTTGCGCGAAGTTCGCCAGCTCGGCGTCACCGTTCGTGAGCACGCCGACCGTCTTAGTTCGATGCTGGGAGGCGTTCGTCCACGAGGCGCCCAGTGAAAGCGTTCGTCGTTCGCGAGCCGGGCGACGTCGCGCTGCGCGAGTGGCCCGAACCGGACCACGTTGAAGGTGAAGTACTCGTCACGCCCTTACTCGCCGGCGTCTGTGGCACTGATCTGGAACTCATCGACGGTTCCATCGATCTCGCGTACGTGCGCTACCCGCTCGTACTCGGCCACGAATGGGTAGGTCGTCTCGAAGACGACGTCGCCAACGTTGGGCCAGCGGGCACTCACGTCGTTGTTGAAGGCATCATTTCCTGCGGCGTCTGTGCCGCGTGCGATCGCGGCGCGAGCAATCTTTGCGAGGTCTACGACGAGATTGGCTTCACGCGAGCGGGCGCCCTTTCCGAACACGTGAGCGTGCCTCGTGGTCTCGTGCACGCTCTAGGTGACGACGTGGTGCTCGATGACGCCGTGCTGATCGAACCCATGGCGGTCGTCTGGCGCGCGATGACGCGCGTGCCGCTTCGACGCGGCCTGCGCGTGGGGATCGTCGGCGATGGGACGATCGCGCTTCTTGCGGCGCACCTGGTGCAGCTCTTCGAGCCGTCGAGCACGACCGTCATCGGTCGCCGCGACGAGCAGCGTGACCTCGCGACAGGCGCGGGCGCCGACGAGTTCACGGTTGAAACGCCCCTCGGTACTTTCGACCTCGTCATCGAAGCCGCGGGTTCGGGCGCGGCGGTGGCGTCAGCGATCGATCTCTGCGCCCGAGGGGGGATGGTCATACTGCTCGGACTTCCGCCACACGGTACGAAGGTTGCACTCGCGCCCGACGATCTCGTCAACAACGACCTGATCATCCAGGGAAGCTTCTCGTACACGCGAAGCGCCTTCGCGGACGTGGTGGGTCGGGTGAACAGTGGCGACCTACGACCCTCGTTTCTCATCACCCACCGCTTCACGCTGGATGACTCGCCCGCGGCCGTCGACGCACTTCGCGGGGCCGTGGCGACGAGCGAACCCCGCGGCAAGGTCGTCATCGACCTCACGCGGGTTTAGCTAAAACTCTGGCCCACCCCGACGCGGGTTTCGACGACCTCGCCGGCGCGCAGTTCCACTCGGTACGCGGCGGGACCCGACGTCACGTCGAGCGCACTGTCGCCAACGACCATCGTGGCCTCGGTCCCTTCGTACCAAAGTCCCACGTGATCATCGGTGGCGTAGGCGAGTGGCGACAAGGTTCCGTCAAGCAAGAGTTGATGCAGGAGCGGGCGACGCTGCGCCTCGGAGTCGTAGTGCACGCCGTTGGCGTACGGCAAGAAACCGAGCCCGTTCGTCACGGGCTGCAGTGTCGGGCCAAAGGAGTCCGTCGGGCCGCCCTCGTGCCAACAGAGACTGCCGGCCGAGACGCCGCCCAAGATGACGCCACTCCGCCACGCCTCGCGCATCGCTTCGTCGACGCCGTGCAGTCGCCACAGGGCGAGGAGGTTCGCGACCGATCCTCCGCCGACCCAGACGAAGTCACTGCCACCGAGCCGCTCGGTGGGGTCGGCTGAGGGCTGGGGAAAGAGCTTCAATTCGGTGACGTCACAGCCCGCCGCGTTGAAGGCCTCGTACAACAGCGCGTAGTAGAGACTCGGGTCACCGCTGGCCGTTTCGACGAGACACACTCGCGGACGGTCCTTCTTCGTGAGCGCGAGTCCGTCGAGAACCATTTGACCAAGGCGCCAAGACATCTGAACGGGACCCGCGACCATGCCGCCGGACGTCGCGAGTATTCGTGGTTTTTTCATGACACCGTTTTAGTTCACCTCAAGGCGACGACGACGACGTAGCACGCTGCCTAGTATTCGGGTCACGCCTCCATCAACAAAGGAGATTCATGATCACGAGTGAAGCGGTCCTTGACGCGTTAATCGACGAACTCGTCACGGCCTTCCCACCTTCGACCACGAAACCGGTTGATTTCCTGGGTGAGCAGTTCGATCGAGGTCTTGCGTGGACGCACTTTCCACTCGGTCATGGGGGGCTCGGCCTCACGCCGGCCGATCAACTACACGCGCTTCGCCGCCTCTCGAAGCTCGGCGCGCCGAGCGCGGTGGGTCGCAACGTCATTGGCTACGGCATGGTGGCGCCGACCATCGTCGCGCACGGTACCGAAGAGCAGAAGGAGCGGTTCTTGCGTCCGCTCTTCACGGGCGAGGAGATCTGGTGCCAGCTCTTCTCCGAGCCCGGGGCCGGGTCCGACGTCGCCGGGCTCGCCACGCGCGCTGAGCGCGACGGCGACGAGTGGATTCTGACGGGACAAAAGGTCTGGACGACACTCGCGCACGAATCGCAGTTCGGCCTCTTGATCGCTCGCACCAATCCCGACGTGCCCAAGCACAAGGGCATCACGGCCTTCCTCGTGGACATGCACGCGCCCGGCGTGGAGGTGCTGCCGCTCTACCAAGCGACCGGCGAAGCGGAGTTCAACGAGTGTTTCTTCACCGAGACGCGCGTTCCCGACAACCGTCGACTGGGCGGCGTTGGTGAAGGATGGGGCGTGTCGATCACCACGTTGATGAACGAACGCGTCTCGATCGGCGGCACCGTACCACCGAGGGGATCGGGCCTCATTGGTGAGGCGCTCAAGATCTGGCGCCAGCGTTGGTCCACTCGAGGCGACGCGCACGCGCTCGCCGTTCGTAGTGACTTCATGCAGGCGTGGGTGAGAAACGAAGTCGCTCGACTGACGAACTGGCGCGCGAGCGATCTTCGCCGCGCCGGTACGCCGGGCCCGGAAGGTGCCGTCGCGAAGTTGGCCTTCGCCGAAGAGAATCAACGTACCAGTGAACTGTGCGTCAACCTCATGGGTGCCGAGGGAATGCTCTACGGCTCGAACTATCCCCAGGTACGCCCCACCGAGTCGGCGATGACGGGCGGCGACATGCGCAAGGCCTTCATCCGCATGCGCGCGAACTCCATCGAAGGCGGCACGAGCGAAGTGATGCGCAACATAATTGGCGAGCGCGTGCTGGGACTTCCGGGCGAACCACGCAACGACAAAGACGTCGCGTGGAAGGACGTACCGCGAAGCTAGTGACGACTTACTTGTCGCTCAACTGCTCGCCGAAGAAGTCGAGCGCTCGACGGTAGGCGTCGTGCGCGGCCTCTTCGTTGTAGACGGCGGGTCGCGCGTCACAGTGAAACCCGTGCTGCGCCTCGGGGTAGCGAACGATGGACGTCGTGACCGCGACCTTGGCCGCAATCGCTCGAAGGGTCTCGACGTCGTCACTCGGGATACTGGTGTCGAGATCGCCGAAGAGTCCGAGCCACGGTGCCTTCAACTCGGTGGCGAGCTCGACCAGGGGTGGTAGACCCAGGCGCGCCTTGGTCAGACCACCACCGTAAAAGGTGACGGCAGCTCCGACGCCAGAAAGCGTCGCGGCATAGAAAGCGACCGATCCACCCATGCAGAAGCCAACGACGCCGATCGACGAGGAGCCGTAGCCGAGCGAATTCAGAAAGTCGGTCGTGGCGTTCAGGTCGTTCGTCAGTCCCTCGAGGGTTATCTCGGCCATCAACGACATCGCGCGCTCGAAGTCGTCGTAGGCGACGTCGGGCGCGCCGCTTCGATGGAAGAGATGCGGCGCGACGACGAAGAAACCCGCGTCGGCGAAGCGATCGGCGACGTTGCGAATATGGTCGTTGACCCCGAAGGCCTCTTGTAGCACGATGAGTGCACGCGGCGTCTCAGTCGAGCCGGTGACGTACACGGGAAAGCCCGGCGAAAGCTTCGAAGTGCTCACGCGAAGTTCGGCTCTTCGGTCCGCGTTCGCTTGAGTTCGTAAAAGCCCGGCGTGCTCGCGACGAGTATCACGCCGTCGTACAACTTGCCAGCGGCTTCGCCCTTGGGCGCGGGCGTGACCACGGGACCGAAGAAGGCAACGTCACCGACGTGGATGACGGGCGTGCCGACGTCGTAACCCACGGGGTCCATTCCCTGGTGGTGACTGGCTCGAAGGGCGTCGTCGTACGTGGTGCTCGTGGCGGCCTCAGCGAGGTCAGCTTCGAGACCAACGTCGTTCAGCGCGTCCGCGATCAACTTGTCGAAATCCTTTTCGTCCTGCACATGGCGACGAGTACCCATGGCGCTGTAGAGCGGCTCGACGACCTTGTTGCCGTGGCGTTCTTCTGCGGCGATGAGCAAGCGTACGGGTCCCCACGCCTTCGCGAGTAGTTCAACGTACTCCGGCGAGAGGTCGCGTCCTTCGTTCAACACCGCGAGGCTCATCACGTGGAAGTTCACTTCGAACTCACGAACCTGGGCGGCTTCGAGGAGCCAGCGCGACGTCATCCAGGCCCAGGGGCACAGGGGATCGACCCAGAGGTCAACGTTCTTGGTCATAGGGGGTCCTTACTTTTTGGCGTGTGCTGCTAACACAGTAATGACCGCGTTCGTGACGCCAACCGCCGTGGGCAAGTCGAGCATCTCGTCAATGGCGTGCGCGTTGGACTGCGGACCACCGACGCCCGTCGCAACGAACTGCACGCCGGGGTAGCGCTTCGCGAGTGAAGCGAGAAAGGGGATCGAACCGCCCTCGCCGGTGAAACCCACTGAGCGACCGAAGGCGTCGAGGGAGGCCTCTTCGAGCGCGGGTGCGAGCCAGGGTGCGAGTGTGGGCGCAACCCATCCGTCACCCGAGGAGTCGACCTTGACGGTGACTTTCGCGTTGGACGGTGGGTCGACCGTGAGCATGCGTTCGACAGCGACTCCCGCGGCGCCGGCGTCGATGCTGGGGGGCAGTCGAAAGGACAACACCGCCGTCGTGAAGGGTCGAAGGACGTTGCCGGCGATGTCGGGCGAGGGGAGTCCTCCCATACCAATGACCGAGAGCGTCGGGTACCACGTGCGTCGAAGGAGTCGCTCCTCGGCGCTCGCTCCCATCAACGCCACGCCTTCGACCATTGGCAACTCGCGAGCGATGACGTCACCGAACTCCTGGGCGATGTCGTGAGCGGACTTCGTGTCCGCGGCGGGGATGGTGGCCCACATCTCTTCGACGAGGACATCACCGGTGGTGGCGTCCTCGACGCGGTCGAGGAGTTGGCGAAGCACGCGGAATGAGGAGGGCACGATCCCACTGACCGAGCCACTGTGCTGACCGCGCTCGAGCACCTGGACGGTGACTTCGATGTTCACCATGCCGCGAAGTGAGGTCGTCACCCAGAGCCGGTCGTAGGTGAGTGCGCCCGAGTCGAGGCAGATCAAGAGTTCGACGTCGCCCAGATGTTCGGCCAGTTCGTCCAGGTACGCCTCGAGATCCGGACTGCCGCTCTCTTCACTCGCCTCGATGAGAACGACGCAGCGCCCGTGAGGAATGTCGTTGGCCTCCATAGCCTCGAGTGCGCTGAGCGCCGAAAAGAGGGCGTAGCCGTCGTCCGAGACGCCGCGCGCGTAGAGCCGATCACCTCGGCGCACGGGGACGAAGGGGTGAAGTCCTTCGGACCAGTCACCCAGGGGCGGCTGCTTGTCAAGGTGACCGTAGAGCACCACGGTGGCGCCCTCACCGGCCGTGGAATCGACCGTGACGACGAGGGTGGGCGTACGGCCCTCGAGACGGTGAATCGACACGTCAAAACTGGCGAATTGGCGAGCCCGCGCCCACGAGGCGAGCAGTTCTGCCGCCGCCTCGAGATGACCGTGTTCGACCCATTCGGCGTCGAACATCGGCGAAAGCGATGGTATGGCGCCGAAGGCCGTGAGGGTCTCGAGGGCGGTGTCTTCGAAGTCGTTGAGGGAAAGTAGGGGCATCCCAGCGAGATTACTGTGCGCGCTGGAGGCGAATGACCTGCCAGCAGTACCACGCAACGTCCGAACGGACGCCCTCGAAGAGGTCGCCCTTTTCTCGGAGTTCCGCTTCGCTCACCATTTCATCGAGTTGGTGGATCTGCGACCAACCGTTTCGCACGCCGAAGTCGCCCGCGGGCCAGACGTCGTGTCGGGCCAAGGTGTGCATCAGGTACATCTGCGCGGTCCAGGGGCCCACACCGCGTACCGCGACGACGTCGCTCAGCACGTCGTGGTCGGACATCTTGCCGTGGTGGGCGAGACGGACGCGCCCGTCCAAGGTTCGCTGGGCCAAGTCGATCATGGCCGCGGCCTTTCCGTTCGAAAGCCCCGCGTTTCGTAAGTTGGCGTGGCCCGTTCGTTGGATCGATTCGGCACTCACGTCGCCCGCGCAGAGATCGATGACGCGCTGGTGGATAGTCGTGGCGGCTTTCGTCGCGAGAAGTTGACCCGTTATCGCGCGCGCCAACGTTGGGAAACGTTGGGCCACCGGGGCGCTGCGCCGTGGCGGCGGCGGGCCGATGTCCTTGATGAGTTTTTTAAAGGCGCGGTCGCGTCGGCTAATGATGGCGGCGATCTCGTTGGGCGTGAGCGTTGATGACACGCTTCGACTATTGCAGAGTCGTCGTTGGAAGGTAGACGCCCTCGGGGACGTTCGTCGCGTGCGTCACGACGTCCACCAAGAGCGCGTGAATCGCTCGTACCGGTGCCGCGGGGAATCCGAAGCGTCGACTGGCGAGGACGACACGCCGCTTGGCGATGTTCTCGATGGGCAGCGCGACGAAGTTGGCGCGTAGGTGCGGCGACAACATGGTGGCGGGCAGGATCGACGGACCATGGCCGTCGAAGGTCATCGAGGCGATCGTGCGTAGACCGTCGAGTTCGATGAGCGCGTTCATCTCGACACCCGCCTGCCGCGCCGCTTCGTCGATCTCTCGGCGGATCGGGGTGCCGCGCATGGGCAGCAGAATGTCGTACTGAGTGAGCGTCGAAAACGGGAGAGGACCCTTCAACTGGGCGAGCGGGTGATCGCGCGGGGCGATGACGACGAGATCTTCGGTGAAGAGGTCGACCTCGCTCAGCTCGTCGGCCATCACCGGCCACGCCAGTACCGCGAGGTCGAGCTGGCCGTTGACGAGACGCGGCTCGAGAGCGGAGTTCGTGCCCTCACTGATGCGCAAGTTGATCTTGGTGTAGCGCAGTCGAAGATTCTCCAAGAGCAACGGCACGATCCAACGTCCCGCGGTACCGATCATGCCGAGGGTGACTTGGCCGCGAATATCGGCGTTGAGTTCAGAGACGTCGGACGCGATGGCTCGAAGCTCCCGGAGTATTCTTCGAGCTCGTTCGACGACGATGTCGCCCGATTCGGTGAGGTTTCCCGTGGCGCGATTCACGAGTTCGGTCCCCAAGTCACTTTCGAGGCGCGCGACACGATTCGAGATATTCGACTGCACTGTCCCCAGCGCTTCGGCGGCACTGGAGAAGGTACCGTTCTCGGCGATGCTGACCAGGGCTTCTAATTGGCGGATCTCCACCTATCTAGTATACAGATGGAGAGTATCTCTTCCATTCGCTTGCGAGATACTCGGCGAACCGTCATACTCATATCAGCCTGTTTTACTCAAACCCCCCCTTGAGTAATCAGAACGCTTTGCAAAAGGACCAACCACCCCCCCGGTTGGTCCTTTTGCGTTTTCTGGGTTGTTAGCGTTGGCTCAATGCCACGTGAAACCCCCTTTCGCGATGACGTCGCCAAAGGAGCCGTTCGAACGGTCAATCTCCTTTCACGTCTCGCTTCTCGAGGCTCGGGCACGGTCATCGGTGGACGAGTGGGTCTCGCCATCGCGCCCGGCCTCTTGACGAATCTTGCGCGCGGGCGAGACGTCGTGCTCGTGAGCGGCACGAACGGCAAGACCACCACCACGGCGATGATCGCGGCGGGTTGGGGTTCGCGGGTCGCGACCAACGACACGGGTTCCAACATGCCCGAAGGACTCGTAGCGGCACTCGTGGCGTCCAAGAGTCGCGCGGTGGTACTCGAAGTCGACGAGGCGTGGTTGAGTGACGTCGCGCGCGCGACGCGTCCACGCGTCATCGCGCTCTTGAATCTTTCTCGAGATCAACTCGATCGTGCCAACGAGGTGCGCCAGATCGCCGAGCGCTGGCGCGCACTGCTCGCGGACTTAAGTGACGTGACGGTCGTGGCGAACGCGAACGATCCGCTCGTGGTGTACGCGGCCGAGCTCGCGCCCAACGTTGCGTGGTGCGACGTGCCCACACCGTGGACCACCGACGCCGTGTCGTGTCCACGATGCACGAAACCCTTGACCTTCGCCGATGATTCGTGGTGGAGTGACTGTGGTTTCGCGAAACCCCAAGTACTCGTCACCACTGACGGCGGCCCCCTCATCGTTCGTGGCACGCCGCTCGCGGTCGATCTGCAACTTCCCGGCGCCTTCAACGAAGCCAACGCCGCCATGGCTCTTACCGCGCTGTCGTTCGTGGAGGTTGATCTCCAAGACGCACTTGAACGGGTGAACGCTCTCTCGAGCGTGGCGGGACGGTTCAGCCTTCGTCAGTGGCGAGGTCACAAGTTGCGTCTGTTGCTCGCGAAGAATCCCGCGGGCTTCGCGTCCATGCTCTCGACGCTGAAGAGCGACGGCGTGGACGTGTGGGTGGCGATCAACGCGCGCGTCGCCGACGGACGCGATCCGTCGTGGCTCTACGACGTACCCTTCGAGTTGTTGCGCGGACACCGGGTGTACTGCTTCGGTGATCGACGCCTTGACTTGGCGACGCGCCTCGACTTCGCGAACGTTGCCTACGTCGTCGTGACCGACGAGTCGGCGTTACCCAAGTCCAGTGACGTGATCAACGTGCTGGCGAACTACACGGCCTTCCAAGAGTGGCGAGCGAGGACGAAGGCGTGCTGACGATCGCACTGATCTATCCCGAACTCCTCGGCACCTACGGAGACGGCGGCAACGCGCTGGTCTTGGCCGAGCGCGCCCGTCGGCGGGGCTTTGATTCCGAGATCGTCAACGTGGGCATCGCCGACGAGGTGCCCGACGCGGCGATCTACCTGTTGGGTGGGGGAGAGGACGGTCCGCAACGCCTCGGCGCCGACCTCCTTCGCGCTTCGTCCTTCGCCGCTCGCGTTCGTGACGGAAACTTCGTGTTCGCCGTCTGCGCCGGATTGCAACTCCTCGGAACGAGCTTCTCTGTTGAAGGGGACGACGAGTACGAGGGCCTCGGTCTCGTCGACGCGACAACCACGCGAGGCGAGACGCGCTCGGTGGGCGAACTACTCGTGCGCGTCGACGGCCGAGCGCTCGTGGGCTTCGAGAATCACGGAGGTCGAACGACGTTGGGCGAAGGCGTCGAAGCCCTTGGTGCGGTCGAGGTTGGTCGAGGAAACGACGGTACGGTGGACGGGTTTCGCACGCCGGAACTATGGGCCAGCTACGCGCACGGCCCGGTACTTGCGATGAATCCCTGGTTCGCGGACAAAGTCCTTGGTCGAGCGCTTGGTCGCGAGCTCGATCCCCTGGTCACGGTCGCCGACCAGCTCTACGACGAGCGGGTCGCGACGCTCGCGCGTTAGTCCTCGGGCGCCGGACGGCCGTAGTTGGGGTCACCGCTGACTTCACGGCCGATCTCTTCGACGGCTTGTTCGATGCGCACACCAAAGCGGCGCATGTTCTCGCCCTCTTCGCACCGCAGGGGCTTGCCGAAGGCCACGATGACGTGGTGTCGGCGTTCACTTGGCGAGTCGACGTAGATCGGGGCCTTGGCGTACTTGGGGCCCTTCAGCATTCCCGATTCGTGGATGTAGGTCGGAATGACCGTGGCCTTGGAACGTTCGGCGAGGTACGCCGCACCACCCTTGAACTCTTGGAGGTGGCCGTCGGGAGTGCGGCCGCCTTCAGGGTAGATCACGAGGTTCCATTGGTCCTCGACGAGTTCCAGCGCCAACTGGGCACTGCGACGGTTGACCTTCAATCGATCGACGGGAATGGCGTTGAAGATCAACACCGTTTTGAAGGCCTGTCGAGCGTCCATGAAAAAACTGTCCATGGCCGCCGCGACGATGGTGCGCTTACGTTCCTTGGGGGGTATGGCCGACAGCAGAATGATGGTGTCGACGTGACTCGCGTGATTGGCGACGAAGATGAAGGGTCGTTGGCCGTCGACGTTCTCGACCCCTCGAACTTCGAGAGTGGAGAGGTAGCGGACGTAGGGCCCCATGATGTAGCTCTGAATGATGTTGCGCGCGAATCGCGCGGTGTAGCCACGGCCCCACTTCGTTGGATAGTCCATGCCGAGTTTGGTCATGAGTTAGCGACGGCGGCGCGGAGGCTTCTTCGGGGTGTAACGCTTGGAAGCCGCCGGGGCGGTGAGCGCCTTCGTAGTGGTGTCCTTAGCGTTCGCACTCGACGAGGTTTTCGCCTGTCGCCCCTCGCGCTTCGCCTGGCCTCTCTCTTTCGCCACTCGATTCGAGCTCGCGAAGCCGGCCTCGCCGTACTTCTGCAGTCGATACGCGCGCAGGATCAACCACGATCCGAGCAGCACGAAAAGGAGTCCGGCGCCGTAGACGGGTCCAAAGCCGAGGAAGATGGCGAAGCACGCGACACCCGCGCGCTTTCTGCGAACGGTGAAGTACAAAATGCACAGCGCGACGACGACGATGAACAGGAGTCGCACTTCCCACGCGCTCGCGGTGGACGCGATCGTTTCTTGACAGACCGACTTTGCGCTTACTTTTGCCGCGTGATAACCAGTCGGACACGTGTTGTTCTTTAGGAGATTGACGGTCGTGGTGGTCTTGACGTTCTTAGCCCATTCGACCACCGTAACGATGGCCAAGATGAAAGCGGCGCCAACGCCAATAAGGCTAACTCTTCGCTCCAAGTGATCAAGTCCGAGGACAACTTCGCGGGGGGCGAGAGAAGGACGTCGTCCTCGTCGCGTTTTCATCGACGAGGACGACGTCGAGTTCGCTTTATCTGGCACGGATGAAGGATACAGCGCCGCACCAATGAAGTGGTCTGCTCAACCCGGTAGCATTGGTCCCTCGGGCGCTTAGCTCAGTTGGTTAGAGCGCAGCCTTCACACGGCTGAGGTCGCAGGTTCGAGTCCTGCAGCGCCCACGGGTTTTGCAAATGCTGTCCTATAGATGTCCTATCGAATACGGTGTTTGAATGGGCAATGGGACAAGCACGTCAGACGCAAAAAGACGCTCGATTGGCACTGGGACTATGCGAGAGCGTCCTGAAGGGTCGGGCAAGTGGCAACTTCGAGCGTTTTCCGGACCTGATCCATTGACCGGCAAGCCCATGCAAGCTTCGCGGACGTTCACGGGCACGAAGGCGAAAGCCAAGGTCGCATTGGCCAAATTCGTGACTGAAGTGAACGAAGGAAAGTTCAGTCGGTCGACCGTTACTGTGGGTCAGCTCCTCGATAGATGGCTGGAGGTAACCGAAACAAGTCACCGACCGCGGACGGTTTATGAGAATCGTTCAAAGATCGAAAAGCGCCTGAAGCCATTGCTTGGGCATCACCGCCTAGACAGGATCCAGGCCGACACCATCGACGCCGCTTACCGCGAGTGGCTCGCCGGGGGCCTGTCACCATCCACGGTCAACAAGTACCACGCGATCCTCTCCGCAGCCTGTCGTCAGGCCGTCAAATGGGGATGGATCGATCGAAGCCCCATCGATCGAGCAACGCCTCCCTCCGTCCCGCGCAAAGAGATGATCGTGCCGACGCCCGGCCAACTCACGACGCTCGTCAGAGCCGCCGAAGTGGTCGATCCAGTACTTGCCACAGCGATTGCTCTGGCCGCTCTCACGGGCGCTCGACGCGGCGAACTTGCGGCCCTGCGCTGGTCCGACATCGATTTGGCGAAGCGCAGATTGAAGATTTCGAAGAGTCTGACTGTCACCGGAGCGAAGCAACACATTGGACCGACAAAGACGCACCAATCGCGTGACCTCGCTCTAGATGCGGTCTGCGTCAAGGTTTTGAAGCTTCGTTCGAAAACAATGGCTGAACATTCGAAGGCTGCTGAATCACCTCTCGATGAGGACCCGTTCGTACTTTCCTACAACGCCAATGGAGCGCTGCCCGTCAATCCCGACACCCTCACGCACCGATTTGCGCGCCTCTGTGACTCGATGGAGGAGCCCGCGCTGAAGCGCTTACGGCGAACGAAGCCGACTGCGACTCGCGACGATCTGTCGATTGACAAGCGGTGGCCGTTTCGATTCCACGACCTCAGACACTTTTCGGTAACGACACTCATTGCCGCCGGAGTCGACGTTCGCACTGTCTCTGAACGTCACGGCCACGCTCGCGCGACCATGACGCTCGATCGATATGCGCACGCGTTGCCCGAGCGCGACCGAGCGGCTGCCGGGATTCTCGGCAAGGCCCTCAACTGGTAGTCGGAAACAAAGTTGTCAAAATAGGGCTGCACATCCCACGCGACGCCGGCAGCACCTGCTACAACTGTTAGTTGTAGTTGCAGTACCGCTAGTCCAAGCGACGAGACCCCGTGCCAGGTGCACACCGGTCGAAGTCGGGAGGACGAACGATGCGAATTCCCGGCCAGGTGCCGATAAGAATTCGCGCCGAGGCCCAGGCGGCCAACCGGCGAGTCGAGCAAGACAGAGCACATCGTGTTCGTGTCGCGTTCCTTGCCGAGGGCGAAACGAACACCTGAATTCTCAGGAGCTTCGACATGAACCAGTCTCAAAACGTCCTTAGAGGGAGGCTCGCCGCTGCCGTTCGTCGTCATCACCACAAGGACGCCGACCGCCTACGCGCCGAACTGAAGGCCTCGCGGGCGGCTGACTACATCAGGGAATTACTCGCGTACCCGTCACCGTCAGTATCGGCTCGCTGCGAACTGGCGGAGTTGCTTATCGAGGACCCGTCATGACCTCGCCCGATCTAATTCCAATGTCGGAGGCCGCTAGGCGCGTTGGCGTCTGTCCCGAGACGTTGTTTCGACTTGCGAGATCGGGCCAGTTTGAACCTGCAATACGCATTGGCTCGCGCTGGCGCGTTTCAGTGCCTCGACTGGAGCGCTACCTGCACGGTGACGCAAGAGGCGAGATCGCATCTTGAGCGAATCCCCAACCCCAACGGCAACCCTTCGCGGGTACGCCTACGCCCAAATCCCCGAATGGATAATCGACGCCGAGATCTCAGCCGGCGCGGTTCGCTTGTTCGGAGTTCTGGATCGCTACGTCGGGCGCAACGATTGCGCGTGGCCCTCGATAATGACTCTCGCGACGAGGCTCCGTTGCTCGCGCAAGACCATCGAACGCTGCCTCGGAGAGTTAGTCCGGATCGACGCGATCGAGATTAAACACCGCTTTCGACCTGACGGCTCGAAGACATCGAGCGAGTACTTCCTCTGGCCCAAGAATGCGATTGAGAGGACAGGGACCATGCGACACGAGAGTCGCATGGTAGCGACGCCGGAGTCGCCACCACTAGACACCGATGTCGCAACAAGAGGAAGTAACCCCATTGAACGAGAGCCAACTAAAGAAACACTCTTGTCCAATTCGAAAATTGGACGATCGAGTTCAAAGTCATACTCAGACGAATTCGAAACTCTTTGGGCCCGGTATCCACGCCACGAGGACAAGGTGACCGCTTCGAAGCGCGTTGCCGCCGTCGTCAAGGCCGGGGCATCGTTCGAAGATCTTCTGAGCGCCGTCGAGAACTACGCCATGGCCAAGGTCGGCACCGAACAACGCCACATCAAACTCGCCGCGACATTCTTCACCGACGAACGCTGGCGCGAGTGGTTGCCCGGTGGCGACGCGCTCGCCAACACTCCACCATTGCGAGAGAAGTCACGAGACCGCCCAATCGAAGCCTTGGAGCCGCTTAGTGATGACGACAAAATGGCAGCACTTCACGCAGAGTTTGCGGGCGTCTCTCGATGAAGCGAGGTCTCTTCGCGAGCACGTCAGGTGTCAACAGTTCTCGAGGCGGTGTCAGTGACGACTACCACTCTGTCGCTCTGCGTTCGGCCACGTTGGCGAACGTCAAAGGGGTCAAGGACTCCCAAGGGCGACCGACACCGCCTCGATTAATCGAAATCAAAACAGCAGAAAAGGGAAATTCATGAGTTCAAACATTTCAGGACCGACGCGCGTCATCGATGACGAGACGATGGTGCAGAACACTCGATCGAAGATCGCGGAAAAGATGCGGCAGATTCCGAGGGTGGATGGCAACGGTCGAGAGATTAAAGCGCAGGATCCGACGATCACGGATGTAGTCAACATTCCCGCAATCACAGGTCAGACGCCAACCATGGCCGAAGCGCTGAAGACGGCCGCCGCGTCTCTCGGCGTTAACCTGCCGGCGCTGGTCGACTCTGCGCGTTTCGTCAGCGCTCTTGCTTCGATCGATGACGGCGACACAGAGGCTCTCGAATCGGCAATCGGCGCAGCTCTTGTGGCGAACCCTGGACTTGCGATTTCACAACCGCGGATGAAGCGCAATCCAGCACAGGGCGGGTCGGCGTCGCCGGTTCCACCAGGGCCGAAAAGTATCAGGGATCAAATCGCCGAGATGCTCAGCAATTGATCGAAGTCAAAAGTTCAACACCAACCAAGGAGATCACATGCAAAAAGTAAATGACATCAAGGAAGACATCGAGATCGGCGCGATCATCGATGCAGGGATCGCACGTCGCGAGGCAGAGCGACCCGCGACAATCAAACGCCTCGACGACGCCGAACGATACGCCGCAGCACTCGCCGAGGCCGCCACTCTGGTTGCAACGTCACTCGAAGCCACGGGCAGGGAAGTCTCCGTCGACGCGATCTTCGAGGCGGCCGGATTCAAGCCAACGGGCGACATGCGGATGGAGGCATTTCGCGCAGGCCGTCGAATCAATGCCGATCGAGTTGAGGCATTACGGCAATCGCAGATCGAAGGCGAACGCCTTGCCAACCTCAAAATTGGGCAGGAAGTGCACATCGCGACGTTCGAACTCGATCGGACCATCAAGGATCCAAAGTGCAATCTCGATGCCATCTTCGACGCCGTTATCGCGCTGCGTCGCGTTACCAGCCGGAACACGATGCTGTCTGAATCCGTCACCTTCGAGGCGGCAGTCGCGTCGGCGGTGCAACACCGATCGGGTTTGGCGTGACCGTCGACACTCGATCAATGTTTGCGCTGACCCGTCGCTCGACTTGTTTGAGGTTGGGGGGCGGGTCCGGCGACGGCGCTGACATCAAGCGACGCCCGCCTACGGTGTCCAGGTTCGCGCTTCCGTCAGTCTCGTGCCTTATGCGACGATCGCGAACCAAAGGCCGTCGATACCCCCCTAGGCCCGGCAAGCGGTTCCCCGTTCCGTATACGCGCTGCCAGCCCGTCTACGTAGCGCCTCGTTTTTTTGGAAGCGTAGAAAAGGCCTCTTAATGGCGAAATTGCCCGCGCCCAAAGCCCTCGCGAAAGATGGGCGCTCGCTTTGGGTGCAGATCACGTCCCTAATTGTCTTTGAAGATCCGAGAGAGATCCATGCACTGCGCCAGGCGTGCCTTTTGGAGGATGATGTCGCGCGAAGTCGCGCCGAACTCGCTGACAGCCCCTTGATCGTTCAGGGCTCTACAGGCCAACCTGTCGAGAATCCGTTGCTCGGGACAATTCGAAACGCCACGGCGCTGCAGGCCAAGTTGCTCGCGTCCATCGCCGTCGATTCTGGCGAAGTTGAGCGCAGCGCGGCCGGTCGCGCGCTCGTCTCGCATCGGTACGCGTGATGGCTCGCCTCACTCGCAATGCTGTCGGAGTTCCTGACGACCTGCGCACGTACGTTCCCAAGCGTTGGATCCAAGAAATTCTCCAGGACCCCAGCCGGCATTGTCACTCAAGGCTTAAAGCACTGCCACGGGACGAGCGGTTCAAAGATACCTTCGCGATTGTCATTTATGCCCCGGCGCTCTATCGAGATGCATTGTGGGCAGCGGTGGGCGAGCGTGACGGCGAGCGCCACTACCAAGAGGAAATGAGCTCTCAGCGAGTTCAAAAAATGAAGGTCGCAGCGATCGCCAGATCGTTGGCAGCGCAACATACAGAAACGAGAATTTAATGTCGTACGAAGTCGGATCAGCGTTCCTTCAGATTGTTCCAAGTTTCTCGGGGGTCGTAGAGGCGATCGGTGCCGAGGCCCAAAAGTGGGGCGACGAGGCCGGCCAGATCTTCGCAGAGACGTTCAAATCAATCGTTGACGCCGAACTCAAGGGCCTCTCGAGTGTCAAGATCGACGCCGACACCTCTGAAGCCATGTCCAAGATCGCGGCGATTCGCGCCGAGATGGAGACGTTGACCGGCGACAACATCAAGGTCGGCGTGAGTGACGAAGACGCGCAAGCACGTCTCGCCGAACTCCAGGCCGAACTCATCGCGATCTCCGCAGAGCATCCGACAATCCGCGTGAACGTCGACACCGGCGAAGCGACTCTTGACATGGCCGCGCTCGAAGCCGAGACGGTGGCGCTCGACGCGACTGCTAAGGACCTTGGCGGCTCGTCAAGTGGTGCGAGTGGTGGCCTCTCGGGGCTTGGCTCTGCCGCGAGTGACGCCGCCGGCTCTGTCAACTTCATGGCTGTGGGCATCACGGCGCTTGGTGTTGCTCTAGTCCCGATCGGCGGCTTAGCCCTCGGAGCGTTCGCCGCAATGCCGGCGATGATTGGCGGAGCCGCGACCGCGATGGGTGCGCTCTACCTCGGCACGTCTGGCATCTTTGGCGCTCTCTCAGCGTTCATGGCGCCGAAGACTGCCTCCTCGGGTGGCGGAAGCTCTTCTGCAAGTACGGCCCTCTCTAACGCCACGGCAGAGCGCAACGCCGCCTACAGCGTCCAACAGGCCGAGGACGCTCTTAACAACGCACGCATCTCCGGCGCGGCCGCGGTCACTGCCGCTGAGACTGCCGCCGGCCAAGCGATGGTCACGGCGAACCAGAACGTCATCAATTCAGAGGCCGCGCTGGTCACTGCTTCCCGCGCTGTCACGGCGGCTCAGTACAACGAGCAACAGGCACAGCAAGCGGTCATGGCCGCTCGCCAGGCCGCGCAGTTCCAGTTAGAGAACTACACGAACCAATTAGCTGACGGCGCGATCGCTCAACAGCAAGCCGCGCTGAACCTCACGATCGCGCAACAGAACTACGCCTCGGCGATGGCGCCTGGCACAACGGCGACCTACGACCAGCAACAGCAAGCGCAGATCTCGCTCGAGCAGGCTCAACAGGCCGTTACGGACCTCAACACGCAGAACGCACAGCTTGCGACGACGGCCCAACAGGCGTTCGCCGCCGGCGTCGAGGGCAGCTCTCAGGTCATGTCGGCGGAGCACCAACTGCAACAAGCGGTCCAATCCGTCAGCGACACTCTCGCGGCTCAAGTCATCGCTCAGCAGAACGTCGCGACTGCCGACATGGCGATGGCCAACCAAATCATCGCCAACGAACAGAACGTCTACAACGCGCAGATCGCAAACGCTCAGGGTGTTCAGAACGCCGGTCGAGCCCTCCAACAGGCACTCGCCAATCAAGAAGACGCCTTCGACCGCGCCGCTATCCCGATCGCTACAGCGTCTTCGTCAGTTCGCAACTACGCGACCCAGTTCAACGCGCTTACGCCAGCCGGTAAAGAGTTCGTCACCTTCGTTACGACAGACATCCTCCCGGCCATGAACACTTTCAAGGACTCCGTTCAAGGCGCGTTCCTGCCTCTCATCACCACGGGGCTCAAAGATCTCATTCCGTTTTTCGAAGCGTGGCAACCGTTGATCCTGGCAGCCGCCAAGGGCATCGGCACGACGTTCGACGAGTTGGCGAAGTTCGCAGGCATGCAACCGGGTCTCGGCCAACTGAACAAGATTCTTGAGGCTGGCAACGCATTCATGCAACAGATGGGGGGCAACCTCGTCACGATGGTTCAGGCCATCACGGGCATTGGCGCCCAAGGCACCCCGATCCTTACGGCGATCGGTGACGGGATCACCAACATGGTCAATTCCTTCGCTAAGTGGGCCGAGGGTGGCGGCTTCCAGAAATTCATGACGTGGCTGAAAGAGAACGGGCCTCCGATTGTGAGCGACATAGGTAACACCGCCAAGGCGATCGGTAGCCTCTTGGTCGCTATCGCACCGTTCGGTGTTGTCGTCGACGACATCATTGGGATCCTTGCCAAGCTCGTAAGTTGGGTCACGCAGAGTTGGCAAGTTTTCGGCACTCTTCTCACCGTCGTCGGCGGCGTTGGCGTGGCGATTCTCGCCATAACTGGTGGTCCGATCACTCTCATCATCGCCGCGATAGCGGCTCTCGTGGCCGGAGTTGTTCTCCTATCTATGCACTGGAAACAAGTGTGGCAAGACATTCAGAATTGGGCACTCGACGCGTGGCACTATCTCGACGCACAGTTCATCTCTCCGATCGTCAATTTCTTCACGCACGTCATCCCCGACGCTCTGACCGCTTTCGTCAAGCTCCTCACGGACCTTCCAGATCGCGCGCTACGGGCGCTTGGCGACTTCGCGGCGAAGGTATGGGGCGGACTCGTCGTCGGTGCCTCGTGGCTCGCTACGAATGTCGGCGATCCGATCATCAATTTCTTCAAGGGAATCCCCAGTGACATCGCCACGGCGGCCAAGGGCATGTGGCACGGGATCTCTGACGCCTTCGCTGAAGTGCTCAACACGATCATCGGTTGGTGGGACGATCTCCATTTCACAGTTCCCAGTGTCAACCTCGGCATCTTTCACACCCCCTCGGTCACCATCGGGATGCCACCCATACCGAAGATCCCGATTCCGCAATATCACACGGGAGGTGTGGTCCAAGGAACGCCTGGCGTCGAGCAACTCGCACGTTTGATGCCCGGTGAGATCGTCACGCCAGCGGGGATGCCTATTCCTAAGTCCTCGGGCAATGGTTCACCAATCTCGCTCAGCCTCACAGTTAACGGAGCCGACTTGTCAAGTATCCCCGCCTTCGAAAAGGTCATAACGAGCGCCTTCGCCCAGTTCGCCGAAGAACTCCAACCAAAGAGGATCGCAGCATGAGCACCGCACCGTTGGCGCCTCATCTGCTCTTCCCCCTAGAGGCCCTGTGTTACGACATCGCCGCTGGGGTGACGTTCAGCGCGATTTACAACTCGACCGATAGCGCGAATCAGAATGCTTTCGCATTGCGCGTCAGCGTCTCGGGTGGATCGTACGGCTATTGGAACGGCACGGACTTCAGTTCGGCCTCAGTGGTGTGGAACGCCGTTGCAACGCCGGACACAGGGATGTTCTTCGTTTCGGTCCCTGCCGGCGTACTTGCGAATGGTCATGTCTACAACTGGTCGTTCGCGTCACAAGAATCTGGCGCGAACTTAAAGGGCGTCTTCGCAACCGACTCCACGTTCACCTCGCAAGCAGCGCCAACAGTCACCGTGACCGCGCCGACCGGATCCATAGCGCTGATCGAACCCACGGTGACCTGGTCCGAGACGCTGGCTCCGAGCGCGAGTCAAACCTTCTATCGCGTCGTCGTCGAGTCCGGGGCGTACGGTGTCATTCCGTTCAGTGGGACTTCAGTCTGGGATAGTGGCGTAGTCCCTTCAGCCGCGCTCTCAGCTGTGGTTGGCGGCGATCTCGCGAATGGCGTCACGTATCGAGTCTTCGTAGTAATCACTGAGACCGGCGGCCAAGCCAGCGCGTGGGGCTACAACACATTCACGGTGACATGAGCACCGCTTCGAACTCGGCAACCGCCCTGGCGCCACGTACGGGGTTCGTCTACCCCTACTCGCGCGGCGCCGTAGGTCTGATGAACAACGCATCGAACCTGTCAACCACCTCGGCGAAGTACGACGCGCACTGGAACGTCATCGCGATTGAAGGCAAGTTCGAGGAGATGGTGAGGAAGGCGGTGTTTGCTGCTCTCGTGGCGACGCCCCTGGCACAACTCGAAGCGATACTCGACCGACGCCGATGCGAATAATGTGTCGCAAATGGATCCGCTTCTAAGTCCCAAGGCCCTGGCCGAATACATGGGCGTCCCAATATCGACGGTTTATGCCTGGAATTATTACGGGACCGGTCCCGTCGTCTTGCACGTTGGCCGTCACGTTCGCTACAGGACAAGCGATGTCGAGAAGTGGCTGTCTTCCCGGGAGCAGCCATCATGACGACGCAGAGACGGCCTCGCCGCTCCTAGACGGGCGTCGACGTGAGCGAGTCGCGATACCGACCGACGAGGCCAATGAGGTAGTACACGTCGACCTCGGGGCGCGCTAACAGCGCCTCGAAGTCACCGTCGTTCATCATCGCCTTCATCTGATCGAACGGCGACGGGCTATTGAGCGCGTTCAGATCGACATCCTTGGGATCTTTGAAAGTGAAGACCGTACCGTCTTTGAACTCGATTTCGAATGGCTTGGAGTCACGCTCGCTTTCGAGGTCCTCGATCATTGCGATTGCCATTCATGTCCCCTTTGGTTTGAGTGTTGTCATCGTTTGACTACATACTTGATTACTGATTGTTACTGGTTGATTCTGATCGTTACGGATTGAGAGTACCTGACGTACGGTGCGTTGGTGGGAATCATTTGGAGTCTTTTCGCACCAAGGCCGCTTCGCCGCGTTCGTCGCGTCGCGCATCCCATTGGATGGATCACCCGGCGTTCTCGTCGACGAGTACGAAGACGCAGGTCGTAGGAGCCGTTCGACATCCTCGTCGTGCGTGATTTGTCGCGGGACGTGTCCTATAACTTGTCCTATGCATGGAGTCATTTACTGTCGGACTCCGTTTTCCTAAGTAGGCATAATTGCTGGTGGAGTGGTGATTAGTATTGGCCTGTTGTGGCTTTAGGCATATCGGAACAGTTTCACACGGCTGAGGTCACAGGTTCGAGTCCTGTAGCGCCCACCACGTAGTCACTCCTACAACAATGCTCCTGGACGAGGATCATGGTGCATCTACTTGCGGTAGGCAAACGTTACGGTTCGGACTTCGGCATTACATCGGTCTCCGCAACAACTCGTTGCATCGCTCACTCTCCCCGACGACACTCCCACCCTTCTGCGATCGCGAGGAGATGTACTTTCTCGTGATCGGCACTTGGGCTTAGGGCACCAGTACCGGAAACTGCATGTGCGTTCCGGCCGATCCCTTGAGAAGCAAAGTCTTGGGATCGACGAGTGGACATGCCGCGCCGAGGGACCGTCGGACATCCTGAGAGATCAAAGTCTCGCGTTCGGCGGCAGCGCTGGCGACAGTGAGATCGTTCATCGTCCCGCCCGCACCGGCGACATCGGATGTCCGTAGTGTTCTGCGTAGAACGCGGTGCTAGTTTGGCCCGAGAGTTCTTGTGTCCCCCGGTCTTGTAGTAGATGTCGCAAATCATGGCCACGTTCTCGGACGTGGCTGGGGTGGAGGGAGATAAGCGTGGAGAGTCACAAGAGCATGCAAGCCGACCTGTCAAAGAGACAAGTCACTCAGCTGCAGCGAAGGGCCATCCGAATGCCCCGTCGTCTCGGACTGGTATTGGCAGGACTGGCGTGTGCCTCGGGAATGTTGGTTGTTTCACCCTCGCTGGCCTCGGCTAGTTCGAAGTCCAGTGCGGCCTGCAGCGTCCTCAGCAATGGTGTCGCCGGGGCCAAATTTCGCCAACAGATCGTGGCAGATGAAGAGTCGAAAAACGTCGCCGGAATGAGGAAGCTTTTCGTCAATCTTATAAATGATGCAGAGAAACTCTCCACATACATTCCCACGGCACTGAAGTCGGCACCGGCGAATGTGAAGGCAGCCATCAAGACGATTGGGCGTGAATACCCCCAGTTAAAGACCGCACTTGGTAAGGCGACGACAGAGTCCGAGCTGCTACAAGCGTTTGTAGCGTTTGGCCGCATTCCGGCGGTTGCAAGTGCGGAAAAGACCCTCGGCAACTACGTAAGCGCCACCTGCAAGGGTTAAGTGTTTTGTAGGGCGACATTCCACTAACTCTGGCCCGTCGACAGGTCTGACGATCCGTTGGACTCATGCCTTCAGCAACTTGTCGAGCTTTGAATGCTGTCCGCTAAGGCCCACCAAACGTGATGTGTCGCGTCATCTCGGATACTCGAACCTGTGAATCCAAGGCCGAGGGCTTTCGGCTGATTGATTGACAGTTCTGTTCGGGGTTGAGGATGATCTCGCAATGCGTTGCGCGGTCATTACATCGCTAACGAGGCGAGTTCATGTCGTTTTGTACGTAACGAACAGATCCGCGTTAAGTGAAACGCAATCCGTAGCGATGATGGGCTTAGGCAAGAACTCGCCGAGCCAGCGAACGACTCAAAGTTTCTCGGCGAGCTTCGCGAGCGCAGCAAGCGTCGACTTCGACACATTCTTGTTCTCCACGCTCGCCCCGAAGTAATGGGTGCCACCGACAACCCCGGTGATTCCCTGACCCGTGATACTTGCCTCGGTCAATTTGAAGTAGAAGCCGGGGACGCCGAGGCCGGAGTACGCGGTGAACTTGAACTTGACGCTCTTGCTCACCTTGGCGATCGACTGTTGCATCTCGGATGTCGTGATGGGTTTCGAGACGACTTCGTACGAAAGGGTGACAGCCTTGAGGATCGTGGCCATGCTCGTTTCCGCCCCGTAGGTGCAGGTTGTATTTGTCCCAGAGATTTCGTAGTTTTCCTTCGTTGGCTTGACGCTTAGCGTGTAGAGGGTCGCGGGCGGAACTTTGTAGCCGATGATCGACGAGACGGATGCTGCGCTCACCTTGTCGCAGATTGATGACTTGGCCGCCCTTGGATCGCCTGCGACGGTGTGACGCCCCGGGATCGTGACCCCTGGGCGAGACGCTGCCTGGGCGACCGCTGGGACCGCCATGAGAACTGAGACGCCAGCGATGCCGAGGAGCAGCGCTCGGGACGGAAGCCACCGGTGGAGCGGGCGGGTGGGACGGGTCCGAGCGATGGTACTCATCGTGAGGCCTCCTCTATATGGTGGCTCGCGCCACATGAAGCGCACGCTACCTGGTCCGCGGCTGCTGCGTCGTACGCCTGACCTGTTCCGGGTTTTGTCACTCTTTCGGACGTTGAAATTGGACCTGAGTGAGAGACCATTCCTTGCCAACGTCGTACGCAGCGGAGTTTCGCCGACGAGCGATTGCGTTCGTGAGATCTGACTGGTCTGTCGCCAAGATCGATTCATAAAATCACCCCTCGACCCGCGTTCTTCGAACGAGGAGGCGACCGGTCGCGTATCGTCGTCGACATGACGCCGCAAGAGATTGCCGACCTCGTGCACCTTCGCCGGGCGCGCGACCTCATAGACCGCGACTACGGGCAGCCCCTCGACGTTCCGGCCATGGCGCGCACCGCGCTCATGTCGCCCGCGCACTTCTCGCGCAAGTTCCGCGCCGCGTATGGCGAGACTCCCTACTCTTATCTGATGACGCGACGATTCGAACGCGCGAAGGCTCTCTTGCGTCAGGGGACGTCGGTCTCGGACACCTGCGTCGCCGTCGGCTGCACGTCGCTCGGCTCTTTCAGTTCGCGCTTCACCGAGATCGTCGGCGTGACGCCGTCGCAGTATCGCAGTCGCGACCACCGCGCCCTCGAGATCGTTCCGTCGTGCGTGAGCAAGTTTGCGACGCGACCGCGACGCACCTCGGTCACGATCTGAACTGGCAACTGGCAACTGGCGTCGGCTGCGACGTGGGCTGTGTCGGCGGTCCGGACCATGAAAGCGCCCCGGTATCAAGCAGAATCGGAGAAGCCAACGACGGGTTAGTGGTCCTATCCTTTTTCTATGCCTGTCTCCGTCCAATCAATGTTCATTCTCGTCCATGACCCCGACGCTGCGCTGGGCTTCTACCGCGACGCGCTCGGTCTCGAGGTCCGCGCCGACGTCGCGTCCGAGGGCTTTCGCTGGGTCACCGTTGGTGCCCCGGGACAGGAGGTCGACATTGTTCTCTCCCAGCCACACGGTGGTCGTTCGCAGGCCGAGGGCGACACCCTCCTGGCACTCGTCGTGCAGGGGTGGCTGCAGGCTGCGATCTTTCGCACTGACGACCTCGACGCCACGTTCGAGAAGGTTCGCGCGTCGGGCGCCGAAGTGCTCCAGGAGCCGGCGTCCCAACCCTGGGGCGTGCGCGACTGCGCGTTCCGCGACCCCTCGGGCAATCTCGTTCGTATCCAGGAGCGGCGCTGAGTCGTCCGGCGACCTCAGTCATGACCCGCGTCGACGGTACGGTGAGGCGTTGAGGCGAGATCGCGCATCCCTTCCAACTCGTCCTAGTTGACGGTCGAATACCTATGAAAGGAAGCGAGAGTTATGAAAACAATGACGTGTAAACAGTTGGGCGGACCATGTGAATTCCCGCTCCGTGGCGATACCGCTGACGAGGTTATAAAAGCGCAAGATTCGCATTTGAAAGAGACGGTCGCCGGGGGTGACGCAACGCACGAAAAGGCCCTGAAGGAGATGAAGGGTAGGTGGAAAAATCCCATTGCCGGAATGGGCTGGTATAAGAAAACTAAGCGTGATTTTGCTGCTCTCCCTGAGAGCTGACTGTTCGTCACGGTGTTCCATTGGCCGGCCTCAATCAATACTTTGCCGAGTTAGGTCTAGCGCCCAGAAGAAGCGGTTCTTGTCTCTCGCGAAGTGAGATATCGGGGCCGCGACGATTTAGTTAGGCCCGGGTCCGGTGCCCGCCGCGTTGCAGCTGCGAGGGTCGTACGGCGCGAGGGCTGCCGATACGGCGCTCGGAGCAGTGAACTTGCTGTTGCCCTTGATACCTGGAGGGATGTAGCCGGTAGTCGTCGTCGCGCCCGACGATGTTGACGAAGTCTTCGTGTGCGGCTTCGTCGTCTTCGTAGTGGGCTTGGTCGAGACAGTGAGACCCGTGCCGGTCTCGACCGTGACGATCGCGCCGGGCGCCACGTTCTTCGGGTTGTAGCCGAGGATGGCCGGACCCTGGAGCTGGGCTAACACCGTCTGCGCCGCGGCGAGACTGGGACTCGTCCAGTTCCCGTGCGCGGGCGGCGGAGGTCCGCCGTACCAAACGACTGATTCACTCACCGGTCCCGGCGAGGTGATGTTGCTCGTGGCGACGATGTCGAAACCCTTCGCGCGAAGCGGGTTCGCGATCGAGGCCGCTTGATTGGCGACGCCCGTTCCGTTCTCTACGGTGATCTTCAGACTGGAGGGTGAAGGTAGCGTCGCTCCGGTGAAGGAGTTCATCCCGATTGCGACGTCGAAGATCTTATTGACGGCGGCGAGACCGTTGGGTTGCACCGGAAACACGACGTCGCCGTAGTAGTAACCCTGGTAGAGGAGCGATCCCGTCTCTACGTTGGTGACGGGAAAGGTGAACTGGGGAACGTTCGTGATGTGCGTGTGAGCAAAGGTGCGAGCCAAGCTCACCATCTCGCCTTCAGTGAAGCCATTGTCCACCGTCAAGTCCGGCAACACCGACGTCGCGATGCTCTGGTCAGTAAGAGGATTACCCAGTCCTCTCGCGGCGACCTTCGTCGCGAGCACGCGCAAGAATTCATGGGTACGACGGATGCGCGCCAGATCGGAGAGCGGCTCGACGGTCCACGATCGGGGATCGTGATTCGAGGGATTGGGCTGGATCTGCAAGTGACGTGATCGCACCACCTGGAGGGCGTGATAGCCGTCGAGGGTGTAGCAACCACTGCGTTCGATGTTCAGTCCCGAATAGGCGTCGAAAATTGGTGTCGGAAAGTACATCTTCACGCCGCCGAGGGCGTTCACGACGTTCGCGAAGGTGTCGAAGTTCAACACCACGAAGTGGTTGATGGGAATCGCGAAGTCTTCTTCGATGGCCGTGATGAGTTGGCTTGGGCCTTCGTAGAGTGCCGCGTCGATCTTGTTCGAGCCGATGATCCGAGCGTTCGGAATGAAGAGGTCGCGCGGAATTGAGAGGAGAGACACCGATCCCGTGCTCGGCACCAGGTGCAAAACCATGGTGATGTCACTGTTGACGCCGTTGACTCCTTGAGAGCAAAGACCGTACGCCTTGTTCTGCACCTTCAAGGCGCAGCGACTCGTCGAACCAATGAGGAGGATGTTCTCTGACGCGCCCGAACTATTTTGCAGAGTGTTGACGTTCACTCTGTTCACCAGTGAGCCGAGATAGTAGTAATCAGCCGCGACGCCTGCGATGATCAACACGACAACCAGACCAAAGGCGATGATCGATCGTCGTATCCAGAGCCGCCTTCGGTCTCGAGGCTTCGTCCGACTGCCGGTGGCGCCGCGCCGATTAACGGCCTCGCCCATGGCGATGAGGCGATCGTGATTGGCGATTTTCCTTGGCGAAGGCTCGTGATTACTGCCGTCGGTCTCGCGAGTCACCGGACAATTGTACCGGATGACCTCCCCTGTCCTCGGTTTCAGACAGCACCTTTACGAAGCGCCAACGCCTGATGACCGCGTTGGTTTGAAACCAACGTTCTCAGATTCGAGGAACGTCCGGCGCAGGATGGACCTCATTCGCTCATCGTCCGATCAACCCTGAGTCGCGCACGACGTCTAAGTACGGAGTCAGGGTCTTTCCCTATAGATACGCTCCCTAGGGAAACTTACGATCGACAGATGAGCCCGCGAGCCAACGTCACCCGACGAGCGACAATTTCAAAACAGACTCGTCGATGGTTGGTGCATCTCGGTCTCATAGCAACGGCGGTCACGTCGCTGATGTTCGAGTTTGTCTTGACGGTCCACATCATCGTGGGACTCGTTTTTGTCGCGTTCGTTCTCGCTCACCTTGCGCAACGGCGGCGCAGCTCCCATCGACTCTTGCGACGGCTGGCCAAAGTTCCACTCTTGCGCCAGCCTCTCGGTCGGCTGGCCGTCGCCGACCTCGTGCTGGCGCTCTTGACCGTCGGCATGCTCGCGTCGGGGCTTTGGGATTGGTCGCTCGGTCACCCCACTCGGATTCGTTACCACGCGCTGCTGGGCGTCGCACTGGCGATCCTCTTGGTGACGCATACGTTTTCGCGTTGGAAGAGACTGCGAAAATCCGACGTGCGCTGAGCACGCGAATCAAACCGGACGTAGGCGCGAGCAGACGCGCCGCGGGGCTCAAGAGTGTGGTCTTTCCTGAGCCGTTAGGTCCCACAGGACCGACGACGTGGTCCTCGGGAACCTCAAGCGTGCACTTACTGAGTGCCGGTTGACGACGGTAGCGCTTGGTCAGATCCTCGGCTTCTAAGACGGCGCTCACGCTCCGACGGGGCGTTGGCAAGTGCCCTTAGTTCAAAACCACGTCTTTCTGAACAGCTTCGACGTGGAGATAGCGCGGACCAGCCTTGGCGCAGGCGGCGAAGGGAAAGGCGACGACCTTTGACGTGGTCTGTCCGGGCGGGTACACGCGAAGTCCTGCGGCCGAGATTTCGCGACACGTCGCGGTGGGATAGTTTCCTACCTCCGTGATCTGCAGGATCACCGTCGCCGTGTTGTACATCGCCGAGGATAGGAGTCCTCGTGCGCTGAGTGCGCTCGTGAGGGTAATCACTATCGGCGCGATGGTGTCACTTCGAGCGGCACTGCTACCGACTTGCTGATTGGACAACGAGACACCCGAAACGCCCGGGTAGCCAATCAAGGTGCACTCGTGGGGCGACAAGTTCGTGAAGTTCAAGTCGTAGTAGGAGCTTCCGGCAGCGCCGTTCCCGACGGTGTTGAGCCAGACGACGAGGTTCGAGGTGGTGCACGGGCGAATCGCCGCGGCGGATGAGATGGTCGTGCCAGCGGGCACCCCCCACACGAGGAGTCCCACGATCAAGGCGAAGGCCCCGGCCCAGCCGACGAATCGGCCCCGAAGAGGCGCTCGATGACGGAAAGACTGATGAAGCATGGTCCACCTCCTGGGTGAGGGCTGAGAAACCGTTCAGCAAAGAGGCCAATCGAACGACTCCACCCCACAAATCGTAGGGGGCCGAACGTTCGATTCTCGGCGTAACGACCAATGTGTCACGCAGTTGTAAAGAAGTGACGCGTGGCGTCAGCGAACCACGTCGCCGAGGGTTTGAGCGTACGCGCGAACGTGGTGCGGTCGACGGCCACGATGCCGAACTTGGGCCGGTAGCCCAAGCTCCACTCGAAGTTGTCGAGGAGCGACCACTGAAAATAACCGCGAAGATCGATTCCGTCGTCGAGGAGCGTTCGAACGCCCTTGAGCGCTTCGGTGAGGTAGCGCACTCGCTGGACGTCGTCCGACGTGCCGATGCCGTTCTCGGTCATGATGATCGGCGCGTTGGTGAGCGCGGCGGCCCGACGAATGGTGTACTCGACGCTCTGGGGCCAGAAGAGGTAACCCATGTCAGTCAACTCGCCGTCGGGATCGTTCACGACGCCGTCGGGACCAAGGATGAGTTTCGTGTAGCACTGCACGCCCACGTAGTCGTCGCCGCGAAGCGAGTACAAGTACTTGTCCTCCATCTCGTCACGAAACGAGTCCAGTCGGTCTTCGAATCCCGGCAACGCTTCGTACTCTTGCATCGACAACGTCATCCCGATTGGGAAGTTGCCCGGCGCTTCTCTCAGCGCGTCGCGCACGGCGACGTGACAGGCGCGCATCGTCTCGTTCACCGCGACGAAGCGATCCCAACTGGTGACCTGGGGCGGGAAGAGTCCGCGCAGGTATCCCATGATCGCGACGATGTTGGGTTCGTTGATGGTGCAGGCGATGCCGATCAGGTCACCGAGCGCGGCCCCGACTTTGGTGGCGTAGTCAGCCATCCATTGGGCGATGTCGGGATGTTCGAAGCCCCCCTGATCGGCCACCCAGAGGGGCAAGGTGAAGTGGTGCAAGGTGACGACGGGCACGATGTTTCGCGCACGACAAGCCGTAAGGACCGCGCGGTAGTGATCGAGGGCTTCGGTTGAGAAGTTGCCCTGCTCGGGTTCCACGCGCGCCCACTCGACGGACAGGCGAAAGGCGTTGAGTCCGAGGGAGGCGAGAATGTCGAGGTCCTCTTCGTATCGGTTCCAGGAGTCACAGGCGTCACCGCACACCTCCGCCGCGGTCGTCCCTTCGGCTCGCTCGAAACGCCACCAATCGGTGTTGGTGTTTCCGCCCTCTATCTGGTACGCCGACGTCGACGTGCCCCACGAAAACGCGTCAGGGAAGTGGACGTCGCGCGCGGTCATTTCACCAAGTTACGTCGGTCTCGTCGTGGATGAAGTCTCTGCACGAGGTCGAATCCTCACGAGGGCGCGAGTAACGTTGCTCGGAACATGAAACTCAGTCACAAGATCTCCGAGACGCCGTGGCGAGCCAAGAATACGTGGTCATTTCGACCCCGAATGGCATTGCCACTGGTGCTTGGTCTCTCACTCTTTGGCCTCGGCGAAGGACTTCTGGTCCAGGCCCAGTGGGGAGCGACGCCCTGGACGGTCTTCGCCCAAGGGGTCTCTCGTCACACGCACTGGTCGCTTGGTTGGTCGACGGCCGCCATCAGTTTTGTCGTGTTATTGGGGTGGTTACCACTTCGTGAACGACCCGGACTAGGCACGATCGCCAACTTGATCATCATTGCCTATGTCCTCGACCTCGTATCGACCAATCTCGCGGTTCCTCACGCGCCGTGGTTGAAGATCGTCTACGTCGTGGGCGCCGTGCTCGTGATCGGCGCCGGCAGCGCCCTCTATCTCACGACGGGACTCGGACCGGGACCGAGGGATGGCTTGATGACGGGACTGCACCGTCGCTTCGGTGTCAGCGTTGTCTACGTTCGCCTCTTGCTCGAAGCGAGCGTGCTCGTGGTGGGCTGGCTGATGGGGGGGACGGTCGGCGTAGGCACCGCGTTTTTCGCGGCGACCATCGGTTTCTGCATCGGCGCGAACTTGCGCGTGACGGAACTACTCGTGCGAAAGTTCTCATCGTGATCAGCGGGGGACAGCTCGCGACGTTCTTGGTGGCGTCGACGGTGATCATCATCGTGCCGGGTCCGAGCGTGCTCTTCACGCTGGCGCGCGGCGTCGCGTGGGGACGCAGCGTCGCGGTCCTCACGGTTCTTGGCAACAGCATCGGCACCTTGGTGCTGTCGGTCGTCGTCGCCGTTGGACTAGGTCCACTACTCGCGCACTCCAAGGTCTTCTCTGTGGTTCTACAGATCGCCGGTGGCTTGTATCTCTTGTGGCTCGGCTACGACGCGCTGCGGCACCGACACGAACACGCGAAGGCCATGACCACACGCGAAGAACAGCGACCCAAGTGGTTCACCGTGGTGCGTCAGGGTTTCGTGGTGGGGATCTTGAATCCGAAATCGCTGGTCTTCTTTGCCGCGGTCTTTCCGCACTTCGTCGAACGCTCCAAGGGCAACGTCACGTGGCAACTTCTCATTTTCGGCGCCATCTTCAGCGTGATGGCGTTCTGCAGTGACTCCACCTGGGGCATCATCGCGGGCACCGCTCGAGAGTGGCTCTCGGACTCACCAACGCGACTCGTCGTTCTACGAACGATCGGTGCGTGCGTGATGATGACCCTCGGCCTCATCATCGTGGTGAGCGCCATCGCCTCGTAGTGCACGAACACTTTCGACGCCGTTGCTCGCCGTTCATCTCGATCGCTCGGCACTAGCCACCCGGAGCGTGGCAACGCTCGCCTCCGCCAACTCTGTTCCTACACTGCAGAGACGGAGGAGTTGACATGAGTATGCACGGCGGCGCTGGCGGCGTTCGACTCGGAATGCGGTCGCTATCACGTGACCGCAAGATCCTCCAACATCAACTGAAAAAGGGCACTCTGCCGCGGATATTGAAGTTCGCCAAGCACTATCGCCCGGCGCTCATCGTCTTTTTGACCATTGTCATCGTGGACGCCGTCATCTCCTCGGTGTCGCCACTGTTGCTGCGAGAAATAATCGACGTGGGTATTCATCACCACCGCGCCGACCTCGTCATCGGACTGGCCGTCGTGACCGCGGTCCTCGCAATATGTGACGCTGGCTTGCAGTTGGTGGAGCGAAGGATCTCCGCAATCATCGGCGAGGGGCTCATCTACGACCTTCGGGCCGAGGTTTTTCGCCACATCCAAGAGATGCCCATCGCCTTCTTTTCGAGGACCCAGACGGGCGCGTTGATCAGTCGACTCAACAACGACGTCGTCGGCGCCCAACAGGCCTTCACCGACCTCTTCTCCAACGTGGTGGGCAACGTGGTGCTCGTGCTCATCATCCTCGTCGTCATGTTGACATTGAGCGTGCCGATCACGCTCGTGGCGCTCATTTTGTTGCCGGTCTTCCTCATACCCGCTCGACGCGTAGGGCGAAAACTCGGCACCCTCTTTCAACGCGGAATGGAACTAAACGCCGAAATGAACATGGTCATGAGCGAGCGTTTCAACGTCGCGGGTGCCATGCTGGTAAAGCTCTTCGGTCGCCCCAATGAGGAGCGTGCCGCGTTCGAACAGCGCGCGGCGCAAGTGCGCGACATTGGCATTCACCAAGCGACCTACCAGCGTTTCTTCTTCATCTCGCTCTCACTGACCGCGTCGCTCGCGACGGCCTTCGCCTACGGCTTTGGTGGCGTCGAGGCCGTGCACGGAGTGTTGGCCGTTGGCACGGTCGTGGCGTTGACGGCGTACCTCGCGCGCCTCTACGGACCGCTCACGCAGTTGTCGAACCTCAACATCGACTACATGTCCGCCATGGTCAGTTTCGAGCGACTCTTTGAAGTGCTCGATCTCGAACCGATGATCAAGGAGAGTCCTGACGCGCGGCCGATTCCAGGTGGGCCAGCCGAACTTCGCTTCGAGCACGTGGACTTCTCGTACCCGGGCGCCGAGGACGTCTCGCTGGCTTCGCTCGAAGCTGTCGCTCGACTCGAGGACACGCCGCGTACCGCGGTGTTGCACGACGTCACCTTCGTGGTCGAGCCCGGCACGATGACCGCACTCGTCGGACCGAGCGGCGCCGGCAAGACCACGATCTCGATGTTGGTATCGCGGCTCTACGACGTCGACGCAGGATCGGTGACGATCAACGGCGTCGAACTTCGTGAGGCGACGACGGCGTCGCTCAACGCGACGGTCGGTGTCGTGACCCAAGACGCGCACCTCTTTCACGACTCCCTCCGGGCCAACTTGTTGTTCGCTAAACCCGACGCGACTGACGACGAGATCGCCCGAGCGCTCAGTTCGGCGCAGATCGCGGACCTCGTGGCGACGCTGCCAATGGGTCTTTCGACGGTGGTGGGCGAGCGAGGCTACCGCTTGTCGGGTGGCGAGAAACAGCGCGTCGCCCTCGCTCGACTACTCCTGAAGGCCCCGCACCTCGTCGTGCTCGACGAAGCCACGGCCCACCTCGACGCCGAGAGTGAAGCCGCCGTGCAGCGCGCGCTCGACGAGACGATGAGAGAACGCACGTCGCTCGTCATTGCCCACCGACTCTCCACGATCCGCAACGCCGATCAGATCCTCGTCGTTGATGACGGAAGAATCGTCGAGCGCGGCACGCACGCCGAACTACACGCGCGCCCCGGTCTCTATCGTGATCTCTACGAAACGCAGTTTCGGGGCCAAGAGGACGACTAGCCCATGGCGTGGGCGCCACCGTCGACGTGAATGACCGAGGCGGTCGTGCCGCGAAGGAGCGGAGACAACAGCGCGACGGCGGTGTCGGCGACGGCACTGGAATCGTTGACGTCCCATCCGAGGGGTGCCCGCTCACTCCAGCTGTCTTCGAAGATCGAGAAACCGGGAATTGATTTGGCGGCGATGGTACGAATCGGTCCGGCGGCGAGCATGTTGACGCGAATCTGGTCGGGACCCACTTCGCGCGCGAGGTAGCGCCCGAGAGACTCGAGGGTGGCCTTCATGACGCCCATCCAGTCGTACATCGGATAGGCCCTCGTACCGTCAAAGTCGAGCGCGACGACCGACGCGCCGCCCAGGGCCGTGCTCTTTTGCAGCAACGGGCGAAAGGCTCCGACCAGGGCGGCGAGCGAGTACGTGGAGATGTGCATCGCGGTCGCGACGTCGTCGAAAGGAGCGGCGAACATTCCACTGCCGAGACACGACGGCGGGGCAAAGGCGATCGCGTGCACCAGGCCGTCCAGGCGCCCAAATCGGGACTCGACCTCAATGACCGCCGCGTCAATCTGCTCGGGGCTCGTCACGTCGAGTTCAATGATCTCGCCGACGTCACCTAACTTCTTCGCGGTGCGCCGGGTGAGTGACGTGCCGCGTCCGGCACCCGAAAGAGCGATCGTGGCTCCCTCTTCGAGAGCGCGCTTGGCGATGCCAAAGGCGAGGGAGTCGTCGGTCAAGACGCCGGTGACCAAGATACGGTGATCTTTTAGTAGTGCCATGTTGTTAGCGTACTTCTAGGCATTACGAGCAACGAGGACGACAATGACGACGGTGGGCATCTTGGGAGGTACTGGTCCGGCGGGACGCGGCGTCGCTATTCGCCTCGCGAGCGCGGGTTACGACGTCGTCATTGGATCACGCGACGAAGCGCGAGCGCGAGAAACCGCGAGCACGTTACACGCACGTGGCGAGGGTTCCGTAGGTGGCGCGTCGAACGACGGCGCGGCGGCGTGCGATTTCGTCGTCGTCGCGACACCGTGGGACTCGGCCGTCGCGACCGTCAGTGCTCTTAGGGTTTCGCTCGCGAACAAGACGGTCATCTCCATGGTGAACGCTCTCGCGCGAGAAGGAAAAGAACTCGTGCCGATCTACCCGCCGCGCGGATCGATGGCGGCCCAACTCGCCTTCGCGCTGCCCGAGAGCACCATCGTCGGTGCCTTTCATCATCTGCCGGCCAGTGAGATGGAGAATCTCGACAGCGGACTCGACGCCGACGTCATCATCTTCTCCGACGATGACAAAGCTCGACAGGACGTCGCGAGTGTCGTGAACGAGATGCCGGGCCTTCACGCCGTCGTCGCGGGATCGATGTCGCTCGCCAGTGCCATCGAAGCCTTCACCGCCGTGTGTGTCTCGATCAATATTCGCCACAAGGCGCACAGCTACGTAAAGCTCGCCGGACTCACGCGCTGATGCAGCTCTACGACAGTGCGCGCCGTGGGGTCTATCCGCTCGAGGTCGGGCCCGTGGCGACGTTGTACAGCTGCGGCATCACGCCCTACGACTCGGCGCACTTGGGGCACGCCTTCGTGTATCTCTCCTTCGACGTGTTGACCCGGCGACTTCGAGACGCCGGTCACGAAGTGCGTTGCGTACGAAACGTCACCGACGTGGATGACGACATCTTGCGAAAGGCGCGAGAGATGGGTGTGAACTACCTCGATCTCGCGGCCCAGGAGATGGTCACCTTCGAGCGTGACATGAAACTCATCAACCTGTTGCCCGTCTACGCCGAACCGCGCGCCACCGGCGCCATTCCCGAGATCTTGACGTTGATCGGCCAGACGTTCGATCTTGGACTGGCCTACGAGGTCGAGGGCTCCGTCTACTTCGAAGTGTCGAAGTTCCCTCGCTTTGGTCAAGTCAGTCACGAGAGCCGCGGCGCGATGATCGAGCTTGCGGCGATTAACGGCGGACGACCCGACGATCCCAACAAGCGCGACCCCCTCGACTTCGTGCTCTGGCAGCCGTCGCTCGAGGACGAGCCGGCCTGGGAGTCACGCTGGGGCCCCGGGCGTCCGGGTTGGCACATCGAGTGCTCCGCCTTGGCGCTGCGCGAGTTGGGTGAGACCGTGGACGTGCACGGTGGGGGGCGCGACCTGGCCTTTCCTCACCACGAGTGTGAAGCGGCCCAGAGTGAGTCGGTCACCGGCGCGCCGTTCGTCAAGCACTGGATGCACGTGGGTCTCGTCGCGCTCGACGGCGTCAAGATGAGTAAGTCGCTCGGCAACTTGATCTTCGTGCACGACCTCGTTCGACGTTCCGAGCCCGCGGCGGTTCGGCTGTCGCTGCTCGATCAGTTCTACCGCGACGACTGGGAGTGGCGAGACGAGTTGTTACTACACGCGCAGTCGCGGCTTGCGACGTGGCGTTCGACATTGACGACCGGTCGGGCCTCGTCGGTGCTCGATGACGTGCGTGACGCCCTCGACGACGACCTGAACACGCCCGCGTCCCTTCGCGCGATCGACGCCGCGGCGCACGCCGGCGCCAACGTCGCATCGGCGGCGTCGTTGCTCGGCATTACGCTGTAGCCAGCGAAAGGCCACCATGACCGACCTCAACGTAGAGCTACCTGACGGCAGCGTTCGCACCCTGGGCGAGGGGTCGACGGCGCTCGACCTCGCGTCAGCCGTCGGCAAACGCCTGGCGAAGGATGCTCTCGCGGCGCGCGTCAACGGCGTACTGACCGATCTCTCCACGCCCCTCGCGGACCACGACCGCGTGGCGATCGTGGTCCCGGCGAGCGAAGACGGAAGAGAGGTACTGCGCCACTCGAGTGCACACGTCATGGCCCAGGCGGTGACGCGTCTGTGGCCCGGCGCGCACTACGCCATCGGACCCGCGATCAACGACGGTTTTTACTACGACTTCGAACTTCCTGGTGGCGCGCACTTTAGTGACGACGATCTCGGCCGCGTCGACGCGGAGATGCGTGCCATCATCGCCGAGGATCAGCCCTTCGCTCGTTCGGAGTACTCCATTGAAGAGGGCCTCGCGATATTCAAGGACCAGCCCTTCAAGATCGAAATCATTGAAGCAGTGGCGCGCGGCGGCACTGACGAAGACCTTGCGGAGACGGGCGGCGGCGCGGTGGTCTCGACCTACTCGAACACGTCCGCTTTCGTCGACCTCTGCCGGGGCCCCCACGTACCGACGACTGCTCGCTTGGGCCACTTTCAACTGACGCGCGTCGCGGGTGCCTACTGGCGCGGCGACGAGACCAAACCCCAGCTGCAACGCATCTACGGCACCGCGTGGGAGTCGAAAGAGGCGTTGGCCGCGCACGTTCTCCAGCTCGCCGAAGCCGAGAAGCGTGATCACCGCCGGCTAGGACACGAACTCGACCTCTTCTCCTTTCCTAGTGAGATCGGACCGGGTCTAGCGGTCTTTCACCCCAAGGGGGGCATCATCCGTCGGGTACTCGAGGAGTACTCGCGCCATCGTCACGAAGTCTCTGGCTACGAGTTCGTCTATACGCCCCACATCTCGAAGGCCGATCTCTTCGAGACGTCCGGTCACCTCACGTGGTTCGCGGAGAGCATGTACCCGCCAATGATCCTCGACGAGGGACAGCGCTACTACCTCAAACCAATGAACTGCCCGTTCCACGTCTTGATCTTCAAGGCGCGTCAGCGCAGCTACCGCGAACTGCCGCTGCGCATGTTCGAGTTCGGCTCGGTCTACCGCTACGAGAAGTCGGGCGTGGTGCAAGGACTGACGCGAGTACGCGGCATGACCCAGGACGACGCGCACATCTTTTGTACGCGCGATCAGATGGCCGACGAGTTGGCGAGCCTGCTCACGTTCGTGCTCGACCTGTTGCGCGACTTTGGACTGAACGAGTTCTACCTCGAACTCTCGACGCGCCCGCCCGGTAAGGCAGTCGGCAGCGACGAAGAGTGGGCTGAAGCCGAGGCCACGCTCGCGAGTGTCGCCAACGCGGCCGGTCTCGACCTCGTGCACGATCCCGGGGGCGGTGCGTTCTACGGGCCAAAGATTTCGGTGCAGGCGCGTGACGCCATTGGCCGCACGCACCAGATGTCGACGATCCAGTTGGACTTTCAAACACCCGCGAACTTTGACGCCACGTACGTATCACCGGACAACGCTCGAGAGCGTCCGATCATGATCCACCGTGCGCTCTTTGGTTCCGTGGAGCGATTCATTGCCATACTCATCGAGCACTACGCCGGCAACCTGCCGACCTGGCTCAGTCCCGAACAGGTCCGCGTGCTCGGCGTGCGTGACGATCACGACGACTACGCCTACGACGTCGCCGCTCGACTCCGTAGCGAAGGCGTTCGCGTCAGCGTGGAAGTGGCAAGTGAACCATTAGGCGCGCGCATTCGAAAGGCCAAACTCGAAAAGATTCCCTACGTGGTGGTCGTCGGTGACGACGACGTCGCTAAGGGCACAGTTGGGGTCAACGCGCGTGGGTCGAACGATCCGGAACGTGGCGTGACGTTGAACGCGTTCAGCGAACGACTCGTCGACGAGATCGAGCGTCACGCGTCGCCCGAGGCGCCCTAGTGCCGTTGGATCGATTCTCCGCTGCGTGGCGCGAGGAGTACGTCTCGAGCGCCTTTGCCGGTGAACTCGACAAGGGCCCCAGCGAATGTGTCTTCTGCGTGCTCGCTGGCGAGCCCGTCGACGAGTCGACGGGCGTCTTGAAAAAGACGGTGTCCTCCTTCGTCATCCTCAACGCTTTTCCCTACGGCTCTGGTCACCTCTTGGTGTTGCCAATCCGTCACGTGGGCGCACTCGAAGAACTGAGTGATCAGGAGTACCAGGACTTCTTTCTCGTGCTGCGCGACACTATTCGCGCGCTGAACGCGGCCTACGGGGCCGACGGGATGAACGTGGGGATGAATCTCGGTCACGCGGCCGGCGCGGGAATACCGAAGCACCTACACGCACACGCGCTGCCCAGATGGCACGGCGACACCAATTTCATGACGACCATTGGTGAAACGCGGGTTCTGCCCGAGTCGCTCGAGTCCACGTGGCGCAAGGTTCACGCCCATCTCTAACACCCGTGTTACCGGTCGGTACAAGTAGACTCGCCTCCATGAGCCAAGAGGGTCGATGTTCGACGGCAAGTTTCGCCAGTCGGTAGACGCGACGACCGCGCCAATCGGTCGCTGGCTCGTTCGAATAGGTTTTTCCGCTGACGTCCTCACGGCGTCGGGTCTCGTCTTCGCCTGCGCGACGGCGTGGGCCATCGCGGTGGGCCTGCACTATTGGGCCGTCGTGTTGTTGACGCTGACGGGTTTTCACGACCTCTTCGACGGACCCGTCGCGAAGGCTTCGCATCGCGCCAGCCAACGCGGCAGTTTCTTTGACTCGGTCTCGGACCGAATCGCGGACGCCATCATTCTCGGCGGCGCGGCCTACTACTTGACCGCCCATCACCACGGCCAACTCGTGTTGCTTCCCTTCGCGATCCTCACGACGACCTTCATGATCTCCTACCAACGCTCGAAGGCCGAGAGTCTTGGCCTCGTGGCGAAGGGCGGACTGATGGAGCGCGCCGAACGAATGATTCTCCTGGGCGTTGGTCTCCTCGCCACGCCCATCTTCATACCCGTGCTCTGGCTCATGTTGGGCCTCACGGCGATGACCGCCGGCGGAAGGTTCTGGCGCGTGTGGCAGGTCGCCGCCCGACCGGCCCCTTCCACGACCTCGACGCTTCGTGCTCGCCAACACAGTCGGCGCTTGCGACGAGGTCTCAGCCGATCCTCGCGTCATTAGTTGTGACGACCACGCCACGCGTCGCGCTCTTTAGGGCGTTGGGCGCCGTGATGGAAACACTGCCGGAACGCGTCGACGTCGCGCTGGCTCGTTCGATCGCGTCCGTGCTCGGGCGACGCGACAAGGTGAGGCGAGAGAATCTCCGTGTCAACATCGATCACGCGCTCGCCGCGCCGGGCACTCACGCGAGTGAGGAACTCCTCGACGAGTTCGTCAACCGAGGCTTTCGAAGTTACGGTCAGTACTGGGCCGAGGGCGCAAAGCTTCCAGGACTATCAAAGTCCGTGATCTACGAGCGCTTCAGCATTGCTGAAGGTCTCGAACATCTGCGCGAAGGTAAGCAACGCGGCCACGGTGTGATCATCGCGTTGCCGCACATGGGCTCGTGGGAGTGGGGCGGCTCGTTTCTCAACTCCGTGGGGCTGGGTATGACGGCCGTCGCTGAAGTGCTCGAGCCGCCCGCGCTCTTCGAGTGGTTCAGAGAGAAGCGCGAGTCGATCGGGATTCGTATCGAGCCACTCAACGATCGCGCGGGATCGGTCCTGCTCTCGACGTTGCGTCGTGGCGAGGTCGTCGGGCTGCTGTGCGATCGCGATCTCCAAGGTAACGGCGTCTCGGTCGAGTTCTTCGGCGAGCGCGTGACGATGCCCGCGGGACCCGCCACCCTCGCGCTGCGAACGGGCGCGACGCTCGTGGCGGCCGCTTGTTACACCGGACCGAGCCGCGACCACTTCGCCGTGATAACGCCGCCGATTCCCACGGAACGTTCGAAACGACTTCGCGAGGACGTCACTCGCGTCACGCAAGCGCTCAGTCGCGAACTCGAAGGACTCATCCGACGAGCGCCCGAACAGTGGCACGTCCTCGAGCCGCGATTCACGTCATGAGTATCAAGCGCGTCGCCCTCGTTTCGCCCTACGCGCTCAGCGTCTTTGGCGGAGTCCAGGAGCAAGTGCTCGCCATGAGTCGCGTGCTGAGCGCACGGGGCGTAGAGGTCCTCATCGTTGCTCCCGACGCGAGTGACGAGACCCTCTACGACACGCCGGCGCGCGTGACGCGTCTCGGGCCGCGGTGGTCGTTTCCGGCGAACGGATCGAAGGCACCGCTCACGATCTCGCCACTGGCGGCGTGGCGCGCGAAAGGGGCGGTCGACGCCTTCAACCCAGACGTGGTGCACTTTCACGAACCCTTCGCGCCCCTCCTCGGCTGGCCGCTGTTACTCCGCCACGCCCACCCGGCCCTCGCCACGTTCCATCGAAGTGGCGACGGTCCGGCGCTGCGCTTCACAAAGCCCTTGCTCGAGCGACTCTCCACGCACATCGACGCGTCGGTGTCGGTGAGTAAGGCCGCGGCGCGAACGATCGAAGACGCCTGCGGCTTGAAGAGCGACGTCCTGTTCAATGGATTCGAAATGGAGCGCTTCGTCGCGACGCCGCGTCAACGTTCCTCGGAGACCGTGCTCTTCTACGTTGGTCGCCTCGAGCAGCGAAAGAGCGTCGCGACCGCCGTCGAAGCGGCGCACCACCACAACGCGCGTAGCGAGCGGCCGTGGTTGCTGGTGATCGCGGGCGACGGCCCCGAACGGGCTCGACTTCAAGCGCTCGCGGCGCGATCGCAGCGGATCGTTTTCATCGGTCCCATCAGCGACGAGGAGAAGCGCGCGTGGCTGCGCCGCGCGGACGCCCTCATCGCTCCCTCGACGCGGGGCGAAAGTTTTGGGCTCGTACTCCTCGAGGGTATGGCCAGCGAAACGTTGGTCGTCGCGAGTGACATCGAGGGTTATCGCGCGGCGGGCGCTCAGTACGCGACGATCTTCACGCCCGGCAACGTCTCCTCGCTCGAAGGCGCCATCATTCGCGCCCTCGAAGGTGAGAGTGAGAAGGGGATCGCCGCGGCGCGCGAACACGCCGAACGGTGGTCAATGAACGCGCTGATGGACGAGTACGAAGAACGCTACGAACGAGCGCGGAAGCGATTTCAAGCGACCAAGTAGCCTTAGGACGTGGCAACCAAGCAACGATCGCGTTCTCGCCGCCCCCACGTCTCGAGGGACCGCGGGCCCCGCTACGTCGCACCCGTCCTCGATCCCAATTGGCACAACCCCTACACGCCATCGACGGCCGAGCGCCACGAGAACGAGCGTGTCCTTCGTCGATTCGCTTTTCGCCGCCGTCTACCTCAGACCTTCGTCGTAGGCGTTGTCGCGCTCGCCCTCGTTGTGGGCGTTGTCGTCGTGCCCTGGTTGCCGGCGCTCGGCGTCGTGATCGCCCTCGTCTACGCCTGGGACCTGCGTCGGACCCTGGCGAGCTACGCCCAGCGGGGCCAGACGCTCGGAACGAAGTTCCTCGCTGAGTTCTCACCCGGGGGTGACGCGGTTGAGAGGACGCGCCTCGTCACGGTGCTCGACCGACTGGCTGCGACCTTTGGCGTCGACAACGTCAGCGCGTTCATCATTCGTGACGCCGCCTACAACGCCGCTCTCGTGCCCGACGGCGCGAAGTTCTCACTCTTCGTGACCAGCTCGCTGATGCAGGACTTCGAACTCATCGAGCTCGAAGGAGTGGTCGCGCACTGTCTCGCTCGCCAACGCCTCGGTCTCTTGGACCGCGAGAGCCTGGCCGCGGTCACGACCATGAGTGACGACGCTCGACGCTCGCTCGCGGGTAGTGGCATGGCGTACCGAGCCGACGAAGTGGCCGCGGCGAGCATCCGCTACCCCCTGGGACTGGCCGGCGCCCTTCGAAAGTGCGCGCGTCAACAACTCGCTTCCGACTCGTTCTTCTCCACCGCGACCTACGCCCAGTGGCGTTGGGTCTTTTTCAATCAGTGGAGTGATCAGCGCGAGCGCGACCTCGGCGACCTCGACGACGTCGAACTCAGAGCGCGCGCCCTCGAAGAGTGGTAGAGGCGGGCCATTAGGCTGGAAGCATGACTTCTTCTACTAACCCCTCGGTCACTGGTTCGGCGCTCGTCAAGCGGGGACTGGCCGACATGCTGCGCGGCGGCGTGATCATGGACGTGGTGAACCCCGAACAGGCGAAGATCGCCGAAGACGCGGGCGCCGTCGCGGTCATGGCCCTCGAACGAGTGCCGGCCGATATTCGTCGTGACGGCGGCGTCGCTCGTATGAGCGACCCCTTGATGATCCAAGAGATCCAAGCCGCGGTCACCATTCCCGTCATGGCCAAAGCGCGCATTGGCCACTTCGCCGAGGCGCAGATTCTCCAAGCCCTCGACGTCGACTACATCGACGAGTCCGAAGTTCTGACCCCGGCCGACGAAGAGAACCACATCGACAAGTGGCCCTTCACCGTTCCCTTCGTGTGTGGCGCCACGAACTTGGGAGAAGCCCTGCGTCGCATCAGCGAGGGCGCGTGTCTCATTCGCTCGAAGGGCGAAGCGGGTACCGGCAACGTCGTCGAAGCCGTTCGACACTTGCGCACGATCAACGCCCAGATGCGTCGACTGCACAGCGCCGACGCCAACGAGCTCTACGCCCTCGCGAAGGACCTTCAAGCGCCGCTGGCCCTCGTCCAAGAGGTCGCTCTCGCTGGCAAACTTCCCGTGCCGCTCTTCTGCGCGGGGGGAATCTCCACGCCAGCCGACGCGTCGCTCGTCTTGCAGCTCGGCGCCGAGGCCGTGTTCGTTGGTTCGGGGATATTCAAGAGTGAGGATCCCGCGCGCATGGCCCAGGCCATCGTCGAGGCGACCACGCACTTCGAGGACCCGAGCGTCGTGGCGAAGGTGTCGACCGGTCTTGGCTCGGCCATGAAGGGTTGGGAGACCGCGACGCTTGAACAGCGTCTCGCCGAGCGCGGTTGGTAGTGAAACGCGTTGGCGTCTTGTCACTGCAAGGTGACGTGGGCGAGCACGTCTCGATGCTCGAGGCTTTGGGCAGCGAAGTAGTCAAAGTTCGAACCGTTGAGCAACTCAACAGTGTGGACGGTCTGGTGTTGCCCGGCGGTGAGTCGACGACGATCGCGCATCTGCTCGGTACGTCTGGTCTGAAGGACGTCCTCGGCGCCAAACTTGAACAGGGTCTGCCCGTCTTTGGCACCTGCGCGGGCCTGATCTTGTTGAGTACGGTCGTTCTCGACGGACGAAGCGACCAGTGGAGTTACGGGGCGCTGTCGCTGTCGGTTCGAAGAAACGGCTACGGCCGCCAAATCGCGAGTTTCGAGTCGACGCTCGACGTCAAGGGCCTGGGGGGTGTCCCGGGCGTCTTCATCCGAGCGCCGAGGATTGAGTCGTACGGCGACGACGTTGAAGTACTCGCCACCCTCGACCACGGTGACGGCACCGGCGAACACCCGGTCTTCGTTCGCCAGGACCGGGTCTGGGGCGCGTCGTTTCACCCAGAGCTGACCGGTGACGCGCGCCTGCACGAACTCTTTCTCAACTCGCTCTAGTTTTCGCTACGATTAGCAGGCCTTTACAGGCAGGAGGAACTATGTCCGGCCACTCCAAGTGGGCAACGACCAAACATCGCAAGGGCGCCAAAGACTCCGCGCGCGCCAAGGTCTTCGCCAAACTCATTCGTCAAGTCGAAGTCGCCGCGCGTGAAGGCGGTGGCGACGTCAACACCAACGCCGCGCTGCGCACGATGTTCCAAAAGGCTCGCGAGGCTTCGGTGCCCATCGACACGATCGAACGGGCTATCAAACGCGGCACGGGCGAACTCGAAGGCGTGCGCTATGAGGCCATCAGCTACGAGGGCTACGGCCCGAGCGGTGTCGCCGTCATCGTGGAGACCTTGAGCGACAATCGCAACCGCACGAGCGCTGAGATCAAGCACCTCTTTGGCAAGAACGGGGGAGCGATCGCCGAGCCTGGTGCGGTGTCGTGGCAGTTCGATCGAAAGGGCGTACTTGAAGTAGAAGGTCCCGTCGACGAAGACCAGCTCCTCGAGTGGATCATGGAGGCCGGGGCGGAGAACTACGAGGCCAACGGTAAGAACTACACCGTCACGACCGAACCACACGACGTCGCGATCGTGCGCGACGCACTAGAAAAGCAGGGCCTGAAAGTCCAAAGTGCCGACCTCACCCTCGTCGCCCAGAACACAATTCCCGTCACCGAGGAAGCCGAAGCCAAGAAGATCCTGCGTTTGATGGACGCCATCGACGACCACGACGACGTGCAGAACGTCTACGCCAACTTCGATATCTCCGACGAACTCCTGGCAAGTTACGAAGGCTAAAACCTGCTTTTCTCGCCCAAGGCGGGATAACATCGAACGTATGTTCGTACTCGGAATCGACCCTGGACTGACCCGTTGCGGGTTCGGCCTCGTCGAAGGGTCTTTCGATGGCGTGGAGTCCTTTCGAGCGGTGAGGGCCGGGACCATCGAGACCAGCCCGAAGACCCCCGTCGAACAACGACTTCGCCAACTCCACGTCGAACTCGAAGAACTCATGAGAGACACGACCCCCGACGCTGTCGTCGTCGAGCGGGTCTTCTTCCAACGAAACGCCAAGACCGCCATACCGGTCGCCCAGGCCAGCGGTGTCGCGATCGCGCTCGCGGGCGGCGACGACGTCGCCGTTCGCCAGTTCACCGCCCAAGAGGTGAAACTCGCCGTCACGGGTTACGGCGCCGCGAGTAAGTCCCAAGTGCAGGGCATGGTCGCGAAGCTCTGCGGCTTGACCGAAATTCCCCGTCCGGCCGACGCCGCGGACGCGCTGGCCCTCGCGATCGCGTACTTCATGGTCGTTCGCACCGAGCGGCGCTACCACCTAAGAAGTCGCGCGTGATCGGTTGGCTCAGCGGGCGCGTGACGCACCAGCTGAGAAATGGCGCCCTGCTGGTTGACGTACAGGGCGTCGGGTACGAGGTACACGTGGCGTCCGGCGATCCACCACCCTTCGACGAACTGGTTGAGCTCTTCATCTTCACCGTGGTTCGAGAGGACGCCATCCAGCTCTTCGGTTTTCACACGATCGAGGACCGAGAGTTCTTCGAACTGCTGCTCGTGACGCCGGGCGTTGGACCGTCGACGGCCCTTGGAGCACTACGAACGATGAGCGTTGCCGAGTTGGCCCACGCGATCGAGAGCGATGACGCCAAGAAGGTCGCGACGATCTCGGGGATCGGGCCAAAGACCGCGAGTCGCATCGTGCTCGAGCTGAAGGGCAAGGTCCTGGTCGACAACACGTTCGAGCCCGACACGCCCACCGCACACGTGGACGCCGCGATCATCGACGCGCTTCGCGCGCTCGGCTACACCAGTCACGAAGTTCGTGACGCGCTGCGTGACGTGGTCCTTCCCACGAGCGAGCCCGAAGCCCTTCGAACGGCGTTGCAACGACTGCGACACTCGTGAGTAAACGAGAGATAGACCTCGAGCAACTCGTCGATCACGTGGTGACGCCCGAGGCGAGTGAGCTCGAGCGACGCGCGGAGGTCTCGTTGCGTCCTTCGACGCTCAGCGACTTCGTGGGTCAGCGCGACCTAGTCGGCCACCTCCAAGTCGTCCTCGGATCGGCGCGCGCACGAAACCAGTGCTGTGATCATCTACTCTTCGCCGGGCCGCCCGGGCTCGGAAAGACGTCGCTGGCGAGCATCGTGGCCGCGGAGATGGGTTCGGGATTTCGTGTCACGTCTGGTCCGGTGTTGTCGCGTCCGGGGGACCTCGCGGCGCTCCTCACCGATCTCCAGGATGGCGACGTTCTCTTCATTGACGAACTCCACCGACTCCCGCGCGCCGTCGAGGAGGTGCTCTATCCGGCCATGGAGGATCTGCGACTCGACGTCATGATCGGTCGCGGACCTTCGGCGAGGTCGATCCGACTTGATCTGCCCAACTTCACGCTGGTCGGGGCCACGACGAGGACGGGACTCGTGGCGGCACCCCTTCGTGACCGCTTCGGCTTCATTGGTCAACTCGATCTCTACGAGGTCGACGAACTGACGTTGATCGCTCAGCGATCGGCTGGTCTGTTGAACGTCGCGCTCGATCCCCAGGCAGCCGCCATCATTGCTTCGCGCAGTCGCGGAACACCGCGCATTGCGAATCGACTACTTCGACGCGTGCGTGACTACGCCTCGGTCAAGGGTCACGAGAAACTCAACGCCCAGGTCGCCACGGACGCACTGCTCCTCTTTGGCATCGACGAGTTCGGTCTCGACAAGATCGACCGGAGGATCTTGACGTTGCTCTGCGATCAGTTCGCCGCGCAACCCGTGGGGCTCACCACCTTGGCCCACGCCTGTGGGGAAGAGCCTTTTACCATCGAAGACGCGTACGAGCCGTACCTGCTTCGCGCGGGACTTATGGTGCGAACGCCGCGAGGGCGCGTGGCGACGGAGCGAGCGTACGAACACCTAGGAATTCAGCCCAAAACGGGCGGCCTGTTCTAAAGGCGCAGCGCCCAGCGAGTAGAGTTTCTCTGTCCGTTACTGAAGGAAATTCATATGTTGCTTGACGCAGCCAAAGCCACGACGTCTCACAGTTCGTCCTACATCATCCTCATTTACATCGCGGTATTCGCGTTCGCCTACTTTTTCTACCTCCGTCCGCGCTCGCGCAAGCAAAAGGCGGCGCGCATGGACACCAAAAAAGTCGAGGTAGGCGACCGCGCCCAGACCATTGGTGGTTTCGTGGGCACCGTAGTGAAGAGTTCGAGCGACCTGATTACGCTTCGTACCGACGGGGGAGTGGAACTCGACTTCGTACCCTCGGCCATCGCGCGCAAGTACAACCCCGTCGTACCCGAATCCGCCGACGATCACCCGACGGAAGGTGACGCGAAGTAATGCCCCCACAGGTTGGATCACGACGATCATTGATCGTCAGCCTCGTTCTCACCGTCGCCATTGCCTTTGGATCACTCGCGGCGACGCTGTCGCTCGGCTGGGGACCCAAGCTGGGTCTCGACCTCGCGGGCGGGCTCTCGGTGGTCTACAAGCCAACGACGCACGCGTCGACCGCGGACTTGCAAGAGGTCGTGACGATTCTCACGAACCGTGTTGACGGACTCGGCGTCTCGGGGGCCACGGTCAACTTGCTAGGAAAAGAAGTCGTCGTGAGCGTGCCCGGCGTGAAGGACGCGCGCGCGGTCCTTCAGGCCGTTGGTCAGACCGCGCAACTACTCTTTCGCCCCGTCCTGTGTGAAGCGGCTGTGGGTTCCAAACTCGTCAGCACGACGACGTTGCCGGTGTGCGCCCCGCAGTATCAAGACACCGAAGCGAACTTGAACGTCAACACCTCGACCCAAGCACCCGTCAATATCGCTCCCGATCCCTCGTTCACGGACATCGCGTCGACGAAGCCGGCGAAGGACCTCCCGGCGGACACGGTGCTCTTGCCACTTCTCGGTCAACCCGGCGTGCGCTACGTGTTGGGGCCGTCACAGATGACGGGTCACTCAATCAAAAAGGCACTCGCGCAACAAGACCAGGCCGGCGCCTGGGTCGTCAACTACACGCTCACGTCGACCGGCAGTCCTCTCTGGGACACGGTCGCGCAGAAGAACTTCCACCAACTCCTCGCCATTGAACTCGACGGCGTCGTGCAGTCCGCACCCCTCATTCAACCCGGCCAGGCGGCCTTCTCCAGTTTCGCCGGTCAGGGTCAGATTTCGGGTTCCTTCACCCAACAGTCAGCGCAGACCCTGGCGCTCGCGATGAACTTCGGTGCCCTGCCCGTTCGGTTGCAGGCCCTCACCACCACAACCGTGTCACCGACGCTCGGCCACTCGGCCCTCGTGGCCGGTCTCGGCGCCGGCCTCGCCGGCCTCGCACTGGTGTTGCTCTACACCATTCTCTACTACCGCGCGTTGGGTCTCGTCATCGTGCTCGGTCTCGCGGTCACGGCCTCGTTGCTGTGGGCAATCATCTCGGCGCTCGGCCATACGGCCTTCGCGCCCAGTTTCGACTTGGCTGGTGTTACCGGATTGATTGTGTCCATTGGTATCACTGTCGACAGTTACATCGTGTACTTCGAACGTTTGAAAGACGAGGCCCGAGCAGGTCGATCGGTTCGCTCCTCGGTCGATCGCGGTTTCCGCTCGGCGTGGCGAACGGTGTTGGCCGCTGACACGGTGAGCTTGCTCGCCGCGGTCTTGCTCTACATCATCGCGGTCGGCGACGTGAAGGGCTTCGCGTTCTTCCTAGGCCTTTCGACCTTGATGGACGTGTTGATCACGTGGTACTTCACGCGTCCACTCGTGATCTTGCTCGGACGTCGGGGATCGTCGAGCACGTCCAAGCTTTCGATGGCCGCCGGCCTGCACGCGGGAGCGCAGAGTGAGTAACGACACCGACACCTTCGCGCCCATCGACACCAAGACCTACGGTCGGTTCGGTCGTCTCTACCACGGCCTCACGACCGTTGACTTCGTTGGTCGGCGCAAGATCTGGTTCACTGTCTCGATCGTCATCATCGTGCTGGGCATTGGCTCGCTCGCTATTCGCGGCTTCAATCTGGGCATTGACTTCAAGGGAGGCAGCTCTTGGGAAGTGCAGTCGTCTCACACGACGATCGCCAAGATGACGAGCGCCGTCGAGAAGGCCGGACTCTCCCACCCGAACGTCGGTAAGTTGGGTTCGAAGACTTATCAGGTCACGGCTGACATCAACGCGCTCCCGGCGAGTCAACAAGCCACGATCACCACCGCCGTCGTGAACGCCATGGCGAAAACTGCGAACACGAGCGCCAATCAAGTCTCCACGAGCAACGTAGGCCCCACCTGGGGTGGCCAGATCACCAACAAGGCCCTCGAAGCGCTCATCGTGTTCTTCATAGCCGTCGTTGCCTACATCAGTATTCGATTCGAGCCAAAGATGGCCATCGCGGCCTTCATCGCAATGGTGCACGACCTGCTCGTGACGGTGGGCGTGTACTCGATCTTCGGCTTTCAGATCACGCCAGACACGGTGATCGCGATCCTGACGATTCTCGGTTACTCCCTCTACGACACGGTCGTCGTCTTCGACCGCGTGCGCGACAACACCCAAGGTGTCTTGAAAGGTGGCGATCTCACGTACAGCGAAATGGTGAACCTCTCCATGAACCAAACCCTCGCGCGTTCAATAAACACGTCGCTGGTCGCGATTTTGCCAGTTCTCGCGGTGCTGTTGATCGGCGCGGACCTACTCGGCGCGACGACACTGCAGAACTACGGCCTGGCACTCTTCGTGGGTCTCATGAGTGGGGCGTACTCGTCGATCTTCATCGCGAGTCCACTGCTCGCGTGGATGAAAGAGCGCGAACCTCGTTACATTGATTTGGCCGCGCGCGTGAGTGTGCGAACGGATCGGCGCACGTTGACCGCGTCGAGTGCCGCTTTGCAGGGCGCACAGACGAGCATGACGAACGCGCGCCCCGCACGCTCGGGCGGCGTTAGTGGGACCATCCAGGCTCGCGCGCGCAAGCAGAAACGCCGCTAAGACCAAACAAGACAAGCCGGTTCGGCGCCACGTCCTACCCCCGTGGCTTCTCTCCAGGCGGCAGAGTCCACTCGGCGGTGCACCCCACACCCAGGCACTTCCAGTGGACAAGGCTGTCCGCCGTACGGTCTACCTCTCTGGCGTCGGCCGCGTGATCGCGCACCGGCGCGTGGTGGTGAGCGAGGCCCTTTCCGGTCTCTCGTTGCACGATGCCCATGGCCCTCCAATCGACGAGACACTCTCACTGATACCCTAGGGTGCCCTCACGGGTACGCCGTGAATTGACTCCTCTAGCGACGCGAATTGCGTGCTCATCGGTGCCGACCAGCTGGGCACGACAACGCTGCAGAACTATGGTCTCGCCCTTGGTGGGTCTCATGAGTGGGGCGTACTCGGCGGTCTTCCTCGCGAGTCCACCACTCGCGAGGATGAAATAGCTTGAGCCTCGTTAGCGTGACCTCGCCGCGCACGTGAGCGTGCGAACCGATCGGCGCCTCTTGACGGCGTCGAGTGCCGCTTTCCAGGGCGCGCAGACGAGCGTGACGAACGTACGTCCCGCATGCTCGGGCAGCATTAGTGGGACCATACAGGCCCGAGCGCGCAAACAGAAGTGCCGCTAGGGCGTCGGGTCAAAAACACACCACATGTCTTTCGTTGCGGTTCTGCCCAGCAGTGAGAGCGTAGGCATTCCTCAAATCGATTCGCCCGCGCAGTGAGTTGCAGGTAGCCATCGGAGCGTGGTCGGCGCCTGCGGACTGTGTGAATCAAGGGCTTAGCGAGCGACGCCTGCCGATGATATCGTTCGCGGCAACGGCGAGAGTCCGTCCCGGGTGACCGTACCGTTGAGACCACAAGGAGGTTTCCCCGTGCGACGCCTACTACTTGCACTTGCTTTGATTACCGCTGTGCCGATCGCGATAACTGCGACCCCACCCAGTGCCCTCGCCAGTTCGTCGAACTCGTCGGCGAACATGACCTACACGTCATCGACGGTGAACCTGCAGAAGGTGGGCACGGTGAACCTGAGTGCTGCCACGACACCGGGGGGTCCAGCGAGCGCGTTGGCCGCCGCGCCGGTTTCCGTGCGACTCGGCGCACCACCCGTGGACTTCGCCAAAGGCGGATTCGCTGCGGCCAGTACGATCAACACTGCCGGTGCGGTCGCCTCCGGCAACGAGATCGCGGTGCAGCGCGACAAGCAGTTAACGGGATTCGAAGGGATTAGCGGACCCCAGCAGGCTGCGGTCAACGTCCAGCCCTCCGATCTCGAGCCGCCGGACCAGGGTACCTGCGCAGGCCCGAGCGACTCCCATGGCACCGTCACGGTGGAGATCATCAACAATGCTCTTTCGGCGTACACGCCGTCAGGAACCCAGGTGCTGCCCATTTCTCCCACCTACGCGCTGTTCGACCAGCCCGGCGGGACGTTCCTCTCCGACCCGCGCTGTTACTTTGATGTGCAGACGCAGCGGTGGTTCTTCACAGAGCTATCCATCCTGACCGCCACCAGTAGTGCGCAGTTCGTTGCGGTGAGCCAAAGCGCTAACCCGTTTGGCAACTACACGGTGTTCAGCATCGACACGACCGACGCGACGAACCCCCTAGGCGACTGCCCCTGCTTTGGCGACTACGACCAGATCGGCGCCGACGCGAACGGTTTCTATATAACGACGAGTGAGTTCTCGATCCAAAACGTGTACCCGGCGGCCTCTTACAACGGTGCCGTGGTGTACGCGATCTCCAAGACGCGCCTGGCCTCCGCCGCGAAGGGTGGCAAGCCCCCGACCGCCGCGAGGTACCAGATCACCGCCGACTCCTTCGGGACGAGCGCCAACGGCGCGAACAGCGGGCCGTACCACGTCTCGCCCGCGTCGACGCCACCCGACGGCACGTACGCGAACAACACCGAGTACTTCGTCGAGTCCAACTCCAACCAGTTGAGCGACAATCACTTGATCGTCTACTCGTTGACAGGAACCGACGCGCTCAACCACGGCGGCGTCCCCTCGTTACAGGCGACCGAGATCGTCAGCGAGAGCTACGCGTTCCCTCCGGACGCCACCCAGAAAAACGGTCCGCTGCCGTTCGGCCTCGCGAACTACGGAGCGACGTCACCCACGGGCCTCCAAGCTGACTTCAACGCGGTCCAGCAAGTGACCTACACCAACGGTCAGCTGTACGGCGCTATGGACACGGGGGTCGGCAGCCCGACGCCAACTACCGACGGCATCGCGTGGTTCAACCTCAACCCGTCGACGCAGTCGCGCGGGTTGTCGGTGCAAGTCTCGTCACAGGGATACGTGCACAGCAGTCAGAACCTCCTGTATCCCGACGTCGTCGTGAACGGATCGGGCCAGGGCTACGTCGTCTTCTCCGTCTCCGGAGCGGCCGAGTACCCGAGCCCTGGCTACATCGCGTTCGACTCGCATTCTGGGCCGACTGGCAACATCCGCCTGGCGACCGTAGGCTCCGCGCCCGAGGATGGTTTCACGTGCTACCCGGCTCCGCCGGCCAACTACCCGCCTCTTGGTGGCTGTCGCTGGGGTGACTACTCCGGTGGCGCCGAGTGGAACGGACAGTTCTTCTTGATGGCGGAGTACATCCCGCCGAGCCCTCGCGACACGTACGTCAACTGGGGCACCTTCATCTGGACCCCGTCTAGCCACTAGCAAAAAGGACTCCAGCGTCGAGTGCGGGTGCGGACTTGCACCCGGCGCTGAAGACTCATGATGAGGATCAAACAGTTTTAAGCGGTTGGGGACCGCTCTCGTCACCTTCGTGGTCTCGTTGGTCGTGATGCGTGCTCGTTGCCGTGATGGCGCTCGGGTGCAAGAGTACGTTGCTCAATTTGTCGCGTCGGGACGGTCGTTGTACCTCTTCGGATTGATGGGATTTGGACGTCTGTTTTCGTTTTAGAGCGTGGGGAACGGTTAAAGCATGGAGCTAACCCACCGGTAGGCTGAACCCATGGTTAGTCTCACTTCGCGCTCTTCAGCTGACCCCGTGCTGTTGAGCTCGATTGAGCGTCTTATTGCTCGATTCAACGAGCACCACGAGAACGGCGACGTGGAACTGATCCGCCGCGCCGGGATCGCCGCCATCAACGCCCACGAGGGCCAACTACGCAGAACGGGCGAGCCCTACGTCACCCACCCCATCGCTGTCGCCGGGATAACGGCCGATCTAGGCCTCGACGAGGTCACCATCGCCGCGGCGCTGCTCCACGACGCCGTTGAGGATACCGGGGTCACGACGAAGTGGCTCGATAGTGAGTTCGGCGCCCAGGTGGCGGCGGTCGTTGACGGTGTGACCAAACTCGACCGCCTCGAATTCGACTCGAAAGAGGCCCAACAGGCCGCCACGATCAGGAAAATGTTCATTGCCATGGCTCAGGACTGGCGGGTTTTGTTGATAAAGCTCGCCGACCGACTGCACAACATGCGAACGATCTCGGTGATGCCTATGCATCGTCAGCGGTCCATCGCGCAAGAGACGCTTGACGTCTACGCGCCGCTGGCGCACCGTCTCGGTGTCCAACAGGTCAAGTGGCAACTCGAAGACCTGAGTTTCGCGACCCTGCACCCCAAGCGGTACGCCGAGATCGAACAGATGGTCGCCGCGCGCCAGCCCGAGCGCGAGTCCTACCTCGCCGAGGTGATGGCGACGCTGCTCGCCAAGCTCGACGAGTTCAACATCCGCGCGGAGGTTCGAGGTCGACCGAAGCACTTCTGGAGCATCTACGAAAAGATGGTCGTGGGCGGTAAGGAGTTCGACGACATCTTCGACCTCGTGGGCTTGCGCCTCATCGTCGACGAAGAGCGTGACTGTTGGGCGGCGCTCGGCGCGATTCACGCCCTGTGGTCGCCCGTGCAGGGACGTTTCAAGGACTACATCAACTCGCCGAAGTTCAACTTGTACCAGTCGCTGCACACCACCGTCATTGGTCCGCGCGGTAAGTCGGTCGAAGTCCAAGTGCGCACGCAAGAGATGCACCGTCGCGCCGAGTTCGGAGTCGCGGCGCACTGGAGCTACAAAGAGGGTGCCACCGCCAAAGAAGTCGCGTGGATGCAGCGCTTGGCCGACGTCGAGGAAGAAGAGAAGGACCCCATTGCCTTCCTGGAGGCCCTCAAACTCGATCTCGGCCAAGACGAGGTCTACCTCTTTACGCCCAAGGGTCGCGTCATCGCGCTCATCGAGGGAGCGACGCCCATCGACTTCGCCTACGCCGTGCACACTGAAGTGGGTCACCACTGCGTGGGGGCGAAGGTGAACGGTCGTCTCGTGCCACTCGACACGGTGTTGCGCTCGGCCGACGTCGTCGAAATCGTCACCAGCAAGAACGAGAACGCCGGTCCTTCGAGAGACTGGTTGAATATCGCCCAGTCTTCAAGAGCCAAGTCCAAGATCCGCCAGTGGTTCCAGCGAGAGCGTCGCGACGACGCCATCGAGGGCGGTAGAGAAGAACTCACCAAGGCGCTGCGTCGCGAGGGTCTGCCGATCGCGACCTCACTTTCGTCCAGCGCCCTCGACGCTGTGATTGCGTCGATGAACCTCGAAGACCGAGACGCGCTCTTCATGGCGATCGACAGCGATCAGATCTCGGCGCTCGCGGTCGTCCAACGACTGGACCGCGAACTGCGTGGGGGCGACGCCGAGCAGATGCCCACCACGGTCACCAAAGTGCCGCGCACGAGCCGCACGACGCGTCGCACGGCCGGCGTGTACGTCGAAGGGCTCGACGACGTCATGATTCACTTGGCGCGTTGCTGTTCGCCCGTCCCCGGCGACAGCATCATGGGTTTCATTACCCAAGGGCGCGGGGTGTCGGTGCACCGTGACGACTGCTCGAACGCCGTGGCGTTGGCGCAGCGACTCGGTGAGCGCATCATCGACGTGGAGTGGGACGGATCCGCTGGCGGTCAGTACCGCGCCGTCCTCGAGATCATGGCCTTCGATCGATCTCGACTTCTCCTCGACGTCTCGAAGGTCGTTGCCGAGTATCACCTCAACATCATCTCGAGTAGTTCCACGACGTCGGGCGCGCGTATCGTGCGCATGATCTTCGACGTCGAACTCGCCGATCCGACGCACCTGTCGAGTCTTTTGGCTGCGCTCAAGGGCGTCGACGGCGTCTTCGACGCCTTTCGTCAGCTGCCGGGTCAGAAGAAGACCTCGTGAGCGAGTCCTCCGCGCCGTTCAAGGCGCCCATTGGCACGCACGACGTGCTCGGGCCCGAGTCCGCGTCATGGGAAGGCCTCGTCGCCACGTTCGCCGAAAGCGCGTATCGCTACGGCTTCTCGCTCGTGATGACGCCCATCTTCGAAGACGTGGGTGTCTTTCTTCGCGGCATCGGTGAGGAGAGCGACGTCTTCAAAAAGGAGATGTACGTCTTCGAGGACCGCGGCGAACGCCGTTACGCGCTACGCCCCGAGGGAACGGCGTCCGTGGTGCGCGCGTTCGTCCAGCACCAGCCAACGACTCCCTGGAAGGCCTGGTACCTGACACCAGCCTTTCGCTACGAGCGACCCCAGAAGGGACGTTATCGCCAGCACTATCAACTCGGCGTGGAAGTCCTCGGCACCGATGACCCGGCCGTCGACGTCGAGGTCATCGCCCTCGCGAACAGCTTCTACCGTTCGATTGGCCTTCGCCAAGTACGACTCTTGATCAACTCCATGGGTCACGACGTCTGTCGCGCGGCGTACGTCAAGATTCTTCGCAAGTACCTCAAGGCGAATCAAGAACAACTCTGTGATGAGCATCGCGAGAGTTGGCGCGATAATCCGCTGCGCGTACTCGACTGCAAGCGCGCTCCGTGCATCAAGGTCACGTCCGAGGGACCGATGTTGATCGATCACGTCTGTGACGACTGTCGCGCACACTTCGACAAGGTGGTCGCGGGGCTGACGGCCCTCGGCATCGAGAGCGTCCTCAGTCCGCGTCTCGTACGAGGTTTTGACTACTACAACCGAACTACGTTCGAATTCATCGCCGACGCGTTCGAGAGCGCACAGAATTCGATTGGCGGCGGTGGACGTTACGACAAGTTGGCCGAAGAGCTCGGCGGCAAGCCCACGAGCGGCATCGGCTTTGGCAGTGGCGTCGAAAGGATACTTCTCGCTCGCGCGGCCGAAGGCGTTGACACCGCACTTCTGAAGCGATCACTCGACGTCTTCGTCGTCGACACCACGGGTGACGGCGCCGTGAGCGTTCTCGTCGAACGTCTGCGTGGGGCCGGCGTCGCGACGGATCGCGCCTACGACCAACGGTCGCTGAAGGCCCAGATGAAGGTGGCCGACAAGTCCGGTGCCCGCCTGGCGCTGCTCGTCGGACCCGAGGAACTTGCCGCCGGTGAGGTTACGATTAGGGACCTGCGAAGCCAGGACTTTGCGCAGGCGCAACCGCGCGTCGCGCTAAGCGAGATCGTTTCGACGGTCGCCAATCTATTGACGAAGTGAAGTGACGATGCCCAAGGAAATTGAAGCCACCAGTCTGCGCGACCTGCTCTGCGGGTCGGTCAACGAGAATCACGTGGGCGAGCGCGTCAGCGTCTGTGGTTGGGTGGCGAAGCGACGCGAACACGGCGAGCACCTCGCGTTTCTCGACCTTCGCGACCGCTCGGGAGTGTTACAGGCCGTCGTTGAGGGCTCCGTCGACGTGCGTAGCGAGTACGTCGTTCGTGTGACCGGTACCGTGACCCCTCGTCCCGAGGGCACCGTCAACGTTCGCTTGGCGACCGGAGCTGTCGAACTCAGTGACTGCCAAGTCGAAATCCTCTCAATCGCTGACGTCCCGCCCTTTCAACTGGACGACCGAGTCGACATCGACGAGCAGGTCCGACTGCGCTATCGCTACTTGGACCTTCGTCGCGAACAGATGCAGCGAAACCTCCGTCTTCGCGCCAAGGTCAACGCGGCGTTGCGACGCTCCATGGACGCGCAGGGTTTCTGCGAAGTGGAGACGCCGCTGCTCTGGGCACCGACGCCCGAGGGAGCGCGCGAGTTCGTGGTGCCGTCGCGTCTGCACGAGGGCGAGTTCTACGTCTTGCCCCAAAGTCCCCAGATCGCCAAGCAACTCTTGATGGTCGGCGGCTTCGACCGCTACTTCCAGATCGCTCGATGCCTTCGTGACGAGGACCTGCGCGCGGACCGCCAGTTCGAGTTCACCCAACTCGACCTCGAAGCGAGTTTCGTCACACAAGAGGACATCCTGGACTTCGTCTCCGAGGCCGTACTCGACGCCGCCGAAGTAGCGACCGGCGCGCGCCCGGGTGAGATTGGACGCATGACGTGGGCCGAGGCGCTCGACCACTACGGCACTGATAAGCCCGACCTGCGTTTCGCCATGGTCCTGCAAGACCTCTCGGAGGTGTTCGCCGCGAGCGAGGTGAAGGCATTCGCGGCACCGACCGTAAAGGCCCTTCGCGTCGCGGAGGGCGCGAGTTTCTCCCGGTCCAAGCTCGACGCCCTCACCGATCAGGCGAAGAGCCTTGGCGCGAAGGGTCTCGCGTGGTTTCGCGTCACGAGCGAGGGTCTCGACTCACCGCTCGCGAGATTTCTCAGTGAAAAAGAAGTCGCGGCGATTTCGAGCGTCGACGACGCCCAGATTGGCGACCTCGTGCTCATCGTCGCCGACGAGTACGTCGAAGCTTGTCGAGTGCTAGGCGCGCTACGCGTCACACTCGGTGCGCGGCCGGTGGGCGAGGGGCCACACCACTACGTGTGGGTGACTGAGTTTCCCCTCTTCGAAGGGATTGACGAGGACGGCAACCTCCAGGCCGCGCACCACCCCTTCACGATGCCCCACCCCGACGACCTGTCGTTGATCGAGAGTGATCCCCTCAAAGTTCGCTCGCAGGCCTACGACTTGGTGCTGAACGGTTGGGAACTGGGCAGTGGCTCGGTGCGCATCCACCGAGCTGACATCCAGTCGCGGATCTTTCGCGCGCTCGGCATCAGTGACGACGAAGCGCAGAGCCGCTTCGGCTTCCTGCTCGGCGCTTTCAAGTACGGCGCGCCGCCACACGCGGGCTTCGCCTTTGGCATCGACCGCTTGGTCGCGATCTTCGCGGGGGAGGAGAACATCCGCGAGGTGATCGCTTTTCCAAAGACCCAGTCGGGTAACGACCTCATGACCGGCGCGCCCAAGAGCATTAGCGAACGTCAGACGCGCGACCTGCATCTTCGATTCGCCCCTAAAGGTAAGTGACCTACGTCGCTCTTTGACGACGCCGTCAACGAGCGCCTACGCGAGGCGGCGCCCCTGGCCGAACTCCTGCGCCCACGAACGCTCGACGAGATTGTCGGTCAAGACCACTTAGTGGGCCGCGACGGCCCGCTGCGTCGATTCGTCGAGTCTCGTCAGTTGACGTCGATGATTCTCTGGGGACCCGCGGGTACCGGCAAGACGACCCTGGCGCGCATCCTCGCGATATCCGCCGACTACGTCATCGAGAGCCTCTCGGCCGTGTCGAGTGGCGTGAAGGACGTGCGTGAAGCGATTATTCGCGCTCGCGAGCGGCTCGGTCAACACGGACAGCGCACCGTGCTCTTCATCGACGAAGTGCACCGCTTCAACAAGGCGCAGCAGGACCTCTTGTTGCCCGCCACCGAGACCGGTGAGGTCGTCCTCATCGGCGCGACCACCGAGAATCCCTACTTCGAGGTGAACGCGGCACTCATGAGTCGTTCGACGTTGTGGCGACTGCACCCGCTGGGCGAAGAAGACCTCGCGACCCTCGTTCGGCGTGGACTAGAACTTCGTGGCGCACGTATCACCGACGACGCCCTTCGCGCGGTGACCTCGTCAGCTGACGGCGACGCGCGAAGTGCTCTTACGACACTCGACACCGCGATCGTGCTCGCCACGATGGAGTCCGCGGGCGAAGCCGTCGATGTCAGTCACGTGGCGCGCGCGAGAGACGGGCGTCTCTACCACCAGTCGGCCGACACCCACTACGACCAGATCAGCGCCCTCATCAAATCGGTGCGGGGTTCGGACCCCGACGCCGCGCTCTACTGGTTGGTGACGTTGCTCGAGAGTGGCGAGAGTGCTCGGTTCCTCGCGCGACGCCTCGTCATTCTCGCGAGTGAAGACGTCGGGCTCGCCGATCCGCTGGGTCTCCTGATCGCCGAGTCCGCGGCGCGCGCCGTTGAGTTCGTGGGACTGCCCGAAGCTCGCCTCACGCTCGCTCACGCGACGCTCACGCTCGCCCTCATGCCCAAGAGCAACTCGGTGACGCGCGCCCTGGGCGCCGCGACGGCGGCGGTGCAGTCCGGGGGACTGGTGCAAGTCCCCGCGCACCTGCGCGACGCGTCGTATCGAAGCGCCTCGCTGTTGGGCCACGGTTCCGACTATCGCTACGCGCACGACTATCCCGACGGGTGGGTTGACCAGCAGTACCTCCCCGACGGTTTCGTCGACGCGACGTTCTTCGATCCTTCTGAATACGGCCGAGAGGGTCCGCTCGTGGCACAGTGGCGCGCGCGAACGAACCGCTCCCACCAGGGCGAACCACCCGCGCCAGTAGAGTAACTCTGTGGAAGCCGCCCAACTTCGCAGGATTTTCCTGGACTACTTCGCTCAGAACGCGCACACGGTGGTGCCTTCGGCGAGCCTGATACCGCACGATCCGACGCTCTTGTTCACGGTCGCGGGGATGGTGCCCTTCAAGCCCTACTATTCGGGCGAGGAGACACCGCCCTACAAACGTGCCGTGTCGATCCAAAAGTGCTTTCGCGCCGCCGACATCGACCTCATCGGCACGACGCAACGCCACCTGACGTTCTTCGAGATGATGGGCAACTTCTCCTTCGGCGACTACTTCAAAGAGGGCGCCATCAAGTACGCCTGGCAGCTGATCACCGAAGGTTTCGGGATCGATCCTGATCGACTCTGGATTACCGTGCACGTCAGCGACGACGCCGCCGCCGATCTGTGGCGCGATCTCATCGGCATACGTCCCGAACGCCTTCAACGCCTCGACGAGGACAACTTCTGGACCATGGGTGAAGTGGGGCCGTGTGGTCCCTGTTCGGAGATCTTCTTCGACAAGGGCGCCGAATTCGGCGCCGACGGTGGACCGGCCTTCGGTGGCGAGGACCGCTTCATCGAGTTCTGGAACCTCGTCTTCACCCAGTACGAGAGAGGCCCCGGCGGCACGCTGACCGAACTGCCGAAGAAGAACATCGATACCGGCGCGGGTTTCGACCGAACGCTGTCGATCTTGAACGGCGTCGAGTCGGTCTTCGCGACCGACCTCTTCGCGCCGCTCATCGAGACGGCGTCGCGCGCGCTCAACGCGACCTACGGCAACGACGAGTCGATCGACGTGGCGATTCGTCGAGTCGCCGATCACGGACGCGCCATGACAATGCTGGTCGCGGACGGCGTGTTGCCTTCGAATGAAGGACGCGGCTACGTGTTGCGCCGAATAATCCGTCGCGCCGTGTTGGCGGCACGACGTGCCGGCGCCGAGGGGGCGCTGTCGGCCTCGCTCGTGGACGCGACGATTGAGAAGATGGGTGTTGCCTACCCGGCGCTCGTGAAAGATCGTGACCTGATCGTCGAAGTCCTCGAACGTGAAGAGGCTGGCTTCGCACGGACCCTTCGAACGGGGCTCTCGCTGCTCGAAGAGGCGCAGCGAGACGTCCTCGCGAGCGGTACCACCATCTTTCCTGGTGATGTGGCATTTAAGTTGCACGACACGCACGGCTTTCCCATCGAACTGACCGACGAGATCGTCGCGGAGTCGGGTCTCAGTGTCGAGCGACAAGCGTTCGACGAGGCCATGACGGCTCAGCGTGAGCGCGCGAGGGCGAGCGCGAAGACGCTGCGCGTGGCGGACGACGCGCAGTACCGCGAGCTCATCGAGCGCGACGGCCCGACGGAGTTCGTCGGACGAGACGTCACGCGCTACAGCATCGAGACGACCGTACTCGCCGTCCTGGCCGGCGAGAGGGGAGAAAGCGAACTCTTCCTCGACACGACCCCGTTCTACGCCGAGTCGGGTGGCCAGGTGGGCGACACCGGCACGGTCGTGACCGAGACGGGTCGCTTCGACGTGCTCGACACCCAAAACGTCGCGGGGGGACTCTTCGCGCACCGCGGGCGACTCACCGGCGAGGTGTTGCCCGGCCAGATCGCCGTGGCGACCATCGAAGGCGATCGTCGCGAGGCGACCCGACGCAACCACACCGCGACGCACCTCTTGCACGCGGGACTTCGCACGGTGCTCGGTGATCACGTCCGCCAGCAGGGTTCCTACGTGGGCCCCGAACGACTGCGCTTCGACTTCTCGCACGGCGCGGGTCTCGCGCCTGACGAGGCCAAGGAGATTCTCACGATCGTCAACACCGACGTGGTCCTCAACGAGGACGTCGACACCATTCAGACGACCAAAGCCGAAGCCGAGACGATGGGCGCCGTCGCGTTCTTCGGCGACAAGTACGGCGACCGGGTCCGTGTCGTGCGCGCGGGTCGCCACAGCCTCGAGTTCTGTGGAGGGACCCACGTTGATCGACTGGGCGACATCGGACAGATCCAAGTCGTGAGTGAGGCCTCGATTGGCGCGAACACTCGCCGCATCGAAGCGGTGAGCGGACTGGGCGCGCATCGTCGTACGTATGAGATGGAACAGGTCCTTGGATCGGTGGCGACGCTCTTGAAGACGTCGAGCGAGGACGTGGTGCCCGCGCTCGAGCGACTCTTCGATCGCCAGCGCGACGTGGAGAAGGAGATCGCCAGTCTCCGCCAGGCCCAACTGAGCCAATTCGCCAACGAACTTGACGCGCAGAGCACGGGCGACGTGGTCGTCGCTCGCGTGGACGGCTACTCCGGCGACCAGCTGCGCACCTTGGCCCAAGACCTTCAGCACCGCGGACGGCGCGTCGTCGTGCTCGTGGGCGAGAACGACGACAAGGTCTCACTGGCCGTGGCGACCGACGGGTCCCTCGACGCGTCGAGCACGGTGAAGTCGCTCGCGTCACACGTGGGCGGCGGCGGTGGGGGCTCCGCTCGTTTAGCTCTCGCTGGTGGCCGAGATCCCCGGGGCATCGACGCGGTCGTCGTCGCGGCGAAGGCGCTCTAAGAACCCGGTGACGCGTTTCCTTGGTCTCGATCCCGGTGCGGTGCGTTGTGGCGTCGCCATCACCGATTCGTCAGCGACGATGGCGTTTCCGCGACCAGCGCTCCCCAACGACGAGATGCTCATTTCGTCGTTGCAGACTTTGATACAAGAGGAGCGTGTCGGTGCCGTCGTCGTCGGACGACCCGTGGCGCTGTCGGGCAACGTAACGTCGAGCACGAAACAGGCCGACACGTTCTACCGCGCCCTGGTCGACGCCTTGGTTGCAATCCCCGTCGTCCAGTGGGACGAACGCCTCACGACCCTTGAAGCCCAGCGATCGCTCTCCCAGGCGGGCCTGAAGGCCAAAGAACACCGCGATCACGTCGACAGCGCCGCTGCCGTCATCATGCTGCAAAACTATGTTGATGGCCAACATGCTGAGTAGGCCGCTGGGCCGCGTCGTTCTCGCGCTCGTGGTCGTCATCGTCGTGGGCGTTGGATGGTTCGCGCTCCAGATCGACCCCATCTTTGCCAGTAAGGGCCGCGAGGTGATCGTCACCGTGCACACTGGCGACTCCTTTTCGACCATCGCCGGCGAACTGCACGCCAAAGGGGTCATCGCGTCGACGTTGGCCTTTCGTCTCGAGAGTCTCGTCCTCGGAACGCCCCAGGTCCAGACCGGTTCCTATCAACTCCGACAGGGTTCGTCGTTCGCGAAGGTGCGCTCGGTGCTGAGTAACGCCCCCAACGTCGAGGTCGTCGTCGCTTCTCCGGGTCTCACCTTGCACGAGATCGCTCTTAACGTCGCCAATGACATGGGACCCACCTACGCCAAGCGTTTCGTCGCCGCGACGACGGCCGCGGTCACGCCGAGCACGTTCGCCAACACGGGATCCCTCGAAGGGCTCATCGGGGCGGGGACCTACGTCATCGCCCCGACGACGACACCGAGCGAACTCGCGGACAAGATGGTGCGCGGTTTCGAGAAGGAGGCCGCGTCGCTTGGTCTGACGTCGTCGACGACGATCAACGGACTGAACGCCTACCAGTTGGTGACCGCGGCGTCGATCGTTGAGAAGGAGGGCTACTACCCGTCCAACATGCCCAAGGTGGCACGCGTCATCTTCAACCGATTGGCGCGTGGCGGGCCTCTGCAGATGGACTCGACGGTGCTCTACTACTTCAAACAGGACGGCGGCACCGTCACGTCGGCCGAGCTAGCAACGCCGACGCCGTACAACACCTACCTCAACGCGGGCCTCACGCCGACGCCCATCTGCACGGTGTCGACCTTCGCCCTCAACGCCGTGCTGCACGCGCCCGCGGGTACGTGGCTGTACTTCACGTTGATCAATAAAAACGGAGATGAAGCATTCTCCACGACGTTCAAACAGCAACTGGCGAACGAGAAGATTGCGCACAAACTGGGTCTCGAATGATCTGGCGCGTCGGGGTCGCAGGTTCACCGGTGGCGCACTCGCTCTCGCCCCAACTCCACGAAGTGGGACTTCGCCTCGCTGGTCTCGAGGGTACGTCGACGCGCGTCGAGTTGGGACTGGGCGACGCTGCGCACCTCAGCGTACTGATGTCGAGTGATTTCGACGCGCTCTCCATCACCGCTCCCTTGAAGCGCGAGGCCTTTGAGCGCAGTGACGAACTCAGTGACGTCGCGCGTCGTACGCAGTCCGTGAACTCACTCCTTAAACGCGACGGGACTCTCTACGGCGACAGCACCGACGGCGAGGGCTTCATCAACGCCCTGCGTGCCGAGTACGGATCCGTGGTGGAGAACGCCCACGCCGTCGTCCTCGGGGCTGGGGGAGCCGCGAGCGCGGTCGTCGACGCGTTGGTGCACCACGGCGTCGCCTCCGTGGCCATTCACGCGCGCAACGAGGTCAAGGCCGAGGAACTGAGCGGTCGCTATCAGAACGTCTTTCCCAGTTCGCTCGTCTATCGACCGGTGGACCTCATTGTGAACACGGTGCCGGTCGCGGGGCGCGACGTCGAAGCGGCCGTGTTGCAGGGCGTGCATCACGAGACGGTCGCCGTCGATATCACGTACGATCCGCGAGCGTCGACGTGGCGAACGTTGTACGACGACGCGGGTTGTCGCACCCAGAACGGACTCGCGATGCTGGCCTACCAAGCGGCGCTGCAGATGCAGTGGTGGTGGGGCGTTGACATCGACGGGGCACAACTCCTCGAGGTGCTTGCGTGACCGACACCCTCGGCGCCCTGACCCACCGACTCCGCCCGAAGGACTCGTTCGACCAGGCGCTCTTTTGGAGCATGATCGCCCTCGGCGGCACCGGCGTCGTCGCGATCTACTCGGCCACGCGTCAACAGCTCGTGAACCAGGGGTTGAACTCGCACTACTACGTCGAGCGCCAGGGGTTCTTCATGGTGCTGGGCGTCATCGCCATGTACGTCGTCTCGCGCATTGACTACCGACGCTTCGAGATCGCCGCGACGCCGCTCTACGTGTGTTCGCTCCTCGCGCTCGCGGGCGTGTTCGTCCTCGGCAAGACCGCGCTCGGCGCGCAACGTTGGTACAGCTTCGGCAGTTCCATCCAGATCCAACCCAGCGAGTTTACGGTGCTGTTCTTGATCCTGGCGATCGCGACGTTCTGCGCACGAAGAACCGAAGGCCTCAAGATGTACGACGTCATGCGCTTGCTCGTGATGGCCGTCGTGCCCCTCGCCCTCATCGTGAAGCAGCCCGACCTCGGCACGTCGGTGATCATCGTCTTGATCGTGTCGGCGATGATGGTCATCGCGGGCGTGCCGCCGCGGTTCATGACGTTGTTGGCGGTCCTGGGCTCACTAGGCCTCGCCTCGGCGCTCTACCTCGATCTCTTGCAGAAGTACCAGGTCGACCGCTTCGTGTCCTTCCTCAATCAGAACTCCACGAATCCACAGCTGACCGCCCTGCTCTACGAGGTCAACAACGCCAAAAGCGCGATTGGGTCCGGTGGGGTGTACGGCGCGGGCCTCTTTCACGGCCTGCAGACCGTGCTCGGCTACGTCCCCGAGCAGCAGACGGACTTCATCTTCACCGCGATCGGTGAGCAGATGGGCTTCATTGGCTCGGTGCTCGTTGTCTTGTTGTTGGCCTTCGTGTCGTTTCGAATGTTCATCATCGGAAAGAACGCGAAGGACACGATGGGACGACTGCTCTGCATTGGCGTCTTCATCTTTTTCGCCTTCAGTTGTTTCGAGAACATCGGCATGACCATGGGCATCATGCCCGTGACGGGAATACCCTTGCCCCTCCTTAGTTACGGCGGCTCGGCGGAGACCGTCTTCTTCGTCGCGGCCGGCATGGTGCTCTCGGTCTCACGACGCATGGGCAATTAGGGTTGGTGCCCTATGAGCGACGAGGAACCCACTGAGGCCGAGGCCGAGGTGGCGAGCGAAGAGTCGAGTAACGACGTCGAGTTGACCCCTGAGCACGTGACGTTTCGAGTGATGCACCTCGAATCGGTGCTGTACGACCTGACGGACGCGTCACCCATGATCCACCTCCTCGAGGCGGAATCGCCCTTTCGCTACCTCGTCGTGCCCGTCGCCCTCGCCGACGCCGTGGCGTTACAGAACGCGCACGGGGCGATCGAGGGGCGCCGTCCGAGTACCCACGAACTCATGACGACGATCTTGACCCGATTACAAGGCGAAGTGATCGCGGCGCGCATCGTTCGCTACGAGGGCGGCGTCTTTTACGCTGAACTCGATCTCATGACGCCGCGTGGGCGCGAGGTCTTCGACTGTCGCACCAGTGACGCGCTCTCGATGGCGCTTCGTCAAAGCGTGCCGGCACCGATTCTCTGTGCCGAGGACGTCCTTCAGTCGTACTACGCCTGAGGGAAATGGACGGCGACAATTTCGCCGCCGCGTTTCTCGGTGTTCCCTTCGTCCGATATCCGCAGCAGTATCGCCACCACGAGGTAGTTCGCGATCAACGAGTTCGCGCCGTAGGCCATGAAGGGCAACGTGATGCCGGTGAAGGGCAAAAGACGAAGGATGCCGGCCATGATGAAGAACGCCTGGAAGCCCAAAAGGGCGGTGAGACCCGTCGCGGTGAGGCGCACGAAGTCCGACGACGCACGTTGCGCGATGCGAAATCCCTCCCCGACGAAGGCGGCGAAGAGACAGAGCACCAAAATAATGCCGAGGAACCCGAGTTCTTCAGCAATGGCGGCGAAGATCATGTCCGACGTTATGTAAGGTATGCCACCACCGATGTAGCCCCCTTGGCCGAGGCCTAGTCCCGTGCCCGTAACGCCGCCCGCGGCGATCGAGAACCACCCGTAGGCCAGTTGGTGCGAGAAGTTGAAATTCACGGTCGACCAGGGATCGAGCCACTCACTGACGCGACTCTGCACCTGGTGGAACAGTTGATCGGCGATGAACGCGCCGCCGACCAAGAGCCCGACGCCGAGTACGACGTAGGACTTGAGGCCCGTCGCCACCCACAGCAGCGCGATGAAGAGCGCGAAGATGAGGATGGCGAAGCCGAGGTCGTTCTCCGCCCCGAGGATGGCGATGGAGAGTCCCCAGGCGGCGAGGATTGGCACGAGCACCTTGGGCGGCACGAACCTCGCCGGGCCAATGCGCTGCGTGGGAATCGTGAGCAGCTCGCGATTGGCGGCAAAGTAGGACGCGAAGAAGAAGATCAGCAGGATCTTCGAGAACTCGACCGGCTGAAAAGCGTACGGACCCACGTCAATCCACAGGCGCGCGCCATTCACGGTCTTGCCCACGTGGGGCAAAAGCGGCGCGACCAACAGCCCGATCGCCACGACGAGGGTGAGGTAGCGGTAGCGGTCGAGGTCGCGCACGTGGCGAACGACTTTCAGCGTGAAGGCCAGCGCGAGGGCGCTCGCCAAGAACCAGATTGACTGACTACGCGCGAGCGGCGGGTCCCATCGCGCGATCTCGACGTAGCCAATGCCGTTCAGTAGGGTGGCGATCGGTAAGAGGACCTGAGAGGAGTTGGGGGCCCAGCGTGCGACCGCGAAGTGCATCATGAGCGAGATAAGGATCATTCCCCCAAGGAAGAACCCAAAGCGATCGGGCATCTTTCCCTGCGCTCCCAGCGACGCCAAGACGTAGAAGGCGGTGGTGATAATCCACGCCAGAGCCATCAGACTCAACTCCGTGAAGCGAAGATTTCGCGGCGCGCTCGGTGGCGGCGCTTTGGCCCGAGCGATCTCGGTACTTGCGTGTCTCGCCACGTTTCAACAGTAGTCGTACGATGGTGAGAACCTATTGACTCACTAGAGGGAACCAGTCGCCTTGGGCACAGATCTAACGTCGTTCGGACCCGAGAGGTTCTCGAGTCGCGAACTCTCACGTCTCGAGTTCGGAGCGCGACTACTCGACCTCGGCGCGGACCAGAACCTGCCCATTCTCGAACGGTGCAAGTTCTTGGCGATCTTCGCCGAGATGATCGACGAGTTCTTTCAAGTTCGCGTCGTGAGTCTCGAAGACAAGGTTGCGGCGGGAGTGCAGACGCCGTCCGTCGATGGCGTTCGACCTCGTCAGCAGTTGGCGGCAATTCGCGAGAGCGTGCTCGAACTCGTCGAGCGACAAGACCGTCTTATGACCGACGCGATACTGCCCGAACTCGCGGCGGGTGGCATCGCCATCGTTCGCCACGACGACCTCGACGACGAAGCCAAGTCGGCACTCGCCAAGTACTTCGACGAAAACGTCTATCCCGTTTTGACGCCCCTTGCGGTCGATCCCGGCCACCCCTTTCCCATGATCTCGAACCTCTCGCTGAACATCGCCGTGTCGGTGCGCGACGACCTCACGAACGACGAACGAAGCGCACGCGTGAAGGTACCCAACTCGCTACCGCGCTTCCTCCAAGCCGGGCCCGACCAGTGGTGTCTGTTAGAGGACCTAATCATCGCGCACCTGGACCGACTGTTCCCGGGCATGACGATCGGACGCGCTGATCTCTTTCGCGTGACGAGGAACGCGGACCTCACCCTCGAAGAGGACGAGGCCGACGACCTCCTGGTGGCGCTCGAAGTGGAGCTTCGACGCCGGCGCTTCGGTGAGGCGTTGCGCGTGGAGATTCAGCGCGGAATGTCCGAAGAGTTCTTGAAGTTGCTCGTCGACCAACTCGAACTCGATCCGTCGAACGTCTACGTCACGGACACGATGCTGGGACTGAGCGACCTCTGGGGCCTCTACAAGTTCGACCGTCCCGATCTCAAGGGTGAGGACTGGTCGCCGTTGACGCCGAAGCGTCTCCTCGATGGGGACCACGTGGGCGACGTCTTCGCGGCCATTCGTGACGGTGACATCTTGTTGCACCACCCCTACGAGTCCTTCACCGACTCGGTCGAACAGTTCACCGCCCAAGCTGCCCTCGATCCCAAGGTCGTCGGCGTGAAGCAGGCGCTGTACCGCACGTCGGGTGACTCACCCATCGTCGCGTCGTTGATTCACGGCGCGGAACGCGGAAAACAGGTCGTGGCCCTCGTGGAACTGAAGGCGCGCTTCGACGAGGCCGCCAACATCGAGTGGGCCAAGGCGCTCGAAGACGCGGGCGTGCACGTCGTCTACGGCATCGTGGGCCTGAAGACACACTCGAAGATCACGTTGGTGTTGCGCTCCGAGGGCGACACGACCGTTCGCTACGTGCACATCGGCACCGGGAACTACAACGACAAGACGGCGCGTATCTACGAGGACTTCGGTCTCTTGACCAGCGACCCCGCGATCAGCCACGACGTCGGTGAGCTCTTCAACTTTCTCACGGGCTTCTCGCGGATTGGCAACTACGAAAAGCTCATCGTGAGTCCACTGAACACCAGGTCGCGCGTCGTGGAACTCATTAACGCCCAGCGCGACCGTGGCGCGCTCGGCAAGATCGCCATCAAGGTGAACGGACTGACCGATCCCACTATCATCGACGCGCTCTACGAAGCCAGCATCGAAGGTGTCGAGATCCGCATGGTGGTTCGTACCCTGTGCAGTCTTCGTCCGGGCGTCGCCGGTCTGTCGGAGAACATCAAGGTCCACTCGTTGGTGGGCGAGTTCCTCGAGCACTCGCGGATCTTCGCCTTTGGTAGCCAGGGCGACCCCGACTTCTCGATCTACATCGGATCGGCCGACCTCATGGAGCGAAACCTGGACCGACGTGTTGAGGTGCTGGTGCCCATTGAAGATCCGTCGCTGCAGAGCGACCTACTCGAAGCCTTCGAGATCACGTGGAGGGACGACCTCTTCACGTGGGTGCTCGGTACCGATCGTCGTTGGCGCCGTCTGCAACCGGTGAACAACTTCTCCGCGCAGCGCGAGTTCAAACGTCTGGCAATGGATCGGTCGCGCTCGCTTTCCCAGGTGTAGCTTCCGCCGGGCGACGCCACTGCAGACTCGCGTAGGAGATACCGCCGAGCGGTATGGGTATCCAGAAGTTCACGAGACGGTACGCGAGCACCGCCAGAATCGCCTGACTGTGGGGCACGCCAAAACCCACGAGGGAACCAATGAGCACACCCTCGACGACGCCCAATCCCGCGGGCGTCACCGGTATAGCCGCGAGGACGTTCGCGAGGCCGTAGGCGACGAGGAGGTCAACGGGTGACACCACGGACCCGAAGGACCAAAGAAAGACCCACAGGCACGTAGCGTCCAAGAGCCAATTGAGCGCAGCCCAGGTGAAGGCCCACCACAAAGTTCGTCGGTTGTTGATGAGCAGCGTGATGCGATCGGCGACTTTCCTTAACAACGCCGACACGGCGTCGGGGTTGATGGAGGGCACGCGACGAGCCACGACCCGTAGCCACGCGTCGGCGCGTCGCTGGCCCCTCGTGATCAGCAAAATCGTGCCGAAGAAGGCCAGGAGGAGAAAGACCCCGGCGAGCGCGGCGAAGCCGTAGGCCGGGTTGAAACCGTCGAGGGGGATCGAGATCACGAGCGCGATCCAAAAGATGACGTTGAGCACGACCGCCGAGCCCGATCCCTGCGCGGCGAGGCCGAAGGCGTTCGTGTCGCGCGGGACGCCGAGTTCGTTGAAGATTCGGTACGCCAGCGCCCCCGCGGGCGCCGTGCCGCCGGGCACGACGTGGCTGATCGCGAGTCCGGCCATGTTGACGCGCAGCGTGTTGTAGCGACTCGGGGCGTAAGGGTAGAGCACGGTGCGCGTGAGTTCGACGTAGGCGAAGATCGCGCCGACCTCTAGGAGAACGCCGAGGGTCACCAGGATGGGGTTCACCGTGGCGAGCAGGGGCAGCGACGAGCGAGCCGATCCGAATTGGGGCAATACAAAATACAGGAAAACGAAGACCAGGGAGCCGAAACTAAGAATGAGTCGAATCTCACGTGGCAACGCAAGACGTTTCTTCGAGACGGCTTCGGGCATAGGACTTCCTCTAGCGTGTCACGTTCTCACCCCGCGTCGGGGGAACTCAACGGGTTCAGCCTAGGCCACGTTGTAGAGTCTCCTAATGCGCACGTTGGTGGTACTTCCCACGTACAACGAGATTCTCAACGTCGCTGAGATGCTCACCGCTCTGCGCAACGCCGTTCCCGAGTGCCACATCCTCGTCGTCGACGACGCCAGTCCGGACGGCACCGCCGCGAGAGCAAGAGAACTGAATGAGCAACTCGGCCAGATCGACGTGCTCGAGCGCACCGCCAAGAGTGGACTCGGTCGCGCCTATCGTGCGGGCTTCGCGTGGGGACTCGAAGCCGACTTCGACCACTTCGTCGAGATCGACTGCGACTTCTCGCACGATCCCCTCGCTCTCGCGGGACTGCTGGCGGCGGCGAATGAGCACGAGGTCGTGATCGGATCGCGCTACGTGCCAGGCGGAACGATCCCGCGCTGGAGGTTGTCGCGTCGACTGCTCTCGCGCGGGGGCAACCAGTACGCGTCGACCCTGCTCGGACTCAAGGTCGCCGATTCGACGTCGGGATTTCGGGTCTACGCGAAATCGGCGCTGGAGAAGATCGACTACGAGACCGTGACGGCCGACGGCTACGGGTTTCAGATCGAGATGACGTATCGCGCGCGACGTCACGGCGCCTCGATCATCGAGGTGCCGATCTCCTTTTCGGATCGACAACGAGGCGTGTCCAAGATGTCGGGAGCGATCGTGGTCGAAGCGCTGGCGCTCGTGACGAAGTGGGCGATTGAACGTCCGTTCAAGCGCGAAGCGTCACACGCGGTCAACTAGTACCGACGTCAAGACGCTCGCGAGTTTGTCCCTGGTCTCTTCGCGTTCGGCGATAGGGTCGGACTCACTCACGATTCCCGCACCGGCCCACGCTTCGAACTCTCGGCCCTTCACCAAGACGCCGCGAATGCCGATCCACCACTCGCCGTCGCCTCGCTCGTCCATCCAACCGAGCGGTCCCGCGTAGTGACCACGGTCGTGTTGCTCGAGGCGACGGATGAGGTCGTACGCGCTCTCTCTTGGGACGCCGCCTACCGCGGCCGTGGGGTGGAGCAGGCGCAGCACTTCGAGCGCGTCGGGCGCGGTGTCGAGGTTGTTCGAGCGCGCGCTCACCCAGGCGCCCAAGTGCGCCACAGTGCGCAGCGTGACGATCGAGGGTTCGGGGTCGGCGTAGACGTCGTCGTAGACGTTGGCTAGGTTTCGCACCACCTCGTCGACCAACACGCCGTACTCGTGAAGATTTTTCGTACTGCCGAGGAGCCACGTCTGGTAGTCGTCGGGCGCGACGTTGGGGGGCAGGGTGATCGTGCCCGCGAGGGGGTGGCACTGAATCTCCACGCCCGTTCGGCGCACCAGCAGCTCAGGACTGGCTCCGACGAATCTCTGACCGTCGCTCGAGGGCAAGCTGTAGAGCGTGCAGATCGGCTCGCGGAGTCGGAGTCGTTGGGCAATTGCCGCGGTGTCGATGGGTTCGGGCACCGAACCCAGCACGGCGCGCGCCAGCACCACCTTGTCGATCTCCTTGCGGCGAAGAATCTCGACCGCGAGCGCGACGTTGTGCGCGTACTCCTCGGGCGTTGGTTGATACGTCAGCGAGCGAAGACTCTGGGTCTCTTGCGTGGGATCCTTGGCCGCGTCGTACCACTCGCGCCAGTCGCTCGACCCCTCGAGACAGGTCAACCACGTCTCGCCCGATGCGGACTGGGTGATCAAGAACTCGGGTATCTGTAGCTCTCCGGGAGCGTTTCGATCGAAAGGCAACGTCGCGAAGGCAACGACGCCCGTGCCCGCGGGGCCGTCGTCGCCAACGACCTCGTGGCGCGCCAGCGCCGCCGTGGCGTTCGTGGGTGAATCGAGACCCGCACCGAGCTCAACGCGATCGACGATGCGTCCGAATCCCGCGCGAAGGATTTCGGGCGATTCGACGAGCCACCCATCGCGAGCACCGAGTGCGCGTAACGTCTCCGCCCGAAGGGGACTGATGGAGGAACGGACGAACTTCACGTGTTCCTCGTCGCGAGGAACTGCTGACTGAGTCCACCCATGACCCGGCGGTGATTGACGGCGGAGAAACCGGCCCGGTTCAACATGGCGACGATCTCTGGCGATTCCGGTAGGTAGGCCGTCGACGCGGGCAGGTAGTGGTACGCCGCGCGGTCCGAGACGAGAGACCCGATGAAGGGGACCGCTCTGCGAAACCAGAGTCGAAAGCCCGCGCGCCAGAGTCCCGAGCTGGGTTCGGCGACCTCGAGCAGCGAGAGGCGTCCCCCGGCGCGAAGGACCCGCGCCATCTCGGCGAAGGTCGCTTGAAGGTCGGTGAAGTTGCGAAGCGCGTAACCGCAGGTGATGCCGTCGAAACTGGCGCTACGAAACGGGAGCTTCGACGCGTCCGCTTGGACGCGTTCGCGAACCGCTCTGGCGGTGGCGAGCATGTTGTAACTGAGGTCGGTCGCGACCGCCCGTTGGCCCTGATGGTGGAGTTCGCGAGCGAAGTCGCCCGTGCCCGCGGCGACGTCTAAGACGAGACTGCGCGGCGCGAGTCGAAGGTCATTGACGGCTCGTCGACGCCAGCGGCCGTCGAGACCGAAGGTCATGAGTTTGTTCACGAGCTCGTAGCGAGGGGCGATGGCGTCGAACATCGAGCGAACCTGTTGCGTCTTCTCGTCGCCTTGAGGAAGGGGAGTACTGGTCAAGGCGTTAGTGGTAGTAGCGAAACACGACTTGGGCAACGCACGAGGGCTTCGCGGCGTCTTTGACTTCAACGGTGACGTCGAGCGCGACTTGCACGCCGCCGGCAACCTCTTCGACCGAAGCGAGCGTGGCGCCGGCGCGTATCTCTGAACCCACGGGCACCGGCGACGTGAACCTGACTTTGTTCGAGCCGTAGTTCACGCCCATGCCGACGCCGTCGACTTTCATGACACCCCCGAGCAGCACCGGGATGAGGGACAATGTGAGATAGCCGTGCGCAATGGTGTGACCGAAGGGACCGGCGGCCGCGCGCTCAGGGTTGACGTGGATCCACTGATGATCTCCGGTCGCCTCGGCGAAGAGATTGACCTGTTCCTGCGTGACCAGCATGTACTCGGAGTAGCCGAGGTGCGTTCCCACCCGCGCCGACAGTTCGTCAATGCTCTTCACGTGCGTGACCATGGTGCACCTCCGTGGCAACACTATCTTTCACCGATTGATCACCTGACGTGTCGCGCGAGCCCCCGTAGACTCGCTGCGTGAGCGAAGAGATAGTCAGTACGCCCCACCATCGCCAGATCAGTGACGGGGGCTTTCGCGCGGCCCTCTTTGGGTTGATGGACGGGCTCGTCACGAACGTCTCGCTCATCTTGGGGTTCGCGGGGGCGAATCCCGGACACAACATTGTTCGTCTCGCGGGACTCGCGGGACTGGTGTCGGGAGCCTTCTCGATGGGTAGCGGCGAGTACCTCTCGATGCGGGCCCAAAAGGAGCTCTACGGCTACGAAATTGACGTCGAACGTCGCGCGCTCGCGGCCGAGCCGGAACTAGAACGTCAAGAACTTCGCGACATCTTCATTGGACGCGGCATCGACGCGGAGTTGGCCGAGCGACTCTCGACGGACTTGATGCGTGACCCCGATCTAGCGTTGCGGACGCACACGCGCGAAGAGCTCGGCGTCGACCCTTCGGCGACGGGATCACCGTGGATTGCGGCGATCTCGTCCTTCCTCTTCTTCTCGGTGGGCGCGCTGATCCCACTCCTGCCGTGGATCGTGGTCGGGTCGGGCAACGTCATGTGGTGGTCGGTGGGCCTCGCGGGAGTCTCCATCGTCTTCATCGGCGCGGCGGTGGGTCACTTCACGAGACGTGGCATCATCTACTCGGCCCTTCGAGCACTCATCATCATGGGGCTCGCCTCGGTCGTGACCTTTGGCGTGGGCTACCTCGTGGGCGTGGGCTAGGCGCGCACGAAGCGTACGAGTCGGTCTTCTCGTTCGAGACGAAAACCCAGCGAGTCGTAGAGCTTCTTAGCGGAGTCGTTGGACTCGTCAACGAAGAGCACGGCGTCCATGACACCTTTGCGAAAGAGGATGTTGAGACCCTGGGTCACCATGACGCGCCCGAGGTGGTGGCGCTGGAAGTCGGGATGCACCGATATCACGTAGATCTCCCCGAAGCGGTCGGGGTGCAGCTCGTGGACCTTGGTCCAACACGACGCGGCGATCCGTCCGTCGATCTCTATGAGTAGAAAGCCCGAGGGATCGAACCAGGGCTCGTGCGTTCGTTCGTCGAGGTCCGTCAGGTGCCAGGCGCCCTGCTCGGGGTGGTTCGCGAAGGCGGCGTTGTTCTGTTCGAGCCACGCCTCTTCGTCGTGGTGGGGCTCGAAGTTGCGTAGCAGCGCGCCCTCAGGCACGTCCTCTACCGGAACGGGAAGTTTGACGCGAAGTAGTTGCAACATTCGAATGACGTTGCCCTTGACGTACTCACATGATTTGGGCCCGCGGGTCCACCAGTCGACGACCTCGTGCGCCGCGAGCAGGTGCGCGAGTAACTCTTCGTCGTAGTCGCCGCCGCACATCTCGACAATCGCGTGTTCTTCACCCGACGACATGGCGTACTTGGTCAAGATGCCTTCGTCGTAGTAGAGCCAGTGTTGCGCACGCCAGCCGTGCACGACCGAGCGGCGGCGCCCCTCGTCAATCGCTTCGCGCCCGAGGAGGGCCTCGGTTCGATTGAGCAGGCTGAGCACGTCGAGTCGCTGCTGTGGTGACAACGCTTGGACACACCACCACGGAGAAGCCATAGTCAGAGACTACCGGCGGGTCTTAGAGAGTCCGCCCCGCGACGCGAACGAGTCGCCGAAGCAGCGCTCCCACCGTTCGCTCCGCCGCCACGAGTTCGGCGTAGACGTCGGGGGCCATAGCGTCACCTTCGGCTTCGACGAGGGTGGTGATGCGCGTCGAGAGCTCGGTCATTGTCGAGGTGATGGTATTTAGTTCTGTCTGCATGCTCATTGGTGACCACCTCGTGCGCGGCGGGTTTCACCACGTTGGCGCATACTGTAATAGTTCATGAGTACGACCGGGAACGACACGACCACGCACGCGCTTCAGTGGTCCGTGCTGAAGGCCCGGGGACCCGAGACAGAGTCCTTCCTCCAGGGCCAACTCAGTCAGGATCTGGCCCTGGTCGACGAGGCCGGCGCGTGGGCCCTTATTCTCGAACCCGACAGCGTCGTCATGACGAGCTGTTTCGTGCAACGCCGTGAGGACGGTTTTGACATCACCGTGCCGAGAGAACTCGCCGAGGTCGCGACGAAACGACTGAAGAGATTCCTCCTCCGCACGAAGTGCACCATTGAGGTCGAAGAGGTTGACGAAGGACCCTTCGCCACGCTGGACGAACAGATCCGCGCCAACTGGCCGGGCGTGCGAGAGTTCGCCTTGGCTCTTACGCCACACTGCTTTGGCCGAGCGTTCGTGGCGGCCACGATCTCGTTTCAAAAGGGCTGCTTCACGGGTCAAGAGCTGGTCGGTCGATTAGACGCGCGCGGCTCGAGCGTCCCGTGGCGATTCGTGCACGTTCGTGGCACTAACTCCGCGAGCGTCGACGCGTACTTGAAGTCGAAGGGCCCCGCGGGCCCCCAGGGCGTGACGAGCGCGTGGATGACGAACGGTCGCCTCGAAGGCCTCGGTGTCGCGCACCGTACGCTGCTCGGCGCGACCAGTGACGAAAGCGACGACGTGACCGTTGAAGAGGTTGCCTAAGGCGATTCCTCCTTCGTGAGTAACGTACCAACCATGGAGACGGTACGTGCGACTCACGGCTGAGGGCCTCTACATCAAGATCTCGGGGATTACCACGGAAGAGGACGCGCTCTTCTCCATTGGCCTGGGCGCGAGCGCCGTCGGCTTCGACTTCGCCCTGACGCCGCGTCAGATCTCCGTGAGCGCGGCGCACGACATCGTCCGCCGCCTACCCCAGGGCGCAGGATCGGTCGGCGTGTTCCGCAACGAACTACCCCAGCGAATCGTCGAGATCGCCAACACGCTCGGACTCAGTGCCGTGCAGATCGACGGTCCTATCACCTCGGACGAACTCAGCTACGTGTGCGAGCGGGTGAACACGGTGCTGCGCATGGTGCCCGACGGCACCGAGCGACTCACACTCGCGAACGGCGTGGCCTGTCTCGTGCTACCCGAGAGCGACGAACCAGAGGCGCTCGTGGACTCACTCGAACTCTTCATGGAGTCGGGGCCACGGGTGCCGTTGATCGCCTCGGGCGGGCTGAACGCGGCGAGTGTCGTCGACGTGGTGCAGAACTTTCCGGTCTTTGGCGTTGACGTTCGCGCGGGAGTCGAGAGCGCGCCGGGCGTGAAGGATCCGGTGATGCTCGGTGAGTTCATTGCCAACGCGCGCTGGGCGTACGACAACGCCTACGTCGAACGCCACTTCGACGAATGGACGTTGTAATTAGGGATGAAAACGTCGGAAGATCACGCTGCCGTTGTGACCACCGAATCCAAAAGAGTTGGACAAGATGATCTCCACCTCGGCGGGGCGCGGGGCGCCGAGGACGACGTCGAGGTCGATCGCGGGATCGATATCGGTGGTGCCCGCGGTGGGCGGGATCAGTTGGTTTTGCAGCGTGCGTACCGAGGCGACACCCTCGAGTGCGCCGGCGGCCGCGAGGGAGTGCCCAAGGTGGCCCTTGATCGAAGTGGTCACCGGCGGGTTGTCGCCAAAGACTCGGTGCACGGCGATGGCTTCGGCGAGATCGTTCAGAGGCGTGGACGTGCCGTGCGCGTTGATGTGCGAGACGTCACTGGCCGCAATGTCGGCGTCGGCGAGGGCCAGTTGCATGCAGCGGATCGCGCCCGCGCCCGTGGGATCGGGCGCGGTGATGTGGTGCGCGTCAGCGGTTGACGCCGCGCCGATGACTTCGGCGAAGATCGTGGCGCCTCGTTCGAGGGCGTGGTCCCAATCTTCGAGGATCAGTACGCCCGCGCCTTCACCCAGGACGAAGCCGTCGCGATTCACGTCGAAGGGTCGAGAGAGGTTCTGGTTGGAGAGCGCGGTCATGTTGCGAAAGCCCGCCTCGGCGATCTCGACGATGACGGCTTCGGCTCCGCCGGCGACGGCCACGTCGCAGCGGCCCGACGACACGAGACGAGCGGCGTTGCCAATGGCGTGCGTACCGGCCGCGCAGGCCGTCGTCACCGTCTCACACGGTCCGCCTAAGCCAAAGCGCATGGAGACGGCGGCGGTGGCGGCGTTGGGCATCATCATGGGAACGAGAAAGGGCGAGACACGTTCGGGACCCTTTTGTAACAGAACAACGCCTTGATTCAGTGTCGATTGAAGGCCGCCGATGCCGGTCGTGACGATGCTGCCCGCGTCAGTGAGGGGCCCCACGAGTCCACTCTGGTTCCACGCCTCGTCGGCGGCGATGAGAGCGTAGAGCGCGAAGGGGTCGAGGCGGCGAAGTTCCTTTGGTCCACCGACGTGCGCCGTCTCAAAGTCGCCAATGCGTTTTGACTTCGGCGCGTCGGGCTTCATCAGTAGCTCCCACAGAGCGTCCACTCCTTCGCCGGCGCACGAAAGCGCGCCGAGACCCGTGACGGCTACCCGGCGACCTTGTATTGGTCCCGAGGGAGTGACGGCAACGCGCACTACAGCTTGGCGTAGATCAGCTCGAAGGCCTCGCCGACGGTTTTGATCTCTTTGAGTTCGTCCTCGGCAACTTCGATGTCGAAGGTCTCTTCGAGTGCCATGACGAGTTCGACGAGGTCGAGACTGTCCGCACCCAGGTCGTCACCGAAGGAAGCTTCGAGAGTGACCTGCGCCGGGTCGACGGCCAAGACCTCAACCGTGTCGTCAGTGAACTTCGCTAAAGCTTCGTTGCGATCCATGGTGTAACCCCTTTTTTCTTTCGCTCTATCGTACTCAATCGCCTTGTCGAACGAGACCACTAGAGGCCGAGCGCGAGCCCTCCGTCGACGGCGATGACGGCGCCGGTGATGTAGCGCGCGAGGTTACTGGCGAGGAACCCGACAACGCCAGCGATATCGGACGGCTGGCCGACGTGCCCGAGGGGAATCATCGCGACCATGGTGTCCTTCGCCGCGCCCAAGTCGTTCGTCATGTCGGTGTCGATCAAGCCCGGCGCAACGACGTTGACGGTGACCGAACGAGAAGCCACTTCCTTCGCGAGCGAGCGAGCGAGTCCGACGAGTCCGGCCTTCGCCGCGGCGTAGTTGGCCTGTCCCGGCACGCCGAGGAAGGGAGAGACCGAACCAATGAAGATGATCGATCCCGTACGGGCGCGCACCATGGACGCCATGGTGGCTCGCGCCGTGAAGAAGGCGCCGTCGAGGTTCGTACTCAACACATCGCGCCACTGCTCGTCCGACATTCGCATCGCGAGGCCGTCGCGCGTCACGCCCGCGTTGACGACCGCGACCTCGACGGGTCCGAACTCCTCGACCGCGGCCTTCACGGCATCGTTGACCGCCTTGGAGTCGGCAACGTCGACGGCCACCGACTTGGCACATCCCTCGGGTGCTTGGCCGGAACGAGAAAACGCCACGACGTTGTCGCCTTGGTCGATGAAGTTTTGGGCGATCGCGGCGCCGATCCCGCGGCTGGCTCCGGTGACAATGACGTGACGGCTCATAGGTTGATCTCCTGTAACTCGCTAATCGTGGACGGCGCGATCTGTTGATCGAAGTCGCGGATCCGTTTGGTGAGACCCGTGAGGACGCCCCCGGGGGGCATCTCGATCGTGATGCGCACGTTCTCGGGCAGTGCGAGCGTCGCGTCCAAGAACTCGACGGGCGACGTGAGTTGACGGCGTAGTAGTTCGCGCCACTCTTCGGCCGAGGCGTGGGCTTTCGCGTCGACGTTGGAGATCAACAGCGCTTCGGTCGTGGCCCAGGTTGTCTGGGCGAGTGCTTCATCGAATTCCTCTTGCGCTGGAGCCATGAGGGGCGAGTGAAAGGCACCGCCTACCGAGAGCGGGGTCGCGCGTCGCCATCCGAGTTCTTTGTGACGATCTAAGAGGTCGTCGAGTCCCGCGCGCGTGCCACTCACGACGATCTGACCCGTGCCGTTGATGTTGGCGACCCACACGTCTACAACGGAACTGAGGGCGTCGCGCGCGCCGTCGTCGCCACCCATGACGGCGACCATCGATCCCTCCTGGGCGGCCGCGGCGCGGGCCATCGCGCCGCCTCGAACTCCGATGAGACGCGCGCCCTCGTCGAGCGAGAGCAGTCCGGAGGCGACGAGGGCCGAGAACTCACCGAGGCTGTGGCCGAGGAGGTAGCGCGGACGGACGCCGAGGTCGAGGAGCTCGTAGTAGCCAACGAGTGAAAGGGCGAAGGTGGCCAGTTGCGCGCGGTCGGTGCGCACGACGTCGTCGTCGTCGGCGCTCAGTAAGAGCGCCGACACGTCGACGCCGGTGAGCACACTGATCCGTTCCACCAACGCCCAGTGACGCGAGGTTCGCCACGGCACGCCGGCGCCTCCACTGATCGAGCCCTGGCCGGGGAAAAGTGCGACGACGTCGTCACGAAACGGAAGGGTCGTTTGTTCCATCATGTTGTAAAGGTAACAGTGCCCGGAGTGGGACTCGAACCCACACACCCTCTCGAGTAAAGGCTTTTGAGGCCTCCGCGTCTGCCAATTCCGCCATCCGGGCTGCGGCGAACACGGTAGCAGGGAACCGTAAGGTAGCGGAGATGAACGTGACGCTGTACCGACAAGACGTCGTTCTCGAGCGTCCGGTACGAGCGAGTGCGCAAAACCACGATCGTCGCTCGCGACTCTTCCTCCGACTCGAGCACGAGGACTCCATTGGCTACGGCGAAGTCGCGCCTCAGCTCGAAGAACTGAACGGTGATCCGAGTTTTGACGACGTGGTTGTAGCCACGAGAGGCACGCTCGCGCGTCTGAGCGGCGTCGTCGCGCGCGAAGGATCACTTCCGTCGTGGAGTCGGGTGGGCAGACTGGGGGCCGCGACGCCCGACACCAACGCCGCCGCGGCGTTGGTGGAGATGGCGGTACTCGACCGCGAACTTCGTCTGGCGTCTCGCACCGTGGAAGAACTCTGGACGCCGCGCTTCGACACACCCCGACAGGCAACTGTTTCGTTGTTGGATGACGATGCCGAATGGCGCGTCGACGACGCCGTGGCGCGCGTGCGCGTGAAGATCGCGCCCGGTCCTCTCGGTGACCGAGCGCTGGACCAACTCGCGCAACTCAGTGTCCCGGTACTTATCGACTACAACTGCTCGGCCGCCACCGACGACGACGTCCTTCGCCACGTCGAACAGATCCACGACGTGGCCACGATCAGCGCCGTGGAACAGCCCTACGCCGTGGGCAATCTCGCGGACCACGCTCGATTGGTCCAACGACTGGACGTGCCCCTCAGCCTCGACGAGGGTGTGCGCTCTCTGCGCGACCTCAAGCAGATCGTCTCGTACCACGCCGCCACGATGATCTGCGTGAAGCCCGCTCGCGTGGGGGGACTGGCGAACGCGAGGACGATGTTCGCCAGGGCCAACGAACTCGGTCTCGACGCGTACCTCGGGGGGTTCTTCGAGTCGCCCTTCGCGCGCCACGTCCATCAGCTCCTCGCGAACAGTTGCGTGCGCGAACCGAGCGACCTCGGTGACGTGGCGTTAGACAAAGGCGCCGTTGCCGAGGTGGCGAACGTGTCGGTCAGCTTCGGCGTCGAGCCGTCGACGGCGATGCTCGAACGCGCCCAACGCCTCGCCGTGAGCCTAGAAAGCGGGTCGTAGACTGGATTGCATGGGATCTCGTCTCGTGAAGCGTCGCCTCGTGGACGTGCAACGCCAGTTGGCGCAGGCCCGCGAGAGCCTCGCCGTGCTGGAAGAACAGGTCGAAGTGTGGAACGACGCTCTCGAGGACGCGCGAATTCGCGCCTTGGTATCCGAGACGCCACTGCAGTCCAAGGAATACGATGAACTCTCGCGTCACGTGATGGTCGCCAACGCCGAGATGGTTCGTCGTTCGGGGGAGGTGCGAGAACTCGTGACGGCGCGTGATGAACTCCTGCGCGAATGGACACCGAAGGATGACAATGGATAAGCGCGTGGTGATTGCCGACGATGAGTCGATCATTCGATTGGACCTCAAGGAGATCTTGGAGGGCGACGGCTACTTAGTGGTGGGCGAAGCCGCGCGCGGTGACGACGCGCTGGCGATGATTCAACAGCACCAACCTGACCTTGCGCTCCTCGACATCAAGATGCCCGGTCTCGACGGCGTGGAAGTCGCGCGCGCGCTGAAGGGTTCGTCGACCGTCGTCGTCTTGTTGACGGCGTTCAGCCAGCGCACGCTCATCGAAAGTGCGCGTGACGCGGGCGTGGCGGCGTATTTGGTCAAACCCTTTCGTAGCAGTGAGATCCTCCCCAAGTTGGCGGCGATCCTCAATCCCACGGCCAGCGAGCCCCTGGTCACGCACGACGTCCCGAGCGCCGACGACAAGATCGAGACCCGTGAGATCGTCCAGCGCGCCAAGGAGATCCTCATGACCGAGCGCGGTCTCGATGAGCCGGCCGCCTTTGAGGTCATTCAACAGTCCGCCATGCGTGCGCGCACCCGCATGCGCGACGTCGCCCAGCAGATCCTCAAAGGTGAGTTCGTTGGCTGAGGTCGCCGACCAGCGGCCCCTCGTACTGTTGGACGGAATGTCGCTCGCCTTTCGAGCGTTCTTCGCACTGCCCATCGACATCCAAACCTCGACGGGAGTCGTCACGAACGCGTTGCACGGCTTCGCGTCAATGCTGGTGTCACTCGTGGGATCGCAGAACCCCCGCGCACTCGCGGTCGCCTTCGACCTGCCCGGCGGCACGTTCCGCGACACGCTGACCGAGGACTACAAGGGAGGTCGCGCCGAGACGCCCCCCGAGATTGAGCACCAGTTCGATCTCATCCGCACGATGTGCGAAACGCTGCACATCCCCGTGCTCGGCGTGCACCACTTCGAGGCCGACGACGTGTTGGCGACCTTGGCGACCTGGGGCCGCGAGGCCCAGATCCCGGTCGTAGTCGTTTCCGGTGACCGCGATACCTTTCAACTCGTCGAAGACCCCTTCATCAAGGTCCTCTACAACCGTCGCGGGGTGTCGGACTACTCGCTCTACGACGAAGCGGGCATCTTCGAACGGTGCGGTATCGAGCCGGCGCGTTACCCGCTACTCGCGGCGTTGCGCGGCGACACCTCGGACAACCTGCCCGGCGTGCCGGGCGTCGGCGAAAAGACGGCGGCGAAGCTCTTCGCCCAGTACCGCGACTTCGACGACCTCTACGCCCACGTCGACACGTTGACGCCCAAGCTGCGAGAGAATCTCATGACCTACGAAGCGCGCGCTCGCAACAACGAGATGGTCATGCGACTCGTGCGCGACGTGCCCCTCGACTTCACGCTGGACGATCTGACCCTCGGCGGCTGGAGTCGTCAAGAGGTGGAGACCTTCTTCGAGCGCTTCGAGATGAACTCGATGAGTATGCGCATGAACAAACTGATGAAGGCGGGTCTCCTCGGCGAGCCGGCCGGCCAGAGTGAGACCCCGGTGCCGTCGACGTCCGCGACGAAGGCGCCGACACTTCGACACGAGTCGTCGATCGCTGCGGTGTTGAAAGACACGTCGGACCCCGTCGTCGCCTACAGCGACGAACGCGTCGCGGTCTTGAACGCGGCGTCGGGTTCGATTGCGGTTGTAGACCTCGAGGAGTTCTTTCGAAACGTGCGAGAAGTGGCCCTTTCCGGTCACGACGTCAAGCGGCTTTACCGTCTCGGCGACGAACGCGGCGTAACGTTTCGCGAACCGACCGACGACACCGCAATCATGGCCTTTCTCGTCGACGCCATCAGTGGGCACTACGACCTGGCCGACGTGGCGCACCGGTTCCTCGGTGAACCGATCGCCGACGCGCGGCCGTCGCTCTTCAGCGCGACCAGTGACGAGACATTGATCAACGACGTGCAACTCATCGCGCGCCTTCGAGAGGTGCTGCGCGTCGAGATCGACCGGTGGGAGCTCCATCGCATCTACGAAGAGGTCGAACTTCCTCTCGTCGCGGTGCTCGCGCGCATGGAGGCGCGAGGCATCCGTGTGGACGCCGCGCTGCTAAAGACCATCGCCGACGAGTTCAGCACCGAAGCCAAAGAACTCGACGTGGAGATCCAAAAGGTCGCCGGACACGAGTTCAAGGTCAACTCGCCCCAGCAGCTCCAGACGGTCCTCTTCAGCGAACTTGGTCTCACCGCGGTGAAGAAGATCAAGTCGGGCTTCTCCACCGACGCGACGAGTCTCGAAGCGATCCAAGACGAGCACCGCATCGTGCCGCTGATCCTGCGCTACCGCGAAGTCGAGAAACTTCGCAGCACGTACGGCGCCCCGCTCATCGACGCGGTAGGTCCCGACGAGAGGATCCACGCGACGTTCAGCCAAGTCGTCGCGCGCACCGGCCGTCTCTCGTCGGAGAACCCCAACCTGCACAACATCCCCGTTCGCTCCAAAGAGGGTCGACGTCTGCGCTACGCCTTCGTCCCGAGCGAGGGATGGTTGCTCGCGGTCTCGGACTACAACCAGATCGAACTGCGCATCTTGGCGCACCTCTCCCAGGACCAGGGACTGCTGGCCGCCTTTGCTTCACACGAGGACGTGCACCGTACCATTGCCGCGTCGGTCTTTGGCGTTGCGCCCGAGGAGGTCACCAACGAACAGCGCGAACGCGCCAAGGCCGTCTCGTACGGTCTCGCGTACGGAATGGAGGCCTTCGGGCTCAGTCAACGTCTCGGCGTTCCGGTCAGTGCCGCCAAGGAGATCATGAACAAGTACTTCGAGGGCTTCCCGAGCCTGCGCAACTACTTGGACAACATCGTGAAAGAGATCCGCAATCAGGGATACTCGCGCACGGAGTTCGGACGGATCCGACCTTTTCCCGACCTCGCGACGGCCGTTGGCCCTCAGCGCCAGGCCGCGGAACGCCAAGCTATGAACGCCGGCATCCAGGGACTCGCGGCCGACGTCTTCAAGTCCGCGCTCGTTCGACTCGATCGTCAACTGAACGTCGAGCAACTCGAAGCGCGACTGATTCTCCAGGTGCACGACGAGGTCGTCGTCGAGGCGCCGCCGAGTGAGAAGGAGCGCGTCAGTGAGATCATGGTCGACGCCCTGACCAACGCGGCTGCCCTCAGCGTGCCGCTCGAGGTGTCACTGAACTGGGGCGAGAACTGGGCGGCCGCGAAGGGCTAGGAGCCTCGGTGCTAGAGTTGCTTCCTGGGTTAACACCGGCGACCCAGCCCTATTGACTAGTTAGACCCCGGTGTGGTCAAACGAAAGAAGTACGCATGTCGGACGGCACGAGCCTCCTCTCCACCCAAGAAATGGGAACCTTTGACGAATCCGGGAACTACATCCCGCGCGTCATCACCGAAGACAACCTGATCGGCACCGACCTCACCGCGCTCGTCGGCGACAGCGTCCTCGAATTCGAAGACGGCGACTTGGTGATCGGCACCGTCGTCAAGATCGACCACGACGAAGTCCTGCTCGACATCGGCTTCAAGTCCGAGGGCGTCATTCCCTCGCGCGAGCTCTCCATCCGCAACGACGTCGACCCTTCGGAGATCGTCTCGATGGGCGAGCGCGTTGAGTGCCTCGTCCTACAAAAGGAAGACAAGGAAGGACGTCTCGTCCTTTCGAAGAAGCGCGCGCAGTACGAGAAGGCCTGGGCCAACATCGAAGAGCTCAAGAACCGCGACGAGGTCGTCAAGGGTGTCGTCATCGAAGTCGTCAAGGGCGGACTCATCGTCGACATCGGGCTACGGGGCTTCTTGCCCGCGTCACTGGTGGAACTGCGTCGCGTCCGCGAACTCCAGCCCTACATCGGCAAGACCGTCGAGGCGAAGATCATCGAACTCGACCGCAATCGCAACAACGTGGTGCTCTCGCGCCGTGCGTGGCTTGAAGAGACCCAGAAGGAACAGCGTGGGGACTTCTTGTCCAACCTCAAGCCCGGCGAGCGCCGCCACGGCGTCATCTCCTCGGTCGTCAACTTCGGCGCCTTCGTGGACTTGGGCGGCATGGACGGACTTATTCACGTCTCGGAACTCAGTTGGAAGCACATCGACCACCCGAGCCAAGTCGTCGCCGTCGGTGACGAGGTCGACGTCGAGGTGCTGGACGTGGACTTCTCCAAGGAGCGCATCTCGCTCTCATTGAAGGCCACCCAGTCCGACCCGTGGCAGGTCTTCGCGGACAGTCACGCCGTCGACCAGTTGGTCTACGGTCGCGTCACCAAGTTGGTGCCCTTTGGTGCCTTCATCCAGGTGGGCGAAGGGATCGAGGGTCTCGTGCACATCTCGGAGATGGCCGCGCATCACGTCGAGTCACCCGACCAGGTCGTCACGGCCGGCGAGGAACTCTGGGTCAAGATCATCGAACTCGACACGGCGCGACGTCGCATCAGCTTGTCCATCAAGCAGGCAGCTGACGGTGGCGAGGTCTCCGAGGAGTACCGCGAAGCCTTCGGCTCACACGCCTACGACTCTGAGGGCAACTACATCGGTTCCATCGAGTACGGCGAGTTCACCCCCGAGACTGAGGCGCAGGCCGCGTGGGCGGAGTACGCCACCGAGGTCGTCCCGAAGCCCGAAGACGAGAGCGACGCGGCCGTCGTGACCGACGAGGTCGCGGCGCCCGACGAACTCGAGTTGACCGTCACCATCGAAGTCACCGACGACACCGAGGCCGAAACCCCGGCCGATTAGCGAATCGACCGTTCGTGGTCTGCGGCTCGTACGTCGGGCTGCGCGCTACTTGCGAGCGAGTGTGGACAGGGGGTAGTGACAGGCCACCTGGTGGCCGGTCGCGATCTCGACGAGTTGGGGTTCTTCGTTCGCGCACTTATCCGTGGCGTTCGGACATCGGGTGCGAAATCGACAGCCGCTCGGTGGATTCATCGGGCTCGGTGGTTCGCCGCTCAGAACGTCGCCATGTATTGGTGAGTCGGGATCGGCCTCGAGCGCCGCGCCCAAGAGGAACTTGGTGTAGGGGTGCTCGGGTGATTCGTACAGAGTGTCCGACGGCCCGATCTCACAGATCTTGCCCAAGTACATGACCGCCACGCGGTCCGAAACGTTCTTCACCACCGCGAGGTCGTGGGCGATGAACAACAAGGTCAACCCGTACTCGGCCTTTAGGTCCTCCAAGAGGTTCAGTATCTGCGCCTGAACGGATACGTCGAGAGCCGAGACCATCTCGTCGCAGATCAACAGTTTCGGTCGCATGGCGAGCGAGCGCGCGATCGAGATGCGCTGACACTGGCCGCCCGAGAACTGTCGAGCGTAGCGATCGCCGTAGGCGACGGGGTCGATGCCGACCTTGCTCAAGAGATCGTTCACGAGGGCCTCGCGCTCGGCGCCTTCGACGGTCTTCCAGCAGTCCAGAGGTTCGGCGACGATATCTTTCACGCGTCGACGGGGGTTGAGAGAACTGATCGGATCTTGGAAGATCATCTGCATGCGCGTTCGAAAGTTGCGGAGGTCCTTACCCTTTTTCGTCGTGAGTTCGATGCCTTCGAGTTCGATCGTCCCGCTCGAAGGTTCGACGATGCGCATGAGCGCTTTTCCGGTGGTGGACTTGCCGCACCCTGACTCACCGACGAGGCCGAGTGTCTCGCCTTCGTAGATGTCGAAACTGATGCCGGCGACGGCGCTGAGTTTGCGACGGTGCGACCCGAAGGTGACGGTGAGGTCACGGACTTTCAGCAGGGGTTGGGTGGAGTCGCTCACGCCGACGCTCGTTCCTTCACGGGTAGTGGATTCCAACAGGCGAACGTGTGTCCCGGCTCGCTGGCGGCTTCGAGTTCGGGCCGTTCCTCGCGACACCGGTCGGTCGCGAAGGAGCACCGCGGCGCGAAACTGCAGCCCTTGGGCAGGTTGAGCATGTTCGGCGGTCGACCAGGTATGGCGAGCAGGCGCGTGTGCGAAGGGTTGGAGACCTTCGGCGACCCCTCGAGGAGCGCTCGGGTGTAGGGCATGCGGTGACGGGCGAAGACCTCTCGCGTCGAACCCATCTCCACGATCCGTCCGGCGTACATCACGATAATGCGCGAGGTCCTCGTCGCGACGACGCCCAGGTCGTGGGTCACGAGCACGACGGACATCTGCATCCGTTCCTTCAACTCTTCGAGCAGGTTCAGGATCTGGGCCTGAATCGTGACGTCGAGACCGGTCGTCGGCTCGTCGGCCATCAACAACTTGGGTGAACCAGCGAGGGCGGTCGCGATGACGACGCGTTGGCGCATCCCTCCGGAGAGCTCTCCGGGAAAGACGTTGTAGCGCTCGGCCGGTGACGAAATGCCCACGAGATCGAGGAGGTCGATGGCCTTGGCCTTAGCGGCCTGGCGGTCCATACCGAGACGTACGCGCAAGATCTCGTCGATCTGCTTGCCGATGCGCATCACGGGATTGAGCGACGTCATCGGGTCTTGAAAGATCATGGCCACCTCGAGGCCCCAGATGCTTCGCTTCTCCTTCTCACTCGCCCCGACGACCTCGAAGCCGTTCAAGAGCACGGAGCCGCTCACCTCAACGTTGTTGCGTGGTTGCAGCCCCATGATCGTGCGTGAGAGGACCGTCTTACCCGAACCCGACTCGCCGACGATGCCGAGCGTCTCGTTCTGGTTGAGGTCGAAGGAGACACCCCCCACGGCCGCGAGTGGTCCCGAGGGGGTGTGAAAGGTCGTCGCGAGGTCCTTGACGACGAGGAGCTTCCGTTCGGTGCTCATAGTTTGCCCTCGGAGACGTCGAAGTGCGCGCGAAGTCGGTCACCAATGAAGTTCAAGCACAACAAGAACAGACACATGGCGAGTGAAGGAAAGATCGCGAGCCACGGATTGGTCTGGAGAATCGCGAGACTCTCGTTGATCATGTTGCCCCACGACGGCGTCGGAGCGTTCACCGAGAGTCCGAGGAAGGCGAGCGCGCCCTCGAGCGTCACGACCGTCGCGATGCCGACCAGCAAGAAGGAGATGCCGATCGGCGCGACGTTGGGTAACAGCTCCTTCATCAAGATTCTTCGGTCGGTGGCGCCTTGGACCTTGGCCGCGACCACGTAGTCCTTGGTCGCCACGGTCATCGCGGCGCTACGAATCACCCGGTAGACGAGGGGAATCGACGCGACGCCGATCACGACGATGATCTTGAGCAGGGATCGGGGCGTCCAGAACGAGAGCACCGCGATGGTGGCAATGATGGCGGGGAAGGCGAGGAACACGTACATCACGGACGACAAGATCGAATCGAACTTCCCTCTTCGATAGGCCGCCAACATGCCGAGGGGCGCGCCGACGCCAAAACCAATGACCATGGCTCCGAGACTGACCTCGATCGAGACCCGTGATCCAAAGACGATCCGCGAGAAGATGTCGCGACCCAGGTCGTCGGTTCCTAAGAGGTGGTGCAGTGACGGCCCCGCGTTCACTGAGGCGTAGTTCTGGAAAATTGGATTTTGCAAGGGCAAGACGTTGGCGAGGGCGGCGGCGAGGAGGTTGAGCGCGATCCAGCCCACGCAAATCCAGAAAAGCAGCCCGAGTCTCTTCTTCCTCTCGGGCCGGTTGTGGACCGACGCCTCTTCAACCATCTCGTTGACGTACATCGAGCTACTACTCACGGCTGATCCTCGGATCGACGATGTTAATGACGATGTCAAAGGCGAAGTTGATGAGAATGACCCCGACGGACACGACGAGCACGACGCCTTGGACGACGAGGTAGTCACTTCGGCCAATGGACGCGATCAACGTGTAGCCCAGGCCGGGAATACTCAAGAGGTACTGGACGATGAACCCACCGGCCAGTAGTCCACCGATGTTCACTCCCGCGGTGCCGAGCAGGGCCACCGTCGAGGGGCGAAAGGCGTGGCGCCACATGATGCGTCGCTGGCTGATGCCCTTGGAGCGCGCCATCGTGATGAACTCCTCCTGGAGGGTCGCGATGAGGTCACTGCGCAGCACCCGGTAGTAGACGACGTAACTTCCCACGGCCAGCGTGAACGAGGGCAGCGCGAGGCTCTCCAGGTTTCCGATCCAGTCGGCGCTGAGCGATATATACGACGAAGGGCCCGTGTGCGGTATGCCGAGTTTGATGGCGACGAAGAGGACCAATAACACGATCATGACGAAGGAGGGAATCGAAAGAAGGGTGAAACTCCCGGCGCTCAGGATCCGGTCCAACCAGCCGTCGGGCTTGCGGGCGCTGCGCATGGCCGTAGGAATGGCGACGGCGAAAGCCAGGATCTGACTGAGGAAGATGATCTCGACGTCAATAGGTAGCGCGGTCTTGATGGTGCTCCAGACCGAGGTCTGCGAGATGAAGGACGTGCCGAGGTTTCCGCGCACGACGTTTTTTATCCACACGAAGTACTGCTCGAGAATCGGCTTGTTGAGCCCGAGCTGGCGGTACAGTTTCGCCCGGTTCGCTGGGCTATCGCCCGTACCGAGGATCACGACGGCCGGATCCCCTGGAAGCAGGTGAATGAGGTAGAAGGCTCCCACGGTGATGATGAAGACGATGACGATCAGCATGATCAGTCGCCGTACTAAATATCGAGCCAAAGTTCCCCCTCTGGGACCTCTATGGACATTAGCCAACGCCGGCGTACTTACAGGTAACCTTCGCCGAGTTCCGGCTGGGATGTCAGTGGCCATGAGTACCGTGGTCGTGTGAAAAGAGTTGCCCTCGCGGGCGGTATCGGTGCGGGAAAAACCGTCCTTTCGGAGCGACTCGTGTCCTTGGGCTGGCCGGTGATCGACGCCGACGTGGTGGCGCGAATGGTCGTACAAAATGGTGAGCCCGCGTGGACGGCGCTGCGCGACGCGTTCGGTTCGGCGGCATTCATGTCGTCGGGTGAACTCGATAGGAAATTCATGGCTGACGTCGCTTTTCACGACGCGAGCGCGCTTCGTCGATTGAACCACATCACGCACGGCTATATCGGGAGCGAGATCACTCGCGAACTCGACGCCACCGAGGCGGACGTCGTCTTCGTCGCGTTGCCGCTCTTTCGTCCCGAGCACCGAGACGCCTTTCACCTCGACGAGGTCTGGGCCATCCTCGTCGATCCGAAGATTGCACTATCTCGATTGTGCGAGCAGCGCGGGTACGACGAAGACGACGCACGCGCTCGTCTGGCCTCGCAGATGACGAACGAAGAGCGCGAATCTCTCGCCGAGCGCGTGTTGTGGAACAACGGAACGCTCGAAGAACTCTTCGCGCAACTCGACACAGCTCTCGTGGAACTCGGCGTACGATGACCGACTTTCTCGTCGAGTCGCTGTTCCAGCCCGCGGGCGATCAACCCACGGCGATCGCCGCGCTCACCCAGGGCGTCGAGGATGGTCTTCGCTATCAGACCCTCGAAGGCATCACCGGCAGCGGCAAGACCGCGACGATTGCGTGGTTGGTCGAACGCGTACAACGCCCCACGCTGATCCTCGAGCCCAACAAGTCACTCGCCGCGCAGTTGGCCTCGGAACTTCGAGACATGTTGCCCAAGAACCGCGTGGAGTTCTTCGTCTCGTACTACGACTACTACCAACCCGAGGCCTACATTCCTCGCACCGACACCTACATCGAGAAGGACAGTTCGGTCAACGAAGAGATCGACCGCTTGCGTCACGCCGCGACCTCGTCGCTCCTGACTCATCGCGACACCATCGTCGTGGCGTCGGTGTCGTGCATCTACGGACTGGGTTCGCCCCTCGAATACCGCGAGCGAATGTTGCCCTTGGAGGTGGGCGAGCGCTTCGAACAACGAGCGCTGCTTCGCCGCCTCGTCGAGATGCAGTACAGCCGCAACGAGCTCGTCATTGACCGCGGGAGTTTCCGTATGAAGGGCGACACCCTCGAAGTCCAGCCCGCCTACAGCAACGAGGCCGTGCGGGTGTCGTTCTTCGATGACGTGATCGAGGAGATCTCCTTCTTCAATCCCGTGACCCAAGAGAGCCGCGGCTCGGTGAGGGAATTCACTCTCTTCGCGGCGTCGCACTACGCGGCGAGTCTCGCCACGTTGCAACGAGCCGGTCGCACGATCGAAGAAGAGCTCCAACAACAGTTGGCGATCTTCCAGAGCGAGGGGAAACTTTTGGAGGCCCAGCGCCTTCGCTCGCGCACCGAGCACGATCTCGAGATGCTCGAACAGACGGGGATCTGCGCGGGCATCGAGAACTACTCGGCGCACCTCGACGGGCGAAGTCCTGGAGAACGACCCTTCACGCTGCTCGACTACTTCCCCGAAGACATGCTCGTCGTCATCGACGAGTCCCACGTCGCGGTGCCCCAGGTGCGCGGTCAGTACGCGGGGGACCGCTCGAGGAAGTTGACGCTCGTCGAACACGGCTTTCGCTTGCCCAGCGCGCTCGATAACCGTCCGTTGAGCTTCGACGAGTTCATGGAGATCGTGCCCCAGATGGTCTTCGTCTCGGCGACGCCCGGTCCCTATGAAATCGAACACTCCGATCAGATCGTGGAGCAAGTGATCCGTCCCACGGGTCTCCTCGATCCCGAAGTGTTCGTCGTGCCCACGAAGAACCAGATCGACGATCTACGAAGTCGTCTCGACGTGGTGATCGCGAGAGGTGAGCGGGCCCTCATCACGACGCTCACCAAGCGCATGGCCGAGGACCTCACCACCTTTCTCACCAAAGGGGGCTACCGCGTCCAGTACCTTCACAGCGACATCGACACCATCCAACGTATCGAGATCCTTCGATCACTGCGACTGGGCGAGTTCGACATCCTGGTCGGCATCAACCTGTTGCGCGAGGGTCTCGACTTACCCGAGGTCTCGCTCGTGGCGATTCTCGACGCCGATAAGGAGGGCTTCTTGCGCTCACGCAGCGCCCTCACCCAGACGATTGGGCGCGCGGCGAGGAACTCCAACGGTCGAGCCATCCTCTACGCGGACCGGATGACCGACTCGATGCGCGCGTCTATTTCGCTCACCGAGCGCCGACGCCTGCTGCAAATCGCCTACAACGAGGAACACGGGATCGAGCCCCAAACCGTCATGAAGAACGTTGCGGACATCTTGAATCGCCTGCGCAGCGAAGCGCCCCGTGAGGTCACCTCGAAGGTGCACGGTGTCTCCTCGCTCGATGGGGTCCTTCCCGACGATCTCAGCCTCGAGATCGCCCGCGTCGAAGAGGCGATGTTGGTCGCCGCGAGAGACCTCCGATTTGAGGAAGCGGCCGTGCTCCGCGACACGTTGCAGAACCTGCAGCGCCAGGGCCTCGCCACGAGCGACGGCCTGATAAGTGTCGAAGAACCGGTAGATTCCCCCTATGTCTAAGTCGATTCGGGTCCAGGGAGCGAGGGTTCACAACCTTAAAAACCTCTCCGTGGAGATACCCCGCGACCAGCTGGTGGTCTTCACTGGAATCTCGGGATCGGGTAAGTCCTCGCTGGCCTTTGACACCATTTACGCCGAGGGTCAGCGTCGCTACGTGGAGAGTCTCTCGGCCTACGCCCGACAGTTCCTCGGACAGATGGACAAGCCCGACGTCGAGTTCATCGAGGGTCTCTCTCCAGCGATCTCCATCGATCAAAAGACCGCGTCGAGGAACCCACGCTCGACCGTTGGCACGATCACCGAGATCCACGACTACCTGCGTCTGCTTTTCGCGCGTATCGGCGTGCGCTACTGCCCGAACTGCGGCAAGGCCATCTCGAGCCAGACGCCCCAACAGATCGTCGACCAGGTACTGGCGCGCGGTGACGGGGAGCGTTTTCTCATTTTGGCGACGGTGGTGGAGGGTCGAAAGGGCGAGTACAGCACGTTGCTGAACGAACTCGCGGGACAGGGATTCTCTCGCGTACGCGTCGACGGCGTGGTGATGGAACTGTCCGAACGCGACTCCTTGACCTTGGCGCGCTACGAACAACACACCATTGACGTGGTGCTCGACCGTTTGACGGTGAAGAAGACCAATCGCCAACGACTGACCGAATCGGTCGAGGCGGCGCTCAAGCTCACGAAGGGCGTTGTCAAATTTCTCTTCTTGGACAACGACGAGATGGTGCAGTTCTCGGAGAAGATGGCCTGCAGTGACTGCGGCATCAGCTTCGGGGAACTTGCTCCGCGCGACTTCTCCTTCAACTCTCCCTACGGCGCCTGTCCGGTCTGCACGGGACTGGGCACGCGCTACGAAGTGGACCCTGACCTCGTCGTCCCTGACGACACGTTGTCGTTGGCCGACGGCGCGCTCGCGCCCTGGGCTGGCGCGCGTTTCAAGTACTTCGAGCGGCTCATCGGGGGCATCGCGACCCTCGGTGGCTTCGACGTCGACACGCCGTGGAAGAAGTTGCGAGCGAAGGACCGAAAGCTCGTGCTCTACGGGGTCGATTCGAAGACGGTCCCCGTCAAGTACAAGAACCGTTACGGACGCGTACGTAGCTACGAGACGACCTACAACGGCATCGTGGAGTGGTTGGAGCGCAAGCGCAACGAGGCCGACGGTGACTGGTCGCGCGAACAGGCCGAGCAGTTCATGCGTGAGGTGGAGTGCAACGCCTGTCGGGGACAGCGCCTGAAGCCCGAGGTGCTGGCGGTACGGGTGCACGATCGCAACATCGCCGAAGTGAACTCCTTCACCATTGACGAGGCCATTGGCTACTTCGACGCGTTGACCCTCACGAAGCGCGAGGAGACGATCGCTCACCAGGTGGTAAAGGAGATCGTCGAGCGACTGACCTTCCTGCTCGACGTGGGTCTGGACTATCTCACCTTGAGCCGCGCGTCGGCGACGCTGTCGGGGGGCGAGGCGCAGCGCATTCGACTGGCGAGCCAGATCGGCAGCTACCTCGTCGGCGTCCTCTACGTCCTCGACGAACCTTCGATCGGGCTGCACCAACGCGACAACCGACGCCTCATCGCCACCCTCGAACGTCTTCGCGACCTCGGCAACTCGGTTATCGTCGTCGAGCACGACGAGGAGACCATCCGACTCGCCGACTTCGTCGTGGACATCGGTCCCGGCGCGGGGGAGTTCGGCGGCGAGGTCGTACACGCGGGTACCTACGAGGCTCTCCTGAAGAACAAGCGCTCGCTCACGGGTCAGTACCTCTCGGGCGCGAAGTCCATCGCCGTTCCCGAGACGAGGCGACTCGGCGACGGCAAGCGGCTCACGATCAAGGGCGCGCGCGCGAACAACCTACAGAACATCACGGTCGATATTCCCCTCGGCGACTTCGTCGCGATCACGGGCGTGTCGGGTTCGGGCAAGTCCTCACTGATCAACGCCATCCTCTTGGCGTCGCTCGAGCGTCAGATCAATCGGGCGAAGACCAAGGCCGCCGAGCACGACACGATCCTCGGCGTGAAGAACCTCGACAAGGTCGTCGCCGTTGATCAACAGCCCATTGGCCGCACGCCGCGTTCGAATCCCGCGACGTTCACGGGCGTCTTCGACAAGATCCGAAAGCTCTTCGCCGAAACTCAAGAGGCCAAGGTTCGCGGCTATCAGCAAGGACGCTTCTCCTTCAACGTGAAGGGTGGTCGCTGCGAGGCGTGCGCCGGCGACGGCACCATCAAGATCGAGATGCACTTCCTGCCCGACGTCTACGTGAACTGTGACGTCTGTGACGGTGCGCGCTACAACCGCGAGACCCTCGAGATCCTGTACCGGGGCAAGTCCATCGCCGACGTCTTGGCGATGCCCATCGCCGAGGCGCTGGAATTCTTCGACCGTCAGCCCCTGATCCTTCGCCACGTGCAAAGCCTGGTGGACGTGGGACTGGGTTACGTGCGCCTCGGCCAACCGGCGCCCACGCTCTCGGGCGGCGAGGCCCAGCGGGTGAAGCTGGCGACCGAATTGGCGCGACGGCCCACCGGTCACACGCTCTACGTCCTCGACGAACCGACGACCGGTCTGCACTTCGAGGACGTCAGCCGTCTCTTGCAGGTGCTGCACCGCTTGGTGGATCAGGGCAACACGGTGCTCGTCATCGAACACAACCTCGACGTCATCAAGACCGCCGACTGGGTCATCGACCTCGGTCCCGAGGGCGGTCGCCGTGGCGGGTTGGTGGTGGGCGAGGGCACGCCCGAGGACATCGCCAAGCTCGAGACCGCCACGGGCACGGTGCTCAAAGAGGTGCTCGCCGGTAACGGTCGGGTCTAATGCTGGCGAAGCCCTCAGGCATCCCGCGCCAGAGTGGTTGCTACCTCTTTAAGAACGAGCGCGGCGTCGTCATCTACGTGGGCAAGGCTCGCGTCCTCGCGCAACGCCTCCCGAGTTACTTCCAGCGCTCGGAGGGCCTCAGTCAAAAAACGCAACTCTTGATGACCGAGGCAACTGCGGTGGAGTGGATCGTCACGCCCAACGAACTCGACGCGCTGATCCTGGAGAACGAGCTCATCAAGGAGAATCAGCCGCGCTTCAACATGCGACTGAAGGACGACAAGAGCTTCCCCTTCGTGGCGCTCGACTCGCGAACACCCTTTGCGGCGCCCTACATCACGCGGGGTCAACACGTGAAGGGCGTTCGCTACTTCGGTCCCTTCGTCGACGTGCGGGCGCTGCGCGTGACGATGGACGAACTGCTGCAGGCCTTCCCGCTGCGTTCGTGCTCGAAGCACAAGTTCAACTACCAACAGCGCATCAACCGCCCTTGTCTCCTCTTCGACATCGGGAAGTGTTCCGGGCCTTGCGTGGGCGCGATCGACCCCGAGGGCTACCAGGCACTCTCGGCGTCGTGGGCGCGCTTCTTCGAAGGTGACGTGCGTCAACTCCGTGACCACCTCCAGCACCAAATGGATGACGCCTCCGCGCAACAACACTACGAGGCCGCCGCCAAGGCTCGCGACGGTCTCGCGGCCCTGGAGCGAGCCGCGAGCGCCCAGAGCGTGGTGCTCGACGACCACTCGAGTCTCGACGTCATCGCGATCGCGAGTGAGGGCAGCCGCGCCGCCATCGTGCGCTTTCGGGTGCGCTTCGGGCGCATCATCGGTCGAACGGTCCATCTGGTCGATCGCTCGATGGACGAGGACGACCGCGAGATCCTCGAGAACGCCATGACCGATATGTACCTCGACGCTGAGGGCGTGCCGGGCATTGTGGTGGTCGAGCGTGCCGCGCTCGCCACGTCGCTCATCACGCAGTACTTGAGCGATGTCCGGGGCAAGGCCGTCGAGGTCATCGCCGCCCAGCGCGGAAAGCGTCGGCGCGTCGTCGACCTCGCCGTCTCCGACGCGCAGGCCGTCATCAATCGTGATTCGCTTCGCCGCCAGGCCGACCACAACGTTCGTTCGCGCGCGCTGCAAGAGCTTGGCGCCGCGCTCTCGCTCGAACAGCCCCCGTACCGCGTCGAGTGCTTCGACATGAGCCACCTCCAGGGCACGAACTACGTGGGCTCGATGGTGGTCTTCGAGGACGCGCTACCGGTAAAGAGCGACTACCGGCACTTCAACGTGAGAGAGGTCCTCGGCAACGACGACGTGGGCGCCATGGAAGAGGTGGTTCGCCGTCGTCTCTCGCACTGGGAGGAACACCAGGGCAGCTCCAAGTTCCGTCGTCCCGACCTCATCATCATCGACGGGGGACTGCCGCAACTGCACGCCGCCGAGAAGGCCGCGCGTTCGCTCCAACTCACGGGACTCGTGGAGTTCACCGCGCTCGCCAAGCGTGAAGAGCTCCTGTACCGACCGGGCAGTTCCACGCCCATCGCGCTCGAGCGCGGCTCGGAGAGCCTCTATTTAGTTCAACGTATCCGCGACGAAGCGCACCGCTTCGCCATCACGTTTCATCGCTCGAAGCGTGGCAAGTCCATGGTCGCGTCGTCGTTGGAAGGCGTCGACGGTCTCGGACCGGCGCGCCGTGAGAGACTGCTCGGCGCCTTCGGGTCGCTCAACGCGTTGCGTCAAGCGACGCTCGACGAGTTCGAGGCCCTGGCGTGGCTGCCGAGTGACGTCGCGACGAGGCTCTACGATCATCTACAGGCGCCGTCGACTCCACGGCCCACGAAGGGTGGTGACGATGAGTGAGGTCCTGCTGGTCACGGGCATGTCGGGCGCGGGGCGCTCGACGGTCTCGGCCGCGCTGGAGGACCTCGGCTGGTTCGTCATCGACAATCTTCCCCTCGAACTCGTGGTGCGCGTGGGCGACCTCGCCTCCGCGGGCTCCCACGACTACGCCGGCGTCGCCTTTATCGTCGGGCGCTCCGGGGACGTCGAGCCCGACGACGTGCTGGCGGTGAAAGAGGAGCTCCAATTACGCCACGAGAAGGCGAAGATTCTCTTTCTCGACGCGCCCGACGAGGTGCTGATCCGTCGTTTCGAAGGCAACCGGCGCCGTCACCCTTTCGCCGAGGTGACCTTGGCCGACTCGATTGCGGGCGAGCGCGCCGCGCTCTCGTCGATCCGTGACGCCGCGGACCTCGTGATCGACACGGGTTCGATCAACACCAATCAACTGCGCCGACGCATCGTCGAGACCTTCACCGACGCGAGCGCGATGGAGTCGCTACGCGTCTCGCTCGTCACCTTCGGCTACACCTACGGCATCCCGCGCGACGTGGACCTCGTCTTTGACTGCCGTTTCCTGCCGAACCCGCACTGGATCGACGAACTTCGCCCCCTCACGGGGCTGGACGAACCCGTCGCGCGCTACGTGCTCGAGCAAGAGCCGGCTCAGCACTTCCTCAACGACGTGGTGAGCCTCCTCGAGTGGCAGATCCCCGCCTTCGCCAAGGAGGGCAAGTCGTACCTGTCGATCGCGATCGGCTGCACCGGCGGGCGACACCGGAGCGTGGCGATCGCCGAAGAGATCCGTAATCGCTTGAAACTCGACAACGCCGTCTTTCACCGCGACATCGCGCGATGAAGGTCGTCGCCGTCGGCGGGGGCCACGGCACCGCGGTCTCTCTTCGAGCGCTGAAGATCGTTTCGCCCGACGTGACGGGCGTGGTGTCGGTCGCTGACGACGGGGGCTCGACGGGCCGACTTCGCGCGATGTTGAACGTCGCGGCCGTTGGTGACCTTCGAAAGTGTCTCGGAGCCCTGGCCGATCCGGACAATCCCCTCACCGCGTCCTTCGAACACCGATTCAACGTCGGCGAGCTGAGCGGTCACGCCGTTGGCAATCTTTTGCTGGTCGGACTGATCGACGCGACGGGCAACCTCGAAGAGTCCGTGCGGGCGGTGGCGCAGGTCATGGGCGTCACCGGCACCATCGTGCCGGCCAGTTGCGAGGGCGTCGTACTCCTCGCCACGACCGAAGAGGGTCCGACGCGCGGCCAGAGCGAGGTGGCGCGCTCGTCGTCGATCCGACGCATCAGTCTCGAACCAGCCAACCCCGCCGCGCCCATCGTGGCCGTCGAGACGATCGAACGCGCGGACGTGGTCCTCATTGGTCCGGGTTCACTTTTCACCAGTGTTCTCGCCGCCTGCGTGGTCCCCGGGATCTCCCAGGCCCTCGCGGGTACGAAGGCGAAGAAGATCTACGTGGCGAACCTGCGCGACCAGATCCCCGAGACCAACGGCTACACCTTGCAAGACCACGTCGACGCGCTCGAACGCCACGGCGTCATGGTGGATCTCGTCCTCGTGGACGAGTGCTCCTCGTTCGCCCGCGACTCGTGCAAGGTCACGACCCACGTTCGTGACCTGGCGACCCCGAACGGCCTCATGCACGACGAGCACAAATTGGCGTCGGCCGTTGTCGAAGAAGTGCGAAGATAGGAGACCAACGAAAAGGAGACGCTAGTGGCAACACGGGTCGCGATTAACGGATTTGGACGAATAGGACGTGGCTTCTTGCGCGCGGCCCTGAAGAACCCCGACGTCGAGATCGTCGCGCTGAACGACGTCATGCCGCCGGCGACCAACGCGCACCTCTTGAAGTACGACTCCACCCAGGGCGTACTCGATCAATCCGTCAGCGTCAGCGACGACGCGCTCGTCGTGGGCGAGCACACCATCAAGGTCTTCGCCGAACGCAACCCCGCCGCGCTGCCCTGGGGCGAGTTGGGCATCGACGTCGTGATCGAGTCGACGGGCATCTTCACCTCACGTGAAGCGGCCAGCGCGCACTTGACGGCCGGCGCGAAGCGCGTCATCATCTCGGCACCCTCGGGCGACGCCGACGCGACGTTCGTCATGGGCGTGAACGAGGGATCCTTCGACGCCGAGAAGGACCTCGTCATCTCGAACGCGTCGTGCACGACGAACTGCTTCGTGCCCATGGTGAAGGTGCTCGACGACGCCTTCGGTGTCGACGCCGGCCTCATGACAACGGTGCACGCCTATACCAACGACCAAAATCTCCTCGACCTCGCGCACAAGGACCTTCGTCGCGCACGCGCGGCCGCCGTCAACATCGTGCCGTCGTCAACGGGCGCGGCGCGCGCGACGAGTCTCGTGCTCAGTTCCATGAAGGGACGCCTGGACGGTACGTCGCTGCGGGTGCCGATTCCTGTTGGCAGTATCACCGACTTCACCGCGATCGTGCGCTCGACGAGCGTCGAGGAGATCAACGCGGCCTTCAAAGCGGCGGCTGAGGGACCGTTGAAGGGCATCGTCGTCTACACCGACGAGCCCATCGTCTCGTCGGACATCGTGGGTAGTCCCGCGTCGTGCACCTTCGACTCCCTGATGACCATGGTCCAGCCCATTGACGAAGCGAAGTGCTTGGTCAAGGTCTTTGGTTGGTACGACAACGAGTGGGGTTACTCGAACCGTCTGGTCGACCTCGCGCGCCACGTCGGCCAGTAGTTCCGTGTCCGCACCACTGCCGTCGATCGATCGATGGGGGAGCCTCAAAGGTAAACGGGTACTCGTGCGCGTCGACTTCAACGCGCCCGTCGCCGAGGTGGACGGGTTGCTGCGCGTCACCGACGACTTCCGGCTGCGCTCGACGCTGCCGCTCTTTGACGTCTTGCTCGATCGAGGCGCGACGGTCGTCGCGTGCACGCACTTCGGCCGGCCCAACGGACGCGTCGACGAGCGCTACGACGTGGCACCGCTGCGACGATGCCTGGACGAACTGCGTCCCGAGGTCGAACTGATGGAGAATCTGCGCTTTGACCCCGGTGAAGAGTCGAACGACCCGGACTTCGGTGCCTCGCTCGTCGAAGGCTTCGACTACTACGTCAACGAGGCCTTCGGGGCCTCGCACCGCGCGCACGCGTCGATCATGGTCCCCCCGACGCTTATTCCCAGTGCCGCGGGGTCCAACCTGCAGCGTGAGGTCGCGACACTGTTGGCTCTTCTGGAGTCGCCGGCGCGACCGTTCGTCGCCGTGACGGGAGGAGCCAAGGTGAAGGACAAACTCGGCATCATGAAGGTGCTGGCCGAGAAGGCCGACGTCGTCATCGTGGGTGGTGGCATGGCGTACACCTTCGCGGTCGCCGACGGTCGCAGCATTGGCTCGTCGCTCTTCGACGGGTCCTTCGTCGATGAGTGCGCTGCGTTGCTCGAAGGGGGCAACGTGTTGATCCCCGTCGACGCGCGCGGCCTTCCCTCGGGGTCACCGTTTGGTCCCGACGGCGGTGATGAGGACGCCGTTGCCTTCGAGGAGAACATTCCTGACGGCTTCATGGGTCTCGACGTCGGACCAACGTCGATCGAGGTCTTCGTGGCCGCCATCGCGGGTGCGAAGACGATCCTTTGGAATGGGCCGATGGGCGTCTTCGAGGACCCCCGTTTTGGTGTCGGCACCGAGGCAGTCGCGCGCGCCATCGCGTCGTCCTCGGCGGTCAGCGTGGTGGGGGGAGGCGACTCGGTCGCGGCCCTTGGCTCCTACGGCCTCGACAAGGACGTCAGTTTCGTCTCAACCGGGGGCGGCGCGTCGTTAGAGCTCGTCGAACTCGGCGATCTACCCGGCCTTCGGGCCTTAAGAGAAAGTCCCTGGAACTAGATGACCACCCGCCGTCCCCTCGTCATTGGCAACTGGAAGATGAACCTCGACTTCGTCGAGGCCCTGCACCTCGTGCAGCAGTTGGGCGTCATGATGAAGAATCGTCCCGTCGAGCACACCGACGTCGTCGTGGCGGCGCCCTTCGTTGACCTGCGTAGCGTGAGCTCGATCATCGACTCGGAACGATTCGCGATCGCCCTCGGCGCGCAACACGTCAACGCGCAGGAGAACGGCCCGCACACTGGCGAGGTTTCGACGTCGATGTTGAAGCGTCTGAACGTCGAGTGGGTGTTGGTGGGTCACTCCGAACGTCGCGTGCACTACTTCATGAGTGACGACGTCGTCGCTGACACACTGCTCAGTGTCGTGCGCGCCGGACAACACGCCGTCCTCTGCGTGGGCGAAGAGCTCTCGATTCGAGAGAGCGGCGAGCACGAGGCCTTCGTTTGCGCACAACTCGAGAGCGCGCTACGTGGGCTGGACGAGAAGTTCCGCGACCTCGTCACCGTTGCCTACGAGCCCCTATGGGCCATTGGCACCGGCGTGAACGCCACGTCCGAGCAGGTCCACGCGATGACGGCGTACCTTCGAGAGGTCCTTCGTTCGATGTCCTTCAGCACCCCCCAAGTGCTCTACGGCGGCTCAGTGAACGCCGAGAACGCCCCAACGCTGGTGCGCGAAAGTGACGTGGACGGCTTCCTCGTCGGGGGCGCCTCGCTGAAGGCCGAGTCGTTCTACGCCATCCTTCAGGCGTGCGACGACTGCTACGCTATAAAGCGCTAATCGGAGGACCCAATGTTTACCTGGGCAATCATCACTATTGAGACAATTTCGGCCGTGGCGTTGATCTTTCTCGTCCTATTGCACTCGGGTCGAGGGGGCGGCATCTCGGACCTCATGGGAGGCTCCATGGGCGCCGCGGCGACGGGTTCGACCGTCGTGGAGCGCAACCTCGACCGCATCACGATCGCCGTTGCGCTGCTGTTCACGTTCGCCACGCTGGCGCTCGACCTACGCCTGCAGTAACGACCATGCGGAGGCGTCGACACTGGCGCACCCTGGTGATCTCCCTCTTGGGCCTCGCGGTCGTTTCGGCCTTCGCGGTCCCGGTGACCCTCTCGGGGGCCTTGCCGTACACGACGGCCAACGAGAACGCCCACACCCTCGTGTTGTCGCTGCCGGGACCCTTTAACGGCTGCTCCTACCTCGACCCGGGCGCGACGCCCACGACGACGGCCGTGTTGGATCTCCTTCGCCCCTCGGCCTTCGTCACGAACGCGAACGGCACGCTGGTGGGCCAAGGCGGCCCCATCTCATCGGCGGAATTGACCTCGCTCCAACCCGAGACGGTGCGCTACACCATCAGCCCCAACGAGACCTGGAGTAACAGCTCGGTCTTCAACGGTCACGACCTCGTCAGCTGGTGGCACCGCGCGAAGGTCCTCGCGAGCGTGACGAGCGACGGCTATCGCGCGATCAAGACCCTCAGCGTCTCACCCGACGGACTGACGGTGACGGCCGTCTTCGCAACGCCCTACGCCGACTGGAACCTGCTGTTTCGTGACGTCGAGGTGCCCGGCACGAACAGCAGTTGCGCGGTCAGCAATCTGCTGACTCGTCCCTCACTCGGTCCCTACATTGTGATGAGCGCCACCGCGAGTCGGATCGTGTTGAACATGAACCCGACCTGGCCCCTCGACACGAACCGCTTCGGACGCGTCGTCATCACCGACGCGCAGACCTTGCCCAAAACGCCGCACGACATCTTCGCGGACTACTCCTTGGCGGTTAACAGTGGGGCCATCCTTCCACTCAGCTCACGTCCGACGCTGGTGAGTCGCATCTCTTCGTCGAGCAACATCGAAGAGATGACCTTCGCGCCCGCCGAAGCGAACGTGGATCGTCTCGTTGTTCGCGAAGCCCTCAGCTGGGCAGTCCAGCGCCAAGCCATGATCGATACCCTCTTTGGCTCGGTGACGTTCTCGCCCTCGGTGGCGGCGTCGGCGATCTACTCCCAGGGCCAGAGTCAGTATCCCGGGACACCGGGATCGAACCCGACGGGCCAGGGCACGACGACGACGATCCTCGGTGGCCCCACCGACGGGGTGAGTGACTGCGTGACCTGCGCGATCGACACCCTCAAAGAGAGCGGCTATCAGAGAACGTCAGCCGGTTGGGTGAGCGATACCGGCACGGTGCTCTCGATCCGCCTCGCCGTGGGTCCGAGTGCGCTCGATCGTTCGGTGGCGGCGCTCGTCAAAAAGGATTGGGCGAGCATCGGCGTTGCGGCGACGATGATCCACGAAACGAGTGAGACGGACGCCGCGAGATCGGCCGCCACCAGTAACGCGGACGCGGCGATCTTCTCGCGCCCCACGATGACCGCGCCGTCCTTCGTCGCGCGTTCTTGGGCCGGCCCGGCCTATCCGAATTCCTACCCGAGTGGAGATCGCTCGACGACGGTGACGTCGCTCTTTCAACAGGCGTCGTCGATCTTCAATCCGGTGACCGCGTCGGCCACGTGGTTGCGCCTCGACCAAGCCGTCTTGAGCGACTATTGGGTACGACCACTCTTCACTGCGCCGTCGCTGGTTGTGTGGTCAAGCTCACTCGTGACGGTGCAAAGCAGCTTCACGGTGACTGGTTTCGTGGATCAGCTACCCACGTGGTCGATCACGCCGGCAATAGCTGGGAGTTAGTTTTCAAGTGTTTCGTTGACTGCGGCTAGAGTAGAGGCCGCGTCGGAGTGGCGGAATAGGCAGACGCGCCAGCTTGAGGGGCTGGTGCCCTTAGGGGCGTGTGGGTTCAAGTCCCGTCTCCGACACCGATAAGTCTTTGCAGAGTACCCTCGTCGTCGTGAGGCTGATTTTTTGGCGGGCATTGCTGCAGACTCGACGGACTTCGTTGAACAATGAGTGAGAGTCTCAGCTGGCTGGTTACCGTTAGTGCCCGAATTGATGTCGACGGCGACGTGAGCACTCTTCAGGACAGATTTTTGGCTCTTTTGCAAGATGATGACACTGTGACACTTGTTCGAGCAGCGCATCCACCGCTCGCAAACGAAGTTGCTGCCGTGATTCGCGTGATCGCGACAGATGGGCACGAAATGAAAGTGATCGCCCACGACGCAATCAAGCGTGCACGGATGACAGCAGGTAGCGAGATCTTGGGAGCACCGTCGTTCGGATGGACCTCGATAAGCAATTACGAAATTGAGGGCAGTTCAGACTGATTGTCTGAGACGCCAATGCTTGGTGGCAGACCTGTCACGTCGAGTCTCCGACACCAAAATGGTCTAAGTAGTTAAACGCCAGTGCTTGGTACCAGACCGCTCACGTCGGGTCTCCGACACTGGGCCGTGGCATTATTGCGCGGTGACTCAACTGCCCTGGAACAGATCTGAACCACATGCGTGGGCCGCAACAGATGGTGAACGCGATGAACAGATTGCCGAGGCGAGTCGATTGCAGGGCCAAAAAATCGAAAAAGTTCAGTACTTCACGCTTGACTATCAGAACATAGATCATGTCCTTCCCCGAATCATCTCTGACAAATTGGAATGGTCAGACCCTTCGTGGCGCTATAACTGTTTTGACTGCTTCGATTTTTACTTGCAAATCGACACTGAGGATCAACGAAGTTTTACGATTGGTTGGGACCCTCCGTCAGAATCTGCCGGACTGTGGCTCCGCGAAGGAGCCTCTCACGGGGTGCCCTTCAGTTCTGTAGCGGTCTGGAACGTAACCGCGTCACCGCGCTGGGCTCCATTGTTGGGATCGGTGGTGTCGGCCGTCGAGTGCCGTTACCGAACGGACGTTGAACTGCCCGGATGGCACAATGAGCTACTTACGTTGACCATTGATCATCAGAGAGTTTTTGTCTTTCTTGGCGACGTCGCGCCGGATCAATCGCAGGAACCATCAGCCAACAGTCTGATGGTGATGTCGGATCCGGAAGAATTGCCAGATTGGATGTCGAACTAATTCAATCTCCAGTGGCTGGTAGCAGATCTGTTGCTTCGGGTCTGCGAATACGACGTAACCTGACGGTTTATGACGCGCCATCAATTTCACAACGAACGAGATGGCAGTCGGGTACGTTTCGGAGGCAAGGCCGCCGAAACGCGTTTTCGCGCAGTTTGCGAATGCGGATTCGCAACAAAGTGGAGGAAATTCCAGCCTGCCGTAGAAGAAGACAGAAGTGAGCATCTGCGGACGGTAGAAGAAGCCGGGGACGAGGTCCACTGGGGAGTCGTGGCTCAAAAGCGAAAGTAGCGCGACTGATGTCGCACCCATTAACGACTGGCACTTTCGAGCCGCCAATGCTTGGTAGCAGATCTGTTGCTTCGGGTCTCCGACACTAGGAATTGACGCGTTCATTTAGGGCCGTCTAAGCCAAGCCATTGAAGCACGTCGTGCACTTCTTGACGAGTTAGAAAGTCACCTTCGCTGAGGATCGCATCTGTGAGCGGCTCCAGTTCGAATTTGCCCGCCTTCCACGCGTTACTTATTGCCCGTAGAGTCCATGCTCTCTGTTGTTCGTGGCTAACCGCGATTCCGATAAAGAGAACTTCTGCCGCTTTGAGATCGTTTCTCAGCACGAGATGTTCACCGGCGGCATCACAGACGGCGATATCGCTGTCTGTCATGAGCCATATCATCGCCCGGCGACACTCGTCATCGTCGAACTGGCTGATGAAAGGTATTGAACTAAGGCGCTCCTCGACGTCGAAAGAGTCGCTGGCTAGTAGTGCTTCGGCGCGGTTCATTTCTTACCTTCCTGGTGAATAACTTCAACCGAGGTTAAAGCCCGCTGCTCTGTTCTTTCGGGTCTCCGACACTGATTATGGGCCAGACGTCTCAAGGCGCCAGTGAATGGTTGCAGATCTGTGACGTCGGGTCTCCGACACCAGAGAATTTCTGAATAAAGCGCGAACAAATTGATACCGTCATTGCCTATGAAGTTTGTTCTGCGTGAGATTCAGTTTTCTGATGAAGTTCCTTATAACTCGTACTTTGATATGTCGCCGTTCAGTCTGCTTCAGAGCAAAACCACGAGAACAGTGGCTCTATGGATTTCGGACGGGGACCGGGATTGGGATTATTGGGCCCAAGTCGCGCTCGTTACCTCAGGTCCAGGTGATCATGACCTAAATCTCGGTGAGGGTGTTATCGCAGTCTCTGCGCTCAATCATGAAACCATTTCGTCAGAAATTGGGGACATCGTCGAAGCGTGCGTCAATGACTTAGATCTGCTGAAGTTCTTTATCTACGAAGATGGCCACTAAGCGGGGATGCAATCCCGCTTTCTGTCGTCTCCAAGCGCCAATGCCTGGTGGCAGATCTGATGCTCCTATGGTTGTCAA
>PMOI01000023.1 GCA_003162475.1 Acidimicrobiaceae bacterium
GTGTACTTGGCCGAGTACCCCGAGGTGTCGCCCGTCACACAGAAGGTGGCGGAGGTGCAGACAACGGCGTCCATGGTGCGTGTCGAGTCGATGTCGGTCGCGGTTGCCCAGGTGCCGGTGTACTTGGCCGAGTAACCCGAGGCACCCACGGCCACGCAGAAGGTCGAGCTGGTGCACGAGACGGCGTCGAGTGAGCGCGTCGAATTGATGTCGCTCGGCGTGCCCCAGGTCGAGCCGTTGTAGATGACGGCGTAGCCCGAGGTGTCCACGGCCACGCAGAAGGTGGTCGAAGTGCACGAAAGCGCGTCCATGGTGCGCGTGGAGTCCACGACACTGGGCGTGGACCAACTGGTGCCGTTCCAGACCGTGGCGTAGCCCGAGGCGCCGACCGCCACGCAGAAGGTGGCGGACAGACAGTTCACCGCGTCGAATGCCCGGGTGGCGTTGACGTCGGCGGGGCTGTTCCAGAACGGGCCGGCGCCCGACGTGGAGATGGCGGCGCTGGCCTCGAGACCGCTGCCGTTGTAGAGGTAGGTCGTGGTGCCGGCGGCTGATGTGGCTGACGTCATCTCGCCCGCGGCGTTAAAGGCATAGGTGGCAGTGCCAGTTGAGACATCCTTCACCTGGTCACCCAAGGTGTCGTAGGTGTAGGCGGAAGAGACGCCACCCGATCCCGAGATAGGCGCCTGGGTAAGAGTCTCACCCGCCGCATCGAAGGTCTGGGAGTAAGTGTCGAGCGCACTGGCCGAGTGCGAGGAGAGAGTCGTTGGGTCACCGCTCGCGTCGTAGGCGAAGTTGTTGGCGCTCGCCCCCTGGGCCGTTGTGCCCTGGTAGACAACGTCCCCGGCCAGGTCATAGGTGTAGTTACGCGTGGACGTAGTCTGACCCGAGCAAGTCGCCGAGTACGAGTTGGTATCACTCGTGAGCTGGCCGTTGGCGTTACGGGTCCCCCCCGTTCCAATGAGGGTCTGCGTGAGGGTCTCGGCGCTACCACAGGTTTGCTTGATGGAGGTGACCGCAGTAGCGATGCTGTTGTTGGCGTCATAGGTCAGAGCCGTCGAACTCGGGGTCGAGCCGGAGGCATTGTTGTCCTGATTGGTCAAATTGCCGTCGGCGTCGTACGTGTAGGAGACCTCGTTGCTCAGCCAGTCGGTCGAGGAGAGCAACTGGCCATTGTTGTTGTAGGCGTAGTTGACGGTCGGGGACGTGTGACTGCCGTAGGCCGGGTACGTCAGCACGGCCAGCACCCCGGTCGTGTAGTAGGTGTAGGAGATGGCCGAGTTGGCGAGCCCCGTACCCAAGTTGGCGACCAGTGCACTGCTCGCCACGTCGCCGTTGGCGTCGTAGCCGTACGTGGTCGTGCCGCTGGCGTCGGTCGTCGTCGCGACGGATCCGTCCACGTTGTAGGTGTGGGAGTTCGTCGTGGGCGTGGCGTAGCCGCTGGCGACACCCGAGTAGGTCGTAGACAGCAGGTTCGCGTTGGCGTCGTAGCCGTTGGTCGCGGTGCCCGCCGGGTTAGTGACGGTCGAGGTCAACTCACCCGGAAGGTAAGTGTAGGTCGTCACCTCGCCCGAGGGGTCTGCCGTGGTGTCAGGTGTCGTCGTCGAGTACAGGTCACCACCGGCGCCGCCACCAACTGGGGCGCTCGCCGCGCAGGCTCCGCTACCGTTCTGGTTGTAGTAGCAGTTAGTCGTCACCTCGCCGCGAGGATCGGTAGTCGCGAGATCCTCACCAGCCGCGTTGTAGCTGTGACTCGTGGTGTCGCCCAGCTGGTTCGTGGTGGAGAGCACGTGGCCAGTCGCGTCGTAGATCACCGTGATATATCCAGGGTTCGATCCGGTCGCCGGGGCCGTCGTAGGTTCGGTGGCCGGGCAGTTGTAAGGGTAGGCGGCGCCGGAGTTGACGGTGAGATACGCGCCCACATTCACCGGGTCTGACGTGCAGTACATTCGCCCGTCACCGTCGTAAGCATTGACGGTGGTCTCGACGTTCGGATTAGTCGACTGAACCAGATTGCCGTCAGCGTTGTAGAAGTCAGTCGTGACGTTCTGAGCTTGGGCTGAGGTGGGCGTCGAGGAGTACAGACTGCTCGGGTTGGGCGGCGCAGTAATCCAGCCGGCTTGCCAGGTCGGACACTGCGCGTCGTAGGCGTTGCCAGCGTTCCCTGAGACCGAGCAGAATACATGCCCGTCAGGGTCGTAGTAGTGCTGGTAGACAAACCCGGACCCGTTTATGGCATAGTCCACTTGGTTGTCGGCGTTGTAGTAGTAGTCGAAGATGACTGTGGGAGCACTGGTCGCGTTGTTGGATTCGCTCTCGGTTTGGGCAACGTTTCCGGCGGCGTCATAAGCCGTCAAGATTATGCCGCCCAGCGGATTAGTCACCTGGATGACGCGGCCATTGAGGTCGTAGGACTTGATGGTGGCTCCGAGGTACGGGTCCGAGCCGAGGACCGGCGGACTGGTGGGCGGTGATATTGGGCAGGTAACTCCAGCCTTGGCCTCGAAAGGCGAGACGGTGCAAAAGAGCTCGTCGGCATCGTCGTAGGCCAAAAAGGTGATCCCGCCCAGGGAGTTGGTGGTCTGGACGACGCGGCCATTGGCGTCGTAGGTAGTGATGGTGGCTTCGAGGTAGGGGTCCGACGAGGGAGTCGGGGGTGTGGAAGGGGCCGTGCTCGGGCAAGTAACCGCGCGCGAGTACTCGAGCGGTGAGACTTCGCAGTACTTGCGGCCGTACGCGTCGTAGGCGTCCTGGGTCGTCGCCGAGTAGGAGCCGAAGGTTACGACCGTCGTGGTGGCCTCTCCCGCGCCGTTGTAGGCGTAGGTCCTCAAGGAGCCGTCTGGAGAGGTGACCGAGGAGACCAGACCCGGGAGAGTGGACCCGTAGGCGTAGGCGTAGGTGGTGGTGTCCCCGTTGGCGTTGGTCGTCGTGAGAATATCGCCGGCACTGTCGTAGGTCCTCGTCGCGGTGCCGCTTACGTGCGCTGCGCCGTATGCCGGACAGGTTACCGACTTCTGATAGTCGACCGGATCGACAGTGCAGTAGAGCAGACCGTTAGGTACCCCCGAGACACCCGAGGTATAGGTATAGAGGGTTGTGTTACCCAGCGCGTCAGTCGTGGCCGTCAGTTGATCGCTGGAGTTGTAGAAGTTGATTGCGGCTCCGACGTCGGGATTAGTGGCTCCGGGAGCGGGTGGACTGGAGGGCGCAGTGACGGGACACGTCACGCCGTTCAGTTGCTCGGCCGGGCTGACTGTGCACCAGGCCTGGTTGTCGGCGTTGTAAGCGTAGGTCGTCACGTTGCCGAGACCATCGGTCGAGGTCAAGATATTGGCACTCGAGATCTCGGTGCCGCCACTACCCGAGTAGGTCTGATACGTGTAGGTCGTCACGTGTCCGTCGGGGTCAGTCGTCGAGAGGGGCATCAGTGAGACGGGGTCGCGGCTGATCGTCGTGGTACCGGCAGCGTTAGTTTCGGCCATGAGTACGTTAGAAGAGTAGGTGTCCAGCACCACGTCTTGGGCCGAACCGGAGACACCGTTGGGGTAGGTCGTCACGGTCGTCGTCCCGCCGAGGAGGCTCGAATTGATCCCGGAGAAGACGAAGGTAGTGACGTCTCCAGCAGCATCAGTCTGTTGGGTAACTTGGCCGTTGGTGTTGTAGACGTTCACGGTCTGGGCCGTAGCTCCGGGCGCAGTGAGGCTCAACATGTCGTAAATGAAGTCCGCGTTGGCGTTGGCGGAGTCGTAGGTATAGGTCGAGGTAATTGAGCCGGGATCGACGACCGAGCACAGCTCGGGTACTTCGGACCCTGTCCAGGTGGAACATCCCGTGCCCGAGTAGGTGAAGGGCGCGGCCAAACTCGAGTTGGCGTCGAAGACCTCGACGAGCTGGCCCGAGGAATTCGTCGCGAGTACTAGTTCACGGCCTGAAGCCGAACTCGCCCAGGCGACGCAGGTATCACCTGAGGGACAGGCCGCCTGGCCGCCCGAAGCACTGTACGTCGAGGACGAAACGGTGTCCCCGAGCGCGTCGGCGATCGAGGTCAGCACTCCGTTTGAGGAGAAGAAGTAACTCTCCGGCGAACCCGAGTAGCTGACCAGAGTCCACGTCCCGCCTGAGTTCTGATTGAGCGTGGCCCCAATGCGCGGGGCGCTCGCACAGAAGTTAGTGACTCCGGTGCACCAAGCTGGCGAGGATCCCGACACGTAAGGCGCGTAGGTCGTCTGGGCTCCGTTGGCTTCGGTGACCGTCGCGATTTGGGTAGTGGTGTTGTAGGAGACGTTCTCTCCGAAGTTGTCACTCCATCCGTAGCCCATGGGACCGGAAGGCGAACCAGCGGTGACCTCGGCCTGAGCCGCCTGGGCGTCGTAGGTGCGAGTAAATGCGAGCGGTACCCCCGCACCGGGCAGGGACACATCGGTCGCCGAAGTGGCGAAGTCGCCAGTGGCGGTGTCGACAGGATCTCCGCACTTCTGGGTCGCCGGGACGTTCGCATTTTGGCAGCCCTCGAATGTGCTGCCGCCGCCGTAGGTGTCGGAGCTAAGTGGAGAGCCAATCGTTGTGAGCATGGCAGACGAATCGAAAGCGTAAATGTTGATGGAACCCGGATCAGTATGAAACTGATTCGCGACGTAGAGCAGCCCGTTGACACCAAGCAGGTAGCCGCCGAAGTTACCATTGGTCGTCGGGTCGCTCGGGGTGAGAGAACTCTGGAGGCTCCACGACGAGCCGTCGAAGGAGTAGAGATCGACTTTGCCTTGGTAGGCGTAGGAACCGCTGGCGCCGTAGTCACCGATCGCGAGGAGGGGGTATCCGCCGTATGAAGAAGTGAAGGCCGCGGCTGACCCGAAAGCGACCGTCTCCCCCGAAGGAGGTGAGATTTTCGTTACGTACTGCCAGTACGAACCCTCCCACTCGTACGCGAAGACGTAGTAGTTGGTTGCATAGCCGCTAGACCAATTGATGTTGTTGTCGGTGACCGCGAGCATGTTGCCCGATATCGTGACGTTCAATCCGTAGTTAGCATCTCCCGAACCGCTGGTTAATTCGCTCGCCAGCGTCCACGATGCTCCCGAGCCAGTGAACATGTACACGGTTCCCGCCGTCGAGCCGTACCCGGAACCCTCTGCCGAGATGGCCAGGTTGTGGCCAGACAAGGCTATCGAGTCACCAAAGAGGCAGTTGGTGCACTCGTCGGGAGCAGAGAGCGTTGCCGCCAGGCTGAACGTTCCCCCGCTCTTGGTGAACACTTGAGCGTCACCGGCCTGCGTCGCGGTGCCCACGGTGTCGTACGGAAACGTCTCCACCAGCGTATTGCCATCAGAGGAGAGCGCAATGGCGAAGGGGGAACTTGAGGTGGTGAACGTCTGGCCCAAGGTCCACGTTCCACTCACGAGGCCGTAGACGTACGTCGAAGAGTTGTACGTGGTCACCAACTCGTTCGTGGTCGCGGCGAAGTTCGATCTGATGTTCTGGCTGACGGGAGAGATCGTCTGCGTGTCCGTCCATACTCCGTTGACCAGGGTGTAGGTAGCAATACTGTTCGTGTTGCCTTGCGGTGGAGACAGGAACGCCGTGCCCGATAACGTGGCGGTCCAGGTCAAATAGCTGCCCGCCGGATACGCAACTATTTCGGCAATCTGCGACCACGTGGGGTCGATAGTCAGCGGGTAGGTCGCGTGAGCGTCTTGAACGGTAATGGCGATGGCATGGCCGTGATCGGCAACGGACAAAGCTGCGGGTACTTTCCGACCGGTGGCGTCAACGACCACGAGGGCCGAGTACGTCGCGGCGACGGTGGTGGGAGAGTTCATCAGATCGATCGTCGTGGTCTCCGTCGCAGGCAGTGAGCGGGCGCCGCGCGATCCAACTGCTCGCGGCTCCGCACGCCGGCGAGAACTCGACGTGCGCGCCGAGAGATCCACGGCGGTGAGTCCCTTCACGGGCACGTCCACGATCAGCGGGCCCCCGCCGGAGGGTCGCCTCGTCACCTTGATGGTCTGTTCTATTCCGGCCGAGACCGGGCTGAAAGCGTCGATGACGGAGCGCCCCACGTAAGCCGCCGCAACAGTACGGTGCTCCAGCGTCGTAGTTACGTTCGTTAGCGTCGCGCCGCGTCCGATCTCGATACCTCCAACGGTGAAACGTGTGTGGCCGCTCGTGAACTCCGGGCCGACGGCGGTATATAGGGCGCCCAGCTGGTGGGCAGCGCTTAGAGCCTTCGTCACCGCAGTGCCTGGCACGGCGCTATCGACGGTACTGACGCTTCGCTGACTCCTGGCCTTGTGTACATTGCTTTTCGCAACGGGTGCGGTCGTCGGGGCGACGGGTACAGCCACGCGAATCCCTGGCTTAGGAGTTGGCACTTGAAGCGTGATCGAAACCACGAGAGTGAGGACTAGAGCGAGAAGACCCGCCGTGAAGTACATGCGGCGTCGCCACGACTTCGCGGAGAGTCGCGCTTTCAGTCGGGCAACGATCGAATTGGACTTAGTGATCCCCGAAGGACGACGGGGTGAGCGACAAAGTGAGTCAGTACCAAAGCCGTGAACGTTTCGAAAACGCATGACTTCCCTCCCCCAGGACGCCCCCGCAGATGCTTTGTATAGTTCGCCAAACGCAATGCGTTGACAACGAATGGCAAACTTTGATCGCGAAGATCTAGATCTGTAATCGCATTACAAGGAAACACCTTGCAAGGAAGCTCGGATCACGAACTGACTTGAGCACCTCGACAGCGATGACGAACTTACGGTTTTGAATAATCGAATTACAATCTCTCCCGAGGAGTACACGTCAGTCCCGACCGTCGATTCGTGGACACCAATAGCAAAGGTTGCCCGTGCCCGATACTTCAATGAGGAATAGGTCCTTTACGTTTAAGCCGTTTCCTGCTCGCTCATCAGTCCACGAACGAATGCTTCGATACCTGTGCGGACCACCAGCCGGCGTCGGCCAATCGTTACGCTGGGTATTCGCCCGCTCATGACGAGTTCGTAAGTCTGAGTTCGACCAATGCGCAGTAGCTCCGCCGTTTCTACCATCGTGAGTAGAAGTGTCTGTCCAGCGTCTTTCACGTTGATGGTCATTGCCTCACCTCGCTCATGGACTTCTTTTGTAATCAACGTCGCTTCCTTTCGCTCAAAAGCCCTTGCGTCTCTCATTCGAATATTGGACCAGTGTCGATATCGAGATCAATAACTTCGAGCTCGCGTTCAGCATTCGCACGGAAGGTGGGCACAGTCTCGTTCGCGTCGTTGCGATATTCCCAACCCTGCTCAACCGCAATTTGTAGTGCCGAACGATCAATCAGAATGGGCTCCTCGTCCTCTCTCACGAAGAGCGCCAGCGTGGGCAATCCCTCGTAGTCGCCAAAGACCATCCGCAGAGTCATCCCCGACAACGGATCTTCGGTTTCGATTGACGTAAGGGGTTCGATATCTGTACCCTCAACGTTGCTGGCCGCGACGGTCACAGTACCTAACCGATTTTGAAACGCGGGAAGCCTTGCGCCTAAATCATGTCTTGAGTTTGCAAGAATGTCCCCGCTCTGAGTTTCGCCCAGTGCCCAATCATGAACAAACTGTGCGACGAGTGCGAACGCGCCTTCGATCTCCCAATTAGTGATGGGGTACTCACTGATATAGATCCTCGCGGCGTCACCGAATTCGAGCGTCTCCTCCGGATCCCAGGCGCCGTCAGGATCGATGATGTTTAGCGCCACCTCGATGAACTTCGTCTCGACGGGCACCGTCCCAATACGGCTGGACGGTGCAGATAGTTCAACCGTACGCATGTGAGCATCGAGCCGCCGTGCCAGGTCGTCGACGAGCGCCGGCTCCTCCACCCAACGATTCAGTTCGTCGTCCCAACAAGGTCCTTCGGGGAAGAGTACGGACGACGCGTCAAGATCGACGACCGATTTCTCGGTTTCCGTGTCATACGTGACAACCAGTGAGATTCGCTTAGTCACTTTTAGATCTCGAGTTCGTAGCGCGCAACGACTGGCACTTCGAGTTCGTTGAACCCACCCACGACGGATGGCTCATACGTACTGAAGGGCGCGTCGCGTGTCGGTAGTTCAACGGAAATCACTTGGACGCGACCCTCGGACGCGTCGACGACGTCGTACAGTCGCGCCAGGTCCCCGCCGTAGCCGCGCCATCGCGAACCCGTGTCGAGGACGGCGTCGACGTCTCGCCAGTGCTCTCTTGAGACACCCGCGCTCACCACGTTCACCGCCTCGACGACGGGTTCCTCAACTTCGAAAGTCTTGAGCACCGCCGCCGCGGCCCGCTGGATTCGTCCCGTGGACGCCTTGATTCCCTGCAGCGCCTCTTTGCCGCTACCGGACCAGCCGACGACGTAGCCAAAGGAGTACTTCCCCGTCTCCAGACCGAGTGCTCGACACGTGACGAAGGCGACCGACTCCGCCTCCAGCTCCTTGAGTCCTCGCCCCAGTTCTCGTATCGTTACATTCTCGGGGTCGTGCAACAGGGCGTGGCCGATCTCGTGGGCCAGGGTCTTCACCTGCTGCGCCTCATCGTTACTGGCTGCGACGCGAATGCGACCCTCGCGGTGGTCCGTGTCGCCGTTGGCTCCGCTCTCGAGCGAGGCCGGGCGCTCCACGTGAAATCCAATCCCATCAGCGAATTCGATTAGCTTCGCGAACAAGCCTTCGGGCGCCAGTCCATCGAGTTTGCTCACGATGTCAGGGAGGTCAGGGCCCTCAGTCTGACTGACGTCGAAGACCGGGACCAACTTGAAGCCGCGAATCTCCTGCGTCATTTCACCTTCTGTCGCGTCGCGCCTTTGGTACTTCATCGGGGCGAACACGCGAAGCGCCGACTCTTTCGCGAGTACCTGGTGGCCGAGCGCCTGCCAGGCCCGGTATCCCGCGACGCGCGTCGCGTCAGGCTTCTGCGCAAGAATCAAGAGCACGTTGTTCGGGCTGTAACGCGGGAAGCGGCTTTGCACCTCGAGGTACCGCGTCCAGCGTTCGCTAGTCGTCAGCGCCGCGACGCCGTCGCTGAGCGCTTCGAGTAGTTCCGCGTAATCGCGAGGCATGCGTGTGTCTCCAGTGCTCACTCGTTGGTCGTTTCATGCGAGTGACCCAACGCAACGGTCGCGGCTCGACGGCGTCGACGAGCAACATCTTCGACAACGAAATCGTCGAACGCTTCGCACGTCGTGTGCTCCGGCCCGTGGCCGCAACGCAAGTCGGACGTGAACTGGTGCAGCAGCATCGTGATATCGCGAAGGGCGCGGTGCCAGTCCGTGCCGGAGGAGGCCGGCGAGGTCGCCGCGTAGGCGACACGTTCGTGGTCCTTAAGAGCCTGCAGTGCCACCACAAGCGATTCGTGTGCGTACCAGCAGGCCGGCACAACGTAGCTGTCGAGGCCCGGGTATCGCTCGCGCAGCTCGTCAACCCAACGACGCAACTCGGGCCACGCACGTTCGGCCGGAATTGCCCCGAGGCTCGGCCAATGGACCGGTGGCTCTCCCTTCTCCTCCGTACTGGCGGTTGCTTCCGGACGTGCTACGAAGGTGCGACGCAGAACGTCGCGCGGTAAGCCCTCTTCCCTCACGTCATCCACGACGGCACAGTCGAGGTCGTGGCGCCACTACGAAGCGACTCCTCGACCGCGGCGCGTTGATCCTTCAGTTCTTGGGCGTCGGCGCGAGACGTCCACGGGCGCAACGTCAACATGATCGGCCTCGCCGCGCGCATCATGAGTAGTCCGTGACCGACTTTGATTCGGCGTATATCGCTCGGGTCCAAGATGGATCGTTGACGAGACGACTCAGTGACGTTTCTCCCTCCGCCCGACTGGCGCGTCGTCGAAACTTCGGGGCTCTCGCGATCACCAATGAGTTGCGTCAAGTCACGAAGGTCACTGGCGTTACTCGAACCGCCGAGAATGATCTTCGAGGTCGCCGAGTCCCAAATGGCTTGGGCTTGCTCGTGGCCCCATCGATCACGGGCCTGTGCCAAAGACTGCAAGACCGCGACGGTCGTGATCCCAGTGCCCCCACCCTCGCTCATCAGGGAGCCCAGTGAGGGAAGGGGATAGTTCGCCGCCTCGTCGAGAATCAGCGCTACGGGTGGATCCAGCCGCGCGCCCGGCGAGCGACTGGCTAACTGACGTGCAGTTTCGACGACGTCTTCAACCAGCGCCGAAACAATGTTCGCGGTCGCGAAGGCGCCCGAGCTCGTACCGAGCAGGTACAGCGTGCCGTTTCCTCGCAGAAACTGCTCGGGTTCAAGCTCGGCACCGGGGGTTGGCGTGAGCTGCTCAATCACTTGCGGACTCGCGAAGGGCGCGAACACCGAACTCACGACCGACCAGATGTTGGCCCGTTGGCGCGGTTCGAGCCCGACAACGGCGCCGAGAGCCCTCGCCCAGAGCGGCGTCGCCCGTATGGAAGCCCGCAAGATTTCAACGGCTTCCTTGGCTTCGTCGGGTGACAAGGTCCAGCGGTAGAGATCAGTAACGCCGCGCCCATCGACGGCGGCCGCCTGCAAGAGACAACGCACAACGACCTCGGTCTGTTGCTGCCAAAAATTCCCGTCGGTGACGTTGCCGGCGGCACCCGCGCAAAGCGCCCCAGCGCGCAACATCGCCGTTTCGGGATGCTCACAACCGCGAATGGGCGACCAGCGCAGCCCCCCGCCGACGCCCTTCGCGAGACCCTGAGGGTCAAAGACGCCAACGGGTCCGCGCTTCATTCGCTCGGTCATCGTCACGGCCAGATTGTCCGGTCGCGTGCTCGTCGTTACGACCGCCCCCGGGGCGTCGAGGATAAATGGGATGACGAGGTTGTGGCCCTTGCCACTGCGCGGAGGACCGAGGATCACCATCGAGTCCTCGATACTGGCGTAACAGTCCACGTTGCGACACTTCCCGAGAGAAAGTCCGAGATCATTCGCCTTGAATTTCTTAAGCGAGGGTCGAAGGATGGGACCACGGGTGAGAAGGTGCTTGGCCCCGGCCGCCAGAAGCACCTCGTGTCGATCGGCGAGGCCGGCCACGCGCGTCGGGTCGTCGGACTTCGTTCGCGCGTCGGCTCTCAGGTAACGCGCGGCAACGATGGTGACGGCCGCGGCCGCGCCGAGCACAAGCGCAGTGACGCTCCAGTACAGCCAGGCCGGACCAACGGGCACCTTCCACGCGAGTGAGGGATCGCGAGCGTGTTCGAAGGCCGTGATCGCGCCCGCGACGTGATGCGTCGGTAGTCCGTCGCCGGACAGGAGAGCGCTCAGAAGTCCTCCCGCCGTGAGCACCAGAAAGAGTGTGAAGATACCCGCCACCACGAAGAGCCACGCGTCGTCGCGTCGTGCGCTCACGATGTCATCCGTTGATTCGTGTCGAAGAGTGCCAACTCGCCCGGCGTGCAGATATGGCGAACGACGAAGGACCGCTCGCCCACGCGCCAGAGCCCTTCGCCGCGGGCAAGACTCGCGAGCTGGTCAATTTCCGTGGAGGACAAACCCAGCGCCGCGCCGGTCTTCGCGTCTTCGCCCGACTCTTGGGCGTAGATGATCTTGGTGGAGCAGTCCGCCAACAGGCCCAGGGCGAGATTACGCGCCTCAGAGTCTCTTTCACCCACGGCGTCGAGATCGCTCAGACGATGGATCACCATGAGGTTGGCAATCCCAAGGGCACGACTTAGCTTCCACTGGCTCTGCATGCGCGCGAGCAAGGCTGGTTGCTTCAGCACGCGCCACGCTTCGTCGTAGATCACCCAACGCTGTCCGCCCGAGGGGTCTTGCAGCGCGGCCTCCATCCACGAACTCGCGCACGTCATCACCAGACCGATCTTCGCGTCCGAACCTTGTATACGACTGAGGTCGAGACTCACCATGGGGAGAGTCGCGTCAAAGTGCACGGTGGAGGGCCCGTCAAACAGTCCTCCCAGGTCGCCACCGACGAGACGATTGAGCGCGTGCGCGACGTCGCGACCGTCGTCCAGCAACTGCGCGCGATTTGAACCGATCACGTCGCCGGGTGGATCGAACATCGCTGACACCACCTGCGGCAGCGTCGCCACGGAATTCGTTGCCACCGCCTCGTCGAGTGCCGCGTAGAGCGCCGTGGACTCCACGGGTCCCATCAATCGACCGAGCGCCGCCTCGGTGATCGACCGCAACAGTTCACGGCGGCGCTGTCGCACCATCTGCGCCCACGCCGCGTCGGTCAGCGTGACCTGATCGCCCTCGGGATTCGTCAGGTACGCAGGACGCGGGCCTTCGTCGAGGGGATTGAGGCGCGCCGCGCCGCCGCCCAGGGCAATCGCTTGGCCGCCGACACTGCGACTGACGGCCGTCCACTCCCCCTTAGGGTCACCGGGCACGTAACACTTTCGCCCGAACGCGATCGAGCGTGTCGCGATCGACTTGGCGAGCGTGCTCTTGCCACGACCCACGACGCCCGCGAGCAGACAGTTCGGATTAGTGAGAATACCCAGTCGGTAGAGCACCCAAGGGTCGTAGACGAAGCCCGCACCACTCCACGCGTCTTGACCGATCAGGATGCCTTCACTCCCGAGACCGCTCTCGGCGAGAAAGGGGTACGCACCGGCTACGACCTCACTCGTCGCTCGGTGTGGCTCAACCTTCAACCTTCGATACGTACGCAGCGCCTGTTCCCCGAGTTCGCCATTCCTCCCCAGATTCGCAGCTGCTTTAGTCTCAAGTTGAAGTTGACGTTTGGCCTCCCTCAGTTGTTCGCGCGCGGCTACGCGATCCGCCCCAGAAATCTGCGCCGCCGCGCGCGCCATCCCTCGTCGAACCCGTCGCGGCGTGTTCGAATCGCTGTACAACATGGCGCCGAGAGAATTCCCTCCGTCCAGAATCGCCGCTACGGACTCCATTTGCGCGCTGTGGGGCGTAGGGACCCCGAGTCCACCAGTGGTTTTGAGCGAAGCATCCGACGGCGTCACGGAACTACGCGTTCGGGCGTTGACGAAAGGCGGATACGGCGGTAGTTGCATCCTTGCCGGCACGGCGACGGGTTGCCCTTCTTGGCTCGTCACGCTCCACCCCAACTCGTCGCCGTCGCGACCGTTGCGGTTAGCACGGTGATCGGCATCGGCATTGACGTGAAGATGCCGCGCACGATTCCTGGATGAAACATCGCCACTATCAACACCAGATCAACGAGGCCCACGAACGCCAGTTGAACCACCGTGGCGCGCTTCGCTCTTGTCGACGACTGCGTTGACGGCGGGCGACGGACCCGCGAAGCTCCACGTTGCGGCGTAACCCGTCGAACCGGTAGCTCAGGAATCACTCGTTCACCTCGCTCAGTGGGAACCGCGCGGCGACCAAAGCGGCGGCGCGTAGGTACGCAACTGCCGTGTCAAGTTCCAGCTCTGCGAGCACGATCCGATCGCCCAGGTCGAGGTGATTGTCGTGGTTGACCATGACGACGTCGCCGCACACGACGCGAAGCCACTCGGTCATCGCCGTGAGATTGACGTCGCGGCGAACCGTGATGCCGCTACGTTGACGACCGGGTGCGACGACGACCACCGACCCCGCGACCAACGAGGCGAATCTACCGTCGCCAACGGCGGACCAGTCGTCGGGGTCGGGCCGATAACTGAGGGGCTGACCGGCAAGCGCGCTCACCATCTCAATGGTCAGTTCCAGCGCGTCGTACGCGAACTCGGTCGCGAGGACCAGCGTGCTCGCGCTCTCCAGCGCGGCTATGGCGACCGGGCCGTTGGCCCTCGTGCCCAGGTCGGAGACGACGATGTCACCGGCGTGTCGCAGCAGCGCAACGCCGGCGCCAAACTCCGCTGGTGTAAGGCAGTCCTGGTCCGTGGGACTGCTCAGACTTCGAAGCACCCGCAGACCGTTCACCACGTCGATGTAGGGCGCGAGCGCGGACCACTCGGGAAGCACGTCACCATCCTGAGCTCGGGCGCAGAGTTCTCGAAAGGGTCGCGTCGAAGGTTCCTCCGACGACACCAAGCGACGACGCAAGGTGCCGAGCTGCGTAGTCGCGTCGAGCACGCTCACGATCTCCCCACGAAGTTCGGCGAAACAGAGGGCGAGCATCGCCGCCGCCGTGGTCTTACCCGCGCCCCCTTTCGGACCGGCCACGACGACGTGATGGGACCCCGGCACTCGCGCGAGGCGCGGTTTCGCTATCGCCATCTCCAGTTCCTTGATCTCGTCGTGCTGCGTTGGGCTGTCTCTATGACGTGACAATTGAATACACCTCTCTCCTTAGAAGACGCTGCGCCCGAGCGGCAGCGCCGCGACGACGAAGCTCTGCGACTGGCGTCCGTAGAGCACACGGGTTTCGCACCCCGACTGACCGGCGGCGCGCTCAATCAGCGCCACGGCTTGCGTTAATCCTTCTTCGCTGCGCGAGGTGACCGTGACGAAGCCACTGAACTCAACGTCGGCGTGGCCACCGATGAGGGCCTGCTCGCGTTGGAGTAAGTCCTGGTACTCCTGGACGTCGGAGAGATCTTGAATCTGGCCCACCTTGGCCTTGTGACCGGCGTCGGCAATCGCTTCGGTCTTCTCCTTTCGGAGGGCTCGCAGCGCTTCCGCCGTGCCGATCGGCCGCGCTACCAATGACAGAGATTTGCGAATATCGGGCGCGAAGACGAGCGCGTGCAAAAAGTGTGGCGCGACCTCAATCCGCGGCCACTCGCTTATCCAGAGCACGCTCGAGTACCCCGAGTCGTGTCGCAGGTACGACCAGTGCTCGGACACGGCGACCGGTCCCGACGTTCGGAGTCTCGCCCCGCGATAGTTAACTCCCACTTCGCTCGCGGGATCGTAGGCCTGGCGAATAAGCGTCGCGATCTCGGCTTCACTGAGCCAGGCGTCCACGCGCAGGCCGGCCGCGCGCAGGCCTTGTTCGAGGACGGCCATGTCCACGCGCAGCACGTGAGCCGCTCCTCTCACGCCGCGCCCGGCCGCGCGAATGGCCGACGTGGCCTTCTTCATGTCGAGGGTGAGGGTGAGCGTCGTGCGATGCGTCGAGGAACCAAATGACGATTGCGCGAGCAAGGCCCGGTACTGCTCGTTGGACCAGTCCGCCGCGTACGTGGCGTGCTCCTCGTACCACTGGGCGACCTTCGCACCGGGATCGGGAATCGTCGATTCGAGCACCTGGATCGCCGCGCACGTACCGGTCTGGCCGAGGGACGCGAGCACGCGTCCCCAGGCCGACACGCGTTGTACTTGATCGCTCGGCGCCAGTAACACGTAGGCCGAGTGCGACACCGCTAGAACCGCCGAGAGCGTTTGACGGTGGGGGTCGTGCACCAAACACGTTCTAGTGTCGGGGTCGTTGAAGAAGCGCAGCGGTGCCGCGTCACCCGGCAGGGCCATCGTGCCCGCCGGTCGTGGCGACGTGACGCGCACCCGGTATTCCGTCTGCTTCGCCGAGACACGGATCGTCCAATGCAGCAGAAAGGGCAACCATTCGACGACCGGCTCACCCTTGCGCGAGACGAAGGCACTGGCTACGAACAACATCCAGAGCGGACTCGTGACGAGCAGACCGAACCCGCCGCCCACAAGGAGGCCGACCAGCATCGTCACGAACGCCAGTCCAATGGCACCACAGCGCAGGGCCGAAAAACCGAGCATCATTCCGCGCGTCGGACGTCGGGCGAATCGCACCGTCGAGGGACCTGTGATCGTAGTCACGACCTATTCCTTTGGCCGCTCGGGCGGCGCGACGGGGAACGGCGGCGGCGGTTGAGATGGTGGATCTACTGCCGCATGGGGAGGCGCGGGTGGCTGACTAAATGACCCTGGAGCAACGACGGCGTCGAAATTACGATTCTGCGAACTGGTGGTCGGAGGAGTGAATGACCTGCCAGGTGAACTCGGCGTCGGGTCTTGCACGGTGCGAGATGGACCAGCAGCGCGCGGGACAACAGCTGATCCACTCGCGCCACCACCAGTTGACTCACCAACCGGCGCACCCGACGCGACCCCATTCTTTGGGGCGCCCGAGACTTTTCTTCGTACTCCGTCGCCAGCGATCGCCGCGCCAGCAACGACGCCACCACCGACAACGCTGGCCGCACCAGCCGCGGACGTCCCCGCTCTCGTGGCCGTCGCAACGTCACCGCCAATCGGACCGAGTCCGGAGCCTTGGGGCGGTGCTCCTGAATTCGAGCGGTGTCCCCCGAGCATCGACGCCGAGTACTTCATTTGCGCGGCTTTCTGGGGAGCACCCACCACGGTCGACGCACCTGCGCTGGCGTGCGACGCCGACTGGGCCATCGTCGCGACGTGGTCGCCGGTGAAGTGCACGAGGCGTAGCGCCATCCACGGCGAAAAGCCGGCGACGAGAAGAATCAACAGGCCGGTGATTTCCTGGGTGATCGTCGTGAGCGGCGAAGCGCCAACCGGTGAGCCCAAACCGCCGAGCACGCCGAGCCCGATGACGAAGATGATGATCAGGATCAGTTTCGAAAAGACCAGCGCGAGCATGGCTTCGAGCCATCTACGCACCCAGCCTCGTGAGAAGTCCGCCACTCCCCCGGCGAAGGCGATCGGCGCGAAGATCGCGGTGATGATGATGAGCATCTTTCTGATAACGAGAGCGAACCAGACAATCGCTACTGCGACGATTGCCACGAGCGACAGGATCAAGACGGTGGCGGGACTCGCCAACGCTGTCGTGAAGACGGCGCCGCCGATGATCTTCGTACCCAGTGACGCGATGGTGCCACCCGTCGCCGTCTTCACTACCCCGACGCAGAGTTGGTCGACGCCGACGAGCAGCACGTTCAGAGTCGCCAACGTAATCGCGCACCCCACCGTCGCGATAACGAGACCGCGCAGGGCTCGCCCGACGCCGCCCGCGTCCCGGCGTAGCGCCGACACCGCCATCTGGATGACAAACAATCCGAGACAGAGCACCACCGCGATGGACACCACGATGCCGAGGTCGAGCTCGAAATTGGCGCCACCGAGTGAGACCGTCGTCGACGAGGAGAGCTGCTGCCAGAGCCAGTTAATCGCGGAGTCGGCGGTGTTCCCGAAGGCTGACGCGACACTACTGAACACTGACGACGTGACGTTGCTTCCGATGCGACCAATCAATTTTACGCCGTCACAGATTGGATTCAGCGAGTTACACACTCAGTTCACCGTCCAGTTGTTGACGGCGACGGCGCCATAACCGGGGTGCCACGACGCACCGCCGAGCGTGAGGGCGAAGAAGATCGACTCGACGACCGGTGCGCGACCCGATGTCGTCACCGTGAGGGTTCCCGAGACGTCGTACATCACCATCAGCGGATCGACCGGCTGCCAACCCGTGCTCAACATCTGCGTCCAGATCGGGCTGACCGAGATTACGAGGCCGCTCACGCGCCAACGCGTTCGCGAGGCCGCCATCGTTGCCCACTGCGTCTTCGTGGGCACCACGGCGGGTCTTGCCGCGAGTGAGCCGGGGAGGATCTTCAAGTTCGCCGTAGCGGGAATGTTCACGAGCGTGTTGGGTGCGTTGTTGTAACTCGCCCAGGCGAGAAGTTCCCTTCTCGTGGAACCGGCGAAGTCAACGTCCAAGAGTTCCTGCGTGAACGCCATTGCGTACATCGACGGCAGCGACGAATCCGCCGTGTCGATCGGCGGAAAGGCCGCACAGGTCGCGGCCCCAGGAAATCTCGCCGCCCGTGACGAAGTGAAGCTTCCGGGGTTCTGGTTTTGCGCCATGATCGCGTTCGCCGCTCGCTCGACCGCCGTCTGTGGCGGAGTGACGCGCAGTGGGTGGTACGTGGGCAACACAGGTATAGAGCTTTGGGTGTTGGCAAGACTCGTCTGCCCGGATACTCTCTTGGTCGGTGACTCCGACGGAGGCCTCAGTGCTAGGAGCACCACCACGACGAACACCACTACCAACGGAGCCGCCACCAACAACTTCATGCGAACGGATCGCCAGGCGCCCATCAGCTGAGACTCGAGCCGAGGTTGTAGAACGTGTTGATCAATAGGTCCGAGCCGCCAATGAGCAGTGCCGCGGCGAGGCACACGAGCAGACCCATCTTTCCCCTCGTCGACCACTGCGGATTAGCGCTGTGATGTCCAATCGCCATTACGATCGCGCAGCCAACGAACCCGGCCAGCGAGAGCACCAGCCCGAAGGCCATGAGCGATCCCACGAGTGTCGACAAGGTACTTAGGCCCGGTATCGCGGTGGTGTTCGGCGTGACGTTAACGCCGCTCGCCACGAGCTGGACTGAACTGAGATGAGTCATTACTTCTCCTTGGTTGGTTGACGTACCGCTGTTCTCACGACTTGCGAACTGCGACTAGCCCACGTGACGAGTCCCCGAAAGGCCACCGCTGACGAAGTAGGCGTACGGCTGGACGATGACCCCGTACTGCACGTCGACCGCCGACTCGACGAGTCCGTCGCCGATGTAGAGGCCGACGTGGCCGGGATTCGCAACGGTCCCGTCACTGCCCGGTACGAGTACCAAATCGCCAGGAGAAATGTCGGCGTACGAGGAAACGCGCGAGCCTTCATTGATTTGGTCGCCGGTGTAGTGCAACAACGTCACGCCGGCCTGGGTCCAGGCCATCATGGTGAGCCCTGAGCAGTCGAAGGCGTTGGGACCAGCGCCGCCCCAGAGATAGGGCTTCCCGAGCTGCGAGAGGGCGTAGGTGATCGCGACCGTTTCAGCGGCCGTGGCATCGTAGGGTATGGCGTAGCTGGTTGGCAGTCCGTTATCGACCACGGGCGAATTGGGCAACGTTACCGAGGCCGCCGCCCCGCAATTCGAATTTGAATTCAGCGTGGTCGTAGTGGTCGTACTTTCCGAATTAGTCGTGAATTGGGCGCGGTGGTTCGCGAGAACGCAGGCTGCGACCTGCGTCGTACCGCCAACGCTGCTCGTCAGAATGACGAGTCCGAGTAGTGCCATAGCAAAACCGAGAGATGAAGTTATTGCCAGAATCGCAATGTTCCTCACGTCACTGACCAATCCGGAAAGCGCTTACGAGATCGCACCGCGGAGCGAGCGTCGCAAGGGTCGAACAATAGAGGAGGTGAAATTGGATCGAGGGCGCTGGTGCCAGTACCGGCGCCCAAGTCGCAACTTCTCCGACGGCGCGTCGACCCCGCCGGATATGACGTTCGTACTTGGCACGCCCAGACTGCATCTAACGGCGAACATCGATTAGCGCACTTGGTCGAACGCAACTCCATCAAGGTATGGCTGCCAAACCTAAATATCGTGACGACATCATAGAGATGCCAAAGTTCAACCGACGCGTCCTCGATCATTCGAAACTGTTTGTCCCACACGTGCCGCAACGGTCTCGTCAACGATCGGTTTCAAGAGCACGATTTTGGATAATCTGAGATAATTGGACTTGTCGATTTCGCAAGTCACTAACTTTTCTCATCTTCACAAGCTGAGAACGCGGACTCGACTCCCGTCGCCAGCTCCTAAAACGGCCCCCCGCTGAAGCCGTCGCCCGCTGCAACGATGTCGGTATCTGCAACTGTTTGAAAGATGCACATTAGTTAAGTGGGGTGGCAGACACATTCTTAAGAAACTGAGAATTTGACACGAAACCTTGGTGGTCCTAACCGGACAAACCTCGAACCAAACGATCAAGCGAAGACTAGAAATATTGTCTCAGATAATCACGGAAAGTCAATCAAGATCCGCCAGCCCCGAAGGATGCGGCGATTGGATTTGATGGAAATCTTCCATCTCCTTTGCGACGAAATCTCTGCCTTGGTGCGGCATAAATTGGGATACTCGAAGAATGTCCGATACCGTTGATCCCCTACTACTTGCCGCGGCTATCTCTGCTTTCGCTGGATCGTCAGTACAAGTACTACAGGCCTTCTCATCATTTGTTGAAAGCGTCTCAGTCGCAAAATCGACACAAAGCGCCGCGATCTGCGACCGAGGAATCGATCATCCTCCTTACTCCGAAAGACAAGCGTAGGTTCGTCGGAATATTCGTTGGCTGCGGCCCTGATAACACTCGGTACAGATCTTACGGTGATCGCAATGGCATTCTTGGTCTTCTGAAATCCGCTACAGGTCTGCCGTCAATCTGACTGGATCAATTGCAAGCTTTCGCTGTCGTGGAAAATGCCACGGAATCAGAGGTCACCCAGTTTCAAGCGCGAGCCGCTTCTCGACTCTTCAAAGCCAAAATCGACTTGAGTGACGTACGAATTCCAGACCGGGCTCGGATCAATCCCGCACTGCTGATTCGTTGCAATTGTCGTGAGCGCATTGGCATCTTCGTCAATCAACTCGCGAATGTGTCTAAGCCCATGCATTATCTTGTTGCTTTTTCGGGTGACGTCCATCGCGACTCCGCCAACAGTTAGACCCCGAGCAATGTAGAGCGAACCGTCAACGTCGACGGGTAATCCCATGCCTACTCTTCGCAAGGCCTTTCGCTCGAGAGAAGACGGCGGTACTCGTGTGCTCACGCCAGTGTACGAGCCCAACACGAGATTTGCACTGGGCCAATTCCGTACAACAATCCTTATAAGTTCCTCGTCGTTCCAACTGTTGTGATCGCCAATTGAAATGAAATATGCGTCGTCCGGACGTAAGATTGAAAAGAGGAGTTCACCTGTTCTAGCGCCGTCGTTCGTTGGGGAAAGATGCAAGTGATGAATTCCCCAGTCGGCTAGAAGTAGGTCAAGATCGACTCGGCTTTCGAGGGCTGCAGATGCTGCATTCGAAGATATCGGGTAACGGATTCGCCGACTCAGTCGCAATGACAGGTCGTCACCATTCATTACCTCGCTTCGTATCAGCCTCAATGCGACACGGTGCTCCACAGCTTGCCGGCTGCTGCCGAGTTCCTTAGAGATGTGAACCCTCCTCGGCCGAATCATCACGAATCGGTCTCGCCAGTTAAACCACCGAATAAGTAACGAATTCAGTGGCAATTGCGCAAGCTCACCGTTTGGATCTGGAACCATTCTGGCGAGCATGTGCTTTCGCAAATCTCTCTCAAGATCGTCTGTCACGTTCACCATTTCGCCCCCGACAACGGATACTCAGTCTCCCGATTCACCGACGCAGAGTCTGCCAGCACAAATTGCGACGGAATCCAGATGCTCATTTCAGCGCGTCCGATGGCTGGGGTTCTCTCGCGGCCCGATAGTGGTGGCGAGTAACTTTCAGACTATGGCACATGGCCCACTGCCTACCGTCCCCATTCTTGTGGTCCCAGCCGACGTGGCAATCGAACTACTGGAACAAGGTCTCGCGGCACCGTCAAGAAACCCGTTTGGAGAATTTGATGCGGGAAGCTGGTGGCAGGGTCTCTTGATGTTTTCTGGTGGCGCGTGCGACGCAATTACCCTGATTGAAGGAATCGCGGCCGTACCAAAACTGGCAAAATTCATCTTCCGTTGGAATAGGAACCGAGAAGCAAACGACTCACACAACGGGGAACATTCTGAACAATGCGTGCTTCATTACAAGACTGCACGCGGAGAGGCAACCCTCGATCTCAATCAATATCCGGACTTGGAACTCCTGACCGAGTGGCTTTCCGCAACGTATGAGATCCTCTCGATAGATTCCAAACAACGAGATTGACGCGCACCCGATCTGCATCGGCGACAATCTTTCACACTTAATCGGGAATGGTTTCTCCAATATCCGTATTCTCGATCTCAGAAGGGCTCTCGCCAATGAGTCCCGACTTCAACGCAGCCGTAACCTCAGTCGCTCGTTTCACAATTCGACAAAGGTCCTGAACGGTGACAACGGGTTCTCCACCTTCAACGTGAAAGCCAAGGTCCACTTGTCCGCGTACTCGAATTTTCACAGAAAACAGTTTCGAGGGAGGTTCAATTAGGATTTTTCTTTGCACGCGGCAAAATTCATTGCCGGCTTGAACGAGATCGCTTTCGGAATGAAAGGTAACTTCTCCGACCTCGTAATAGTCTCCGGGCTCGTACTCAACCGATCTAGGATCGCGAACTTTCACCGCGCAGCTCAGAAGTCAACGATGTTTGTCGATGTTCGACAATTCACGAAGTAAAGAGAACTCGTGCGCCGCTCTTTTGTCTTTTGGGAGGTTGAAGGCTTGACTGTTCTCGATGACCTTAACCTGAGCGTCCGATAGACCGAAAAGCGGGCTTGACCGATTTTCTGTCACGCCGCAATAGTCGCATTCGACTCCGCCGCCACCTCGGTCGATTACGTCCCGTTCCCACCGACCGCGACTGTCATAAAGCGGAAACTGATTACCTCTATTGGGTATGTTCCCATTCTCAAGCACCAACTCACTGACGAGTTGATCAAGAGCCGAGCGAACGTCATGCGCTAGTTCGCCGGCAAGAACAGCCAACTCCTGGTGCGGACCTGGAACATTGAGCCAAGTCACTCCATCGCTCTGATTCGGATACGTGCCATATTCGTAGACCGTGTACCGGACTTCCGAATTGATGATCGCTTGGCTCAATTCATGAATCTCTCCGTAGAGCACATATGCGCGAGTGAGTTTTGGGGAAGCGATCTCGACCACGTGCGAATTGTAACTACCCCACCCCGCTTCACGGGTGTACGTTCGTCCCATGTGCCCATGGCCGCCAATAAATCGAGATGACCTAAAGATGGCGGCGAAGTCCGAAGGTTTCGACATGGTATTGCCTCTGTTGGTAAGACGCCTGATCATCGAAACATCAGTCGGCCTCGCCTCAGTTGACATGCCCGGTGGGACCGGAGTGGCAGCTAGTGGATTCGACGGCGTGATCGTTACCACGGAAGCTTCGCCATTCGTTCCCGAGGGGACGTCGGTGTGGGAATTGTCAGTCGGTGGCGGACAGGCCAAAGCGGAGGACGACTACTCCAAGAGGGTCATCTCACCCAACAGCACTGCGACCGCTGAGATCACCTACGTTGAAGTAATTCTCGAGCCGTGGACCAAGGCACGGTCTTGGTCCAACTCGCATTTGGACGACGGACGCTGGCGTGATGTCCTCGGTTACAACCTCGACCGAGTACACGCGTGGCTGGATATTGCTCCCGCCACGACCGTTTGGCTCGCCGGTCGCCTCGGAAGAAACATGCCCGGAGCTCAAGTTCTCTCAGAGTGGTGGCGAGAAACCTGGATACCTTCAACAAGAATTCCCCTCGGTGAGCAAATCGTTTTGGCCGGCCGGGAAAAGGCAGCGGAGGAATTCTTGTCGTGCGTTGCGAGTGGACAATCGATAATTGCCGTTCGTGGCGACCTCCGGGCAGAAGAGTACTTCGCGTTCGTTTCAGCCGCGGTGATGGCAAGCAACGAAGTCGACGCGTCAATGATCGGCTCGCGAACTCTTATCGTATCTGACGCTTCAAGTCTCGCTCAATTGATTTCGCAGTCAAAGCCACTGGTCATACTCCTAGAAGATGCTGCCGCCGCTCGCAACCTTCCTCAACACCGCCCCCATCAAATCGTTATCGTGGCGCCGCCAGGAGCTTCGGCCGATGTCGACGTTCCGCGGATTCACGCGAATGCCGTCGAAGCTCAACTTCTGACATTCGGACTACCTCGAGACGAGGCAGCCCGACTGGCAACGCTGGGACGTCGAAGCTTCCTCGCGATGCGACGACATTTGGCGAACACTCCCTCACTTCTGACTCCGCCGTGGGCTGAATCTCCTGACACGGCTCGCCGACGCCTTTTGATGCTCGGTTCGTGGGATGACTCGAGCGCAGAAGATCGGCGACTAGTTTCACAGTTTGTCGGAACGCCCTACGAAAGGGTGCAGGATCTCGCCAACCAGCTCTCGTCGGGCTCGGATATCCCGTTTATATCGAGAACTGGAGATATCTGGTACATCCCTGCAATTGAGGACGCTTGGGAACTCCTTGCGCCATCTATTACTAGCGACGACCCAGTGGCTTTCCGAGACATCTACCTCGAAGTTCTTACCGAGCGAGACCCTGTCTGGGACCTTGAACCTTCGGTTCGATGGAGAGCCGCCGTCGATGGAATCGCCCGTCATTTTTCGCGCTCGCTTAGAGATGGACTCGTAAAGTCCATCGCATTATTCAGTGTCAACGATACGAGTGTGCCTGGCACCAGTGGTCTTAGCGGCTCGCAATGGGTTCGTCGTCTAGTCATGGAACTCCTAGGCGAAGCCAACGCTGATGCGACATACCGCCTATGGGCTTCACTTACCGATGTGTTGCCACTTCTGGCAGAGGCATCACCTGAAGCATTCCTCGAAGGAATGAGAGTTGGGCTGACGGGAACCTCGCCGCAACACGCAATGATGTTCACCGACAGTGTTTCGGATGATTTCATGGGCAACTCGTCCTCTCTTCACTCACACTTCTTGTGGGCATTGGAAATTTTGGCGTGGTCGCCGATCTATTTTGATGATGCAGTTGACGTCCTTGCCCAGCTAGCAGTCATCGACCCAGGAGGCAATTTAGGCAGCCGCCCATTGCGAAGCCTGGTTGGCATACTGAGTTCGTGGAGTCCTAATACTTGCGCAAGCGCAGAGCGCCGAGTCCGGGCCATGGAGCGAATATCTCTGCGCCAGCCTTCAATTGCGGATGTGCTCTTTCACAATCTTCTCCCCGATGGCAATGGCTTCCAAGATATTCACCCGGGTCCACAATTTCACGAATGGAAGACAGTTTCACAGGTGTTGCCAGAAGACCAGCGGCGCGTAACTGACGCGGCATTCAGGTTACTCATGGATTCCAACGAAACATTCGAGTCTTACTTGAGCATGATCGACAGAGTCGGTGCGATGTCGCCCGACCAACGTGCGGCATTGGCGTCGCGAATCGAGGACCTTTGTTCAGGACTTGACGATGACGAGCAACGCCGACATATTTTCGAAAAACTTCGCGACTTAATCGCGCGGCACCGCGAATACTCGAACGCGCAGTGGGCTTTGCCAGAGCGGGAACTTATCGACCTCGAAAGAGCCTGCAATGCCGCTCAACCGAGAGACCCAATTCGACGACTCGTGTGGCTTTTCACATCAAGCCTGGTATGCCTCGGAGATGTCCCTAAACGCGATAATTTCGCCGCATACGAAGCCGAACTTGAATCTCGGCGAGCTGACGCGATTCGTGAGATCCTCACGAGTGGGGGTTTAGACGAAATCGACTCTCTCGCTTCTCTAACCTCGGAGCCATATTTGGTCGGAATCGCCTTGGCCGACGCGTCCACGACTTTCGATACAGAACTTCTGGAGTGGCTTGAGTCCGACGACGCGATCCGTCGAGGAACCGCATCGGGTTATGCAAGAAGGCGAATCCAAATCGGAGGAACAGACACTCTTACTGAGCTCCTGGCAGTAACGCCAAGCCCTCTCGCTCAAGCTCGGCTTCTATGCAACACTCCTGACATCGAGATTGCCTGGTCGAGATTGTCCACGCTTAACGAAAATGTCGCCGAGAACTATTGGCGTGAATTCGTCCCATTCGGACTCGGCCCAGGCTTTCCTTTCGCGGTCGAAACGGCGTGGAAATTAATGGACGCTGGGCGACCAGGTGCCGCCCTTCAACTGATTCTCCAGTACGGGCTCAAACAGGACACTATCGAGGTCGCTGAGGTCACCACGTCCGGACTTGAACTTCTACTTCAGATGGGTGAACAAAATGAACTGCGATCACTTGACTCTTACTCGCTCGAATCTCTATTTGAGCTAATTGCAAAACGACGCGAGCAACTCGGTCGTCAACGAGTCGTCAATCTTGAATGGCAGTACTTTCCGATGCTCGGAGCGTTTTCTGACGCGCCGACGCTCCACGATGCGCTCGTCGAAGATCCGGCGTTCCTTGTGGAAGTCACTTGCCTCCTCTATAAGCCAGCTTCCGCTGAAGGCACCGATGAAGATGCCGACGATTCAGCCGTTGAACAGCGTCGAATCATGGCGACGCGCGCTTTCGAAGTTCTGCATTCGTTCCACCGTTGTCCAGGAGTCGGCGTCGATGGCATTCTCGAACTTGAGGAGCTTCGAACTTGGGTCACGATCGCTCGGCACGGCTTCGCTGAGGCCGACCGAGCGGATATCGGTGACCTAAGCATTGGGGAACTTCTCGCCTACGCGCCGGATGATGGAGGCGGTATTGCAATACCGACGGCGATACGAGAAATCCTCGAGGAACTCCGGAGCGGTCGAATAGAAGAAGGGCTGCAAATCGCGATTCGTAATAAACGAGGGATGACCAGTCGCAACCCACTCGACGGAGGCCAGCAGGAGTGGAGTCTTGCTCAACAGTTTCGACTTCAAGCTGAGTTGGTTGACGAGTGGCCTCGCACTAGGAAATTACTTATTGAGCTCGCAGAGGCATACGAAATCGAAGCGCGACGAAATGACGAGTCCGCAGAGCGTCGACATCGCGGCCTCGGATGGTGAACACGTTAACCGTGACGTCGAAAAAGAGGGATCTCGACGAACGTCAGTAGACGATCGTCCGACTAGACGAAACTTACCAATGGGTCATCCATCCGTAGCCGAGAGATGGTTGATCTTCGAGTGTGAGGAGCTGTTCAAGATCCTCCATTAGGCAAAACGTCACGGGGACGTTGGGAATGAATGCAGCTGGCTCAACCTCGCGGGTGATAATCACCGGTACAACATTCCACCCGCTGTCAACATCAAAAGACACTCCCAACAATTCCAGTGCGCCGCCAATGTTCGCGCTAATCGCTCGAATTCGAGAGTCCAATTTGTCAAAAAACCCATGCTTTGCCAAAGTAAATTTCTCCACTCGTCGTAGCATCCGACTCGCAGAGAAACTCGTATGCACATCCTTCACCTCACATACCCATATACGAGATCGATCTAAATCGGCAACAATGAGATCAATCTCTCCGGGAATCACCAATCCGAACTTCGAGGAGTCGTGGGGGAAGACCCTCATCGCGTTTGGCATGCCTAGGGCGTTCGCCTTCGACGCCGCCTCCTTCTCGAGAAGTCGGTTCTGGATAGTTCGATACTTGTTGAACGCCTGACTCACCCGATCGGGTGTGTCATCCGCGTGCCAGGGAAGTCGACCGTCAAGAATGTATGTCGTATACACGCGCTTGGTCGCGTCGATGAGCCACGGAATGAGAACGACATCGCTGCCTATCTGGACAAGAGGGCGAGTCGAAAGTCGTATCCGGCGATTCTCAATTTCCCAGTATCGAACTCCTTCTTGCAAGAGGTCAGAGTGACCCAACATCAATCGGTCCAGGGCCGAATCAATCTCACCCAAAGGGATCGAAGCCCACGACGAGGCCTCCTGCCGCAACGATGAAAGTGGCACGACTTCGACGCGATCCTCGGCACTAGTCCAGGAGCCGGCAGTACTCAAGACTGCAAAGATCCCATTGAACCCAGTGCCACACGTCTCAAGCATCGCCTTATCAGCCTTCGCGAGCGAAGCTGGTACTTCCAACGAATCAAAAGCAGCAAATGGACTCGTGGTCACGAGGGGATTTTGGCCAAGACGTAATTTGAGCACTTCCGGATCGCTCAGAGTTGATCGAAGACGAAGTTGGTTCAGCCGCCTCGCCCTCATGAAGGCTTCTACATCGATCTCATTCGATGGTTGCGAATCCTTCCTTGATTCCTGATTTCGACCAACAGACAGAGGAATCCCTGTCACTCCGCACACCCCTCCTGCACGCACGGCGACTGACAAATCGTGAAGTCCCTTAGTAGCCCCCGAAAGTGCGGCGCCAGTATTGAGGCCCATTAGTGCGAGATCAGTGGCTTCCGCAATAGCAAATCGATCGGGAGTGACCGTGCCGAACGTACTCCTGGCCATCGACAGCTCAAGAAGTAACTCGAGGGGCCGAGTCATTTCGGAAGGGTCAGGAGAATTCATTGCGTCAACACGCCAATTTTTCTCCCAGGGCGCGGACAGGGCTGCGGTCAGCGAAGCGTCGGATCGAGCCCGCTCTGCGTGCGCGTCATTCAAATGTGTCGCTATCTCAATTATTGACTCCGCCGACCAAGGAGCCATGAAGTTGTTAAGAGCTCTTTCCCACGCAGGGGCGATAACTTCCTTGCAGATGTCAATGGCAGTGCTCCCGGAATACGAGCCGATCGGCGCACCGCTTTCGACCACTGCGACTGCAAACGCCCGTCTAGCGCGTCCCAGTGAACCGACCGTTCTCGGAAGCGAATCCTGACCCATGTTCCTCGCCCTAAGAGGTGTCTGTTGAAAGCGGAGCATCGCAACGGGCGGAGCGGCTTGCCACTCGATCAAGAAGCCCGAGTTTTCGTTGGCCCATCCCTCGGAGCCTTCGCTCCCGTGAATCTCCGTGAGGCAATGAAAAAGGGTCTGACCCAGACCAAGGTGCGCGTCTTCGGGACTGTCATTCAGGGACTCGAACCAGTCTGGTCCGAGTTGAATACTCACCAGTGGACAAGAGTCGTTCGAAGTGAAAGCACCAAAGACAATTACGTCGTCAGAAGCGTCCGCGTGCCTCTCCCCAACAAAGCTCAGATCAATTCGAAGAGGTCGTTGGGATGTCACCCTCGTCGCTCTAGAAATCCCCGGAAAGTTCTTCACCGTCAATACGAGCCCGTCGACGATTCCAGTGATGAATGCGGGATCAATTCCCATATCGACGAGATCACTTTGAATCTCGTGTCTAATGACAATGGGAGGATCAACCAGTATCGAATATTGGGACGCATTTGGTGCGACGAGCAAAGCTTGATTCTCGTCCTTGAGGTATACATTCGACCACGACCACACTGAAGGAAGTCCGGAGTCTGCGAGAACAACTTCTATCGGCTCCCAAGCGGCTGCAGTCGCCCAGCAGTCCTCATTTTGCCTAATATCGACCATGAAATCGATGTCCGTCATTCCGGTGAAATTGAGCGCACCGTGAAGCTTCCAGTGCCGCCAGATGTCGCTGAACTCAACGAAATGAAATTCGTGCAAGCCGGGCATCGTCGTCAATTCATCGAGAAATTGAAACAAAAGATCATGGCCATGAACCATTTGTTGCGATTCAAACTTGATCATCGCCAAATCCTCGACGTGAATCTGTGTCGACCCGGGTTTACTCGCGGGCTTTAGATATATTGGGCCGCCATAAACGACAATGCGGTGACGATATTCGTCGCTTCCCGGAATGGTAGGGCTCACAGTCGAACCCTCGACCGCAACTCTCTCCGCCACCCGATGAGCAATATCAACCGATTCACATAATTGGGTCTCCGATAACCCGCTTGCGATGCCAATGTCAAAAGAATGAAGTCCGCCGGGACGTACGACTACTCCAAATTCAAGTTCACCTTGTCCATCATTCGACCGAGACTCAGATTCGCTCTGAGACGTTTCATGTGATGGAAGTTCAATACCCAGGATTTCAAGCGTTCGTCCAACCGTATGGAGGCTCATCAATCGTCTCGAATGTTCATCTCCCGCCGCCTCGTGCGCGAGCACTGAGTGGGCGGACATCAATCCGTCCAGAACTAACGCTGCTGGAACAGAATGGACACGACCGCCCCTCGTGAAAGCGACGCTGGGGCCAATATGAGGAGTGCCGGGCGTAAATGTCAGGCGCGTGGATCGCGAGTCGGATGTGGCCCACTTCCATGCCTTGGTAGCCCTATCTAAATTTGAACACTTTGATAACCAGATCATGGGCTCAGTCGAAATGGTTCTTCGAATCTCAAGTTCACTTTGTTGAAGTACTGCCGGTGACGTAGCGATTCGGCGAGCCCGCGCCTCTAAGTCTTCATCGATAGGTTCAAGGCGGTCTCGCTCCAGCGGACCCGTTGGCCAAGAGTCCGCCACCTGCGAAAGAATCCAATCTGAGTATCTGAGTGCGGATTCAAGCAGGTCAGAAAAAGTGAACTCATGCTGATCTAGAACAAAATCATCAATGGCCAACGCCGTTGCGCCCATCGTCCGCAAAAGTTGTGCCGGATCCGACACCGCTCCCGGGTGAATGCGCAACCGTTCACTTCCTATCCGATGACGAACGGTAAGGCGAGGGTCGGCGGTCCAAGCATCTTCGAGCCGCATGATCCTTGGTTGCGTCTTGTGAACCAATTCGAGCAGTTGATCGAGGTGCGACGCTTCGGCGACGATGTTTCCATCCTTCTCTTGCGCCAGCGCTCGCGACCAAAGCAAGGTGAGCGACGGAAGTCGATGAGCGCACGAGGGCGAATCGGCCGCGCTAGCGAATAGTGAAAGCGCAGACTGAGTCTCAAATTTTTCTACTGCCCGGTCAATTCGACGCCAGTCCATCATGTTGGACCTCTGGGGCAATTTTCTCCTCGCGCGATGTCGTCGAGTCATGAGATCTCGGCTCGATTCGAATTACAGATGCTCCAACAAGTCATAAGTGCATGCTCTCATCAGCGTGATACATACACACGACAGAACAATTCATTCACCAATTGTGATCAGCACCCCGTGGTCGCCTTAGCTTCTACCAAATGTGCTCCGCGGTCCACATTCGACGTGAGCTGCTGTTACCACGGGCCACCGATGACTTTTGATGACCCAAGCTAGGTGTCGAGCATGTCCCACTCGTCCCCGAGGACCCACCTGAGTGCCGAGAGCTTCCCGTTTATCATGCCCCACTCAAACGCGTCGTATGGCCCGAGCCCTTCAGGACCGTAGTTCTTGACCATCGTTTCCATTTCGCGCCGCATCTCGATGAGTAGTTCCTCTGAAACATCTCCACCGCCGTCATTCAATCTGCCTATATGTGACAGCTTCCGGTCATACCAAACTCGATCAAAAAATTCTTGCTCTGCGTCCATAATTTCTTCCTGGGATCTCGGAATGCTAAATAAATGTGAGCGCAAGAATCCATCACGACCTTCAGTCAATCGCTCGAGTGTCGGACGCTCCCAGTACTTGACTCTGAAGGGAGGGCGATTGTTTCCCTCATATGCCTTCAAATAATCTTTGCAGGGATTAGATAGAAAATTAGAGGCAATAGCGAGTGCGGTGTGAGGTCTCTCGGCACTCGCCCAGGACAAAAGACTTTGGAGCTTCTCCGGTGGAACTCCTCGTTTCATATGCTTGCACTCGATAAACCAGGTCTCTAAATGCTTTGCATCGTCGACATCAGTCCGCTCAAGATACGCGACAATGTCGCGACCGCGATCGGAAGGACTCGAATGCAGTCCGGTCCCCTTACGCCAGTCGACATTGACAAAACCGAGCTCCGTTACCAGCGAGAAGCAAAACTCCTCAAACTCCGTCTCATCAATGTCATCAAATGAAAGCTTGTTCACGTGGGCACCGCATTCGCCCGGGATGCAGTGAAGGTGAAGTCATTAGCTTCGTCGCAAAGGAGATTCTCGTCGCTTCTTTTAGGACTCAACCGAGACCTCCAATTTTCCACTACGACGTTTGAAGGCGGTACTTCCTCCTTCGAGGTGATGGAGTGAAAGTTTGTTGAGATCGTGACGTTCAAGGGATCCAGTTGCTTCGACCTCGCCACGTCCGGAAGTAGCTCTCATAGTGATGATCTGCTCGGCGTCCCCTCCAACCACAATTCCTGGACTGCGAGTGGCGAAGATGTACTGGCGCTCCCCGCGAAGTGTACGCAGTCTGTCAACAAGGTAGGTTTCAATCCACGGGGCGTGAAGCGCATCCTCTGGCTGGTCCACGACAACCGGGTCGACACCGTCAGCCAACAGCACGACAAGGATCGCCGTACATCGCTGGCCGTGAGCCAACTTCTCAATTGGCGCATACGTCCCATCATCGGGCTTTCGAAATTTGATGTCGAGCCGATCTGGCATGTCGCAGATTTGCGCCTCGAGAAGGTCAGTCCAAGCGTCGTGGTCCTCGATGTTCGCGAGAATTCGCGCGAGGCTACCTAGGTCTATTCCGTTCTTCTCATCAACTAGCGATTGAATATCGCTTGCTAAAAGCGCCCTCACGAATCGGAACGGATGGATTCGATTTGCTATAGCGTCCAGCACTGGCTCTTTGACGCGTGAACCTCGTTTCACATCTTCAAGTGCCTCGCGGAACTGAGTCGAATCTGGGTGATTGGAGACATCAAGCTTAACGATCCCGGCCATCTTTGAGTTGAGTGCAACCGCTCTTGCCCTCCGAAGTCGGCGTTTCTCATCCCTCAGTTTCATTAGCCGATCGAGCATTTCGTCTCTCACCCGATGAAGTTCGCTGAGCGCTGGCGCCTCCGTGTCCTCCAGGTCACTTTTTTTAGCAAGGATTTCGTCAAGTTGCAGCTGCATCGCCTCAAGCTGCGAGCGAAGCGCCCTGAGCGAGGATCCATCCTTTACAGACTCGAGCTCTTCATCAAGTAGATCCTTAAACGCGGACTGCCGCGCATCCCATTCGGACTTAACTAAATTAATTCTCGCCGTTGCAGAACGCGTGGCATCAGCTATTGAGTTCAGCGCGTTTGAAATCAGCTCTTCCAGCTCGCTTCTCTCCGTCTCAATTCTGTCAAATAAGTCCTGGTTCGCCTCAACTTCCGCCGCGACCATTGCCTTCGGCATCTTGAGCTCAACTCCCTCAGCGTTGGGAAGCGAACGAATTAGGCGCGCAATTTTTGTGGAGTCCTTCGTCCAGCCCTCTTGTTGTTTGACCACATCGGAGTCGAAAAGTGTCGAAAGTTCATCGACTCGTTCTTTCGTTGACTCTTCCTTCGTAACTGAGCTTTTGAGTTCCTCGACAAGTTCTCGTTGTTCAAGTAGCCGCTCAGAGTTTTCGCGGAGCTCGCGAAGCACGTCGTCCTCTTGCGAGTTCAACTCGTCAAAGTCAATATCAGAATCCAGGAGACTCATTCTTCCCACTGGTTGTCGAGAGAACTCCAAAATCTCACCTTGAGAAAACGCGGCGAGCCTAATTATTTCAGAAGGAACGACGTCAATTTCCGTCCAACTATCACCGGTCAACTGTCTCACTACGGGCGGAGTTGGCGTTTCACTGGCAAATGTTCGCTCGATCATGAAGCTCTCGCCTCCGGAAGACAACGACAACCGCACAACTCCCTTGGCGCCCAGTCCATATTCGAGTCTCGCGAGAACTTCCTCTGAGATTGCGGGAAAGTCGTCGGCATCTACTTGTTGATCACAAACAAATCGGAGCGCCTCCAGAATCAAAGACTTCCCTGCTCCCGTGCCGCCTAAGAAGCAGTTCATATCTTGCGAAAGAAATATCTCCTCGTTTAAGAACGACCCCTTAACCGAAATTGATGTGATTACTGGGTGCGGGCTAATGGTCTGAGATTCCTCGAGCCGGACCCGAAGATCAGGATCTTTTAGTGCATGCCTTATTCCGATAAGATCAGGCTTTGAGGCCTTGATCCACGTCCGGCGCGAACCTATACCAGAAAGTAGGTGATAGCTCTTTCCCGACATCGTGCAGTCTGACCCGCGAACACAAGCGAGGTTTCTCTCTTTACCGGTCTTCCCATTTACGACCGATTGCGTCGACAGGTCAACTATCTCAACCGCAGACAATTCATGACATAAGAGTGTCTTTTTGACGTGAGCGGCAACTTCTAAACCAAGCAATCCCTTATCCCTATCGACATGTGCCGCGATCGCGAGACCTCCGCTATCTGCAACCTCCTTCGCCGCATGGGCAAAGCCCACTTCAGCGGAGATGTCGAGCTTTCCTTGATCAACTCCCTTAATGCCAAGGCGAACAAGCAGTTCACTTACAACGGAACCCGGCGTTCCCTGCTCCCAAACTGCAAGTAGATGTCCCTCCGTTGTGCTGATTTCGACTCCAGGCAATACGACTAGCTCAGTACCCTCCGCCGCCTGCGAGACGTCGTCACACCAGAGCGACGTATTGTGATCGGTCACCGCAATTGCATTGAGGCCCGCGTCGATAGCGGCATTCACAAATTCAGTCGCCGATGTTGCCCCATAAGTCGCCGACTTGACGTCCTGAGAGGCCGGTGTGTGTGTGTGTAGATCGACCGCCCAAAACCTTGCGCCAGTTGACTTTGTCATCTAAAGGTTCCCCTCGACAAACGTCCATCGCAATGCCGAGCAGTTCCCTGGCTCTCTTAGAGGCGGCTCCGCTTCGTTGAGGCTTTGCGTGCGAGGTTTCACACTCCCATTGTCTCACAACACCCGGTTTTCACATTCAAATCGGAGGCAATCATGGACTTACAGAAGCCAATCTTTAGTACCGACCTCCAAACAGACTCACTCTTGATCCACCCCCACCATTCACTCCCGACAATTATTATGATCGACCGACCTGCACTGTCCCTCTCGTCTCCGCCCTCGCACGTCCTGTTTCCCTGTTTCGCATGCATCTCCCAGCCCCTTCACTTGCTTCTGAAAGTTGTCTCACACGTCTGGCACTTGAGGACCGACGAGGCATTATCGCGACAGTTGCGTTACATGCAGGCGCCTCCGACATGATGACCATTCGACGACTCAGCATCGGAGCGGGCTACAAGTACCTACTCAAATCCATTGCCGTCGGCGACGGTCCCGAAGGCACCGACAAGTCGGACCTGGTTCGCTACTACAGCGAAAGTGGCACTCCCCCGGGCGTCTTTCTCGGAGCCGGACTCGTCGGTCTCAACAACGGTCTTGGCGTTGCTGCCGGGCAGTCGGTGACGGCGGAAAACCTCCAACGGATGCTCCAAGACTGCGCCGATCCGATCACCGGCGAGGTGCTCGGCAGGGTTCCGAGCACGAAGGCCGTCGGTGGTTTCGACTTGACGTTCAGCCCCACCAAGAGTGTCTCTACCGCTTGGGCTTTGGCCGACCGGGAGACCCGCGAAGTGATCTACCGGTGCCACCAGTTAGCGATCGCGGAAGTTCTCACTTACGCCGAGCGCGAGGTCTTCCACACACGAACGGGCAACCAAGGCTGCGTCGAAGAGGACATTGTTGGCGTCGTAGCGGCGAGCTTCACCCACTTCGATTCCAGGGACGGCGATCCCCAACTGCACGACCACGTGGTCGTCCTAAACCGCGCCCAGGCCAAGAGTGACGGCGTGTGGCGCACTCTCGACAGTCGAGGACTCTTCGCGTCAGCGGTGATGCTCTCCGAGATGCACCAGGGCGTACTTTCGGACCTACTGACCGCCGAGCTTGGCTGGGACTGGGAAGCCCACACCCGCCGCTCCAGCACCGCGCCGAAGTGGGAAGTGGCCGGCGTGTCGACGCGTCTTATGGACGAGTTCTCTCAGCGCACAGCGGCAATCGTCGGCGCGAAGGATCGCCTCATCGCCCAGTTCGAAGATGATCACCACCGCGCTCCTACCGACGTGGAAGTGCTCAAACTCCGCCAGACGGCCACCCTCTCTACCCGACGGGCGAAGAAGGGCCTGGGCTTGGGAGATCTCACCAAAGAGTGGACCGCTCGAGCGACACCGTTCCTCGATAACGAACCCACGGCGTGGGTGCACGAGTTGGGTGGCCGAGACGTGCGCGCTTTCACCAGCGAAGAGTTCGAGGACGCGGTCTTGCTCGACGTTGCGAACGCGGCTCTGGACGTAGTGAGCGCCAAGCGCCCGACGTTTTCTCGGGCCAACGTCCAAGCGGAAGTCTTTCGCCAAATGCAAGGCGTTCGTTTCACCGAGCCCGCCGAGAGGATATTGACGGCCACTCGAGCGACCGACCTGGCCGTTAGCCAGGCACTCCTCATCACGACGCCCAACCTGCACCACACGCCACGTTTCTTGCTTCGCGGCAATGGCACCTCTAAGTTCCAGCGAACCAGTCACTGGCTCTACACCTCAACGACACTGCTCGACGCCGAGGCCCGTCTGCTCGACGCGGGCCAGCGCCTCGACGCGCCAGTAGTAAGGCGCGCCACGGTGGCGGGCGTTAGCGAGCAACGACTTCCCGGAAGAACCTTCAAACTCTCGAGCGACCAGGCCTGCTGCGTCGAGCAGATCACGACTTCGGGCCGGGTCCTCGACGTGTTGGTGGGCCCGGCGGGCACGGGTAAGTCAACAGCCATGGCGGGGCTGAGAGCGGCGTGGGAAGTCGAGCACGGTGCCGGTTCGGTCACCGGCCTCGCGCCCTCGGCGGCGGCGGCCGAAGTCCTGGGCGACGACATGGGCATCGACACTGACAATCTCGCCAAATGGCTCTACGAGCACCGCCAGCACGGCCAGCGCTTTCGCGAACTCGAGCAGTTGCGCGAAAAGGTCCGGCTGGTCGGACGCAAAGGGCGAGTACCGAGTCCCGCGCTAGTCGCGAGCATTCGCCAACGCGAGGCAACACTTGTTCGCTGGAGTCTTCGCGCGGGACAACTGGTGGTGGTTGACGAGGCCAGTTTGGCTTCCACTTTCGCGCTCGATGAACTGATGTCGGCCGCTCTCGACGCGCGGGCCAAAGTCGTCCTCGTCGGTGACTGGGCACAACTCTCCAGTGTGGACGCCGGAGGAATGTTTCGCACTCTCGTGCGTGACCGGGGTGACGCTGCGGCGACCCTCGCGGACGTTCGCCGCTTCAGGGCCAACTGGGAGAAGCAAGCCAGTCTCGAGGTCCGCAACGGTTCTAGTTCGGCTTTGGCCACGTACGCAACGCACGGGCGGATCGCGGACGGAACTCGTGACGACATGCTCGACGCGCTCTACGCCGCGTGGAAGAGCGACAGCGACCTCGGCTTGCACTCGTTGATGCTGGCCAGCGATGCCGCGACCGTCAACGAACTCAATGCTCGCGCCCGCGCGCAGCGTGTCGCCAGTGGCGAAGTCATCGAGGAAGGGGTCAACGTTGCTGGGGCCATGACGGCGGGCGCCAATGACCTCGTGGTGACGCGTGAGAACAACCGACGTCTTTCAACGGCCACGGGCTGGGTCAAGAACGGTGACGTGTGGACCGTTTCGGCGACGCACGCCGATGGTTCTATGACCGTCACTCGAGTGAGTGGACACGGCACGGTCCTCTTGCCGGCCAGTTACGTCGCCGAGAACGTCGAACTGGCGTACGCCTCGACGGCGCAGCGCGCTCAGGGGCGCACCGTCGATACCGCGCACGCGTTCGCCAGTCCCACCACCACCCGCGAAGTGCTGTACGTGGCCCTTACGCGAGGCTCAGAGTCCAACCATCTCTACGTGGACACCCACTACGATCCTGATCCGTCAACCGGCCACGACGGGCTAAACCCGATCCCGAGTGCTCTAGAAGTGCTCGCCGGTGTACTGCGCCACGAGGGAGCCGACGTGTCCGCTACCGACATGATCCGTCGGTCCCAGACCCAGTCCATCGCCGCACTCGTCGCCGAGTACGACACCATCGTCGCCCTGGCCGATGGTGGGCGCTGGGACGAAGTACTTAGCCAGTCGGGACTCAGCGACACCGAACTCGCTCAGACCAAGGCGTCTCCCGCGTACGCGGCGCTCCTCGCGCAACTGCGAGACGCGGAAAGTCGCGGCTTCGACATTCATAGCGAACTACCGATGCTGGTCGCGGGTCGTTCGTTCGAAGACGCCGACGACATCGCTAGCGTCTTGCGCCACCGCATCGATCGCTACGTCACCGGCGTGGGCTACCCCAGCCCACCGGCGAGTGAACTCGTCGCCGGCGTCTTTCCCCGGCCGAGCGGGATCACCGACCCCGACATCGTGCTCGCACTCAACGATCGCGCCGACGCCATCAAGCAGCGTGCACGCGAACTCGCCTCCATTGCGATTGAACGCGGTGTAACATGGGCCCAGGACTTCGGCGATGCTCCTGCGGCCAGCGGACCCTACGAGCAATGGGTACTGGAAGTTGCCACCGGCGCGGCTTACGTTGATCGATGGGGTATTGACAACCCTGACGCCATCCTCGACGATGCAACCGTCAACCACGAACAAGAGGCTCAGCGAAGTCGTGTCCGGGGTGCCGCCCAGAGGGCCAACATGCTCACAGTGGTTGAGACTCCAGCGGCGAAGGCTGCATACGTATTTTCCGGCGACGACCTCCTGGAGCCGCCCAACCAAGATTTTGGACTTGACCTGTAGCCCGAGCGCGATGGCGATCTTGACCACTGTGCAAGTCTTGAGGGAAGCCTTAAGCCATATTGCAAGGCCACAATACAAACTGGCCCATCCAGGGCAGATTTAGGAATGCGGTTCGTGAGAATTAATGATCACTAAGTCGGCCCGCACGGACGGCTTGGCGCTTCGCGCACGCCGTCCTCGGGCTGGAGGACTTGGAGAAGTCAGTGACTCAAATAGCAGTGCGTGATGAACTCACATATACGTGAAACAAGAGCCTCGAATGCAACGTATGGGCAGGGTTCACTGCCTCAATCGCTCGAACTACTGGCGAACGCCGGTCGCAAGACCCATACTTGTGTCTGACCATCAGGAGAAAGGTAGCGACAGTGGACACAGCTCGTGTGCGACAGGTCCGCCTCGCGATGGCCGAATGGCGTAGTCAACTCATCAGTCTTGACGGTAATAATCGACTTCTTTACTATCGCGATCTCAAAGTCGGAACATTAGATCTGGCTGACGCCGAAAGCACAGCTCTCGAGCAGTTTCGAAGGGACGGGAAAATCCGTCTAGGTCGCCTCTTTCCCGGTGACCAGCGCCTGATAGCAGCGCTGAAGAGCGCGCGCCAGATTGCCGCAAAGGCTCGCGTGGCTGAAGAGGAGTTCGGTGTCCCCATCGCGTACCTAGCAGTTGGTATGGCCACTTGGGATGACGGCCGCACCCCACTGTCGCAACGAGTTGACGACGACAGTGCCGATGTGCGAAAGGAAAAAGCGGCGCCCAGGACCACGAAACCAGCTGCACCAATCCTCCTTCAACCAGTCGGCTTCGAAGCTCAGCCCGGATCACGTGATGGCTTCACCTTGCAGCTCGAGGGCGAGTCCTTTGTCAATCCGGTCTTTTTGCATTTAATGAAATCCCTCTTCGAAGTTGAGATTGATGAGGCCGTGTTGCTGGAAGCTGCTGGCGACGATCAAATGGTGTTTCGTGCCGTCGAGAAGGTGTGCGCTGGGGTCAATGAGTTCTCGATTATGGATCGAGTGCTCATTGGAACGTTCTCCTACTTGAAACAGCCGATGGTTGACGACCTCGATGATGGGGAGGCGGAATTCCTCGCGAGTAACGACATGATTGCCGCTATTGCCGGCGTCACTGAGGCCCGTGACGCAGTGCGGTCAAGCGGAGGGGATGTGAGTGAAACGATGCCCGACACGGAGCCACCCGTCAACGAATACCTCGTCCTTGATGCGGACTCTTCCCAATCCTATGTCATCAATGCAGCGTCAAAGGGCCAACACCTAGTGATACAGGGGCCACCGGGAACCGGCAAGAGTCAGAGCATTGCGAACCTTATTGCTGATCTCGTGGCACATGGCAAGACGGTGCTGTTCGTCGCTCAGAAGCGAGCCGCAATTACTGCTGTTCTTCGCCGACTTGACGGCGTCGACTTGGGGCACCTTGCACTTGACATGTTCGAAGGTGGCGGGTCACGAAAAACCGTAGTCACGACCATCGGGGAGGCACTTGATTCAATGAAGGAGGCGCGAAGCGTCTCCGTCGATGCCCTACACGTTCGTTGGACGACAGCTCGTGACAAATTGACCACGCATCAGGCCGCACTTCACGAGAGGCGCATGCCGTGGGGAGTGAGCCTCTGGAACCTCATGGCAATGGAGCGAGGACTTAGCCGAATGACCTCAACCAATCTGCGGTTGATGAAGAAGGACCTCGATAAGTGGACAACAACCACAGTCGATGAAATTGCCGGCGTCGCGTCAGAACTCAGTGCCGTGGGTGGTTTTGACGAAAAGGTCAACGGAAGAATTGGCTGGGGACTTGATGCGTTCATAACTTTGGAGGAACTTCAGACTTCCTACGAAATTTGCATGGAGATAAGTACTGAACTTCTTCCAGCCCTCGCAGCATCGCTGGAGCCTTGGGAGCGAAGCATTGAAGGTGCGGACCAAGTGATGACCCTCGCAGTGGGCACCGTTGACTGGCTTCTGTCGGAGACTGTCAAACTTTGGTCAACCTCGGACCGCGCTCTGGGCCAAGACGTATCGATGGATTCGTTAAAGGTGGCGATAAAGGCTTCTGCGACAAAGGATTGGAGGACTCAACACGGTGTGCAGGTTTCGTGGGCCGAGCGGCGTGCTGGCCGTCGTACCGCGTATCAACTACTTGGAAAGTTATCGGATAGGCAAGAGAGGCACACGCTGTTGTTGAAGGTGAAACACCTAAGAGAGTCCTGGGAAGAGCTCGGCGATGCTGCTATTCCAGATCGTGATCACGATGCTGTCGTACTTGTTCACAAGCAAACGCACGCCGTGTGTGAGGATCTGAAGCTCATTGAAGCGCAGGTCGATGGCGTCGATTTACTTTCTTTAGGTGTAACTGAGTTAAATATTCTACTTACCGAACTCATTGAAGACCCGTACCGATTGAGCTTGCCTCGAATTCACTCTTTACGCGAGAGACTCAACGCCGCGGGACTCGCCGATGTGCTTACCGAGATGGGGCAACAGCACCTCGACTATGACATGGCCAGCCAGCGGGTTCGACACGTTTTCGCGACCACACTCATCAAGCACATAACGGAAAGCGACAATCGACTGGCTGGTGTAACACGGCTTTTGCTCGAGCGGTGGGCAGCTGACTTCCTTAGTGCGGATGACGAGCACCTCAAGACCAATGCCGGTCGAGTTCGCCGGATAGCCGCGGAGACAATGAAGGATCGATTGAACCTCCACTCAAGCCAGCACAGTGAGATCAAGCGTCAGCTAAAGCGAAAGCGAGGGTTTTCCTCTGTGAGGAGGCTCTTCCACGATGCCCCCGAAGTGTTGTTGGGTATAAAGCCATGCTGGGCAATGAGCCCACTGATGGTCAGTCAGATGCTCCCAGCGAAACAACTTTTCGATGTCGTAATCTTCGACGAGGCCAGTCAGGTTGTGCCAGCGGACGCAATTCCGGCGATTGCTCGCGGTCGCCAACTCGTCGTGGCTGGTGATCAACATCAATTACCGCCAACCGATATCTTCCAGAAATTATCGTCCACCTCTTCGTCGAGCGACACCGGCGAAGAGGTGGACGACGAAGAAACCGACGCCGAGGTCGGTGCCGCAGTTCCCGAGACGCGTGACGTGGAGTCCATTCTTGACGCACTGTCAGTTGTTCTTGAAGGCCGTAGTAGGACACTCCAATGGCACTACCGAAGTAAGGATGAGAAGCTCATCGCGACGAATAACTCATATGTGTACAGCAATCAACTTGTCACGTTTCCCGGTGCCGATGGGGCGGAGCGCATTCACTTTGAAGTCGTTCCACCCTCAAAGGGCCTTGGTAAGAACAACAGGAGCCCTAGCAGTGAGGTAAGTCGTGTGGTGGACTTAGCGCTCGAACACGCGCGTCTTCACCATGAAGAATCGCTCGGCGTCATAGCGTTTGGTTCAGATCACGCCAATCGCATCGAGGCTGCGCTTGACGCGAGGGTGCGTGACGAACCAGAGTTGCAGTCCTTCTTCCAACAGTCCGGACGTGAGCCGTTCTTTGTCAAGAACATTGAACGCGTGCAGGGCGACGAGCGCGAGGCCATTATCTTGAGCGTGGGCTATGGCAAGGGCGACGACGGGAAATTGCGCTACATGTGGGGGCCCTTGCTCAATGCCGGTGGTGAGCGTCGTTTGAACGTGGCGACCTCGCGAGCGAGGTCTCGCATGACGCTCGTCGCCAGTTTCAGCGCCGAAGACATTGACCCTTCCGCTCGCAGTTCCAAAGGCTTCGAGTTGATGTACCGTTTCTTTCACTTCATGTCCTCTGGTGGAACAAGCTTCGGTGATGACCCCGGACGTAACGTCGAGATGAACCCGTTTGAGATTGATGTGAAGAACCACCTTGAGGCCCGTGGACTTCTAGTGGAACCGCAGTGGGGCGTCGGAAATTACGCCATCGACTTTGCCGTGAGGGACCCCGAACGCCCTGGGCGTTTCGTCTTGGCCATTGAGTGCGATGGGGCAATGTACCACTCGGGGGTCATTGCGAGAGAGCGAGATCGCTTACGCCAACAACACCTCGAAAGACTTGGTTGGAAGTTTCATCGAATCTGGTCCACCGATTGGTGGAGGGACCCATCACCTCAGGTTGACGCTGTCGTTGCTTCCTATCTGTACGCGCTTTCCGCCTCTCGTGAATCGCAAGAGCCTCGTATCAGCGAGCCTGGAGAAGAGAAAACCGCGGTAGAAGTCGAGAGGCCAACACCAGCTGGCAGGCAAGCTCCAAAGCCTTTTTTTCACCCCGGCGATCCAATCAGCACCTACACACCTAAACAACTACGCGGATTGATTCGTTGGATTATTTCTGACGACGTGATTCGCACTCGGGATGAGATTTTCGAAGTTGCGTTCAGGGAACTCGGATTTTCTCGTCGAGGACCGAAAATTACGCAAGCCCTCAACGACGCGATATTTCGAGTATTGGCGTGAGTGATCGATTGGAGTCGCTAGTAGCGAAACCTAACGAGGGGACCACTGCACGTTTAGTTGACATATGTCAACCGAACCGTCAGCGGTCCCGTGTCATTCAGACCGCAGGCACAACCGTCACGAAGATCCTTCCACCATCATCCCGTTTCGGAACTGTCGGCGCCCACAGCAAAAAGAAACTGCGCGTACTTGCAAAGCTCGGGAGATTCTTTGAGCGGTTCTTTGGGTTGAGCTCAGGAGGTGACTAATGCGTGCAGTCGAGGTCAAGATCCATAACTTCCGCAGTATCCTTGATGCAACCATTCGGCTTGAGCCGCTGTCATTGATGGCGGGTGCGAACAACTCCGGCAAGAGCAACGTCATAGATGCGATCCGTTTGTTTTACGGTGACTTGAAGTGGGACAGTGAGCGTGACACGCCAAAGGTCTCGACCAAAGATAGTGATGCATGGGTCGAGATTGAATTTGAGCCGACTAGCGATGAACTGGCACAACTGAAGGACGACTACAGAAGCGCCGACGGTACGTTCAGAGTGCGGAACTACGTGAGCCCTTCGACCGGTACGGACGGCAAGGCTCGTACGGGCTACTACGCCTACGAGAACGACACCCTGTCGGACAATCTGTTTTACGGTGCAAAGAACGTCGGCACCGGCAAGGTTGGACACATCGTTTACATCCCCGCTGTTAGCAAGATTGATGACAACACGAAACTTTCAGGCCCTTCAGCCTTGCGAGAATTAGTCGCCGAGGTGCTCAATAAAGTGGTTGCCGATAGCCCCGCCTACAAGGAACTGAACAAGGCATTCGGCGAATTTGAAGGATCTATTAAGACACAGACCAGCGCTGATGGCCAATCTCTGGAGTCCCTCGAGAAAGAAGTGACAGATGAAATCTCAAGCTGGGAGGCTTCATTCTCGCTTGCCGTGGAGAGCATCCAGCCAGAGGAGATTCTCAAAACCCTTATCAAGCCGCAGTTGATTGATCAGACCCATGGCGGTGAGATTGACCAAGCTCGATTCGGCGCAGGATTTCAACGTCACTTGGTCTACACGCTCATCAAACTTGCAGCGAAACATGCCAATCCACCCAAAACTTCTTCTGGCGAGAAGAAGGAGTTCACTCCCCATCTCACCTGGATACTGTTCGAAGAGCCTGAGGCATTTCTGCATCCGTCCCAAGAGGAAGTGTTGCACGATAGCTTGTTAAAACTTGTGCAGGACGGGACGACGCAGGTCCTTCTGACCACGCACAGCTCGCGATTCGTGAGCCGCTCTATGGACGATCTAACGCGACTCATCAGGCTCCGCCGCGACACAGGCGTCTCAACTACTTATCAACTCTCAAAGACGGAGCTAGACAAGTTATTCGACGATGCTCTTGTCGCTGACGACACCATCCGGCCAATAGGTACGACCCCAGCCGACGTAAACAAGGAAGCAATGATGGCGTCTCTCAAGACCGAGCTCTGGATGCAGGCGACGCGAGCTACTGCTTTTTTCTGTCAGCGCGTGATCTTGGTTGAGGGCCCAAGTGAGACGGCGCTTTACAGCTACCTGACCACCCGTGGTTTACTTAACCCACCAATTCGAGGGTTGACCGTAATCGACTGTCTCGGAAAGTACAACATTCACCGCTTCGTCGAGATACTCAGTGCGTTCGGCATCGATCACTCGGTGCTATACGACGGTGACAACGGAAAGTTTCACGACACTGAAGTGACTGCAGCAATCATCGGAGCAAAGACATCGTTTACAAAACGGATCACCCGGTTCGCGAACGATCTTGAATCGGAACTTGGAATTACACCGCTTACACGGATTGAATCAAATCGTAAGCCTCAATACATCTTGTACCACTTGGAAATGGGACGAGTGGACGAGTCCAAGCTCGAAGAAATGAAACAGGAGTTCACTGACCTCGCTACGAAGTCAGGAGCGATATGAAAAGAAGCGAGAAAGGAGACCATGTCTATGCATGAAATCACCTGTCCACACTGCGGAAAAGCATTCAAAATTGATGAGGCAGGTTATGCCGACATTCTTAAACAGGTCCGGGACCGTGAGTTTGAGAGTGAGATTCATGAGCGTCTCGAAAGTGCCGTGGAGCTTGCGAAGGCGAAAATCTCTGCCGAACTGGAGAAGGAAGCGTCTCAGAAAGACAAAGAAATCGAACGATTAAAGGAACAACTGAACTCGAGTGAGGCGGCCAAGCAAAGTGCCGTAGATCTCGCAGAGGCCAAGTTTTCGAGCACACTCAAAGAGGAAGCTGTCCAGAAAGACGCCGAGATTGAACGACTCAAGGCCGAACTGAAGACTGCAGACGTCGCTAAGAAGTTGGAGCTGAACGAGGCACTTGGCGTGGTTGAAAAGGAGCGCGATGACCTCAAGCGCGATCTCGAGTCCAAAAACGCCGAACAAAAGCTCCTTGAAACTTCCCTTAAAGAGAAGTACGAGACCCAAATCAAGGACCGCGACGACGCCATTGAGCGCCTTAAGGATTTGAAGGCAAGGCTTTCAACAAAAATGGTGGGCGAGACCCTTGAACAGCACTGCGAGATCGAATTCAATCGCCTCCGCGCTACTGGCTTCCCTAATGCATATTTCGAGAAAGACAACGACGCCAGACGCGGGAGCAAGGGCGACTACATTTTTCGCGATTCCGATGACACCGGCACTGACTTCATCTCAATCATGTTCGAGATGAAGAACGAAAATGACACGACCGCAACCAAGAAGAAGAACGAAGACTTCTTTAGAGAGCTCGACAAGGATCGGAATGAGAAGGGCTGCGAATACGCAGTATTGGTGTCACTTCTCGAGCCGGACAGCGAACTCTACAACACCGGCATTGTGGATGTGTCACACAAGTATTCGAAGATGTATGTCGTTCGGCCACAATTCTTCATACCGATAATTACTCTTCTTCGAAACGCCGCACAAAACACGCTCGGATACAAGAAGGAACTCGCGAGGGTCAAGGAGCAGAACATCGACATTACGAATTTCGAGGACGAACTCGATGAATTTCGGACGGGCTTCGCCAGGAACTACGGGTTGGCTTCTCAGAAGTTCAAAACGGCCATAGCCGAGATTGACAAAACTATCGACCACCTACAGAAGACGAAGGATGCCCTGATTGGCTCAGAAAATAACTTGCGCCTCGCCAACAACAAGGCGGACGACCTTACGATCAAGAAACTCACCAAAGGCAACCCCACGATGGCCGCCAAGTTCGATGAGTTGAAGGCTACATCAACCGATGACTCCAAGTAATCGCTCGATAAAACGTGGATACCTATTGAGGCCGCCACCATATGACGAGTTAGCCTGCTCACATGCTGTTTGCGTACATCGATGAATCCGGCGATACCGGAGAGGTCGCTCGTGGTGGCTCGCGTACTTACGCTTTGGGTTGCGTACTCGTTGAATCGGCTCGATGGGTGCAGACCTTTGACGACATTCTGGAATTTCGCCGCCAGCTGAAGACCAACTATGCGATACCAATTCGCGCTGAATTAAAGGCGAACTACCTACTTAGGAATTCCGGGGCCATAAGAAATCTCAACCTCGCCCCAGGACAACGGCATGCTGTTTGGAGAGGTCACCTTAGGTTTCTTCAACGAGCGGATGCAAGAGCTTTTGCAGTTGTAATTGATAAGCAGGGAAAAACTAACGATATCTTCGCAATGGCGTGGGAGACAATGTTGCAAAGACTTGAGCGAACTTCGAATCATGACACCACTCCGATAATGATTATCCATGACCAAGGTGAAGACGACCGCATCAGAAAGGTCGTACGCAAATCTCGACGTCACCTCACTGCCGGAAGCCAATTCAACGGGGCCGGCCTAAGAATTCCATTCCGACTGCTTACGGAGGATCCCGTTTCGAGAAATTCGGCTCAGTCGTTTTTCATCCAAATTGCGGATCTCGTGGCCTATACAGGTTTCCGGACGTTCATTCCACCCCCACCTAATATCAACACCATCTGCCCACCCACCCTCTGGAATGAACTGGGTACTGCAACTCATACAGCAGTTAACAGCTATAGCGGCGGTACTCCAGGGGTCGTAGTGCGTTAGTCAAAAAGAAAGCCCTCCCGATACCGAAAGGCATCGAGAGGGCGGAAAGTGCCTACACCGCACATAGGCACGGTTCAGCGCTTGACTACATAATACTCGCGACCTGCCACACGACGTGGCATTTAGCGAGCGGTTGCGGGCGGCGCCAGAGTGCTTTGTGAATCTGGACTAATTGAAGTCGGCACAGCATGAAGGGGGTTTGGGGTTCGAATCCCCGTACCTTTACTTACAAATCCTGTTGGGAATGTAAAAGTCCGGGACGTGTGTCTCCCTCTGGCAACGGGACATGAGTCCCACTTCTTCCGCCGGTACAGATGGAGTCGGCTCACTCGCTAATGACCAGGAGCAGAGTTCGCCCGGAATTCTCGAATGCGCTGTGCGAGACCGTCGATTTCAACATAAAGAGTCGGACTGCCGGATATATTCCGACGTGTCACGATCCACTCGTGATAATGGTCGGCGATTGCAATAATGCCACCGCCTGCGATTCGTTCAATCGTTGCAAAGTCGAACGTATCCATGTCCACACCGGTAGCCAATAATTCCATGAGATTCAAATACTCAGAGATCTCGCGTTCTAGTTTGGCATCCCCGGCAAGCGCCTCCAGAATAATCTCATGGATGCTTTCGCCATCGCGATCGTACGCAAGATCCTTACTCAGCGCGATTCGCTTTGTCAGGGTCATTTCGTAAAACTCAACCGTCGCCTGTGCCCTTCTACGATTGTGGTCGCGATCGTTCGCCTTGCGCATTAACCCCAACTGGAAGGCGAACATAGTAAACAGGCCGACATTGGTGACTACTGCAAACGTTGCCAGGTCGAGGGAGAACCTATCGAACGTTGTCATTGCCAGCATCATTTTAAAGATAGTTGCGCAAAGATATCCGTGCAGACGAAACTCCTTGGCCTAAGCACGTTGGGGGAACTGCCGAAACTTCGGTCAGGTTTCTACTTCTTGAATCCGCAGAGTTCGCGTCATCATCTAAGTCAATGGGTGTGGATCAGCCCTCAGTCGATCTCACACAGTGGAGAATTTGGTAAGCCATTTCCAAGAAATCATTAACTCTTCAATCGGCATGGCAAATCAGGCACAAGAGATACTCGACGACTGCGAGTCACGCGATCTATCACTCAGGTGGCGGCGTGGTTTCTTTCAATAACGGTGGCACGGCCACTGGCGGAGGTGTCTATGAGAGTTTCGTAGGCGTCTATTCGGATCGTATTGGAGCTGAGAAAGATACAGGTAGAGTTTGGAAAATTGAAGTTGTTTCGGCGACCATTGAACGCGGCGTTCCAATCACCTCCTCGTGAGATCGCCCAGCATCTGTTCGACCAGGTTTGACTATGCCATACGAGATTAGAGTTTTTCAAGTTGCGCCGAAACTCTCCCATAGGATCTCGTGAGGATTAACGTCCCTGCAACGCCGAGCACCATATCGGAGGCCGCTCCCTGATACCTCAAAGTTGAAATCAAACCAATCAAAAATGCGGAATACACGACACCCGGATTTCGGAGAAACCACAACAAGGGACCTTGGACCCGGCCCAACTTCCACTCCAACTTTTCTCGCCTGATCCAGTGCTCCATGACGGAGGCGACTCTAAGCACAAGGTCTACCCCTTGACCAAACGCGGCTCCGATCAAAATCTCAGCCGACACCCTCAGCCCGGGTACAAACGTTGTTCCGAGCCAGTTTGGGTTGGGCCAGTTGAAAGCCTCGGCACAGTAAGCCGTGAGAGCCAGGATTCCGGCAACTATCCAAGTGCTCCCGATCTTAGGATTGAGGATTTTGTAAACCGCGCGATATCGCTCGGCCTCTTCCGGACTTAGGGTCCCCATAGCCGACGCAAGAGAAGGTTTGAAGACCAGCCAAACAAACAGTACACCGATCCAAAGCAGAAACAAAGTGAGAAAGGATTCCCACGTTCGCTCCAAAAAGATTTCAGCGTACATGTCTAAACACCTCCCTGCGCTGGTTCCAACAGACGACGCGACAACTTCAACGAAGTCCTCCAACTCCTCTCATTCTCGAATGCAATACAGCTCCGTCGGTGCCACGACCCCACTACACGTACTGCCAAGTGCAGTCCTTGCCGTTGTGGTCGCCCCAGTGATCGCACGGAGCAAATTTGTCTCCCGCTTTTACGTTGTCTTTGGTCCCATTGAACTGGCTGCACTCCACCTTTCCGTCTTTCGGTACGATTTCTCCCGGCTTGTATGTCACTGCCATGTTGACGCTCCTTCGCTCGCTTCCCAATTCGAATAATCTTTTCTTTCACGACGTTCGCTACCGCTGTCTACTTGCCCTTCTTCTTCGACGACCGTGTACTTTCATTTACGGTCGTCTTAGGATGACGGGCGACTGTGGCGGGCTTTACGAATCGACCCGTGATTGCGCTTCGTCCTCGCTTTCCTGCTGCCATGGCGGTTCACCTCCTCTCAGTATCGACGCGTTGAGTCGATACTAGAACACTATCGCCTCAGATCTGAGTCACCGCGTCACATCTGCAATACTTGCTGAATGGCCAAGATTTCAGCGGATCGCCTGTATGAGGCCCTAAACGCAGCACGACTCGGACGGGGCATTTCATGGAGGTCTCTCGCCAAGGACGTTGGCGTAAGTCCGTCCCTCCTGTCTCGGATCAGTAACGGTCAAAAGCCAGACGCCGACGGCTTCGCCACAATCGTGCGGTGGCTGGGGGTACCAGCCGAAGGGTTCATCGATGATGACTCTGAGACACCGGACACGCCAGATATCCTTGTTCAGCTTGCCCCACTACTTCGGGCTCAAAAGGATCTTGACGAGGTCGACGTGAAGTATCTTGAACAAGTTATTGCCGCCACGCTTGAGCGGGCGCGTTCTAAGAGTTCATGATGAGGCGCGGGTTCAAGGCGGAGTCAACACGACTTGCACTTGAGATTCGCGCTGAGTTCAATGTGGCCATCGAGGGCCAATTCGATCCATACGAGTTCGCCGGAGAGTACGGCATTTCCGTGATCAATCTTGGGTCACTGGAAGGACCTGCGAGAGACCACTTTTATTTCTCTTTGGGCGGGACCTTGTCCGGTGCACTCGTCAAGAGTGGCAACGGCTTTGCCATCCTCGACAATGACGCTCACCCAACGACGCGGCGGCGGGCAACGGTCTCCCACGAAATTTCCCATTATTTGCTGGAACACGATTTCGTAAGTGTTCTGCGCCCCAACAAACGAGGATGCGGCCTTGATCCGGAGCAAGAAGAGGAAGCAAAATTCCTGTCCGGTGAACTTCTCATTCCGAGTGAGGCGGCCATAAGACACGCTATGAAAGGCAGGAGTGACGAGCAGGTCGCAAGGTTTCATGGAGTGAGCGCTGAATTTGCCCGCTGGCGGATGAACGTGAGCGGAGCTCGGCGAATCGCCGTCAGATCTCGAGGCAAATCGGCCTAGTCTTTTAACTCGCTGAAGTGCCGCAGCGGACATATTCGAGCTAGCGACATTACAATCACCGCGCGAGTAAATCGAGCGCTCAGATGGTGAAGGAACAGTCAGACAGAGCAAAATTAAGAAGGCAACTTCCCTTACTGGACTCAAATGGCCCGAAGGAAAGCGGGGCATGCATTCCTGGGCAGATGCAATCGTTGAAGGTCGTCGAATAGTGATTCGGCCCGGCGACGTCGACTAAGAGATTTGAGCAATAGGGCACCGTGATAGCTGGCTGCGCAACTCAAAGAAAGACTGCGTGAGAGACGGGTATTCAATGATTCGTATTTGCAGCGCCGGACGAAGAGGAACAGTTTGGTTGTACAGAAACTGTTTCAATATCGTAAGCGCTAGTGTCGCGCCCTCGACGCCTGTCGGCGCACGCGCCAGGTTTCGGGACTCCTGGGTAGTCAGTTTGTCTCAGTGGAATATAAACAGGCCAATCAAAATCGCAATGGAGAACAAAAAGGATATTAATCCCCACTGGAAGCGTGATTGAAGTGTCTCAAGTTTTTCTTCATTCTTTATGTTGTCTTTAATTGTCTCTCTGGCCGCAAACATATACAAGCGATCTTCGTCAAGCTGACATACCGCTTCTTCATGAATATCCAGCAACCATGTTGGGTCCTGACAAAATCTCCACCTGTGTTGGGGCAGCGAGATTGTCACGAACAGGTAGCAGCCAACTAAATATAGGACGCCCGCAGCCGTCAGCCACCACCGAAAAAACGGGCCGTGCCTATTGATTGCAATGAAGATCGACACCGCAACAGATATTGCACTCATGAAGTTAATTGATCGCGTCCTGAGGTCATCAAGAGTCGCCTCCTGTTGCTTCGCCTGGACAATTGAAGCCTCATATGCGAGCCGGAGGTTGATGGTCGATGGTTTCGCTGGAGGGTCAATATCGCGTTCACCGCCGGCGTCAGCCGCCAGCCCGCGGGAAATGAAACGAAACAGGTTTTGGATCACTCTCATTTCATAACTGATCGGCGGTCTTCTTCGAGTGATATGCCCTTACAGAATATCGCTGGCTCTTTCGGAGTTCAATCGGACGTCGACATCTATGGAACCAGATTCAAGATCGGCTATTCGGAAATAAAAGACGAAATATTTATGCGTCTCGGTGAAGCCGGCGGCAATTTGCCTCTCCGCCGTTCATAGTGCAGTGTTGGAGGATGTCAGGTCACATTGAATTTGCACCGCTTGAGAATGGGCTCGACTACATGGAGTCCGCCGTTCAGCTTCTCCAAGGTTCTCCTTCTGGCCGAGACTTGAAGTATGGAGTGCTGCATCTGGCTGCTGGAATTGAGGTACTCCTCAAAATGCGTCTCGCCAAAGAGCATTGGTCTCTCATTTTCGAAGATGTCAAGTCAGCCACTCTCGCGAAATACAAAAACGGAGATTTCAGAAGCGTTGGGGCACTCGAGGCACTAAATCGGCTGAAAAACATCGCTTCAATCTCCGTCGATGAGGACGACGCGACGCGCGTCAGGGCGATCGTCGATAAGAGGAACATGCTTCAGCATTTCGGCCTTCTCGACTCGGTCGCAGCAATTCAATCTGTGACAGCCCGCGCCCTCGATTTCCTCATATCTTTTCTAAGTGAACACATTCGAGACGACGACCCCGCTCCAGCCGACGCAGTAGAAGAGACCCTTAATCGAATACGAGGCGGACTTGCTGAGATCGAATCTCTCGTTGAAGAGCGAATGAAATCTCAGTCACTCGCATTGTCAAAGCAGGAATTCGTCGTGTCGTGCCCCATTTGTCAGCGTGCAGCATTGGTGGTCAACGATACATGCCGTTGCTTATTCTGTCTCTACGAAGGTACGTCGGAAGACTCCGCCGACCAGTATGTGTCCCGAGTGCTCGGACTATCCGAGTACTCAGTTGTGAAAGACGGTGGGGTGTGGCCCATCTTTGATTGCCCAGTCTGCTCACGTGTTTCGCTAGTAGAAGGCATAACTGACGCCGTCACGTACGAGGCAGGCGAAGCCGAAGGCAGTCGAGTACCCGTCTATTGGGTGTGTTTTGCAGGCTGTGCAGGATGGGCCTATGGAGAACTTGATACGTGTGCCAGATGTGGCCGATTTACCGTTGAAAGCGACGATGAAGGAATGGGCATTTGTTCGGACTGCATTGAGTATTTCGTTTCTAAAGACGACTGAAGTCGTGGATGCCGAGCCGATCGAGTTAGCAGAAGTACGTTGCCCTTGCCTGGCAATTCATGCGCTCTATCCGCCGTCGGAGTCTGAAGGACTTCCCTCGAATATTGAGTACGAAAGCTCTCGTATCGAAGGAGACACTCAGTCGAAGTTAATTGTTATATGCTTCGAAAATGAGTCCAGATTGGGAGTACGAGTTAACGCCAAGCTCGATGTGCAGTACGACAGTGGAGTTTGGTCAAAAGTTCATAGCCCACGGTAACGCAGGTTGGGAGTTTGCAGGGACGGTACAGGACCCTGCCGGGGATGTCTGCATTGTTTGGAAGCGTCCGAAGGACTAATTCCTCGCCGCAGGAAACTAGCCTGAAGCTCGATTATTCCAAGTTAACGAACGCGAGATTGGTGTCGCTGTGTGGCCAATTGGGATCATTTCAGGTCTCGGATTCATTGTCCCACGCAACTTGTTGTGCCGATCAATCCCTGAAGTACGTGGCGTGACGAGAACAACACTACGAATATTACGCGAAATTCCTTTTGATCCTAAGGTGCTTAGATCAACACCCGGACTACACACCCGGAGTTCTACAGCAAGCATTTCATGCCGTGTCGGGATCACCAGTCAAGAAGTCGTTTTGCCGTTTTAGTTGAATGGTTTCGCGCACCCGACATCAACAATTCCGCCGTGGAGATGATCTTTACAAACTCTACGTTGAGGCTGGCGAGCGCAGATTCGTCCATGTCCTCGGCGCTCCGGTATCGCCCTTTCGGCTTCTCTCAAACGTGCAAGTCGCATCAGCCGCCGCTGTGACATCAAATCCAAGGTTGCTCCCCATACGCGCTGTAGTGGGAACACAGTGGTCAGTGTTTGTCACAAAAGTGGATGCATATTAGGGGTTCAGGTCAAAATAGTTCTACGGGAATTTAATCTCCGGACCCAAAGCGGAGATGGCAGCGTTCAACACGTCAAACCCTATGAGGTTAAGAAGTTGAATTCCAAGCACTTGGCACTTAGCTACATCGCTCATGTCATTTTGAGCGTCAAGCAATGCGATTGCTGCTCGAAATGTCTGCTGATCCGCCGGTGAGGTATTAACCGATGCGGCGAAACACTCAGTAGGCAGCGCGATGTGACTTCTCACATAGTCAATGTTCGTCATCGCTTTAGCTACTCGATCAATCCGTTGCCGCGCTTGGTCGCGATCGACTCCACGATTTGCAGAAGACAAAAATGCACTGAGCAGTGCGCTTGGCCCGACGTCAACCGTTGAGCCACCAATTTGAAGTGAGAAAAGCGATGACCGGAAAAACGCTACAGATCCAAAACTGGCCACGAGCACCTGGTACAGGGTTCGCAGTGCTGTACTTGATTGGCCGAATGTCCATCCGACATAGTGAATCAAAAAGAGTGCACCGAGGCTCGATAGCGCATTCAGAATTACGTATATCCATGCCGCAGGTATTTGGATAAGTCGCGAAGGTGCGTCCCGATAACGCGAGAACAACTCGGACGCGCCTACTCCTCCTCCAAATGCACCAGCAATCACGTATTGCGGGTTAAACGACAAAGTTGAGACGCCCCCTCCCTGAACTGGTTCTCGCTGCGAACTTAAGTATCAGCCCTCTTATTACTTGAAAGAGTTCCCGTCGCCGCAACAACATCAAGGCCCTTGACAGAGAGGTCAATCTCCTCCTGTTGGCCTTCGGTGTAGACACGGACAAGACCAAGCATTGTCAATTGTTGGATCGCTTCAGCAAAATCCAGCACCCCCCCATCAACGGATTTCATGACATCGGCCATTGGTTGCGGATGTAGTGCTGTTAACTCTTTCAAAATTGAGCCGACAGCATCGGCCAATGGCTTCATTGTGACTTGTGCGGCAACGCTTAAGGGCTTGTCAACCGGGGCAAGAAAGGCGGAAAACGAATCCGCGGCACCACTGTTTTCTGTAGTCAAGACGCCTCCTTCTCTGAGAGCAGGTAACTCACCCAACTTTATTACGAGGGCAATTCTCAGACTACCTGACTTCCACCTTTTTCCAGTCATACGCTGACAAGTCAGTTCCTGCTGGTCATCGGAAAACGATCACAATAAACGGAATTGCCAACTGGTGGAGCACCGAGCATTTGCGCGGAGCAAGCAAGGTTCCATTTCATCCAACTCCCGGTGCACACGAATGAAGCGAAGTCAGGTCATCGCCTTCAGACGTCGCACTTACTCAATCCGACCTTTTCGGTTTGTTCGCATCCAATTCGTATCGGGCTAGTCACGGCACCTAACGAGCTTTCAGACGACTCCAAGAACCTTGACGACGTCACTTACTTGCAGATCGCTTCCCTTTATCTCGCGGCCAAATCTTGACTCTTCCGTGGTATCGCGACCAAACCGACCGAAAAGAAACTGGCGCAACATTTATTGGTTGGGGCACGATCGACGATTCGGTCGGTAAATAGGAGATGGTGACATTATCAGCCATCGCTCGCCACAACTTGCAAATGCACGATGGAACTATCGCAGACGTCCCGGGAGAAAAATAACTCTCCCATCCATCCGCGATTTGAGAGGGAGATGCGACGCCCTCACTAGTGAGCATCCGAAGCATAGTTATCAACGTGAATGAGGATGCGAAAAAGTTGAGTGAGATGACACTAGGTTGGGGTTCGTCAACCCCCTGGATATAACCTTCGTATGACTGTGCGCGCCGTTCCTCTTCCGGCAGATTCTCGGCGCGAATCCGGTCTGCGTCCAACACTCCGCGACACCAAAGGCAACCAGTGTCAGGTAACAGGACTCGGACTTCTGCAGGCATACCACTGACAACACCAGTCTTCGATGTACCTATTTTGACGCCTATGTCGATTACTGGAAGAAGGTACTGGTAGGAAAGCTGATTTATGTAACTTCTGGCGGAGTGAGTGTCCGTGGTTGCGATGACGAGGTCCGAATCAAGAAGCGCTTGCGTAGCGAGGTGTGTCCGAACGTCCATTGGGAGGACTTCAACATCATCCACCATGTCCAATTCCTTTATGTGGCGTCCGAGTACTTCTGCCTTCGGCGCTTTACGCTCCAAGTCACCAAAATGCGATCCTATGACGCGTCTCAAATTCGACGCCGTATCAATCACGTCCGGATCCACCAAGGTGAGTTTTTGAATACCCATGCGTGCTAGCTGCTCGGCCACCGGAGATCCCGTGCCACCAGAGCCAACAACAGCGATACTCATCTGTCGTAAACGCGCGTTACTCAGCGTCCCGAGCGCACGCGTCTGCCGATCGTCCAACTCTGCGTCTCGTTCAAGACTTTCGAAAGGATGCACCCAGATGCTCGATCCCCCACCGACGACCTCGATTCTCTCTACGCTGTGTGCCGTCTCTGCGTCTGAAGGTTCGAACACCCATCCGGTGGAACCCTTTGGTGTCCAAACCAGTGAGAGAAACGGCCGATCAATGGTCGGCGTCAACGTACGACTCCAATCGATGCTCGTTTGACGATCCACGCCACTCAATGAAGGTGGATGCGAAGGATCAGGATGCGAGTGAATGAAACCCACGCCGCTGCCGCACTCAATAGCAGCGCCAATGACTGCCGACAACCACTGACCGGAAGGCCGAAGATTGTGCAAGCCTGAAGCGTCCCACCCGGTGTCTGGAGGAAGCAGGAGCTCGTGGACGATCAGACGACTGTGAGAGATGCCTCGGCCCGGGCGCACGAGGAAGAACGCACCGTCCTCATACGGTGAAGCGGCACGTAGGTGCGCATCGAGTTGATCCCAGATCTGTTTCTCAAAGAGCAGCCGATACACAATTAACAGTCCCTTAACAGACGATCGAGACACACTTCGAGATGGGTGGCCACAGTGTGTGTAGCTGGATTCCAACCAACGTAGTGCCAGCTCCAACGCTGCCAAGTTCGCTCGAGGTGCGGCTCGAATTGGTCGGCGCTTTGGGGCCATGCTCCGTTTGGGCATCGCACGTGAGGTTCAGTCCAGAACATGTCAAGCGCTGACACCGGATACTGATAGTCGGCCATCACCATGAGGTTGGTCACTGAAGGGTTGTAATGGTTGGGCAGCATGAAATTACTGAGCACCACGTAAAAGCGTGTGCCATCCTCGATCACCTCCACGTTATGACCGTGCGATCGGACTATCTCGATGTCCAACAGCAAACGATCGGGAACAGCCATCAGCCAAAGTTTCGATTGCCAGGTATAGCGCGAAATTGTTCTCCGGGGTGTAACTCAATGACCTGGTCGAGACCAATTGGAGTCCCACCCGTCCGGTCACCTTCTCCCTGAAGGAGAAACAGGTCGTGATCGGCCCCCAGTCCAGCAAGTGCCAGAATCTCAAGCCCAGACAGCTCGCTCCGGACAGCCTGATAATGCTGGCGGTTTATGAAGATCGGAATTTCTGTCATGGCATCCCTCGTTTCTTATCTCGAACACTGTTCGAGTGTAGCACTGGAAGCGCTCGCGTTGCAAGAGAGGGATGCCATTGCTACACTAAAACGGTGACGTTTGATAGCCATCTGTTCTACGAGGCTGCGGACCGACATCGTGAGAGCCTCGACGTCAGTTGGCGCCAAATCGCCGCCCAACTGTCGCTGAGCCCTTCTACTTTCACGCGTTTAGCACAGGGTCGGCGCCCTGACGTCGACACGTTTGTCAAGATGTTGGCTTGGATGGATCGGCCAGCGGAGGATTTTGTGAAGAATTCCAGAGTCAAGGTAGCGGGGGATATTCAAAACTCAAAAGACACCGTTCGAGAAATCGCAGACTCCCTTAGAGGAGACCCCAACCTTTCGTCAGATAGTGCAAACGCACTCGAAGACATTGTCCGAATTGCCTATAATCGATTTCGAGATGCTTAGCGACGTCCCGTTTCATCGGTTCTTTATTTGGGCGCGGTGCAGCCAGATTAGAACCACGAATCGTAGGTCGACCCTTGGCACGAATCACGATTTGCCGTGCAATGACTGATAATGATTCCGAGCGCGAATCCGACACTCAGAATCCTCAAGAACCAGTAATCGAAGGCCCTTTGGCGAACGAGCTTGAACGTCATAAGGGTCGATGGGTTGCGGTCTACCAGGACAAGGTTGTGGCCGTTGGCGATTCAGCGATTGAGGTAAAGGGGGAAGCGACTCGGAAGCACATTACCGATCCTTTGGTATTCCGAGTTCCGACTCACGCGAACCGAATCGTATTTCTCTAACAGCATGCCCTGGTACAAGTACTCGGTTACGCCCAATGGCCACCGGCAACCGCTCGTCGCAGTTCGTCTCTTGCATGGCAATCGTCAGGTGCAATTAGTTGCGGTCGTAGATAGTGGGGCAGAGACGTCGCTGCTCAACATCGAATATGCCGATCTCCTGGGTCTGGATCGAAACGATGCAACGAAAAAGGAGGGCCGCGTTGCGAGTGGCGATGAAGTCACCGTCTACCGGTGGCCTGACGGTTTGCTCGAACTCCAATTCGAGGCCCATCGCTTCGCCTTTGCAGGTAGCTTCATTGAGTTTCCCCCAACGGCCGACAGTGACAACCTCATGGGTCGGAGGGACTTCTTCTCACAGTTCATAGTGCAATTCTGGGACGCAAAGCGGCTCATGAACATTGACCTGTCGCCCGATCATCCTCACGGAGATGCTACGACCGAAATATGACGTTGCTCCAAGCGAATTTATTGTCACGAAACCTTTAACACGTCAACGTCCCTCACCATTTCTCGGCGGAGTAAATCTACGTTTCGAAAACCCTTTGGACCAACCCGTCGAGATACATTCACAGTGATTTCGCGAATCTTTCGATGATCAGGCGCTGCTTATCGGTCTCAACTGCTCGTTGGTCGTAGTGCTCTCGAACCCAACCCACAGCATCTCGGGACTGGATACCGGCGCAAAGAGTAAGACAACTCAGAACGATGCCTGTCCTTCCCACTCCACCGTAACAAGCGATCTCAACGAGCTCACCCGCCTTGGCTCGAGCGTGAATGTCCATGATGACATCGAACAGGTCCCGCTCATCATTCGGAAGTCCGAAGTCGGGCCAATCGATTAGTTGGTAGGGCCAGGTGACGTCAGGGTCGTCATCCCACCGATCATCGAGGTACACCGCGAAATCGGGTTGGTGACGTGGATCCTCGCCGTGGCGCGACCTCACCACGATCCCTCAACCAAGAACTTCATGGAGTGCCAGCGAACGGAGGGGCCTTCGAAGGAGGATCTTCTTTGGCGCCCCAAGCGATTCAGTGCACGCGAAGTTTTCAACGCACTGAAGCGAGACCTGCTCTAACAGTGGTCCCTAGCTTTGAAAGGCCATTCGTTCAAGGACGGTTAGATCTTCAATTGATGATGCGTTCCAGCGAGCCGTTCGAAGCCACAAGCTCGGTGACTGAGTTACTCCATTGATTGGTCACCCAAATTGTCGAGCCTTGACCGATTATGCCCGTCGGTGCGCTGAATCCATCCGATTTCGACCTAATTACGCGGATGAGGGCGCCGTTTCGAGCGTTCAAGACGGTTACGGAGTTTCCGTAAAGATTCGCTACCCAAATCTCGTTCCCCAAGTCACAAATGGCGTCCGGACCGTGAAGGCCATCTCCGGTGATTACTCTCAACACTGAACCCGTTGATCCATCAATTTCAGTCAGTGAGTTTCCGTTGAGATTCTCCACCCAGATATCCGCACCGATTGCGGCAACGCCCATCGGCCAATTGAATTCGCCAATGCCACCTCCAACAACACGAACCACCTTTCCGGATTTGGCATCAAGTTCGGTTACTGAATTGCCGTTGGCGTTGGTAATCCATACTTTCCCACCGCTCACGGAGACTCCACTACTTCCATTGAAGCCGTTCGCGTTGGTTCCGTCGATGCTCTTGTCGAGTGAAGAGAACTTGGTACTGTAGGCAGTAACCGAACTGCTATTCGAGATGAGGTTTCCTTTAACATCATTCTTGTGAGCCTGGTTCACCACCCACACTTTTGATCCGCCCACTGCAACTGCCACTGGCGCATTCAAACTCCCAGAAGTGATATTTCGAATTGATGCTCCCGTTCCGCAGTTAATTTCAGTGACGGAGTTACCCGAGAGATTAGCTACCCACAAGTCGGTCCCATTGGCTGCGATACCCATCGGCTCCGTCAGTTCATTCGACGCACGACCGATGATCTTGACGAGCGCACCGGTCAACGCATTCAACTCGGTCACGGAGTTGCCCGAGACGTTGGTTACCCATACGTACGATCCACACGAGGCGATTCCAGTTGGACCGTTGAAAGCACTGTTTTGAAGTTGCGCAGCTGATGTCGCCATGCTTCCAAAGAAGAACGGGGGCGATACAACCATGGGCAGAGTGAGTAGGAATGCTGTCAATGCGAATCTGACGCTAAATCTCACGCTGCCGCCTTTTCGAAAACAAAACACATTTCGCCACCGTAGTAGTTCACGAGCAATCGAATATGACGAAAGGTTTTCTCTAAGGCGGAAACAATTCATGTGCTTGGTGAAAGGCATCAAGGTTGAAATAGAGATCCACAGGAGAGTAGAAATGCACACACGTCATGGAAGAGTACTGAAAACCATAGCTGCTGTAGCTATGTTCTCAGGTTCGCTCATCGCAATTACAGCCGCAACGCTGACCGCTACTTCGGGTTTGGCTGGCGCGGGAAGCCCGATCAACCTAAGTGAAAATGGTGTCTGCAATACTGGCGACCACATTGATGGTGGCTCGGGGCAGTACAGCCCAATTTGTATGAATGGCGGCACGGCCAGCGGAACTCCGATCAGTCAAATCGTCTACGGAGGCGTGAGCTCTAGCGCCAGTTGGACTGGACATATTGAGATCAAAGATGCGTACGACGGATACGACCAGAACTTCAACTCCGGTAATCACGCCGCCGGCTGGATTCAGGGGGACACAGGGACTGCAATTCCAACTGGCTGCAGTACGACCTCTGTCACTATCTGGGAAACGTCTAATGGCGGCATTAGTTACACAAACGAAGGCTCGGTTAGCGGCGAACTGTACTGCTAGACGCATCTGAATCGAAGATCTAGAACCTCTGCCCTCGCTGAATTAGGGCTGTGAATTCGGGTTGGCGCGGGCAGAGGCCAGGTCCCAGATGGCTCTGACGACCAAGTGTTCGTCCGAGCAACAGTGCCTGGGACGTAGAGTTCAAGACCTCGCACTTCAAAGTAGTGAGTACGTAACGCCAACAGTCGCTCGAGTTTGATCTTCAAAGATACGTGTAATGTCGAAGCTACTTCTGGTTGTTGTAACAGAAGTTACCGTTGCATCCTAAGTGCAGGGTGTTCGGAATTGTCGTGCGGTGAACGGAAAACGGTCTCGTCATGTGACTACAAGACACAGCAGCCATGACAGGGATTCCGGTCACTTTGACATGAAGCCGTTGTTCTCCCAATGGAACCGCTAGGTAAGGCAGAATCCGTCAGACTAGTAATTTAGTAACTTGCCAGACTGTTGCGGCGAGGAAGCTAACTTCGGTTGACGCCGGGAGCTTCGGAGAACCGTCTCGTGACGTTAGTGTTCGGTCGGCCATTCCGTTGACATCCGTTTCCACAATCGAATTAAGTAGGAACGCCAGTGCAAGAAGTCATATCATCAAAACAGCGCGAACGAATAGGAAAACGCCGACTATCAAAGTGGATTGTCGTTCTAATCCTCGTGGGTTTCTCTTCTTTGCTGATTCGTACTTTTGTGTTTCAAGTATTTTTGGTCCCAAGCGGATCAATGTTGCCAACACTCCAGATTGGTGATCGGATTTTGGTTGACAAGATTCCCTGGCTCTCGCGCGACATCCATGTAGGCGATATGATCGTCTTTCACCGCGCCCCTGGGGATACCGACCCGCTGTATCCGGTCCTCGTCAAGCGGGTGATTGGTCTTCCCGGCGAGACGATTTCGTCGTCGGGCGACACCGTCTACATCAATGGGCGAGCGATTGCAGAACCGTGGCTAGCAGCGATGGATGTGACTCCCACATGCGCTCAGTCGAGTTTCAATATACCTACGACGCACATCCCAAAAGGTCAGTACTACGTCCTCGGGGACTGTCGAGGCGACTCGAGCGATAGCAGGGTATGGGGAACCGTACCAATAGGCAACGTAATCGGCCGCGTTACATTGGTCATATGGCGACACAATCACCCTTGGTTCCACTGGTTCTAGACCCCATCCTCATTTCTAGTCACCATGCCGTCATCGCCGCGGCCCGACGGTCTACCAGCATGACTCACCAGTTGCCTTTATTAGCCAACAACACCAACGATGTGAACGGTCTGATCAGCAACGTCAAAATCGAATGTTGCGCATGCCCCGGCGGCTCCCGATCCAGTCTCGTGGAGGTGCCATCCAATCAATCCATATCGACCCATCAGCGCCAGTACTCGCGCTTGACCTGTTTCGCGAGAAACACACTGGTGCTGAGAAAAATAGTTTGCCGCTGCCGCCTCAAACTTTGAGACAAGGGGATACTTGAGTTTTCCATTGAAGACGCTTAGTCCCAATTTTGCGCAGACTCCTCGTTCGCCATAAGAAGGGAATGCCCCGAGAGTCCCATTCAAAAGAACGCAAATAGCTCCATGGGACTTCTTTCCTTTTCCGGGAGGTTTCCAGCTCATCTCGTTACGACAAAACTCGAGGGGCTTTGGGTGATAGGGATAAACCTCGATGAGCTTCGCGGTTAAGGAGTCTTGGGAGTAGCAGGCGAGACTTGACGTATCTCGAACGGACGATCGCAAAAACGTGAGCGCAGCTGCCGTGCCTGAAATCGCTAGAACGGCCACAATTGAAATGACCGCCCCTCGACGTCTCGACGCAACAAAGCGCCATCTTCGCTTCATTGTCACTTCGCTATGAATTCGACGAAGGAGATTTTCCGCCGGCATGATCGTTTCTATTTGGTCGTCACTGACCTCATTGAGCGGATCGATATTCTGAAACACTTTCTCAAATGGATCGTTCATCCGTCGTCGACTTCCTCTCTGAGAAAGGTCGGATTTGACTCATTGAGCAAATGAGGCGATAGAAGTCTCTTTAAATGGGATTTCGCACGGTTGATTCTAATACCCACCGCATTTTCACTGACGCCAACAATTTCCGAAATTTCTCGATATGTGAATTTTTCCCAGTACACAAACTCGAGAAGCTCTCGATCGCTGTCTCGAAGTTTTGACATAGCCTTTCGAATGCTCAAGATATCGATCAGTCCCGAATCAACGTTTTCGAGATCTGGATTTCTCTCGAAGGAAAGTCGAATGAATAGGCGATTGCGTCGGTCTCTCGAGCGCCGTTGATTGGATAACACTCGAAAGGCAATACCGTAGAGCCACTGCAGTTCTCGGTCTTTGGGAGGAAGTTCTCCCCAGCGTCGCCAAGCAATGAGGAACGTCTCGGCCACAATGTCTTCGCAAATTCGCGAGTCAGAAAATCGTCGAAGAGTGAAGCGACGCACAGCCAAAGAGTGCTCGTTGAAGAGACGAGTGAAGGCCTCATCCGTCTCCCCCCGTTTCATTTTCTCCGATCGCGCCTCATAGATCGATAACACCCACCAATCAGAATATGTACACCGACTGCACTCGGTCGTTCCACGCTGTCCCAATCCAACTAATGTCAGATCCTGCTGATGTTGCCCCGGGATATACGTTTCCGGATCCTCCGGTGCTGTCGGTCATGCTGATGTTGCAGGCGCCAACTTTATATGAGGAAACGACGTCGGAAAAAGAGTAACCCGAGAGGTTAATCCACACTCCGGTTTCGGAAAGGACCAACTCGTTGCCGCCGTAGCTGACATTCTGATAGAGCTGGAGGCCTGATGAACACGCAGTCAGTGGAACGAAAGTTGCGTTGGTGGAGAGCGAGGACTGATATTCGCTTTGGCTACTGAAGCAGTTCGTCCCGCTGTTACTCACGACACAGACCTTCGCCGTTCCCCATCCCGTCGAAAGATCAATCGTTCCTCCGTTGTAATTGGCGAAGACGTCCGACCCAGTTGAGGCCGAAGCTACCGGCCCGTTAGTGACCAATCCAAGCAATACAAGTGCCAGCACCGACGCCGCAACCTGCATACCGCTTAAAACTCTCCCCATGACTGTCCTTTCAAAGGTGACCTAATACTCCCAACAATCTTTGTTTCCGGACCCTGGAAATACTTTCAACGCCAGTTTGGGGGAGACAAAAGGGCTATCCAATAACGGCGTTTTAGGCGTTTTGTCGATTCTAAAAACCCAGGTGAAATCTTTGGAGCGAGGTGGAAACAAAGAAGGAGTTAACAGAACGGTGAAACTACCCGTCTATTTTGCTCTTTTTACCGGAGGTGACTTGGCTACTAGTAGATACGCGATTAGTGACCTCTTGGAACTTCGTGGCAATATCAACATGACACCTGGTTTTAGCCAAAAGACTATTGGTGAACTCCTAACTCAGTGGGTAGCTGAGGATTCCAACTCTCTTTGCGGTGCGAGCCTTACTTCGCGGACACTTCCCGTTGTCGCCTTCATTGATTCTTCAAGAGCCAGCGACATCGGAAGAGTCTTGATTGATTTAGACGTTGAACTTCGTCGCTCGCTGGCATTCGTCACTGACCGGACTATGCGTCCATACGCAGATCGTGGAGCAGTTGAAATTCTCTCTGCAAAGAGAGATTCGGTGACGAATGTGCTCTTCTCATTGCCCCCATCGTTCTTTATCGCACTGTCTACCGAACCTCTTGAGTTTCTTCTCGCACTCTCGTGGTTTTGGGATCACCGAATGAACCAAACAAGGACACGTCCAGCCCGGAGTCTCCCGGAGCATTACGCCGCTTTTATCGAAATCATCGAATCCGCGAAACGAAGCGTCACTTCGAAAGAGTCGGTGATGATTGCCCTCAAGATTCAAAGCAAGGGATTTACAGAATTTTGTCTTGAATCGAAGAAGGTTTGTTTTTCGAAAGCTGTTCAATTCGAATCTGGAAGGAACTCATACTAAGTATCCCAAGACATGACTGAGCGTCGGATTGAGCTGACTTATCGGCACTGAATCAAACGGAGGACTATGAACTTAAACACCGCAGAGCGAGAGCAACTTGCTGCAATAATTGGATGCAAAACTAGTGAACTCGCAAAGTCAACGTCAAAGTTTGCCGACGCCGCCAAGGAGGAGTACGTTCGGATGATCCTTGGCCAGCGCGTCTTCACTCGGGGATCCGACATTCGCGAATATCGCCTCCTTCTTCTCATTCAGAACGTTTTCCCAACGCGTCTTCCGACGGAGCAGCAGATTTGTGACCTCTTTCAGACATCAACTTCACAAGGCAGGGCTTTGCTTCGTGCAGTTCTTTCTAAGTATCAATACGAACTTCAGGCGATTATTCATGACTCACTTAAACAACTTTTATCAAATGCTGTAGAGATCGAGGAGACGGATCTACATCGCATCACAGTTGATTCTGAATGCGAAATCGAGGCACTTAATCGCAAACTCGCATCACTCGATGGCACGCTACCTCAGGTCACAAAGGCGAAAGGAATGGTTGGAGCCTACGAGATTAAGAAATCTGCATTTGACCAGTTGAAGGACGCACTGGTTTAATGGTGGTTACGGCAAATCTGCTCACCGCAGCTGCATTAGCTCTCGCAGCGCTCTCCATGTTCTTTTCCCTGTGGTGGACCGAAGTTGAAGACGTTTTGGATTCCAAAATTGAAGTACATCGAGCCGACCGCGGTCCGGCAATTTCTAAGGTGACCGCAAAACTCAGTCGTAGAGCATTTCCGCTCGCACTCTCATCGTGCGTTCTTGCGGCAATGCTCGCGCCTCCGGCGATTGCTTCAATCGTCGACTTCTTTCGATCCATTTTTCTTCACGGTATATACGAATTCAAGAATTACAATGCTGTTAACGCGATGTATGTAGCTGTGTGGTCCGCGACGCTGGCTCTCGCTTTGATGATGCTCAGCAAGGTTCGCGGCCTCCGACGACTCCTGTCGAAGCTTCGTGCGCCATAATGTAATTTCTATCTTCGCCAAACTCGAATTCTCCGGTCGGAGTGTTGGAATGGAGTCTCCGACATAAACCCTCAGGAGCGAAAGGAGAAAAGATAACCTTGGTGAATAAGCGCCATGAATACCTGACCCCTTGCACGGTTTGAAAGGGGTCAGCGCTATCAAATCCTTTAGCAACGCCTTTAGCAACGCCGGCAACTCCGCGCACTCGCGCACGGACGTCGGCGGAATCAAACGTCAATGATTCAATACGCGTGCGACCACGAGCAGTCACCCGCGAACTAGAAAAGTCGGCATGGCATGCAAGGGGTCAGGGGTTCGAATCCCCTTACCTCCACTCGACGAAAGTCCTCACCTTGTAAGGCTTTCGGTTCCAATGATAAGGCAAAAGGAAAGCAGTTCTGACCTGACGCCTTGCCATTTCCGCAAGCGGTCACTGAGTCGCCAACCGTCGATCATTTCGTTGATTTTACGGCAACGTGAAAAGGCGCCATGGCACGAATTATTGAAACGCGCTGTTCAATTACGAATCCTTCTGCCGCTCGTCTGGAGCCTGACGTTCAATCCCCGGCTCAGCGTTGTCGCCTTGATAACCGCGCTCGCGATATTCATCTTGGGTCATCGGTCTGCCCCGAAAGCGGGTAATCACCTCCTGTTCGGGACGCCGCTGATTCTGGGTGGCCTGGGATGCGAGCGAACGTTGATCGGCATCGGTGAGCGGTGGTTGCACCAAACCCCTCGGCCACAATCGACGATGAAGAACAGTGTTGATCTCTGCCGCATAAAGCGTGATCTCTGCTCCAAGGTAGATCCAGGCGACCAGCCCCAGCACAAGGCCGAAGAGCCCGTAAAGGGCACTCGCTCCCTTTAGGTCATGTCCAACCACGTAGCCGCCGGCCGCCTGAAGGATGGTCCACGCCACTCCCCCAATGATTACGCCTGGAATCAGGGAATGGGTGGCCACCTGGCGCGGAGTGAGCGTCCGAAACGCGGCGAAGTAGAGCGCCACGTTGACGATGACGGCGAGTATCTCTCCTAAAGCCCCGAACCAGAAGTTGTGATTTCCGAACGTGCCGAATCCAGCGAGAGCGGTAGTGAGGGTCAGGCCGACCGCCAGCACCACGAGGAAAATGCCCGAGCGAATCATCCGAGTGACGTAATTGGGCCGCACCGCAGCCGGAATATTCCAGATCTGTGCCATTGAATAGAGCCCGGCTTGTGCAAGTCCCGTTGAGCCGTAGACCAGACCGACTATCCCAAAGACGAGACCAAACACCGAACTCCGTTTTATGGCGTGAATGTTGTGACCGAGTTGTTGGCCAATAATGGGAAACTGTCCGAGGGCCGAATTCAGCACTCGCGCGCGATCCGATGGGTTACCGGCGAGCACGATGCCCAGAATCGTCACCAGAAGCAGGAGGAGCGGAAACACGGTGACGAACATCGTGTAGGTAACTTGGACGGCGAGATTCCCGGCGTTGTCGTCGCCGTACTTCTTGATGACGCCGAAGACAAATGATGGAACCAGGTGACGCTGTTGGAACCCATCGATGCGCCGCATTGTTTGTTCGATGACGTTCACGTCAACTCACCCTCTTGACACCGCCATCAAAAGCAGGCCCGCCACTCGCGTCAACAACCTGCCTAGGAAAAAAGTTAGCCGTTGCCAATACGCACAGTAACCCGCGCCGTTTTTTTGCGCGGCGATGCGACGGCGCAACTCACTCGACGGCGCGATTCACAGGCGTTCGAATCCCCTAAGTACCACTTGATGAACATCCCTTGCCGAGATTCGATACATTTACGTTTTCAGTCTGACGACCAGATCTGCAACAGTCCCGCCAGCGGCGGTATTGAATTTTCACGGTCCATTCATTAAGTTCGAACTGCTGAGCAGTATCAAACACGTTGAGGAGATCCCAATGATCGACGTTCCAGACTCCCATCAAGACCTCTTACAAAGCCCCGTGGCGACATTCGCCACAATCGGTCCGGACGGACGTCCACAACTCTCCGAAGTGTGGTTCCTCTACGAGAACGGCTCAGTTGCGATTTCGTTAAACACCACGCGCCAAAAGACGAAGAATCTGATGGCCCGACCGCAGTGCTGCCTCCTCATTCTTGACCTCGCCGTTCCACAGCGCTACTTGGAGCTACGTGGCGACGCCGAAGTGACCGCTGACGACGGCTCATTCGCGGAGCAAGTTGGGAAGAAGTACGGAACTGACTTGCGTGCGTACGATCACCCGGGTGATCAACGCGTCGTCGTTCGCGTCGTGCCACAGCGAGTTAACGCCGTGGACATGCGGGGCTGAATCATCTCAAACGAGTGAATCTAATTCGATCGTGAAACACTTACGGCGAGGTCAAGACGTCCACTTGGGGCCGCAGTAACACGCTTTCCGATCTGACCTATCTGCCCTCAGCAACGAGATTTCGACTTGATTCGCCGCCTTTCGCGCGTAATTGAGCCAAAATTTCCGCCCGTCGTTCCAGTTAGCAGTCGCCACTCGAGAGTGCCAGAATTTTTGGGCGCTCCGGTATAATTGACCTCCCGAACTTCGGTTCGGCTTCTTACGCTGGGCCGCCCAAGGTCCGACCGGGAAGGAATTTACCTGGGGCCACCACGGCCCATCAGGTGAGTTCGGCCAGTTGAAAGGGAATTGCAATGACGAACGAAAAAGTCACCTTGCCGCTTCTTCCTCTGAAATCGGGCGTGGTCTTGCCCGGAATGGTGTTCACCATGGCGCTCGAGTCTGAGGAGTCACGCGTCGCCGTTGAGGCTGCCCGCTCCGCCGGTGGTCGACTGCTGCTGGTGCCCCACATTGAGGGTCGTTACGCGAGTGTCGGCGTTATCGCCGAAGTGATGGAAGAGGGATCGTTGCCCGGTGGCCTCGAAGCGATCGCCGTTCGAGGCGATCAGCGCGCCACCATTGGGACCGGAGTTCCCGGGACGGGCGACGCACTTTGGGTTGAGGCCGAACCCTTCGACGAGGGCGAACCCACACCGGACACTATCGAGTTAGCCCGCGAGTACCGCGCGGTGTTGGAGAACATCCTGCTCAGTCGCGGCGCTCGTCAAATCGCCGCGCAACTTCGCGAGATCACCGAACCCGGACGCCTCGCCGACGTCGCCGGTTACTCCCCCGACCTTACGCTCGCCCAGAAGGTCGAGGTCCTCGAGACCATCGACGTCGAAGCGCGACTCCGCCTCGTGCTCGGTTGGGCGCGCGACACGTTGGCCGACTTGGCGCTACGCGAGCGCATCAAGAGCGACGTCGAAGAAGGCATGGAAAAGACGCAGCGCGAGTTCCTTCTGCGCCGTCAACTCGAGGCCATCAAGAAGGAGTTGGGCCAACTCGGCGACGGAGACGACGTCGACCCCGACGACTACCGTGCCAAGATCGCCGAGCGCGACCTACCCGAGCACGTGCGTAGCGCCGTCCTTCGAGAGATCGACAAGCTAGAACGCACCAGCGACCAGAGCCCCGAGACGGGCTGGATCCGCACGTGGCTCGACACGATCTTGGAGATCCCTTGGGGCGCCGAGTCCGAGGACCGCTTGGACGTCTTAGAAGCGCAGCGCATTTTGAACGCCGATCACGACGGACTCGAGGACGTCAAGGATCGCATCCTCGAGCACCTCGCGGTGAGGAAGCTTCAAGCCGAGAGGGGTCTAGCACCCGTCGACGGTCGAGGTTCTGGCGCCATTCTCGCGCTCGTCGGCCCCCCCGGCGTCGGCAAAACGTCACTCGGCCAATCGATCGCGAACGCGCTCGGACGAAAGTTCGTGCGAGTCTCGCTCGGTGGCGTCCGTGACGAAGCGGAGATTCGTGGTCATCGTCGCACCTACGTCGGCGCTCAGCCCGGACGTTTCGTGCGCGCCCTTCGAGAAGCCGGCACCATGAACCCCGTCATCGTCCTTGACGAGGTCGATAAATTGGGTTCGGACTTTCGCGGCGACCCGTCATCGGCATTGCTCGAGGTTCTCGACCCGGCGCAGAACCACACGTTCCGCGACCACTACCTCGAGGTTGACCTCGACCTCTCGCGAGTGATGTTCGTAGCGACGGCCAACGTTCTTGACACGATTCCTGGTCCACTACTCGACCGTATGGAGGTCATTCGACTTGACGGGTACACCGAATCAGAAAAGGTCTCGATCGCTCGTCATCACCTGCTCGGTCGCCAACTCGCCCGAACGGCGCTGCGCGACGACGAAGTGACGATCGACGACGACGCGCTACGAACCATCGTCGCCGACTACACCCGTGAAGCGGGCGTTCGTAATTTGGAGCGAGAGATCGGACGACTGCTACGCAAGGCCGCGACGAAGCTCGCAGCCGGTGAACGCGAGGCGCCCATCGACGTCAACGCGACTGCCGTTCGCGAATGGCTCGGTCGTCCTCACTTCTACTTCGAGTCCGCCGATCGCACCGGTGTACCCGGTGTGGCGACAGGACTCGCCGTGACTGGCGCCGGTGGCGACGTGCTCTTCGTCGAAGCGAGCGTGTCCGAGGGACCCGAAGGTCTGACGCTCACCGGTCAGTTGGGTGACGTCATGAAGGAGTCGGCGGAGATCGCAATGTCTTACGTTCGCAGCCACGCCGGAGAGTTGAAGATCGATCCGACGGTCTTCGCCGGCAAGCGATTCCACCTCCACGTCCCAGCGGGTGCCGTTCCTAAGGACGGTCCCTCGGCGGGCGTCACCATGACGACGGCGCTCGTCAGCCTGCTGCGCGGCGTACCCGTCCGTCCCGCCGTCGGCATGACCGGTGAGGTCACGCTGCAGGGTCGCGTGCTGCCCATCGGCGGCGTCAAACAAAAGGTCTTGGCCGCGCACCGCGCCGGGTTGACCGAAGTCATCCTGCCGGAACGCAACAGGCTCGACATCGAAGACGTCCCCGAAGAGGTTCGCGACGCCATGACCTTCCACTTCGCACGCACGATCGCCGACGTACTGAAACCAGCGATGACGCGCGACAGTCGCGACAGCGAGGTGGGCGAATTCTCGGCCGTAGCTTGAGACGCGGAGCTCCATTGGCCGACTCGGCGTCCTTCACGACTTCGGCTACAACGTAAACCTGTCAACTTGATTACCAGTAGTAGCCGGTGACCGAAGTACTGTATCTGCAAGGGATGTCACGAGTTCGACGCGGAAGTGAGAGTGTTAGCTACACCCTCAACCAATTAGACACCGAAGGACGACGTACGGAGTGACTACATTCTCAGGGTCATGGGATGTGACCATCGATACGCTCATTGGTCAGATGGCGGTCGTTTTCGACATCACCGAGCAGGACGGTGCGATTCACGGTATCGCTCGTTCTGACGCGGAGGCCGTGGACTTCCTCGATGCGGTCGTCAACGGGAACCGGCTTACTTGGTCGCAGGAGGTCACCACACCAATGCGTCTCACTTTGAAATTCGAAGTCGACGTTGAGGGCGACACGATGACCGGTACCGCGAAAGCCGGCCCCTTCCCCGCTTCTAAGGTCTACGGAAGTCGTTCTTCGGCGCGCTGAAAAATCATCGTCCGAGACGAGGGCGTTCAGCAGGGTATGAAAATTCGCACTCGTTTCACCACGAGCGTCGACGGTTACGTCATCACTCCGGATGGGTGGCCTCGCCTCGTGCGTGATCCCGCGTTCGTCTCGGGTATCGCCAGAAGAGCAACAGCCCGCGATTTATCTGAAGTGCGATCTTGTGATCGCACTCGAATTACGTGAAGAGCACGACGCGGTTACGACGGAGGAGCTCGTAGACCCAGGTCCTAGAAACTGACACCCGCCTGCAGCGCACCGTCAACCAAGAGCTCGGTACCAGAACAGAATGACGATTCCTCACTTAGGAAGAACAACACCGCAGCCCCAATATCCTCGGGACGACCAAAGCGGCCGAGTGGTGGTGCCTGCCACTGCGTGATGTCTTCGCCCGCGTCGGGGTCGCCGACGGGTCCCGTGTGACGCATCCCAGGTGGCGTCGCACCAGGGCAGACGCAGTTGCAGCGGATCCCGTAGGGGGCGAGATCGAGCGCGAGCATACGGCTCATCATCACCAATCCCGCCTTCGACACTGAATACGCGCCAATCGGTTGCTCGCCACGTAGTCCGGCGTCGGACGCAATGTTCACGACGCCACCTTTCCTCTTGGCGAGATGTGGCTGAGCGGCCTGAACGTAGACAAGTGGTGCGTGAAGATTCACTCGAATCAATCGATCGAACTCATCAGCCGGCGTGGCGAGGAGCGGAGCATTCAGCGCCACGCCCGCGTTGTTTACCAGTGCGTCAAGTCCTCCCAGCAGTTCAACCGCTTCCTCTACCGATGAAAGAATCTCCTCGTCACTCTCGGCGTCAGCGGATACGAACCAGGCGTCGCCAATCGTGCGAAATTTTTCGACGACGGCGTCGCCACGTTGACGGTCTCGACCGGTAACCACGACGCGGAATCCCCGCCGCAACATTGCCTCGGCGATTCCGAGACCAATCCCTGATGTTCCACCAGTTACAAGCGCAAGCTTTCCATCGAATGAGTTCGGCCCAACGTTCGCCACAAATACCTCCAATTTGCACCACTATACTTTTTTCATGTCTGAGTCTCCGCAGTCTATTTTGCCGCCATTGGACGATCCGTGTGACGAAGGATTGCGAATTGCGCAAGCCGCAGCGGCGCAGAATTTGCCCATCCGTCTCATTGGTGGCGTCGCCGTTTTTCTACGGTCTCCGAGCGCGAAGCTTGCTGGGCTTCGTCGCACGTACAGCGACGTAGACGTCATGACGCTCTCGAGTGGTCGCAAGAAGACCGTCGCCTTTTTCGAAGAGATGGGCTACGTACCCGACAAGATGTTCAACGCGATCCACGGTGCCACTCGATTGAACTTCATGGATCTCGGGCGTAATCGACCACTTGATGTGCTCTTGGACCGCTTCCAGATGTGCCACAACATCGACTTTCGACAACGCTTGGCCATCGATCCTTTGACCGTGCCACTCGCCGACCTACTCCTCACCAAACTGCAGGTCGTGCAGTTGAACTTGAAAGACAACCAAGACTTAGTCACGCTGCTCGCCGATCACGCGCTCGGTGACGGTAAGAACGAGACCATCGAAACCGCACGTCTCGTCTCACTTCTCGGGGCCGACTGGGGATTCGAGCACACCGTTCTGCTCAATCTCGACGTCGTGCGCAACTCACTCGCCACGTTCGATCTGCCATCGGGTATGGCCGATCAAGTCAACGAGCGGATCGACCAGATCGTTTCAGCCCTTAATCGCGGGAAGAAGACCATCAGTTGGAAGTCACGTGCGCTCGTGGGCGAACGCGTTCGTTGGTACGAACTGCCTGAGGACGTGCGCCACTAGACGGCCACCCGGACACGGCCAACGAAGCCGCATCCGGGTCCGCCCTTGTTTATTCGGGTGGTAGCTCCCTGTAGACCAGGTCGATATTGATGCCCTGGCCCTTTCGCACAGCCTTGGCGATGTAGAAGATAGAAAGCCCGACCGCTGCAACGACGGCCATGAAGCCCGGCACGTACCACCAGTGCGAATACGTCTGGATCGCCAGCGCTGGGTACTTCAAGACGTCGTACACCAAGAACGCCATGACCAGCGAGGAAAGCGGCGCGACGATCTTTAACACCGGAATCCCGAACCAATTCACGTTGGCCGGCGAAGCCTGGTAGAGATCTGGTCGGCGATTGGGAAACGTAAAGGCGGCGACCGAGACAACCCAGACACAGACGACGCCAGCAAGAACGCCAAGTGCTAACCAAAGCTGGAAACTTGTGCCGTTGACGCTCCACAGAAGCATCACCGTGATGAGGCCCATTACGGTCAAAATCGCCGGCACTGGCGTGTGCGTGCGTTCGTTGACGTCGGCCAACTTTGCGGGGAGCAACCGGTCAAACGCCCACGCGAACACACTTCGAATCGGCATGAAACTGTTACCCACCATCGCGGGAAGACTCCAAAAGAGAAACGATCCCACGATGAGAACGCCGAGCGTCCTTGAGTTCGAGGCCAACGAAGCCAAGAATTGGTAGAAGGGGCCCGTCGGAATGACGTACGCGGTGTTCCCCGTTGCTCCCGCGGCAGAGATGAACGCGTACCCAGCGACTTTGAAGATCAAGAGCACGCCGAGGACAAGGAAGACCACGTCCCACGTAAGCGCCGAGAACATGATTTTCAAGTGCCGGTTGCGATTGCCCGCACTCTTTAGTTCACCGGAAAGATAGACACTCCACCAGTTCCACATCATGAAGGTCATAATCACGAACACTGCGGGCAACGTCGCCGACATGAGACCCGCGTTGGGATGCAGCGCAATCGTCCCGCGTGCCGCGTGGATAACTTTGTCGTAGGAATTGCCCGTAGCTCCAAATCGAACCGAAAGCGCATTGAAGTTGGACTTGAATGTCTTCGGGTTAGCGAAAATAAGCACAACGAAAGCGATAAAAGTTCCAATTGAGGCGATGATCCAAAAGACGTTCTGCCAGCGCATGGTTCGTTTCGTGCCAGAGATCAGGATAAGTGTCATCAGCACGATCATGAACAATCCGCCGAGGAATATCCAGGTGTTATTGGTTTGAAAACGATCTCCCCACGCGATCAAGCCGGGGTTGTGAAAAATCACGCCGAACGAAACAAGCACCGGTCCTAGCGCAAAGACGGCGAAGTAACGGGCCCAGAACGTGGCACCGATCATCCCGGAGAACGCGGCCGCAAAGTTCGACACCACGGCGACGGGGGGCGACAAGATTCGACTCACCCAGACGTAGTCGCCACCGGTTCTGGGCATGCTTGACGCCATCAACGACATCATGATGATAACTGGAATGTTCAAAACAAACGAGACGAGTGTCGCAGTAACGAGGTCGGCGCCAGGGAACGCGGAGAGCGCGAAGAACACACCCCACGCCAGTGCCGCACCAACTGGGGCAGAAAACACTGCGTTGAAAATCATTGCATCAAAGGCCGAGGCTTCTCGCACCAATCCAGTGCTATTGCGGAGGAATAACTGTCCACCCTCCGAAGTCGTCGGTGCTGTCGACATTAAAATTCCCCCCATAAGTTAACGATGTTGCCCGTCGCGTCGAAACGCAAAGAACCCACGTGCTCAATACATCCTCAGTGCAAGTTACCTTCGCGAAGTTCCCAAATCAAGTGTTATGGCGGTTCTATCAGCGAATTCATCGACGCGAATTTGAGAAAACGTTCAGACGGCGCTACCAAGTCGCGATGAACATCGGCATAGATTTGAGAGAACGTTCTGTCAGACAAAACAGTCACGTTGCCTCAAGGAGTAATCACGACACTTCGTCTAGCTTTTTTAGCTTGGTGTCTACGGAGTGGAGACAAAATGTCGATCTGACCGTCGAAGAGGTCCGTTTACACTGTGATAGTTTGCTCGTCGTTCGCTCACAATTTGGAGGATTACCGTGGATGTTTTGACCGACACATTTGGCGTGAAGAAGCCTTTAATCGCTATGTGCCACTTACTCGGTCTCCCGGGACGTCCTCGCCATGACGCCGCCGGCGGTATGGAAAAGATCTATCAATCGCTCGCCCATGAGGTCCACGCGCTTCAAGACGCAGGCGTTGATGGCCTACTTTTCTGTAACGAACACGACCTTCCCTACTCCACGTCCGTGGGCGTTGAGGCTGGCGCCGCCATGGCGGCCGTCATTGGTCGTCTCCGTGCGGATATCCGCCTCCCCTTCGGTGTAGACCTCCTCTGGGACGCAAAATTGGCCGTCGCGGTCGCCCGCGCCACGGGCGCGAGCTTCGTACGCGAAGTCTTCACGGGCGTCTACGAGAGTGACATGGGTCTCTTCGCGCCAGATTTCGGTGACATTGCCGCCTATCGACACGCGATCGGTGCCGATGACGTGAAAATCTTTGCCAACATCACGCCGGAGTCCTCGAAGTCCGTGAGCAATCGGCCCGTGGCGGACCGAGCGAAGGGCGCGGTGTACATGGGCGTCGATGTTCTCTTGATCAGCGGGCCAGCAGCCGGAGCAGAGCTCGAACTCAGCGACCTCGTCGAGGCCAAAGAGGCGGTCGGCGACTTTCCGGTCCTTGCGAACACGGGCGTCCGAGACACCAACGTCACCTCGATGCTGGCCGTTGCTGACGGTGCCATCGTGGGAACCAGTTTGAAAGAGGAGGGTTCGACGTGGACCCGTGTTGACCCCGAGCGGGCCGCACGAATGGTTGAACTGTTCAAGGCAGAGCGAGAAGCCGCCGCTCAATGAGCCGCTTCCTTGGTTCCAAAGCTCCTCGCTCGGTTCTCTACTTCGCCACCGACATCCACGGCTCAGAAAAATGTTTTCGAAAGTTTTTGAATGGCGGTAAGGCGTACGGTGCGGACATCATGGTGCTCGGTGGCGACATCGCCGGCAAAGCGATTCAGGCGATGACGCACAAAGGTGGATCGACTTACGAATGCACCTTTCGCGGAGCGCACTACGAAATTGAAGAGGGTTCCGAACTCACCGAGCTCGAGCAACTAATCTCCGATTTTGGCTATTACCCGTACCGAGCAGAGCCGGGTGAACTCGCGGCGATGCAAGCCGAGGGCACCATGGAGGCTCTCTTTGTCAGCCTCATGGAACAGCGCGTGCAGCGCTGGATGCAACTCGCCGACGAGCGACTTCGCCCGCTCGACATTCCCGTGTACTGGATGCTCGGTAACGATGACCCCAGCGAGTTGGCCACGATCTTGGATGAGGCACCGTGGGGAACGCACTCCGATGAAAAAGTGCTCAAACTTAAATCGGGACATGAGTTCATCTCGCTGGGCTACTCCAACGTCACCCCGTGGCACAGTTATCGAGAACTCGCCGATGACGAAATCGACCGCCGCGTGATGAAGATGGTCGATCAACTCGAAGATCCATCACGAGCAATCTTCAACCTTCACGTTCCTCCCTTTGACACGGGGATTGACGAAGCACCCGTTCTCGACGCCAATCTCACCGTGCAGTCCGCAGCGGGGCAGGTCAAGATGGGACCCGTGGGCAGTACCGGTGTGCGCGCGGTAATCGAGCGCGTCCAGCCGCTGCTCGGTCTTCACGGCCACATTCATGAATCCGCCGGGTCTCGCTTCATTGGCAAGACCCTCTGCGTCAATCCCGGAAGCGATTACGGCACCGGCATTTTGAATGGTTTTATCGCCACGCTAGAACCAGATCGAATTGTGGCGCACCAGTTCGTTCGAGGTTAAGCGCGTTGAAGAACACTGGCCCACTCTTTGCGGCCATCGAGGTCGGCACCACTGGTGCTCGCGCGATTGCGATAGACCTCGACGGCGTACGTGTCGCCGAGGTTCGACGGCCGTATCCAACCAACGTGTCGAATCCGGGTTGGGCTGAACAAGACGCCCTCGATTGGAGCGAACACGCCGTTCAAGCACTGCAACGCCTGCCCGAGCGCGTCAAGCGTCGGGTCGCGGGACTCGGACTCACCGGCCAGTCTCCGAGCGTCGCCCCGGTCAATCGACGAGGCCGACCCGTCGGGCCCGGACTGATTTATCGCGACAATCGTGCTTTCGTCGAGGCCGCGGAGATGCGACAGCGCGTCGGTGCCGAGGCGTACCACGACATCACGGGTCACACGCCCGAGGCCTTTCACGTCGGCCCGAAAGTTCTGTGGCTTCGCCAACACGCGCCAAAGATCTTTGGCGCGACCTACAAATTCTTGCAACCGCGTGACGTCGTGCTCCACCGCTTAACTGGTCAATTCCTTACTGACGAGAGTCACGCGAACTGCACATTGTTCTTCGACATCACTGCCCGTCAATGGTCCAGTGACCTCTTTGGCCAGTTCGAACTCGATGCCGGGCTCTTTCCCGACGTCGTACCGTCCTGGACCGTGGTGGAGAACCTCTCAGCGAAGGCAGCGACCGAAACCGGACTTCCAGCCGGGATTCCAATCGTCATCGGTGCGGGTGACAGTCAGTGCGTCGCGTTCGGCGCGGGCGTCACGGAGCGTGGTCCGATCAGTGAGATGTCCGGCGCGTCGTCCTGTCTCAACTCGGTCGTTGACGGGCTTCGTCGCGACCGACGAATTACGCACTACAACCACGTCGTTCCCGATCGATTAACGACTGAGGTGGGTCTCAATACAACTGGAGCAGCTCTGCAGTGGGCCGTGAAACAACTCGGCTTTGCCAGCTTTGAAGACCTATCGCGCGATGCCGCGATAGGTCTTCGTCGCTTGGGAAATCTCGCAGGGAAAGAAAATACGTGCGACGTCGCCCCGATCTTTCTTCCCTACATGGGCGACGGTGAGCGCGATGACCCAACGGTTCGTGGCGCCTTCATTGGACTCTCAGACCGTCATGACCGAGTCGCCCTCGCGTATTCGGTCGTGGAAGGCGTCGCTCTCGGCGTGGCGTCGCGCGTGGCCGTACTTCAGCGCGCTGGCTCGCCGCTCGAGGAACTGCGGGTCTCGGGGGGCGGCGCACATATTGCGGTGTTGGGACGCATCAAGGCGCACCTCCTTGGACAAACCGTCTGTCACCTCGAGGCCGACGCTTCAGCAAATGGCGCGGCGCTGCTCTCTGCGCAGGCCGCGGGTTTCACCGAAGAGGTCGCCGTGGCAATTCGTCATACTCTCTCGCGATCAAAGCGATTTCAACCGACTGAAACGCTCCACGCAGCGATGCTCCCTCGACAGCGCTGGTTCGAATCGGCTCGCCGCGCGACGGCGTTGCATCGTGCGAACGGACCAACAGAAGAAAGTGGTGCGTAGTGACCCAATTCTCCTTGGGAGTGAACAACTGCTTCGCTGTGAAACGCTGGCCCGAACCAGACGTGTGGGCCAAGATCGTCAGGAATGAACTCGGTCTCGACGTCGTCCAACACAGCTTGGATCTCGTCGACCTTGATACCTCAACCGACGAACTTTTGGATCAAGCCAAAGATGTTCGCTTAGCCTGTGATCACAACGGACTCTTCATCGACTCAACGTTCACTGGTCTTGCGGCGTACTCCTCGAACCTGCTTCTCGCTCCGAGCGCGCCCGCAAGAGCACGCGCCCTCGCGTGGTTTAAGAGGGCCATACAATTCACTGCGGCGCTTGGTGCCCGGGGCACCGGAGGCCACGTCGGCGCGTACTCCGTCACCGACTTTCGAATCCCGACGCGGCAATCAGAACTCGAGAACCTGTTGGAGGAAAGTCTCACAGAGCTCGCTCACTTCGCACGAGAGCAGGGTCTTGACTATCTGCTCGTCGAAAATCTCGCGACCGCACGCGAACCATCCACGATGAAGGGAATCACTCGCCTCTTGAGCGAAGGTGACGACGCGCACGTGCCCATCCAACTCTGTCTCGACGTGGGACATCAGTGTGTGTACGGGTCCTCGGGCGACGAGCGTGATCCCTACTCGTGGCTGGAAAAAATGAGCCCCGTCGCACCCGTGATTCAACTCCAGCAAAGTGATGCCGAGGGTGATCATCATTGGCCTTTTACCGAAAGCGCCAACGCCCTCGGGCGTATCGATGCTCATCGAGTACTTGACGCGATCTCTCGATCGGGTGCAGAAGAAGTATCTCTGATTTTGGAGATCATTCCCTCCTTCGAAGCCAACGATGACGACGTACTCGCTGACATGGTTGCCTCGGCGGAGTACTGGCGTCGCGCTCTCGCCGACTAGAAACCAGAACTGTGCGGTGGGCAAGATATCACGTGGCGATTGCCCAAATGCACTGCCGTAAAGTTAAAAGACGCCGTCAGCCAATCCAAAAACGAACCGACGCTTCGATGTCCCTACGGTCTTACTTGGAGTGAAGACCGTGACCTTATGCTCAGCCTCATAACGCTGGACGAGCACCATGATGACGGAGCCGCCGATCGCGCCGCCGACGCCAATGCCCACAAAGGCTTCTCCCACGATTGGGTAGAAGCCTCCGAGCGCACCGGCGACGACCGCGAGCGCAATCGAGCGAAGACACCGCCTACGACCGGCTCGCCGTAGGGTCTGTCGCTCGTCCGGGCTTCCCGGCCAGTTCCCAAGTTCTGGATGTGAGGCATCCGCGAGAGCTTCCTCGACACGGCGACGCGTGATGAGAAGTGAAAGTGCGACCGAAGCAGCGAGCACGAGACCCGCAATAGCGAGCACAAGGAGAAAAGACTTCGTCAGTGCGAGTGTCAGGCCCGCAGCAACAGCCAGGGTCGACGTGAAAAGCGCAAGGTTCTGATACGACTGAACCGTCGGTCGCCACGTGGTCATATCACTCGTGGCAGACGTTTCTAGACCATTATCGCGAATCATCATCAGCGTTGACGATAGTACAGGAGGCTCCCGGAGCTATTCGATCGTCCTTTGACCCTTCAGGGAACGTGGACGCACTTTGTCCCAATCGTTACGGGCAGAATTGGACAATGACGCACGTCGGGAAGCGTCGCAATTGTTGGAGGCATTTGAGGAGCACGCGTAGAGTTCTCACTAGTGCGCGGTTCAAGATTTGTCGCGTCGAGTCTCGGTCACCATTGGCCTGAAACTGAATCAATCCGATTTCTCTTGACTGGACGTTCGGCGTTGGTGCTCGCGCCGTTCGGCAGTATTCCGCGAGATGTGAGAAACTCGCTCCGACGCGTCATTCGAAGCAGGCGGTGCAGATGACCGAGGGAACCGTTATTAAGACGACGAATATAGGCGTCGTTACTGCTCTGGTCGTGAACTGCGTCGAGGTCGTGGGGCTCGGAGTCGCTGCATGGATTACTGGATCGACCGCCCTTCGAGCCCAGACCGCCGTTAACGCTGCGGAAGTAGCGGTCGTGGTGTTTCTGCTCGTGGGAGTGCTGAGTAGCGTCCGGGGACCAGATGAGCGTCACCCTCTCGGTCACGGGCGAGAACGATTTTTCTGGTCACTGTTTGCCGCGCTCGGTCTCTTCTTGGGCGGCGGGGGTCTCGCGCTCGACGAGGCCATCCGATCCGCTTTACGCCCAGAGCAGGTGCACTCTTATACCCTTGCGTACGCAGTGCTTGCGGCCACTGCCATCCTCGATGTCTACTCCTTGGAGACGGGACTTCGACCGTTTCGTCAACAGGCGTCTGACCGAAAACTCTCGTCACGGGCCTTTCTGCGACGGAGTACGGATCCCGCGTTGGTAACCATCGTTATCGGAGGAAGTTGCGCGGTGGTGGGCGCCGGTCTCGCGGCAGCGGGTTTGGCGGCCAGCCAGGCGTCCGCGAGCCCGACGCCAGACACAATCGCCAGCGCACTCATCGGCCTCATGCTCGTTGCGGCGTCTGTGTTCCTCGTGCAGATCAACCGAGACCTCATTGGCGGGCGTGGCGTGGCACCGACGACCCTGAAAGAGATGCGCTCCGTCGTCGCGTCACAGCCGGGTGTCCTCGATGTTCCCGACCTGTTTGCCGTCGTCGTTGGCCCCGCGAGTTTGGTTGTAGATGGAAACGTCATCTTCTCCGACGATCTCGACGTGCCGGTCGTGGAGCAGACCATCATGCGCACCAACGAAGAACTTCGGAGGCGATGGCCATCGATCGAGTACATCTACCTGACGCCGGTGCCCGCGAAGTCTCCGCGATTGGCCAGGAATCATGGTGATGAAGTTTGAACCGAGGTGACCGGGCGTACTTGTCACGCCGGGTCTCCGACACCACCGGCCGCAGCCCAGCTGGCGATTGGTGGTGCCAGTTGGGTCCGGCTCATCGGCGATACTGGGTCCATGGTCGACCGAAACGTCATGGGTGGGTTGCTGGAACCGTGTGGCACCGACCCCGTCACGGGCTTCTACCGCGACGGGTGTTGCACGACAGGACCTGAGGACCTCGGGAGCCACACCATCTGTGCCGTGGTCACCGCCGAGTTTCTTGAGCACCAAAGGGGAATCGGCAACAACCTGACCACGCCCATGCCTCAGTACGGGTTCCCGGGATTAGTGCCCGGCGACCGATGGTGTGTTACCGCCGCGAATTGGCTCCGTTCCCATCACGACGGGGCGGCGGCCTACGTGGTCCTGGCCTCGACGCACGAGCGCGCCCTCGAAATCGTGCCTCTTGAAGCTCTCCGAGTGCACGCCGTTGACATTCCAGCCGGGCCGGGCGATCTCCAGGCTTAATCAGTGGCGACGTTTGCGGACGGGTATCTTGGCACTTCGAATTTCATCGGGTTGGATTGTAGTGAACAAGCTTCCATTAATTGGTCTTTCTCGCGCACAGCAGTGACCGGATTCGGCACGTTCACTTTCGTGATGTAGGTAGTTTCCAGTGCGAGGTTGCAGACCTGACACGTCGGGTCTCCGAGTTGAACTTTCACGGTGCGTTGTTAAGAGTTCCCCCACCCCTTGCACGATATTCAATGTGATCAAGCGCGCAAGCAATCACTAGCCAAAGAGATTCTTCAGTAAACGTCTCCGGACGAAACGCCAGTCAGCGAAACAAATCTGGACATCCACACACGACGGAAAACGAACCAATTGTCAATCGCGGCGAAAACTCCAATTTATGGGAACCCTGGTTTTATTGGGAGTTTGCAACGGAATCGAGTGCGCTCAGCTTGCGAAAGCGCGACCTTGCCGGTGGCGCCAATGTGCCAACGCCGCGACGATCAGACTCACGAGGCCGCCGACGGCCGTGACAAACAAAACCGGCCACAGCCGTGCGCCGAAGTAGTAGACGACCCAGAGACCACTCACCATGCCGGCCGTGGTCCAAGAGCTCACCGACACACCCGTCGCCGCTTCGTACCGGACCAAGTGAACTAACTGGGGCGCCCGCGTTACCCAACCCACCAAGCCCGCGCCGACGGCCGCGCCAGCCCAGCCCCATTGGATCGCGGGCGGGATGCTAAACGCGACAAAGAGCGCGAGGGAATTCAAGCTCACTCGAATACGTTCCCAAGGCTTCAGTTCAAACCAAATGAGTAGCTGCAGGGGAAGCGTGATGGAACAGCCGATGATCAGCTGCCACGAATGTACGGCGACGCCGTAAAAGATCCAGAAGACGTCAAGGTATAAAAACAGCGTCCACGTCGCGAGCGATACGCCTTCAATACCGTGCTTCGTCATTCGTTTGAACTGAGCGTACGAAACGACCAAACCCAACGCAACGGCAAGCCAGCCGACTGAAACGGTGAAGGAGTAGAAGTTCACCGATTCATCTTACGATGCGCGACACCCTCGAAATGGCCCTTGAGAAGGAGTTATGAGACGTCGAAGAAGCATGTTGGCGGCAGTTCGCCGTTCCGAAATCGTAAGTGCGGTGCTCCTCAACTGATTCCGCGCCACCAAAGTTGCCCGCCAACTCGACCACCGGTCAGTGTGAGATTCGAGACGACAGTCAGATCGGCCACACGTTTCCTGAGAAACTCTTTGAGACCCTTCCCCACGACACGTTTCCACCCGTCGCTCGTCGTATTAATGAACGAGTTGGGGTTCGGGTGCGACGACGCGACGCTTCGCTACGCGGACCACAGTGAAGGCCAGTCCGAGCATGGAGATTCCCGATATCACGGCGATGGCGGTGGTCATCCCCGGCAAGAGTTGGCCGGGGCGCACAGTGGTCGCACCTGGACCGATGATGGCGGTCGTCACGGCAAGGACGATTGCTCCGCCAACTTGGATGCTGGTGTTCACCAGTCCCGAGGCGAGCCCTTGCTCATGGTCTGCGACGCCGGCGGTGGCTTGAGAGTTGATCGAAGGAAAGCACAGCGCAAAGCCGATACCGAGCAAAACCATCGTGGGCAACAAGAAGTCGACGTAGGGCATCGCGGGGCTGACCCGAAGAAAGAGGAGGTAGCCAACGAGGAACGCGGCGAGACCGCCTCCGATGAGGGTGGTCGTGTCAAAGCGCTCCAATATTGCTGCCATCCGTGTCGAACTCGCCACCACGATCAGCCCGGTAGGCAAGAAGCCCATGGCCATCGCGAGGGGTGACCAGTGCAGGGAATCCTGCAGGTAGAGGGTGGCCACGAACTGGAACGACATATAGCCGCCGAACATCACGGCACCAGAAAGGTTCGCGTGCACCAGCGACGCCGAACGCAGAATACCGAGACGCAGTAGGGGGCGAGGGTGGTGGCGTTCGATGACCACAAAGGTGACGATCATTGCGGCGCTCGCCGCCAGGCCGCCAAGAGTGTTCACACTCAACCAACCACGCGCGGGCGCCTCAACAACTGTGTAGACCAGCGTCATCAGTCCCGCGGTGCTAGCTAACGCACCGAAGAGGTCGAAGTGACCCCACGACACCTTTTCTCTGGTCGATCGCGGAATCACTCGAAGTCCAGCAATCACCAAAGCTAAGGCAATGGGTCCAGGCACCAAGAACGTGGCGCGCCAACCCAACTCGGTGAGCAGTCCCCCGAACACAAGGCCGAGCGAGAAGCCACTCGCTCCGCACACGGTGTAGATCGACAACGCTCGGTTGCGGGCTATGCCCTCGGCGAAGGTAGTCGTGATGATGGAGAGCCCGGCCGGGACGGTGAAGGCGGCCGAGGCGCCCTTGACGAAGCGCAGTGCGATCAGCGCGCCGTCGTTGCTGAGAAAAGCGCTCACCACCGAAGCGATGCCGAAGACCGTCACGGCAGCGAGGAAGACGGGGCGGCGCCCGAGAAGGTCGCTCGCTCGCCCACCGAGCAGGAGGAGTCCCCCGTAGCCGAGGACGTAGCCACTGACGATCCATTGCAGAGCACTCGCACCCAGGTGGAGATTGCGGCCGATGGACGGGAGAGCGACGCCGACCATCGAAATGTCGAGACCGTCGAGGAAGAGAGCTCCGCAGAGGACGACGAGGAGAATCCAAATCGCGGAGGTCCAACGGGTGTCGGCGTCGACGGGCTGTGTGGGGTGAAATGGCATGACCAAAAGTATATGCGTATACATCTAATGTTGAAGCAAATAATGCATGTGCGTGAAAATGTGTATTGCCTGATAATCTGTTGCCGTGGCAAAGGCCCCGAACGAAGAACAGCTGGCTACCGAGTGGCACGAACTGATGGGTCGTTTTCGTCGCCTCTTGTGCAGCCTCGACCGTGAACTCGAAAGCAAACACGGGATCTCAGCAAGCGACTTTGAGGTGCTGCAACTCTTAGCCGAAGCGCCGAAGGGAAAGCTGCGTCTGCACGAGTTGGGGGAACACGCCCACTTAACCCAGAGTGCGCTTTCACGACTCGTGGCCAAGCTCGAGAGCGGGGGCATGGTCGAGCGCTTCATGTGCGACGACGACCGCCGATCGGTGTTCGCGACGATCACCGCCGCGGGCCGTAAGCGTTACGTACAGGCCCGCCCCACCCAGCGAGCGGTCTTGCGAGCCGAAGCTCAGTCAGTCTGATCACACCCGACGCCGTTGCTCCGCGCAGCGAATGGAGATGATTCGCCACGCGAGTGCGACCGGTCAGTGAACTGATCGAGAGGAACTTGTCACCCAATGGTCACGATTCGAAGCGACTGAGCACCTTGGTGTTGGGCTCCCACTATCCAACAGTGTGGAACCTTCAGTATCTCAAAATCGTCTCAACTATCTACTCCCTGCGTACCCGCCAAACACGCCGGTCGTTAGACTGGACTCTCCGCAAACCCGAGCAACGCTTCCCGTAGCGGCACCCCCACCAGCCGAGAGGAAATCGATAATGATCCCCTTTGACGAACTCGAATCGAACGTTCGTTACTACTGCCGCCGTTGGCCAGCCGTCTTCTCAACGGCCCTCGGCGCGACCATCACCGCCGAGGACGGCACCGAGTATTTGGACTTCTTCGCGGGCGCGGGAGCACTCTCGTATGGTCACAACAACCCGGTCCTCGTGGAGGTTGCCATCGAGCATCTGCGTGCCGGCAAAATCCTGCACAGCCTCGACACCTACACGGTTGAGAAGCGCCGATTCCTCGAAGCCATGAATCGACATGTCCTCGTCCCGCGCCAAATGGACATGGTCATCCAGACCGTCGGACCGACTGGTGCCACGGCCGTCGAGGCCGCTCTCCAACTCGCCCAGCGCATCACCGGTAATCGCGCCGTCGTCGGGTTCGATGGCAGTTACCACGGCATGACGTACCGGACGGCCTCGATCTCGGCCTCGATGGCGGGAAGAGAGACCAGCGCTCATCTAAAAGAGTTCGTGGCGCTGCCCTACGTTCGTAGTGTTACCGAGTCAGACCTTGAGCTCCTCGATCGGACCCTTGATTCGAGCATTGACGGTCAGCGAATCGGCGCCGTCATTATCGAGTCGACCCAGGGAGAAGGCGGCGCGCGTCCCTTTGACCCTCTCTACCTTCGAGCCATCCGCGAGCGCTGTAGCGCTCGCGGCATTCTCGTCATTGCGGACGACGTGCAAGCCGGCGTGGGACGCACCGGTGCGTTCTTCTCCTTCGAGGGTTCCGGGCTCGACCCGGACATCGTGTGTCTTTCGAAGTCCATCAGCGGCCTCGGCTTGCCAATGGCCCTCAATCTCGTGCGCCGCGACCTTGACGCGTGGACACCAGGCGAGTTTTCGGGCACGTTCCGGGGCAACAACTTGGCGTTCGCCACGTCCGCCACCATGCTCGAAACTTATTGGGCCGACTCGAATCTTGAAAAGAATACCGAGCGGCGCGGACTCACCGTGCGAGACACCCTCGAAGAGATCGCCGATCGATTCGGCAGCGGCCGATTCGTGGCCCGAGGCAATGGCCTCTTGTGCGGACTCGACGTTGGCGATACTCAGTTGGCTGCGGATATCGCCGCGGCGGCCTTTGAGCGTCGACTCATCGTCGAGACCTGCGGCGCGGGCGACACCACCGTCAAACTCTTGCCGCCCATCGTGATCGACGAAGACCATCTGGCCGACGGACTCGCCAGACTGAGAGACGCCGTCGACAGCGCCAGCGCACTGCGTTGAGCGACACCAGAGACTGGCACGACCTCGTCGTCACCTTCGACAGTGACGGCCTCGACGTGCTCGCCGGTGCGGCGTCAGCAGCGATCGAGAGTCTGCGCCGTCCAACGTCGGGGCCCCGGTCCGACTGGACTCCGGCGGCCCTGCACCACCTCGTGAGATCACTCGAAATCTGCCCCGACGACGGCGTTCCTCTCAACACGGTCTTAACGGAGCTGGGATCCGTGGTTTGGTCCCACGGCGTCGTACCCAGTGACCCGGCGTGTGTCGCGCATCTGCACCCTCCAACCCTCGTGCCCGCCGTCGTGACGGAACTCGCCATCGCCGCCACCAACCAGTCAATGGACTCATGGGACCAATCGCCCGCCGCGACCGAAGTCGAACTCCACCTCATGAGTTGGCTGGCGGACCTCATCGGCTTTCCCGATATCGGTTCGGGTGTCATGACGTCGGGAGGTACAGCGTCCAACGTTCTCGCGATCACGCTCGCGCGATCGTGGGCGGCAAAGAAGATCGGCGTCGACGTCCTAAAGTCCGGTCTGCCCCAAGAGGCAGCGAGTTGGCGAATCCTCTGCTCTGACCAGGCCCACTTCTCGGTGCAACGGGCTGCCGCCCAGCTCGGCCTCGGCCGCGACGCGGTACTGACCGTCGAGACGACGTCGTTGGGATCAATGGACGTCGCTGCTCTCGATCGCGTGCTCGATCAGATGAGTCGTACAGGATTGGTGCCCATTGCCATCGTCGCCACGGCCGGCACGACGGACCTTGGCGCCGTCGATCCGTTGAGCGAGATCGCCGAGCGCGCACGTCGTCACGACACGTGGTTCCACGTTGACGCAGCGGTGGCGGGAGCTTTTTTGCTCTCCGAACGCCTCGCACCAGCGCTCTCAGGGATCGAACATGCTGACTCAGTGACCGTTGACTTCCACAAGCTCTGGTGGCAGCCCTTCAACGCCAGCGCGCTCGTCATCCGAGAGGCCGAGCGCTTCGAACTCTTGCGAGTGAGGTCGAACTACCTCGACCGTGGCGACGAACTCGACGGTGTGGTGAATCTCGTCGGACGTTCACTCGACACGTCGCGTCGCTTCGACGCGGCCAAAGTAGTCGCAACGTTGCGCACGCTCGGTCGTCTCGCGCTAGCGGAGATGCTCGAACATCTGGTCGACCTCTCTCGCTACGCGGGAATGAAGATCGAGGCCCACCCACTACTCGAACTCGTCGCGTCGCCCACGTCGGTGACGTGTGCCTTCAGCGCTCCTGGCTTCAGCGATGACGACTTGCGACACGTCCAACAGCGATTGCTCGCCCGAGGAGAGATGATCCTTGGGCGTACCAGGATCAAGGATCGTGCAGCACTTAAGTTCACGTTCATGAATCCTCTGTCATCTATCGACGACGTTGACCGCCTCGTACATCTAGTGGCGAACGAACTCGGGACGCTCTAGGCAGTTCGCAAAGACCGCGAGCACGTGGCGATACCCACCCATAAAACATCATCGAGCGCCACTGCCTAGCCGAGGTTTCGCTCAATCTGCTCGAGACTGAGACCCTTGGTTTCGGGTACCGTCTTCCAAAAGTACGCAAGGGCCATCATGGTCAACGCGGCCATGAGAAAGAACGTTCCCGCGTTCGAAATGGCATTGAGCAGCGTGAGAAACGACACCGCGACGACGAAGTTCGCGCCCCAGTTGGCCATCGTCGCCACACTCATCGAAAGTCCCCGAATTTTCATGGGGTAGATCTCGCTGATGAGCAGCCAAAAGACGGGGCCGAGGCCGATCGCGAATGAACCGGTGTAGACGACCAGACTCGCGACCGCGATCAACGACGCCGCAGTGCTCAAGTGGTCGCCGCCCACGGCAAAGGTGATCGCAATGACGAAGAGCGCAAGGGCCATACCCGTGGTTCCAGCAATGAGGAGAACGCGCCGGCCCACCTTGTCGATCAACTTGATGGCCAAGACGGTCATGGCGACGTTGACGACGCCGTTACCGACGTTGGCAAGCAGTGAAGCCGAGCTCCCGAAACCCGCCTGATGAAGCAGCGTCGGCGCGTAGTAGATCACCGTGTTGATTCCGGTGATCTGCTGAAAGATAGCCAAGAGAACGCCGACGACCACGAGTTTGCGAACTCCGGGCTGGAGCAACTCGCGGTAGCTGGCTCTACCACCGCTAAGCGCTGAGACTTCGGCGATTTCACCCTCAACGTCATGACCACGAGCACGAACCCTCGCGAGGACCTTGCGGGCTTCATCAGTACGACCGTGGGCGATCAGCCACGCGGGGCTCTCCGCCTGCGTCAGCATCCCGATGAACAACAAAACGGCGGGAATCGTCGCTAACCCGAACATCAGTCGCCAGTCTTCGCTCGAACTGAGCCCGTAGTCAACGAGGAACGAGACGAGGATGCCCGAAGTGATCGCGAGCTGGTTGAAGCTGACGAGAGCTCCTCGGATTCGAGGCGGCGCGACCTCGCTGATGTAGAGCGGGACGACCATCGAGGCCGAGCCGACGGCGAGGCCAATGACGAAGCGCATGACGACGAGGAACACGAACGTCGGTGAAAAGGCCGCTCCTAACACGCCGATGATGAAGTCGCCTGCCGTAAGAAGAATGACCGGTCGACGACCGATCTTGTCCGCCAGCCGCCCGGAACCCACCGCACCGACACTCGCGCCGACCAGTAAGAGACCCGTTACCAGCTCTTTGTCGAACGAAGACATTGCGCCAAAACTCGTGTGAAGAAAGAGCAGAGCGCCGGATACGACACCAGTGTCGTAACCAAAGAGCAGGCCCCCGAGTGCCGTTATCGCCGCAGTCCAGAGCACGGCCTTGGCGACGGGCTCTCCAACGGCGAAACTCGTGCCGTTCGTACTCGAGGTTCGCACGTTGTCAAGTGGCACCTTGGCCACGTCCGGCGCACGCGTTCGATCGTTCACCGCGCTGACTCGCGGCGCGCGAAGTGGCTCCTCGAGCTTCGTGGTGGACGGCACCTCGACGAAGGACAGAGGCACGCCCTCCTCGGTCGACGTATCTTTGTCCACTGTCGCGGTGCTACTTCGAGGGGCGGATCGCGAGCGATGAACGTCCGACGGACTGGCCGTCGAGCTGGTGATCCCTGACGATGATTGATCGCGCGAAGCTGTCGCGTGTCGTTGACGCAGGATACGGTGCCGACGTGCTCTCATGAGTTGCCCCGATTCAGACCGTTTCTGGTGAGGGGCCCGAGACCGGCACCACGTCGCGAATAATGTCGTCGATCCGTGACTTCGTCGGCTCATCGAACACGAGGTCCGCCGCCGCCAGCGCTTCTTGCACGTGACTGGGGTTACGCGTACCGACGATCGCGACGTGCACCGACGGGTTGGCCAACGTCCAGGTCACGGCCAACTGACCAATGGTGATACCCAACTCCTGATGGGCAAACTCTTGAAGTTCGGCAACCTTCTTCAGATTGTGCTCGAAGGCTTGGCCTTGGAACACGGAACTCGTGGCTCGCCAGTCGTCGGGCGCGAAACGAGTGTCGAGTCCGAGATTTCCGCCCAACAGTCCGTGCGCCAAGGGTCCGTAGACCAAGACGCCAATGTCGTGCGCGCTCGCGTAGGGAAGGATCTCTTCTTCGATCTCTCGGCGAAAGATGTGATACACGGGCTGGAGTGTCTCGACGGGCAACGTGGCGCTGAAGGTTTCCATCTGTTTCGCGTCGAAGTTCGACACGCCAACGTGGCGAATCTTGCCGTCCGCCACGAGCTTGGCCAACGCCTCGCCCGTCTCTTCAAACGGCGTCTTTGGATCCGGCCAGTGGACCTGGTAAAGGTCGATGTAGTCAGTGTCCAGTGCGCGAAGACTGGACTCCACACCCTCTCGGATCCAGGCGGCGCTCGCGTCTCGTGTCACGCCAGAACCTTCCGGACGAAGTCCGCCTTTGGTGGCGATCACGAGCTCTTCTCGCGCGAGGCCACGCAGTGCGGATGCGAGGAGTTCTTCGGAGGCGCCGAAGCCGTAGGCCTGGGCGGTGTCGAAGAAGTTCACGCCATTGTCCGCAGCTCGTCGGATGGCGAGTGTGGCGGCGTCAGTGTCCGTTGCGCCCCAGTCGCCTCCGAGCTGCCACGTTCCGAACGCGACGCGCGAGACCAGTAGGTCAGATTTTCCAAGTGTTATGTACTTCATATGTTCCTCCTTGTCGGGTTACTGCTTGTTGTGTGCTGTTACGAGGGTGGCGGCCTCGAAAGGAGTCGCCCGCGGCGTCGTGTTCGATCGCGCACCAAACCAGGCGACAACCGTGCCGCTCAGACCGAGGAGGGCGGCCACCAACATCGCGGCGCGATCACCAGAAACGCTCGAGGTGCCCGAGGAGGCGTGCGAGCCCTCGGCGACCGCGACGAGAACGGCCACGCCCATCGCGGCGCCAATCTGACGAGTGGTGTTCACGACACCACCGACGAGACCCTGGTCGGCGTCGGCCATGCCCTGCGACGCCATGACCGTCGTGCCAAAGACTGTGCCGACCGTGCCGAAGCCAATCAGGAGGACCACCGCGAACAAGGCGTTGTAGTGCCCACTTGAAGGAAGATTCGTGAGGACGAGGAAGCCAAGTCCGATGGCGAGGGTTGACGCAATGAGTAGTCGTCGAAGTCCAACGCGGCGAAGCAGGCGACTCGCGAACATCCCGGTGATGAAGCCCACGACTCCTTGGGGTGCGATGACCAGTCCCGCGACCAGCGGCGAGTCGTGAAGGGACTGTTGGAGGTAGAGCGACATGACGACCAGCTCGCCCGCGGTCCACGCGCCCATGAAGAACGAGAGGATGCCGGCCGTGCGAATATTTGGCCGAATAAGAAGGTGAAGGTCGACCAGCGGGTGCGAGTGAACTCGCTCGGCAACGATGAAGCCCGCCAGTGCCACGGCCGCAAGGACCAACGCTGCAACAACGAGTGGGTGTGCCCAACCGAGCACCGTGCCCTCAGAGACCGCGAAGACCGCCGCTGCCACGGCAGTCGTTGCGAAGACGCCGCCCCAGAGGTCGAGGTGGGCAATCTTCGCTCGTTGACGATCGCTGGCGAGAAGACGAGTCGCGAGCAGAGCTGCGGCCACGCCCACGGGAACGTTGACGAGAAAGATCCAGGCCCAACCGGTGTACTGAACCAAGACCCCACCAAGTACCTGACCGGCGACGAAACCAATGGAGGCAGTAGCGCCGTAGAGACCGAGGGCGCGCGTGCGTTGCGGGCCTTCGGCGAAACGCGAGGTGATCAATGAAAGTGACGCGGGAGCAACCATGGCGGCACCGATGCCTTGGACGGCGCGCGCGACGACGAGCATGACGGCGTCACGGCTCAATCCTGCCGCGAGAGAGGCAGCGGCGAAGACGAGAAGGCCCGTGACGAAGATACGTCGACGACCGAAGAGGTCGGCAATTCGTCCACCAAGAATGAGTAGTCCGCTGAAGGTAATGGCGTAGGCCGTAACGACCCACTGCACCGAGTCACCGCCGAAGCCCAATGCGTGGTGAATCGACGGAAGGGCGACGTTCACGATACTGAAATCAAGGACCACCATGAAGGACGCCACCAGCACGAGCGTGAGCGCGGCGCTCGACAGTCCGGGATGGTGGTTGGCAGTGCCGCCTGACGTCTCACTGGCCTGCTTTGACACGTAGCGCGCTCGATCGATTCGACGTTGGCGACTGGTCCTAACTTCGTACATTGGTTTACCTCCGATTTACGGTACTGAACGTATCGTATCATAAGTCCGAGCTAGGATGCAAGTGATGACCGAGATGAGCACACCACCGAAGATTGGCCGGGGCCGACCCCGCAGTGAGCGCTCCCAGCTCGCCATCCTGCACGCCACGACCCAGTTGCTCGAAGAGCGCGGTTTCGCCGAACTCACGATGGAAGAAGTTGCCGCGCGAGCGTCGGTGAGCAAAGCAACTATCTACCGCCGCTGGCCGACCAAGGGCACCCTCGTTTTCGAAGCCTTCGCGTTCGACTTCTTGTCCCGTCAGAGCCTTCCGGACACCGGCAGCCTCCGAGGCGATCTCTTAGCGTCCTTGCGCTCCTGGATCCGAGTGGTCAAAGGTACGGTGACCGGACGCACCCTTGTGGGGCTCATCGCTGAAGTGCAGCGAGATCCCGAACTCGCCGAACTTTGGAGCGAACGCTTCGTACTACCGGTTCGAGCACAACATCGCTTGATGATCAGTCGCGCTATCGAGCGAGGCGAAATCCCCTCGACGGTCGACGCGGACGTCGCCATGGACCTGCTCTACGGTCCGGCCTACCATCGGCTCTTGCAGTCGCACGCCGTTCTGAGCGACCGATTCGCTCAGAGTGTCGTCGACACCATCATCAACGGATTGACCTGCGACTCCAAAAGTCGATAGTTCCACGACCGACCGACCGTCGAAGGAGCAAGCATCGCACGGCCACGAGTTGTTTCGTGGCCCGGATCTATGCCGCTGCCTTGGGCTTTGACGCGATCGCGTCGGCCTTGTCGTTTCGGCTGGAAGCAAGATGCAACGCCACGGGGATGACGTCGTCGACCGCGATCTCAATTCGTTCGTAGACCTCGGGATCGAGAATCGTGGTGCCATCGAAATCGCCGGAACTGAGGTAGATCCCCATCGGGGCGGTCCACGCTTGGAAGTAACCAAAGAGCGGTCGAAGTGCGAAGTCGATGACCAGAGCGTGGCGTTCACTGCCACCGGTGGCGACGAGCATCACCGGTTTCGTTGCCAGAGCGTACTGGTCGACGAAGTCGAAGAAGTGTTTGAAGAGTCCCGTGTAGGAACCTCGAAAGACCGGCGTCGCGGCGATAACGAGGTCCGCTGTCTCGACCGCGGTGATGGCGGCCAAGCTCGCGACGTCGAGTTGGTCTCTCTCGAGCGCGCTCCCCAACCCAGGATTTAGATCATGGAGCTCGAAGATCTCGACCGTCAACTCTGCTCGCGACGCGAGTCCTTCGACGACGAGATCGACGAGCGCTCTGGTCTTGGATCGTGTTCGAGTGACGGTCCCCACGACGGCCACGACTCGTAACGGGTCACTCATCGCCCCAACGCTCCTTGAGCTTCGCGTGACTCTTCTCGTGACGCGATCTCCTTTCGAACCACCGGTGCCACCTCCGCGCCAAGAAGTTCAATGGACTTCAGCATCTCTCTCTGGGGAACGTTGCCGAATCCCATTTGGATCATCGTGCGGTCGTGACGGAACACCTCGTACTGATCGAGGATCTTGTCGATGACTTCCTGGGGGCTGCCGAGGAAGAAGGCCCCACGCGGTGTCGACTGCGCTTCGTACGCCGCTCGCGGCATCGCCACACCCTGTCCACGCTGGTGGTGATTGGCCATCCATCCCGCTTGGAAGTAGGGATGAGAAATCTCAATCGCGTCTCGGTGGGTGGACGCGATGAAGCCAGGTGAGTTGATCGAAACCTTGAGCTTCTCGGGATCGTGCCCGAACTTGGCCGCCGCCTCACGGTACAGATCAACGAAGGGTACGAACTGGTCAAAGCTACCGCCGATGATCGCGAGCGCCAAGGGGAGATTCTGCCGCGCGGCTCGAACGACCGAGGCGGGCGTGCCGCCCACAGCTACCCACAACGGGAGTTCTCGTTCGGGTTGCGGACTGATATCCGCAGCGTTCAACGGCGAGCGGGTCGTACCTTTCCACGTGATTGGATTTTCCTGACGCAGGCGCAGCAGGAGGTCGAGCTTGTCGGCGAACAGTTCACTGTACTCATTCAGGTCGTATCCGAAAAGGGGAAAGGACTCGACGTACGAACCTCGCCCGGCGATGATCTCAGCCCGACCTCCGGAGATCAGGTCCAAGGTGGCGAACTGCTGAAAGAGGCGAACGGGGTCGTCGGAACTGAGGACACTCACCGCACTCGACAGTTTTATGTTCTGTGTTCGAGTGGCCATCGCCGCTAACACCACCGCGGGGACCGAGACCGCAAAGTCGCCGCGGTGGTGCTCACCCACGGCGAAGACGTCGAGACCAGCGTCGTCGGCAACTTGCGCCTGCTCGATCAACTCGCGGAGTCGTACTGCGGGTGTCGGTGCTCGATGCGTCGTCGGGTCGGGCGCCAACTCGCCGAAGTGGTACACGCCAAGTTCAAATGCCATAGTTGTCACTTTTCCAAACTCATATTCAGACCGTCTTTTCGCGCGGGTCCTACGAGGCGCCGTTGGTGTAGACGACGGAGAGATCCTCGTCTCCACGTCCGTTCGCGATAGCCACGTGCCACGAATCAATGAAGCTGTTGGTCACCCGAAGGTCAATCCCGGCGGTGCGAGCAGAGGCGACCGCTAGGTCGGCGTCCTTCGAAGCAAGCTTGAGCGCGAAGCTCGGCGCAAAGTCAGCGGCCAGCATCTGTCGGGCCTTCGCTACCGCGTACGGCGAACCAATAGGCGCGTCCTCGAGGAGTTCGATGATGAGTTCGGGATCGAGCCCTAACGCTTCAGTGAAGTGCAACGTCTCGGCGATGGACTCCACGAGCCCAACGAGCCAGTTGTTCAAGACCAGCTTGGCCTTACTCCCTGCACCCGCCTCGCCCAGCCACATCGTTTCACGACCGATCGCGTCAAGGACCGGCGCCACTTGGCTTCGAACTCCCTCAGGACCACCAGCCAGGACTAACAGCGTGCCAGCCTCCGCCGGTCCAACGCTGCCCGAAACGGGAGCGTCTACGAACGTGACGCCATGTTGGTCAGCCAACTCGAGCAGTTGATCCGTCCATTCGACGCCGATGCTGCTCATCTGCAACCAGACGCTGCCGCGTCGAAGTGTGTCGAGCGCCCCATGCGGACCGCCCATCGCCGCACCGACCAAGGGACCATCGGGCAGCATGGTCACGAGAACGTCGGCACCCGTCGCGGCCTCCGCCGGCGACGACGTGGCGATCGCTCCGAGTTCCACCAAGGGCTTCACGCGCTCAGGTGATCTGTTCCAAACCCGAACCACGAAACCCGCCTTGAGCAATCGAGTGGCCATCGGCGCGCCCATGCGACCTGTTCCCACGAAGGCAACAGTCGTCTTTGATTGTGTGTCGTTTGTCATTTGAATTCCATTCTTGAAGAACCCTGCGTGAAGGAGTTGATGGCGTCGCGATAGTCATTTCGTCCCGCGTGAGCATCGACGCTGACGTGACTTTCCCGGACGCTCGAGCGTGGTCCGACATGAACCTTTCGCGCGGGCGTCGCGGAGATCGTCCGAGCGCTAAACGCGTTCTCCTTGACAGCTCCAGATTCCACAGCTTGATTAACGCTGACAGTAACCCTCACTCGCTTCGGAAGCAACAGTGCGAGAAGTACCGCTAGGACCATCGCGCCGCCCGCAAAGGCGAACGCCGCGCGGTAACCAGCGGTGAGCGCGTCCTCAATGGCGACGTGTCCCAGACCGTGACGCGCTGCGGCGCTTGCGGCGACCGACGCCATCAGCGCCAAACCCAGCGCTCCGCCAATCTGGCGCGTCGTGTTGATCAGGCCCGACGCCACGCCGGCTTCGTGCGGCTTTACCCCTGAGGTAGCGGCGAGCGTCATCGGAACGAAAGAAAGGCCGAGGCCGAATCCGATAAAGATCACCGGCCCGAGCATGTGGGTGAAGTAACTGTCGTCGGCGCCAATCGTCGACAGCCAGAAGAGACCAATCGCGGCCAACGATGGCCCGAGAATCAACTGCCGACGGACACCAAGGACCTGAACGAGTCGTGTGCCGATGAGGGCCGCGATCAGGGTGGAGATGCCAGTAGGCGAAAACGCCACCCCGGTGCGCAGTGCGCTGTAGCCGTCAACATTCTGGAGGAAGAGTGAGAGGAAGAAGTACGTTCCAAAGACGGCCACGCCAACGGTGACGGCGATCGCGTTGGCCGCCGAGACCGCGCGATTCTTGAAGATCGCGAGCGGAACGAGTGGATCCTTGGCGAATCGAGCTTCGGTGACGAAGAAGGCGATGAGAAGCACAATGCCGACGGCCATCGCAACGAGGGTTCGAACAGAGCCCCACGAATACGTGTTAGTTCCAACGATGCCGTAGACCAGGACGGCCAGTCCGAACGTCACCAGAACCGCCCCGACGACGTCCAGCGGGCGCTTAGCGTCGGCGTCACGCGCCCGGTCAAGTCCCAGCCAGGCGGCGACGAAGAGGACGATCCCAATAGGAACGTTGACGATCAATACCCATCGCCAGTTGAGAACGCTGGTAAGTATCCCTCCGGCCAGCACCCCAGCGGCCGCGCCGCTGGCGGCCGTTGCCGACCACGCGCCCAGTGCCTTGCGTCGTTTTTCAAGGTCGGTGTAGGCCGTGACGAGAATGCTCAGCGTCGCCGGAGCAAGGATCGCTCCCCCAATGCCCTGCATCGCGCGAGCGACGAGTAGCCAGGTCTCACTTTGGGCCAGTCCCCCGAGGAGGCTGAACAACGTGAACACCGAGAGCCCAATCAAGAAGACACGTCGGCGTCCGAAGAGGTCAGCGGCGCGACCACCCAACATCAGAAATCCGGCGAAGGTCAGCGTGTACGCGTTGACGACCCACTGCTCGCCCGATGCCGACAGACCGAGGCTGAGTCGCATCTGTGGAAGCGCCACGTTGACGATCACGACGTCGAGGACCACCATGAACTGGGCCACACAACAGATGGCGAGCACCGCCCACGACGGCATTCGGTGAGTTCGTGACGTCTCGTGAAGCATCCGCGGACGAGAAAGAAGGGAACCGCTCACTACGAGACCTCCGCGGTACGACTGGTGAAACGTACGACGGCGCGTACCGACCACATGATGGCGACCGCGACAAGAACGACGAACACGAGCATTGCCTCGCGTGCTGGAACGTGCGCCGTAGCGATCCCGAGACCAATGACCGGGACCGAGAGTCCGACGTAAGCCCCGAGAAAGAATCCAGAGAGAACTTCGGCGCGTGACTCCAGCGACGCGGTACTGCCCGCCGCGACGAGAGCGCCACGGAACACCAAACCCGCACCGGCGCCGGTGACGACACCACCAAGGATGAAGATCAACAAGCTCGGCACCCACATCCCGATGGTGAAGAGCGCCAGACCGACAAGCAAGATCGGCACGCTACGCCGGAGCATTTGCGTCGTGTCGAGACGACCCAGCGCAATCTGCGCCAGGGCACCTGCCGCGAAAGCGGAGAACGCAACGGCCCCAGCAAGCGCGTGTGACGACTCGTGCAAGGTGCCCGAAAGAAAGCTCGGTACCAGCGAGTTGAAGACTCCGTAGACGGCGAAGGACGCGATGCCAGCGAACGTGGCCGCGAAGAAGTGACGCCGACCTTCGTACGGTACGGCCACACGCTGAGGGCGCCAGGCCGGACGTTCGTCGAGAATCGACACCGTCTCGGGTGCGGCCGTGATGACGATTGCCAACACGACCAACGCCGCGCCGACCACGATGTACGAAAGACGAAGCGGAGCGGGCGCGAACTGCGCCAACAGTCCCCCGATGAGTGGCCCGAAACCGATGCCCCCCAAGTTGGCGGCGATCGCAATTACTTGGGGGCGCTTCGTTGACGTACCGGGTCGTGCGCGAAGGTGCAGTTCGGCCAGGTACGCAGTCGCGGTCGCGGTCGTCATGCCAACAGCAACCCCACAGACCACGCGAGCTGCGATAAGACCAATGAGACTCGGAACGAAGATGAACAGCAAGGCGCTCGCTACATTGACGAGTAACGCCAGCACCAGCATTCGACGCCGACCGACCCAGTCCGATATGTGTCCAACCAGAAAGAGGCTGGCGATGACCCCGACGGCGTAGACGGCGTAGACAATCGTCACCATGATCCCGGAGAAGTGGTCGCGCTGCTGGTACAACCCGTACAGCGGTGTGGGAACCGCCGAGAATGCCATATTTAAGAGGAACGCCATCGCCACCACCCAGAAGGCGACCCGGTGTGACAAGACAAACCGACGATTTAGGCTTCCGGCGCGCTCGCCGCGCACTTGGACGTCGCTTTTGAGTGAAGCGGGTCCGGAATCCTGCCTCGTTTGTTCTTCAGTGCTCACGATCACTCCCATAACTCGTTAGTTTCCTATATGAAACGCTACGTATCGTATTATAACGAGTAGTATTGAGAACGTGACATCCGAGACCATTTCCGAGCCGAACAAGAGGGGAAGACCCCGTAGCGAGGAGGTCGAGCAAGCGATTCTCAAGGCCACGGTGCGTCTGCTGGACGAGCGTGGACTCCAAGCTTTGACCATTGAAGACGTTGCGTCTCTGGCAAAGGTTGGCAAAACGTCGATCTATCGCCGATGGCCGTCGAAGGGCATCCTGGCGTTGGAGGCATTTCTGTCCGAGTTCCTCCAACTCCAACCGCCGATCGACACCGGAAGTTTGGAGGGCGACTTGAACGCAGCTCTCTCGGCGTGGGTAGGAGCGGTCGCGGGCACACCGACGGGCCGAAATCTCGTCGCACTTATCGCCCAAGCGCAGTCCGATCCCGATCTCGCGATCGCGTGGAGTGAGCGCGTCGTGATGGCGGCGCGAAATCAGCATCGCTCGATGATCGAGCGGGCGATTGCTCGTAATGAGATACCGAGAGATTCCGACGTCGACGTACTTATGGACATGCTCTACGGCCCGGCGTATCACCGCTTACTCCAAGGCCACCTCCCCTTAACCGAAGGTTTCGCTCAACAAGTCGTTGCGGTCGTCGTCGCCGGAGCCAAAGCGGGTGGCGCCGTACCTTTAACTATTCACAAGGCCTGAGCTCGGTCAGAGGTCATTTCCCGCGTACGAAAGATTGAAGCTCTTGTTGACGAGGGGAAAGTCGGGCACCATCGTGTCAGTCAGCGACGTCGCCAGTGCCGGCCAATTGAAAAACGAGGGGTCAGCGATGCAACATCGCGACACGAGACCCGCCTCGTCGAGCTCGACTCTGTGAACAATCGAGCCTCGCCACCCTTCGACGACTCCGAATCCCGACATGGGTCCGGACTTCGAGAGTGTCGCCGTGTTCTCGAGGTCGGGCGAGAATCCAATGAACTCACGTATCACGTCGAGAGAGTTGATGACTTCTTCGGAGCGCTGCGTGAATCTTCCGAGAACGTCACCTTGTGACTGAGTAATCAGACGAAATGCTGACCCGATCGACGCGTAGGGATGGGAGTGCCTCGCGTCAACCTGCAGGCCCGAAGCGCGCGCCACGACACCAAGCGTTCCTATTGCCCTGGCGTCGTCGGCCAACAGTACTGCCGTTCCTTCGAAGCGATCGGTGACCACACTGTTGGAAGTGATGAACTCAATCAACTCACTGAACTCACTTGCGATGGTGTTCAGTTCTGCGTGCGTGGGTAGGCGACGAACCGACGTGAGTCCTGGAAAGATCGATCCACGCAGAAGGCGGTGACCGGTGACGGACTCATTGAGACGAAATAACTTCTCTCGAATCACCATCGCTCGAGCGTGCGCCACGCCAAAGCTCACGTCGCTGCACATGGCGCCGATGTCGCCCACGTGGTTGTAGATCCGCTCTAACTCCAGGAGCATGGACCGGATCACTCGAGCGTCCTGTGGTACATCGATTCCTTGTGCTTCTTCGACGGCCATGCAGTAGGCGAGACCATGGCCCACGGCCGTGTCGCCCGAGATACGCTCGGCGATCTGCACTCCATCACGAACGTCGACGCCCTGGAACATTCGCTCGACGCCACGGTGCACGAACCAAAGTCGGGCAGTTAACTTGAGTATCGTCTCGCCCACGACCGAGAACCGAAAGTGACCTGGCTCGATGAGTCCAGCGTGAACCGGTCCCACGGGTATCTCGTAGACCCCGTCACCCTTCACTTCAATGAAGGGGTACGGTACGCCATCGTGAGCCATCGCAGGCGTAGGTCCCGCGTCGTGGCGCATCGGATACCAGTATTCGGGCCAGTGAGAGTGTCGAACGAGCGGACGCAGAAAAGGATGTCCTTCGGGGACGATGCCAAACGTGTCGTGCATCTGTCGCTCGAAGCGGCTCGCGGGAAATGAAATATCACTCAGCGTGGGCACCCGGGGATCGTGCGGGTCAAGTCGGACGATGAGTTCGAGGCGTTGGTCGGGTGGACCGGAGGTAAGAACGTAGACCACGCGCAGGCAGTCGCCGTCGTCGTGCGCCGCGACGAGGGCTAGTCGATAACCACTCTCGAGTTCCTGCTTCACGCGATCATGCAGCGCCTCCCTCGATAGGTCGATGGTGCGAAGTGGCGCGCTCACCGCGCCACCACGTGCGCGGCCGCGCGAAGCAACGTCAGCAGGGGCCACGCCGAGACGCCGATGAACGCGCTGGCCGCCAGAGCCGCCACGAGCGGGACAACGACCGATCGAGCGTTCAGCGGTACAGCAACCGACGAGTCACCTCCCAAGAGGAAATGACGCGCGTGGTTGGTGATCGAGATGAAGATCACGGAGAGACAGACCAGCGAGATGGCGACGACCCACCACAGTCCGACGTCAACTTCGGCGCGCGCCATTGTGAACTCGCTGATGAAGAGGCTGAAGGGTGGGAATCCAAGAAGGGCGAGGAGCCCACAGCCAAAGATTCCGCCGAGTACCGGACGACGCGCCAACAGGGTTTTGATTTTGGCAATCTCTGTCGTTCCCTCGGCGTGAGCAATCTCACCCGACGAGATGAAGAGGGTCGACTTGGTGAGACCGTGTCCGAGCATGTGCAGAAGCACCGCCGCGATCGCGAGTGAGCTACCAGCCGCAGCCCCGAGTGCCAGTAATCCCATGTGTTCGACGCTGGAGTACGCGAGCAATCTCTTGTAGTCGCGCTGAGCGATCAGCAGGACCGCGGCCACCAATAACGACAACAGTCCGACAACGATGAAGAGTGCTCGAGGAAAGGCGGGGCCGAGCGCGGCGTCGGCGATCGCCTTGAATCTCAAGAGGGCGTAGAAGGCAACGGTCAAGAGAACACCCGACATGAGAGCCGACACCGGCGCGGGGGCCTGACTGTGAGCATCGGCGAGCCAACTGTGCGTCGGGGCCAGTCCCACCTTGGTGCCATAACCGAGGACCAGCAGCGTTATTGCGAGACGCATGACCCCGTGGTTGAGGTGAGGCGCGATCGCCATCAGCGAGGTCCAGTTGAGCGACACCGTGCCAGGCGTGCCAACGCCCGAGTGGAGGGCGGCGAAGTACACCAGCACGGTGCCGAGAAAGGCCAGCGCGATACCGACTGAGCAGAGAATGACGTACTTCCACGACGCCTCGATGGCCTTCTTCGTTCGGTAGTGACTGACGAGAAAAGTAGTCGCGATGGTCGTCGCTTCAATGGCCACCCAGAGCACGCCGAGGTTCGCCGCGAGTACCGCAGTGAGCATGCACGTTATGAAGGCCTGCATTAAGGCGACGTAATAACTTGCGCGCCGTGGCGTCGTCGTTCCCTCCGCAATCTCTTGGCTCATGACCCGAGGGGTCTGCAGCGTCGCGAGTAGCGAGACGGTACCAATGACGACGACCATGAACGAGCTCAGAGAGTCCGCACGAAGCGCTCCGTGAAAGGCCGTCACCGCAGTGTGCGACGAGGTCGCAATACAAAGTGCAATCCCGATTCCCAACACGCCCGCCGCCGAGACGGCACTCGCCCAACCAATCCATCGCCTCCACGGAACGACGAGGGAGATGACCCCCATCAGAAAGGGAATCGCGAGAGCGAGGAAACTCAGCATCAGTCGTGGAGCTCTCTCATCTCGTCCAGATCGAAGGATCCATGTCGAGCGCCCGTGTTGACGACGAGAACCTGAAGAACAACGACCACGAGCAGGACGTCGAGGGTCGAGCCGAGTTCCACGATCAGTGGCACGCCGGCGGTAAGGAGAAACGTCACGAGCGCTATGCCGTTATCGACCAGTAAGAGCCCGACGATCTGCGAAACGGCCCGGCGCCTCGTTACCAACATGAAGTAGCCGACCAATACCGTTGCCACGCCGATTGGCACCAGGCGCGTTGCGGCGGAAGGAGCGAGTGCGGTGAGTTTGGAAGTTACGACGTACGAGACGACAATCAAGAACGCGGCGGAGACGAGCGATGCCGGTACGTTAATGAGCGGCGCGGTCTCGCGACTTCTCGGGTCGCGACGGATGACCCGGCGAAGCAGCCAAGGCACGAGCACGCCCTTCACGGCCAGCACCAGAAGGGCCGTTATCGCCAGACCGAGATCGTGCTCGTGCCAGGCCAATACGCCAGCCACGCAGGCGAGCGCTACTCCCTGGAGACGCAGCATGGTGACGATGGTGCGAACTTGGCGTCTCCAGAGGGTCATCACGGCGCACACGAGAACTGCTCCCGTGGCGAGCTCGAGCGCTCCGATGTAGAACGACGTGCTCATCGCGTGACCAATTCGGTTATCACGGCGAGCACCGCGAGCACGAAGCCGCCCGCGAGAAGCTCGGGGACTCGAAAGAGGCGCAGCTTGGCACTGTGTACCTCAATCAGAGACACCACGACGGCAAGAAGCGACGTCTTGAGCACTAAGAACACGACGGCGGCGAGTAGTCCGAGCACGGAACTGCCGGTGGCAACGCCCCAGGGAACGAAGAGGTTCACGAGAAGAGTGAAGAGCAGACCGAGTCGCATGGCGGCTCCAAGCGTGATGAGCCCTAAATCGGATCCAGCGTATTCGAGCGTCATGGCCTCATGAATCATCGTTAGTTCAAGGTGGGTGTTTGGGTTGTCCACCGGTAAGCGTCCGGTCTCGGCGATGACCACGATCACGAGTGCCACGAGAGCCAACAGTCTCGTGGGCGTCGAAGTCCAGACCGGATGGGTGATGGTGTCAGCAACGATCGTTGGGAGGTTCGACGTGCGAGCTTGAATGGAGAGAGCGATGACCGCTACTAAGAGCGCGGGCTCCGCCAGCGCCCCAATGGTGATAGCTCGGCTCGATCCCATACCTCCAAAAGCTGTGCCAGTATCGAGGCCCGCCAGGGCCATGGTGATAGAACCCGTCAACAGGAGATAGACGATCACGAAGAGGTCAGAGCTGGCGCTCAGTAGAGGGTGTGTGGTCACCAACGGCGATATAGCCACGGCCAGAGTGGTGGAACCCAGCACGACAAGCGGCGCTGCTGCCAGCACCACACTCGAATATCGAGCGCGCAAACCTTCTTTGGCCATGAGCTTTCGAAGATCTCGAAGCGGCTGGTAGATCGGTGCGCCCACCCGTCCTTCCGCGCGGGCTCGAACCTTCGCCATCAGTCCCATGAGCAGCGGCCCGCCAATGGCGACGAGGACGACCTGCATAAGCGACGCGATGAATCCGTATCCGAGAGACGAGCCGATGTCCGTCACGCCAGCACTACCAAAATGATGAGGAGCGCAATGAATCCAAAGGCCAAGTAGCGATGAACGCTCCCGTTTTGGATTCGCCGTGCCGCGAGCCCGACGCGCGTGACGGCGCGGATCGCCGGTTGGTACGCGAGGCGTTCGATAGCGTCGCCGACTCGACTCTCGTAGGAGAGTGACTGCTCGTAGTAGTGAGACTCGACGGCGTGAGTGACTTCCACGTCGATCTCCGGACGAAGGACGTCGGCGAACACACGTTGGAGTGGCTCGGCGTACGAGGTCGCCGTGTACTGCATGCGCGCCGTGGGACGGTCCCCTCCCCCACGCCACGCCTCAACTTTTCGCGCGGGGCGTCGGCGGATCGAATTCGCTCCCGCAATGACTGCGACGATCACCACAAAGCCAGCCAGCAGCAACATCGGCTCGATCGCGCCGCGAAGGTGAACGAGCGAGAGTCCGATACCGGTCTCGACTGGTCGAGAGACGGAACTCGAGTGGCCAGTTTGGATGGCGCGATTCAGCAGAGGAATCACGATGCCGGGCGCCACGCCAAGGACAACGCATGGAATACACAAAATACCCATACCAATTTGCATCGTGCGCGGGACCTCGTGAGCCGACGCCGCGGCAGTGGATCGCGCCTGACCGAGAAAGCCAATGCCGATGACTTTCACGAACGCAACTGCCGTCAAGCCACCCGTCAGTGCCAACGCGACGACTCCAACCAAGAGCATGATCAAGGTCGGCGAACTCTTTCCGACGAAGCCGTGGAGCAGTCCTTGAAGCAATAGCCACTCGCTGGTAAACCCACTGAACGCGGGCACGGCGACGATCGACAGAGCGCCAACAACGAAGAGGGCCGTCGATATCGGAATTCGACGGATCAGCCCACCAAGGTGATCGAGACTTCGAGAGCCAGTCGCACGCTCGATCGCCCCCACACCCAGAAAGAGACAGCCCTTAAACGCCGCGTGAGAAACGACAAGCAGCAACGCGCCGATCAGGGCGAGATGAGCAGTCCGAGGGTGACCGCTCGCGGCGAGAGCGCCGGAACATCCGACACCAATCAGAACGAGCCCGAGGATGTCAATCGTGGAGTAGGCCAGCAATCGTTTGAGATCAACGCTCGTTACCGCGTGTAAGGCGCCAAAGAGTGCGGACACGACGCCGAGCGCGACGACAATGATCCACCACCAGAGCGTGCCTCCACCCAACAAATCGTTGCCAACTCTCACAATTCCGTAGACACCCATGGCGACCATCGCACTCGACATCAGCGCCGACACCGGACTCGGTGCTTCGGGGTGGGCCTTGGGCAGCCACACGTGAAACGGTACGGCGCCAGCTTTCGAGGCAAAGCCGATCAAAGTGAGAACGAAGGCAAACGACCGAAGCGTCGGCGAGAGCGCCGCAACGTGCGATCTGATGTCACCAAACGTTTGGCCACCCTTCGTAGACAACAGAAGAAGTCCAAGAAGAATTGACGCCGCCCCCAGTTGGGTCATCGCCCCGTACCACTGAGCGGCCACGCGCGTCTCAACGCGCCGCCGTTGTTCGACCATGATCAGCAACATCGAACTCAGTGCCATGAGTTCCCAGAAAAACATCAGGGTGACGACACTCGACGCGGCCGGCACGACCAAGAGTGACATCAGAAACACCAGCAGCAAGCTGAGTGCGGAACGCGAACGAAGTTCACCTCTCGCGTAACCCACGCAGTAAACAAGCGTCGCAACTCCCACAAAAGACGTCATGGCGACGAAGAGCGCCCCGAGAGGGTCGAGCGTGAGATTTATCCCGGCCAACGGCAAAACGAGCGATGAGTGGAACGATTCAGCGCGTCCACTGACTAATACTTGAGAAGCCGCGGTGAAGGTCAAGAGACACCCCACCGACCCAACGAGTGTCACGACAATCACGCGACGTTCGAGAGAGATCACGGTTGCCGCGACGACGCCGAGAACGCAGCAGCCCAGGCCGGCCATGAAGAGAACCATGATTATCGGCCGGTGAGGCTACGGAGTGCCTGGGTAATCGCTTCAGGATGAGGAGGACATCCGGGAATACGTACGTCCACGTTGACAAATGAATCCAACGTCGCCTCCACGCCGTAGGCCTCTCGAAAGATCCCGCCGTTCACCGCACAGTCGCCACACGCGACGACGACGCTCGGCTGAGGTAGCGCGTCAAGTGTTCGTTCCAACGCTCCGGCCATGTTGCGAGTGACGACGCCGGTGACCAGAACACCGTCGGCGTGCCGAGGTGAAGCGACCAATCGAGCGCCAAATCGTGAGGCGTCGTACGTTGGCGCAAAGGCCGAGGCAATCTCTATTTCACATCCGTTGCACGAGCCAACGTCCACGTGGCGAAGTTGGAGTGAACCTCGTAACCCGATGCCGGGCACAATGTCGGGCATCGCAGCTGCCGGTTCAGTACGCGCTTTGGAGAACAGCGAACGCAATATGGACCCTCGGCGGTACCGCGACGTCGACATGGGTACTACCTATCGACAGTCCACGGGGCGCTGCCGTCGACTCGCCACGCAATCATCCGTCGAGTGTCAAGGACAACTCCACCGCGCCACGCCCTTCGCGCGTTCACACGGGTCCTACGAGGTCCTCGAGCGTTTGGAGTGTTCGGCCAAGCGTTGAGGCGAGGACCGATCGAGCCGCCGAAAGGAATTCGTCCACCGACGGATCGGTCACTCGGTACGTCACGATGTTTCCAGCTCGAGTGGATTGAACAAGTCCGCTGTGCTTCACGACACCTAAGTGCTGAGAAAGTGAGGAAGGCTCAAGTCCAGTGGCAGCGAGAAGGTTGCTCACCGACATCTCTCCGGCGACCAACAACTCGAGGATTCTTATGCGCGCCGGGTGACCGAGCGACTTGAAGAGCTCGGCCTTGGCGACGAAGAGGGGTTTATCGTTACCGATTCGATTCATGAAAACAGTATATCCATGAATTCACAAATTACTTAAATTCGCCCGAATTTTCAGCGGAGCAATCGGAAATCGTTCGAAATTCCCTTACTGGCATTCGCTGTGATGGCTTCCCCGCCACATCACTTATTCGTTGCTTTTCAGTTTTGGTGTTTCTAGGATTCGAGTCAATCAAGGTTCTCAGTGCCGAATGCGGTTGCTTGGTTGGTAGGGGCGTGCAAATTAGGACATGCACTAATCCAAATTGTCGCGGCAGAGATTTGCCATTTCGTGAAGGTCCATTGTGAAAGCATCGATGCTGACTCGTCGGCTAAGTAGCGAAATCCGGCGCCGTTAGGCTTTCGAAGTGACCACCGCAGACCAATTTCGAATCAAGAGTTCGTCAATTGCGGGTCGGGTCATGTCGCCTGACGAGGCTGCCGAATTCATACGGCCGGGCGACAATGTCGGGATGAGCGGCTTTACGGGGGCGGGCTATCCCAAGCAGGTACCCGGGGCTCTCGTGCGACGAGTCGAAAACGCGGCCAAACGAGGTGACCGTTTCGCGGTGAGTGTCTGGACAGGGGCGTCAACGGCGCCTGAACTTGACGGTGCGCTCGCAGCGGTCGACGCGATCGACATGCGCATGCCGTACCAGTCTGACCCGGTGAGTCGCGCCAAGATCAATGCCGGACTGCTCGACTACCTCGATATGCATCTCTCGCACGTCGCGCAGATGGTCTGGGAGGGCGCCTTCGGACACCTCGACGTCGCGGTCGTAGAGGTGTCCGGTATCACCGAGGACGGCGAACTGATTCCGTCGTCCTCGGTCGGAAACAACAAGACGTGGATTGACATGGCCGACCGCATCATCCTCGAGGTGAACGCGTGGCAGCCCGCCGCGCTCGAGGGGATGCACGACATCTATTACGGCACCGCACTGCCGCCATTTCGCAAGCCCATCCAAATCCTTCAAACGTCCGACCGCATCGGCGTTCCCTACCTGCATTGTCCACCAGAGAAGATCGTGGCCGTCGTCGAGACGAACTCCCCCGATCGCAACTCGGCGTTCAAACCGGTCGACGACACCTCGCAGCGAATCGCCGAACACCTCTTGGAGTTTCTGGCCCACGAGGTGAAGGAAGGGCGCCTGCCCGCGTCGCTCCTGCCCCTGCAGTCGGGCGTCGGCAACATCGCCAACGCCGTCCTTCGTGGACTCGACGGTGGGCCGTTCCATCCTCTGACCGCGTACACGGAGGTCATCCAGGACGGCATGCTGGCGTTGCTGAAATCGGGCACGATGAGCACCGCCTCGGCTACCGCCTTCTCGCTCAGTGAGGAAGGAGCGGCCGACCTGCACGCCAACATCGCCGAGTACCACGACCGGATCATCCTTCGACCCCAGGAGATCAGCAATCACCCCGAGGTGATTCGCCGGCTCGGGTGTTTGGCGATGAACGGCGCCATCGAGGCCGACATCTACGGCAACATCAACTCCACCCACGTCATGGGCTCGAGCATCATGAACGGCATCGGCGGCTCGGGTGACTTCGCGCGCAACGCCTACATTGCGATGTTCCTCACGCCTTCGACCGCCAAGAACGGCGCGATCTCCTCAATCGTGCCGATGGTCAGCCACGTGGATCACACCGAGCACGACGTGCACGTCGTCATCACCGAATGGGGCGTAGCGGACCTGCGCGGCCTGGCGCCGCGTCGGCGTGCTCAGAAGATCATCGATAACTGCGCGCACCCCGACTACCGGCCGGTGCTGCAGGACTATTTCGACCGCGCGAGCGCCACGGCCCCCGGCAAGCACACCCCGCACTTGATCGAGGAGGCGCTCTCGTGGCACGCGCGCTATCTACGCGAAGGCACGATGCGACCCTCCTGAGACTCGCGCGGCTCGACGCTCAATCTGTTTGAGTGCGCCCGAACTGGCGCGACTTCGTTGTTGTGAAGTGGGTATTGCTTTGACGCAGTTTCTCATGGCAACGAATCTTTCCGACTGACTCGCTAATTTGCCTTTCCCACACATATCAGCAGCATCAGGGGCTCTCCATGTCGGTGTTCGACTCCATGCTGGAGGCGCGCGTCATTGTCGGCAACCATGGTTACTCCCGCAACCACTACCGCACGAACAGTTCGTTGGCGAACCTCACGCGAGTCGAATTCGCGACCACGTTGCAGGAGGAGAAGAACACCTTGCTAGCCTCACAGTCGGCGGACCGATGAATGGGGTCCGGTCTTAAACGAGGAATGATTTCATCCGCAGCCCGGTGCACGTCGACTCGGAGTTGACGCGAAAAGGAGTGTGACGTGACGGAGTTCGTCGGTGCCGGTCGCGAACAGTTCGTCGATCACCTCATTTCATCGTTCAATGAAGTTGTCGCCGGGCAGGGCCCGCGAATGGTTGCCTTGTTGGCCGCGAGTGGCGTCGGCAAGACCCGCATCGTCCAGGAGTTCTACCGTCGCCTCGCGGCGGCGCAGCAGACTCCGTGTTACTGGCCCACGACGCTGACCGATGATGTCGATTGGAAGACCGGTCGCAAGTTGCTCGCGGTGGCCAAGTTCCAGCCCGAAGCCAAGGCGGAGATGCCGTGGCTCTACTGGTCCGTGTCATGCTGGCGACGACCGGACGGCAATCTCCACGAGGCGCTTTTCAGCGGAGTCAATCAGTTCGAAGTCCACACTGACTACCTCCTCCGTCGCCTGGGTACGAGAGAGGCAACAGAGCGCGGCATCGACAACACCAGTGCCGTGATGGGAATGCTCGGAATCCTGGGCGTTGCATTCCCGCCACTCGCGATTGGAATCTCGATAGCGGGCGCGACGGGGGCCGTTTTGAAAGACCGCGACCTGATCGAACGTCACCGTCTGAAAAAGAAGTACCGCGAAGAAAGTCGCGATGGTACGAGGGTTATCGATGCATCCACTCATGGCTACCTCCGCAGGGCTGAGGAGCTCGTCGCTGACGTGGTGAAGGTCTCTTTGCGAGTGCCTATCATCATCGCCGTCGACGACGCGCACTGGGCTGACGAATTCACGATCTTTTTCCTCGATCAGCTCCTGCGCCAAGAGCGGGCCAGAGTCCTCATCGTGGTGACCGCCTGGCCCGAAGACTCTGACAAGCGCGGAGGCGAAGAAGGCCTTAGCCCATTCGCTACGTGGGTCGTGAATGTTCAGTCTGAAAACGAGGGACGGCGGGTCGAGATTCGCGAGGTCGAGATGCTCAATAACAGTGACCTTACGGAACTCGTTCGCGCCCTCTACGGCGGGTTGGCCAGTGAGGGCGACCCGAGACTCGATGACAAAGTGGCAGCTCAGCTCGTGGAGCAACTCCAGGGTCCCCTGGCAATCAGGGCGTTCTTCGATCTGAAGAAGGTCAAGAAGCAGATCCACGACGGTGGGCTTGAGTTACAAAATTTGACGGATCTGCCCGCGGACCTGACGCAGATTATGAACGCCTACTGGCAGGAACTGCCTGAGCCCGTGCGCTCCGTACTCGCCATCGCTGCTACTTACGGCGAGCATTTCGCTCGAGCACCGGTGATTGCAGCCGCCGAGCGGCTTGACCAACCGGACGCCGTGAGACAGCTCTCGCGTAGCAGAGACCCCTACGGAATGATCCGCGATCTCAACGAGTCGCTGGAGGAATTCACCGACTTTCTACATCACCGGCCGGCACTTGCTCAGTCACACGAAGATTTCACCGAACGTGAACTGAGCGTCATCTACGACACGGTCGCGACCTACGCCGCTGAACTAAGTCCAAGTGGGACACCCGATCCGCTCGCCACCACCGTCTGGGCCACGGTGGTGGCCCTCGCTCAGAATGACGTACGAGGTCTCGTGGACAGAGAGCTGGCGTCAACATCAGCATGGCTCCTGGCGGGCGCGTCGGCGTCGGTCTCGGCGTACGCCGACGCTCTCCATTATGGGAATCTCTCCCTCGAGTGGAGTTCGCTTCCCCTTGGGAACCTCGAATTACTTCAGAAACTCCGCATTCTCGCCAACTGGAACGGCGAGCTCGGAAAGATGGGTGAAGCCATTGCGGGGACGAAGGACGTCCTCCAGCGGCAACTGCTCAGTCTCGAACCTGATGATCTTGACGTTCTCGAAACCAAGAACCAATTGGCCCACTGGACCGGCGAGAGCGGTGATGCGCTGGCGGCGGCAAACCTCTACCGCTCACTGCTCGATGAGTTGAAGAGCGAGCATGAGACTGGCGACGAAGAAGAACTCAGCACCCGGGGACACCTAGCTCACTGGATCGGCGAGAGTGGCGATGTGTCCGGGGCGCTCGTGGCGTACCGCTCACTGCTCGATGACCAAACTCGACTCCTCGGTGGAGACGACGTCGAGACGCTCTGGACTCGTAACCATCTGGCTCACTGGATCGGCGAGAGTGGCGATGTGTCCGGGGCGCTCGTGGCGTACCGTTCACTACTCGATGACCAAACTCGACTCCTCGGTGGAGACCGCCTCGAGACCCTGCGGACGCGGAACAATCTCGTCCACTGGATTGGAGAGTCCGGAGACGTGGGCGCTGCCGTTGCAGCGTGCGAAGATCTGCTCGCTGACGAAATGCGAATTCTCGGACCGGATCAACCCGACACGCTCCGGACTCGAAACCATCTCGCACACTGGATCAGAAAGAGCGGGGATGAGAAAGCGGCTGGTGAGCAGTTTGAGTCACTACTCAACGACCAGATACGGGTTCTCGGGACCAACCATCCCGACACCCTCAACACCAAGAGATCGATTATCAAGAACTGATCACCTTCGCTTAAAGGCCCAAGCGCCGCACAGAGCCGTGAGACTCGAACTGCCGCCGAGAACTACCGTCAGGAGCAAATTGTAAGGGCTGGCACAACGGGTCAGGAAAAAAACGCGAAAGCGAAAATCACGTTCGTAGACAGTCGCGGACGAATCTTGGCACCCTGACGTAGCATGAAATTACACATCTGAACAATCAGCAAAAGGGACTGCGGCAGTTTCACCCGCGCCTAATACGACTGTGCAGCCAAGATCCACGGATAGTTCAATCACCATTGCGTGCTAATGACGGTGGTGCCTCACTCGTTGACGAGACCCTTCTTCGATTCCTTCTTGGCGTGCTTTTCGTTGCGCTTTTCCTTAAGCGATTTACCGACCTTCTTGGCATTGTGTTGGTTCGGTGATTTATCGGCCATTGTGACTCCTCTAGCAGGCGACGGCATTGTTGGCGTCGAGATCACACGCTGTGAGCCACCACCGATGAAGTCGTTCGACATCGAGGGGCAACTCTCCCATTTGGGATCTCATCACCGACCTTAACCACTACCCAACCACCGTGAGGTCCCTTAGGCGAGATTCAGACGAATCCCGATCCGCGTTGGGAATGACGATGCCTCAGCTAGCAATGCGATCAACCTTCAAGAAGATCAAAGCAATCTCTCAAACTAAATGAGCCACCCGTTGCCTGCACCTCAAACGCAAGCAATCAAAATACCCAATCAATTGCTACATGTCGAGTCCGCCATTGACCGAAATGACGGCGCCCGTAACGTAGGACGCTCGGTCATCCAGGAGACTGGTCACGACGTACGCAACCTCCTCAGGTTTGCCAAGTCGACCGATCGGAATTCGCGCGACGATCTTTTCGAGCACCTCGTCTGGAACTGACGCCATCATGTCGGTACTGATAAATCCCGGAGCAACGCAGTTGACGGTGATGCCCTTTCCCGCGAGTTCGAGGGCGAGCGTCTTCGTGAGTCCGTGCATTCCGGACTTGGCCGTCGCGTAGTTGGCTTGGCCTACGTTTCCAGTCTCGCCAATGATCGAACTAATGTTGACGATTCGTCCCGATCCGCGCGAGATCATGTGCTCGATCACTGCCTTGATCATGTAGAAGCATCCGGAGATGTTGACTCGCATGACTCCGTGCCACTCGTCAATAGACATTCGACGCACCGTGCGGTCCATGTTGATCCCCGCGTTGTTAATGAGATAGTCAATGTGGCCGTGCGCTTCAATGGCCTCATTAACGAACCGTACGCAATCGTCTGGTTCGCCAACCTCCATCTGATGAAGAGTGACCGAGTGCCCCATTTTCTCAGCCGCCTCGCGCATCGACTCGGCCGCTTCGCGATTTGATTGATAGCCGGCGCACACGTGCACGCCACTTTCGCCGAGGGCCGTCGAAATCGCTAGCCCAATTCCACGCGTCCCTCCGGTGATCACCGCCACTTTTTCTTCGCTCATCGAAACCACCCCCTTCGCGACACCCTATCCATCGTGCGCAGCTCGCACCTTGTAGATCAACGTGACGCGTCGGAGACGTGCCCGCTTCTGCACGAAGCACCGATACGCACCGCTGGGATTTCGGTCACCATCTCTGGGTCCGATGGCGAAGTGTCCGCCTCTAGATCCCGCCAAGCGTCGGTGAAACAGGTCGATTGCCGGATCTGGTGGCTTGAGCGACGACGTTTCGTTCCAACGACGTCAAGGGGGCACTCTCATTTGATGACGTGAACGAAAAGACCTGCCGATTTCTTGAACAGTGAGAAGTCCTGCTCTACGCTCGGACCGCTACGACGCCTCCGACAAGGCCTTCGCGATGATCGTCGTCTCGTTGTCCAGCGACGATGGCTCGTGCAGTCGAGCCGGATCCAGCTGGTCAATCAGGGAGATCTGGGCAGCGACGGCTTCGGGCGTGTTTTGACTTAACACGACGCCGACCGTCTCGGCGACAAAGATTCTGGCGATACGTCCCCCAGCGACGGAGTAGATGTTGCCGTTCACCGCGCACTCTTCGTTCGCCAAGTACGCCACGAGAGGGCTTACGGACTCGGGCGAGACCTTCGGCGCGAGGTCACCGAGGATACCCTCGGTCATTCGAGTCAGAGCGATCGGGGCGATGGCGTTTACCTTGATACCGTGCTCGAATCCCTCGAGCGCAAGAACGCGCGTCAGTCCGGCTAGTCCGGCTTTCGCTGCACCGTAGTTGGCCTGTCCGAAGTTGCCGAACAGCCCCGAGGCCGAACTGGTGTTGACAATGCGTCCGTAGCCCTGCTCGCGCATCAGACGAAACGCCGGCTGAGAGACGTACAACGCTCCTTTGAGGTGAACGTCAAGTACTTGGTCGATCATCGTGGCGTCCATCTTGTGAAACGCCTTGTCGCGGAGGATACCGGCATTGTTGATCAACACGTCGACGCGACCAAACGCGTCCAGGGCGCTCTGCACGATCGCTTCACCACCTTCTGCGGTTGCGACGCTGTCGTGGTTCGGCGCCGCGACGCCGCCGAAGGCGATGATCTCCTCGACAACACGCTGCGCGGCGGACGCCGACGATCCACTGCCGTCGAGCGCGCCCCCGAGGTCGTTCACGAGTACGCTCGCTCCCCGGTGAGCGAGCGTGAGCGCGTGGGCGCGCCCGAGGCCGCCGCCGGCCCCGGTGATGATTGCGACTCGCCCTTCAAAGCGCAGTTCTTCCATGGTTATCCCCTTATTTGTCATTCGCTAAGAATTTGATTGATGGCTCAGAGTTCGGCGTGCTCGCTGGTGCGCGACGCTGCGCGCGCGAGAAATCCCTCGACAACGTGCGCAAATTCCTCGGCGGCGTCTGGTTGCAGCAGGTCGTGACCTTCCGAGAGCTTGATCAGCGTGGCGTTCGGAATTCGTCCCGCCAGGACCTGACTATTCGCAAGGGGCGTGACACGGTCCTCGCTCCCACACACGACGAGAGTGGGAGCGGCAATGGCCCCGAGAAACGCGATGCTCGACCACGTGGAGACGGCCATCGCGCGCCACCATGTCGAAAGTGCGTTTGTCCGAAAGATTCCGTTCATCAGAATCGCAAGTCCGTCGTGCGTCTCCCAACCGGGGAGGGTCGATCCGACTCCGCACGAAGTAGCCGCGAGTACCAAGCGGTGAACTCGCTGTGGGTAGTGGGCGGCCAACTGCTGCGCGACGGCACCACCGTGTGAATAACCGAGGACATCCGCGCGATCGAGGCCGATCTCGTCGAGGACCGACACGGCGACGTCGGCGAGTTGCGCGATCGATAGCGGCAAGATTGGTGCCGGGCTCTCGCCAACACCCGGCGCGTCGAAGGTCACGACGGTACGATCACCGAGCGCCTCGATGAAAGGACCCCAACTGCTGAGAGGGCCGCTTAACCCGTTGAGCAGCAACAGCGGATCTCCATCACCCTCCACGCGAATGCGGACCTGGTGTCCGCGGACCAACGCGTCGAGCGATTCGTTGATTTGATTTCGGGCGTTACTCATGCGCGAACACGCACGTAGCTGCCAGGAGCTACCTCAAGTGATGGATAGCTCTCGCTGCCGAGATGATCGGGTGGCGCAATTTCGTCGCCACCGCGCGCGTCGATCCATTCGGCCCAGTCTTCCCACCACGTGCCATCGACCAGGGTCGCCTCGTTCTTCCACACCTGGGGATCATCGGGACGAGCGTCGTTCGACCAGTACTTGGGCTTTGGCCCGGGAGGGTTCACCACACCGGCGATGTGTCCTGACGTCGTGAGCACGAATCGGTTAGGACCAGCGAATATCGTCGCTGTCTTGTAGCCAGCGGTCCATGGCACGATGTGGTCGTTGATCGCGGCGACCACGTAGGTGTCGATCTTGACGTCTTTGGGATAGAGCCTGCGCCCGTCGACCGCGAACTCTCCGAGCGCGAACTCGTTGTTGAGGTAGCACGACCTCAGGTACTCCGAATGCATCTTGGCCGGCATACGCGTACCGTCGCTATTCCACACCAAGAGGTCAAAGGCGACTGGCTGCTTACCGAGCAGCCAGTTGTTGCCGATGTACTGAAAGATCAAATCGTTGGCCCGTAGTGCGTCAAAGACGTGTGCCATCGCGTCGGCTTCGAGGAAGCCGTCTTTTTGCATCTGCAGTTCGAGGCCGGCGATCGTGGCCTCGTCAGTGAAGAGTCCGAGTACGCCGGGAACGCTGAAGTCGGTCATCGTATTGAGGAGCGTGGCCGATTTGATGGAAGCGTCGCCGATCGCCGCGTTGTACGCGAGGCCAATAGCGCTCAACGTGCCACCGAGGCACAGCGAGACGGTGTTGACTTCTTGTGCGCGGGTGATGTCGCGGATGACCCTGATGGCCTCGAAGAATCCGAGTCGCAAGTAGTCCTCGAGGCCGAGGTCTCGCATGCTCGAATCGGGGTTGCGATAACTGATGGCAAAGCAGGTATGTCCGTGCTGGACCGCCCATTCGATCAGGCTCTTACCCGGGGCCAGATCCATGATGTAGTACTTGTTGATCCACGGCGGACAGAACAATAGTGGCACCGCGAACACGTGCTCGGTTTGCGGTGCGTACTGGATCAACTCGATGAGCTCGTTTCGGTACACGACGACACCGGGGGTGGCGGCCATGTTGACACCCAATTCGAATCCGGAACTGTCGACCTGCGAGGGCCAGCCCCCCTTTTGGTTCAAGTCCTCGAGCATGTTCCTTGCCCCGCGAACCAAGCTTTCGCCTCCAGTGTCAAAGGCTTCACGCAACGCGGCCGGATTGCCGAGCAGAGTGTTCGTCGGCGCGAGCGCGTCAAGGATGAACTTCGCGGCGAAACGCGCCTTGGCGTCTTGACTCTCGTCGAGTTGCGCCGCGTCCAGTAGTTCTCCGAAGTACTGGCAACCAAGCAGATATTCCTGTTCCAGCAGGAAATAGAGGGGGCTTTGAGCGTACGCCGGGTCCGCGAAGCGCGAGTCCCCTGATGACGGCGACATCGGAGCCGCCGGCGCCGCGCCACTGGCGCACTCGAGCGTCGCACGCACCGCGGCGTCGAGGCCGATCATGAGACGGGCGTTGGCCGCGGCGATTTCGCCAGGTTTGGCGAGCAACGCAGTTTGTGCCGCCTTCAACGAGCCCAAAAACGAGACCGGGTCGGCCTTAGCGGTTAGTTCCGCAATGAAATTCTGTTGCGCGCCGTGAAGTTGCTGGGCGAACGTGAGGAGTTCGTTCGGTGACGGAATGGTTTCGGGCTTCGGCGTCGCGGCCATGTCAGTGAGCTTGGCGACCACCTCGGCGGCTCCGTCGAACCACGCGCTCACGAACTGCAGTGTGGCGTCCTGGGACAGCTGAAGCGCGCCCAATAGCTGGCCCGCCAACGTTGAACCGCCGTCGGCCGCGTTGGTGGTCTCGTTCTTCTCATTGACCAAGGCGAAATCCCTACTGATGTGAGGCCACATGGCCTCTTAAGAAGAGAGTACCTACCTTTTGCTTGGCATGTCAAGCACCCCCACCACGAGAGGAGACTTTGACATTGGCGATTTGTCGCCGCTTCGAGAGCTGCGAAAATGTCCGCTACCAGGCGTTTTTTCTAACGAACTCTTGAATTATCGAGATGGCTCTTCGAGCATGGCGCCCGGCGGTGCCGTTCGCTGAGTTCGCTTTAAAGCCTCAGGACTCTTCGCGGTTGGTCTCGACGTAGCTGCGATAGACGGCCATTAGCGCGTGACGTTGGGCCTCGGTAAGCCGCTGGTCAGCGCGAATTGCGCTCTCCGTGGCCTCGTCACCCAGCTTTTCCTTACCACTGATCAAGCCAGCCTGTTCGAACAGGATCTCTGCTGACACGTTTAGTGCGTCGGCGATTGACTTCAATACACGAATTGACGGCTCGTGCAGTCCTCGCTCAACTTGACTCAAGTACGGGTTGGAGATCTCCGTCATCGCGGAGAGCTGGCGCAGCGACAAATTAGCAATCTGTCGCTGCGCCCTTATGAAACCTCCCAGCATTCGCCGGCGGTCATCTTCAACTGTGGTCGTTGGCTCTTCCGTGTACTGCATCGTAATTGAATCCGTGAAGGACGTTAAGCCAGATTCTCAGGAACAAGAGCGTTCGCCAACTGCAGGGCGAAATCGCGCTGCGCGCTGAGCAGTTCTGACGTGAAGTCAAACGCAAACTTGGTTACGGCTTCCGCACTGGGAAAGGCGGGGGCTCCGGGAACGCTGGGCAGGTCCGTCGCCGGAAACACTGAGGCAACCTTGGCAAAGGTCTCCGCGGTGTCAACCGAGAACTGCTGGTACTGCTTCACCGCGGAAATCAACTGTTCACTGACTTTCGAGGCAATCTCGGGCATTTCGGTCGTAGATGTGGTCTTTGTCGCTACCATCATGAACTCCTCTGGTATCAATTCGTGGACGGCGATTCCGTCACAAGCACACTATACACCCCATTTGCTTGGTATGTCAAGCACAGATTCCGGCTTGTTCCAAGTGATGAAAAGGGACGAAACATCAGGGTCTACCCCGATCGCGGCGGTGGCACTACTTCGCTCACCACGACAGTTCAATACTCGATCATTGTTCGTGTCGAACAGTTTCTTGTCAGGCGCCCGGCTCGTCGTGCCCAGGAAGTGCGTCGATCAATCGCTTGACGAACTCTTGTTGCGTGTTCATCAGTTCCCGAGCGAACTCGAAGAACTTGTCCGAGATCTCCCCGGGCTTGGGAATCGCGTCCATCATCGGCAGCTTCGGCATTTCTGGCAATTTAGGCGCTACTTTCGCGACACTTTCGGACCACGCACTTACAATCTTCAACGTCGCGTCCTGGGATCGCTTTATAGCTTCCAAAATCTGGTCTTGAACGCGCGACTCTTCAGCGGCGGCGTCTTTGTTCGTGGTGTTCTTGGCGTTTTCTGCTGCCATGGTGAACTCCTCAGGGACTTACATGTGCGCGCCTGCGCACAGTCGCACTCTATCTACCTCGTGCTTGGCATGTCAAGCACGAGAACGATGCAAGCGGACATCGCTGATGGGGGCGTCACGAACGACGGCCACGCGTGAATCTCGTCTGGCGGATCGCTCGCAGTGACTGAAACACCGGGCGCCGCTCGCCCCGTTGTTACTAGCGTGCAGTGACGTCGAGGCGCCAGTTCCCGGTCAACTCGTAGTCGCACAGTGACGCTGTCATAGTGCACATCACTTCGAGCACCAGTGTCGCCCGCGTGGCGGCGGGGACTTCGAGGAGAAGGCCACGTTGGCTGTGATCCTGGCGGACCGTGAACGGAGCACTCCCAAGAAGCGAGGTGATCCGTTCGCGGCCGAGCCGTCCTCGCGTGTGCAAGAGACCAAGGGAGGAGGGCTGCACCTCTCCGTGGCGAGGAGGCGACGTGACGAAAGAAGCAACGGTGACGCCGTGATTCATCCACAGTCCAAAAGAATTGACCTTGAGTTCCTCCACGTCGTCAATGACGCCAGGAACCACGTTGCACCATCCCCTCCCCGAACTGATCGATTCAATTGCCCCGACGGCTTCGGTACGGTCGAAGGAGAACTGAAATTGGCTGCGCGTACTCACACTTTTTCCCTTGGCGAACGCGAGACCGTTCGCGTTGAAGTTGGCGATTGGCCAATGTCCCACCAATCGACTTCTTCGACAGTAGACCGAGCGTCGTGGTCCTGCGTCGGACGTCGGGGTGGATTTATAACCATGGATGGGACCGGACGATGCGCTACGCCCAGCCCAACTCTTCGAGCCGAGGATCGCTGATGCCGAAGTGATGCGCGACTTCGTGAATCACGGTCTTACGAATCTGGGCCTTTACTTCGTCCTCGCTGTTGCATTGGCGACAGATCGTCGTCTGGTACAAGGTGATCCGGTCAGGCATGACGGCGCTGTAGCTGATCGGACTGCGCTTGGTGAGGGGTATGCCTTCGTAGAGTCCAAAGAGATTGCGCCCCGGTGCCTCGTCGTCAACAATGATTGCCAAGTTTTCTATTTGGTTTGAGAGTTCCTCAGGTAGCGTCGCGAGAGCTTCTTCCACCAACTCCTCGAAGCGTTCTTTGGATATCTCGAACATCAGCGAAGCGTATCGGTCGATTGACGAAGCGCCGACACTGTGGACCATTCGCGTTGACTCGAACCAAACTCATTTAAACGTCAATCGACGTTCGCAACGCTGCGAAACGACTCCCAACGTGCCGGGATCGCGACCAGGGCGGTTCACTAAAGCGCGCGGGTCGTCTAAAAGCTTTTGGGGCTAGTACGCCCACTAATACTCTTGAACAGGACTAAAAAAATCCTGCGTAATCTGTTGCGACCGAGCCGTAACCGTTTTGGAAGTGATTTAGTCCTCCCCTTTTCAGGCGCGATTCACTGAGACGTCAGGTGTCACGCGGACGGACGATCGGTGCCGAGGGCCACGGCCAGTCTGGGGCGCCCGCATTTATTGGGTGAATCTGACGGGATAGGCCGGCCTTAGCGGCAACCCGTAGATGAGCCGCAGTTGGGTCACGACGTAGGTGGCGAGAAGATTCTGGCCCATGTACGTGAGGTGGATGCCGTCAGCCGTTCGAATCGGCTGCAACTTGCCATTGACTCGTGCGTTGAACCGGAAATTCCCTCTCGCGTCCGCCATGAATTTCCACGTTGACACGAAGGTTGCGTCAGGTATCTTCTGGGACGCGTCGGAAAAAATTGAATTAACTACCTGCATCTTCTGGCGATACCCGAACGGATTCATGATCGGCATACCGACCCACATCACCACGCAGTGAGCCGCGGCGGCTTCCTTGATCACGGTCGAAACATTCGACGAGTACTTCGAGCGCCAGGCGCGAGTGTCGAACGGCGCAGCTTGACCGTTCACGACCATTGCCTGTTCGTCATTGGCACCCAAGAAGACAATCAACAACTGGGGACGGTACTGTGAGAGAAACTTCTTCAGATGTTGCGGCCAGTTGTAAAACCACGCGTTGGTGAGACCCGTTGCGAGAGTGGTCTTCACTACCAAAGTGATCGCCGGATTTTTCTCAAGTTGCACATGAAGTCCCTCTCCCAAATCGGCACCCAGTGAATCGCCAATTTCGAGAATTGTGCAGTGCCGAGTTGACGGCAACGTCTTCACCCCTTTCCTCGCCTTCGTGCCAGCAGGTAGGCACGTGACTGGTGGCGCCGCGCTGGCGCGGAGTCTCGTGCCAGCGCCTGTTGACTCGTGAGAGATGCCAAACGCCGGGGCAGTCGCAGCACCAATCGCGGTGCACAAAATTATCGCCACCATCAGACGACTGAACTGGCAAACAGGCCGAGCTGGTCGTTTGTATCGCACCACAATCATCACTTCGTCCAAACGTTCGAGAGATTAAGGGAATCAGCCCCGATTCTAAGACCCCGCTCCTCCTGCGCCGTCTCGCCAGCGTGCGCGAGTTTGCTCGAATGACGGTGGGAAGAGTACGACTTGGTCCTCGTGCTGGGTCACCAGACCTTCGGTTGAAACGGCGTCGAGCCGCAGTGACCTCAGTTAGTGAGCCAGTCGACCCTGACCTCTTCTGATGGAGCACACTTTTGAGAGTGAGGTCTGTGTTCGTCGAGAGAGTAATTATTCGAACTCGTTCGGCACAGTAAAGGGGACTTCAGTTCGCCGTGAAGTCGGAGCGTCGACCGGCAACGAATCATTGCGAAAATACCCATCAGAAATCCCACGCTTCATCCCACGGACTAAGCCGACAACACTCAACCGCGCCGACGCCATCGGACGAGTTTCCCGTTTATGTGGGACGTTTCCGACACGGACAGTTGGCTTCAACAGGCCGTGCCCCCTTTTAATCCCAAGGTGCCGTGAACGAGACTCCCGTGCCACAATTTTGCCAGGAAGCTCACCTTGCCTCTAATGGTGCCGTCTAAAGGATTTAATGATCGTTTCGATACAGACGCATCACGGGTTCCTTACTTCGACGAGTTCGCCAACTCCTCGTAACGAAAGCAATTGGTTACGTGGTCGTTCACGAGTCCCGCCGCTTGCATGAACGCGTAACAGATTGTCGGGCCAACGAATTTAAAACCCCGCTTCTTCAAATCCTTACTCATCACTTCGGCTACTGGACTCTTGGCCGGGATCTGGCTGCCCTCTTTCCAAGCGTTGACCGTTGGTCTGCCGTCGACAAACTGCCAAAGGTAGGCGTCGAGGGAGCCGAAATCTTCTTGGACCGCTAGGACAGACCGAGCGTTGGTGATCGTAGCGGCCAATTTTTGCCGGTTGCGAATTATCCCTTCGTTGTTCACTAGTAGGTCATATTCCTTATCGCCATACTTTGCGACTTTTGAAATATCGAAGCCGTCAAGGGCGCGCTCGAAGTTTTCGCGTTTCTGCAAGACGATGCGCCAACTGAGTCCCGCCTGCATGGCGTCAAGCACCATGAACTCAAAGAGTTTCTGGTCATCGTGGATGGGCACACCCCATTCGGTGTCGTGATAGGTGATCATCAAGGGATGACCTCCAACCCAGGCGCAGCGATGATCGTTCATGAGTGATCATCGTAGGACCAAGTAGCAACACTCGCGGGGGCCGACTCGGGCCGCCGGACTTCGGTGACGTCGAGAGCGACAGCGATGGCGCCATCGGGAAAGCCCTTCACCACGGGGTTAGTTCCGGCACGCCGTAAAGCATCGAACGTGCTCTCGACACCTTGAGAGTCTCCTGGTGACGAGTCGAATTCAGGTTCAAGGATCGATGGTCCGCAGGCGGGCGATCGTCGACCAACGTCTCGGAGACCCCCTTGTCTTGATTATGGAAATTTCCGGTGAAAATTCTGAGCGCCTCCACAAACGTCTTCTTGGAACCCCTTTGGCAGGCCCCGACCACCGGTGTTGTAACGCAAATGTCGACTTCTCATACTATGAAAATGATGGTATGAAACCAATCGGTGAGACGACTGCTTGGTTACCAACAAAAAGTAGTGAGATAGGAATCGGTGAGACTTCGCGGCGTGAAACGGCGCGACGTAACACGCACGATCGAAAGTACCTACGACGAAGGAGTTTGATGTGACTAAGCAATACCAAAAGAGTCCGGAATCCGTGGCTCGTCTCACTCCGCGTCAATACGACGTCACCCAGGAAGCCGCCACCGAGCCCGCGTTCGACAACGAGTTTTGGGATCACAAAGAGGCTGGCCTCTACGTCGACGTGGTGTCAGGCGAGCCTCTGTTCGCTTCCACCAAGAAGTACGACAGCGGTTGCGGCTGGCCGAGCTTCACTGCGCCACTCGAGTCGGCGAACGTCGCTGAGAACGAAGACAGCAGCCACGGAATGATCAGGACCGAGGTGCGCTCCACCCACGGAGACTCTCACCTCGGCCATCTGTTCAGCGACGGGCCGGTCGACGAGGGTGGCCTTCGCTACTGCATCAACTCCGCCGCCCTGCGCTTCGTCCCCTACGAGGACCTCGAGGCCGAGGGGTACGGCGAATACGTAAAGGTTTTTGACGAGGCCTCGAAGAAGGGATCAGCACAGTGACCACCACCGAAAAGGCCATTCTCGCCGGCGGGTGCTTTTGGGGAATGCAGGATCTGATTCGAAAGCGTCCGGGCGTGCTCTCCACTCGCGTCGGTTACACGGGGGGCGACGTCGCCAACGCGACCTATCGCCATCACGGAAGCCACGCCGAGGCGATCGAGATCACCTTCGACCCAGAAAAGACCACCTACCGTGAGCTTCTCGAATTCTTTTTTCAAATCCACGATCCGACGACACCGAACCGTCAGGGCAACGACAGGGGTGCGAGCTATCGCTCCGCGATCTTCTACCTCGACGACAGCCAACGTCGAGTGGCGGGGGACACGATCGCCGACGTCGAGGCATCCGGTCTTTGGCCTGGGAAAGTCGTCACCGAAGTGAGTCTTGCTGGACCGTTCTGGGAGGCCGAGCCTGACCACCAGGACTATCTTGAGCACTACCCGAACGGGTACACCTGCCACTTCCCAAGAGCTGACTGGGTGCTCCCTCGTCGGAGCAATAGCGCAGCGATGTAACTCATTAGTGCTGGATGCGACCACGCTCGCGTGACAGCACAATTGAATGGAACGTGAGAGCGAATCTCGCCACTCTGCGCGCCGGGTACTTATGGGTCACCGAACTTCATAGGTCACGTGCCGACTCCACGGAAGTCACCGTGACTGAGAACGTCCGCACGTACCGCCATCTATCCTCGTTCTTGGACAGTCAAACGAGTCAGCACCCTCCGACGTTGGCTGTGAAAGGCTCATCTACATGGCCGCAACGGCAACTTTGAGTCTCGCGCGAAGAACAATGGTATCGAGTCACTCGGTCCGCGCTCGAACATGGAAGGTCGAGATCGACGGGAGCGTCGTTGGTTCCATTTCCAACCAACGAACGGTCGAGTTTCCCGTGAAGGCGGGTCAACACCTCTTGCGAGTGAAATCGACGCGATACCTCCTCAGTCCCGAAGAGTCCTTTGAGGCGGTCGCGGGCCAAGTCGTCAAGTTCTCATGCCATCCGCGGGCGCTTAGTCCCATCATTTTCACCCGATGGCTCATCTGGTTCCTCGCCTCACTCGTGAAGCACGATCTCTGGATTGGTCTCGAGTTCGTCAACACCAGCTCGGCCGACATCGGTGCCACGAGCTTCGCCGTTCTCGAGAACATCCCCAAGATTCCGGCGGGCGCCAGCGAGATCGAATCAAGTTTGAGCGCGCGACCCTCGGGTATTGGCTCGGGAACAATCACCGGCACCGCGGCGCGCGCGCCAGCGAATCCGCGTTCCGCGCTCGTCGTTAGCAACTTGACCAAACGTTTCGGCGAACGGACCGCCTTTTCGGACGTCTCTTTCGACGTCGGTTATGGCGAGGTCTTCGGGTTCCTCGGCCCCAACGGCGCCGGCAAGACCACGACGGTCCGCACGCTCGGTACGTTGATCGCTCCTACGTCGGGCTCGGCCACGGTGGCGGGAATCCCGCTCAGTCCTGAGAACGGGGTCGAGATCCGCCAGCGCATTGCCATCATGCCCGAGTCACCCGGGCTCTACCTTCGATTGACCGTGACCGAAAATCTGGAGTACTTCGCCGGTCTTTACGGTCTGCGTCACGCCACCACACGAATCAATGACGCCCTCGAGGCCGTCAACCTCGGGGACCGAGCGTCGGATCTCTGCGCCAGTCTGTCCAAGGGTCTTCGCCAGCGGGTGGGGCTCGCGCGAACCCTGCTCAGCGATCCCGAGATCATGTTCCTCGACGAACCGACATCGGGTCTCGATCCCGTCGCCTCACTCGAGGTCCACAACTTGATCATTGGATTGCGCCAGAAAGGGGTGACGATCTTTCTCACCACGCACCGACTCGACGAGGCGGAAAAACTTTGCGACCGAGTCGCCTTTCTGAACACGACGCTGCGCACGGTCGGTCGCACGGCGGAGCTACGCGAGCAACTCTTTAAGAGATCGCTTCGAGTGAAGACGCTCGAGCCGATTGGCGACCCGGCCGAGTTCTTCACCCGGATCCTCGCCGTCGAAGACTGGCGCCCTGACGGTGCGAACACGTACGTACTCACGGTGTCCGATCCGGAGGTCGCCGCACCCGAGGTGACGCGCGCTCTCGTCAGCGCCGACGTTGGCGTACTCTTCATTGGCGAGGCGCAGCATTCGCTCGAAGACGTGTACCTCGAACTCATCGCCGACGACGCCGAGGCTCGTCGATCGTGATGAGTCTCGACGCCACACGGCTCCGCGCGGTCGTCCATAAGGAACTATTGGACTACCGGCGCAAACGGGCCATCGTCGTGTCGATGGTTCTCCTGCCGATCCTCTTCCTCGTGGAACCCGTCGTTTCGATCTTTGTCGCCGCGCCGTCGGAGTCGAGTTCTGCCCTGGATTCATTCGTCATCCTTCCTCTCCTTTACATGCTCTTGATCGCGGTCGTCATGCCGAGCACCCTCGCCGCCTTTACCGTGGTCGGCGAACGTGAACAGGGAACGCTTGAACCCTTGCTCACCACGCCACTTCGCGAACAAGAGTTCATCATCGGCAAGGGGGCGGCGGTCATGATCCCCTCAGTAGCCCTCTCGTACCTGGTGTACGGACTCTTCCTTCTCGCCGTTGAACTGTTCGCCCACCCCGCCGTCGCCACGGCTGTCTTCCACAATGGTCCGATACTCCTAGCGTTGTTCCTCTTCGCTCCCCTGGTGGCCGGTTGGTCCGTCGTGGTTGGAATGGCCGTGTCGGTCAGGGCCAGCGAAGTCCGCGTCGCCCAGCAGTTGGGGATGCTCGCGAGCCTCCCAATCACTGGCGTGGTCCTGTTGTTGGCAATCGGAGTCATCCATCCGACTTTCCCTGTCGCGATCGCGTTCGCGGCCGGGTTGCTCGTGATCGACCTGATAACGCTTCGAATCGTGTCACGGATGTTCGATCGCGAACGGCTCGTGATTGGAACCAAGGCCACGAGATCGTGAACGGTACGCGCGTCGCGACAACCTTAAGCCCGCCGATCTCGCCGCGCGATGGCTGAATCGAAAACCAAGTAACGAGCATCGAAGACCTTGCTCGAAACTGAGCGAAAGTCCGGATGGGCCACACCCAGGTTTCGGTCAACTTGAACGACCGTGGGCACCGAGAAACAGTCAGATTCAGCTGACCAGATGTGATAAAAAAAGAAGCGCGCACTCATTCTTCTTTCATGAACTGTGCAAGTAAGAGGCGTTTCGCCATCGTGCGACGCCCATAGTGAACGGGCACACTCGTCAATGGAACTAAGAATCTTCACTGAGCCCCAACAAGGAGCAACCTACGACCAGTTGCTCGCGATAGCACTCGCCGCCGAGGAAGGTGGCTTCGGTGCTTTCTTCCGCTCCGATCACTATCTGAAGATGGGTGAGGTGAGTGGTCTTCCCGGCCCGACCGACGCCTGGATCACGCTGGCTGCACTGGCACGAGACACGAAGCGAATCCGCCTCGGCACCCTGCTCACCGCCGCGACGTTCCGCTATCCGGGCTCGCTCGCGATCGCCGTTGCTCAAGTTGACGCGATGAGCGGCGGTCGCGTGGAACTCGGGCTGGGCGCGGGGTGGTTCGAAGAAGAGCACACTGCCTACGGCATGGCGTTCCCCTCCGTTGGCGAACGATTCGAGAGGCTGGAAGAGCAACTTGGCATCATCACTGGTTTGTGGGAGACCGAGATTGGCTCGACGTTCAACTTTTCGGGCAAGCACTACTCGCTGATCGATAGCCCAGCGCTTCCAAAGCCAGTTCAGTCGCCGCGGCCGCCGATCATCATCGGCGGCCATGGCCGCAAGATCACCCCGCGTCTTGCCGCAAAATTCGCCGACGAGTTCAACGTTCCCTTCTCCTCGTACGACGTCTGCAAATCCCAGTACGAAGTCGTCGACGAAGCCTGCAACGCGATTCACCGTGACCCCGAGTCGATCGTGCGCTCGGCCGCCCTCGTCGTGTGCTGCGGTGAGAACAAGACTGATCTTGAACGGCGCGCAGCAAACATCGGGCGTGACGTCAGCGAACTAGCGGAGGACGGGCTCGCCGGAACGCCAGCACAGGTCGCGGAAAAGATCCTCGCTTTTGGCGAATTGGGAATCTCTCGCCTGTACCTGCAGATGCTGGACGTCACTGACCTCGAGCACGTTGGACTCATCGCTTCAGAGGTTTTGCCGGCAGTCAAGTAGGGCATCGCGCCCATCAAAACCGGTAATGAGCAGAGTTGGTTCGCTGCCGAGCTACGAAGCCGCCAACTTCTTCTAATCCCTTTCCAAAATCGCGACGTACGGCTCGCTCGGGCGCTCGCCCAGGACGCGAGCCTGATGCCAGCCCGTTCCTCGAAGAATCGACTGCAGTTCACTTCGCGAGACAAAGAGCCAAGGAAACCATGGACCAACCGAGTACCCGTAGTGGTACCGGAACCGCGCCTGTCCGGGAGGATTGCCCCGCTCACGGTTGCGTCGGTAATACGCACGATCGATGCCGGGTGCGCCCCCGCAGTACGGGTTCGTGCTCTCGACAAAGATTCGTGCTCGCGGGTTCGTCAACGTCGCCCACGTGGTCAAGACCTCATGGGCACGATCGGGTGTACCGAAAATTCCGAAGTTGTTGCCGAATAACACAATTGAGTCGAACGCCTCGATCCGCCGCCCCAAAGTATCGGTCGACGTGCACCAGACTTCTTTAACACCGCGGAGCCTCGCCGCCTTCACCGCGAGACGCGACGAGTCAAGACCAACGACGTCGACACCGCGCTGTTGAAGGTTCAAGGCGACACGGCCGGCGCCACATCCCACGTCCAGCACGCGACCGCGCATGTGACGAACAGACTGGCGCTCAGCGAAGGGCCATCCTTTGAAGTCGGATAAGTACACCTCGGGACCCGCGCCGGTCTCCGCGTACCCATCATCACGTTCGACCGTCTCTGGAATCGTGCCGCCCTGCGCCCAATCCAAGAGGGCGCGACCGAACGCGTCATTTTCTGATTTCACTTCACGACTCTATTCACGCTTCAAGCACACGTTTAACAATCCGAACTCGCCGCGCTCACGAAGTAGATCGATCCAACTTCGATTCACCATGAATGACGGATCGTGAGGGAGTGACGCGTCGGAGTGTTGGCATCGGGCGCCGTACGCGACAAGAAGCAGATTCGCGGCGTCCACGACTTCGAGCTCGCTGTCGTCAAAATCCCTACCGCGAGCACGCTCGTAGTCAGCAATGAACCCTCTCATCTCTTCGAGATTGGGTAGGGATCCACCGGGTTTGGACCAGTCAGATGAAAATGTCGCCGCCGCACTGCCCACCAAATAGGTCTCGCTGGCGAGACCTATTGAGTCCCAATCGTAGATAGCGGTCATCGTCCCCCCACTAAAACCCACGTTGCCAACTCGCCAGTCGAGGTAGCCAATGACAGGCTCCCCTAGGAATCCCATCAATCGTCGACGAGCCGACCACGCGAGTTCGTCAATCCACTGGGCTCCGTCCTTCGTGGCTTCGAAATCGAAGCGGGACGAGTGAGGAATGGGCCAGAGTGCGCCGTCGGACCCATCGAGGAGGGCTGGTCCCTCAAGTCCGGACTTGTCCTCGACGTTTCGTCCGGCTTCAATGAACCGAAGCAACTCGTGAGCGAGGACGCGACGTATCTCGTCGTCGTGTCCGTCCGCGATGTCACCCGCGAGTAGTTGTTCAACTGTCAGGACTCCCGTCCCAAAATCCATCGCTTCAACGATGGGAAGCGGCGCAGCCAACCCCATGGCGTGAAATTTCCGTTGAACTCGCTGAACGGCCAAAAGTTTCGATTTGGAGGCTCGCCAGTGATGAAGTTTCAGGACAATGTCTTGTGTACTAAGCCTTAGTCCGACCACGACGCCCACGCTGTGGCGATAGAAGAGGGCCTCCGATGGCTCGCCAAACTGCAACGCAAGAAAATCCTCAATTCGCGTTGCGATCTGTTCCGAATCCTCCGTGCCGAAGATCTCTCTTTCGAGCGAACCGTCGCCGTCACTCAAGGCTTCGTTCACGAGAGCCACGAGTTTCGTCACGGGCTCAGCATCCCACAGCCCTGTTTTGATTCATCGCGGCACCAACGTCCGCGACGCGGCGACTACCAGCTCTTGAGAACCGGGGCACTGCGTCGGCCAATCAACCACTCGACGAGCGCGGCGTGATCCGCACGATCGGGAAGCTTGCGGAGCGCTCGTCGAAGCTCACCTTCAACGTAGGCCTCGGGCCAGTCGGACGCCTCGTAGGAAGCGTCGAGATCAACGAGATGAACTTCGACCTCTCGAAGTCGGCGAAAGAGGATCTCCGCCATCGTCCGAGGACCCGGAGAGACCTCAGCGAGGAAGTCCCACAAGTCGTCGTCGAGGCTGTTCCACGCGGCTTCAAGTTCTCGGCACGATCTGGTGAGGTCGCCAAGGAGTGCGTCCTTGTCGAGCGCGCTGCCGGTCTCGATGTCGCGCTCTCTCATCCCCGTTTCCGGGTATTGCCTTCGAGACTCACCAATCATCGCCCCCTCGAAGAGCCACGCGTGGCTGTCAGCGTTTCGAGCCAGGTGAGCGAGGACGTGAGCCCGAGACCAGTCCGGAAGACGACTCGGCGCGCGAAGGTCACCATCGCTCATCTGGGCGGCGATGGCGAGTAGTCGATCCTGCGAAGCAACACAGACGCCAATGAGTTCGCTAGGACGCTCCATCCCATGAATCTAACGGAACCGTCGAAACAAAACTTCCGTTTGAGCCGCCACGAGCAGGAACCATCGACCCCGCCGACGTCGCGCCTCGACGTGTCGAAAGACGGATATCACAGCGGGATCGACGTCCAGTGTGCGCGGCGCGGCGACGTGTACTGTTCTGGTCGTGAGCATGCGAACGTCTCCACCATTTCGCGCCGACCACGTCGGCAGTCTTCTTCGACCGCCCGAACTTTTGAAGGCCCGAGCGACGTTCGCCAAGGGTGAGATCAGTGCCGACGACCTGCGAGAAGCCGAGGATCGGGCCATACGCGACGCCATAGCTCTTCAGGAAGCAATTGGCCTACAGTCCGCAACGGACGGCGAATTTCGTCGAACCTCCTGGCACATGGACTTCATCTATCAGCTCGGAGGCATCACCAGCACTGACGAGAAACTGCAGGTGGCCTTCAAGAACTTGGAAGGCACGACGTCGTTCACCGCGGCCGCACTCAAGGTGAGCGATCGAGTGCGCCTTGACGACACGATCTTCGCCGACGCGTTCACGTACCTGAAGTCCGCCGTCACGACCGCGGTGCCCAAGCTCACCATTCCGTCACCCAGCATGGTGCACTACCGCGGAGGGGCCGCGGCCATCGACCCCGCGATCTACCCCGACGTCGAAGAGTTCTGGAACGATCTCAGTGCCGCGTACGCCGAAGAGATTCGCCGCCTGGGTGAGTTGGGGTGTACGTACCTCCAACTCGACGACACGTCGCTCGCCTACCTCAACGACCCCGCACAGCGCCAGATGATTGCCGATCGTGGTGACGACGCCGAACACCAGCACCTGCGATACATCAAGCAACTGAACGCTGCACTTGCGGGACGACCGGAAGGCATGTCGGTGACCACGCACTCGTGCCGCGGCAACTTCCAGTCCTACTGGGCGGCCGAGGGCGGTTACGACTTCGTCGCCGAAGCTCTCTTTGGCGAGTTGGACGTCGACGGATTCTTCCTCGAGTACGACGACGACCGCTCGGGTGGGTTCGAGCCGCTGCGCTTTGTGCCCAAGGACAAGATGGTCGTTCTCGGGCTCGTCACGACAAAAAAGGGTGCCCTCGAATCGAAGGAACAGCTCAAGCGGCGCATCGACGAAGCCAGTAAGTACATCGCGCTCGAGCAGCTTTGCCTCTCTCCTCAGTGCGGGTTCTCTTCAACGGTGGAGGGTAACAGTCTCACGTTCAACGATGAGGTCGCGAAACTTCGCCTCGTCGTCGAGACCGCCAACGAAGTGTGGGGCTGACGTCTCGGACGGTTTGGACCGGATGACGTACCACGAGTCCCTCTACCGAAAGCCGCCAGAAGCCACTTTCGCTACTTGATACCGTTATCCGAGACCAATCGGAAGGGCTTCATGGCAACGCACGAGACGCGCGCGGCAGTTTTTTTCGAACCAGATCTGGTTTCCATACTTGATCAGGAGTACCCGCGTTTTAGTGACGCTGAACTGGCTCGTCGTCGTCACGCCATCGAAGAGTTGATGGCGTCCAAGTCCGTGACTCATCTTTTGATCTACGGAATCGGTGGACGCGGCGGCGCCGTGACCTGGCTCTCGCAGTGGTTGGTCACCAACGAGGCGCAACTCATCGTGACCCCAGGTGAACGTGACGCCCTCTTCGTGCAGTACTTCAATCACGTGCCCCTTGCGACCAAGATCGCGAAAGACGCCACGGTGAACTGGGGTGGAGCGTCAACCATTGGCTCTTCCATCGAGGAACTGCGACGTCGAGGCGCGACTGAGAGCAGCGTCGGCGTGCTTGGTCCTCTCCCCCTCGGCGCGGCTCGAGCACTCGAGGGAGCCTTCGGCCCGGTCGTGGATCTCAACGCGGGCTACAACCGTCTTCGTCTCATAAAGTCGGCCGAGGAACTCGTATGGTTCCGCCTCGGCGCACGGCTCGCTGACCTCTCGATCGAAGCCCTCGCCAATCAGCTTCGCCCGGGACTGAGCGAACGCGACCTCGTCGGCGTCGTCGAAGCGGCCTATCACTCGTACGGCGGGATAAACGGTATCCACTACTTCGCGGTAAACGCCATGTCCGATCCCCAGTACTGCGTGCCGCGACAACACCCCTCCACTCGTCTCGTGCGCAGTGGCGACGTGCTCAGCACCGAGATCACGACGAACTTCTTCGACTACGGCGGCCAAGTACTACGGACCTTCAGCATTGGTGAAGAGCTCTCGCCACTCTTTCGCGAACTCCACGACGTCGCCGAGGCCGCCTACCAAGCGATGGTTCAATGTCTGGTGCCGGGCACCCACGTGGCCGAGCTCGTCGAAGCGGCGCGCGTCATCGAAGACGCGGGATTTACGACCTTCGATGACCTCGTCCACGGTTACGGCGGCGGGTACCTCGCTCCGATACTGGGCTCGTTGAGCCGAACCAACGAACCCGTTCCCGACATGGTCTTGGAAGAAGGGATGATGCTGGTCGTACAGCCCAACGTCGTCACGACCGACCACCGAGCCGGTGTCCAAACCGGCGAGTGCCTCGTCGTCACGAGCAACGGTCCCGCGCGACTGCACACGAGTTTCCAGGGCTCGCTTCGCGTCGGCGACTAACGAACGAACTCTGGTCTGGTGCGCGAGACCTCGAAGAAAGACGAGTCGATCGGCGTCGCCGAGAGCTCATCTAGTGACGAGGGTTCGGATGCTTCCGAGCCCACTTCTTGTCGCGTGCGTACAGGCTCGGTAGCTGCGCTGCTCGCGCGCGGTACAAGTCCGCGGCGCTCGCGGATGGTTCGAACGTGACGCCAGCTGATTGCCCAGTGACCTCGTGCAATCGGCGTCGCTTGAGCGCCACGGACGCGAGAAGTGCGACCCCGCGCATCTGTGCCAGCAAGGGTTGAGGGACCTGCTCAACGTCACGACCAAGAGTGTCGGCGTAGATCTGACACCACAGGGTTGACTGCGCGCCTCCGCCCAGGAGTCGAATCGGGGAGAGTGTTCGGCCAGCGAACTTCTCCACGTACTTGAAGAGCCACGCACTGTTCGCGGCAACTCCCTCCATGACTGCTCGTACGAGGTCGGCGGTCGTCGACGTCACCGAAAGATTGGTGAAGCCTGCTCGGAGTTTCTTGTTATCTACTGGCGAGCGTTCACCGGTCAACCAGGGAGTGAAGAGCACCCCGTTGGCGCCCGGCGGCGCCGTGGCGGCGAGCGTCGTCATCTCATCAAAGTTCATCACGGTGCCGCTCCCGGCTAGGACGCCCTGCAGCCATTCGAGTGCTTTGGCGCCAGTGTCTTGGCTGTTGATGACGAGGTAGGAATCGTTCGTCAGTCCCGGAACCGAAGCGATCGAATGATTAATGTCGGTCTTCTTCTTGGGCACCGGACAGCAAATCCACGACGTCGTCGACAGCGCGAGGTGCGTTTCGTAAAGGTTGGTGCCACCCGAGCCAATGGCGGCCGCGTGGAGATCAGGGATCCCGGAGATGACAACGGCGTCGCGCGCAATCCCGAGCTCGTCGGCGACGCTGGGCGTCACGTTACCCACGATCGATCCAAAGGGTAGGAGGGGCGGAAGAAACTTGGCGTCGAGGCCAACCATCTCGAGAAGTTGTTGGTCATACTCGTACGTGGTGAGATGGCGATTATCGGTCATCCACGAGGCGAGGCGTGACGCGTGTGTCGCCGACGCGAGACCGCTGAAGCGCATGGTCAGATAGTCAACCGGTTCCATGAACCAACGCGTCGCGGCCACGACGTCGGGCTGCTCGTGCTTCAGCGTCAACATTTGACCTATGGGATCGGCGCCGGCGGTCGACGGAGCCCCGCCCGTCTTTCGCACGAACTGAAGCACCTTTCGCGCGTTGTATCCCAGGAACGGTCCACCGACGGCCTGGCGCGAGTAGCGCCCGCCTCGGGTGTCGAGCCAGGTTAGGCAGGGCCCCGTCGGGACGCCGTTGACGTCGACGGGGACCGTCGACGCGTACTGACCCGTCACCGCGACGGCCCTCACTCGACTCGCGGCAATCTTCGACGTCACGAGTAGTCGCTTCGTCGCCTCCGTGATGATCGTCCACCACTCCTCGGCGTCCTGGGTCGCTCCCCCGTCGTTTTCGTAGTTGGTCATCACGTGATGGACCTCGTAGGCGAGGACCTCGCCGTCCAGCGTGACGAGACCAACCTTCGGTCCCCCCGTGCCTAAGTCAACGCTGAGACAGAGATCGGACTCTTCGCTCATTACGAAGGGATGGAGGACTGCTTGTCCATCATGTCGGCCATGAAGAACTTGATGATGGCGTCGGACTCCTCGCTCGGGCCGCCTTCAACGCCGCCGTAGATCGCTCCCGACTTGGGCGGCTCGTCCTTATGGGTCGTCGCGTACGCGACGGCATCGGCGAGGTCTTGTCGCCATCGTTCGACGACGCCCGGTTGTGTCTGGGGACGCGTGACGGCCATGTGCAGTGCGTTGGGGTACTGCTGACCGTTGAGGCGCCACCCGCGAGTTCGCAAGAAATCGTTCACCAGGTAAACGTCGTACTCGTCGGACGTGAAGGAGAAGAGAAAACTCGGTTTGCCCATGAGCCGAAGCGACGGGTGTTCTCGAACGGCCGACTGCATGGCGGCTGAGGTAGCGAAGATCTCCTTGGCGTAGTGCAAGTAGCCAGCGTGGCCGAGGTGCACCATGGCGGCCCACGTCGCGGCGAGTAGACCCCCCGAACGCGAACCGTCCATTCCCGGTGAACAGTACTTTCCCCCCGACCAGTCAGTCAAGTAGAAGTACTGGTCGTTGCGAAGCGCTTGATCGGCGAAGCACAGCACGCTGGTGCCCTTCAGGGCGTAGCCGTACTTGTGCGTGTCGGCGGAGATAGACGTGACGCCGGGCACCGAGAAGTCAAAGGGCTCGATGTCGTAGCCGAGTTCTCGGCCGAAGGGAAGTATGAAGCCGCCAAGGCAACCATCGACGTGGAGGCCGATGTTGTGCTCCAAGGCGAGCGCGCCAAGTTCGCCAATGGGGTCAACCGTGCCGTAGCCGTAGTTGCACGCGGAGCCAATGAGGGCGATGGTGTTCTCGTCAATGTTTGCCTTCACCCACTCAAGGTCGACTTGCGTCGTCGTTGGGTCCACCGGGGCGATCTTCATGTCTACGCCAAAGAGATGCCCTGCTTTACTGAAGGCGGGGTGCGCCGTCTCGGGTTTGATGATGTTGGGTCGACCAGACGTCGAGTGATGTTCGCGGTACGCCAACACCGCGTGGGCAATTGAGCCGGAACCTCCCGACGTCACGAGGCCAACCGGCGTGGTGTCCTTCAAGTTGCTCGCTCCCAAGAGGTCGAGCGTCATGGCGATGATCTCGGCCTCGAACTTGGTGGAGCTGGGACACATGTCGCGCTGTAGAGAGTTGACGTACGAGAACTGGGAAAAAGCGAGATTCAAGAAGTCGTAGTGGTCATGGTCGCCGCAGTACATGGTGCCCGAGCATTGGCCGCCTTCCCACACGGGATTCTCGGCCGCGGACATCGTCGACAACATGGACAGCACGGCGTCTTGATCGATGCCGTGCTCGGGGAGCCTTCGGTTGACGCCGAACTTCTCCTCATACGGGAAACCACTCATACTGCTCTCCTCACGTGCGCCTTCAAGAGCGTAAGCGAGGTGGCCGAACGCCGGGGAATCGAAGAGGGGCGAACTTCGTTACAGCAACCCACCGTCAACGTAGATGACCTGGCCGTTCACCCACCGGCCCGGACCCGCGAGAAATGACACGACGTCCGCGACGTCGTCGGGTTGCCCGAGCCGGCCCAGCGCGGGCATCGCCGCGAGGGTGTCAATCGTTGCCTGGTCCTTACCGTCAAGGAAAAGTGAGGTTGCCGTCGGACCCGGCGCGACCGCGTTGACCGTGACGTCGCGCCCGCGCAACTCTTTGGCCAGGATCATGGAGATCTCGTCAATAGCGCCCTTCGAGGCGGAGTACGCAGAGTAGGTGGGTACGGAACGCTTGGTGACCGAAGTCGAGAAGTTGATGATCGCGCCACCACTTCGCGCTCGTCGAGCAGCTTGCTGATCAACAACAAAAGTTCCGCGAACATTGATCCGCATCATGTGGTCGAAGTCGTCGAAGTCAATATCGACAACTGTCGACAGGATCATGACGCCCGCCGTGTGCACGACGACGTCGACACCGCTGTAACGACGCTCGGTCTCGTCGAAGAGCGCGGCCATGTCAGCCTCGTCGGCGACGTCGCCTCCGAAGGCGAACGCGTCGCCACCTGCCGAAACAATCCTCTGAACGACGTCCTCGGCGGACGCGACGTTGCTGGCGTAGTGAACGACGACGTGCATTCCGTCGCGACCGAGTCGCTCGGCGACGGCTCGACCAATCCCCCCTGAACCTCCGGTCACGATGGCGACCCGTGGCGTCACTTCGCTGGAAACCGACATCTCGGACTTCCTTTCTTAAGACGATCAGAGTTTGAACAAAGTAGCGATCGAAGATCGGTAGAACTCTATTGCGACGGCTCGCAGATTCATCGAAGCTTCAATGTCGTCGGACACGTTATGTGTTTTCGCCGCGTTCGAGTATCGTCCGCATTGCGGGTCCTCGTGGGCCGGCGAGTGATGAGGAGCGATTCGAATGTCTGATAGTCAACCACGCTACGGCGAACCAGGTGGTTCGCAGTTTCCAATCACGACAGCGCTCGCGTTTCCCGATCGACAGATCGAGAAGAGCCTGGGAATGGTCTTTGGTGTCGTCGTGCGTTCGATGGGAATGGCCAAAGGGATCACGGCGGGATTCAAAGCTCTCGCCGGTGGCGAGGTCAAGCAGTACACCCGGTTGGTCGAAGACAGTCGCCGTCACGCCCTCGACCGGATGATCGAAAATGCTCAGCTCCTTGGAGCCCAGGGAGTGGTGTCGTTCCGATTCGATTCCTCGGAGGTCGGACAGTCCCTCACGGAGATCGTCGCCTACGGCACGGCAGTCACGCTCAGCAATCCCTCGTAGGTAGTCCATGGGATTCGTGTTCGTGATCGTTGCCTTGGTACTCGTCGGCTTGTTGGTCGCGAGTTTCTTTGTCCGTCGACACGGCGAAACCGAAAAGCCAAAACCCGGGTGGCGACGCACCGAAGAGGTCTTCAACGACCCGTCGACGAACCGAGTGGTGCGAGTATGGCTCGATCAATCCGGAGAGCGGCACTACGTCCCCGAAGCGAAGTGATGAATCATCCAGGCCTATCGACCTCTCGGCCCCAAAATGCGCGGCGCGTCTCTCGGTAGTCTTTGGACTACGGGTTCGACCAACTGACGGCCGCACGAATCACTACGGCCACTCCCCAAAGAGCCCGGCGAAAGAAGGTGACGCGTGGACATTAAGGATCTGCTGAGCCGGGCGACCGAGAATATATCGGTGAGTCGCGCGTTTGGCAGTGCGTACGAAAAGGACGGGGTACTCGTCATCCCCGTGGCCCTCGTGGCCGGCGGCGTAGGGGGCGGCGAAGGACCAGCGACTACCTCACACGACGACGATGAGACCGAAACGAGCGACGCCCGTCGTGGTGATACGGGCTCAGGCGGCGGCTTCGGTGGCGTCGTCGTGCCCGTTGGTGCTTACGTCGTGAAGGACGAACAAGTCCGTTGGGTACCCGCGGTCAACGTGACGGTGATCGTCATCGCCGTTCTCTTTGCTATTCGACTCCTCACGAAGTCGAGAGTGAAGGTCCAAAGAATCAAGCACGACTGATCGGACTCTCAGCGCGGTAATGACGTCGAAGATATCGCTTCTTTAGGGTTGCTCCAACACGTCTTGTAGGAAATCATGGAACGACTCGTAGTCCCACGACGCGTCGTAGCGCTCGCCGTTGACGAAGAACGTCGGGGTGCCGTTCACACCACTACGGATACCGCTCTCAACGTCGTCCTTCACCCTCTTGGTAACCACGCCGTCGTTCAGCGCGTTCGCCACTTCGCTTAAGTCCGCTCCGACCTCTTCGACGTAACGAAGGAGCGCAGGACCGGACAAGTCGCGCTGCTTCTCGAAGAGAAGGTCATGCATTGGCCAGAACTTCCCTTGAAGCGCGACCGCCTCAGCGGTCTCCGCCGCGAGTTCGGCCTGGGGGTGGACGTTCGTCAGAGGCATATTGCGAAAGACGAGGCGAAGCGATGAACCAAAGTCGCTTTGTAACTTCTTCACGATGGCGTACGCCTGCCCGCAGTAGGGACACTGATAGTCGCCGTATTCGACCAGCGTGATCGCCGCGTCGTCGGGTCCTTCGACGTGGTCGTCGGGTCCAACGGGTTCGACGAGGTGGGCACGGTTACCACTCACGAAAGGGCCTCCACCGCTCGAAGCGCGCCGTCCACCCCGGGACTGATTCCGATAGGCGAGACGTGACTCCACGCAATGTCGTGCTCGGCGTCCAGAACGAAGAGCGCACGTTCGGTGGTGCCGTCTTGATCTCGGTAGACGCCGTAGGACCGCCCGACCTCACCCTTGGGGTGGAAGTCGGCGAGAAGAGGGAAGTTCAGTCGCCTTTCGGCTTTGAAGGCGACGTGCGACCAGACACTGTCCACGGCGATGCCCACGAGCTGGGCGCCACGGTCGCTGAAGAGACCGTTCGCTGACTCGAACATCGAGAGTTCGTCACTACAAACGGGACTCCAATCGGCCGGATAGAAGATCAAGACGACAGGTCCCTCCAGTTCCGACAGCGTCACTGGTTGTCCAGGCGCCGCAAGGAGAGAGAACTCCGGCGCCCGCGTGCCAGGTTGAAGTGCGTTGGAAACTGAGGCGTCTGCAGCATTGGTTGCCACTACGAACTCCTTGCCGTTGAGAGGTACTACGCACCGCTGAGTTTGACCCGCTCTCTCATTATCGACCCATTTCAACGGGTCCGCAACCGTGATCTCAACGAAGGTCAGGGGAGCTCACCCAGCGCCGCGGAATCCGTGACATCAGGGCACGATAAGGATCGACCAGACGTCAATGTCCTCGCGACGTCGAGGGAATTTTCAGTTCGAAGTGGAGTGGCTCGACACGGCGCTCGTGCTCTGTCCGTCGATCGATTTACGAAGCAAATGCGCCAACGTTAAGCGCTCTTCCTCGTTCAGCGCACCAAGCATCTCGTCCTCGAGCGTCTGTTGAGCGGCTTCCGCCCTCTGCAGTGCTCGGCGACCGTCCTCGGTCATTGACACGAGGTGGCGGCGTCGATCGCTCGGGTCACGGCGACGCTCGATGAGATTGTTCGCCTCGAGATCGTTCAACAACAACACGCAGTAGTTGGCGTCAATGCATAACCCGTCCGAGAGCGCCTGCTGGGACGTCTCTGGAAAGTCACGCAGGAACGACAACGTGCCCAGTTCCTTCAGGGTCTGTCCGAGGAGTTCGGGGGTGCTTCGTCGGCTCACGAGCCGTGACAGTTGCGTGAGCAACAAGATAGGTCCAGTGGACGAATTTTCATCCATCGAACTCAATGGTAGTGACGTATCGATATTCATGCTATCATGATTATATCGCCACCTAGATGATAAAGAAGCATTGTTCAGTGGCAACACCCTACCAACGGAGAACTTCGTTAATGTCATTTTTTCCCACCTCCTCATCAGGAACAATCGATAGAAGGCGCTGGATCGCCCTCATCGTGGTCTGCCTGGCCATGCTCATGAACGCCCTCGATGGATCCATTGTCAACGTGGCGCTGCCCTCGATTCAACGCGATCTCCACTTCTCCTCGTCGAACCTGACCTGGGTCGTTGACGCCTACCTCATCGCCTTTGGCAGCTTCCTTTTGCTCGCGGGTCGCCTCGGCGACTTGCTCGGACGAAAGAAGGTCTTTCTAAGTGGCGTGGCGCTCTTCACGGCCTCGTCACTGGTCTGCGCCGTGGCCCAGAGTCAAGCCATGTTGATCGCCGCTCGATTCGTCCAAGGCATCGGCGGCGCGGTCTCGACGTCAGTGATCGTCGCGATCATCGTGACGGAGTTCACGGGAGCCGCCGAGCGCGCGAAGGCCATGAGCGCGTACATGTTCGTTGCCGTCGGCGGCGGATCGATCGGCCTCTTGGTTGGCGGCGTCCTCACTCAGGCCGTCAACTGGCACTGGATCTTTTTGATCAACGTCCCGATCGGCATCCTCACCTTCTTCTTGGGTACCGCACTCATCAAGGAGAACGCCGGTCTCGGCGTTCGCGAGGGTCTCGACGTGACCGGATCGCTGCTCATGACGTCGTCACTCGTTATCGGGATCTACGCGGTCGTGAAGGCTTCAACCTACGGTTGGCTTTCAGGACACACGCTGGGTTTTGGTGCCGTCTCCGTTGTCTTGATGAGCGCGTTCCTCGTGCTCGAGTCGCGCGTCGCGAAACCCATCATGCCGCTACGGATCTTGAAGCTCCGTAGTTTGACCGCTTCGAGTGTCGTTCGTGGTCTCACGTTTGCCGCGATGTTCGCGATCTTCTTCTTTGGTGCGCTCTACCTGGAGAAGGTCCTCGGCTACGCGCCGCTGCGCACCGGCATTGCCTTCCTGCCCATGACCCTCGCGATGGCCGCGATGTCGCTCGGGCTTACGAGTCGTCTCCTCATTCGCTTCGGACCAATGAAGCTCCTCGTCCCGGGTATGACGGCAGTCATCGTTGGGCTCGTACTCCTATCGCGCGCTCCCGTGCACGCCGACTACTTCGTGTCAATCCTGCCCGCGTTTCTCCTCATCGGTTTGGGAATGAGTGTCTCGGCCGTACCGCTGCTCACGATCGCGATGGCCGACGTACCCAAGAACGACGCCGGACTCGCCTCGGGCATCGTGAACGTGTCGATGTGGCTGGCCTCGTCGGTCGGTCTCGCCATCTTTGGCACGCTCGCCGCGAGCAAGACGACGGCACTCGTCGCCCAGGGCCAGAGCCAAGCCTCAGCCTTGACCGCGGGCTACCACGTGACGTTTTTCATCGGCGCGATTTTGGCGGCGATGGGTCTCATCGTTACCTTGGTCGTGCTGCGTGGACCAGCCAAGGAAGTCGTCGAAGCGCAGTCCGCTCCTTCGCTGGAGTCGGAACTCGACCAAAGTGAGCTCTTCGCCGCGGGTCACTAGAGGGCTCGAAGAACGGCTCCGAACACTCGCTCAAAACTCTCTTCGTTGTTGCTCGGCGCCCGTACCTTCGGAGTTTCGTCAAATTCCTTTGAAAACGGGACTTTTGTCCCTAGAGAGCACTACTTAGGATGGTCGTGCGGCCGTCGAGATGATCTCGCGGCCCCCCACATCGAGGTAGTGCGTGATGGATTCCAGCGTCGAAAGATCGACAGAGGGACAGTTCGATCGTCGGCCCCTGCTCGTCTTCTGGGAGATGACCAAGGCGTGTCAACTCGCGTGTTTTCACTGTCGAGCGGACGCGCAACTCATAGGTGGTCCCGACGAACTGTCGACACGCGAAGGTGTTGAATTAATCGACTCTATTGCGGCCCTCGGACGGCCCCGCCCGATACTCATCCTCACCGGTGGCGACTGCTTGATGCGTGAGGACATCGTCGAACTTGCCACCTACGCCCATTCGCTCAACGTGCCCGTTGCGATCGCGCCCTCGGTAACGGAGAAATTGACGTCGTCCACGCTTCAGGCGCTTCGACGTGCCGGGGTGAAAAGTGCCTCACTGAGCTTGGACGGGGCGAACGCCTCGACGCACGACGCGGTGCGCGGCGTCACTGGGCACTTTGACGCAACGTTGCGCGCGATTGTTGAACTGAAGCGTCACGGCTTCACTACGCAGATCAACACGACGGTGATGGCGTCGAACGTTCGAGAGCTGGCCGACGTCGCTCAACTTCTCCAACAGCTGAAGGTCAACGTGTGGGAAGTATTCTTCCTCATCACGACGGGTCGAGGCGCTGAGGTCGAAGCCACTTCAGCAACAGTGAACGAAGAGGTGTGCCACTTCCTCGTCAACGCGTCACGCTACGGCTTTACCGTACGAACCGTCGAAGCTCCGTTCTTTCGTCGCGTGGCACTCGAGCGACGTGACCAGAGCCCCGGAGGTGACCCGAGCGGGGTCGGAGAAACGTACGAGTTCTTGCGTTCGCGCCTTCTTCAGCTGCTGGGTCCTAGCTCCGCGCCCGTACGTGCGCCGAGCGCGGCCACGCGAGACGGCAAGGGAATCATCTTTGTCGGGGCCAACGGCGATATCTACCCGTCAGGCTTCTTGCCTATCGCTCTTGGCAACGTCCGTAACGACAACCTCATCGACGTCTACCGGGACCACGATCTCCTGCACTCGATACGCGGCGCGGACTTCGTCGGTCCATGCCAGAGCTGCGAGCAGTCAGATCTGTGCGGTGGTTCTCGTTCGCGCGCGTACGCCACCTACGAGAATCCTCTGGCGTCCGATCCGGGGTGCGTACTGGTGAGCGGTTCGTCTCACTAGCAAAAGTCTCAGTTCAGTCGCGCTCGACCTTGCGGCCAGTGATGTCCTTCACCCGAATGAGAAATGCCACCGGCACGCGACCGGCGCCTCGATCGTCCTCGCGAGCGCCACTAGAACTCGATTGGAAGCGTTCGCTGATGATCTCGAGCGCGCGCCCGGCGTCGTCACCGCGTAGCTCCTCGTACGTACCCTGGACAATGACGCTGCGCCATCGCCCACCCACCAAGTACTCGTCGACTTCGAAGCAGACCTGAGCATTCGCGCGCATCATCTCGACCTTCTTGCCTTCAGTCGTGTACACGTAGATGCAGTCGTCACGCCACGCAAAGATAACCGGGACGACGTAGGTCTCGCCCTCGGCGTGACAGCCCACGCGGCCAACTTTTTGCTCGTGTACGAAATCGCTGATCTCGCCCGGAGACATCTCTTCGATCATGAGGCGCAACTACTCCCGGTGTCGCGGCACCAACGTCAACACGGCGCGATACTCGCCACGTCGAGGTGCGCTATCACGTCACTCGCGCTGTAACTATCGCGGCCCTGGAGGAGCTGGCGAACGTCGTCGATACAGTCGCCACTCGTCACGATGGCCGACTCTCGACGACCGTCGGAGCGCACTTGACCGAGGCCACAGGTCGCCATCAAGCCGTTACACAGGCACGTAACGTCAACGGTCGCTTCCGGCGAGCCGCCCTTTCTCACGTAGGCGGAGACCGGCTCGGCCGCGCATCGATACCCCACCGAACCGTCGAGCCTCACGTAGGGCTCGCGCAAGTAACCCAGATCGCACTTGCGAGCTCGGTCGTCGTAGACCTGTGGATCGGAAATGGTGCCGCTCACGGAGGCGACCTTGAAGGGGTACCCGGTTGACGACGCGCGAAGTGACGTTCGAACATCGACCGTTCCGGTCCTCAGCGTGTCGAGCACCTCTCGACGAAGCACTGGGTCCATGCCCGACTCGTTGCAGTACGCAAAGAGCGTTCCGACCTGCACACCGCTCGCTCCGAGTGACATCGCGTCTTTCACGTCTTGGGGTGACGTGACGCCGCCACCGATCCAAAATGGAACCTTGAGATTCACGAGCACCTCAAAGTCAACGACGTCTCGCGGCCCGTATTCGGGATTGCCGTCGGCGTCGATCCCGAAGTCACCGCGCGGTGGCGCGTTGTGGCCACCCGCTACCGGACGCTCGAGGACAAAACCATCCACAGGCCCGTTGCTCCTCTTGGCGAGTGCGTTCGCCAGCACGTGCGACGACACGATCCCGAGGAAACGTGGGCGTGAGAGAACTCGTGATCCTAGGTAGCGCGATGGATCGAAGTGCAGTGACGTGGCGGGATTGTCACTACTCGCGCCAGTCACGCTGAGGGGGAGATCGACGGGCTCGCCGAGGCTGAGCCGCTCGAGCGCGCCGGGAATGTGCGTCGGCACTCCGGCGCCCATCACTACGTAGTTCACTCCGGCGAGGATGGCCCCACAGAGCGTGGCGGCTGTCGGGATCTGGACCTTGGTCAAGAGGTTGATGCCCACGTCGCCGTCGTGACCCATTTTGGCGAGAGCGACTTCGACGAATGACGCCAGCACCACGATGTCGATCGATCGGTCCGTGCTTCGATGCGTCAACATCGGCAGCGTGCGAAAAGGTTCTGAGGCGCTTCGCTCACGCGAGGCGAAGTCATTAAGAACGTCATCGACGACGCTCTGTAGGGGAAATTGGTCGAGGACGGCTTGCAGGTCGGCGTCGACGCCGTTCTCCTGAAGCCGACGAACGAACACGTTGTCAATCGCCGTACCCGACACCACGCCGAGTTGGCCGGCGCTCGCGACGGCGCGGGCAAGTGGCCACCCAGATATCGCGATACCCATGCCACCTTGGATTAGCCACGGGACTCTTGGCTCGGGAACGATGCTGGTCTGAGTCATGTGCCGGACCTTAGATATTTCGCCGGATGATTAGCTCAGCGGACGATAGGACCAGGCTAGTGCGGTAATGGAAATACGTTGGTTTCGACAGTGGATTCGCTCGTTGTGCGCGTTGTCAAGTCGCCCGAAAGCGATCGAACCCTTGGACAGGGCGTGGGTTTGAAAAAAGCGGCGCGACAAGGCACGTGCAGTGACAGAGACCTAATCGCCACGATGGCCGATTTGAACATTGCGGCGATCGGTTCTGCATTGTCGCGAGTCTGAGCCTGACGGTTCGATCTCACCCATAACCCCGAAACGCACGGTTCGCTAGGTCGGTAGCATCGAGTCACGGGCATTTGACGCGCGATCGCTCGCGAGAGCGCCGCCGGGGGCCCCTTATTCCAAGGAGGAACAGTACATGACCACTCAACTCAGTAACAAGGCCCGAGCCCTCGTTCAACGTCCCGTCATCGCCAACGTCGCGACGGTCGACGCCGACGGAGGTCCCCAGGTGACGCCAGTGTGGATCGATCTCGAGGGCGATGATCTTGTCTTCAATACCGCCAAGGGTCGAGTGAAGGCTGTGAACCTTACGAAGAACAGTCAGGTCGCGATCTCGATCGTCGATCCGGACGATCCCTACAACGTGGTCGTGGTTCGCGGAACGGTGGAGCCCTCCGAAGAGGGCGCCGACGCGCACATCGACACACTGGCGAAGAAGTACCTCGGTGTCGACAGCTACCCCATGCGCCGCGAAGGCGAAGTGCGTGTCAAGTACCGCGTCCACGCGGACAAGGTCGTCATGCAGTCGAACGACTGACGATTCACCGTCAGATCGTCTCGCCGCTGGCGATTCGATCTGTTCACGTTTAGCGTTGCCACGGTAGAGCCGTCGGGATCTCTCGCACCGTGAGCGCTCGACACTTTGTCGACGAAAGTTCCAACGACGGGTTCGTGACCGTGCCGGCATACTCTTGAACCATGAAAGCAATCGCACACTCGCTCACTGGTGATTCCGACGTCTTGCAGCTCGTCGAGTTCCCCACTCCAGAACCGGGTCCGGACGAGGTCCGGGTGCGCGTGGTGGTCTCCGGCGTGAATCCAACCGACTGGAAGTCGCGACGGGGATCGGCCCCGGGCCAGGCTTTGGCCTTTCCCGAGGTCGTCCCCAACCAAGACGGCGCGGGCGTCGTCGAAGCCCTCGGCGAGGGCGTTGACTCACTGCGCGTCGGTCAACGAGTGTGGCTGTGGGAGGCCGCCTGGCAACGCGCCAACGGAACGGCCGAAGAGCAAGTCGTCTTGCCACTGCGCCATGTCGTGGCACTACCCGACAACGCGTCTATGGACCTCGGCGCCAGTCTCGGCGTTCCAGCGATCACGGCGCACCGATGTTTGACCGTTGCCGAGAGTTTTCCGGCGAAACTCTCCCCTGGCGCGTTGGTCGGTCGCACGATCCTCGTGGCTGGGGGAGCCGGAGCGGTGGGTCACGCGGCGATTCAACTCGCGAAGTGGGCCGGCGCCACGGTGATCGCCACGGTGAGTGGTGCGGCGAAGGGCGACCTCGCGCGATTGGCCGGCGCCGACCACGTCGTCAACTACAAAGAGCAGGACGCGTCGTCGACTATCCGTTCGTTCGCTCCTCTGGGTGTTGACGTCGTCGTAGAAGTTGCCGTGGGCGTCAATCAAGAACTCGACAAAGAAGTGTGCGCGCCGGGCGCGACCGTAGCGGTCTACGCCACCAACGGTGGAGACGAGGTGACGCTTAAAGTGCGCGATCACATGACGCGAAACACGAGGTTCCAGTTCGTTCTTCTTTACACCGTTCCGACCCCGGCCAAGGACGAGGCCATCGCCGCCGTCTCGGCGGCCGTGGCCGACGGCGCGCTCACGGTCGGAGCGGCCACCGGACTGCCCGTGATTCGCTTCGCGCTCGAACGCACCGCCGACGCTCACGACCGAGTCGAAGGCGGCGCCGTTGGCAAGATTCTCATCGACGTGAGCGCCGAGTAAAGAGAACCGCTTCTCGCGCGCCATTGAGAGGGAATCGCTCGGTCAACGTATTGAAGTTTTCGAGCAAGAAAGGTACCCTCAAAGTATGACGAACTATCTTGCGTCCCCCGGCCGCTACAACACCATGACGTACCGACGATGTGGTCGAAGCGGCATACTGCTTCCCGCCATTTCGCTCGGCCTCTGGCACAACTTCGGTGACGACGTGTCGATCGACACCCAGCGCGCGACGCTGCGGCGAGCCTTCGATCGAGGGGTTACGCACTTCGATCTCGCGAACAACTACGGGCCGCCCTACGGCAGCGCCGAGACGAACTTCGGACGACTACTGCGTGAAGACTTCGGTTCACTGCGCGATGAACTGATCATCTCGTCCAAAGCCGGTTGGGACATGTGGCCCGGCCCCTACGGCGACCTGGGTTCGCGAAAGTACCTCCTCGCGAGTCTCGATCAGAGTCTCACGCGCATGGGTCTCGACTACGTCGACATCTTCTACCACCACCACTTCGACGCGACTACACCGCTCGAAGAGACCATGGGCGCACTCGACCACGCCGTTCGCCAAGGTAAGGCGCTCTACGTGGGCATCTCTTCGTACTCGGACGAACGTACGAAGGAGGCTGTCTCCATCTTGCGTCGTCTTGGTACGCCACTGCTCATCCACCAGCCCTCGTATTCGATGTTCAATCGATGGATCGAGGAGAGACTGCTCGACGTCCTCGACGAAGAGGGAGTGGGTTGTATTGCCTTCTCTCCTCTCGCGCAGGGCCTCCTCACTGACCGCTACCTGCAAGGGGTGCCAGAAGGGTCGCGAGCCTCGAAGGCTGGCACGACGCTCGAAAAGTCAATGTTGAGTGAAGAGAATCTCGGCCACGTACGTGCGTTAAACGCCATCGCCCAAGAACGCGGTCAGAAACTCTCCCAACTGGCGCTTGCCTGGGCTCTTCGCGACCCGCGCGTCACGTCCGTGTTGATCGGCGCGAGCAGCGTCGGTCAATTGGACGAGAACCTTGACGCCCTCAACTCACTGTCCTTCAGCGACGATGAGTTGTCGCGCATTGATGAACACGCCGTCGAAGGCAGTATCGATCTCTGGCGCGACGCCGCTACGCAGTAACGAAAACCCGACGCATACAGTTTCGGTAGTGGAGGTCACGTGAAGAGGATCGACGTCGAGGCGGCACTTAACGAAAGTCGCACGTGGCTTCTCGCAACCTTCGAGGGCCTATCGCAGGAGCAGTTGCGCCGACCCCTTACGAAGAGTGAGCACGACCCGTCGAACACCTGGTGCGCGCTCGACCACTTCGCTCACCTTGCTTTGGTTGAAAGGGACTTCGTGCAGATGATCCGTCGTCAGTTAGCGGGTGACTCGAATCCCGTAGGACTGCTCGCCGACGACAAGGGCGAAGTCCGCACTCGAGAGCAAATCATGAAGATCGTGAATGAGAGAACCGAAGCGTTTCAGCGCGAACACCACGGCGAATCACTTTCCGACGTCGTGGCCCTGACGGCCAGCGCGCGTGGCGAGACGCTCCGTCTACTCTCTGAACTCTCGGACGCTCAGTTAGACGAACGACTCGACGGAGCGCCGTGGGGCGACGGAACAATCGGTGGCGTCCTCGGCGCCAACGCTCGTCACGCGCACCTCCACTGGGACTGGGCTACCGACGCGGGACTTCTCGACGGCGCCAGTTAAGCGTGGCGCCGTCACGCGAAAAGACTTACATCAATTCGTTGGGGTGACTTCGTATAGCGCGGCATCGAACGAGGGACCACCACAAAGAGAGCAGAACGACGGCTTCGAAGACGACAGCGAGCCAGCCCACGACGGCGACTCGATGAATCGATACGAAGAAAACGAAGGCGAGTTCGAGGGCTACGGCGACCAGGGAGATGGCCGCGAAGGGACCGTACTGAAACGCGGCCTCGTGAATGCGCGCCGACGGTTGTCCGCCAGAGCGCCAGAAGGCGTCGAGAACCTCTCGCTTCTCTTGGCGAGTGCAGCTCCGATAGACGTCAAGTTTCACAAGACGAACGATAAGGCTCTCGCCGGAAGACCGTGGAGATGTTTACTCAAAATTGGGCAATTGTTGGCCAATTCATTGCAGGGACTGAGCGTCGAAGGCCACGCCGGAATCGTTGAGTGACACCACCATCGTGGGTCGAACGAAATGATGGGCGTCGCTCACGAGCCGCACGACGGTGCCCCAGGCGGCGAAGCCCACTGCGTGCGCGGCAAAACTCATCGGTCCTTCGACCACCTTGACCCCCACGACGCCGGTTCCCTTCAGTTCGAGGGCGACCTGTTGCATCCGTTCCATGGCCGATTCTCGAGAAGAGTACATGGCGTCGGTGTAGTTCTTCAGTTCCACGTTCTGGGACTGTTGTTGGAGCACCGTGCCCATCGACCTTCGTGGCGCGTAGACGAAGCTGGCGCCCGTCGCGAGACCGAGGGGCTCCCAACCCGCCACCATCAACAACGTGAAGTCACGCGCCGAAAGGTCCGAGACGAAGACGTTGCTCGGCTCAACGCTCTTGGCGCCCACCGGACGAACGGCCGTGCCGAGCAGCGAGACTTCAATGTGCGTCGAGTACACGCGACGTTCGACGTGCACGCCCACGACCCCGTGGCCGCCCGCGTCCGCGGCTTCCCGATGGATTCGTCCAATGGCGTACTTGAAGGCCAGCGCGTGCGCCTCCGACGCAGACGTGATCTCCCCCTCGCCCCAGTTCCAAAGGCCCACGGGCGTCGAGAAGAGCGACACGCCACTCACGAGTTCCACGGGCTCCCAACCAATCGAGTGGAGATTGAGTTCCTCGTCGATCGAGAGATCCGACGTCGTCGACTCCGTCTTCGGTGCCTTACCGGCGAGCGACGCCACGGCCCGTCGAACTTCCGCTTTCGCGTCGATCGGACTCTTCGCCACGTCCCCGTTCGTCACGAGAGACGAACCGTTGGTTGAGGAACGGGCAGAGGGTCGAAGTCCTTGAACCGTCGAATCCGGTTTCCGCGCAGCACGGCCTCAATCTCGAGGTCACCCTTCTCGAACTCTCGCTCCGAGGAACGTAGGTCGGCCCCGTGTAACGCGTCGCCGTGCAGTTGCGCGCGGGCGAGCGAGCGCACTCGCTGCCGAGACCACGTCTGGGCGGTGACGATCTGTTCAATCTCGACCGCGCTCGAGGAGCTCGTGGCGTTGGACCACATCGATCCGGCGAAACCCTCCATGAGGTACTCGGTGATGCAGTAGGCCCACACCCGCACTGACGAGACCGCGGCGACGATGGACACCGGCACGTAGCCCGCTTCGAAAACCTTCGCGAGTCGCTGACCGGCCAGGTACGTGGTCCAAGGACTCGACGTGGGCGCGGGTGTGTCGAGCACCTTGACCGCGGTTCCTCGTACGTGGAACTCAACGACGCCCACGTCGCCGAGAGGCATCTGGGTATCGATCACTCCGACGACGCCGTGGGCACCGAGCGTCGCCGCTTCTTCGAGCATGCGCTCGTACGCACTGGTGAAACCTTGGTTCCAGGCGTCCTGCACCCAAGTCTGCTCGTAGTTCTGACCCCACATTCGGTGTTCGTTGGAGATCATGCCGTGGGGACACTGGTAGTTCTGCACGTAGCCACTCCCCGACCCCCCGTACGGCGAAAGACTTCTCGAGAGAGCCCCACCCATGGCGTAAGAGCCCTGGTGCATGGCACAAAACCCTTGCACTAGGCCCACGGGTTCGAAGCCCATCTCTAGACACGCGCCAAAATCCGACACGCTGAGCCCGGAGGAGAAGGCGCCCCCGGCCAGTCGACGCTCGGCCGCCTCGGGTAGATCGGGGGGCGACTCGCCCATTAGTTGTCGAGCGTGATGATCGTGGTCGGCTTGGCCAGCGTGACGTCGTTCGAGGTCTTCAACACTGCCGTGCCGAGCGAGAGGAACTCAATGGTGTGCGAACCCCACTGGTGCGATTTCTCCTCGAGTCGCACGCCAACGATGCCCGTGGCGCCGAGCTGCGTCGCTTCATCTTGCATTCGCGTCATCGCCAGTTCGCGCGCTTCGTAGAGGGCCTGGGTAAAGTTCGGCAACTCCACGTTTTGCCCCGTGGTACCGAGCGTCTGGCCGAGGCCGCGATGGGCAATGTGGTACACGCAGGTGCCCATGACGAGGCCCTGAGGGAAGTAGCCCGTCTGGAGGAGCGTCCAGAAATCCTGTCCCGACAGGTCCGAGGTGAACGGCTTGCCGAGCTGGTTTCGTCGTGAGACGCCGTCCTCGGCTTTGACGGCGGTACCAACGGCGATGAACTCCGCCGCGTCCTTACCCCATTCGTAGTAGTTGACGTCGAGACGAACGCCCACGACGCCGTCAGCGCCGAGTTCGCTGGCCTCTTCTTCCATCCGCGTCATGGCGAGCTCGCGAGCGTTGTACATGGCCTCGGTGAGTTTCGTCAGTTCGAGGCTCTGACCCCACTTACGGGTCTGAATGCCCGTGTGATAGATCGACGAACCCATGACGAAGCCCACCGGGTGAAAACCCACTTCCTTGATAAGAAGGAATTCGTTCACCGAGAGGTCGGACGTGAAGAGTCCCTTTTCCAACTCTTCGAGGCGCCGTCCCGTTGCTTCGGGTAGATCGTTCGTTACTTCGCTCACTGATGTCCTCCAATGACAATGTTTTCGAGAGCGAGGCGAGCTGCGTCGCTGTGGGCCGCCTCGGCCTGTAACGCCTGGAGCAGTCGAGTGATCCACTGGTCCATGTCGACGATTTCGTTACGAATGCGGATACCACCAGATACGTGCCCCACCGTGCAGCGAAGGTCTCCCCCGTTGATGACTGCCTCGAACTGATCGTTCGCCATTGAGATCTGCACCGACGAAATTTCGTCAGACTTATGCCGTCGGCCGCCACCTCGTTGCGTGCGCAGTCGATCACCCAACGTGTCAGACAACTCGCTGCAGAGCGCGTTCAAGAGCGCGTGGACGTCGGCACTGTTCGATCGCAACGCCGCCGCCGCCAAACTCAAGTCGTACGAATCGTCCAGAGGGGTCATTAGTGCTCACCTTACAAGCCCTCCGACGGAGTTCTTCGCAGCGTCGGTGGTCGAGACCATCATCGCGACTTAAGGTTCGCAGTTCGCCGCTTGGCTTAGTGTCCCTCGCGAACGACGAGTACTGGACAGTGTGAGTAGTGCACGCACTGAGTCGAAACCGAGCCCATCAAGAGTCCTAAGAATCCTCCTTGACCTCTCGAACCGACGACCAATAACGTGGCCCCACGACTGGCCTCGATGAGCACTTCGGAGGGGTTGCCCGGGACGCCCAACCATTCGACGTCGAGGCCCTCCGTCGAGGGGGCCTTCGCCATTATCTCCTCGAGGAACTCTTTCGCTACTCGCTCGACCTGCTCGTAGTAGTCCTTGCCCGTGGAGCCCGTTACCGGTGACGACATGACGGTGTAGGCGTACGTGACGTGCAGCGTGGCCTTTCGAAGTTGAGCCTCCTCGATGGCGAACTCGAGCGCGTTGGCGGCCAGCGCCGAACCGTCGACGCCGACCACCACGCGAGGTGGAGCAGTATCGGTCATGAGACAACGCCTCCTTGGGGCCAATGAAGTTCGAACGTACGACGGCGCCTCAACCTAACGCGCCTGTTCGCTCTTGGTGACAAAGTCCTCGGTGACGAGGGTGGGCGAGTTACGAGTCAGCGTCTCGCCACGAAAGAAGGCCGGTCGAACGGCCTGCATCGTGAGCATGAGGACCAGACCGATCAAGAGCGCCCCGACGTCGAGGATGAACGTCCCGCCAATCTGACGATGGAAGATTCCCCAGTGCGTGTAACTGTTCACCGGGTTCCAGTAGTACCAGAAGGACCAACCGAGGATGAAGTACAAGATGAGGGCGCCGATCAACGGCAAGACGCCCTGTATGAAGAAGTTGTGGATGCTCGCGGTCAACGTCTTTCGGTAGTACCACACGCACGAGAATCCCGTCAGTCCGTAGTAGAACGCGATCATCACTCCGAGCGCGGAAACGGAGTCGGCGATCACGTGTCCGGCGGAGAGGAAGTTCATCACCGCGTAGAGAGCGATCGACACCACTCCGAAGGTCACGGTCGAAACGGTGGGCGTAAGAAAGCGCTTGTGCATCTTCGAGAACGCCTGGGGAATGGCCTTGTGCACCGACATCGACAGGAGCGTACGAGCCGTCGGCAAGATCGTGGTCTGGGTCGACGCGGCCGCCGACGACAACACCATCAACAACAACAGGTGATCGAGGACCGACGCCAACGTCGAGTGCCCGAAGATCGCCGGACCGAGAATGGAGAGCACGTCGTTCGTGTGGCCCGAGTTGCCGAGCCCGATTCCCGACGAACCGATTCCCGCAAAGGACTCGACGGCGAGGATCACCATTACGTAGGTGCCGAGCAGGATAAACGTCGAGATGACGGCGGCCTTTCCAGGCACCGTCTCCGCGTCCTTGGTCTCTTCGTTGAGGTTAAGCGCCGTGTCCCAACCCCAGTAGATGAAGAGCATGTCGGCGAGTCCGACGACGAAACTACTGAAGTGCTTGATCTTGAAGGGATCGAACCACGCAGCGGCGGGCACGACGTGACCGACCGGGGCGCTGCCGTTACCCACCCGGATGAGCGCCCACACCGACAGCACCGTCAACATCGTGAGTTCGATGCCGAGCAGGGCCTTTTGGAAGTTGGCGGAAATCTCAATGCCGACGTAACAGATCCACGTCATGGCGACGATCCAGGCGATGCCGACGGTGAGGACCCAAGGACTCGTGGCGTTGTTGCCAATTCCGTTCGCGTTGAACAGATCGAAGACGTACTGGCCCGCGATCTGGGCGAGGCTCGCCATCACGATGACGTCCGCCGCGATGACTCCCCAACCACCCATCCAGCCCACGCGCGGGTTGAACGCTCTCGTCGCCCAGGTGAACGACGCTCCGCAGTCGGGGTCGGCCTTATTCATCTGCTGAAAGGCAATGGAGATGAACCACATCGGGAAGAAGGCGAGGATCGTGACGACCGGAGCCTGGAGGCCGATCGCCACGACGACGAAGCCGAGCGTCGCCGCCATGCTGTACGCGGGAGCAGTCGAGGCAACGGCGATGACGATGCTGGAGATGAGGCCGAGCGCGCCGGTCTTTAAGCCCTTCTCTGGCGCCCTATTAGCAGGCTCAACGACTACGACCACACTTCCCCCTGACGCGAATTCTCGCGAGCGCTGCCGTTCACATCCAAGTCAAAACCTTGCCTACTATTGCACGTTCGACGACGCCGCGCACCGGACCATGCCCGAAGTGTCAGTCCGTGCGAACGACGCCTGGGCGCGCACGGAGAGGCGATCGGACTCTGCCCGGGCACCTCTCACAAGGTGTCGCGCGCGAGTTGGAATGAGGCGAATCGAGTTCCGCCTCGACGGCCAAAGGAGCGACGCGAAAACCGGTCACCCTTACTGCAACGTGGAGCTAGGCACCGAGCGGTGATGGTCCGGCCGCCACGCGATCGAAGGCCTCGGAAAACTTCAACTCGTAGGGGCCGAGTTGGGTGAGGAGCCACGTCACCCCCGCGTCGGCCCATTCGCGTGGATCGTCGCCGGCGGCGCCGAGCACCACGACGTCGAAGTTCTCGAGGTCGGCTCCAGCGCCGATCAGCTGCTCTTTCAACGAACGCACCTCAGAGGGACTCGTCATCTGAATGACGACAACGCCTTGGTACTTGGCGGCGCGACGAATCGGCGCTGGATTTGGCCACCGAGCGGCCAACCAGATGGGTATGCCCGATGGACGCGCGGCCACGGGAAGGAAGTTGACGCCGTCGGCGCGGTAGAACTCTCCGACGTGGTGCACCAGTTCTCCCGAGAGAAGTCCCGTGAGGACGTCGAGGCCCTCGCTCAACGCGCGTCCCCGTGACGGCGCGTCGGTGATCTCGCCAAAGGATGAGAGCTCACCTTGACCACCGTCGTCGCCGATGCCAAAACCAAGGACGAGACGACCGTGCGACAGCAGATCCAAGGTAACGGCCTGACGCGCGACAACGGCCGGACGGCGCCGGATGAGGGGTGTCACCATTGGTCCCAACTGGATTGTCGACGTCGCCGCGGCGATCGCGGCGAGACACAGGTAGGTATCGAGGATGTCGCGCACCGGTGGCGCGTAGAGCAAGTGGTCCCACAGAAAGAAGCCGTCCCAACCCGACGACTCGGCCTTCACGGCAAGTTCCACGAGTTGGTCAGGATTGGCGAGGCCGTCGAAGGGTGGAAGAAACAGACCACGGCGCATCCGTTACTCGCCCCCGACTCGGACGTCTTCACGTCGCTTCATTTTGTGATCCTTCGCCGCAACCTGGTTCAGGTCACGGGGTTCTTCGACGATCTTTGTCACGCCAACACCCTACGGTTCCACTACGGGCGCGCGTGGACCAAACACTGCGGCGATCAGGTACTGAAGGTAGTCTCGCGCAACCGTTTCGCGGGTCAGCGCTCCTCCGCTAAAGTAGTTGTGTGATGAAAGCAACTTCTTTGAAGGATTCGAGTTATCCTCCAGAGCCTTCGAACGAAGACCTTGACCGCATCGCCGCCAGTTTGCAAGTCCTGGCTCGATCGTTTAATCAAGCGCGGGCCCACGAACACCTCCTCCAAGAAGCTGGCGTTCGACTCGATCGCGCTGGAGCGGCGTTGCTGTACAAACTCCACACCGACACCGGCACTTCGTTTCGCGTCTCCGAACTCGCCGAACGTCTGGGCATCGACGCCCCGGCGGTGACGCGCAAGGTTCAACAACTCGAGCGACTCGGGTTCGTGTCACGCGACGCCGACCTCGAAGACAAGCGAGCCACTCGAATCCGGTTGACGAGTGCTGGTGAAGCGACGCTGAAACTGGTCCAAAAGGCCCATAAGAAACGACTCGCCCGACTGTTCGACGACTGGACCGCCCAAGAACTTCGGGGCTTCAGTACTTCGATGGGCAGATTTGCGGAAGTGTTAACCAAGGATATGGAGAAGTACCGTGACTGACGATCTTCAAAGTGCCGTCCAGGCACCCGAGGAGCACGAGTTCTCGAAGGAAGAGCATCGCAAGATCCTCGTCATTCTCTTCGCCCTCATGTTGGGAATGTTCTTGGCGGCGCTCGACCAGACCATTGTTTCGACTGCGTTGCCCACGATTGCGGGCGACCTCAAAGGTCTTAACCACCTCTCGTGGGTCGTCACCGCGTACTTAATCACCTCCACCATCTCGTTGCCTCTGTGGGGAAAGTTCGGCGACCTCTACGGGCGCAAGAACTTCTTCCAAATCGCGATCATCATCTTCTTGATTGGTTCGATGTTGTCGGGCCTCTCACAGAACATGCTCGAGCTCATCGCGTGCCGCGCCATCCAAGGCGCCGGGGCGGGCGGCTTGATGGTCGGATCGCAAGCGATCATCGGTGACGTCATCCCGCCTCGTCAACGTGGCCGCTACATGGGCTACTTCGGCGCGGTCTTTGGCCTTTCGAGCATTCTCGGTCCGCTCGCGGGCGGCTGGTTCACTCAGCACGCGTCGTGGCGCTGGATCTTTTACATCAACGTGCCAATCGGCATCATCGCGATGATCGCTATCGCCCTCGTCCTCCACGTCCCGACCCGGCTGGTCCGCCACAAGGTTGACTGGTGGGGCACGGCGCTGCTCTCCGCGGGTGTCGTGGGACTGATCCTCTTGACCACCTGGGGCGGCCAGCAGTACGCCTGGGGTTCTTCGACCATCATTGGTTTGGGCGTGCTCAGCACGATTCTGCTCGTGGCCTTCTGTTTCGTCGAATCAAAGGTCGCCGAGCCCATCATTCCCCTCAACCTCTTTCGTAACCGGACGTTTACAGCGGCTTCCGGGGTGGGCTTCGTCATCGGTTTCACGATGTTCGGCTCCATCGTGTACTTACCTCTCTACCTTCAGATAGTGCACGGCGCGTCGCCCACGTTGTCCGGTCTCGAGCTGTTGCCAATGGTTGGGGGCATGCTCATCACGTTCATCGTGAGCGGACAACTCGTGTCGCGCACTGGTCGCTACAAGATCTTTCCGATCGTCGGCTCGGCGGTGTTGGCCGTGGGATTGGTCTTCTTGACTCGGTTGGGTTCACACAGTTCGTTCGGTTTCGCGGCGATTGGCATGTTCGTCGTGGGTCTGGGCCTAGGTCTTGTGATGCAGGTCCTCGTCGTCGCCGTGCAGAACGCCGTGCCCCACTCCCAGCTCGGTACCGCAACGGCGACCGCAACGTTCTTTCGCACCATTGGCGGTGCCTTTGGCGTCGCCGCGCTTGGTGCGGTCTTCAACACTCGCCTCCTCGGTCAACTTCGCGCCTCTGGCTCGCCGGCGATACTGAAGTTGTTGCAGGGCGGCAACCTCGTGGAGAACCCGGCCCAGATCCATAAGTTGCCGTTAGCCGATCGGACGATTGTCATTAACGCCTTTAGCCACACGCTGCAGACAGTCTTTATCTTCGCGGTGCCCTTTGCCGTCGTGGCATTCATCGTCAGTTGGTTCATGAAGGAGATACCGTTGCGCGAAAAGGCTCACGTTTCCACGGACGACGGCACGAAGGCCATGGCCTTTGACGCGCCCGGGGAGTTCCCGGGACTTTAGATACTCACTGGCGAGCAGTCCGCCATACCGGGTAGCCGGTCAACGACCGACGCCGAAGAAAACGCCACGGACTACTGAGATTTGACGCATCGTCAATTCAACTCGCCTCGTAGAGACGTCGCCATATGGAACACGACGGGTTGCTCTCGTGCTCACGGTAGGAGCGTCAAGCGTTCAGCCAAACGAAGAAGCGCGCTGGGTGTTCGACTCCCCCACCAGAAGAGGTCCTTTCCGTCGATGAACATGGTCGGCGCGACTGTCTCCAGTTCGACGAGCTGGCGCTTCGAGAACGGGTACGGCTCGCTCGGCGCAAGGACGACGTCCGCACCCATGGAGGCGACGTTCACCAGTTCAACCTCGGGGTAGGGTTCGCCGTCGTCAAAGATGTTGGCTACGCCCAGATGCGCCAACAGCGACGCGCCGTACGCCGGCGTGCCGAGAGCTATGTAAGGACGGCGCCAAATCGGTATGAAGGCCCGCGCGCGAACGGGTCGTGGTTCGCCAATCTGCAGCGGTACCCAACGAGCGTCCACACGATCCGCAAGTTCCATCATCGCTTGATCGACGTCGAGCAGCGAACGAACGTGCAGGGCCAAGACCTCGACGCCGCTCGCGAGTAGCGAGTCGTAGTCTTCTCGCCGATTCTCCTCGGCGTCGACGACCACGAGGTCGGGATTCAGTTCGACGACCCGCGCGATATCGGGATCCTTGGTCCCTCCAACGTGCTCGAGGTCGGGGCGCTCACAGAATCGGGTGCAGGCGACGGGCGTGCGGCCCCAGGTAGTGAGTGTCTCGGTTACCGAAGGGACCAAACTAACAATGCGCACCACCACATCATGGACGCTGTCACGACAGTGACGAAGCAGACATGCGTTGAACCTCGCGGCTAAAGATTCTGCTCGAACTCTTCCAAGACCGCGATTCGATCTTCTCTGGCGGGCATGTTGTAGTAGGGATTGTGCTTCGCCCAGTAGTAGAACATCGGAATCAACCCGAGCACCATCGCCCCGAGCCCAATCCAGACCTGCGCGGGATTCGATGAATACAGAGTCGGCACCGACTTAATGAAGAGGTACCCCATGAAGAGAGCCCCGATGAAGGGCCACAGACCCATGAAGATGAAGTTCGAGATCGAAAGAAGCAGTTGCTTGCGGTACAGCATGACGACGGCGAGCCCGGCCAAGCAGTAGTAGATGCAGATCTGAAGTCCAATCGCGTTGACGCCGTCGTTCATAATCGAATTGATCGAATGAAACGACTGCGAACCAACGAAAAGTGCCAACGACAGCACCATGACGACGCCCGTCGCGAAGAGTGGCGTCTTTCGCGTGGGGTGCACCGTGCCCAGACGCTTGGGCAACGTATTGTCTCTTCCCATCGCGAAGAGGGTTCGCGTGACTTGGATGAGGGTCGTTTCGAGCGTGGCGACCGTGGACAACACTACCGCCAGCACGATGATCTTGCCCGTGTTGCCGTGCCACACTTGCTGACCCAACACGCTGAGGACGTCAGCCGAGTTGCTATTGATCTGACCTGCCGTCAACACCATGTTGGTCGCGATCGTGAAGACCTCAAAGAGAAGGAAGACGAAGACGATGCCGATCATGGCGCCGAACCCTGGCGTCTTCTTCGCGCTCTTCGTCTCTTCGTTCAGGTTCGCGGTGACGTCCCAGCCCCAGTAGTAGAAGGCCGCGACGAGCGCACCCTTCACGAATCCGGCCTGCCCGTGAAAGATGCTCGGAGAGAACCAGTGCCACGAGAACGAGTGGACGTGGTGTCCGTGAAGGATCGCCAACGCCGCGAAGAGGAGAAGGATGAAGATCTCCACGCACGACATGACGATCTGGACGGTCACCGTGATGGTGACACCCGCCGCGACCGCCGCGACCATGAGCATAAAAAAGACGGCACCGACGAGGGTCACTTCGAACTTGTTGTTCGCGGCACTCGTCGAGAACAGACCCAAGATATTCGCGCCGGCCGGAACGGTCGCGATGACCATGAAGATGAGGGCCGACACGATGAGTGCCCAGCCCGACATGAAACCAAGTACCGGGTGCAGCGCTCGACGGACCCACGAGTAACTAGCCCCGGCGTTTGACTCGACGCGGCCGAGATAGCTGAACGCGAACACGATGCCGAACATGGCCACGCCGCAGTACAGCAGCGCCGCCGCGCCACCTAGTAAGACCGCACCGAACAAGATCGCCGTCGTCGCGGCGATCGAGTAACCCGGCGCCACCCCGGCGACACCCATGATGACGGAGTCGAAGAGTCCGAGGACGCCCGGGCGAAGGCTATTCCCTGCAGTGTCGTCTCCAGGGGCCTCCAGGGTGTCCGTCATGGCAGCAACTCTCCATTTCCTTTAGCAAGCGTAAAAAAACAGGTGCCGAAATGTAGCACTTGTTGAGATACGGGGTCGGACTCGGAACCTCGAAAATTATGTTCACTCGGTCTCGTCCTCTTCACCTCGAACTACCCCCAAAGCGCTTGACAAGCGACGACGATGCGAACCAATCGTCGCGAAATGCCAGTAACGACGAGGCTGGGACAGGCGGGGCACAGGGACGAGTACCACCTCCACTAAAATTGGCCGAGACGCCAATAAGTCATTCCGGCTGCGCGTAACGAGAGAGACAAGAACTTGGCACTCCTGCAACGATTCGACGACGAGGCCGCGCCGCCGATCACCGCTGAAGAGATCAGGCAACGCTGGGTGGCGTTTCACAAACAGATTCGCCTCATGTCCGGCACGCGCTTCCAACGTACCGCTGGACGAATTCTCGGCGAGAACACCCGGCGCTACCGCCTCGCGCGATTCATCTTTCGACCGATGCTGAAAGTTCTGCGCCTACGTCGGAGAAAGAACGTCGCCAAGGTCACTCGGGTCATCGCCTCGAAGGCCGCAACGATATTCCCGATCAACTATCGACCCCTCACGATCGATTACGCCCACGAACTGGCGACTATTACCTTCGACGACAACGACGTCACCATCGTCGAGATCGACGAGACTACGGCCCCTTCCAACGAAGTCATCAACGAGCTCAACGACGTGCTCAACGAAACGACATCGGAGTGGCTCTTTCTCGCTGACGCGTCGCTGAGCGACGAAAGTCGCCGCTACAGCGTGGCGAAGTTGTTGGCGCACGCGACCAAAGACGATGACGTTGTCTTTGGCGACGAACCGGGACCCAATGAATTCGCGCCGATCCTCAAGAGTCCGAGCGTCGCCCCGCACACGTTGCTCAGCTACAACGTCGTGGGTCGCCCCGCCCTCCTTCGCGTCGAAACGCTCTTTCGCGTCGGAGGATTCTCGCCCGAGGCCGGTTGGGCCTTCGAACACGACGCGTACCTGCGACTTAGTGAAGCGAACGTCCACTTCCATCACGTCCCCATCGTGCTGCCCGCTGCCCGCACCCCAAGCTCTTTCGACGCGACTCACCTCGACGGCGACACCTGTCGTGTCGTGCAAGCCGCCATCGATCGACGTGGCTGGCACGGAACGGTGACGCCGGGCGCACTGCCTGGTCTCGTTCGTTGGTCGCTCGACGCCCCGACACCCTCGCCGAGCATCGACATCATCATCCCCACGCGCGATCGCATCGAGCTTGTCGAACAGTGCATTACGTCGATCGAAGAGAAGACGACGTACCAGAACTACGACATCATCATTCTCGACAACGACTCCGTGAAGCCGGAGTCCCTCGAGTATTTCGAGGCGACGAAGTACAGCGTCATCCCTTGTCCCGGACCCTTTAACTACGCCAAGATCGTCAATCGGGGCGTCAATCATTCGAGTGCGGACTACATAGTCACGCTCAACAACGACACGATCGTCGTGACTCCCGACTGGCTCGAGCAGCTACTCGCGTTGGCCTCACTCCCCGACGTTGGCATCGTCGGCGGGTGCCTCCTCGACCGTGACGGGCGTCGTGAACACGAGAGCATCGTGATCGCGCCCTATCCCCAACACTTACGGACTGACTCCAACTACGCCCACGTCGACTACTTCTCCTCCGCGACCCGTGACGTCGCGGCCGTGACCGGAGCAGTGCAGATGGTGCGACGCGAGTTCTGGCAGTCACTTGGCGGGATGGACGAACAGCTGAAGGTCGTCATGAACGACGTGGACATCTGTCTGCGCTCCCAGATGGAGGATCGCTACGTGATCTACACCCCGTACGTGCAGCTGTATCACCACGTGGGCTCATCGCGCGGCGACCTCGACCCCATTGTCGACCGTGACCGATTCATAAAGCGCTGGGACATCTTCGCGTCGTTCCGCGACCCCTACTTCCCCGAGTCGTTGCTGCTCTTGGGTGAGAAGATGTTCTACCTTTTGCGTTGATCCGCCGTCCCCGAGTGACCCGGCTGTCCTTGTAACCTAAAGAAGTGAATTCGACGAGGGAACGGGCGGCCGACTTCTATCGCCGACTTCCTCCCTGGTCTCTTCCCGTACTGCTCATCGTCCTCACGGTGCTCTTAGGTAATGCCGTCTACGTCCTCGGACTGGGGAACAACGACCCCATCTCCTGGACGGCCGGCATCTCGCAACACCTCTGTCGCCTGGTGTGCAGCCGACAGGCGATCGACCCGAACGTCGGCTTCATCACGCAGTCGCTCGGTCACCAAGCCGCCATGGACATGCTGCACGGCCACTTCCCCTGGTGGAACTACTTCGAAGGTCTCGGCCAACCTCTTGCCGGCGAAATGCAGTCGGCGGCGCTCTTCCCCCTCACCTTGCTGTTCGCCCTCTCGTCAGGTCTCGTCTGGTTCCACGTCAGTCTCGAGGTCATTGCTGGGATTTCAACCTATTTCCTCGCTCGCCGACTCTCGATGCCTCTCTTCATGGCGACGGTCGCGGGCATGCTGTTCGCCCTGAACGGCACCTACGCCTGGCTCGGCAACGCCGTACTCAACCCAGTGGCGTTCCTGCCGATGCTGCTTCTCGGTATCGAGATGATCATCGACAGCGCCCCGAGTGCTTCCAAGCGCGGCTGGTACATTGCGGCGATCGCCCTCGCGCTGTCGATGTACGCCGGCTTTCCCGAGGTCGCCTACTTCGACGGACTCTTCGCTGGGGCGTGGGCCATCGTTCGACTCTTCTCCGTGCCGAGCGAGCAGCGCCTGCGCGTTCTGCGCCGCCTTGGTCTGGGTGGTCTCGTCGGGATCGTGCTTTCGCTGCCCATCCTGGTGCCGTTCTACGACTTCATGAAGGTCGCCTTCGTCGGTAGCCACACCGCCGCCGTCCTGGGCGTTGTCCGCCTGCCCACGGAGGCGATCTCGTCCTTCTTCGACCCCTACGTATACGGCACTATCTTCAACAGCACGAACGTGCCCTCGGTGTGGGGTGAGATCGGTGGCTACTTCGGCGCCAGCATCTGCGCCGTGGCGATCGTCGGACTCTTTGGCTCGAGCCATCGAGCGTTGCGCGTCTTTCTCGCGGTGTGGACCCTGGCGGGACTCGCCGGTGCCCTCGACTTCCTTCACTTTCGTGTCTTGTGGAACCTCATCCCCCTCGTGAGTACGGCGTCATTCCCGCGCTACATCATGCCCAGTTGCGAAATGGCGGTCGTGATGCTGGCGGGCTTCGGCCTCGTCGACTTCACGCGGAGTACGCGCGCGAAGCGACTCATGACGTCGGCGACGGTACTGATGGTGTTCGTGTTGTTGTGGTGTGTCAACGAAGCCCGTCCGTACAACAAGGGCGTCATCCTCTCGCACAAGGCCCGGATCATCTTGATCGGCCTCGACCTCATTCCCTTCATCGCGCTAGCGCTCTTGCTCATCGTGGGCCGGTTTTACAAGGCTCGGATCACGCCACTACTGATCGCGCTCGTGGTCGTTGGCGAGGCGCTCCTCTTGTTCATCGTGCCGACCGTGGGCTCACCCAAAGAGATCAATATTGACTACGCGCCGATCCAGTATCTCCAGCAACACGAGGGTCAATACCGATTCCTCGACTTCGCGGTCTTGTACCCCAACTGGGGCACGGAGTTCGGGCTGAATGAGCTCTCCGCTATAGACCTTCCGTACCCGCAGAACTTCAAGAACTTCGTTGAGCAGAGTCTGTATCCCGGGCTCACCCCAGGCAACCAGTTCGTCATCCACGGTGGACTACAGGGCGTCGAGAACCAAGAGGCCGAACTAGCGACGCACTTCCAAGCTTACGAAAACGCCTCAGTCAAGTACCTCCTCATCCCGATCCAAGTGGTCTTATCACCGGCCCTCACGAAACTCGGCGTGAAGAAAGTCTTCTCCGGAACGTTGGCCAGTATTTATGAGATTCCCCACCCGCAAGGGCTCTTCTCCACGTCGTCGTCGTGCACGGTGTCGAGCACCAACGACAACGTGGCGAACGTCAACTGCGCGACGACGGGGGCGACCTTGCTGCGCACCGAACTCTCGATGAATGGCTGGAAGGCCACCGTGAACGGCAAACCCGCCACGATCACTACCGTCGACGGTGTCTATCAGCGAGTCGATCTGCCGAGTGGACATTCGGTGGTGGAGTACAGCTTCTTCCCGCCGCACGAGCGCTACGCCCTCCTCGCGGGCCTCCTCGCGGGCCTCTTCTTGATCGGCTCGTTCGTCAATGAACGGATCTCGTTCATCGGTCGTCGCGGTCGTCATCGGAGTTAGCGCCGCGCGTCGTCTGACGACCATCGTTGTTGGCACGGTCCTCGTTCTTTCCATCGGCGCGCCCGCAGGCGCGGCGTCGCCGGGCCAACTTCCCCAGAACAACCGCGAACCATCCTTCGGTGTGTCGCTCACCAACGAAATGCGCCTCCTCGTTCGCGCCATCTCGAGCAACAGCCCTGCGGTCGGCCAAGAGGTCTTCTTCCCGGAAGGCGCCTACCTCCAGATGAAGACGGGCGTGATCCCCTCTCCCGCGAGTGACTACGTCGAGCGCCTCGTCGCCTTCTACCGTCTCGATCTCGCGACCTATCACGAGAAGTTCTTCACGCCCACGAACGCAACCTTCCTGCGCGTTGACGCCAACGCCCGATTGGCGAAGTGGATTCCGCCCGGCGGCTGTGAGAACCGCATTGGTTACTGGCACGTGCCCGGGATTCGTCTCGTCTTCGAGCGCAACCACGAGGTCGTCTCAGTTGCGGTGGCCTCACTCATCTCGTGGCGCGGGGTCTGGTACGTGGTGCACTTGGGACCTAATCCGCGCCCACGCAACGTCGGAACCCTCGACGACTACCAGATCGGACCCGGGACGCCAGGTCCCGCCGGAGGCTGTTGAGTCAACCCACCTTCGAGATCGCCCCACCGGGCGCGATGACGGCCGCGCTCGACGCGAAGTCCCCCTTCGAGAGCTGATTGACGAACGCCGCGGCCGCGCCCGTTGGATCGACGAATGCCTGACCGCCCGCGTGCAGTACCACGGAAATGAAACGGCCCGTGACGAACGAACCCGTGGCGCTCAACGTCACGCGCAAGATTCCTGAGAGGGTCAGGTCGCCGCTCGTGGAGAAGTCTTCGTAGTTCGTAAAGTTCCCGAGGCTGTAGTCGATGAGGTGTCCCCGGTACCACTCCATGCCACGAAGAACGTGGGGGCCGCTCGCGATCACGAGGTCAGCACCGTCGTCGATCGCGGCGTGCGCAAAAGCGTAGGGATCACCGCGGTTCTCACCCACGTAGTACTCCGTCGCCCGCGTCACGTGATCGGCGCCGGACCCCTCGGCGCCCGCGTGCATGTACACGACCACGACGTTCGCCATCGACTTGGCTCGCAGGATGAGTTGTCGCGCGCTCGAAAGATTCAACATGTCGTTCGTGAGGACGTAGGGCGCGAAGTCGACGAAGGCAACCTTTAAGGTTCCCTCGCGCACGACGCCGATCTCACCGGGCAACCCCGCCTGGGTGATACCGGCTGCACGAAGCGCCGTCGTCGTTGCGGTAATGCCCGCAACACCGAAATCGTCACTGTGGTTGTTCGCCGCGTTCAAGACCGTGAAGCCGGCGTCGGCGTAGACCTTCGCGTACGACGGCGGCACGCGAAAGGCGTAGCACTGCTTTGACTTCGCTCCGCACTTGGACGTCGTCGCGTCCGTCAGCGTTCCTTCGAGATTGCCAAAGACGATGGGCGCGGCGAGTGCCGCGCGCACTGGATTGAACAAGGCGTTCGGGTTACTGGGCAATTGGGGTGTGTTACCGAGTTCGGTGTCGCCGACGGCACTGAGCGTCACGGTTGGCGCCAGCGTCGTGGTGACGGGCGCGCTCGTCGTCGTGGGCGACGTGCTCGACGTGCTCGACGTCGAGCTCGTGGTCGTGGTCACTTCATTGGCGACGCCGAGTCCCACGACCAGCGCGGCGAGGACCAGGGCAACGAGACCCCCGAGCGCCGTTCGAAGACGCCACGAGACTCGTCCGGGCGTCTTCGAGGCGTGTCGCCCTACCACGGCTGCGCTTCACCGGGTCTACGCGAGAGGTAGACGGCGAAGAAGTCCTTCGTACTGACGTAGAGAAATCTCGTCGAAATCTGGTTGGGATTGGCGACGAAGAGCGACGGACTCTTGGCGCCGGCCCCCCCGTAGGTGACGAAGATCGGCCACGCGGGATTGATGTCGAGCTGCATGGCACGTACCGCGTGTAGTCGCACCATCAGCGCCGCGAGCGTCGCCGACGTCTGGTCCGGCGCGGCGACGTAGATCAAGTTGCCATTGGCGTCGATGCCAATTGCCGAGCGCCACACCGCCGGCACGCCACCGAGCGTGGACCCCCACGCGGCGTTGTTGGCTGACAAGGGCGTCGCGGCGTCCACGTTCACGAGCAACGGAAGGTTCTGGCGGGCCATGAGGACATTGCCGGCCGGCCGCGGACCGCCAGTCCAGCGAACGATGTCGACGCGCCCGTTGGTGTAACGCACCACCGTCGCGAGACCGTACACCATCGGGAAGTAGAGCGTGTGGTTGGTGAAAAACCCAGAGGCGAGATCCTTCTCGTAAAAACCGGAGTTGAACGTCGCGAGGAGGCGGTTGGTCGCGGTCGGGGGAACTTCCTCGGGACCGCGCGGCAACGTCGTCGTTCCAGGCCCCTCGTAGCCGAGGTAGAGCGCGAGATCCGTCGTCGACGTACGAACCCACGTGGCGTACGCGATCACCGTCGGCTGGGCGATGTTTGGACGAAAGGCCGACGTGTAGATCGATGGCGTCGATCCCGACCACGTGTCCTTTGCCTGCCAGGGCTTGCAGACCTCAATCGGAATCGGTGCGTGTCCGGGTCCTCCCGATTTCATGTGACTAAAACACACCGGTTGGGGCATGGGCAGCGGCGTCGTCGTCGTCGTGGTCGCTCCGGTCGTTGTGGTCGTCGTCGCAGTCGAACTGACGAGCGACGCGCGCTCGATCTTTGACGTACTGGTCGTTGCCAGCGCTGGACCACGATGACTCCACGAGAGTGCGCCGCCGGCGAGCAGCGCCACGACGGCGACCAGGAGCACAATCTTTCGCATTACTATCTCTCGTTCCGTGGTCTAGTACATCCTAAAGAGTGACCGCGGCCGAGCTCGTTCATCGGACGAATCGTCGTGGAGTACGTTAAGAATAAAAGGAGTCCGCGTGCACGATCTTCGAGCGAACGGCGCCGCCGCGTGAGCCGCGTCGACGACATCGACCTTTCCCAGACGCTGAGTAAGGAAGCGTCCGAGAAGCGCGTGAAACGCGCGCAGCGCCGTCTCACTCAACTGCGACTCTTGACCGCGGGCCTCTTGCGCCCCGACATCAGCGGGCCGGGACTGATCGTGGTCTTCGAAGGATTCGACTCCGCGGGTAAGGGTGGTGCGATTCGTCGACTCACCGCGAGCCTCGACCCTCGCCAGGTCCGGGTCGTGCCAATCGGTCCCCCGACCGAAGAAGAGCTTCGCCACCACTTTCTCTGGCGATTTCAAGAGGTTCTGCCCGGCACGAGTGAGATGACGGTCTTCGATCGCTCCTGGTACGGACGGCTCCTGGTGGAACGCGCTGAAGCGCTCATCGACGAAGAGACGGTCGAGCGTTCAGCCCGAGAGATCGTCGAATTCGAGCGCATGCTGCTCAACGCCGACGTCACCATCGTCAAGTTCTGGCTGCACATCTCCGACCAAGAACAGAACCGTCGATTCAACGATCGCGCGAACGACCCATTGAAGCACTGGAAACTGACCCCCGATGACTGGCGCAATCGCGAAAAGCGTGAAGAGTACCTGAAAGCACTCAACTTCATGGTCGACTCCACCGACCACCACCACGCCCACTGGGACCTCATCGCGGCTGAGGACAAGCACTTCGCCCGAGCGACCATCCTCGAGACCTTGATCGATCGTTGGGTGAGCGATCTCGAACGCCGCGGTCTCGAGGTTCCCAAGGCGAACGACCAGGACTACTTACGTTGAGCGACCTCGAGACCTCGCGTGATCTGAAACACTGAAGGCATGACCTCTCGCTACGGCATCACGATCCCCTTTGACGGCGTCACACTGCTCGAGCATCGCGAGTGGTTCCATCGCTTGGCCGACCTCGGCTACACCGACGTCTGGTCGGCTGAGGTCGACGGGGCCGACGGTTTCACGCCCCTCACCGTGGCGGCGATCGTCGAGTCACGGCTCAACCTCGGTGTCGCAGTGACTCCGGTTTTCACCCGAGGGGCTGGCCTCCTGGCCATGAGCATCGCCGCGATGGCCGAAGTGGGTGGCGGGCGGTTCACAATGGGGTTGGGCGCGTCGAGTGAACCCGTTGTCGAGCGTTGGAACGGCATTACCTACGACCGACCTTACGCAAGGACGCGCGACGTACTTCGCTTCGTGAAGCGAGCCCTCGACGGCGAGAAGATCGACGAGGTCTTCGAGACGTTCGAAGTACACGGCTTCAAGTTGTCACGACCGGTGGTCAATCGGCCGCCCATCTTGCTCGGGGCGCTGCGCCCGGGAATGTTGCGACTGGCTGGACGAGAGGCCGACGGCGCAATCCTCAACTGGCTCGCCGCTTCCGACGTCGCGCAGTGCCGCGCCGAGGTCGGCGCGGACAAGACCATCGCCGCGCGGCTCTTCGTCATCCCGAATGAAGACGCCGACGCCGCGCGCTTCATCGCGCGACGGATGATCTCGTCGTACCTCACCGTGAACGCGTACGCCGAGTTCCACCGGTGGCTCGGCCGCGGCGACGCGTTGACGCCCATGTGGGACGCCTGGGCCGCGGGCGACCGGAAAAAGGCTAACGAAGTCATTCCCGATTCGGTCGTCGACGAACTGGTGATCCACGGGTCCTATGAAGCGTGCCGCGAGCACGTGGCGCGTTACGTCGAGGCGGGAGTCGAGGTGCCCACCATCGCCATCGTGCCCTTCGGCATCAATCTCGACGAGGCCGTCGAGGGCCTCGCGCCGCGCTAGACGGAGTCGGCCTCGAGGAACTCCAACACGTCGGCGAACTTCTCGCGCGCGGCTGCGGCGCGCGTGGGTATGTGGTCGGTGGGCACTTCCGAGGCGTCGTAGTTCTTCAGCGCGTGACGGGCCACCGTCTGGCGATGGACTTCGTCGGGGCCGTCGTAGATACGAGCCGCTCGCGCCTCGCGGTACATCGCTTCGAGCGGCATGTCGCTCGAATAGCCGAGCGACCCGTAGGTCTGAATCGCGCGGTCGATCACGTTGTGCAGTACGTTCGCGCCGAAGTACTTGATCATGGCGATCTCGTCGCGCGAGGCCGACGCGCCGACTTGATCCATCTTCCACGCGGCGTGCAGCGTCATGAGCCGCGCCGCGTGCATCTCGGCCTTGGAGTCAGCGATCCAATTCTGGACGGTCTGTTTTTCGGCGAGGAACGAACCATGCGTGTAGCGACTCAGCGCTCGCTCGCACATCATGTCGAAGGCGCGCTGGGACTGCCCGAGCCAACGCATGCAGTGGTGGATGCGTCCCGGCCCGAGGCGCGTCTGGGCGAGAAGGAAGCCGGAGCCCTCGGGACCGATCAGGTGGTCGGACGGTACGCGCACGTCCTCGTAGAGGATCTCGGCGTGATTACCGAAGCGACCGTAGACGACGTCAGGGTCGTCCATCGATCCCACGTCGCGCAGAATGGTGAGTCCGGGTGTGTCGACGGGCACGACGAACATCGACGATCCTTGGTACGGATGCACCTCGGGATTCGAGACGGCCATCACGATCAAAATGTCCGCGACCGAGCCGTTGGTCGTGTACCACTTTCGCCCGTTGATGACCCACTCGTCGCCGTCTTTGACGGCGCGCGTCTTCAGGAGTCTCGGGTCGCTGCCGGCCGTGTTGGGTTCGGTCATCGAAAAGCCCGATCGAATGGAACCGCTCAGCAGGGGCGTCAGCCAGCGCTCTTTGATGTCCTCTCGCCCGGTCATCTCCATTCCGGCGGCGAGCAGTTCCGCGTTGCCACTGTCGGGCGCGTTGTTGCCAAAGACCACGGGTCCGTACATCGACTGACCCAAGATTTCGTGCATCAGGCCGAGCTTGACTTGGCCAAAGCCCATGCCGCCCAGTTCGCTTGGAAGGTGCGCGGCCCAGAGTCCTCTCGCTCGTACCTGTTCTTGAAGCGGCCTTATCAAGGTCACGACCTGATCGTGCTTCAGCGGCAGCGTCTCGATGGGCATGATCTCTTCGCGGACGAAGCCGCGCATCCAGACGAGCTGTTCTTCAAACGCTTCGTCCGTTGAAAAGTCCCAGGCCATGGCCCACCCCTCTGTCGAGCCAACACTAGGACATCGAGTAATCCTCGCCGAAGGCCCGCGCGGGACCACTCCCTACACTGGAGAGAGATTGGAGTCTCGTGTCAAAGAAGAAGAAAACCAAGAGCACGTCGAAGAGCGTCGTGAAGATAGGCGTCGTCGACACGATGTTCGCTCGTTACGACATGGGCGCGGCCGCCCGCGCCGAACTGGCCAGCTGTCCCGGCTACGGGATCACTTTCGAGGTCATCGCCAAAACGGTGCCCGGGTTCAAAGACCTGGCCGTAGCGGCGAAGAGCATGATTGAGCGTGACGGCGCCGCCATTGTGGTGGCGCTCGGCATGCCCGGTTCGGCGCCCATCGACAAGCAGTGCGCCCACGAGGCGTCCCAGGGCATCATGCAGGCCCAACTCATGACCTCGACACCAATTCTGGAAGTCTTCGTGCACGAAGACGAGTCCTTCGACCCGGCTGAACTAGCGACCGTGTTCGAGAACCGATCACGCGACCACGCGCGCAACGCTTACTGGATGCTCTTCGAGCCCGACCAGCTCGCCCGTCGCGCTGGTCAAGGCGTGCGCCAAGGGTTCGCCAACGCCGGCCCACTTGGAGCGAACCAGACCAACGCTCCATAGCGAGTCACTATGCTCGCCAGCGTTGCCCTGGAGTAACTCGAGGAGGAATCCATGCCCGAAGCCGTCATCGTCGCCACCGCCCGCACCCCCATCGGTCGGGCGTTCAAGGGCTCGCTCGTGGACATGCGCCCTGACGACTTGACCGCGCTCATCGTTGGCGCGCTCATCGAAAAGGTGCCCGAACTCGATCCCCACAGTGTCGAGGACCTGATGGTGGGCTGCGGACAGCCAGCCGGTGAGTCGGGCTTCAACCTCGCACGAGTCGTCGCGATTCTCGCGGGACTTGACGACGTGCCCGGCGTCACCGTCAATCGCTACTGCTCCTCATCGCTGCAGACCATTCGCATGGCCGCGCACGCCATCCGCGCCGGTGAGGGTGACATATTTATTTCTGCTGGCGTCGAGACGGTCTCACGATTCGGCAACGGCGCCAGCGACAGTGGGAGCGCCATGAACCCGCTCTTCCACGACGCCATCAAGCGCACCAAGGCTCGCTCCGAGAAGGTCACCGATCCCTGGACGCCGCAGCCGGGACTACCCGACGTGTACGTCGCAATGGGCCAGACCGCCGAGAACGTGGCCGAGTTCGAGAACGTCTCACGTGAAGAGATGGACGAGTTCGCACTGCGCAGTCAAGAACTCGCCGTTGCCCACCAGGAGAACGGATTCTTCGAGCGCGAGATCACGCCGGTCACGTTGCCTGATGGTTCGGTCGTCACCAAAGACGACGGCCCTCGTGCGGGCACCACGTTGGAGAAACTCGCGAGCCTCCAACCCGTCTTTCGCCAAGGTGGCACCATCACCGCGGGTAACGCTTGTCCACTGAACGACGGTGCCGCCGGCGTCATCGTGATGAGTGACACGAAGGCTCAAGAACTCGGCATCAAGCCTCTCGCGCGCATCGTCGCGAGCGGCGTCAGCGGAATCAATCCAGAGATCATGGGACTTGGACCCATCGAAGCCTGTCGCCAAGCACTTCGTCGTGCCGACATGACCATTGACGAGATCGATCTCGTTGAGATCAACGAGGCCTTCGCGGCTCAGGTGCTGCCCAGCGCAAAACACCTCGGCATCAAACTCGACAGACTAAACATCCGCGGTGGCGCGATCGCCCTCGGTCACCCCTTTGGCATGACCGGCGCACGCATCATGACGACGCTGCTGAACTCACTCGAAGACGCTGACCTGCGCTTTGGTCTGGAGTCCATGTGCGTCGGTGGCGGCCAAGGGATGGCGATGATCGTGGAGCGCCTGTAAGGGTTGGACCTGAAGCAAAAGAATTCGCCAACATTTGGTAGCAGATCTGTGGCGTCCGGTCCTCAACACCAAGACTCGTAGAGTCAAGGATTCATGCACGAGGTCGTCGGCAACAAAGAGTCATACGATCCAGAATCGATTCACCATACTTCCATCGTTCGATAGAACCACTGAGTCACGGACGCCTCCACATCGCTCGATCACCTTCGTCGAACCTTCGTTAGAAACGACGCACGTCACAAGAACCCGTTGAACGCCCGCGCCGCGCGCAACGTCCAAGCTCTGGATGAGAATCTGAGTGGCATAACCCTTTCGCCGTTCACTCGGAACAACGCCGTAGCCAATGTGGCCGCCCTCGTGGGCAAGATGCGCGTCCAGTTCAAAACGAATTGAGGTGCGACCAACGATCTTCCCGTCTACCTCCGCGACAAGGAACGTGGACGGTACCCACTGGGCTTCCTGACCATATTGATATGAGTCCAATCGATTCAGGTACCCCTGCCACGGCTCGTTCTCGCGAAGACCCGTCGCAAAAGTGAAGCCCTCGTTCAACATCTGCTTATGCGCAATCATTACTTCCGCCTCGTCGCCAAAGTTGGGTGGGCGAAGGCACAGCGTGTTCACGAAACAATCCTAAACAGCATCACTCATCGTCGAGAGTCGCCAGCGACGACAGGCGTCGCCTCGCCGACGCGTTAACGGAGTCCCGTAAGGCGAGTGTCGGGATCGTCGCTGTACGAGCGCTCCTCTTCCTCGTCGACGACGCGCGATTCGTCGGGCAACATCACCGGAATCGAATCGCGCACCTCGTAGGCGATGTGGAGACGAGGATTGAACAACAGATCCTTCGAGGGCACGTAGAGCAGCGCGCCGTGGTCGACCGGATCTTCGAGAAGGTCGAGCAGGAATGAGTCGAGAGCCATCAGGAAGTCTCCTTGATTAGGGTCAGCACTTCTTCAACGTGAGCCTGACACGAAACGTCGTCAGCGGCTTCGACGTTCAAACGCAGCAGCGGTTCGGTGTTCGAGGGACGAAGGTTGAACCACCATGATCCGTAGTCCGCGGTCAAGCCGTCGAGCAGATCGACGTTGACGCCATCGGCCTGGAGCTTCTCGACTAGACGCTCGACGCTCGCAGAGGGGTTCGTCACTTCGGTGTTGATCTCCCCCGAGGCGGCGTAGCGCAGAAAGGGCTTCGCGAGTTCCGATAGCGGAACCGTGGACTGGCTCATGAGATCGAGGACCACGAAGGCCGTGATGATTCCTGAGTCCGCGCGAAAGTTCTCACGGTAGTAGTAGTGGCCGGAGTGCTCGCCACCAAAGATCGCCCCCGTCTCTGCCATGACCTGTTTGATGTAGCTGTGTCCGACGCGCGTCCTCACCCCGACGCCGCCCTCTTCGGCGATGACTTCCGGTACGGACTTCGAACAGATCAAGTTGTAGAGCACCGTCGATCCGGGGTGGCGCTCGAGCATCACTGCGGCGACCATCGCCGTTGTCGTCGAACCAGAGACGGGTTGCGCCTTCTCGTCGATGAGAAAGACGCGGTCCGCGTCGCCGTCGAAGGCGAGCCCGATGTCCGCTCCCGTTTCGAGCACGCGGCGCTGCAAGTCCTTGAGATTATCTGGGTTGAGCGGATCGGCCGGGTGATTCGGGAAGGATCCGTCGAGCTCGGGGAACAAAATCTCCACGTCGAAGGGCAGCCCGGTGAAGACGAGCGGCGCGACAAAGCCGCCCATTCCGTTCGCGGTGTCGGCGACGATCTTGATCGGACGAAAGGCCTTGACGTCGGCGAAGGAGTGCACGTGGGCAACCCACTCCGCCGTGAGATCGAGCGTCGAGTAGTCGGCGAGCTCGCCCGTGGCGGGCGACGCGTAAAAGTCGTTGGTCAGGGCTTCGATCTCAACGAGACCCGTCTCGAGTCCCACGGGCTTCGCTCCGGCGAGACAGAGTTTGATGCCGTTGTACTTGGCGGGGTTGTGCGACGCGGTGAACATCGTGCCCGGCACGTCCAGGTAGCCCGACGCGAAGTAGAGAAAGTCCGTCGAGGCGAGTCCGAGGTCGACGACCTCGACGCCAACGGCGCGAACGCCTCGGGCGAAGGATTCAGTGAGCGTGACGCCCGACGTGCGCATGTCGCGCGCCACGACAATCCGGGGAGACCTCGCGAACGTGGCGAAGGCCGAACCCACGGCCTCGGCAACGTGTTCGTCGATTTGATCAGGGTAGGTACCCCTGACGTCATAGGCCTTGAAGATCGTTGTCGTGTCCACGACCGCCCATTCTACCTATGCAGGATTCGCCGTCTCCGAAGAACCATAAAGAGGATGGCGAATCCGGCCACCGTCGTGATGTCGCTCAGAATGTTGCCCAGGGTCAACGCGGACGTGCTCGTGTAGTCGAGCGAGACGTGCTTGGACGTGGGCACGACCACCATCAAGTTCGGACTCACCCGGTACGGTCCGCTCGCGCCGGTCACGTGCCAGCGTGGGTAGTAGGAGATCTTCACGAGCATCGGCACGCCCACGCGACTCACGTCAAAGGAGAGCGACTGCAGGCCGACGTGCGTGTGCGAGACGACGACCTCGGGTAACGGCTTCGAACTCGTCATCGACGTCACGCTCGACGCACGGGGCCACGACGACGGACCGCTGCTCGCGGCGTAGACCTTCTGTAATTGAGGGTTCAACCACCACGTCTGATTGGCCGCCAACCACTTCGACTGGCTCGCGATGTTGGATACGACGTTCGGCGTGGCCGACAACGCCTCGACCATCGGGCTGTTCTTGATGAGATAGATCCGCCACTGCACCCCCGGCGCGGGCCACTTCCTCGTCGTGGCCACGAGTTGCAGTTGGGGGTTGGCGTTCGCTTCGGCGATGACGGAGGGCGAAAACGCCATGTAGTACTTCACGCCCAGCATCTGGAGATGGCGCACGCCTTCGGCGACGTTGAGCGAGCCGTAGTCGAGACCGACTTGAGGATTGCTCGGCGCGACGCTGAGCTCGGCTTGGTCGAGGTAGTGATAGGGCGTCGTCGCCGAGGACTCCATAAGCAGTCCCTCCATGGAGTCGACGCAGTTGTTCGTCCAGTAGGGCAGCAGCATCAGAGCTTCGGGCGTGCCGAAGCGATTCTCCGACGAGTTGTATTCCCACATCGCACGACCGCAGCCGTAGCGCTTGGCGACACTGCTCATGGTCAACATCAAGCCGTGATACTCGGGCCACGCGG